>NZ_FMWW01000006.1:289512-669583 GCF_900103205.1 Pseudomonas sp. NFPP12
TCCATGCGCAACAGCACCGAACGCGCCGAATCGACCCTGAATATCGCCCGAGGTGCCGGCCTGTCCCTGGACACCATCAACAGCGCCATCATCGAGATCAACGAACGCAACCTGGTGATCGCCAGCGCCGCTGAAGAACAGGCCCAGGTGGCCCGGGAAGTGGACCGCAACCTGGTGAACATCCGCGACTTGTCGGTGCAGTCCTCCACCGGTGCCAACCAGACCAGTGCAGCCAGCAACGAGCTGTCGCGCCTGGCCGTGGACCTCAACGGCATGGTTGCCCGCTTCCGCCTCTGAAACACCCCGCCAGCCCTGGATGGCGCCGGTAAAACGGCGCCGGAATTCGCACCTGGGGAATCCGCCACTGTCGCCAAAAGCTTTTTGACAGTGGCGTATTTCAACAGGTTAGAATCGCTGGCACGCAGACTGCATGGTCAGCCTGCGCCCGCCTTTTTCGCCCTGGAGTACTGCCTTTGAATGCGACGACCATCAACAGCCTGTTCTTGATCGGCGCGTTGCTGGTAGGTGCGAGCATTCTGGTGAGTTCACTTTCATCGCGCCTGGGCATCCCGATCCTGGTGATCATCCTGGCCGTGGGCATGACCGCCGGGGTGGACGGCGGCGGCATCATCTTCGACAACTACCCGACCGCCTACCTGGTGGGCAACCTGGCCCTGGCCGTGATCCTGCTGGACGGCGGCCTGCGTACCCGGGTCGCGAGTTTCCGCGTGGCCCTGTGGCCGGCGCTGTCCCTGGCCACGGTGGGGGTGCTGATCACCACTGGCCTGACCGGCATGGCAGCCGCCTGGCTGTTCGACCTCAACCTGATCCAGGGCCTGCTGATCGGCGCCATCGTCGGCTCCACCGACGCCGCCGCGGTGTTCTCGCTGCTGGGGGGCAAGGGCCTCAACGAGCGGGTCACCGCCAGCCTGGAGATCGAATCCGGCAGCAACGACCCAATGGCGGTGTTCCTCACCGTGACCCTGATCGACATGCTCGCCAGCGGCCACACCGGCCTGCACTGGAGCCTGCTGACGGACCTGATCCGCGAGTTCGGCATCGGCGCGGTGATCGGCCTGGGCGGTGGTTGGCTGATGTTGCAACTGGTCAACCGCATCCACCTGGCCACCGGTCTGTACCCGATCCTGGTGGTGGCCGGCGGCCTGGTGGTGTTCGCCCTGACCAACGCCCTGCACGGCAGCGGCTTCCTCGCCGTGTACCTGTGCGGCCTGGTGATCGGCAACCGCCCGGTACGCAGCCGCCACGGCATCCTGCACATGCTCGACGGCATGGCCTGGCTGGCACAGATCGGCATGTTCCTGGTGCTGGGGCTGCTGGTCACCCCCCACGACCTGCTGCCCATCGCCCTGCCGGCCCTGGGCCTGGCACTGTGGATGATCCTGTTCGCCCGACCGCTGTCGGTGCTGGTGGGCCTGGCGCCGTTCAAGGCCTTCCATGGCCGGGAAAAGGCCTTCATTTCCTGGGTCGGGCTGCGCGGTGCGGTACCGATCATTCTCGCGGTGTTCCCGCTGATGGCCGGGCTGCCCAATGCCCAGCTGTACTTCAACCTGGCGTTCTTCATCGTCCTGATCTCGCTGCTGGTGCAGGGCACCAGCCTGCCGTGGGTGGCCAAGTGGCTGAAGGTGA
Source organism: Pseudomonas sp. NFPP12 (assembly GCF_900103205.1). Taxonomy (NCBI): domain Bacteria; kingdom Pseudomonadati; phylum Pseudomonadota; class Gammaproteobacteria; order Pseudomonadales; family Pseudomonadaceae; genus Pseudomonas; species Pseudomonas sp. NFPP12. The sequence continues at coordinate 291,160 of NZ_FMWW01000006.1, forward strand.
CGGTTCCACCGGAGCCGGCACCGATCTCCCGGGCGGCCCTGGAAGTCCACGTCACCAGCGAGTGGGAGCTGTTCGTCTACCGCCTGGGGGCGGAGAAATGGTGCATCGGCGCCGCCCTGCGGGAGCTGAAAATGCCCGAGGGCACGCGCATCGCCGCACTGTTTCGTGGCCAGCAACTGCTCCATCCGTCGGGTAGTACGGTGCTCGAAGCCGACGATCTGCTGTGCGTGATCGGCCATGAACACAACCTCCCGGCCCTGGGCAAACTCTTCAGCCAGGCTCCGGAACGCGGCCTGGACCTGCGCTTCTTCGGTGACTTCGTGCTCGAGGGCGATGCCCAGCTGGGCGCGGTCTCGGCGCTCTACGGGCTCAAGCTCGACGGCCAGGACGCAGACATGCCGCTGGGCGCCTTCATCGCCCAGAAGGTCGGTGGTGCACCGGTGGTCGGCGACCAGGTGGAATGGAACAACACCATCTGGACCGTGGCCGTGATGGACGGGAACAAGATCGGCAAGGTCGGCGTCAGATTCCCCGAAGGAAGTCGCCCCGGCCCCGGACTCTTCCTCTAAACTGCGGAACGCGTCAGCCCCCGGCATGGCGCCCCCTATTCCTACTTGCTTGACCGACCTCTATGCCTATCCTGCGTAAATTTTTCGCTGTTGCCCTGCTGGGCCTGAGCCTCTCTGTCGGCGCGGTACAGGGCGGTGACCCGCCCAGCGCCGAGGCGGTCCAGCAGAGCCTGGACAAGATCGCCGAGCGCAAACTGCCGGAGGCCGACCAGAAGGCCCTGCAGACCCTGCTGCAGAACACCCTGAACCAGCTGGCCAACAAGCAGAACTATGAGCAGCGCCTGAGCGATCTCAAGCAGCAATTGAGCAATGCCCCGCGCCAGACATCGGAAAACCAGCGCGAACTGGCCCGCCTGAAAGCCAGCAAAGTGGTCCCGGTGATCCAGCGCTACGGCTCATTGCCGGTATCGCAGCTCGAACAGCTGCTGACCGAGCGCACCAGCCTGCAGGGCGACCTGCAAAAGGCCCTGGCCGACGCCAATACCCTGGACATTACCGCCCAGACCCGCCCCGAGCGCGCCCAGGCGGAGATCAGCAGCAGCCAGACGCGCATCCTGCAGATCAACGCCGCACTCAAATCCGGCAAGGACGGCGGCAAGCTGCTCAGCGCCGACCAGCGCAACCTGCTCAACGCCGAGCTGGCAGCGATCAACGCGCTGATCCCCCTGCGCCGCCAGGAACTGGCCGGCAACAGCCAATTGCAGGATCTGGGCAGTAGCCAGCATGACCTGCTGATGGAAAAGACCGCGCGCCTGGAGCAGGAAATCCAGGACCTGCAGACCCTGATCAACCAGAAGCGCCTGGCCCAGTCCCAGGAAACCGTGACCCAGCAGTCCATCGAGGCGCAGAAGGCCGGGAGCAGCAGCCTGCTGGCCACCGAGAGCGCCAGCAACCTCAGGCTCTCCGACTACCTGCTCAAAAGCACCGACCGCCTCAACGAACTGACCCAGCAGAACCTGCTGACCAAGCAGCAGCTGGACAGCGTGACCCAGAGCGATGCGGCCCTGGACGAGCAGATCAACGTGCTCAAGGGCAGCCTGCTGCTGTCGAAGATCCTCTATAAACAGAAGCAGGCCCTGCCGCGCCTGAAACTGGACCGCGACCTGGCGGACGAAATCGCCGACATCCGCCTCTATCAGTTCGAAGTCAATCAACAGCGCGAGCTGCTGGGCAGCCCCAGCACCTACGTCGACAACCTGCTCAAGAACCAACCCCCGGAACAGGTCACGCCACAACTGCGCCGGACCCTGATCGATCTCGCCATCACCCGCGCCGACCTGCTGGAGCGCCTGAACCGCGAGCTGAGCGCGCTGCTCAATGAATCCATCACCCTGCAGTTGAACCAGAAGCAACTGCTCAGCACTTCCCAGAGCCTGCGAGCGACCCTCGACGAGCAGATGTTCTGGATCCCCAGCAACAAGCCGCTGGACGCCGAGTGGCTGCAAAGCGTCCCCGTGCGCCTGGAGCGCCAGGTCACTACCCTGCCCTGGGCCTCCAGCCTCAGCGAACTGACTGACGGCCTGGCCCAGCGGCCACTGCTGTTCCTGCCCCTGGCGCTGCTGTTCGGCGCCCTGCTGTGGCGGCGCAAGGCCCTGTATGCGCGCCTGAACAAGGTGCACAAGGACATCGGTCATTTCAAACGCGACAGCCAGTGGCACACACCGCTGGCGATCCTGGTGAACATCCTCCTGGCGATGCCGGTGACCCTGGTCCTGGCCCTGTGCGGCTACGCCCTGCAGATCGACGCCCGTGGGCAGAACGCCAACCTCGGCGCCGCGCTGCTGCAGATCGCCCAGGCCTGGCTGGTGTTCTATACCGCCTATCGGATCCTCGCCCCCGGCGGCGTGGCGGAACTGCATTTCCGCTGGGAAAAACCCCAGGTGGAATTCCTCCAGGGCTGGGTCCGCCGCCTGGGGCTGGTGGTCCTGGCACTTGTGGCCGTGGTGGCGGTGGCCGAGCACCAACCCGCGGCCCTGGCCGAGGACGTGCTGGGCATCGCCGTGGTGCTGACCTGCTATGCGCTGATGGCCTGGCTGCTGAGCCGCCTGCTGCTGAGCAGCCCGACCCACCAGAACACCTCGCTGTTCCGCAAGGCCGTGGGCGTGCTCTTCACCCTGCTGCCGATCGCCCTGTTCATCGCCGTGTGCTTCGGCTACTACTACACCGCCCTGAAACTCAGCGACCGGCTGATCAACACCCTGTACCTGCTGATGTTCTGGCTGGTGATCGAGGCCACCTTCGTCCGCGGCCTGAGCGTGGCGGCCCGGCGCCTGGCCTACCAGCGCGCGCTGAGCAAGCGCCAGGCCGCCAAGGAAGCCGGGGAAAGCGGCGAGGCGGTGGTGGAAGAGCCGACCCTGGATATCGAGAAGGTCAACGAGCAATCCCTGCGCCTGATCCGCCTGGCCCTGCTGGGCGGCTTCATGGCGGCGCTGTACTGGGTATGGGCGGACCTGATCACGGTGTTCTCCTACCTGGACAATGTCACCCTCTACGAATACACCAGCGGCACCGGCGCCAACATGAGCATGGTGCCCATCAGCATCGGCGACGTCATCGGCGCGCTGATCATCGTCGGCATCACCTTCGCCCTGGCGCGCAACCTGCCTGGCCTGCTGGAGGTACTGGTGCTGTCCAAGCTGGACCTGGCCCAGGGCAGCGCCTATGCCACCACCACCCTGCTGTCCTACGCCATCGCCGGGATAGGTTTCGTCGCCACCCTGTCGACCCTGGGGGTCAGCTGGGACAAGCTGCAATGGCTGGTGGCCGCCTTGTCCGTGGGCCTGGGCTTCGGCATGCAGGCGATCTTCGCCAACTTCATCTCCGGCATCATCATCCTGTTCGAGCGCCCGGTACGGATCGGCGACACCATCACCATCGGCAACCTGTCGGGCACCGTGAGCAAGATCCGCATCCGCGCCACCACCATCACCGACTTCGACCGCAAGGACATCATCGTCCCCAACCAGACCTTCATCACCGGGCAGTTGATCAACTGGTCGCTGACCGACACCATCACCCGGGTGACCCTCAAGCTCGGTGTCGACTACGGTTCGGACCTGGACCTGGTCAAGGAACTGCTGCTCAAGGCTGCCCGGGAGAACCCGCGGGTACTCAAGGAACCGGAACCCCATGTGTACTTCCTGAACTTCGGTGAAAGCACCCTGGACCATGAGCTGCGCATGCACGTGCGCGAGCTGGGGGACCGCAACCCGGTGGTCGACGAGGTCAACCGTTTCATCAACCGCGAGTTCAAGAAACAGCACATCAACATCTCGTTCCGGCAGATGGAGGTCTACCTGAAGAACCTCCACGGCCAGGAATACAAGATGGTGCCCATCGAACCCGAGGCCAAGACCATAGTCCCGGTGGCCGAGGGCAAGCCGCTGCAGGAACCGCCGGCCAGCAAACTCGACTAAGGCCTCTTTCCCCAGCAGAATACTCGGACATTCTGCTGGGAGATGGCCGTTGAAAGCCCTCGACGAACTGACCTTCGACAACCGCTTCGCCCGCCTGGGCGACGCCTTCTCGACCCACGTACTGCCCGAACCCCTCGACAACCCGCGGCTGGTGGCCGCCAGCCCTGGCGCCATGGCGCTGCTGGACCTGGACCCGGCCGTGGCCGAAACCCCGGTGTTCGCCGAACTGTTCGGCGGGCACAAGCTGTGGGCCGAGGCCGAGCCCCGGGCGATGGTCTATTCCGGGCATCAGTTCGGCTCCTACAACCCGCAATTGGGGGACGGCCGCGGGCTGCTGCTGGGCGAGGTCTACAACCAGGCGGGAGAACACTGGGACCTGCACCTGAAGGGCGCCGGCCAGACGCCCTATTCGCGCATGGGCGATGGCCGCGCGGTGCTGCGCTCGTCGATCCGCGAATTCCTTGCCTCCGAGGCCCTGCATGCCCTGGGCATTCCCAGCAGCCGCGCACTGTGCGTGATCGGCTCGGACACTCCGGTCTGGCGCGAGAAGCAGGAGCGCGGGGCCATGGTCCTGCGCCTGGCACCGAGCCATATCCGCTTCGGCCATTTCGAGTATTTCTACTACACCAAGAAACCCGAGCAGCAGAAGCAGTTGGGGGAGCATGTGCTGGCCCTGCATTTCCCCGAGTGCCAAGAGCTGCCTGAACCCTACCTGGCGATGTTCCGCGAGATCGTCGAGCGCAATGCCGAGCTGATTGCCAAATGGCAGGCCTACGGTTTCTGCCACGGGGTGATGAACACCGACAACATGTCGATCCTGGGCATCACCTTCGACTTCGGCCCCTTCGCCTTCCTCGACGATTTCGACGCCCACTTCATCTGCAACCACTCGGACGATCAGGGGCGCTACTCCTTCAGCAACCAGGTACCCATCGGCCAGTGGAACCTCAACGCCCTGGCCCAGGCCCTGACGCCGTTCATCAGTGTCGAGGCGCTGCGCGAAAGCCTGGGCCTGTTCCTGCCGCTGTACCAGGCCCACTACCTGGACCTGATGCGCCGGCGCCTGGGCTTCACCCAGGCCGAGGATGACGACCAGAAGCTGGTGGAACGCCTGCTGCAACTGATGCAGAACAGCGGCGTCGACTACAGCCTGTTCTTCCGCCGGCTGGGGGAGCACGCCCCGGAGCAGGCGCTGGCACGGCTGCGGGACGACTTCGTCGACCGCAACGGCTTCGACGCCTGGGCCGAGCTGTACCGGGAACGGGTCGCCCGCGATCCGATCCAGGGCCAGGACCTGCGCCGCGAGCGCATGCACGCGGTCAACCCGCTGTACATCCTGCGCAACTATTTGGCGCAGAAAGCCATCGACGCCGCAGAAGCCGGGGACTACAGCGAAGTGCGCCGCCTGCATCAGGTGCTGAGCCAGCCTTTCGAGGAACAGCCCGGCATGGACAGCTACGCCGAACGCCCGCCGGAGTGGGGCAAGCACCTGGAAATCAGCTGTTCGTCCTGAGTCGGGCGAAGCTGTCCATCGATACCTTCAAGCCCTAGGCCAACCTGCGGACCTGCCGCAGGTTGAACAGGCGCTTGCCGTCCAGCACTGGCTCAACCTGGGATTGCGCATGGACCCGCCACTGACGGGCAGGGATAATGCGCGCCCTGATTTCCAGTACCTGCAAGGATGCACATGAACCTGTTCTTCACCCTGGCCACCCTCGTCCTGGCCGTCTTCAGCCTGGTCTCGGTCGTCATCTACCTGAGCCGCCGCGCCAAGTACCGCATGAACCTGCAGGACCTGCACTTGCACGGTAAGGCGCACCGCAGCATTACCCAGGCCGAACTGGACGAGCTGGCCAAACAGACCGCCAGCCTGCAACGCATCCAGGGCAGCGGCGGCATGTCCTACAAGCCAATCAGCGACAGCGTCTATCTGATTAGCGGCGGCACCGCGAGCGACGGGCTGGAACTGCAGGTCCAGTCGGTGAAACATATGTCGATCGCCGGTATTCCCGTGGAATTTCCCTTCCCGATGGAAAGCTTCCTGGCCGACAACAACCAGGCCGAAGTGGTGATCGCCAAGAAGTTCGCCGTGGTCATCGGCCTCAACGGGCATCGCCTGGCCCCATGACGCACTGGCGGCCTGGCTGCCACCTTCACCGCTCGCCCATGCCCCGAGCCCTGCCACCATCGCTGCCCTGCAAGAGTCCGCCATGAAACGTCGCTACCTGCTGCTGTTGCCCCTGCTGCTGTCGCTGGCCGGGTGCAAGGAAGACTTCGCCACCCTGCACTTCCAGGAGTCGGTGCGCTCCGACCCCAAGGCCGGCCCGCAATACTCCGACCAGTTGGTGCACGAGGCGTACAAACACAGCATTTACACCGCGCTCGGCGCCCAGGGCCTGGACCCGGATGCCATCGCCCTGGAGCGGGACAAGGAGGACGACAAGGTCATTCACCTGCGCCTGGTGGACTACTCCCTGAGCCCGGAACAACGGGGCAGCCTCAAGGCCATCCTCGAACAGGTCGTCAGCGCGCGAAATGCCAGCTCGATGAACCTGCGCCTGGAGCTGGACAACGCCCATGCCAAGGTCACCCCTTCCGGCACCAGCGACCTGCCGGACAACATCGACGCCACCCTGGCGTTCGAGCCGGAGTTCGGCATGCTGCTGGACCGCAGCTACGAAGACAGCATGCAGGCCATCGTCAACGCGAGCGAAATCGAAGGCCCGGTCAGTTGCAAGATCACCGCGCGCCTGGCCATGCCCAGGCCCTTGAAACTGATCGCCTACGAAGCCCTTGAGCAGGACAACAGCGAGCGCGGCCTGATCTCCTTGCTGACCCGCGGCGGCAGCATTGCCAAGGTGCCACTCAAGGTGCATTTCGATGACCCGGACCTGAACCGGCTCCTGCAGCACAAAACCGTCCAGGCCTGGCCATCCAGCTCGAAGATCACCCGGCCCGCCCCGGTGCCCCTTGACGAATTCGCCATCGTCATCGGCTCCATCGGCGTCCAGACCCTGACCTCGGCCCTGGCCTTCGACACCCGCAAGGACGAGCTGCAAGCGCTGTGCGACCAGAAGATGCAGACCCTGGGCCGGCCGTTCACCTTTCACATGGGCCGGACCCTGGATCGCCTGACCAGCGTCGATTACCGCTAACAGCCACTATGCGACGAGGATTTCCATTGAACCGACGTCTCTCCACTGCCGCCCTGTTGCTGATGCTGCTGACCGGCTGCAAGCAGACCTACCTCACCCTGCATTTCCAGGAAGAAGTGGGCAACCCCCAGCAGGCCCGGATAGTGCCGTACTTCGCAGAGGCCATCACTCAGATGGCCGCCGGGATCGGCATCGAACCCGACGCCATCGGCCTGGAAATGGACCGCAAGGACGACAAGACCCTGCATATCAGCCTGGACAGCAGCGTGCCCGAACCCCAGCGCCAGCGCCTGCAAGCGCTGTTCAGCGAAATTGTCGAGGCACGCGCAGCCGGCACCTTCGAAGCCGTTCTGGAGATCGCCCCGCAAACCGGGAGATACACCACCCCCGAGTACCGCAAAAGGGCCATGGCCTTGCCGCGACGCTTCTCCCTGGCGCTGGAGCCGGTGAAATACGCCGACGTGCTGTTTCATTACTCGATGGAGGAGTTGATCAGCGGCAAGCTCGCGGCCACCGGAACGCCCAACGAGGCGTTCTGCCAATACCAGGCCACCCTCCAGGCGCCGGGCATGCCGTTCAGCCAGATGGGCAGCAAGGCCGGTAGCGGCACAGGGGATTACAACCTGTATCTGGAGTGGAAAGACGGCAAGCGCGAACCGGCGCAATACTTGTTCGGCAACATCACTTTCGCCAACCCCACGCTCAACCAGATGCTGTTCGACAACCGCATCCAGCTGTCCGCGATCAAGACCTCCTGGGGCACGCGAGCGGACCGCCGGGCCGACCGCCTCGGCTTCAGCGTCGGCTCCCTGGGCCTGCAGTACCACGAGGACGGGGAGATTTCCCCGTTGCAACACATCGGCTTCATGGGCAGGTGCGAGGGCATGGCCATGGCGCTGGGGCGGCCCTTTACCTTCTACATCGGCCGCTCCATGGACCGCCTGGTCAGCGTCGAACTGGCCCCGCCCAGCGCATGAGCCCTGGAGCCGCAACGGCTCCAAGCCAACCGCTGCGACTTGATATTGCCCCCGGGCGCCGCCATCTAAGGCGCTCTACCCTGTTTGCGGAGCCCGACCATGTCCGACCCACTGCTGATCCCCTGCCCGCACTGCAACGGCCTCAACCGCATTCCCGCCGAGCGCCTGGGGGACCACCCCAAGTGCGGGCGCTGCAAGGCCGAGGTCTTGCTGAGCAAACCCTTTGACTTGAAACAGGGCGACTACGCCAGCCAGATCAAGGGCGACCTGCCGTTGCTGGTGGATGTGTGGGCAGACTGGTGCGGGCCGTGCAAATCCTTTGCACCGACCTTCCAGCAAGCCGCCGCACAGCTCAGTGGCAAGTGCCGCCTGGCCAAGCTGGACAGCGAGGCCAACCCGCAGTTGTCGGCGCAATTGGGCATCCGTTCGATTCCCAGCCTGATCCTGTTCAAGAACGGCCGGGAAGTAGCCCGGCAAAGCGGTGCCTTGCCACTACCGCAATTGTTGAGCTGGCTGCGCAGCCAGGGGATTTGACGCAGCGCCAAGAGCCGCAGGCCAAACCCTGTGCTCATGGCCTCTTGAGGGTCAGGCGTTTTCCAGCAGGCTGTGCAGGTCGACGAATTGCTGGGTCAGCTTGTGTCGTGGGTCCAGGTGGATCAGCGGCATGCTGGCCTGGTGGGATTCACGCATGCGCACCGAGCTGCCCAGGTACACCGGCAGCACTGGCAGGCCCTCGCTGATCAGTTCGTCGAGCATCTGCTGCGGCAGGCTGGCCCGGGCCTGGAACTGGTTGACCACAATGCCTTCGACCTCCAGCCCCTCGTTGTGGTCCTCCTTCAGCTCTTCGATCTCCGCCAGCAGGCCGTACAGGGCCTGGCGAGAAAAACTGTCACAATCGAAGGGGATCAGCACACGATCAGCCGCGATCAGCGCCGATACCGCGTAGAAATTCAGGGCAGGCGGGGTATCGAGGTAGATCCGGTCGTAATCCTCGGCCAGCTCATCCAGCAATTTGCGCAGCTTGTTGATCTTGTGCTTGGCCTCAAGCTTGGGCTGCAGGTCCGCCAGCTCGGCGGTGGCCGTGATCACGTGCAGGTTGTCGAAGGGGGTCTCGTAGATATCCACCTGGTTTTTCTTGGCGAAGGGGCCGGACGACAGGGTCTGCTTGAAAAAATCGGCAATGCCCATGGGAATGTCCTCGCCGGTCAGGCCGGTGAGGTACTGGGTCGAGTTGGCCTGGGCATCCAGGTCCACCAGCAAGGTGCGATAGCCCTCGCTGGCGCTGACCGCCGCCAGATTGCAGGCAATACTGGATTTGCCCACGCCACCTTTCTGATTGAACACCACACGCCGCATGTCTAGACCTCCCTGTATCAAAGATCACCGAGTGTAGTAGGCCACGCGGCCCCTTAGCTACCTTGCTGCCACACAGATTTCCCTTGCCCGCAGCCCTGGCACAAACACTGGGCAATGTCGGCCCCGAGATCGACCTGGGACTGAAAGACTTCAGATAGTGGCAAAAAGACACCTCGCATCGCGTCGGATTTTTCGCTTTTGCGACCAACAGGCCAAGGAGCATTTGCTACAAGCCAGTCGCACCGGGATAATGCGCGCCACTGACGCATTCGCGTCACTCAGGCCAATCGCCGTTCGAAGCGATATGCCGCGTCAAGGAAGCCCGCAGGGGCGGGATGAAATCAAGTGATCAAGTTCAACATCGCTCAATGGCGTGCGTGGGCCCCTGGGCTCGAAAGCGTGGACGCCTGGCAGGCCTGGAGCCGTCAACCGGCCCTGCCTGAAAACAGCGATGCCGCCCCCGATGTATCCTTTCTCCCCGCCATGCAGCGGCGCCGTCTCAGCCGACTGGCGCGCATGGCATTCAGCGTCGGCTGGCCCCTGGCCGAGGGCCTGGAACAACTGCCGCTGGTGTTCATCTCCCGGCATGGCGAAACCCCGCGCACCTTCGAGATTCTCAGCGACCTGGCCGCCGAGCAGCCGTTGTCGCCCACCCAGTTCAGCCTCTCGGTACACAATGCAGTGATCGGCCTGTGGTCGATCATGCGCGGCGAAACCAGCGAAATGACGGCCCTGGCCGCTGCCGGCGATGGCCTTGAGCATGGCCTGCTGGAGGCGGCCACGCTGCTGGCCGACGGCGCCCCCCATGTACTGCTGGTGATCACCGAGGAACAACCGCCCGAGGCCTATGCCAGCTGGATCGACGACGTGCCGTTCCCCTATGCCCTGGGCCTGCTGCTGACCCCCGGCGACGACTGGCAGTTGTCCCTGGGCAGCCATGACGGTCAAACGCCCAGGGCCCAATGGCCCCACGCCCTGAATCTGCTGCGTACCCTGCTGGGCGCGCAGACCTTTTGCCAACATGCCTGGATGAATCGTGTATGGACCTGGCAACGCAACCACTGAGCGCCAAGGGCCGCAATGCCTACTACTGGCGCCTGACGGCCACGGCGCTGAGCTTTGCACTGTTCGGAATAGGTGGTTTGTGCCTGCGCCTGGTGATTTTCCCCCTGCTCGCCTGCCTGCCCGGCGACGCCCAGCGCCAGCGCCAGCGGGCGCGCAAGACCGTCAGCCGGCTGTTCTGGCTGTTTATCCGCTTCATGGCCAGGAGCGGCGTGCTCACCTATGAGGTCCAGGGCGCCGAGCGGCTCGGGCGACCGGGGCAGATGATCATCGCCAACCACCCCTCGCTGATCGACGTGGTGTTCCTCATCGGCCTGGTCCGCGACGCCAACTGCGTGGTGAAGCAGAGCCTGTGGAACAACCCCTTCACCCGCGGCCCGGTGCGCGCCACCCAGTACATCAGCAACGACGGCAGCATGGACATGCTCGACAGTGCCTGCGGGGCGCTGCAGGCAGGCCAGACCCTGATCGTCTTTCCCGAGGGCACCCGCACCCAGCCGGGTGCCGCTCCAGCCTTTCATCGGGGAGCGGCGGCCATTGCCCTGCGCGGTGCGAAGATCATCACCCCGGTGGTGATCCGGGTCAGCCCCAGCACACTGACCAAGGCCGAGCCCTGGTACCGCATCCCGCAACGCCGTGTGCACTTCAGTTTTCACGTCGGTGCCGATATAGACCCACAGACCTTTGCAGCCCAGGGCCCGGCGCCCCAGGCTTCGCGCAAGCTCAATGAGCACTTGCACCATTTTTTCATTAAGGAGCTCGCCAGAGATGAGCGATACACACCCGGACCTGATGCTTGAAATCAAACTGCTGATCATCGACGCACTGGGCCTCGAAGACATCAGTGCCCAGGACATCGGCAACGACCAGACGCTGTTCGGCGAAGGCCTCGGCCTGGACTCGGTGGATGCCCTGGAGCTGGGCCTGGCGATCCAGAAGAAGTACGGCATCAAGATCGACGCCGACGCCAAGGACACCCGCAACCACTTCAGCAACGTGGCGAGCCTTGCGGCGTTCGTCACTGCAAAACAGGCAGCTTGAGAACCGACCATGCAAACCCGTGACGATATCTTCAACACCCTGCGCGATGCCCTGGTCGAGCTCTTCGAACTGGAGCCCGAGCGCGTCAGCCTCGAGTCCAACCTGTACGAAGACCTGGAAATCGACAGCATCGATGCGGTCGACCTGATCGACCACATCAAGCGCCAGACCGGCAAGAAAATCGCCGCCGAGGAATTCAAGTCGGTGCGCACCGTCAACGACGTGGTCGAGGCGGTCTACCGTCTGGTCCAGCCGGCCGCATGAGCCGGCTGATCGGCCTGGGCTTGTTGCTGGCCGGCCTGCTCTACCCCTTCGCGGTGTACTTCGGCATGGAGCATTTCGCTCCGTGGCAGTTCGGCCTGCTGCTGGGCGGCCTGTGGCTGGCCCGGGCGCTGACCGGCGAACGCCGCCCCGGCAGCCTGTGGATGGCCATTGCGGCGATCGCGTTCTGCCTGCTGCTGGCCTGGTTCGACAACCCGGCGCTGCTGCGCTGGTACCCGGTGCTGATCAGCGCCTTCATGCTCGGCCTGTTCGGCCTGAGCCTGAAATACGGCCCCCCGGTGGCAGAGCGCCTGGCCCGCATCAGCGAGCCGCAATTGCCGGAAAAGGCCATACGTTATACGCGCCAGGTGACCGTCGCCTGGAGCGTGTTTTTCCTCTGTAACGGAATGCTCGCCGCGGCCCTGACCCTGTGGGCGCCGCTGAGCTGGTGGACGTTGTACAACGGCCTGATCGCCTACGGGCTGATGGGCCTGCTGTTTGCCATTGAATGGCTGTTACGACAACGGGTAAGAGGCCGTAGATGAACTGGATTCCCCTTGAGCAGCTGTTGCTCAAGCTACATACGCCGCGAGCGGTCAGCGCCGCGCCGGCCATCGACCTGGGGGCCGTGCAGGAACAGGCCCTGAGCCTGGCCGCTGCCCTGCAAGCCCGTGGCGTACGGCGCCTGGCGGTGCACCTGGAAGACGCCGTGGAACTGGCGGTGGCCCTGCTCGGCGCCTGGCGTGCCGGGGCCAGCGTGCTGTTGCCCGCCGACCTGCAAGCCCAGACCCGCCAGCGCTGGTCGAGCGAAGTCGACCTGTGGCTGACCGACCAGGACACGCCCCTGCACCAGTTGCAGGCCAGCCCCCTGGCCCCGGCCGAGCTGGACCTGGACACCTGCCAGTTGAGCCTGTGCACCTCCGGCTCCAGCGGCGAACCCAAGCGCATCGAGAAGAACCTGCGGCAACTGGCCAACGAGGTCGTCGCCCTGGAACACCTGTGGGGCGCCGACCTGGGCCAGGCCTGGATCATCGGCAGCGTCGCCACCCAGCACATCTACGGCCTGCTGTTCCGCGTGCTCTGGCCACTGTGCGTCGGGCGGCCTTTTGTACGCCGCCAGCTGCCATTTCCCGAAGACCTGCAACGGGCCAGCCGCGAGTGCCCGACGTTTGCCTGGGTGGCGAGCCCGGCCCTGCTCAAGCGCATGGGCGACAACCTCGACTGGCCGGCCCTGAGCCAGGTACGGCGGGTATTTTCCTCCGGCGGCGCCTTGCCCGCCGAAGCGGCCAGCGGCCTGCACCAGCGCCTGCAGCAATGGCCGACGGAAATCCTCGGCAGCTCGGAAACCGGCGGCATCGCCTGGCGCCAGGGGCCAGGCCTGTGGCAGCCCTTCGCCGATGTACGGCTGAGCCAGGATTCCGACGGCGCGCTGTTGATCGCCTCGCCCTACCTGCCGGCCGGGCATGTGGAACACACGGCCGACGCCGCGCGGATCGCCGCCGACGGGCGCTTCGAACTGCTGGGGCGCCTGGATCGCATCGTCAAGCTGGAAGAAAAACGCATTTCCCTGCCCATGCTTGAGCAGGCCCTGGCCAGCCACGAATGGGTGGCGGAAGCGCGACTCGGGGTGATCGAAGACAACCGCGCCTACCTCGGCGCCCTGCTGGTGCTCAGCGAGCCCGGCCTGCATGCCCTGCGCAACCAGGGCCGGCGCCACCTGACCCAGGCCCTGCGCCAGCACCTGGCCGGGCATTGCGAAGCCCTGGCCCTGCCCCGGCGCTGGCGCCTGGTGCGGCAACTGCCGCTGAACAGCCAGGGCAAGCTGCCCCAGGCGCAAGTCCAGGCCCTGCTGCTGGCTCCACGCCCGCAAGCCCCGGAAGTGCTGGAGCAACGGCAGCACGAGGAGGAGTGGCAGCTGCAACTGGCCATTCCGCCGGACCTGGCGTACTTCAGCGGGCACTTCCCCCAGACCCCGGTGCTGCCGGGGGTGGTGCAGGTGGACTGGGCCCTGGCCCTGGGCCAGCAACTGCTGGAGCTGCCGGGCCGCTTCGCCGGCATGGAAGTGCTGAAGTTCCAGCAACTGGTACGCCCCGGCGACCGCATCCAGCTGAACCTGCGTTTCGATGCCCAGCGCCAGAAACTGTATTTCGCCTACCTCAATGACGGGGCTCCCTGCTCCAGCGGGCGGATCGTCCTGGAGGCCAGCTGTGGATAAGTTGTACGGCGTCGCGCCCGGGATTCGCTGGCAAGCCAGCGTCTACGCTGAAGGGGCCCGCTGCCATGCATAAGCCTTGCGCGGTGATCCCGGTCTACAACCATGAAACCGCCGTGCCGGCGGTGGTCGAGGCGCTCCTGGCCCGCGGCCTGCCCTGTGTCCTGGTGGACGACGCCAGCAGCCCCCAATGCGCGGCGGTGCTGGAGCAACTGGCCGGCCTCGACCAGGTGTTCCTGATCCGCCTGGCGATCAACCAGGGCAAGGGCGGCGCGGTCATGGCCGGCCTGCGCGAAGCCGCGCAGCTGGGCTTCAGCCATGCCCTGCAAGTCGATGCCGATGGCCAGCACGACCTCACGGATGTGGATAACTTCATCCAGCACTCCCAGGCCCACCCCGAGGCGCTGGTCTGCGGTTATCCACAGTACGACGCCAGCGTGCCCAAGGGGCGCCTGTATGCCCGCTACCTGACCCACGTGTGGGTCTGGATCAACAGCCTGTCACTGCAGATTCCCGATTCCATGTGCGGCTTCCGGGTCTACCCCTTGCCACCGACCCTGGCCCTGCTGGACTCGGTGCAACTGGGCCGGCGCATGGACTTCGATCCGGAGATCCTGGTGCGCCTGGCCTGGCGCAACCAGCCCATGCGCTGGCTGCCGACCCGGGTCCACTATCCCCAGGACGGCCTCTCGCACTTTCGCCTGTTCCATGACAACGCGCTGATCTCGAAGATGCACGCCAAGCTGTTCTTCGGCATGTTGGCGCGCCTGCCGCTGATCCTCTGGCGCCGGTGGCGTCCATGAGCCAGGAGCAACCCAAGGAGCCCGGCAACGAACACTGGGCCGACCATCAGGAGCGCGGCAGCTTCTGGCTGATGAAGCTCACCGCCCTGGGCGTGCGGGTGCTGGGGCGCCGGCTGCTGAGCCCGGTGCTGTACGCCATCGTGTTCTACTTCTTCCTGTTCGGCCGCCGGGCCCGGCGCAGCATCTGGCAGTACCAGCAGCACCTGGCCCAATGGAGCGGGCGCGACGAGTTGCGCCCCAGCCACGGGCGGGTGTTCGGCCAGTTCATGGCTTTTGCCGACGCCCTGCTGGACAAGCTCGACGTGTGGAACGGCAAACTGCGCATCGAACAGATCGAGATCGTCGACCCGGCGCAACTGCGCCACCAACTGCGCGGCGAACGCGGGCAGATGCTGGTGGGCGCGCACCTGGGCAACCTGGAAGTGTGCCGGGCCCTGGCCGAGCTGGGCGAGCAGGTGACCATGAACGTGCTGGTGCACACCAAGCACGCCGAACGCTTCAACCGCCTGCTGGGCGAAGCCGGGGCCAGCAACCTGCGGCTGATCCAGGTCAGCGAGCTGGACCCGGCGATCATGCTGCAACTGAGCCAGCGCCTGGATCGTGGCGAATGGCTGGCGATTGCCGGGGACCGCGTGCCGCTGCACGGCGGGCGCAACGTGCGGGTGGATTTCCTCGGCCACCCGGCCGCCTTCCCCCAGGGCCCCTGGTTGCTGGCCGGGCTGCTCAAGTGCCCGGTCAACCTGCTGCTGTGCCTGAAACAGCAAGGCCGCTACCAGGTGATCCTCGAGCCCTTCGCCGACGCCGTGCAGTGGAAACGCAATGACCGCCAGCAGGTGATCGCCCAGTGGACCGCCCGCTACGCCGAGCGCCTGGGCCAGTACTGCCTGCAAGCCCCGCAACAATGGTTCAACTTTTACCCATTCTGGAAGACCGATGACGACCTCGACCCATGAGCCGGTAACCTTCGGCGAACACCCCCTGCGCATCGAAGACGTGCTGGCCCTGGCCAACCGCCAGGTGCCGACGCGCCTGCAAAGCGACGCCGCCTGGCGCCAGCGGATCGCCAAGGGCGCGCAGTTCCTCGATTCCCTGCTGGACAAGGAAGGGGTGATCTACGGCGTGACCACCGGCTACGGCGACTCTTGCGTGGTGGCGGTGCCGCTGCAGCACGTCGAGGCGCTGCCGCGCCATCTGTACACCTTCCACGGTTGCGGCCTGGGCAAGCTGCTGGACGCCCAGGCAACCCGCGCGGTGCTGGCGGCGCGCTTGCAGTCGCTGTGCCACGGGGTTTCCGGGGTGCGCGTGGAACTGCTGGAGCGCCTGCAGGCCTTCCTCGACCAGGACATCCTGCCGCTGATCCCGGAAGAGGGCTCGGTGGGCGCCAGCGGCGACCTGACGCCGTTGTCCTATGTGGCGGCCACCCTGTCCGGGGAACGCGAGGTGATGTTCCGCGGCGAGCGGCGTGAGTCCGCCGACGTGCATCGCGAGCTGGGCTGGGAACCCCTGGTGCTGCGGCCCAAGGAAGCCCTGGCGCTGATGAACGGCACCGCGGTAATGACCGGGCTGGCCTGCCTGGCCTTTGCCCGGGCCGACTACCTGCTGCGCCTGGCGACCCGTATCACCGCCCTCAACGTGGTGGCCCTGCAGGGCAATCCGGAACATTTCGACGAACGCCTGTTCGCCGCCAAGCCGCACCCGGGGCAGATGCAAGTGGCCGCCTGGCTACGCCAGGACCTGGCCATCGACGCGCCAACCGCGCCCCTGCATCGCCTGCAGGACCGCTACTCGCTGCGCTGCGCCCCCCATGTGCTGGGGGTGCTGGCCGACAGCCTGAACTGGCTGCGCGGTTTCATCGAGACCGAGCTCAACAGCGCCAACGACAACCCCATCATCGACGCCGAGGCCGAGCGCGTGCTGCACGGCGGGCACTTCTATGGCGGGCACATCGCCTTCGCCATGGACAGCCTGAAGAACCTGGTGGCCAACGTCGCCGACCTGCTGGACCGGCAACTGGCCCTGCTGGTGGACGTGCGCTACAACCACGGCCTGCCGAGCAACCTTTCCGGCGCCAGCGCCGAGCGCGCCATGCTCAACCACGGCTTCAAGGCGGTGCAGATCGGCGCCAGCGCCTGGACCGCCGAGGCCCTGAAAAACACCATGCCGGCCAGCGTGTTCTCGCGCTCCACCGAGTGCCACAACCAGGACAAGGTGAGCATGGGCACCATCGCCGCCCGGGACGCGATCCGCGTGCTGGAGCTCACCGAACAAGTGGCCGCCGCCACCTTGCTGGCGGCCAACCAGGGGGTCTGGCTGCGCGGCCAGGAAGCCGATGCCCGGCCTTTGCCACCAGCCCTGGATGCCATGCACCGGCAACTGGCCGAGGACTTCGCACCGGTGATCGAAGACCGCGCCCTGGAGCACGAACTGCGCCTGTGCCTGCAACGCATCGCCGAACAACACTGGAGGCTGCATGCGTAGCAAGGGAGTGATCCACGCCGACACCCAGATCCAGGTGCCCTTCTTCGACGTCGACACCATGCACGTCGTCTGGCACGGGCATTACGTCAAATACCTGGAGGTCGCCCGCTGCGCCCTGCTGGACAAGCTCGGCCACAACTACCAGCAGATGCTCGAATCCGGCTACGCCTGGCCGGTGATCGACCTGCAACTGCGCTACGTGCGCGGCGCGGTGTTCGGCCAGACCCTGAACGTGCGCGCCAGCCTGGTGGAGTGGGAAAGCCGGCTGAAGATCAACTACCTGATCACCGACCAGGCCACGGGCGAGCGCATGACCCGCGCCAGCTCGGTGCAGGTGGCCGTGGAGATCGCCAGCCGGGAAATGCAACTGGCCTCGCCCAAGGTCTTCACCGATGCCGTCGCGAGGGCCTTGCCATGAAGGTAGGAACGAGCTTGCTCGCCAAGAGGGTCGGTCTGCCTGCCAGCTGCATGAGGCTGCGTACCGTGGTGCGGCGGTTCGCGAGCAAGCTCGCGCCCACGCTCTTGGTGCTCTGGTGTGTGCCGGGGCTGGCCCAGGCCTTCGACCTGCAACAGTTGAGCGATCAACTGTCGCGGCCGGAGGTGATCCACGGTCGTTTCATCCAGGAAAAACACCTGCGGGCCCTGCCCCAGCCATTGACCAGCAAGGGCCACTTTGTCCTGGCGAAAAACCACGGCCTGCTGTGGCTGCTGCAGACCCCGTTGCAACAGGACTACCGCATCACTGCCCAGGGCATCGCCCGGCGCGATGGCGGCTGGCAGATGCTTCCCGGCAAGAGCGCCGGGGCCGAGCAGAACCGCCTGTTCCTCGCTGTGCTGCAAGGCGACAGCAGCGGCCTGCAGCGGGACTTCGAACTCAAGCTGCAAGGCAGCGCGCAGAACTGGCAGTTGCAACTGATCCCCCGTTCCCTGCTGCTGAAACAGATCTTCAACCAGATCAACATCGACGGCGGCGAGCTGGTGCAGCGCATCGAACTGCTGGAAGCCCAGGGCGACCGCACCCTGCTGATCATGCAGGACAGCAGCAGCGCCCAGCCGCTCAGTGAAACGGAGCAACATGACTTTGCCGAGTGAACGCTGGCTGCCGCGGTTTTTCCTGATTCTGCTGACCCTGGTCCTGGCCCTCGGTGCCTGGCAATGGCGCCATGGCGCGCCGCTGTCGGCCAACCTCATGGAACTGGTACCCGGCACCGCCCCGGATGCCCTGGAGCAACAGGCCGAGCAACGCATGCAGGAACCGCTGAACCGGGAAATCCTGGTGCTGGTGGGGCATGCCGAACGTCAGCAGGCAGTGGCCATGGCCCGGCAACTGGCCGAGCAATGGCAGGCCAGCGGGTTGTTCGAGAAGGTCCAGTGGAACCTCCAGGCCGACCTGCCGGCGCTGCGCCAGCAACTGTTGCAGGGCCGCCTGGCGATGCTCGGGGCCAAGGATCGCGAGCAACTGGCCCAGCAGCCCCAGACGTTTATCCAGCAACGGGTGCAGAGCCTGTTCGACCCGTTCGGCGGCTTTACCCTGGTGCCCAGCCAGGATGACTGGCTGGGCCTGACCGGGCGTATCCAGAACAGCCAGCCGCAACACGGCGCGGTGCAGCTGGACATCGGCAGCGGCGCCCTGGTGGCCGAGGCCGACGGCCAGCACTGGGCATTGCTGCGGGCCCGCACCGGCGGCAACGCCTTCGACATGCAACTGCCTCTGCAAGTGGCTGACCTGCTGCGCCACAGCCGTGAGCAGGCCAGCCAGCAACAGGTACAACTGTTGGCCGCCAGCGGTTTGCTGTACGCCGCCAACGGCCAGCAACAGGCCACCCGGGAAATCACCTGGGTCGGCGGCGGCGCCACCCTGGGCATCCTTTTGCTGTTGCTGCTGGCCTTCCGCCGCTGGCGTGCCCTGCTGGCCTTCGTCCCGGTGCTGGTGGGCATGCTGTTCGGCGCCGTGGCCTGCGTGGCGCTGTTCGGCCGCATGCACGTCATGACCCTGGTGCTGGGTTCGAGCCTGATCGGCGTGGCCGTCGACTACCCCCTGCACTACCTGTCCAAGAGCTGGAGCCTGAAACCCTGGCGCAGCTGGCCGGCCCTGCGCCTGACCCTGCCGGGGCTGAGCCTGAGCCTGGCCACCAGTTGCATCGGCTACCTGGCCCTGGCCTGGACCCCGTTCCCGGCCCTGACCCAGATTGCCGTGTTCTCCGCCGCCGGCCTGGTGGGCGCCTACCTGGCGGCGGTGTGCCTGCTGCCGGCACTGCTCAAGGGGGTGCAACTGCGCCCGGCGCAATGGCCGCTGCAAGTGGCCCAAGCCCTGCTGCAGGCCCGCGCGGCCTTGCTCAAGCATGTGCCCAGCCCGGTGCTGCTGGTACTGCTGGCGCTGTTCTGCGCCGCCGGCCTGTGGCAGCTCGAGAGCAAGAACGACATCCGCCAATGGGTCGGTGCACCGCCGCAACTGCTGCAGGAAGCCCAGGCCATTGCGCGGATCACCGGCTATCAGCCCACCAGCCAGTTCTTCCTGGTGCGCGCCACCGATCAGCAGCAGTTGCTGGAGCGCCTGGAGGCCCTGGACCTGCGCCTGCAACAGCTGGTGAACCTGGGCAAGCTCAAGGGCTACCTGTCGCTGAACCAGTTGCTCAGCCAACCGACCGAACAACAGCAGGTGCGCGAAGCCCTCAAGCAGCTGCCGCGTTTCTGGCAGCCGCTGCTGGACCTGGGGGTGCCCCTGGCCGCCCTGCAAGCGGAGCTGGAACAGCTGCAGCAATTGCCGGTGGAAGACCTCGACGCCGCGCTTTCCGGGCCGCTGGCCGAGCCCTATCGCCCGCTGTGGCTGGGAGCCAACTCCAACGGCGTGGCCGCCATGGTCAGCCTGCAGGGGCTGAACGATGCCGCCCTGCTGCGAATCCAGGCCGATGATCTGCCAGGGGTGCAACTGGTGGACCGCCTGGGTGAGCTGAACCGGGTATTCGCCGCCACCCAGGTCAGCGCCGCCGAACTCAAGCTGGCCTCCTGCGTGCTGATCGTGCTGCTGTTGATCCTGCCCTTCGGCCTCGGCGGCGCCTTGCGCCTGGTGGCCCTGCCCCTGCTGGCAGCCCTGTGCAGCCTGGCCAGCCTCGGCTGGCTGGGCCAGCCCCTGACCCTGTTCAGCCTGTTCGGCCTGCTGCTGGTGACGGCCATCAGCGTCGACTACGCGATCCTCATGCGCGAGCAGATCGGCGGCGCCGCGGTGAGCCTGCTGGGCACGCTGCTGGCGGCGCTGACCACCTGGCTGTCGTTCGGCCTGCTGGCCATTTCCAGCACCCCGGCGGTGAGCAACTTCGGCCTGGCGGTCAGCCTGGGGCTGGCCTTCAGCTTCATCCTCGCGCCCTGGGCCGGCCACAGGCCGCATCCGGCGCCCGACGCAGAGCGTGCAGCATGCTGACCCTGCTGTTCTGGCTACTGGCCCTGGCGCTGTTTGCCCTGGCCACCCACATCGGCCGGCGCCTGGGCCTGATCCCGATTGTCAGCCAGCTGCTGCTGGCGACCTTCGGCCTGCCGCTGCTGATGCTGCTGTGGATCGAACCGCACTGGCAGCTAAGTGGTGCGCAGCTGGTTTCGCCGCAGTGGCTCAAGCATCTGTACAGCCTGAGCTTTGCCTTGCTGCTGGGGCATATCCTCAGTGACGTGATCGACCTGCGCCTGGACCGCCAGAGCCTGAAGATCGCCGTGCCGAGCTTTGGCATTCCCTTCGCCTGCGGCCTGGCCACCGCCTTCTGGCTACTGCCGGCGCAACCCTGGATCAGCTCCCTGGCGGTCGGCCTGCTGTTCGCCATCACCGCGATCCCGGTGCTCTACCTGTACCTGCGGCACATCCAGTACCCGCCCGCCGCCACCCGGCGCCTGGTGCAGACCGCGATCCTCATCGACCTGACCTGCTGGAGCCTGTTCGCCCTGGCCCAGGGCAGCCTGCACCTGAGCAGCCTGCTGCTGCCCCTGGCCGGTGCCTGCCTGCCCCTGGTGCTGCGCGGCCTGGGCCTGCGCCAGCCGCTGCTCTACAGCCTGGGCTTTTTCGGCCTGCTGGTGGTGGCCGAGCACTACCGGCTCAATGCGCTGATCTTCGGCATCGGCTACCTGCTGTGCATGGCCGCCCTCAAGCTGGCGCTGGTGCTGCCGTTACAGGCTGCCTGGATGAACCGCTTGCAGACCTACATCGCCATCCCGCTGATCCTGACCTTCGGCATCGTGCAGATCGATGTGCACAGCGCCATGGGCAGCCTCGGCTGGGTGCAACTGGCGGCCCTGCTGCTGTTGCCGATTGCCAGCAAGCTGCTGGGCAACTGGCTGGGCCTGGGCTGGGCCGGCGCTTCCTTTACCGGCGCCAGCCGCTGGCGGGAAAGCCTGCTGCTGAACATTCGCGGCTTGAGCGAGATCGTCTTTCTCAACCTGCTGCTGCAACAACAGTTGATCAGCCCGGCGCTGTACTTCGCGCTGATGCTCATGGGCCTGATCGCCACCCTGCTGCCGGCCCTGGCCGGAATGCACCGAACTCCCCAGGCGGCGCCCCACGCTGCCCCCTTGAACCTGAACATCGCCAAACCGGCAAGGAGCCCCAGTGCCAACAGTTGAAATGGAACGTCGCCAAGTCGTGGTGATCGGTGCCGGCCCCTCGGGGGCCATCGCGGCCGCGCTACTCAAGCGCCAGGGCCACGACGTGCTGATCGTCGAGCGGCAACATTTCCCGCGTTTCTCCATCGGTGAAAGCCTGCTGTCCCACTGCCTGGATTTCGTCGAGGAAGCCGGGATGCTGGAGGCGGTGCAAGCCGCCGGCTTCCAGCTCAAGAACGGCGCGGCCTTCGCCTGGGGCGAGCACTACAGCACCTTCGATTTCGGCGACACCTTCAGCAATGGCAAGCCCACCACCTTCCAGGTGCAGCGCGCCGACTTCGACAAGCTGCTGGCCGACCAGGCCGCCCTGCAAGGGGTGGAGATCCGCTACGGCGAAGAGATTGTCGCGGTGGAGGTGGAGCGGCCCTTGCCGCAGCTCGACTGCCGCCGTGAAGACGGCAGCCAGTACCGCATCGAAGCCGACTTCATCCTCGACGCCAGCGGCTACGGCCGGGTCCTGCCGCGCCTGCTGGAACTGGAAGCGCCGTCGAACTTTCCGGTACGCCGAGCGGTGTTCACTCATGTCGAAGACCGCATCGACTGCGAGCACTTCGACCGCAACAAGATCCTCATCACCACCCACCCCGAGCACCGCGACATCTGGTTCTGGAGCATCCCCTTCAGCAACGGCCGCTGCTCGGTAGGGGTGGTGGCCGCCCAAGAGCATTTCGCCGGGCGCGATGGCGACCTGGACGCCTGCCTGCGGGGCTTCATCAGCGAAACCCCGAGCCTGGCCAAGGTGCTGCAATACGCCGAGTGGGACACCCCGGCACGGACCATCGGCGGCTACTCGGCCAACGTCAGCACCCTGCATGGCCCGGGCTTCGCCCTGCTGGGCAACGCCGCGGAATTCCTCGACCCGGTGTTCTCTTCCGGGGTGACCATCGCCATGCGTTCCGCGAGCATGGCCGCCGCCGTGTTGCACCGGCAGTTGCAGGGCCAGGGCGTCGACTGGGCGACGGAGTTCGCCGAACCGCTGAAACGCGGCGTGGACACCTTCCGCTGCTACGTCGAGGGCTGGTACGCCGGTACTTTCCAGGACGTGATCTACCATCCGGGCAGTTCCCCGGAAATCCGCCGCATGATCAGCTCGATCCTCGCCGGTTATGCCTGGGATGAACGCAACCCTTTCGTCAGCGAGCCCAAGCGCCGGCTCAAGGCCCTCTCGGAAGTCTGTGCGAGGGACCGCGCATGAGTGAGCAAACCAGCCAGTACCTGAGTGACAGCTACGTCGAGGAAACCCGCTTCGGCTTCTGGTTCCTGCGCAGCCACACGTGGCAGCACCATGTGCTGCGGGTGGCGATCAATGACCTGCGCTCGCTGTTCGATGGCGAACTGCCCCGGCATCCGGTGTTGCTGGACGCCGGTTGCGGCCAGGGCAAGTCGTTCCAGTACCTGCGCCAGGTGTTCGCCCCGCAGCGCCTGATCGGCCTGGACGCCGACCCCCACAGCCTCAAGCTCAGCGCCGAGGAAGCCCGGCGCCAGCAGATGCAGGTGGAGTTGATCGGCAGCGACTGCGCGACCCTGGAACTGGCCGACGCCAGCGTCGACCTGCTGTTCTGCCACCAGACCTTCCACCACCTGGTGGAACAGGAAAAAGCCCTGGCCGAGTTCTACCGGGTGCTCAAGCCCGGGGGTTACCTGCTGTTTGCCGAATCCACCGAGGCCTATATCGACACCTGGGTGATCCGCTGGCTGTTCCGCCATCCGATGCATGTGCAGAAAAGCGCCGCCCAGTACCTGCAGATGATTCGTCAGCAGGGCTTTGAATTCGGCCCGCAGAACGTGTCTTATCCCTACCTGTGGTGGAGTCGCGCCAAGGACTTCGGCCTGCTGGAGCGCTTCGGCCTGCGCCAGCCGCCGCCGGTGGGCCAGCGCGAGGAAACCCTGGTCAATGTGGTGGCCCGCAAGCCGCTCGCTCCCCCTGTTGCCGAGGAAGGTCCGTCCGAATGATCCGTGCCCTGCTGCTCGGTTGTGTCCTGTTGCTGAGCGCTTGCGTCAGTCAGGCTCCGCTGCCCGAGCGCACGCCCTCACTGGTGCTGCCGTTGCAGCTCCACGTACAGCGCCAGCTTCAGGACCAGCGCCAGGACTGGCTGCTGGTGATCCAGGCCGAAGGCCCGGACCTGCGCTGGTCGCTGATGGACCCGCTGGGCATTCCCCAGGCCCGTCAGCGCCTGGTGGGCGGACACTGGCAGGCCGACGGCCTGCTGCCACCCAACCCGGAGGCCCGGGAGCTGTTCGCGGCCCTGCTGTTCGCCCTGACGCCTGTGGCCGAACTGCAGGCCAATTATCCGCACGCCCGGCAACAGGGCGCCCAACGTACCCTCGGCCCGCGCTGGCGAGTCGACTATCAACACGCTCTGGATTTCACCTTGAACCTGCCCCAAGGCCCGCACTACCACATCACGGCTCTGAGCACCGAGGCCACGCCATGACGGCTTACCTCAACGCCCTCGGGGTGATCTGCGCCCTGGGCCGCAATCGCCAGGAAGTCGCCCGCAGCCTGTTTGCCGGCGACTGTTCGGGCATGCGCGACGAAAGCCACTGGGTGCCCGAGCGCACCTTGCCGGTGGCGGCAGTGCGCAGCCCGCTGGCGGGCATGCCGGCGGGCCTCGAAGCCCAGAACAGCCGCAACAACCAGCTGTTGCTGGAGGCCACCCGGCAGATCGAAGGCGACATCCAGCAGGCCATCCAGCGCTACGGCCATGGCCGCATCGGCATCGTCCTGGGCACCAGCACGTCGGGCATCGACGAAGCCAGCCGGGGCATCGCCCGTTACCTGCAGGACCGGCAATTCCCGGCGGGCTACGACTACCGTCAGCAGGAGCTCAGCGCGCCGGCGAACTTCCTCGCCCAATGGCTGCAACTCTGCGGCCCGGCCTATGTGATTTCCACCGCCTGTACCTCCAGCGCCCGGGCCCTGATCAGTGCCCGGCGCCTGCTCGATCTGGGCCTGTGCGACGCCGTGCTGTGCGGCGGGGTCGACAGCCTGTGCAAGCTGACCCTCAATGGTTTCACAGCCCTGGAGGCGGTCTCCGGGCAACGCTGCAACCCGTTTTCCCGCAACCGCGACGGGATCAACATCGGTGAAGCGGCGGTGCTGTTCCTCATGAGCCGGGAGCCTGCCGGCGACGCCCCTATTGCCCTGCTGGGCGGTGGCGCCAGCTCCGACGCCTACCATATTTCCGCCCCGGCCCCCGATGGCCGCGGCGCCCTGCAGGCCATGAGCCTGGCCTTGCGCAGCGCCGGCCTGCAGCCACAACAGATCGACTACCTGAACCTGCACGGCACCGCCACCCAGCACAACGACGCGATGGAAAGCCTGGCCGTGGCCCAGCTGTTCCCCGAAGGCGTGCCCTGCTCTTCGACCAAACCCATGAGCGGCCATACCCTGGGGGCCGCCGGGGCCCTGGAGGCGGCGTTCTGCTGGCTGGCCCTGAGTACCGACAACCCCGGCCTGGCGCTGCCGCCCCATGTCTGGGATGCCCAGGCCGACCCGGCCTTGCCGCCACTGCGCTGGGTCACCCCGGACGATCGCCTGGCCCCCCACGCACCGCGCCGCCTGATGAGCAATTCCTTCGCCTTCGGCGGCAACAACGTCAGCCTGATTATCGGAGACGCCCCATGATTGACTGGCCGCTCGCCGAGTTGCTGCCCCACGCCGGGGACATGATCCTCATCGATCAGGTCCTGGCCTTTGATGAAGAACAGATCCGCACCCGCCTCGAAGTTCGCCCCGGTGGCCTGTTCAACCGCCCCGACGGCAGCCTGCCGGCCTGGGTCGGCGTCGAGCTGATGGCCCAGAGCGTGGCCGCCTACGCCGGTTGCCGCGCCCGCCAGCAAGGCTTGCCGGTGGAGCTGGGCTTTCTTCTGGGCACCCGCAAATTCGAATGCAATGTCGAGCACTTCCCCGTTGGCAGCCTCCTGGAAATCCATGCCCTGCGCTCTCTGGAAGACGACAACGGCATGGGCGTGTTCGAGTGCCACCTCAGTGGCCCCGGCATCACCGCCAGCGCGCGCCTGAACGTGTTCCGTCCGCCACAGGCCGCCGACTACTTGCATGAAACACCTGCCTCTTCTACAGGAACACCGTCATGACTGACTCCGTACTGGTCACCGGCTCCAGCCGTGGCATCGGCCGTGCCATCGCCCTGCGTCTGGCCCGGGCCGGGTATGACCTGGTGCTGCACTGCCGCAGCGGCCGCACCGAAGCCGAAGCCGTCAGGGGCGAAGTCCAGGCCCTGGGCCGCAGCGCCCGCGTCCTGCAATTCGATGTATCGGACCGGGAGGCCTGCCGGGCTGCCCTGGAGGCCGATGTCGAAGCCCATGGCGCCTATTACGGCGTGGTGCTCAACGCCGGCCTGACCCGCGACGGCGCCTTCCCGGCCCTCAGCGAAGAGGACTGGGACCAGGTGCTGCGCACCAACCTCGACGGTTTCTACAATGTCCTGCACCCGGTGATGATGCCCATGATCCGCCGCCGCGCAGCCGGGCGCATCGTCTGCATCACCTCGGTCTCGGGGCTGATCGGCAACCGTGGCCAGGTCAACTACAGCGCCTCCAAGGCCGGCGTGATCGGCGCCGCCAAGGCCCTGGCCATCGAGCTGGGCAAGCGCAAGATCACCGTCAACTGCGTGGCCCCGGGGCTGATCGACACCGCCATGCTGGATGAAAACGTGCCGGTGGAAGAACTGCTGAAAATGATTCCCGCGCAGCGCATGGGCACCCCGGAAGAGGTGGCCGGCGCGGTGAATTTCCTGATGTCCGCCGAAGCGTCCTACATCACTCGCCAGGTGCTGTCGGTGAACGGGGGCCTGTGCTGATGAAACGTGTGGTCGTCACCGGCATGGCCGGCATCACCTCCCTGGGCAGCGACTGGGCCAGCATCGCCGAGCGCTTTGCCGCCAACCGCAGCGGCATCCGGCGCATGGACGAGTGGGACAGGTTCAGCGAACTCAACACCCGCCTGGCCGGCCCCATCGATGACTTCCAGGTGCCCGGGCACTGGACCCGCAAGCAGCTGCGCAGCATGGGCCGGGTTTCGCGCCTGGCCGTGGGCGCCGCCGAGCAGGCCCTGGCCGACGCCGGGCTGCTGGGCGACCCGTCGATCAAGGACGGACGCATGGGCGTGGCCTGTGGTTCTTCCACCGGCAGCACCGACGAGATCAAGGCCTTCGGCAACATGCTGCTCAACTCGGTGGCCGAGGGGCTCAACGCCAACTCCTACGTGCGCATGATGCCCCACACCACCGCCGCCAATATCAGCATCTTCTTCGGCCTGACCGGGCGCCTGATCCCTACCTCCAGCGCCTGCACCAGCGGTAGCCAGGGCATCGGCTACGCCTATGAGGCGATCAAGTTCGGCCGCCTGCCGCTGATGCTCGCCGGCGGCGCCGAGGAACTGTGCCCCACCGAAGCCATGGTGTTCGACGCGCTGTATGCCACCAGCCTGAAGAACGATGCGCCGCACACCAGCCCGCGCCCCTACGACAGCGGCCGTGACGGCCTGGTGATCGGCGAAGGTGGCGGCATGCTGGTGCTCGAGGAGCTGGAGCACGCCCTGGCCCGTGGCGCGCGCATCCACGCGGAAATCGTCGGCTTCGGCAGCAACGCCGACGGCCAGCACACCACCCGCCCCGAACAGAGCACCATGCGCCGGGCCATGGAGCTGGCGCTGGAGGATGGGGCCCTGGCCCCGGAGGCCATCGGCTACGTCAACGGCCATGGCACCGCCACCGAGCAGGGCGACATCGCCGAGACCCTGGCCACCAGCAGCCTGTTCGGCAGCCGCATGCCCATCAGTTCGCAGAAGAGTTTCCTCGGCCACACCCTGGGCGCCTGCGGCGCGCTGGAATCCTGGTTCAGCATCGAGATGCTCAACCGCGACCTCTATGTGCACACCTGCAACCTGGATCAGGTCGACCCCCGCTGCGGCGAGCTGGACTACCTGCAGGGAGGCTTTCGCGCCATGAGCCACGAATACGTGATGAACAACAACTTTGCCTTTGGCGGCGTCAACACCTCGTTGATCTTCCGCCGCTGGTCCTGATGCCTCACCTCACTGGAGAAATGGAATGTCTTCCCTGTTTCGCGCCACCCTCATCGTCCTTGCCCTGCTGAGCGTCACCGCCTGTACCAGCAAGCGCATGTACACCCCCAACCGGGTGCTCCCGGCCACCATCCAGGCCGACCAGGAGCAGGTCAAGCAGGCGATCCTGAAGAACCTCGTAGCCCGCAAGTGGACCGTACAGCGCATCAGCCCGGAGCTGATCCAGGCCGAGATCACCGTGCGTCAACAGTTCCACGCGGAGATCGATATCCAGTACTCCGCCAGCTACTACAAGATCGTCTACCGCGACAGCCGCGACATGGACTACAAGGACGGCAAGATCCACAAGAACTACATCCGCTGGGTGCGCCTGCTGGACAAGGGAATCCTGCGCGAACTGCGGGACAACCAGAACGAGCGGGCCGCGCAACAGCTGTCGGATGCCGCGGCCAAGAGCTTCCCGGCCGCACAATGAGCCCTTCCCTGTGACCCTGGTCACAGGGCTGCTTCACCCCCTTTGATGTCATGGAGAATGCGATGCGTTTGAAGACACTGGCGGCCACCGCCACCCTGCTGCTGTGCACCCTGCCCGGCGTCAGCCAGGCCCGCGATACCACCCTGTATCTGCCCTTCGACAAGGTCGTGGCCGAGGCCATCAGCACCGGCAAGATCGACGGCAGCGTGAAGTTCTACCTGGCGGGCAACAAGCCGGCCGGCAAGGTCAGCGTGCTGAGCCCCGGCGCCGTGACCAACAAGAAGACCAATGCCTTCGGCAAGGCCGACCAGGTGGCCTGCGAGTGGGCCTTGCAGTCGGCACTGATCACCCTGCATGAAGCGGCGAAGAAAGTCGGCGCCAACGCCGTGACCGACATTGCCAGCTTCTACAAGAGCCACGAGCGCAAGGACGCCACCACCTATGAGTGCCATGCCGGCGCCATCATGGCTGGCGTCGCGCTGCGCGGGGATCTGTCCAAGGTCCAGTGACCTGCGACTGACAACGAAAAGGGCGCCTGGGGCGCCCTTTTCGTTTCCGGGATTTTTCCGGAAGCGCGCCAATCGCCGTCTACACTCGCAACAGCAGGCCGGGTCACCGCCGCCTGCGGGAGCCAAGTGGCGCGATCGGGCATCGGCCGGCGTGACAGTGGCGCCCCTTTCACGTCCGTCAAGGAGCCGACCATGCAAGTGAAAGCACTGATTGCCCTGGCCCTGCTAACGGCCCTGAGCCCCGCCAGCCAGGCCACCAACCTGATGTACATGCCCTTCGAGAAAGTCGTGGCCGACGCCGAGCGCGCCGGGCGCCTGGATGGCAGCGTGAGCTTCCATCTGGCCGGCAACCCACTTCCGCCGGTGCTCCAGGTGCGGCTCACCGAAGTCACCACCAACAAGAAGACCAACGCTTTCAACAAGAGCGATATCGCCGCCTGCGAATGGGCCCTGCAGTCGGCCCTGATCACCCTGCAAGCCGCGGCCAAGCGGGTCGGCGCCAACGCGGTGACCAATATCGTCAGCTACTACAAGCACCACGTGCGCAAGGACCTCAACACCTACGAATGCCATGCCGGGGTACTGATGGCCGGAGTGGCCCTGCGCGGCGACCTGGTGAACCTGCAAGCCCCGGTGCGGCCCAACAGCCCCTCAGGGCGTAGCCCCGGTCTTGCGCGTCAGTAGCTCGACAAAGGCCTTGGCCATGGGCGACGCCTGATCCTTGCGCTGCACCAGCCACACCGCCGACATCGCCGCCGGGTCCAGCAGGCGGCGATAGACCACGCCGTCGATGCGCATGCGCTGGTAGGACGCCGGCAGCACCGACACCCCCAACCCCGCCGCCACCAGGCCGATGATGGTCATGGCTTCCGCCGCCTCCTGAGCGAAATGCGGGGTAAAGCCGGCATCCCGGGACAGGCTCAGCAACTGCGCATACAGGCCGCTGCCATAGCTGCGGGGGAAAAACACAAAGGGCTCATGGGCCAGCTCCGCCAGGTGCAGCCCCTCTTCACTGCCACTGGCCAGCGGGTGCTTGGAACTGAGCACCGCCACCAGCGGCTCGCGCAGCAGCTCCACCACCGACAGCGAATCCGGCAGGGGCAAGGGCCGCATGATGCCGACCTGGATCGCCTGGTCCACCAGGGCCTCGGCCACCTGGGTGCTGCTCATCTCCTTGAGCTTGAGGTGTACCGCGGGAAAGCGCTGGCGAAAGGCGAAGATCGCCTGGGGAATGGTCGAATTGAAGGGCGCCGACGAGGTGAAGCCGATCTTCAGTTCCCCCAGCTCGCCCAGCTGCGCACGCCGCGCCACGTCCGCCGCCTTATCCACCTGGGCCAGTACCAGCCGCGCCTCTTCCAGGAACAGGCGCCCAGCCTCGCTGAGCTCGACCCGACGATTGGTGCGTTCGAACAGGCGCGCCCCCACCTCCTGCTCCAGCGCCTGGATCTGCTGGCTCAGGGGCGGTTGGGAGATGCCCAGCACCTGGGCTGCACGGCCAAAATGCAGTTCTTCGGCGACAGCGATGAAGTAGCGCAGGTGACGCAGTTCCATGAGGGCCTCATTAAGTCTTAAAACCTATCAAACAGGTCGAACAATATATTGGAAAGAATCATTAGCCAGCTATATGCTTTTTCCATTGCCTGACCGGCTGCGTTCCCCCCGAGGTCCCCCGTGAAATCCGCTGTTGCCGCTGTTGCCCCCTCCGCCCACGAACCCCCTGCCACGCCCCTGGACGAGGTGGTCGCCCAGCTCAACGAGGCCTATATCGAAAAAGGCACGCCGATGTTCATGCGCACCGTGCTGGCGCTGTTCTCCGGCGGTTTTGCCACCTTCGCCCTGCTGTATTGCGTACAGCCGATGATGCCGCTGCTGTCCCGGGACTTTTCCATCAATGCCGCCCAGAGCAGCCTGATTCTCTCGGTCGCCACCGGCATGCTGGCCATCGGGTTGTTGATCACCGGGCCGGTTTCCGACCGCATCGGTCGCAAGCCGGTGATGGTCGCCGCCTTGCTGGCCGCCGCCCTGTGCACCATCGCCAGTGCGCTGATGCCGAGCTGGCACGGGGTGCTGCTGATGCGCGCGCTGGTGGGCCTGTCCCTGAGCGGGCTGGCAGCGGTGGCCATGACTTACCTGAGCGAGGAGATCCACCCCCAGCACATCGGCCTGGCCATGGGCCTGTACATCGGTGGCAACGCCATCGGCGGCATGAGCGGGCGACTGATCACCGGGGTGCTGATCGACTTCGTCAGCTGGCACACGGCGATGCTGGTGATCGGCGGCCTGGCACTGATCGCTGCCGCGGTGTTCTGGCGCATCCTTCCCGAATCACGCAATTTCCGCCCCCGTTCGCTGCACCCGCGCAGCCTGCTGGACGGCTTTGCCATGCACTTTCGCGATGCCGGCCTGCCCTGGCTGTTCCTCGAAGGTTTCCTGCTGATGGGGGCCTTCGTCACCCTGTTCAACTACATCGGCTACCGCCTGCTGGCCGAGCCCTACCAACTGAGCCAGGCCTGGGTCGGGATGCTGTCGGTGGTGTACCTCTCGGGCATCTACAGCTCGGCGAAGATCGGCGCCCTGGCCGACCAGCTGGGCCGGCGCCGGGTGCTCTGGGGCACCATCGTGCTGATGCTGGCGGGGATCGCCCTGACCCTGCTGACCCCGCTGTCCCTGGTGCTGATCGGCATGCTGCTGTTCACCTTCGGCTTCTTCGGTGCCCACTCGGTGGCCAGCAGCTGGATCGGCCGTCGCGCCACCAAGGCCAAGGGCCAGGCATCGTCGCTGTACCTGTTCAGCTACTACGCCGGCTCGAGCATCGCCGGCACCGCCGGCGGGGTGTTCTGGCACCTGGCGGGTTGGAACGGCATCGGCCTGTTTATCGGCGCCTTGCTGATCGGAGCCCTGTTGATCGCCATGAAACTCGCCAAACTCCCCCCTTTGTAGGAGCAGGCTTGCCGGCGAAGTGCTCCGCCAGGCAGGCGCAGGTCTTGAGGGCCCTTTCGCCAGCAAGCTGGCTCCTGCAAAAAGTGTCCGCCAATGAAAACGCCCGGCAGGTGCCGGGCGTTTTTTATGGGGGCGCTTATTCGTGGTATTGCGCCGACAACTCGTGCACCGCTTCCAGGAAGGCTCCGGCGTGCTCCGGTTTCACTTCCGGAGTGATGCCGTGGCCCAGGTTGAACACGTGGCCGCTGCCCTTGCCGTAGCTGGCGAGGATGCGCGCAACTTCGCTGCGGATCGCCTGCGGGTTGGCGTAGAGCACGGTAGGGTCCATGTTGCCTTGCAGCGATACCTTGCTGCCGACCCGGCGGCGGGCTTCGCCGATGTCACAGGTCCAGTCCAGGCCCAGGCTGTCCGCGCCGGCATCGGCAATGCTTTCCAGCCACAGGCCGCCGCCCTTGGTGAAGAGGATCACCGGAACCTTGCGCCCGTCGTGTTCGCGGATCAGGCCACTGACGATCTTGCGCATGTAGGCCAGGGAGAACTCCTGGTAGGCCGCCGCCGAGAGGCTGCCGCCCCAGCTGTCGAAGATCTGCACCGCCTGCGCGCCGGCACGGATCTGCCCGTTCAGGTACGCGGTGACCGACTGGGCCAGCTTGTCCAGCAGCAGGTGCATGGCTTGCGGGTTGTCGTAGAGCATGGCCTTGGACTTGCGGAAGTCCTTGGAGGAGCCGCCTTCGACCATGTAGGTGGCCAGGGTCCAGGGGCTGCCGGAGAAACCGATCAACGGCACACGGCCGTTGAGTTCGCGACGAATGGTGCTGACCGCATCCATTACATAGCCCAGGTCCTTGTGCGGATCGGGGATCGGCAGGGCTTCGATGTCGGCCAGGGTGCTGACCACTTTCTTGAAGCGCGGGCCTTCGCCGGTTTCAAAGTACAGGCCTTGGCCCATGGCATCGGGGATGGTCAGGATGTCGGAGAAGAGGATCGCCGCATCCAGCTGTGGATAGCGGTCCAGAGGCTGCAGCGTGACTTCGCAAGCGAACGCCGGGTTCATGCACAGGCTCATGAAGTCACCGGCGTTGGCACGGCTGGCGCGGTATTCAGGCAAGTAGCGCCCAGCCTGACGCATCATCCACACCGGGGTGACGTCTACGGGTTGCTTGAGCAGGGCACGAAGGAAACGGTCGTTCTTCAGGGCAGTCATGTCGGCATCCGGAAAAAAAGTGGGGGCATTTTCTCAGAGCGCGACACAAAAGGCACGGCAAGAGCCGTGCCTTTTATGTATCAGGTCAATTTGTCGCGGACTACAAGCAGTTGTTTAAGCGTCGCGAGCGAAGGCAAGGCAAGGCGAAAACAGACGAGGAAGCGGAGTTGACTGCTGTCAATGAGCATTCCGAGTCTGTTTCTGCGTAGCGCCGCAGGCGTGCAGCGCGCAGCATTGCCGAGCGCAGCAGCTTAAACGCCAAGGTAGTCGAGGATGCCTTCGGCGGCGTTGCGCCCTTCGAAGATCGCCGTCACCACAAGATCAGAACCGCGCACCATGTCACCACCGGCAAAGATCTTCGGGTTGCTGGTCTGGTGCTTGAACTGGCCCTGTTCCGGGGCCACGACACGGCCCTGGCTGTCGGTCTGGATGCTGAACTGCTCGAACCATGGCGCCGGGCTTGGACGGAAACCGAAGGCGATGACCACGGCGTCGGCCGGGATGATCTCTTCAGAACCCGGGATCGGCTCGGGGCTGCGGCGGCCACGGGCGTCCGGCTCGCCGAGACGGGTCTCGACCACCTTCACGCCTTCGACGCGGTCTTCACCGACAATGGCAATCGGCTGGCGGTTGTAGAGGAACTTCACGCCTTCTTCCTTGGCGTTCTTCACCTCTTTGCGCGAGCCGGGCATGTTGGCTTCGTCACGACGATAGGCGCAGGTCACCGACTTGGCGCCCTGGCGGATCGAGGTGCGGTTGCAGTCCATCGCGGTGTCGCCACCACCCAGCACCACCACCTTCTTGCCTTTCATGTCGACGAAGTCTTCCGGCGACTTTTCAAAGCCCAGGTTGCGGTTGACGTTGGCGATCAGGAAATCCAGCGCGTCATAGACGCCCGGCAGGTCCTCACCGGCAAAGCCGCCCTTCATGTAGGTGTAGGTGCCCATGCCCATGAACACCGCATCGTATTCGGCGAGCAGCTGCTCCATGGTCACGTCCTTGCCCACCTCGGTGTTCAGGCGGAACTCGATGCCCATGCCGCTGAAGACTTCGCGACGATTGCTCAGCACAGTCTTTTCCAGCTTGAACTCGGGGATACCGAAGGTCAGCAGACCGCCGATTTCCGGGTTCTTGTCGAACACTACCGGGGTCACGCCGCCACGCACCAGCACGTCGGCACAGCCCAGGCCTGCCGGACCCGCGCCAATGATCGCCACGCGTTTGCCGGTGGGCTTGACCTTGGACATGTCCGGGCGCCAGCCCATGGCGAAGGCGGTGTCGGTGATGTACTTCTCCACCGAACCGATGGTCACCGCGCCAAACCCGTCGTTGAGGGTGCAGGCACCCTCGCACAGGCGATCCTGCGGGCACACCCGGCCGCAGACTTCCGGCAGGGTGTTGGTCTGGTGCGACAGCTCGGCGGCGGCGAGGATGTTGCCCTCGGCCACCAGCTTGAGCCAGTTGGGAATGAAGTTGTGCACCGGGCACTTCCATTCACAGTACGGGTTACCGCAACCCAGGCAGCGGTGGGCCTGGTCGGCCGACTGCTGGGGTTTGAAGGGTTCGTAGATTTCCACGAACTCTTTCTTGCGTTGACGCAACAGTTTCTTCTTCGGATCCTTGCGCCCGACATCGATGAACTGGAAGTCGTTATTCAGACGTTCAGCCATTATCAAAACCTCATCACACTCTTCAGGCGCATATCACTGCGGGTTGGCACGGGTGCTGGAAAGCAACGACTTCAAGCTGGCAGCCTTGGGCTTGACCAACCAGAAACGGCGCAGGTAGTCGTCGAGGTTCTCGGCGAGGTTACGGCCCCATTCGCTGTCGGTTTCCTCGACGTACTCGTTCAGCACGCGCTGCAGGTGGCTGCGATAGGCTTCCATCGCTTCGCCGCTGATCCGTTGGATTTCCACCAGTTCGTGGTTGACCCGGTCAACGAAGGTGTTGTCCTGGTCCAGAACATAGGCGAAACCGCCGGTCATGCCTGAGCCGAAGTTGTAACCGGTCTTGCCCAGGACGCAGACGAAACCACCGGTCATGTACTCGCAGCAGTGATCACCAGTGCCTTCCACCACGGTGTGGGCACCGGAGTTGCGCACGGCGAAACGCTCACCCGCGGTGCCAGCGGCGAACAGCTTGCCGCCGGTGGCGCCGTACAGGCAGGTGTTGCCGATAATGGCGCTGTCCTGGGTCTTGTAGACGCTGCCCTTGGGCGGAACGATCACCAGCTTGCCGCCGGTCATGCCCTTGCCCACGTAGTCGTTGGCGTCGCCTTCCAGGTAGAGGTTCAGGCCGCCGGCGTTCCACACGCCGAAGCTCTGCCCCGCAGTGCCCTTGAAGCGGAACGTGATAGGCGCCTGGGCCATGCCCTGGTTGCCGTGGAGCCTGGCGATCTCGCCGGAGATCCGTGCGCCGATGGAGCGGTCGCAGTTGCAGATATCCAGGGCGAAATCGGCGCCGCTCTTGTCATTGATCGCCGAGCGGGCCATCTCGACCATTTTCTCGGCCAGCAGGCCCTTGTCGAACGGCGGGTTGCGATCCACCTGGCAGAACTGCGGCTTGTCCGCCGGAATGTGGTCACTGCCCAGCAACGGGGTCAGGTCCAGGTGATGCTGCTTGGCGGTCTGGCCTTCCAGCACCTCCAGCAGGTCGGTCCGGCCGATCAGTTGCTCCAGGGAACGCACGCCAAGCTTGGCCAGCCACTCACGGGTTTCCTCGGCGACGTAAGTGAAGAAGTTCACCACCATGTCGACGGTGCCGATGTAGTGATCCTTGCGCAGCTTCTCGTTCTGGGTCGCCACGCCGGTGGCGCAGTTGTTCAGGTGGCAGATGCGCAGGTACTTGCAGCCCAGGGCGATCATCGGCGCGGTGCCGAAGCCGAAGCTCTCGGCGCCGAGGATGGCTGCCTTGATCACGTCGAGGCCGGTTTTCAGGCCGCCGTCGGTCTGCACCCGGACCTTGCCGCGCAGGTCGTTGCCGCGCAGGGTCTGGTGGGTTTCCGCCAGGCCCAGTTCCCACGGCGCACCGGCGTACTTGATCGAGGTCAGCGGCGAAGCGCCGGTGCCGCCGTCGTAGCCGGAGATGGTGATCAGGTCGGCATAGGCTTTGGCCACACCGGCAGCGATGGTGCCAACGCCGGCTTCGGCCACCAGCTTCACCGACACCAGCGCCTGAGGGTTGACCTGCTTGAGGTCGAAGATCAGCTGCGACAAGTCTTCGATCGAATAGATGTCGTGGTGCGGCGGAGGCGAAATCAGGGTCACGCCGGGGACTGCGTAGCGCAGCTTGGCGATCAGGCCGTTGACCTTGCCACCAGGCAGCTGGCCGCCCTCGCCGGGCTTGGCGCCCTGGGCCACCTTGATCTGCAGCACTTCGGCGTTGACCAGGTATTCCGGGGTCACGCCGAAACGGCCAGTGGCCACTTGCTTGATCTTCGAGCTCTTGATGGTGCCGTAGCGCGCCGGGTCTTCGCCGCCCTCACCGGAGTTGGAACGCGCGCCGAGGCGGTTCATGGCTTCGGCCAGGGCTTCGTGAGCCTCCGGCGACAGGGCGCCCAGGGAGATGCCGGCGGAGTCGAAGCGCTTGAGGATCGACTCCAGGGGCTCGACTTCGCTGATGTCCATCGGCGTGTCCAGGGTCTTCACCTGGAACAGGTCGCGGATCATCGACACCGGGCGGTTGTCCACCAGCGCGGTGTATTCCTTGAACTTGGCGTAGTCGCCCTGCTGCACGGCGGCTTGCAGGGTGTTGACCACGTCCGGGTTGTAGGCGTGGTACTCGCCACCGTGGACGAACTTCAGCAGGCCGCCTTGCTGGATCGGCTTGCGCGGGCTCCAGGCTTCGGTCGCCAGGGCTTTCTGCTCGGCTTCGATGTCGACGAAACGTGCGCCCTTGATCCGGCTCGGCACGCCACGGAAGCTCAGGTTGCAGACCTCCTCGGACAGGCCGATGGCTTCGAACAGCTGCGCGCCACGGTAAGAGGCGATGGTGGAGATGCCCATCTTCGACAGGATCTTCAGCAGGCCCTTGGTGATGCCCTTGCGGTAGTTCTTGAACACCTCGTAGAGGTCGCCCAGCACTTCACCGGTACGGATCAGGTCGCCTAGCACTTCGTAGGCCAGGAACGGATAGACCGCCGAGGCGCCGAACCCGATCAGCACCGCGAAGTGGTGCGGATCGCGGGCGGTGGCGGTTTCCACGAGGATGTTGGAGTCGCAGCGCAGGCCCTTTTCAGTCAGGCGGTGGTGCACCGCGCCGGTGGCCAGGGAGGCGTGGATCGGCAACTTGCCCGGCGCAATATGACGGTCGCTGAGGACGATCTGGGTGCGGCCGGCGCGAGCGGCTTCTTCAGCCTGGTCGGCGACATTGCGGATCGCGGCTTCCAGACCGACGCTCTCGTCGTAGTTGAGGTCGATGACCTGGCGCTCGAAACCCGGGCGGTCGAGGTTCATCAGCGAACGCCACTTGGCCGGGGAGATCACTGGCGAGCTGAGGATCACTCGCGAAGCGTGCTCGGGCGACTCCTGGAAGATGTTGCGCTCGGCACCGAGGCAGATCTCCAGGGACATGACGATGGCTTCGCGCAGCGGGTCGATCGGCGGGTTGGTGACCTGGGCGAACTGCTGGCGGAAATAGTCGTAGGGGGTACGCACGCGCTGGGACAGCACCGCCATCGGCGTGTCGTCGCCCATCGAACCCACCGCTTCGTAGCCCTGCTCGCCCAGCGGGCGCAGCACCTGGTCACGCTCTTCGAAGGTGACCTGGTACATCTTCATGTACTGCTTGAGCTGGTCGACGTCGTAGAAGGCCGAACCGTGGTCGTTGTCTTCCATGGTGGCCTGGATGCGCAGGGCATTCTTGCGCAGCCATTGCTTGTACGGATGACGGGACTTCAGACGGTTGTCGATGGCGTCGGTGTCGAGGATCTGCCCGGTCTCGGTGTCCACGGCAAAGATCTGGCCCGGGCCGACCCGGCCCTTGGCGATCACGTCCTCGGGCTGGTAGTTCCACACGCCGATTTCCGAAGCCAGGGTGATGAAGCCGTTCTGGGTGGTGACCCAGCGCGCCGGGCGCAGGCCGTTGCGGTCCAGCAGGCAGACGGCGTAGCGGCCGTCGGTCATGACCACGCCGGCCGGGCCGTCCCACGGTTCCATGTGCATCGAGTTGTATTCGTAGAACGCGCGCAGGTCGGCGTCCATGGTCTCGACGTTCTGCCACGCTGGCGGAATGATCATGCGCACGCCGCGGAACAGGTCGATGCCGCCGGTGACCATCAGCTCCAGCATGTTGTCCATGCTCGAGGAGTCGGAACCCACGCGGTTGACCAGCGGGCCGAGCTCTTCCAGGTCCGGGATCAGGTCGTTGGCGAACTTGGTGCGCCGGGCCACGGCCCAGTTGCGGTTGCCGGTGATGGTGTTGATCTCGCCGTTGTGGGCGAGGAAGCGGAATGGCTGGGCCAGCGGCCATTTCGGCAGGGTGTTGGTGGAGAAGCGCTGGTGGAACACGCAGATCGCGGTTTGCAGGCGTTCGTCACCCAGGTCCGGATAGAAGGCGGCGAGGTCCGCCGGCATCATCAGGCCCTTATAGATGATGGTCTTGTGGGAAAAGCTGCAGATGTAGTGGTCGGTGTCGGCGGCGTTGGCCACCGAGGAACGACGACGGGAGCTGAACAGCTTGATGGCGAAATCCTGGTCGCTCAGGCCCTGGCCACCGATGAACACTTGCTCGATCTGCGGCAGGCGCTCCAGGGCCAGACGCCCGAGCACACTGGTATCGATCGGCACTTTGCGCCAGCCCACCAGTTGCAGGCCGGCGGCGAGGATCTCGCGGTTCATGTTTTCGCGAGCGGCTTCGGCTTTCACCGGGTCCTGGTTGAAGAACACCATGCCCACCGCATATTGCTTGGGCAGCTCGATGCCGAAGTGCTCCGTGGCGACTGCGCGCAGGAACAGGTCGGGCTTTTGCATCAGCAGACCGCAACCGTCACCGGTCTTGCCGTCCGCGTTGATCCCACCGCGGTGGGTCATGCAGGTCAGGGCCTCAATGGCCGTTTTCAACAGGGTATGACTGGGTTCGCCCTGCATATGGGCTATCAGGCCGAAACCACAGTTATCCTTAAATTCATCTGGTTGGTACAGACCTGCTTTCATAGACACTTTCTCACCAGGCTGCCTCTTTTAGAGGCAAATTTCTTTTCAATTCAACCACTTGCATTCCGCGCCGAACGTACGCCAGCTTTGCGGGGGCAAAAGGGAGGTCATTGTACACACCGACACAAAGCCCCACAAATTTAGCGACGATCTGTCGTAAATTCATGTCGCATTTATGAACGTTTTAAAGCGATATGCTGTGCTAGTCAAAAAGTTTTGCTTTTGACTGCCGCGACTCAAAAACTACTGTGACGCAGACACCACAAGGCACGCGGCCTGTAAGGCAGCATGCCGATGCGGAAATTTGAGGTTGCCGGGAGAGGCGGCCTGGGTAAGGCCGCCGAATCTTCAGCGAGTTGTTGCCAGTTCTTGTTGAACGCTAGCGACAGTGCGAGGCCAAGGTTTACCAGCCTGAACCTTCGCTGGCAAGGATTTGATGGCGCTGACCGCTGCATCGCGGCTTGCGAAGTTGCCGTAGGTGATCACATACAGCGGCTTGCCGTTGAGGACTTTCTTGAAGTAGCGGTATTCGCCGCCCTGTTCCTTGACGAAGTTCTGCGCGGTGGCTTCCGAGCTGGTGCCGAGGATTTGCACCACGTAGTTGCCTGGCGCCTGGCCAGCGTACCAGCTGCCACCGGCGGCCTTGGCCACGGTGACCGGCTTCTCGGCCGGCTTGGCCGGAGCAGGCTTGGCTGCCACTGGTTTTTCTGCCGGCTTGGCGGCAGGTGCAGGCTTGGCCGTGGCCACCTGGGTCGGTGCCGGGGTTGGACGCGCTGCCGGAGTCGGCGTCGGGCCAGCCGTAGCCCCAGCAGGCGGCGCGGTGGTGGTCACGGTCGGTGGAACGGCGCTGGAGCCTTCAACCGGTACCCCGTCGTCACCCTCGCTGATACCCCCTGCGGCTTCGGCCAGAGGACCGCGCATCACGGGCTGCGACTGGCCGACCAACGGCAGCGGCATTGGCTGTGACGAACCGGCGAACTCTACTGACGGGCTGCCATTGGCATTGGGTGTCGGTGTTTGCCCCAAAGGCAGTTGCGCTTGCTCATTGGCCGGAGCGCCGGTGGTTGGAGCCTTGCTGCGGCCCGGCATCAACCAGGCCGCGGCCACGGCCACCACCACGACAGCGGAGATGGCCAATACGTGTTTCTTCGGCATGTTGAACCCCATACTTGGACGCTTGACCGCAGAGCGGCTGGCGATCATTGCTTCGATCATTGCATCCCTGGCGACCTGGTTGATGTTGCCCGGCCAGCCATCGGAGCCTTCGTGAATATCACTGATCTGATCTGCGGAGAAAAGTTCGATGCCCTGCCCCGCACCTTCAAGCCGCTGGGCCAGATATTCGCGGGTTTCCTCTTCGGTATAAGGCTGCAACTCGATGACGTGGAAGCGCTCTTCCTCGGTATTGAGCTGGTCCAGTGCGGCGATCAGCGACGACTCGCCGAACAGGAACACATGGGGACGACCTTCCGGAGCGCCGGCCGCCAGGGCCAGCAGGGCCTCGAGGGCGGACTCGTCGAGCTGCTCGGCGTCATCCACCAGCAGATAGACTTCCTGACCGGTCAGGGCCAGCTGCACTATCTGGGCGAGGATCGCGCCGATTTCGGCCTCGGCCACATTCAGTGCCTGGGCCACCTGGCGCAGCACGCCGGCAGCGTCGCCGGCACCGCGGGCCGACACCACCACGCTCTGCACCGATTGTTTGTTGGTACTGGCTACCAGCGCCTGGCGCAGCAGGGTCTTGCCGCTGCCCTGAGGCCCGGTGACCACCAGCAGCAACTGACTGTATCGGGCCAGGTGATGCAGTTGCCCCAGCACGGGCTTGCGCTGGGCAGGAAAGAACTTGAAGCCAGGGACCCGGGGAGCGAAAGGATCGTGGCTCAACTGGTAATGGCCGAGGAAAGCCTCGTCGGCGTGCAAACTAGTCATCGGGATCTTATTAACCTTTAAGCTGAGCCAGGGCGCGGTAGTCCGCTCCCAGCGTGGCCTGTAAAACCTCTTTCGGATAATCGTCGGTCACTACGGCTTCGCCCATGCGGCGCAACAGCACCAGACGCAAACGACCGTCGATCACTTTCTTGTCAATTGCCATGTGTTCGAGAAAATCCGCTTCGCTCATTTCCTCTGGCGGGATGACCGGCAAGCCCGCGCGCTGGAACAGGCGAATACCGCGGTCACGCTCCTGGCTGGTGATCCAGCCCAGGCGCGCGGACATTTCCAGGGCCATTACGGTGCCAGCAGCCACCGCCTCACCGTGCAGCCACACACCGTACCCCATGTGGGTTTCGATGGCGTGGCCGAAGGTATGCCCCAGGTTGAGGGTGGCCCGCACTCCCGATTCACGTTCGTCGGCACCCACTACCGCGGCCTTGGCCGCACAGGAGCGCTCGATGGCGTAAGTCAGGGCCTGCTGGTCCAGGCCCCGCAGGCGGTCGACGTTCTCTTCCAGCCAGGTAAGGAAGGGCTCGTCGCAGATCAGGCCGTACTTGATCACTTCCGCCAGACCTGCCGACAGCTCGCGGCTGGGCAGGGTGTTAAGGCTGGTGGTATCGATCA
This sequence comes from Pseudomonas sp. NFPP12, assembly GCF_900103205.1. NCBI lineage: Bacteria > Pseudomonadati > Pseudomonadota > Gammaproteobacteria > Pseudomonadales > Pseudomonadaceae > Pseudomonas > Pseudomonas sp. NFPP12. The sequence continues at coordinate 333,016 of NZ_FMWW01000006.1, forward strand.
GCACCACGTTCGGCTGGTAGAAGGCGCCGACCATGTTCTTGCCCAGCGGGTGGTTGATACCGGTCTTGCCACCCACCGAAGAGTCCACCTGGGACAGGAGGGTGGTAGGAATCTGGATGAAATCCACGCCCCGCTGGTAGCAGGCCGCGGCAAAGCCGGCCATATCACCGATCACGCCGCCACCGAGGGCGATGATGGTAGTGCGTCGATCGTGGCGCGCAGTGAGCAGGCCATCGAAGATCAACTGCAGGGTTTCCCAGTTCTTGTAGGCCTCGCCATCGGGCAGGACCACCGAGATCACCGAGAACTGCCCCAGGCTGCGGGTCAGACGCTCAAGGTAAAGCGGCGCGACGGTCTCATTGGAAATGATCGCCACTTGCCGCCCGGCGATATGCGGCACCAGCAGCTCGGGCTGGTCCAACAGACCTTCACCAATGTGAATCGGGTAGCTGCGCTCGCCTAGATCGACCTTAAGTGTCTGCATGTGTCCCCACAGTGAAGATGGAAGCAGGCATTGTGCCCTGCATTGACGATGGGCCTCGTCTGGTCTTCTGACGCAGCCCGATAGCTCTGCGCCACACCTTGGCGGTCTGGCGCGACGCCGAGAATAGCGCATTTCGCTCGACGCATTAACGGGGTGGCAGCTGCTGCAGGCGCTCCAGTATGTCCAGCACCACCATTCGTGGCGGCCGCTCATCGGTTTCCACCACCAGATCGGCGATTTCCCGATAAAGCGGGTCGCGGATTTCCAGCAGGTCGCGCAGGGTCTTGGCCGGATCGGCGGTGCGCAGCAGGGGACGATTGCGGTCCCGGGCGGTGCGCCCCACCTGTTGCTCGACCGAGGCGTGCAGATAGACCACTCGTCCGCCAGCGTGCAGCGCCCGACGATTGGCCTCGCGCATCACTGCACCACCGCCAGTGGCCAGGACCACGCCGTCAGTGCCACAGAGCTCGGCGATCATCGCCTGTTCGCGATCACGAAAGCCCGGTTCGCCTTCCTTATCGAAGATCCACGGGATATTCGCGCCTGTACGCAGTTCAATTTCCTTATCGGAATCTTTGAATGGCAGGCGCAGCTCTTTGGCCAGTAAGCGACCGATGGTGCTTTTTCCAGCCCCCATCGGCCCAACAAGAATCAAATTTCGCACAGAATCAACGACTCACAGCAATCGCCTGGTTGTTCATGATACGCGGAGTGAGAAATACCAGCAGCTCGGATTTTTTCTCCGACACCACGTCACGCCGGAAAAGGCGGCCAAGATACGGCACATCGCCAAGAAATGGCACTTTATCTACAACCTTGCTCTGGGTATTCGAGAAAACCCCGCCGATGACGATGGTCGCCCCGTCGTTGACCAGTACCTTGGCATTGACCTCGTTCTTCTTGATCGGCGGTACATCCTGGACCTTGTTCAGGTAGTCCGGCTCATCCTTGGTGACCTTGACCTCCATGATGATGCGGTTGTCCGGGGTGATCTGCGGCGTCACTTCAAGCGACAGCGACGCCTCCTTGAAGGACACCGAGGTAGCGCCGCTGGAGCTGGCTTCCTGGTAGGGGATCTCGGTGCCCTTGAGGATCTTTGCGGTTTCCTTGTCGGAGGTGACCACCTTGGGCTGGGAAACGATCTCGCCGTTGCCGGTCTTCTCCATGGCTGTCAACTCCAGGTCCAGCAGCACGTTGTCGGTGATGTAGGCGATACCGATGCCCGAGGTATGGGCGCTAGCCCCCAGATCGACAAAGGGCGAGTTGCTGCCGCCGCTGCCCGGAGCGCCGATGCTGCTGGAACCGCTGGCAGCGTTCTGCACCCCGCTGGCACTCCAGTTGCCCTGGTTCTGCACCGAGCCGCCCCAGCGCACGCCCAGGCTCTTGTCGTAGTCAACGTTGGCCTCGACGATGCGCGCTTCGATCATCACCTGGCGCACCGGAACATCCAGCTGGGCGACGATGCGCCGAAGTTCGTCGAGGCGCTCCTGGCTCTGGTAGGCAATGATGCTGTTGGTGCGTTCGTCCACGGTGATCGAGCCACGCTCATCGGCTTTTTCCTCGGCGCGGGTCACCGACTGGAACAGCTTGGCGATGTCCGCTGCCTTGGCGTAGTTGACCTGCAGCAGCTCCCGACGCAACGGCGCCAGGTCCTCCAGCTGCTTCTGTGACTCCAGCTCCTGACGCTCCCGGGCGGCAATCTCATCCGCCGGAGCCACCAGCAGCACATTGCCGATCTTGCGCGAATCAAGGCCCTTGGTCCGTAGCACCAGATCCAGGGCCTGATCCCAGGGCACGTTCTGCAGGCGCAGGGTGATGCCGCCCTGCACCGTGTCGCTGGCCACCAGGTTGAGGCCCGTGAAATCGGCGATCAGTTGCAACACCGAGCGCACCTCGATGTCCTGAAAGTTCAGCGAGAGCTTTTCCCCCTTGTAAGCAGGTCGGGCCGCAGCCGCCCTGCTGCTGGTCTCGGCCAGGGGGCGGACACTGACCGTCAGGCGGTTGTCGGTCTGGAAGGTGGAATAGTCGAAGGCGCCCTTGGGCTCCAGGGTGACGGTGGTACGCCCGGCAGCCGTATCCGCAGTGATGTACTGCACCGGGGTGGCGAAATCCTTGACGTCCAGGCGAACCCGCAGCGCCTCGGGCAATTGGGTACGGGCAAAATCGAGGACGATCCGGCCCTCGCGCCGCTGGACATCGACAGCGATGCGCGGGTCGGACAGGTCGATCAGCACATTGCCTTCGCCCTCCTCGCCGCGCTGAAAATCCACGCCGCGTATCGACCCGGCCACTGCCTGCGGCTTTGCAGGCGCCCGAGCTGCCGTCCCCGGAGCAGCGGGCTTGGGCTCGGCGGCGCCGACCAGCGGTGCCAGCAGCGCTATCCATAGCGCTACACCGAGGGCTGAAACAGTCCTGTTCATTTTCCAGATTCCACTTAAGAGTGTTTTTTCAGCGCCAGTGTTCGCGGCCGCTCCAGCCAGGCTCCCGCTCCATCGGGAACAATTTCCACCACCTCGATCTGCGATTCGCTGATGGTCACAACCCGGCCTTCGTTGCGCCCCAGGTAGTCGCCCACCTGCAAGCGGTGGACGCCACCCGCGCCGCGCAACAGGGCAAAGCTCCCGGAGGCGTTGGACAGGGTCCCGACCATTTGCAACTGCTCGATATCGAACCCCTCCAGGTATTGCCGGGCTCGCTGCGGGTCGGGCCGGACCGCACTGGCCCCTTGCCGACGGGCCGCCAGGTCAAGCCTTTGCGGCGGCTGGAACGGACTACGCAATGCGCTGGCGTCATAGGTGAACGAGGGGTAAGACCGGATTACCGGCATTGGTTCAATCGGCCCGGGCGCTTGCAGGCGCATCTGGTTCATGTAGGCGTCCAGGTCGGCAAAGTCGTCGTCGGCGCCACCACACCCCCACAGCCCGGCACAAAGGCAGCCAAGCACCGCCCAGCGCAGGCGCCTCATGAGTGCGGCTCCGGAGCGTCGTACCTGTAGGTGCGCGCCTCGATGCTCATGCGCAACAGCGCCGGATTGCCCACCGCCACAGGCTGAATGCGAAAATCATGCAAGGTGACGATGCGCGGCAGGCCGGCGACGCCACTGACGAAGCTCGCCAGGTCGTGATAGGCCCCCGTGACAGTAATCTGGATCGGCAACTCGACGTAGAACTGCCTGGCCACCTCCGGTTGCAGCCTGATTTCCTCGAAGGCCAGGCCACTGCCCAGCCCCACGCGACTGATGTCCTCCAGCAGGCCGGGGACCTCGGTGTCGCTGGGCAACTGACGCAACAGCAGGTCGAAGCTGTTGCGTATGACGGCCAACTGCTCCTGGTAGCGCGGCAAATTGGCTCCCTGGCGCGCCTTGCCGGCAAACTCCTGCCGGAGACGAGTTTCCTCCTGGCGCTGGCGCTCCAGTTGCTCCAGGTGCGGGCTCAGGTAAAAGCCGTAGCCCACTAGCAGAACCAGCAGCAGAAGCAGGGCCGCCACCAGACTCCTGGCCGGCCCGGGCCAGGAGCCCAGGTTGGCCAGCTCCAGCTCCCGCAGATCGATACGCCGCAACTCTGCCAGCCATTGTCGGCGGGTCATTGCCGAAGCTCCCCGGTTGGCCCGGGCGTCTGCCCGACATTCAGCCGGAACAGGTTGTCCAGCCCTTGCTGGGCGTCCACCGCGTTCTTCACCTCGGTCAGGCTGGGGGCAGCAAAACCCTCGGCAGCCTGCAGATTGCGCATCAGGTCGGACACCCTGTTGTTTGACTCGGCGGCACCGCTGATTCCAAGGTTCTGCCCCTGCAGATCCACCTCGGTGAAGTACACGCCATCAGGCAGGCTGCGGGCCAACTGCTGAAAAATCCGCACACTGTTGGAGCGGTTGCCCTGCAGCTCTTCGATGATGCCCATGCGTTCGAGCAACTGCTGTCGTTGCGCCTTGAGCCCCTGGATGCTGGCGATCTGCTCATCCAGGCGTGCCGTCGCCTGGCCCAGATACTGGTTGCGCAAATGCTGGCGCTCGATCACCCGGCTTATATAGGCGTCGGCCAACAGAATGACCCCGGCCCCGAGCACGACCATCATCGCCAGCATCTGCAGGAAACGCCGACGCCTCAGTTCGCGCGAGGCCTCGCGCCAGGGCAACAGGTTGATCCGCGCCATCAGTCGAACCCTCGCAGGGCCAGGCCACAGGCCAGGAGCAGGTTCGGCGCCTGTTCATTCAATACCTGGGGGTCGACTCGAGGCCCCATCGGCATGGCCCGGAAAGGATTGGCCAGCGACGTATCGATGCCTGTCTCGCCCTCCACCCGCCGCTCCAGGCCGGCCAGGCCGCTACCGTCTCCGGCCAGCAGCAGTTGCACCAGGGGCTGTTGCTGAGGCGAGGTGGCGAACTGCTGCAGGGAACGGCTGACCTGTTGCAGCACCTCCTGCTCGAAGGGTTGCAGCAACTCTTCGGCGCAGCCCTGTGGCAAACGGCCCTGGCTCTGCGCCAGCAATGCCTGCTCCAGTGTCAGCCCGTATCGACGCTGGAGCGCTTCAATCAGAGGCCCGCTACCGAAAAGCTGCTCACGGCTATAGATCACTCGCTGGCCGTGCAGGACGCTGAAACGGCTGAGGGCCGGGCCTATATCCAGCAACGCCACGGCGCCAGGAGTCGCCAGCGGCAGGTGCGCCGCCAGCAGCAACAGGCAGCGCTCCAGAGCCAGGGGCTGGGTATCCACCACCCGGGCTGTCAGGCCGGCCAGGCCCAATACCGTTTCCAGGGCTTCTACCCGCTCGTTGCGACAGGCCACCAGCAGCACCTGAACCCGCTGCGGATTACCGGGCACCGGCCCCTGCACTTCAAAATCCAGGGCCACGTCTTCCAGGGGATAGGGAATGTACTGGCCGGCTTCCAGCCGGACCTGCTGCTCCAGTTCGTCGGTGTGCAGGCCCGCCGGCATATCGATCAGTTTGCTGATCACCGCCTCGCCGGCCACCGCTACCGCCGCCCCCTTGAGCCGGCTGCCCGTCTTGAGCCAGGCGCGGGACAGGGCCGCGGCCAGGGCCTCGGGGTCGGCAATGTGCTGGTCAAGCACAGTATTGGGCGCCAGGGGCTCCCTGGCGTAGGCCTCGACCCGGTACCCCTGCCCCTGGCGCCCCAGGGCCAGAAGCGTGACCGATGTCGCATTGATATCGATCCCCATAAGGGAACTCGGCTTTTTGCTGAAGAGTCCAAGCACGACCAATTCCCTATGACTATCCGTGACTTACGGACTGCTTAAGCTGCATTGCGTTCAATGGTCACGTCTTGACAGACGGGCAAATGACGCTCTCGGCGGAAAATGCTTATAATGCCCAGCGTTTTTTTTCCGCTTTTACCTGCTGCGTGGGCCGGCCCCTGATGTCCGTGAATGCCCTGACGCCTAATTCATTCCTTTCTCTGGAAATCCAAAAGCCTTGATTCGTCTGCTGAAGTTTTTCGGGTGGTCCATCGTCGCGGTGTTCTGCGGGCTCCTCCTCGCCCTCTCCGGTGCGTTTCTCTATCTTAGTCCCGGCTTGCCGTCGGTTGAGGCCCTGAGAAGCATCCAGTTGCAGATTCCCCTGCGGGTGTACAGCAGCGACGGCAAACTGATCGCTGAATTCGGTGAAATGCGCCGTACTCCCATACGTTTCGCCGACATTCCGCCCAACTTCATCAATGCGTTACTAAGTGCTGAAGACGACAACTTCGCTAACCATTACGGGGTTGACCCCAGCAGCCTGATGCGTGCCGCAACCCAGCTGGTCAAGAGCGGACACATCCAGTCCGGCGGCAGTACCATCACCATGCAAGTGGCGAAGAACTTCTTCCTGACCAGCGAGCGCAGCTTCTCGCGCAAGACCACCGAGATCCTCCTGGCTCTGCAGATCGAACGGCAGCTGACCAAGGACGAGATCCTCGAGCTGTACGTCAACAAGATCTACCTGGGCAACCGTGCCTACGGAATCGAGGCAGCGGCCCAGGTGTATTACGGCAAGTCCATCCGTGACGTGAGCCTGGCGCAGATGGCGATGATCGCCGGCCTGCCCAAGGCGCCTTCGCGCTTCAACCCCCTGGCCAACCCGGCACGCAGCAAGGAACGTCGCGACTGGATCCTGGGGCGCATGTACAAGCTCGGCAAGATCACCGAAGCGGCCTACACCGAGGCAATCAACGAACCGTTGAACGCCAGCTATCACGTACCGACTCCGGAAGTGAACGCCCCGTACATCGCCGAGATGGCCCGGGCCGAAATGGTCGGCCGCTATGGCAGCGATGCCTACACCGAAGGTTTCCGGGTCACCACCACGGTGCCCAGCGATCTGCAGGAAATGGCCAACACCGCGGTCCATGAAGGCCTGATGACCTACGACCAGCGCCACGGCTATCGCGGCCCGGAATCGCGCCTGCCAGGCAAGACCCAGGCGGCCTGGGCCAGCGAACTGACCAAGCAGCGGACCATCAGCGGCCTGGAACCGGCGATCGTCACCCTGGTAGAGAAGAATGGCCTCCAGGTGCTGACCCGCAACGGCGAAGAACATGTGGCCTGGGACAGCATGAAATGGGCCCGGCCGTTCCTCAATACCAACAGCATGGGCCCGGTCCCGCGCCAACCGGCGGACGTGGCCCAGGTCGGCGACCTGATCCGCGTGCAGCGCCAGGCGGACAACTCGTTGAAGTTCAGCCAGATCCCGGTCGCCCAGGGCGCCCTGGTGACGCTGGACCCGCAGAACGGTGCGATCCGCGCCCTGGTGGGCGGCTTCGCCTTCGAGCAGAGCAACTACAACCGTGCGATGCAGGCCAAGCGCCAGCCCGGCTCCAGCTTCAAGCCGTTCATCTATAGCGCCGCCCTGGATAACGGCTACACCCCGGCCAGCCTGGTGAACGACGCACCTATCGTGTTCGTCGACGAATACCTGGACAAGGTCTGGCGCCCGAAGAACGACACCAACACCTTCCTCGGCCCGATCCGCATGCGCGAGGCGCTGTACAAGTCGCGCAACCTGGTGTCGATCCGCCTGCTGCAGAGCATGGGCGTGGACCGCACCATCGACTACATCAGCAAGTTCGGCTTCAACAAGCAGGACCTGCCGCGCAACCTGTCCCTGGCCCTGGGTACCGCAACCCTGACGCCGATGGAAATCGCCACCGGCTGGAGCACCTTTGCCAACGGCGGCTACAAGATCACCCCGTACATCATCGACAAGATCGAAAGCCGCAACGGCGAACTGCTGTTCAGCGCCAACCCGCCAAGCGCCCCCACCGGCAATACGGCCACCAGCGGCATCGCCGCCCCTGAGCACAACTTCACGATCAACAACGTGGCTGGTGAAACCTCGGCTCCGGCAGCGACGCAAGTCCCGGCGGTTGCCGAGCGGATCATCGATGGCCGTACCACCTACATCCTCAACAGCATGCTCCAGGACGTGATCAAGCTGGGTACCGGACGCCGCGCACTGGCCTTGGGCCGTACCGACCTGGCGGGCAAGACCGGTACCACCAACGAGTCCAAGGATGCCTGGTTCTCCGGCTACAACGCCGACTACGTGACTACCGTATGGACCGGTTTCGACCAGCCGGAAAGCCTCGGGCGCCGCGAATACGGCGGCACCGTGGCACTGCCGATCTGGATGAGCTTCATGGGCGCCGCCCTCAAGGACAAGCCGCCACACACCCAGCCAGAGCCGGAAGGCATTCTCAGCCTGCGGGTAGACCCGGTCAGCGGCCGCGCCGCCACACCCGGCACGCCCAATGCCTACTTCGAACTGTTCAAGAGCGAAGACACTCCGCCCTCGGTCAACGAACTGGGCAATGGCGCCGTACCAGGCAGCCCGCTGCCCGCGGACGAAGCGGCGCCGATCGATCTGTTCTAGCGCCAGGGGAGCCGCGAACGCGGCAACCTTCGCCGGCGTGCCCGCTCCTACAGCGGGCAAGCGCCCACAAAAAAGCCCCGGCTCTCGCGAGCCGGGGCTTTTTGCATGACGCTACGAACGCTTAACCGTTGAACACATCATCCACGCTCTTGAGCGGGTAGTTCTTCGGATACGGCAGGGTAGCCACGCCGGTCTCGATGGCGGCCTTGGCCACGGCATCGGAGATCACGGTGATCAGGCGGGCATCCATTGGCTTGGGAATGATGTACTCACGGCCGAATTCCAGCTTGATGCCACCGTAGGCGTCGCACACTTCCTGAGGAACCGGCAGCTTGGCCAGGTCACGCAGGGCGTTGGCCGCGGCGATCTTCATTTCTTCGTTGATGCGCTTGGCGCGTACGTCCAGGGCACCACGGAAGATGAACGGGAAGCCCAGGACGTTGTTCACCTGGTTCGGGTAGTCCGAACGGCCGGTAGCCATGATCACGTCGTCGCGGGTGGCGTGCGCCAGTTCCGGGGCGATTTCCGGATCAGGGTTGGAGCAGGCGAACACGATCGGGTTCGGCGCCATGGATTTCAGGCCTTCAGCACTCAGCAGGTTCGGGCCGGACAGACCGACGAACACGTCGGCGCCTTGCAGGGCGTCGGCCAGGGTGCGCTTGTCGGTGGCGTGGGCGAACACCGCCTTGTACTGGTTCAGGTCATCGCGGCCGGAGTGGATCACGCCGGTACGGTCGACCATGAAGATGTTTTCGATCTGCGCACCCATGCTCACCAGCAACTTCATGCAGGAGATGGCGGCAGCACCGGCACCCAGGCAGACGATCTTGGCGTCGGCCAGGGTTTTGCCAGCGATTTCCAGGGCGTTGATCATGCCGGCGGCGGTAACGATCGCGGTGCCGTGCTGGTCATCGTGGAACACCGGAATGTCGCACTGCTCGATCAGAGCGCGCTCGATCTCAAAGCACTCGGGTGCCTTGATGTCTTCCAGGTTGATGCCACCGAAGGTGATGGAAATGCGCTTGACGGTGTCGATGAAAGCCTGCGGGCTTTCGGAGTCGACTTCGATGTCGAATACATCGATGCCGGCGAAACGCTTGAACAGCACGCCCTTGCCTTCCATCACTGGCTTGGAGGCCAGTGGGCCGAGGTTACCCAGGCCGAGAATCGCGGTGCCATCGGAAATGACGGCAACCAGGTTGCCTTTGCCGGTGTACTTGTAGGCCAGTTCCGGATCGCGAGCGATTTCGCGTACCGGCTCGGCTACGCCGGGGCTGTAGGCCAACGCCAGATCACGAGCGGTAGCAGTGGCCTTGGTGAGCTCGACACTCAGCTTTCCTGGACGAGGATTGGCATGGTATTCGAGAGCGGCAGTTTTCAAATCAGACATGTGGGCATTCCGCTTTTTGCTGTTGGACAGACGGACCGCCGAGGATACTCGTGTCGCATAGTCCCCACAAGACTGCCCAGTCACCCCTGTCAAGGCCCCTAGCGTACGACTTTGGGCCAAGAGCCGCGGGGTACAAGGCTTTCAACTGTTCACAATCCATTAAAAAAATGTCTACAATTTTTCTTTATCAGATAAGTCTGAGCATGGAAGGGTCAGTCACGGACAACATCCAGCGCGGATGTGCAGATTGCCGGCCAGGCTGACGCGAGCGATCGACAACCCAGCCGCGAGCCTCGATCCGGCGCCCCGAAAGGCCACTGAGCAGCCGGCGATCGAAGCGCCGCAGGACATTGGGTGCAATGCGCAATACAACCTGCCCCTGCAATGTGATCCAAAGACCACCGCGATTGCGCTGCAGCCTGCTCACTCGCCCTTCGAACAGGGCAAAGCCCGCGCGATGGATCTGCTGCGCCTTGAGTACAGGTGAACGTCGCCAAAGCCCCAGCCCGGCTCGGCGCGCATGGTTCTCGGCAGCCTTCTGGCAGCTCGCCAGGGCGACGTTTGGCAGCACGGCAATCCGATAGGCCAAGCCTTCCGCGATCAACCGGGCTTCGAAGTTGATACCAGTGACGCCATAGACATGGGCCAGGACACGACCGTAGCGATCCTGCCTTTCACGCCCCGGCAGCAGGCCGACCCGCCCACCACTCTGTGCCACCAGTTGTCGCAGGCGCTGCCGCGCCGCCTCGGCGAAGGGCTCGGCAGGGCGCCCCTTGCCCGCCAGCTCCGGGGCATTGAGGCCGATCATGCGCAACCTGCGGCCATCCTTGAGGTGCAGGGTGTCGCCGTCCACCACCCGGAGCACCGTTGCCGGCAACAGCCCCTTGGGCGCCGGGCAAAACGCCTCGGCCGCTGTCAGCCAAATCGCGCCCACAAAAAAGGCGCCCACTAGGGACGCCTTTTTCATCAGCGAGGAAAGTCGGTATCGGCTTTCCAGAACGATCAGCCTCAGGCCTTCTTCGTTGCGCCGAAAGCACCGAAGCGCGACTTGAACTTGTCGACACGACCGCCAACGTCCAGAGTCTTTTGCTTGCCGGTGTAGAACGGGTGGCACTCGTTGCACACGTCCAGGCTCAGAGGCTTGGCCAGGGTGGAGCGAGTTTCGATGACGTTACCGCAGCTGCAGGTAGCGGTAATGGCTTCGTATACTGGATGGATATCGGCTTTCATGGTGTATTCCTCAGGCTAGCGTGCCGCCACCCAACACTATTGTTGAATACCGCACGAATTAGGGCGCGAATTCTACCAGACCGCGTCAAACGCGCAAGCGATCCTGAGTGCAGCCCATCAGAAAAAGCCGGTGCAACCTTGACAGCCCAGGCTTTGCCACCCCCTGAACTGAAAAACCGGCTCCATGCCCGGGCAGACCCCGCAGGTACAGGGGCCACGCACGCTTATACAGGACACTCCACCGCTGCTCTGTTAGGCTCCGGGGCCTATTTACCCTCTGCTCAACGAGATTGTCCCGCGTGCCCGACGCCATCCTGCGCCTCGCCCTGCCCTCGCCCCTGCGCCGCCTGTTCGACTACCGTGCTCCGGCCGGGGTGCTGCGTGCCCAGTTGCACCCCGGCATGCGCCTGCGGGTGCCATTCGGCCGCCGGGAAATGATCGGCATCCTGGTGGAGGTGGCGGATCACAGCGAGGTCCCGGCGGAAAAACTCAAGCCGGCCCTGGCCCTGCTGGATCCCACGCCTCCGCTACCGCCGGCCCTGTTCAAGCTGTGCCTGTGGACCGCCCAGTACTACCAGCACAGCCTGGGAGACACCCTGAGCTGGGCATTGCCAGTGCTGTTGCGCCAGGGCGAGCTGGCCGAGGCCCGCCAGGAACGCTTCTGGTCGATCGCCCCCGGGGCCCGGCTCGACGACCCGCGCATCGCTCGCGCCCCACGCCAGCGCGAAGCCCTGGCAACCCTGGCCCAGCACCCACACGGCGTGCCCCATACCCTGCTGAGCAAACTGATGCTGAGCAAGGACAGCCTCGACCTGCTGCTGGCCAAGGACCTGGTGCAGGTGGAGGTGCGCAAGCACGCGCCGGGCGTGCGCCACGAACACTGGCTGGCCCAGCCCGAACTGCCGCTCAACAGCGAGCAGCGCGCCGCCTATGAAGCCATCCGCGCCGGGTTCGACAGCTATCACGCGTTTCTCCTGGCCGGGGTCACCGGCAGCGGCAAGACCGAGGTCTACCTGCAACTGATCCGCGAAACCCTGGAAGCCGGCAAGCAGGCCCTGGTGCTGATTCCGGAGATCAACCTCGGCCCGCAGACCCTGGCGCGCTTCGAGCAACGCTTCAACGCCCGCATCGCCCTGCTGCACTCGGCGGTCAATGACCGCGAACGCCTGGACGCCTGGCTGGCTGCCCGGGACGGCGAGGCCGACATCATCATCGGCACCCGCTCGGCCCTGTTCACGCCGATGAAGAACCCTGGCCTGATCATCATCGACGAGGAGCACGACGGGTCCTATAAACAGCAGGAAGGCCTGCGTTACCACGCCCGCGACCTGGCTCTGGTACGTGCGCGCCAGGAAAACATTCCCATCGTCCTGGGCTCGGCCACGCCGTCCCTGGAAAGCCTGCACAACGCCTACACCGGCCGCTACGGCCTGCTGCGCCTGAACGAGCGGGCCGGCGGCGCCAAGCAGCCGCGTTTCCTGCGCCTGGACGTGAAGAGCCGCCCGCTGGACAGCGGCATTTCCGGCCCCATGCAGCAAGCCATCGGCCAGACCCTGGCCGCCGGCCAGCAGGTCCTGGTGTTCCTCAACCGCCGCGGCTTCGCCCCGACCCTGCTCTGCCACGACTGCGGCTGGATGTCCGAATGCCAGCGCTGCGATGCACGCATGACCGTGCACCAGCGTTCCGGCGAGCTGCGCTGCCACCACTGCGGCCATGTGGAGCGGGTTCCGCGCCATTGCCCGCAATGCGGCAAGGTCGACCTGCGCCCCGTGGGCGCCGGCACCGAGCGGGCGGAAGAGCGCCTGGGCATCCTGTTCCCCGATTACCCGGTGCTGCGGGTGGACCGCGACAGCACCTCGCGCAAGGATGCGATGAACCAGCTGTTCGCCACTATCCAGAAAGGCCAGCCGTGCATCCTCGTGGGCACCCAGATGCTGGCCAAGGGTCATCACTTTCCCCGGGTGACCCTGGTGTCGATCCTCGATGCCGATGGCGGCCTGTTCTCCGGCGACTTCCGCGCCAGCGAGCGCATGGCGCAACTGATTGTCCAGGTCGCCGGGCGGGCCGGCCGGGCCGAAGAGCCGGGCAAGGTGATCATCCAGACCCACCTCGCCGACCACCCGTTGCTGGTGCAGTTGACCGAGCAGGGCTACTTCGCCTTCGCCGAACAGGCCCTGAGCGAGCGCCGCGCCGCCGGCCTGCCACCTTTCGCCCACCTGGCGCTGCTGCGGGCCGAAGCCCACAAACCGGGCCAGGCCGAGGGGTTCCTCGATGAAGCCTGCAGCGAGGCCGAGCGCCTGCTGGCGGAACAGAACCTGGGGGGCATCGAACTATTGGGCCCGGTGCCGGCTCCGATGGAGCGGCGCGCCGGACGTTATCGCGCGCAATTGCTGCTACAGGCCAATGCCCGAGCGCCCTTGCATCGTTTGCTCAGCAGTTGGCTGCTGGTGCTGGAACAGATGCCCAGCGGGCGGCAGGTCCGCTGGTCGCTGGATGTGGATCCCGTGGATCTGTATTGATCGAGGTCGTGCTTTCGCGGGCAAGCCCGCTCCTACAATGGGCAGCATCAAACCTGCAAGAGCCGGCTTGCCGGCGAAGGCAATCGAATGCCGCCATCGATCCCCAAGCAGTCCTCTATAGTTGGCAAGCCCGTTCCAGCAACGGATAATGCCCAGTTTTTCCACCTGCGCACCGAAGCGCCGCCGCACCAGCGGTCGAAAGAGAAGACCATGAAAGACACCATTCGCCAGCTCATCCAGCAAGCCATCACCCAACTCGTCACCGAAGGTGTGTTGCCAGAAGGCCTGACGCCGGCGATCCAGGTCGAAAACACCCGCGACAAGACCCACGGCGACTTCGCCAGCAACATCGCCATGATGCTGGCCAAGCCGGCCGGCATGAAGCCGCGCGACCTGGCGGAGAAAATCATCGCCGCCCTGCCGGCCCATGAAGACCTGAGCAAGGCGGAAATCGCCGGCCCCGGCTTCATCAACTTCTTCCAGAACACCCAGGCCCTGGCCGCGCGCCTGGACGCCGCTCTTGGCGACGCCCACCTGGGCGTACGCAAGGCCGGCCCGGCGCAGCGCACCGTGATCGACATGTCGGCGCCCAACCTGGCCAAGGAAATGCACGTTGGCCACCTGCGCTCCACCATCATTGGCGACGGCGTGGCCCGGGTCCTGGAGTTCCTCGGCGACACCGTGATCCGCCAGAACCACGTGGGCGACTGGGGCACCCAGTTCGGCATGCTGATGGCCTACCTGGAAGAAAACCCCATCACCAGTGACGAGCTGTCGGACCTGGAGAACTTCTACCGCGCCGCCAAGCAGCGCTTCGACGAGTCCGAAGCCTTCGCCGACCGCGCCCGCGGCCTGGTGGTCAAGCTGCAGGCCGGCGACCCGGACTGCCTGGAGCTGTGGACCAAGTTCAAGGACATCTCCCTGTCCCACTGCCAGAAGATCTACGAGCTGCTCAACGTCAAGCTGACCATGGCCGACGTGATGGGCGAGAGCGCCTACAACGACGACCTGATCAACGTGGTCAACGACCTCAAGGCCCAGGGCCTGCTGGTGGAGAGCAACGGCGCCCAGTGCGTGTTCCTCGACGAGTTCAAGAACGCCGAAGGCGAGCCGCTGCCGGTGATCATCGTCAAGGCTGACGGCGGCTACCTGTACGCCACCACCGACCTGGCGGCCGTGCGCTACCGCAGCGGCAAGCTCAAGGCCGATCGCGCCCTGTACTTCGTCGACCAGCGCCAGGCCCTGCACTTCCAGCAAGTGTTCGCCGTGGCCCGCAAGGCCGGTTTCGTGACCCATCCGATGGAAATGGAGCACATGGGCTTCGGCACCATGAATGGCGCCGACGGCCGTCCGTTCAAGACCCGCGACGGCGGCACCGTGAAGCTCATCGACCTGCTGACCGAAGCCGAAGAGCGTGCCTACGCCCTGGTGAAGGAAAAGAACCCGCAACTGCCGGAAGCCGACCTGCGCAGCATCGCCAAGGTGGTGGGCATCGACTCGGTGAAGTACGCCGACCTGTCCAAGCACCGCACCAGCGACTACAGCTTCAACTTCGACCTGATGCTCAACTTCGAAGGCAACACCGCGCCGTACCTGCTGTACGCCTACACCCGCGCCGCCGGTGTGTTCCGCAAGCTGGGCAAGGACTTCAGCGAAGTCGGCGGGCAGATCGAACTGCACGCGGCCCAGGAACTGGAGCTGGCGGCCAAGCTGGCGCAGTTCGGCGAGATTCTCAACAACGTCGCCGAGAAGGGCACGCCACACATCCTCTGCACCTACCTGTACGACGTGGCCGGGCTGTTCTCCAGCTTCTATGAAAACTGCCCGATCCTGGCAGCCGAGACGCCGACCCAGATGCACAGCCGCCTGCGCCTCACCGAGCTGACCCGGCGCACCCTCAAGCAAGGTCTGGAACTGCTGGGCCTCAAAGTCCTGGAGCAAATGTAAGTTGGCTGCCAAGAAAAAACCTGCACCCAAGCGTGGCGCCAGCCGTTACCAGGCCCCGGCCAAGAAGCCGATTCCGGGCTGGTTGTGGCTGGCCATCGGCCTGACCATCGGTGCCTTCATCGTGTTCCTGATGAAGCTCGAGCCCGGCAAGGGCGGCGACAGCGTCAAGCGCGAGAAGATCGAACAGCAGAAAGCCACCAAGATCGCCGAGGCCAACAAGACCCCGCCGAGCCCCCAGCAACCGGTGAAGCCGAAATACGACTTCTACACCCTGTTGCCGGAATCGGAGGTCATCGTGCCGCCGGAAGCGGTGCCGGAAAAAACCCTGCCGACGCCACAGGTGCCACCTGTGCCCACCACCCCGGTAACCCCGGCGGAAGCGGCCAAGATCGACACCGCCCGTGCCCAGGCAGCCCTGGCCGGGATCACCCCGCCACCAGCGCCACCCGTGGCCAAGGCGGCGCCGGTGACCAAGTTCTTCCTCCAGGCCGGTTCGTTCCGCAAGGAAGCCGATGCCGACAAGGTCCGGGCGCAGATCATCCTGCTGGGCCAGTCGGTCTCGGTGGAATCCGGCACGGTGAAGGATGAAACCTGGTACCGGGTATTGGTAGGCCCGTTCAGCAACCGCGAACAGCTGACCGTGGCGCAGAAGCAACTGGCCGGCGCCGGCTTCAGCAACCTGCTGTTACAACAGCGCCAGAGCCGCTAAGCCGACCGCTACGCGATTGATCGCGGGCAAGCCCACTCCTACATGACCCCCCGTAGGAGCGGGCCTGCCCGCGAAGCGCTTGCAGCATGCAACAATGACCGCCGGTCCCTCGCTGCAGCCTCCGGTTGAAAAACGCCCGACCACCCCCATATGAGTTTCCATCAGGGCACTTTCGCCCCGCTGTGTGGAGACTCCCCCCTTGACCACCATCGTTTCAGTCCGCCGCCACGGCAAAGTCGTCATGGGCGGCGACGGCCAGGTTTCTCTCGGCAACACCGTGATGAAAGGCAACGCGAAAAAAGTCCGCCGCCTCTATCACGGCCAGGTCATCGCCGGCTTTGCCGGGGCCACCGCCGACGCCTTCACCCTGTTCGAGCGCTTTGAAGGCCAACTGGAGAAACACCAGGGCCATCTGGTCCGTGCCGCCGTAGAGCTGGCCAAGGAATGGCGCACCGATCGCTCCCTGAGCCGCCTGGAAGCCATGCTGGCCGTGGCCAACAAGGATGCGTCCTTGATCATCACCGGCAATGGCGACGTGGTTGAACCCGAGGACGGGCTGATCGCCATGGGTTCCGGTGGCGCCTATGCCCAGGCCGCTGCCAGCGCCCTGCTGAAAAAGACCGACCTGTCGGCCCGTGAAATCGTCGAGACCGCACTCGGCATCGCCGGCGACATCTGTGTATTCACCAACCACACTCAAACCATCGAGGAGCAGGATCTCGCGGAATAAGCCTGTTGCGGCGCTTGCGCCACGGCATTCATTCTTGCTTGAGGACCGCCAACTACTATGTCCATGACACCCCGCGAAATCGTCCACGAACTCAACCGCCATATCATCGGCCAGGACGATGCCAAGCGCGCCGTCGCTATCGCCCTGCGCAACCGCTGGCGCCGCATGCAACTGCCGGCCGAGCTGCGCGTTGAAGTGACCCCCAAGAACATCCTGATGATCGGCCCGACCGGCGTCGGCAAGACCGAGATCGCCCGCCGCCTGGCCAAGCTGGCCAATGCGCCCTTCATCAAGGTCGAGGCCACCAAGTTCACAGAAGTCGGCTATGTGGGCCGCGACGTTGAATCCATCATCCGCGACCTGGCCGACGCGGCGATCAAGATGTTCCGCGAACAGGAAATGATCCGGGTTCGCCATCGCGCCGAAGACGCCGCCGAAGAACGCATCCTCGATGCCCTGCTGCCCCAGGCACGCACCGGTTTCAACAGCGACGACGCGGCTCCGGCCCAAGACTCCAACACCCGCCAGCTGTTCCGCAAGCGCCTGCGCGAAGGCCAGCTGGATGACAAGGAAATCGAGATCGAAGTGGCGGAAGCTGCAGGCGTCGACATTTCCGCGCCACCGGGCATGGAAGAAATGACCAACCAGCTGCAGAGCCTGTTCGCCAACATGGGCAAGGGCAAGCGCAAGAACCGCAAGCTCAAGGTCAAGGAAGCGCTGAAGCTGGTACGCGACGAAGAAGCCAGCCGCCTGGTCAACGACGAAGAACTCAAGGCCAAGGCCCTGGAAGCCGTCGAGCAGCACGGCATCGTGTTCATCGACGAGATCGACAAGGTGGCCAAGCGCGGCAACGCCGGCGGTGTGGACGTCTCCCGCGAGGGCGTGCAGCGTGACCTGCTGCCGCTGATCGAAGGCTGCACCGTCAACACCAAGCTGGGCATGGTCAAGACCGACCACATCCTGTTCATTGCCTCCGGTGCCTTCCACCTGAGCAAGCCCAGCGACCTGGTACCGGAGCTGCAAGGCCGTCTGCCGATCCGCGTGGAACTCAAGGCGTTGTCGCCGCAAGACTTCGAGCGCATCCTCAGCGAGCCGCACGCTTCGCTGACCGAGCAATATCGCGAGCTGCTGAAGACCGAAGGCCTGAACATCGAGTTCCTGCCCGAAGGCATCAAGCGCCTGGCGGAAATCGCCTGGCAGGTCAACGAGAAGACCGAGAACATCGGTGCCCGTCGCCTGCACACCCTGCTCGAGCGCCTGCTGGAAGAGGTGTCGTTCAGTGCCGGTGACCTGGCCAGCGCCCACAGCGAAGAGCCGATCCGCATCGACGCCGCCTACGTCAACAGCCACCTGGGCGAATTGGCGCAGAACGAAGACCTTTCCCGTTATATCCTGTAAACCTTCGCCACCCATGCAGGGACTGGCTTGCCAGCGATAGGGCCTCCCCCGATCGCCGGCAAGCCGGCTCCTGCCGGAAGGACTACAGGTCATGAGCAAACTTCCCACCGGTATCAACCTGCACAAAGCCTCGAAAACCCTGACCCTGACTTACGGGCCGGACGAGGTCTATCACCTGCCTGCAGAACTCCTGCGGGTGCATTCCCCCTCCGCCGAGGTCCAGGGCCACGGCAAACCCATCCTGCAATTCGGCAAGCTCGGCGTCGGCCTGACCAAGGTTGAACCGGCGGGCCAGTACGCACTGAAATTGACCTTCGACGACGGTCATGACAGCGGATTGTTCACCTGGGACTACCTCTACCAACTGGCGCTGCGCCAGGACGAGCTGTGGAACGACTATCTGGCGGAGCTCAAGGCTGCCGGAAAATCCCGCGATCCGAACGAGTCCATCGTCAAGCTGATGCTCTAGCTCAAGGCTCCGATGGTTTAGAGGGCATTTTCTAATTTCATCTGTTTGAATGCTTGGCTGTATGGCCAATGAATGGCCTGCTTGCGGAAAAAATTAAACTCGGGTAACCAATGGAGCTGGCAAGTTCCCTGCAGAGCTTTAGGAACAAAAAAGCAGCGGTGCGCAATCAACGGTCACCCGAGCAGTAGTACCTGGCATCGTGCTGTGTGACTGCACAGCAGGTCCGGTACTCGTCTCAGGACAATGGAGCGTCGTAGATGAGTAACAAGAATAACGATGACCTGAAACGCCAAGCCTCGGAAAACACCCTGGGGCTCAATCCGGTCATTGGCTTGCGTAGAAAGGACCTGCTTACTTCCGCTCGAATGGTGCTTGCCCAGGCCATCAAACAACCCATCCACAGCGTCAAGCACGTCGCCCATTTCGGCATCGAACTTAAGAACGTGATGTTCGGCAAATCCACCCTGCAGCCGGAGAGCGACGACCGTCGCTTCAACGACCCCGCGTGGAGCCAGAACCCGTTGTACAAACGCTACCTGCAAACCTACCTGGCGTGGCGCAAGGAACTCCACGACTGGATCGACGACAGCAGCCTGTCCGAGCAGGACATCAGCCGCGGCCACTTCGTGATCAACCTGATGACCGAAGCCATGGCCCCGACCAACAGCGCGGCCAACCCCGCAGCGGTAAAGCGCTTCTTCGAAACCGGCGGCAAGAGCCTGCTGGACGGTCTGTCCCATCTGGCCAAGGACCTGGTGCACAACGGCGGCATGCCCAGCCAGGTCAACATGGACGCCTTCGAAGTGGGCAAGAACCTGGGCACCAGTGAAGGCGCGGTGGTGTTTCGCAATGACGTGCTGGAGCTGATCCAGTACCGGCCGATCACCGAGCAGGTGCATGAGCGCCCGCTGCTGGTGGTGCCACCGCAGATCAACAAGTTCTATGTCTTCGACCTCAGCCCGGACAAGAGCCTGGCGCGCTTCTGCCTGCGCAACAACGTGCAGACCTTTATCGTCAGCTGGCGCAACCCCACCAAGGCCCAGCGCGAATGGGGCCTGTCCACCTACATCGAAGCCCTGAAAGAAGCGGTCGACGTAGTGACCGCGATCACCGGCAGCAAGGACGTGAACATGCTCGGTGCCTGCTCCGGCGGCATCACCTGCACCGCGCTGCTGGGCCACTACGCGGCGCTGGGGCAGAAGAAGGTCAACGCCCTGACCCTGCTGGTCAGCGTACTGGACACCACCCTGGACACCCAGGTAGCGCTGTTCGTCGACGAGCAGACCCTGGAAGCGGCCAAGCGCCACTCCTATCAGGCCGGAGTCCTGGAAGGGCGCGACATGGCCAAGGTGTTCGCCTGGATGCGCCCCAACGACCTGATCTGGAACTACTGGGTCAACAACTACCTGCTGGGCAACGAGCCGCCGGTGTTCGACATCCTGTTCTGGAACAACGACACCACCCGCCTGCCTGCCGCCTTCCACGGCGACCTGATCGAAATGTTCAAGAACAACCCGCTGGTGCGCGCCAATGCACTGGAAGTGTGCGGCACGCCGATCGACCTCAAGCAGGTGACCGCCGATATCTTCTCCCTGGCCGGCACCAACGACCACATCACCCCGTGGAAGTCCTGCTACAAGTCGGCGCAGCTGTTTGGCGGCAACGTCGAGTTCGTGCTCTCCAGCAGCGGCCATATCCAGAGCATCCTCAACCCGCCTGGCAACCCCAAGGCGCGCTACATGACCAGCACCGACATTCCGGCCTGCCCCGACCAGTGGCAGGAAAACTCGATCAAGCACACCGATTCCTGGTGGCTGCATTGGCAGGCCTGGCAGGCGGAACGCTCAGGTGACCTGAAGCCGGCGCCCACCAGCCTGGGTAACAAGAAGTACGCAGCCGCCGAGGCGGCGCCCGGGACCTACGTCCACGAGCGCTGAGCCCCGGCCATCGACACGGCGGCGCCAGGAGGCTCCGCCAAGCCCTATTCTTGACAAGAGGCTCGGCCTCAGGAAATCCGCAGGACGCCCGGGATGGCGGCTGCGACGGTTTAATTCACAGGGCTACGGCATGCCACACTCATTCATATTCCGCACCGTCGACCTGGATGGCCAGACCATCCGCACCGCGGTACGCCCAGGCAAGCCGCACTTGACGCCGCTGCTGATCTTCAACGGCATCGGCGCCAACCTGGAGTTGGTGTTTCCCTTTGTCCAGGCCCTGGATCCGGACCTCGAGGTGATCGCCTTCGATGTCCCCGGTGTCGGCGGCTCCTCCACGCCGAGCCGGCCCTACCGCTTTCCCGGGCTGGCCAAGCTGACCGCGCGGATGCTCGACTACCTGGACTACGGCCAGGTCAATGCAGTGGGTGTGTCCTGGGGCGGCGCGCTGGCCCAGCAGTTCGCCTACGACTACCCCGAGCGCTGCAAGAAGCTGGTGCTGGCCGCCACCGCGGCCGGGGCGTTCATGGTCCCGGGCAAACCCAAGGTGCTGTGGATGATGGCCAGCCCACGGCGCTACGTGCAGCCCTCCCATGTGATGCGCATTGCGCCGCTGATCTATGGCGGCTCCTTCCGCCGCGACCCGAGCCTGGCAGCGGAACACGCAGCCAAGGTGCGCTCGGCCGGCAAGCTCGGCTATTACTGGCAGCTGTTCGCGGGCCTGGGCTGGACCAGCATTCACTGGCTGCACAAGATCCATCAGCCGACCCTGGTGCTGGCCGGCGATGACGACCCGCTGATTCCCCTGATCAACATGCGCATGCTGGCCTGGCGCATACCCAATGCCCAGTTGCACATCATCGATGATGGCCACCTGTTCCTGATCACCCGGGCCGAGGCCGTCGCCCCGATCATCATGAAGTTCCTCCAGGAAGAACGCCAAAGGGCGGTGATGCACCCGCATCCCGAACCTGTGCGCCCTACCAAGTAAAAGATACCTGTCGACAGGATCGTCGCGCGCAAGAAGGGCCAGGACCGACTATGTTGTCTGTCTTGGATTGGTCTGCTTGTTAGTGGTTTGACGAAGGAGTGTTGACTCATGCAAGACAAACCTGCGACGGGCTCATTGCCGTCACCCGCCGCGTATATCAATGCGCAGAGCGCGATCACCGGCCTGCGCGGCCGGGACCTGTTCTCCACCTTGCGCAGCCTGGCGGCCCACAGCCTGCGCAATCCGTTGCACAGTGCCCGGCATACCCTGGCCCTGGGCGGCCAGCTGGGGCGTGTGCTGCTGGGGGAAACCCTGCACAAGACCAACCCCAAGGACAACCGCTTCGCCGACCCGGCCTGGAGCCTCAACCCCTTCTACCGGCGCGGCCTGCAGGCCTACCTGAGCTGGCAGAAGCAGGTGCGCCACTGGATCGACGACAGCGGCATGAGCGAGGACGACCGGGCGCGGGCACACTTTGCCTTTTCCCTGCTCAATGATGCCGTTGCGCCTTCCAATACCCTGCTCAACCCCCTGGCCCTCAAGGAGATCTTCAACACCGGGGGCAACAGCGTGGTGCGGGGCATCGGCAACCTGCTGGATGACCTGCTGCACAACAACGGGTTACCCAGCCAGGTGACCAAGCACGCCTTCGAGGTGGGCAAGAACCTGGCGGTCACCCCGGGCTCAGTGGTGTTTCGCAATGAATTGCTGGAGCTGATCCAGTACAGCCCCATGAGCGAAAAACAGTACGCCAAGCCGCTGCTGATCGTGCCGCCGCAAATCAACAAGTACTACATTTTCGACCTGAGCCCGACCAACAGCTTCGTCCAGTACGCGCTGAAAAACGGCCTGCAGGTGTTCATGGTCAGCTGGCGCAACCCGGATGTGCGGCACCGCGAGTGGGGCCTGTCGACCTACGTCGAGGCGGCCGAAGAAGCGCTGAACGTCACCCGGGCGATTACCGGCAGTCGCGAAGTCAACCTGGTGGGAGCCTGTGCCGGAGGGCTGACCATCGCTGCCCTGCAAGGCCATCTGCAGGCCAAGCGCCAGCTGCGCCGGGTATCCAGCGCGACCTACATGGTGAGCCTGCTGGACAGCCAGATGGACAGCCCGGCAACGCTGTTCGCCGACGAGAAGACCCTCGAAGCGGCCAAGCGTCGCTCCTATCAGCAAGGGGTACTGGACGGTCGCGACATGGCCAAGGTGTTCGCCTGGATGCGCCCCAACGACCTGATCTGGAACTACTGGGTCAACAACTACCTGCTGGGCAAGGAGCCGCCGGTCTTCGACATTCTCTACTGGAACAACGACAGCACCCGGCTGCCGGCCGCACTGCACGGCGATCTGCTGGACTTCTTCAAGCACAACCCCCTGAGCCATGTCGGCGGGCTGGAAGTCTGCGGCACGCCGATCGATTTGCAGAAGGTCACGGTGGACAGCTTCAGCGTGGCCGGGATCAACGACCACATCACGCCCTGGGACGCGGTCTACCGTTCGACCCTGCTGCTGGGCGGCGAACGGCGCTTCGTGCTGTCCAACAGCGGCCACGTGCAGAGCATCCTCAACCCGCCGAGCAATCCCAAGGCCAACTACGTGGAGAACCGCAAGCTCAGCAGCGACCCGCGGGCCTGGTACTACGACGCCGAGCATGTGGACGGCAGCTGGTGGAGCCAGTGGCTGACCTGGGTCCAGGAGCGCTCGGGGGCGCAGCGGGAAACCCTCACCACCCTGGGCAACCAGAACTATCCGCCGATGGAGGCTGCGCCCGGCACCTACGTGCGCGTGCGCTGAAGACACTTTGCACCACGGTTCCACGCCGGAGCCGTGCCCCTTCAATGGACCGACAAGAAGTCAGGATGAAGACCCGCGACCGGATACTCGAATGTGCCCTGCAACTGTTCAATCAAAAGGGCGAGCCCAATGTCTCCACCATGGAGGTGGCCAATGAAATGGGGATCAGCCCCGGCAACCTCTACTACCACTTCCATGGCAAGGAGCCGCTGGTGCTCGGCCTGTTCGAGCGCTTTCAGAACGAACTGACGCCGTTGCTGGACCCACCGTCCGACGTCCAGCTGGCGGCGGAAGACTACTGGCTGTTCCTGCATCTGATCGTCGAGCGCCTGGCCCACTACCGCTTTCTGTTTCAGGACCTGTCCAACCTGGCCGGGCGCCTGCCAAAACTGGCCAAGGGCATTCGCAACCTGCTCAATGCCTTGAAACGCACCCTGGCCTCGTTGCTGGCCCGGCTCAAGGCTCAGGGGCAACTGGTCAGCGGCACCCAGGCCCTGGGGCAGCTGGTGGAACAGATCACCATGACCCTGCTGTTCTCTCTGGATTACCAGCGGATTCTCGATCGCGAAGGCGAAGTCCGGCTGGTGGTCTACCAGATCATGATGCTGGTGGCGCCACACCTGCTGCCGCCGGCAAAGATGGCCACCGAACAGATGGCGCTGCGCTACCTGGATGAGCAGGGCTAGAACGCCTCAATAAAAAACGCCCGGCCTTCCCAGGCCGGGCGTTTTTTTGTTCCTGATGGGATCAGGACTGGCTGCTTGGCGTCGCTGGAGCTGGCGCGGCAGTCGGGGTTGCAGCCGGGCTCGGGGCTGCGGCGGAGTTCGCCGAGCTGGCCGGGGCCGGGGCTGCAGGCTTGGCCGCAACAGCGGGCTTGGCTGCTGGTTTGGCCGCTGGCTTGGCAGCCACAGGCTTCTTGGCCACAGGCTTTTTCGCCACTGCAGGCTTGGCGGCCGGTTTGGCCGCTGGCTTGGCCGCTGCGGTTTTCGCCGCGGGCTTGGCTGCTGGCTTGGCCGCTA
The DNA here is from genome assembly GCF_900103205.1 of Pseudomonas sp. NFPP12. Lineage (NCBI taxonomy): Bacteria > Pseudomonadati > Pseudomonadota > Gammaproteobacteria > Pseudomonadales > Pseudomonadaceae > Pseudomonas > Pseudomonas sp. NFPP12. The sequence goes on from NZ_FMWW01000006.1 coordinate 357,492, forward strand.
CAGGCTTGGCAGCCGGTTTGGCCGCTGGTTTGGCGGCTGCGGTTTTCGCGGCCGGCTTGGCTGCGGGTTTAGCGGCGGCCTTGGCGACAGGCTTAGCGGCAGGCTTGGCCAGAGGCTTGGCTGCGGGTTTTGCAGCAGGTTTGGCAGCCGCAGTTTTGGCTGCAACCGGCGCAACCTTGGCACCTGTGAGTTTTTCAATCTGCTTGGTCAGGGTATCGACCTTGTCGTGCAGGGCCTTGACTTCGTTGCGGCTAGGCACGCCCAGACGCGAGATGGCGCTGTTCAAGCGCTTGTCGAAAGCGCCTTCCAGTTCATCCCACTTACCCAGGGCGCGATCCTTGACGTCGCTGATACGCGACTTGGCCGAAGTTGCGGAATCTTTGGCCGCATCAACTTTCTTGCCGACTACGCTCTTAGTCAGTTTCTCGGCTTTCTCACCATCTTTGACCAATGTCTCGAAAAGCTTGCTGCCGTCAGAGTCGATTTTCGAGTACACGCCTAAACCAGCAAGCCAAATTTTACGGGAGTACTCTTCGACTTTCCCGATCCACGAGCTGCCTTCTTTTTCAGTATTCTTTTTACCAGCCATCCCGTTCTCCTTAATGTTTACGCGCGACACGTTCGAGCAACGCCGTCAGCTCATCGAGCTTAGCAGAGAGTGTCTCAACGTCATGTTTAGACGGAATGCCGATACGATTCAAGGCACTGGCGACGCGCGTGTCAAAAGCCTTCTCGACCTTGTCCAGTTGCACTTCGACTTTGCCTTTAAGAGTGCTGACATCCCCTTTAACGCCATCTATCTGACTGTTGGCTGCTTCAAGTTGTTCAGTGACAACTTTTTTGCCTTTCTTTTCAACGGATTGACCAGCCTTGATCAACTCCTGGAAGTACTCGCTGCCTTCCTGACCGACTTTGGCGTAGGCCCCCAGGCCTGCCAGCCAGATCTTGCGGGCATAGGATTTGACTTCACTCAGAGCAGTCGATTGGGCATCAACTTTTTTCTTCAGAATTACTTTGGCCATGGTGCACCTCACGCGCAGAAGGTTTGAGGAACTGCCCTCGGAAAGAGGACCTGAGGCACAACCTAGAGAGAAAAATTAGAATCGGCACCCTAACGACTGTCATGAATTCATGTAGGAGCCGGTTCAGACCAGAGCCTTGTCCAGAGCCTTTTCGATTTCCGACTTGATGGTGCCGCTCATGGCCGACATCAACATCCCCAGTTCCACGTCGATGCGGATCGACTCTTCACCCACATGCACCGCGCCTTTGACGCCCGAGCGCTTGAGGTTCAGGGTATCGCCTGCCCACTGCGGCTCCAGGCCATATTGATCGGCGAGTTTCTGCGCCAGTTTGTCGGCCTTTTCACGGGCTGCCTGCTTGCCCAGGCCATGGGCACGTTCAACACTAATACGGGCCATTGAAGGTCTCCTGCTGTTTCGGGACTTGCCTGAAGCATCTTGACCCTGCGTGCGTCAAAACGTCCCGGCGGATCGCTATCTTACATTCAGCCTTGCCAAGACAAAGACCGCCACCGGCATTAGAATGTCCCGCATTCTCTTTTGGTGACAGCGATATGACTGATCAGCGCAAAGGCAGCGATGCCGAACCCACCACTCACTTCGGCTTCAAGAATGTTCCTGAAAGCCAGAAAGCGGAAAAAGTCGCTGAGGTGTTCCACTCGGTAGCGGCCAAGTACGACTTGATGAACGACGTGCTGTCCGGTGGCATGCACCGCCTGTGGAAACGCTTCACGATCGAGCTGTCCGGCGTGCGCGCCGGCAATCGCGTACTGGACATCGCCGGCGGCACGGGTGACTTGACCAGGCGTTTCTCCCACCTGGTGGGCCCGACCGGCCAAGTGGTACTGGCCGACATCAACGAATCCATGCTCAAGGTCGGTCGTGACCGCCTGCTGGACCTGGGTGTGGCCGGCAACGTCGAGTTCGTCCAGGCCGATGCGGAAAAACTGCCGTTCCCGGACAACCATTTCGACTGCGTGACCATTGCCTTCGGCCTGCGCAACGTGACCCACAAGGAAGACGCCCTGCGCTCCATGCTGCGGGTGCTCAAGCCCGGCGGTCGCCTGCTGGTGCTGGAGTTCTCCAAGCCCACCAACGCGCTGATGTCCAAGGTCTACGACGCCTACTCGTTCGCCTTCATGCCCCTGGCCGGCAAGCTGATCACCAACGACTCGGAAAGCTACCGCTACCTGGCCGAATCGATCCGCATGCACCCCAACCAGGAAACCCTGAAGTCGATGATGGTCGAGGCCGGTTTCGACCGCGTGACCTATCACAACATGACCGCAGGCATCGTCGCCCTGCACCGCGGCATCAAGCCCTGATGTTGCTCAGCGGCCTGCTCGCCAGCGTCGAGACCGGCATCAATCGGGTGCTGCGTCTGGACAGCACGGCGCTGCCGCGCCTGCAGCACCTCAATGGCAAGGTGATCGCCGTGGAATGCCGCAACCCGGCGCTGCAGCTGTTCATCCTGCCCAGCGATGAAGGCCTGATGCTCGCCAGCCAGTGGGCCGCGGACCCGGACTGCACCCTGCGCGCACCGGCCTCGAGCCTGCTGCGCCTGGCCCTGAGCAAGGACAAGACCGCGGTCCTGCACGGCCCCGAAGTGGAGCTGGAAGGCGATAGCGGCGTGCTGCTGGACCTGGCAGCAACCCTTCAGGACCTGGAGCTGGACTGGGAATACGAACTCTCGCGCTGGCTGGGCCCCGTGGCCACCCAGCTGTTCAGTGGCCATGTGCGCAGCCGCGCCCGCTGGTATCAGCAAGGATTTGCCAGCCTCAACCAGAACCTCGCCGAATTCCTCGCCGAAGAATCGCGGACCCTGGTGGGTCAACGCGAAGCCGAAGCGCGCTTTCGTGAGCTGGATCAGGCCAAACTCGACCTGGAACGTCTCGAGGCGCGCTTGGAGCGCCTTTCCCGATCCCTTGACCCAAGCGATAACGCATGAAGCTGCTTGCCGTCCGCCGTCTGTTGCGCATCCAGCGCGTCGTGATCCGCTACCGCCTCGATGACCTGCTGTTCGACCTGCCCCTGCCCTGGTTCCTCCTGGCCCTGCGCTTCGCCCTGCCCTGGCGCTGGTTCCCGCGCAAGCCGCTGGACCTGAGCCGCGGTGCACGCCTGCGCCTGGCGTTGCAGGACCTGGGGCCGATCTTCATCAAGTTCGGGCAGATCCTCTCGACCCGCCGCGACCTGCTGCCGGAAGACATCGCCGACGAGCTGATGCTGCTGCAGGACCGGGTGCCGCCGTTCGACTCGCAAAAGTCCGTGGCCCTGATCGAAGCGCAGCTGGGCAAGAAGATCAGCGACGTGTTCAGCCGCTTCGACATCGAGCCCCTGGCGTCGGCGTCGGTGGCCCAGGTGCACGCCGCCAAGCTCAAGACCGGCGAAGAAGTGGTGGTCAAGGTGATCCGCCCCGGGCTCAAGCCGATCATCGCCCAGGACCTGGCGTGGCTGTTCATCCTCGCCCGGGCCGCGGAAAAGCTCTCCGCCGACGCGCGCCTGCTGCACCCGGTGGACGTGGTCAGCGACTACGAAAAAACCATCTACGACGAGCTCGACCTGCTGCGCGAGGCGGCCAACGCCAGCCAGCTCAAGCGCAACTTCGAAGGCTCGCCGCTGCTCTATGTACCCCAGGTCTACTGGGACTGGTGCCGGCCCAAAGTGCTGGTGATGGAGCGCATCTACGGCATTCAGGTCACCGACCTGGCCACCCTGGCCGACCAGCGTACCGACATGAAGATGCTCGCCGAGCGTGGCGTGGAGATCTTCTTCACCCAGGTGTTCCGCGACAGCTTCTTCCACGCCGACATGCACCCGGGCAACATCTTCGTCAGCACCGTGCAGCCCTGGAGCCCGCAGTACATCGCCATCGACTGCGGCATCGTCGGCAGCCTGACCCCGGAAGACCAGGACTACCTGGCCCGCAACCTGTTTGCCTTCTTCAAGCGCGACTACCGCCGCGTGGCCCAGTTGCACATTGATTCCGGCTGGGTCCCGGCGGAAACCAAGCTCAACGAATTCGAGGCGGCGATCCGCACCGTGTGCGAGCCGATCTTCGAAAAACCGCTGAAGGACATTTCCTTCGGCCAGGTGCTGATGCGCCTGTTCCAGACCGCCCGGCGCTTCAACATGGAAGTGCAGCCGCAGCTGGTGCTGTTGCAAAAGACCCTGCTCAACATCGAGGGCCTGGGCCGCCAGCTGTACCCGGACCTGGACCTGTGGAACACCGCGCAACCCTTCCTCGAACGCTGGATGCGCGAGCGGGTCAGCCCCAAGACCGTGCTCGGCAATATCCACAGCCAGATCGAACAGTTGCCGCACCTGGCCAACATGACCCGCGACCTGCTGGAGCGCATGTCGCAGCCCCATGCCGCCGATCCGCCGGCGCCCTGGCACAAGCGCAAGGACGACTGGTTCCTGCGCCTGCTGGGCACTGCCCACCTGGGCGGTGGCGCGGTCCTGGCCGCCGGCGGTCCATTGCATGAGCTGGGGCACTGGCCTGCTGGCATCATGATTGCGGTCGGTTTGTATCTGATCGTTCGCCGATAGCCAGTGGCGCGACCTGCTGGCAAACTGTCGAAATCGCCGAGGCGTCACCAGCGGGTTGAGCCCGGTTGTCGGAGTCGAAAATGAAAGATTGGCTGGACCAGATCAAATGGGATGCGGACGGCCTGGTGCCGGCCATCGCCCAGGATCACAAGACCGGGCGCGTACTGATGATGGCCTGGATGAACCGCGAGGCCCTGAGCCTGACCGCTGCCGAGAATCGCGCCATCTACTGGTCACGTTCCCGTGGCAAGCTGTGGCGCAAGGGCGAAGAATCCGGGCACGTGCAAAAGCTTCATGAAATGCGCCTGGACTGCGACGCCGATGTGATCATCCTGATGGTTGAGCAGATCGGCGACATCGCCTGCCATACCGGCCGCCACAGCTGTTTCTACCGCGTCTATGAAGATGGCGAGTGGAAAACCGTCGAACCGGTCCTCAAGGACCCGCACGCGATCTATTCTGCAGGACACTGACATGAGCGATACCCTCACCCGTCTGGCCCAGGTGCTGGAAGAGCGTAAAGACGCCGCAGCCGACAGCTCCTACGTCGCCAGCCTGTACCACAAGGGCCTGAACAAGATTCTGGAAAAAGTCGGCGAAGAATCGGTGGAAACCATCATCGCCGCCAAGGACGCTGCCATCAGCGGCGACTGCAGCGATGTGATCTACGAAACCGCGGACCTGTGGTTCCACACCCTGGTCATGCTGGCGCAGCTGGGGCAGCATCCCCAGGCCGTGCTCGATGAGCTGGACCGCCGCTTCGGTTTGTCCGGACACGCCGAGAAAGCCTCGCGTCCGTCCGCCTGAACAACTTTCTAAGAGGAAACGCAGCATGGGCATTTTTGACTGGAAACACTGGATCGTCATCCTGGTGGTCGTGGTACTGGTATTCGGCACCAAGAAGCTCAAGAACCTGGGCACCGACGTCGGCGAATCGATCAAGGGCTTTCGCAAGGCCATGAATGACGACGAAAAGCCTGCCGAACCCGTGGTCCCGCCAGCGGCGCAGCCTGTGCCACCGGTTCAGCCGCAGCAGAGCGCGCCGTTGAACCAGCCGCACACCATCGATGTGCAGGCGCAGAAAGTCGAAGAGCCGACCCGCAAAGACTCGTGAGCACTGACTAATGTTTGGTATCAGCTTCTCTGAACTGCTGCTGGTGGGCCTGGTGGCCCTGCTGGTGCTCGGCCCCGAGCGCCTGCCCGGCGCTGCGCGCACCGCCGGCCTGTGGGTCGGGCGCCTCAAGCGCAGCTTCAACGCGATAAAACAGGAAGTTGAACGTGAAATCGGTGCCGACGAGATCCGCCGGCAACTGCACAACGAGCACATTCTGTCCCTGGAGCAGGAAGCGCGGAAAATCCTCGCCCCGACCCAGCAGCAACCGACTCCGGTAGAGCCTGTGGCCGAGCAGACGATTCACGCGCCAGGCGCCGCTACGGTCGCCGAAGCGCCGCCAGCCAGCGAAGTGCCCGCGCCTCTGCCATCGACACCAGCACCGGCACCGACCGCAGAGCCCGCAGCCCCAGTGGCAACACCCGCCACCACGGCCCCCCACGACTCCACCTTGCCGCCGCGAGCACCATGAGCGATATCCCAGAGAACGACCAACACATGCCGCTGGTGTCGCACCTCACCGAGCTGCGCACCCGCCTGCTGCGCTGCGTAGCGGCGATCTTCATCATCTTCGCCGGGCTGTTCGCCTTCACCCAGCAGATCTACACCATCGTCTCCACACCGCTGCGCCAGTACCTGCCGGTCGGCGCGACGATGATCGCCACCGACGTCGCCTCGCCGTTCCTGACGCCGCTGAAGCTGACCATGATGGTCTCGCTGTTCCTGGCAATCCCGGTGATCCTGCACCAGATCTGGGGCTTTATCGCCCCCGGCCTGTACAAGCATGAAAAGCGCATTGCCGTGCCCTTGCTGGTGTCGAGCATCCTGCTGTTCTACATCGGCATGGCGTTCGCCTACTTCCTGGTGTTCCCGCTGATCTTCAAGTTCTTCGCCGCCGCCACCCCGGCCGGCGTGGAGATGATGACCGATATCACCAGCTACCTCGATTTCGTCATGACCCTGTTCTTCGCCTTCGGCGTGGCCTTCGAGATCCCGGTGGCCGTGGTCCTGCTGGTGTGGATAGGCGTGGTCAACGTGGCGTACCTGCGCAAGATCCGCCCTTACGTGATCATCGGCTGCTTCGTGGTGGGCATGATCCTCACCCCGCCGGACATTTTCTCCCAGACCCTGCTGGCCGTGCCCATGTGGCTGCTGTTCGAGATCGGCGTGCTGTTCGGCGGGCTGATCAGCAAGCGTGGCGAGCACCCGGACGATGCACCGGCCGACGACCACAACGACCAGCCGCCAGCGACTCAAGCGTGAACCTGCTGCTTCTGGAAGAGGCCGACTTCATTGCGGCCGACCGCGTAGTGCTGCGCGACCGACGCCTGACCCACATGCAGGATGTGCATCGGGTGGCGGTCGGCGACAGCCTGCGGGTCGGGCGCATTGGCGGCTTGATGGGCAGTGCCCAGGTACTGCGCCTGGAGCCTGCTGAAGCCGAACTGCAAGTGACCCTCGATCAGCCGCCACCGGCCAAGCTGCCGTTGACCCTGGTGCTGGCCCTGCCGCGCCCGAAAATGCTTCGCCGGGTGTTCCAGACCATAGCGACCATGGGCGTGCCGCGGCTGGTGCTGGTGAACAGCTACCGGGTAGAAAAGAGCTTCTGGCAGACCCCGTTCCTGGAACCCGAAACGATTCGCGAACACCTGGTGCTCGGCCTGGAACAGGCCCGTGACACCGTGCTGCCCGACGTCCTGATCGAAAAACGCTTCAAGCCCTTCGTCGAAGACCGCCTGCCGGCCCTCAGCGCTGGCACCCTGGGGCTGGTGGGCCACCCTGGCCCATATCCGCCCTGCCCTCGCGAGCTGGACCAGGCCGTCACCCTGGCCATTGGCCCGGAAGGCGGCTGGATACCCTACGAGATCGATCTTCTGGGCAAGGCCGGCCTGCAACCGGTGCAACTGGGCGAACGCATCCTGCGGGTCGAAACCGCGGTCACCGCACTGCTTTCGCGCCTGTTCTGAGCCCCCATGTGCGTGCTGGCCAAGTGGCCAGCCGGACCTCACGGTCGTAATGGCAACTAGCCAGTCAAGCTACAGAATCCCCCACTCCCGCCGATAGCCTATGGTTAAGCGCACATTGCTAAAAGGGAGTTCGCAGAATGTACCGTTGGCTAGCCAGAAACCTGGGAAACGTAAGCGTCAGCCTCAAGCTGGGTATCGGCTTCGGCCTGGTACTGCTCCTGACCCTGCTGATCACCGCCACCGGCTGGACCGGCCTGGGCCGGGTGATCGACCGGGGCGACAAACTGGGCAATATTTCCGTTATCTACGCCCTGACCAAGGACCTGCGCATCGCCCGCCTCAACTACGAGATGAGCCGCGGTGAACACGGCCCGGCCGCGGTCAACGACTTCCTCAAGCAACTCAACGACGGCCTGCAGGACGCTCGCGCGCAACTGCAGCAACCGGAAAGCATCACCATGGTCGACCAGCAACTGGACGCCGTGGCCGAATACCAGAAGGCCTTTGCCGACATGACTCGCGCCACCGCCAACCGCGAGGCCGCGAGGTCCCAGCTTGGCGCCACCGCGGACAATGCCGTGGCCCGGGTCGCGGAGGTTGAGAACTCACTGCTGCAAGGCGACAGCGTGGCGCAGTTCAATAGCGTGATCGACCTGTCCAAGCTGATCCAGCAGGCACGCTTCCAGGTACGCGGCTACACCTACAGCGCCAAGCCCGAGGCCAAGCAGCCGGCGCTGGACGCCATCGACAACGCCCTGAACAACCTCTCCAGCCTGCCTTCGCGCCTGCCCGAGCAGCACGTTGCCAACCTGCAACAGGCCAGCGACTCGCTGAAGGCCTACCGGATGGCCGTCAGCGCCTACAGCGACGCCGAAGAAGCCAGCGCGGCTGCGCTCAAGCGCATGGCCGCCCAGGGCGACCGGCTGATGGACCTGAGCAAGCAGCTGACCGTGGCCCAGACCACCAAGCGTGACAGCGACGCCGCGCAGGCCAAGAGCACCCTGCTGATCGCCACCTTGCTGGCCATGCTGTTCGGCCTGATCGCCGCCTGGGCCATCACCCGGCAGATCACCCAGCCGCTGCAGCAGACCCTCAAGGCCGCCGAGCGCGTGGCTTCCGGGGACCTGAGCCAGAACCTCGCCGTGGAGCGCCGCGACGAACTGGGCCAACTGCAGAAAGCCATGCAGCGCATGACGGTGAGCCTGCGGGAACTGATCGGCGGCATCAGCGACGGGGTGACCCAGATCGCCAGCGCCGCCGAGCAACTGTCCGCGGTGACCGAGCAGACCAGCGCCGGGGTCAACAGCCAGAAAGTCGAGACCGACCAGGTGGCCACGGCCATGAACGAAATGGCCGCCACCGTGCAGGAAGTGGCGCGCAACGCCGAGGAGGCCTCCGAGGCCGCTGTGGCGGCCGACCAGCAGGCCCGCGAGGGTGACCGGGTGGTGAACGAAGCCATCGCCCAGATCGAGCGCCTGGCCAGCGAGGTGGGCCATTCCACCGAGGCCATGGGCCATCTCAAGCAGGAAAGCGACAAGATCGGCAGCGTCCTGGATGTGATCAAGTCGGTGGCCCAGCAGACCAACCTGCTGGCCCTGAACGCCGCCATCGAGGCCGCCCGGGCCGGTGAAGCCGGGCGGGGTTTTGCCGTGGTGGCGGATGAAGTACGCAGCCTGGCGCAACGTACCCAGCAATCCACCGAAGAAATCGCTGAACTCATCGTTGGCCTGCAAAGCGGCACCCAGCAGGTGGCCAGCACCCTGGATACCAGCCGCAGCCTGACCGACAGCAGTGTCGAGCTGACACGCCGGGCTGGTGGTTCCCTGGAAAACATCACCCGTACCGTGTCGGCGATCCAGGCGATGAACCAGCAGATCGCCGCGGCAGCAGAGCAGCAGAGCGCGGTGGCGGAAGAGATCAACCGCAGCGTGTTGAATGTGCGGGATGTGTCTGAACAGACGTCATCGGCCAGCGAGGAAACCGCCGCGTCCAGCGCCGAGCTGGCGCGGCTGGGGATTCACCTGCAAAGCCTGGTGGGGCGTTTCCGGGTCTGAGCCGCTTCGCCGGCAAGCCGGCTCCTACCGGGAAATGCAGGAGCCGGCCTTACAGCACCTGGCGCAGGAAAGCCTGGGCCCGCGGGTCTTGCGGCGCGTCGAAGAACACCTGCGGCGCCGCGTCTTCCAGCAGTTTGCCGTGATCGAAGAACAGCACCCGATCCGCCACTTCCCGGGCAAAGCCCATTTCGTGGGTCACGCAGACCATGGTCATGCCTTCCAGGGCCAGGGTCTTCATCACATCCAGCACCTCGCCGACCATTTCCGGGTCCAGGGCCGAGGTCGGCTCGTCGAACAGCATCACCTTGGGTTCCATGGCCAGGGCCCGGGCGATGGCCACACGCTGCTGCTGGCCACCGGAAAGCCGCGAAGGAAACTCGTGGGCCTTCTGGGCGATCCCGACCTTTTCCAGCAACGCCAGGGCCTTGGCCTCGCGCTCCTGCTTGCCGCGCTTGCGTACCACCTTCTGCGCCAGGCAGAGGTTTTCCAGCACGGTCATGTGCGGGAACAGGTTGAAGTGCTGGAACACCATGCCGACTTCCCGGCGGTAGGCGTTCACATCGGTCCTCGGGTCGGCCAGTTGCAGGCCGTCGATGCTCACCGAGCCGGAATCGAACTCTTCAAGGCCATTGAGGCAACGCAGGAAGGTCGACTTGCCGGAGCCGGACGGGCCGATCACCACCAGCACCTCGCCCTTGGCCACCTGGGTGGTGACGTTATCCACCGCGCGCACCACCTGGCCGCGGGTGTCGAAGACTTTTACCAGATCGCGGACTTCAATCACTTTGCGCGAGCCTCCGCTCAAGCCGGCTGGCCATCTTCGACAGCGGCAGGTTGATCAACAAATACAGGCCTGCCACGCAGAACAGGATCTCGAATGGCGAGAACGACGTGGTGATGACCTCCCGGCCGCTCTTGAGCAGTTCGGTAATGGCGATCACCGACACCAGGGAGGTGTCCTTGACCAGGCTGATGAACTGCCCGGCCAGCGGCGGCAGCACCCGCTTGAAGGCCTGGGGCAGCACCACATGGCGCATCGACTGGCCGGCGCTGAGCCCCAGGGAGCGAGCGGCTTCGTTCTGCCCGCGGGCGATGGACTGCACCCCGGCGCGAACGATTTCCGCCACATAGGCCCCGGTAAACAGCGACAGCGCGGCGATCCCGGCGAACTCCCGGGACAGATTGAGCACCGTGCCGATAAAGAAATAGAAGATGAAGATCTGCACCAGCAGCGGCGTGCCTCGCACCAGTTCGACATAGATCGTCGACAGGTCGCGCAGGGTCGGGTTGCTGGACAACCGGCACAGGCCGGTACCCAGGCCGATCAGCAGCCCCAGCACGCCGGACACCACCGACAGCCACAAGGTGGTCCACAGGCCCCACAACAGCGGGCCCGCGGCCCAGTGCCGGGTCACGCCGATGACATCGCCTTCGGCCACGTCATCGCCGCTAGCCACCTGCAAGCTGCTTTCATCGACGCTCAGATGCTGCTCGGCACCCGAGTCACCGCGCAGCGTGACTTGTGCCTTGCCGCCCTGGCGCACCACCTCGGCGACGGTGGAGATTTCCGCCGCCCGCTGGGACTCTTCGGCCTGATAGGCGAAGTACTGGGGGACACGGTTCCAGCGCCACTCGTAGGACATCAACGAGGTGGCGTAGTACAGCGCGCCAGCCAGACCGATCAGCACCAGCACGGTCAGCACGTGCCAGGGCCATTGGGCTTTCTTGTGTTTGTTCACTTTGCAGGTTCCAGCGGTTTGCAGCGGGGAGGTTCGGCAGAGCCCGGGTGGGCATTGTCGCGAGCAGGCTCGCTCCTACAAAAACGCTATGCGCCCTGTAGGAGCGAGCTTGCTCGCGATCAACCAGAAGTCAGTTGCCTGACACCTATTCCATGTCCTTGAGCCACTCGGTGCTCTTGAACCACTTGTCATGGATGCGATCGTAGGTGCCGTCTTCGTGGATCTGGTGCAGGAAGTTGTTGATGAAGTTGATGCTGTCGTAATCGCCCTTCTTCAAACCGAAGGCCAGGGGCTCGTAGGTGAACGGCTTGTCGAGGAATACCAGCTTGCCATTGCCCACTTTGTTGACGGCCACCACGTTGTACGGGGCGTCGTAGATGAAGGCGTCGGCCTTGCCGTTGACCACGTCCAGCACCGCTTCCTGCTCGTTATCGTAGCCGTGGTACTTGGCCTTGGCGATCAGCTTCTTGGCGACCATCTCACCGGTGGTGCCCAGCTTGGAGGTGATGCGGTAGTCGGCGCTGTTCAGGTCCTTGTAGGACTTGATGGTGCCTTCCAGGTCCTTGCGGATCAGCAGGGTCTGGCCGACCACGATGAAGGGTTCGCTGAAGTTCAGGCGCAGGTTGCGTTCCTGGGTCAGGGTCATGCCGCTGCCGATCATGTCGAACTTGTCGGTCAGCAGGGCCGGGATGATGCCGTCGTAGCCAGTGGAAACCATCTCCAGCTTGACCCCCATGGACTTGGCCATGGCCTTGAGCAGGTCGACTTCGAAACCGATGATTTCGCCACGCTTGTTGGTCATCTCGAACGGCATGTAGGTCGGGTCCATGCCGACTTTCAGCGTGCCGCGCTTGACCGCGTCGTCGATAGCGCCGGCCTGGGCCGTGTTGACCGCCAGCAGGGCCGCGGCACCCGCCAGCAGCAGCGAAAGATACTTCTTCATCTCAAGTCCCCTGAAGCCATTTTATTGTGGTGTCTGCGCACGGCGGTCATCTGCTTGAGTGCTTCGAATGGCAGGCCGTTGTCGATTGCGCGCAGAAATTTGCGGGTGCGATGCTAACGCACTCGGCCATTTGCACAAGGATTTTTGTTGTTTCAGGGGGAGCGACCGGTGGCCGCTGCCACAGCCTCCGGCAAGGCGTAGGCGGCCATTGGCGCCATAAAGCAAAACGCCCTTGAGCAAGAGCTCAAGGGCGTTGGCTTCAGGCCGGTTGCGGCACCGCGTTCAACGGCTGCAACGGCAGCAGCGGTGCATGGGGATCGGCATCCACCGACTGGCGCCAGGCGCTCAGCCATTCGCTGTGCCCCTCGCTCCAGACCTGCTCGTGCAGGCGCCCCAGGGCTACCGGGTCGCTCAACAGCGCCAGCCGCTCGCTGTTGTTCAGGGCCGCCGGGCCGACTTTCAGGGCATGCCGTACACGCTCCTGGCGCAGCCACTCGATGGGCTCGGCCTGGGTGTGGCGCGAGGTCGCCAGGGCACAGGCCAGGGCGTTCTGCTGCGGATCCACCACGGCCCGGACAAAGCCGTCGTTGAGCGCATGCCAGCGGTTTTCATGGGTGTACTGGTCGGTTGCCAGCAGCGCCTGTGGCGGAGCGTATTCCTCGGGGATCAGGAACAGGCTTTCGTCACGGGACTTCAGGCCCAGGCCCACGCGGCTGGAGATCACCGACACCGGGATCGACAGCATCAACGAACCGACGATCGGTACCAGCCACCAGAGGAAGCTCGGGTTCAACCAGATCACCAGCAGCGCCCAGCAGAAGCCCAGCAGGGTCTGCGGACCGTGGCGCTTGACCGCTTCACTCCACGGCGTGGAGTCGTCGTCACGCTGTGGCGAGTTCCAGGTCGCGGCCCAGCCCAGGAACGCGGCCAGTACGAAACGGGTGTGGAAAATCATCCGCACCGGCGCCAGCAGCATGGAGAACAGCATCTCCAGGAGCATCGACAGGGTCACCTTGAACTTGCCACCGAACTCTTTCGCACCCTTGGCCCAGATCAGGATGATGCTCAAGAGCTTGGGCAGGAACAGCAGCACGATGGTGGTGGAGAACAGCGCGATGGCCTTGTCCGGGTGCCACTGCGGCCACAGCGGATACAGCTGCCGCGGCTCGAGGAAGTACTGCGGCTCCATCAGGGTGTTGACCGCCAGCAGGGCCGTGGACAGCACCAGGAAGAAGAACCACAGCGGCGCCGACAGGTAGGACATCACCCCGGTGAGGAACACCGCGCGGTGCACCGGGTGCATGCCCTTGACCAGGAACAGGCGGAAGTTCATCAGGTTGCCGTGGCACCAGCGCCGGTCACGCTTGAGTTCGTCCAGCAGGTTCGGCGGCAGCTCTTCGTAGCTGCCCGGCAGGTCGTAGGCAATCCACACGCCCCAGCCGGCACGGCGCATCAGCGCTGCTTCGACGAAGTCGTGGGAGAGGATCGCACCGGCGAAGGCACCCTTGCCCGGCAACGGCGCCAGGGCACAGTGCTCGATGAACGGCTGCATGCGGATGATCGCGTTGTGCCCCCAGTAGTGGGATTCCCCCAACTGCCAGAAGTGCAGGCCGGCGGTGAACAGCGGGCCGTAGACCCGGGTGGCGAACTGCTGCATGCGCGCATACAGGGTGTCCATGCCCGAGGCCCGTGGCGCGGTCTGGATGATCCCCGCGTCCGGCGTGGCTTCCATCAGGCGTACCAGGCTGGTCAGGCATTCGCCGCTCATCACGCTGTCAGCGTCGAGCACGACCATGTACTTGTAGTCACCGCCCCAGCGACGGCAGAAGTCGTCGAGGTTGCCGCTCTTGCGCTTCACTCGGCGGCGACGGCGGCGATAGAAGATCTTGCCGAAGCCCTTGGCTTCGCGGCAGACATCCAGCCAGGCCTGCTGCTCGGCCACGCAGATATCGCTGTCGTTGCTGTCGCTGAGGACGAAGAAGTCGAAGCGGTCCAGGTCACCGGTGGCCGCCACCGACTCGAAGGTCGCGCGCAGGCCGGCAAACACCCGGGGCACGTCTTCGTTGCAGATCGGCATCACCAGTGCGGTGCGCGCATCCTTGGGAATCGGCTCGTTGCCGGCGCTGGCCCCGGAGATGCGGTACTTGTCGTGGCCGGTCAGCAGTTCCAGGAAGCCCATCAGCGCGGTCCAGAAACCTGCCGAGACCCAGCAGAACAGGATCCCGAACAGAATCAGGATGCTGGTCTGCAGGGCATAGGGCAGCACTTGCTGGGCGGTCTGCATCAGCGGCTGGTGCATGACCTCTTCCAGGTCGACGAAGGACCAGCCCTGGTACGGCATGATGCCTTTCATGTACCAGCCGGCGACGATGGTCTGGCCGAGCATCAGCACCAGCAGGATGTAGCGGCGGATCGAACCGACGGTACGCCAGCGAGCGGCCGGCAGTACCCGTTCGTCCTTCTTCGGCGCTGGCGGGTTGGTACGCCCGGTCAGGCGCCGCCAGCCGCGCACCAGGATATTGGTGCGCCACGGCTCCGGGACCACCTTGGTGCGGCGGATCGGCGGCGTGGCCTTGAGGCAGACCCGGCCCTCGGCGTCCACCGCGAGCATTTCCGCTTCTTCCAGCTCAGCGGCGGTGCTCAGTGTCAGGCGCTGGCCCACCGAGGCCTGGGCGGCATCGGTGGGGCCATCGAAGGTGCCGGACGACAGGCGTTGGTGCAATTCGCTGAAGGACTGGCAGCCCGCGAGTTCCGCGCGCTGCTGGTCCGACATCGGCAAATGCGCCAGGTACTCGGCAAGAGACTCTGGCTGTAGTTGAGAGTTACTCATCGGCAGGCAACTGATAGCTCCAGGTCTCGGTCAGGACTTGCTCCGTTTTAACCGGTTCCGGTGTGGCTGGGGCCGCGTCCGCAGCAGCAGGCTGCTTGGCGTCTTTGTGGTCCTTGTCCTTGGCGTTCTTGGCGTCTTTAGCCTCTTTGCCCGGCTGGGCTTGCGCCTGCTTGGCGGCTGCCGCTGCGGCTTCCTTCTCTTTCTTCTCCTGCTGCTTGGCGGCGATCTTGTCGGCCTTGGCGATGGAGGAGTTGGAGTTCGGCGTCGAGGCCTTGGCCGGCTCGGGCTGCGCAATGTCGCGGACCAGAGCGGCACGCATCTCGGTGGACTTGCTCGCGTCCTTGATCTTCATCCGCAGGGTCAGGCGCCAGCCCTTGGTTTCCGGGTTGTAGCGAACGCTGTTTTCCACCAGCTCGGCGTTGTCACCCACGCTGACCTGGCTGCGAACGTCGGCGTTTTCCGGCAATGCCGCCAGGGACGGGCCTTCGAAGTCCACCAGGTAGGCCACGCTGCCGTCGGGCTGACGGATCAGGTTGGACTGCTTGACGTCACCGGTGGAGCGCAGGGTCTGCTGTACCCAGGCGCTGTCAGGGGAATGCAGGGCGGCTTCGTCGATGGTCCAGTGCAGGCGATAGGCGAAATCCAGCGGCTGGCCTGGCTCAGGCTGCTTTTCCGGGTTCCAGAACGCCACGATGTTGTCGTTGGTTTCGTCCGCGGTCGGGATCTCTACCAGGTCGACGGTGCCCTTGCCCCAGTCGCCCTTGGGCTCGATCCAGGCGCTTGGGCGCTTGTCGTAGCGGTCGTCGAGGTCTTCATAGTGGCTGAAGTCGCGGCCACGCTGGAGCAGGCCGAAACCACGCGGGTTCTCCACCGAGAAGTTGCTCACGGCCAGATGTTTCGGGTTGTTCAGCGGGCGCCAGATCCATTCGCCATTGCCGGCGTGGATCGACAGGCCGCTGGAGTCGTGCAGTTCGCGACGGTAGTTGAGGACCTTCGACGGCTGGTTGGCGCCGAACAGGTACATGCTGGTCAGCGGGGCCAGGCCCAGCTTGCCGACCTTGTCACGCAGGAACACCCGGGCCTTGACGTCGACAATGGTGTCGGCGCCCGGCCGCAGGGTCAGGCGATAGGCGCCGGTGGCCCGTGGCGAATCCAGCAGGGCGTAGATCACCAGGTGCTTGTCGGTAGCCTTGGGCTGCTGGATCCAGAACTCGCTGAAACGCGGGAATTCCTCGCCGGATGGCAGGGCGGTGTCGATTGCCAGGCCCCGGGCGGACAGGCCATAGGTATGGCCCTTGCCAACGACGCGGAAATAGCTCGCGCCGAGCATGGTCATGATCTCGTCTTGCTTGTCAGCCTTGTTGATCGGGTACAGCACGCGGAAACCGGCGTAGCCGAGCTTCTCGGTGGCCTTGGGGTCGAACTTCACGTCGCCGAAATCGAAACGGTTCGGGTCGTACTTGATCTCGGTAACGGTGTTGGCGCTGATCTCGTTGATCTTCACCGGCGTGTCGAAGTGCATGCCCTGGTGGTAGAACGACAGCTTGAACGGGGTCTTCTGGTCGGCCCATTCGGCTTTTTCGGTGAGGAAGCGGATTTTCTGGTAATCCGCGAACTTCATCTCACGGAACTCGTTCGGCAGGTTACTGCGCGGGGCCTCGTACTTCTGCCCGGCCAGGTCCTTGGCCTTGACCGATACATCATCCAGATTGAATGCCATGAGTTGACCGGCGCCGAGCAGGCAGACCAGCGCAGAGCCCGTCACCAGTGCGTTTCGTAACCGTTTGGCAAACAAGTTTGGTGCATTACAGGGACTAACAATCACGAGCAACCCTCGCCGAAAACAGATCAAAAAACCAACGGCCAGCTATCTATATGCCAGGTTGGCGAGCATTGTTCCGACTCCGATGGGGCTAAATGATTCCCCAAACGGCCGTGGACAAGTCTCTACTTAAGTCAAAATGGACCAACGAACGCTGATCCCCGTAGCGCGCGATTATCTAGTAGCCCGCGTTACAACGCATCAGGGGTAACAAAGTATTTATCGCGAAAAACAGCAGTTTCCGGCCCAAATCGGTGGAAAAAGCTGTTTCAGGCGTTTTCAGGTCTGTAACAGGAAGGTTACCGGGCCATCATTGACCAGGTGCACCTGCATGTCCGCGCCAAAACGCCCTGATGCCACTTTGCCATGCAACTGTTGCGCCTTCACTACCAGGTAGTCAAAAAGCTCTTCGCCAAGGGCCGGCGGCGCGGCTGTGGAAAAGCTCGGGCGCAGCCCGCTCTTGGTGTCCGCCGCCAGGGTGAATTGCGACACCAGCAGCAAGCCGCCCTGCACATCCGCCAGGGACAGGTTCATCTTGCCCTCGGCATCACTGAACACCCGATAGTTAAGCAGCTTATGCAGGAGTTTGTCGGCACTGGCCCGGGTGTCCTCGGGCTCCACCGCCACCAGTACCAGCAATCCCTGGTCCACCGCGCCGACTATTTCCCCGGCGACTTCCACCCGCGCGCCACGCACGCGCTGCAACAGGCCCTTCATGCTTCTTCGGGCGGCAGGTCGAGCAGACGGCGCGCCATCTGGTCGGTGGCGCGTACCAGAGCATCGGTGATGCCCGGCTCGGAGGCGGCGTGGCCAGCGTCGCGGATCACCTGCAGCTCGCTGTTGGGCCAGGCCTGATGCAGCTCCCAGGCGTTGTCCAGCGGGCAGATCACATCGTAGCGGCCATGGACGATGACCCCGGGCAGATGGGCGATCTTGCCCATGTCGCGGATCAGCTGGTCAGGTTCGAGGAAGGCGTTGTTGGTGAAGTAATGGCATTCGATCCGGGCAATCGACAGCGCCCGCTGCGGCTCGGAGAAACGGTCCACCACCAACGGGTTGGGGCGCAGGGTCGCGGTGCGCCCTTCCCAGCCCGACCAGGCCTTGGCCGCATGCATCTGGGCTATCTGGTCGGTGCCGGTCAGGCGCTTGTGGAAGGCGCTGACCAGGTCATGCCGCTCTTCCAGGGGAATCGGCGCCACATAGTCCTGCCAGTAGTCGGGGAACAGGCGGCTGGCGCCACACTGGTAGTACCACTGGATCTCCTGGGGCCGGGCAAGGAAGATGCCCCGCACGATCAGGCCGAGCACGCGCTCCGGGTGGGTCTGGGCATAGGCCAGGGCCAGGGTCGAACCCCAGGAGCCGCCAAACAGCACCCACTTGTCGATGCCCAGGTGCTGGCGAATGCGCTCAAGGTCCGCCACCAGGTCCCAGGTGGTGTTGTTTTCCAGGCTGGCGTGAGGGGTGGAACGCCCGCAACCGCGCTGGTCGAACGTGACGATGCGATACAGATTCGGGTCGAAGTAGCAGCGGCTGGCCCCATCGCAGCCCGCCCCCGGACCGCCATGAATGAACACCACCGGCAAACCTTCCGGTGAACCACTTTCGTCGACATACAGCACGTGCGGCTCGTCGACGGCCAGATCGTGCCGGGCATAGGGTTTGATCTGCGGGTACAAAGTCTGCATTACGCGCTCCGTGGAGGTCGGGTTCATCCCTGGCGGGGACTACATTTATTCTGCCGTCCGGCATCATAAACCCGAATTACGCAATGAGCATGTCCTTGGAGAAAACAGGGTTGTTTGCAGGTTTTGCGCGGGGGTCGAAGGCGCTTCGCGAGCAAGCGCGCTCCTACACAAAGGCGTGTACCCGCTGTAGGAGCGCTTGCTGTCAGGCGTAACGTTCCTGCCCCCAGGCCAGCAGCCCCTGGAGCAATTCCTTGAGCACCACCTGGGTCGGTGCTGCCAGGTCCTCGCGATAGCGGAACGGTTCGAACTCTTCCATGTAGGCGCTCTGTGCCAGCTCCAGTTGCACGGCATGGATATGCTCGTCCGGGTTGCCGTAGTGGCGGGTGATATGCCCGCCCTTGAAGCGCCCGTTGAGCACATGGGTGTAGTCCCCGTGGCCGGCGCAGATCGCCTCCAGCCGGCTGGCCAGTTGCGGATCGCAGCTGGCGCCATTGAAAGTGCCGAGGTTGAAGTCCGGCAGCTTGCCTTCGAACAGGTGCGGGATCAGCGAGCGGATGGAGTGGGCATCGAACAGCAGGACATAGCCGAATTCGGCCTTGAGCCGCGCCAGCTCTTCCTGGAGGGTGCGGTGGTAAGGCCCCCACACCTCGTGCAGGTACTGCTCGCGCTCCTCACTGGACGGCGCCTGACCTTCGACGAACAAGGGCTCGCCGTCGAACAGGGTGGCCGGGTACAGGCCCGTTGTGGCCCCCACGTACAGGGGCTTGTCATCGGACGGGCGGTTCAGGTCGATGACAAAACGCGAATATTCGGCCGCCAGGGTACTGGCCCCCAGCTCCTGGGCGAACTGGTACAGCCGTGGAATGTGCCAGTCGGTGTCCGGCAGGCTCTGCGCCTGGGGCACCAGCCCGGCCGCCACCGCCGGGGTCAGGCGCGTACCGGCGTGGGGCATGCTGATCAGCAGCGGCACCCGGCCTTGTTTGAAATTCAGAACCTTATCCACAACCCTTCTCCTACACAGTCACTTCAACGCCGTGTCGCACGACGCGCTTTTCCAGATCGCCGCCCAGCCAGTAGGCCAGGTCGGCAGGACGATCGATCTGCCAGGCGACGAAGTCCGCCACCTTGCCCACCTCCAGCGAACCATGGGTCTTTTCCATGCCCAGGGCCTGGGCCGCATGCAGGGTAACCCCGGCCAGGGCCTCCTCGGGGGTCATACGGAAACAGGTACAGGCCATGTTCAGCATCAGCCGCAGCGACAACGCCGGTGACGTACCGGGATTGAGGTCGCTGGCCACGGCGATCTTCACCCCGTGCTTGCGCAAGGCTTCCATTGGCGGCAGCTGGGTTTCCCGGAGGAAATAGAAGGCCCCCGGCAGCAACACCGCCACGGTCCCGGACGCCGCCATGGCTATTGCATCCTCCTCGGTCATGAACTCCAGGTGATCGGCGGACAGCGCATGGTAGCGGGCCGCCAGGCTCGAACCATGCAGCGACGACAGTTGCTCGGCGTGCAGCTTGACCGGCAGGCCGAGCTGTTGCGCGGCAATGAACACCCGCTCCACCTGCTCCGGGGAGAACGCCAGGTATTCACAGAAGGCATCCACCGCGTCCACCAGCCCCTCGGCCGCCAGGGCCGGGAGCATCTCGCTGCAGATATGCTCGATGTAGGCATCGCTGCGCTCGGCGTATTCCGGCGGCAGGGCGTGGGCCGCCAGGCAGGTGCTGCGCACGCTGACCGGCAACTCTTCGCCCAGGCGACGGATCACCCGCAGGATCTTGCGCTCGCTGGCCAGGTCCAGGCCGTAGCCGGACTTGATCTCGACGCTGGTCACGCCATCGCGCAACAGGCTCAGCAGACGCTTGCGGGCGCTGCCGAACAGCTCCTCCTCGGTGGCGGCCCGAGTAGCCCGTACGGTACTGGCGATACCACCGCCGGCAGCGGCGATCTCGGCATAGCTCACCCCTTGCAGGCGCTGCTCGAACTCACCACTGCGGTTGCCGCCAAATACCGTGTGGGTGTGGCAATCGATAAAGCCCGGGGTTACCCAGGCTCCAGCCAGGTCATTGACCTGGGCGTAGTCGCCGGCCGGCGCCTCCGAGCGCCGGCCGATCCACTCGATGTGCGCCCCTGACGTCACCATGGCCGCATCCTCGATGATCGAGTAAACACCCGAGGCCATGCTGGCGACGTTGCAGTGTTGCCAAAGAGTTTTCATCCAACCTCCATTAATGGTCAGTAGGTAAAGGAGCGTCGCTCATGATCGCCTGGGCCTGCCCCGCCATGGGCTTGACCCACAGCATATAGGCCACGATCAGTAGAGCGATCCACACTACGCCGACGATCAGCGCTCCCTGGGTTTTCGGGAAATAGCCCAGCACGCCAAAGATGAACAGCATGAAGGCAATAGCCGCCGCCGGGGCCCAAGGCCAGAATGGCACCTTGAACTGCAACTGGGCCACCTGCTCGGCGGTCATCGAACGGCGCATGGCCACGTGAGTCAGGAGAATCATCAGCCACACCCAGACCGTGGCGAACGTGGCCAGGGACGCGATCAGCAGGAAGATGTTTTCCGGGATCAGGTAGTTCAGCACCACCCCGATCAACAGAGTCACGGCCATCACCACCACGGTCATCCACGGCACCCCGTGCTTGGACACCTGGGCAAAGCCCTTGGGCGCCTGCCCTTGCCGGGCCAGGCCATACATCATCCGGCCGGCGCCGAAGATGTCGCTGTTGATGGCCGATACCGCCGCCGAAATCACCACGATATTGAGGATAGTGGCGGCCGAGCTGATGCCCAGGCTGTCAAAGATCTGCACGAACGGGCTGCCCTGGGTACCGATCTGCGGCCAGGGGAAAATCGACATCAGCACGAACAGGGTCAGCACGTAGAACAGCAGGATACGCAGCGGCACGGCATTGATCGCCTTGGGAATGACCCGCTTCGGATCCTGGGCCTCGCCCGCAGTGACCCCGATGATCTCGATGCCGCCAAAGGCAAACATCACCACGGCAAACGAGGCGATCACCCCACTGATGCCATTGGGCATGAAGCCGCCGTGGGCCCAGAGGTTGGCGGCGCCAGTGGCCTGGTCCTGCGCGGCGCTGCTGATACCGAAGAGCATGATGCCCAGGCCCCCCAGGATCATCGCGACGATCGCCCCGACCTTGAGCAGCGACAGCCAGAACTCCATCTCGCCGAACACCTTGACGTTGCACAGGTTCAGGCCGCCGATGAACAGCACGATGCCCAGCACCCAGATCCAGCGCGCCACTTCGGGAAACCAGAAGCCCATGTAGATGCCAAAGGCAGTCACGTCCGCCAGGCACACGATCAACATCTCGAAGGCGTAGGTCCACCCCAGGATGAAGCCCGGCAACGGCCCCAGGTACTGGCTGGCGTAATGCCCGAACGAACCGGACACCGGGTTGTGCACGGCCATCTCCCCGAGGGCGCGCATCACCATGAAAACCGCCGCGCCACCGATCAGGTAGGCCAGCAACACGGCGGGCCCGGCCATCTGGATGGCCGAGGCCGAACCGTAGAACAATCCTGTACCGATGGCCGACCCCAAGGCCATGAAGCGTATATGGCGGGCTGTCAGCCCTCGGCGTAGTCCACTGTCTTGCGATTGCATGTCATCGTCCCTTTTATTGTTATCGGACAAGTCCGCCCCGCGCAGGGGTGCGGGGCGGAGGAAGCAGACGCTCCGCGCCTGTCTTGCAGGTAAAGCCAACCAGCACGGGCCGCAGCTCCACGCCGAGCGCGAAGCTGCCTGGCGGCCCGGCGTGCATTACAGGCTCGGCAACAACCGGGCTGGCAGCAGCCCGTTCAGGCAACGCGAAGCCAGCAACTCACTGGCGGCGTTGATGTCCGGTGCAAAGAAGCGGTCCTTCTCGTAGTACGCCACTTTCTCGCGCAAGGTGGCACGGGCCTTTTCCAGGGTCGGCGAGGTTTTCAGGCCTTCGCGCAGGTCCAGCCCCTGGCAGGCCGCCAGCCATTCCACAGCCAGGACACCACGGGTGTTCTCGGCCATTTCCCACAAGCGCTTGCCGGCGGCAGGGGCCATGGAGACGTGGTCTTCCTGGTTGGCAGAGGTAGGGATGCTGTCCACCGAGTGCGGGTGGGCCAGGGCCTTGTTCTCGCTGGCCAGGGCCGCGGCGGTGACCTGGGCGATCATGAAGCCGGAGTTGACCCCGCCATTGGCCACCAGGAACGGCGGCAGCTGGGACATGTGCTTGTCCATCATCAGCGAGATCCGCCGTTCGCTCAGGGAGGCGATCTCGGCGATGGCCAGGGCCATGTTGTCGGCGGCCATGGCCACCGGCTCGGCGTGGAAGTTGCCACCGGAAATCACGTCACCTTCGGCGGCGAACACCAGCGGGTTGTCCGACACGGCGTTGGCTTCCACCACCAGCACTTCGGCAGCCTGGCGCAACTGGGTCAGGCAGGCGCCCATCACTTGTGGCTGGCAACGCAGGGAATACGGGTCCTGGACCTTGTCGCAATTCTTGTGCGACGCGGATACCTCGGTGCTGTCCCCCAGCAACGCGCGATAGGCCGCGGCGGTATCGATCTGCCCGCGCTGACCACGAGCGGCGTGAATCCGCGGGTCGAATGGCGAGCGCGAACCCAGCACCGCTTCCACGGTCAGGCCGCCGCACACCAGGGCGCCGGCGAACAGGTCTTCGCCCTCGAACAGACCGCGCAAGGCGTATGCGGTGGAAACCTGGGTGCCGTTGAGCAGCGCCAGGCCTTCCTTGGCGGCCAGGGTCAACGGCTTGAGGCCGGCCACTTCCAGGGCCGCTGTCGCTTCCAGCCACTGCCCCTTGTAGCGCGCCTTGCCCTCGCCCAGCAGCACCAGGGACATGTGGGCCAAAGGCGCCAGGTCGCCGGAAGCACCCACCGAACCCTTGAGCGGGATGTGCGGGTAGACCTCGGCGTTGATCAGGGCGATCAAGGCGTCGATCACCTGGCGGCGGATCCCGGAGAAGCCACGGCTCAGGCTGTTGACCTTGAGCACCATGATCAGGCGTACCAGGTCATCGCTGATAGGCTCGCCAACACCGGCGGCGTGGGACAGCACCAGCGAGCGCTGGAGGTTTTCCAGGTCGGCGCTGGCAATGCGGGTCGAGGCCAGCAGGCCAAAACCGGTGTTGATGCCATAGGCAGTACGATTCTCGGCGAGGATCTGCTCGACACAGGCGACGCTGGCGTCGATCTGCGCCGAGGCGCTGCCATCCAGGGTCAGGGTCAGCGGCTGCTGATAGATGGCCCGCAGTTGGGCCAGGGTCAGTTGGCCGGGAATCAGGTTTAGCGCAGTCACATTCATGCTCCTTTTGAGAGTTTTGTAATAACTAGCCAGTCGCTCCGGAAGCTTCCGTTGTCCGTCGCCACCCGCAGCTTGAGCAGGTGGCGCCTTGGCACGCTGGCGATGGGGAAATCCGTTTTATTGCACCTTGGAAAAGCGTTTGTTGAGCAATCGCGGGTCCTTGAGCAAGGCCGCCACGCTGGCGATATCCGGGGCCAGCCAGCGGTCCTGGTCGTAGGCCGGAACCCGCTCGCGCAGCAGGCACCAGGCAATGCCGGTGCCGGTGCCGAAGCGCTGCTCCTTGAGAAATTCGAATGCCTGGGCCGCCAGCAGGTACTCGATGGCGAGGATCTGGGTGCAGTTTTCCAGCACCTGCAGCAGCTTCAGGGCGGCGTTGGTGCCCAGGCTCAGGTGGTCTTCCTGCAGGCCCGAGGTGACGAAGTTGTCGAGCACCGCCGGCTGTGCCAGCTGGCGGTTCTGCGCGCACAGCGAGGCCGCCACGTACTGCACGATCATCATCCCGGAGTTGACCCCGGGCTCGGCCACCAGGAACGCCGGCAGGCCACTGACATGGGGGTTGATCAGGCGGTCCAGGCGGCGCTCGGCGATGGAGCCGATCTCGGCCATGGCAATCGCCAGCACGTCCGCCGCCAGGGCCACCGATTCGCCGTGGGGGTTGGCCTGGGACACCACCCGATAGTTGTCCGGGGTGCCCAGCAGCAACGGATTGTCGGTGGCGGCATTGAGCTCGGTTTCCACCTGCCTGACCGCGTGGGCCAGTTGATCCCGGGCAGCACCGTGCACCT
This sequence comes from Pseudomonas sp. NFPP12, assembly GCF_900103205.1. Taxonomy (NCBI): domain Bacteria; kingdom Pseudomonadati; phylum Pseudomonadota; class Gammaproteobacteria; order Pseudomonadales; family Pseudomonadaceae; genus Pseudomonas; species Pseudomonas sp. NFPP12. Next base: position 382,336 of record NZ_FMWW01000006.1, read on the forward strand.
GGGGAATCGAGCGGATGCTCAGGGCGTCCTGGGTACGGATGCCCTTGCTGGAAGCGATCACCTCGCTGCGGTCGAGCAAGGCCCGCAGGTTGCTGCCCACCACCTGCATGCCGGGGTGTGCCTTGAGGGCGATGATCTCGGCATCAAAGGCGGCGATCTGGCCGCGCAGGGCCTCGAAGCTCATGGCGCCGATCACGTCGGCCCACTGCAACAGGCGGCTGGCATCGGCCAGGGCCAGGCAACCGAGGCCGGTCATGCACGGCGTGCCGTTGACCAGGCACAGACCATCCTTGGCCCCCAGTTGCACCGCTTGCAGCCCTTCCTCGGCCAGGGCCTGCTCGGCGCTGACGATGTGCCCGCGATAGCTGACCTGACCGACGCCGAGCAGCGCCACGCCGATATGGGCCATGTGGGTCAGGTAGCCCACCGAACCCTGCGACGGCACCTGCGGGGTGATCCCGCGATTGAGCAGCGCCAGCAGCGCCTGGACCACCTGCCGGTGGATCCCGGACTTGCCGTGGCTGTAGTTGATGATGGCCGCACAGATGATCGCCCGGGTCTGTTCGTCGGCCAGCACCGGGCCAACTCCGCAGGCATGGCTGAGCAGGGTATTGCGCGACAGCTGGCTGAGCTGCTCGCCGGCCAGCAACACATTGCACAAGGCCCCAAGGCCGGTGCTGATGCCATAGGCGCGCTCGCCGCTGTCCACCACTTTGCGCACGATGGCCTGGGCATTGTCGATCCGCGCCCAGGCCTGCTCCGAGAGTTCGAGCTCAGCACCGTGGCGGGCGACGGCGACAACATCCTGCCAACCCAGGGGGGCGTCGGCGATTACGATCTTTTCAGCCTGGAACATCGTTAACCTCGTGGTGAAATCCGGGGGCCTCTTCGCTGGCAAGCCAGCTCCTACGGGCCCGGGGCTTGTGGGCTGTTGAACTACACCGTCGCGGCACGACGCTGGACAAAACGGTCGACGTACTCATCCGCCGGTGAATGCAGGATCTCCCTGGGCGTGCCCACCTGGATCAGGCGGCCGTCCTTGAGGATCGCGATGCGGTTGCCGATGCGCACGGCCTCGTCCAGGTCATGGGTGATGAAGACGATGGTCTTGTGCAGCGTCTTCTGCAGCTCCAGCAACTGGTCCTGCATTTCTGCGCGGATCAGCGGGTCGAGGGCGCTGAAGGCCTCGTCCATGAGAATGATGTCGGTGTCCGCCGCCAGGGCCCGGGCCAGGCCGACCCGCTGGCGCATGCCGCCGGACAGCTGGTGCGGGTACTTGTTCTCGTAGCCCTTGAGGCCCACGGTGTTGATCCAGTGCAAGGCACGCTCGGCACACAGTGCCTTGCTCTCGCCGCGCACCTTGAGGCCGTAGGCAACATTGTCCTGCACGTTGCGGTGGGGCAGCAGGCCGAAGCTCTGGAACACCATGCTGATCTTGTGCCGGCGAAACTGGCGCAGGGCCTCCATGTCGTATTGCAGGATGTCCTCGCCGTCCACCAGGATCGCGCCGCTGGTGGGGTCGATCAGGCGGTTGAAGTGGCGCACCAGGGTCGACTTGCCAGAGCCGGACAGGCCCATGATGACGAAGATCTCGCCGGTGCCGATGCTCAGGGACAGGTCGTTGACCCCGACCACACAGCCGGTCTCGGCCAGCACCTGGTCCTTGCCCTTGCCTTGGCGGATCATCGCCAGGGCATCGGCAGGGCGACTGCCGAAAATCTTGAAGACGTTCCTCACTTCGATCTTGCTGATGGCAGCGCTGCTCATTTGCTCACCTCATGGCGCGGACGACCGTAGGCCTGGGTAATGCGGTCGATCACCACCGCCAGAATCACGATCGCCAGCCCCGCTTCCAGGCCGCGCCCGACGTTGAGGGTCTGGATCCCCACCAGCACATCCTCGCCCAGGCCACGGGCACCGATCATCGAGGCGATCACCACCATCGACAGGGCCATCATCGTGGTCTGGTTGATCCCGGCCATGATGCTCGGCAGGGCCAGGGGCAGTTGCACACCGAACAGTTGCTGCCAGCGATTGGCGCCGAAGGCGTTGATCGCCTCCATCACCTCGCCGTCCACCTGGCGGATCCCCAGGTCGGTGAGGCGGATCAAGGGCGGCGCGGCGTAGATCACCGTAGCGAAGATCGCCGGCACCTTGCCCAGGCCGAACAGCATCAGCACCGGGATCAGGTACACGAAGCTGGGCATGGTCTGCATGATGTCCAAGAGCGGCATCAGCACTGAGCGCAGGCGGTTGCTGCGGGCCGAGAGGATCCCCAGGGGGATGCCGATCAGCACCGAGATCAGGGTCGCCACCAGCATCAGCGCCAGGGTCTGCATCAGCTTGTCCCACAGCCCCACCGCGCCCACCAGGAACAGCAGGCCGACGATCACCGCGGTGGTCAGCAGCTTGCGGGTGGCGTGCCAGGCGATACCGCCGACAATCGCCAGCATCAGCCACCAGGGCGCCATGCGCAGCAGGCCTTCGAGGTTGACGATGGCCCACAGCAGGGTGTCGGAAATGTGCCGGAACACATCGCCATAATGGGTCACCAGGGCGTCGACCCAGCCGTTGACCCAATCGGCGATGGAAAACGTGAAGCTTTCTGGAAACATAGGAAACTCTCGCTCAAAGGAGGTTGCTGTCCGGTTGCCGACGGCCCTTGGAGCCGCCGGAAAAGCCCGGGCTACAGGGCCGCGTCGATTTTCCCGGCGGCCTCTTCACTGACCCATGGGTGCCAGACTTCAGGATGTTCCTTGAGAAAGAGTTTCGCCAGTTTCGGCGACTCGATGCGCTCGCGGCTCATGCGCGCCAGATTCTGGTTGAGCAGGTCGATCGGCAGGTTGACCTTTTCCAGTACCGCCACCAGCTCCGGGGCCTCGTCGTGGAAGACTCTGGACAAGCCGACCTTGATGCTCACGCTCTTGTCGACGCCAGGTTTCTCATCGAGCTTGACCAGGTCCACCTGGCCCATCAGCGGGGTCGGCGACCAGTAGTAGAAGAGGATCGGCTCGCCGCGCTTGTAGCTCGACAGTACCGCCGCATCCAGGGCCGGGCCGGTGCCCGGGCGGAAGTTGGTGTAGCTGCTTTCCAGGCCGTAGCTCTTGAGCATCTCGCTGTTGTCCAGCTCGCAGGTCCAGCCCGCCGGGCAGTTGTAGAAACGCCCCTTGCTCGGTTCTTCCGGGTCCTTGAACACGCTGGCGTACTTGCCCAGATCGGCAATGTTCTTCAGGTCCGGGGCCTTGGCTTCGAGCTTGCGCTTGGCGTCGCCTTCGATCACGTAGCGCGGGACGTACCAGCCTTCGACAGCACCCACCACCGGCGCGCCGACGCCCACCACCTTGCCGGCCTTCTCGGCCTTGTTCCACACCTCGCTGCGGCCCACCCACTCTTCGGCGAAGATCTGGATGTCATTGCTGCCCAGGGCGTTTTCCATGGTGATGGAGTTGCCCGGCAGGCTGTCGGTCTTGCAGCCGTAGCCCTTCTCCAGGACCAGCTGCAGCACGTCGGTCAGCAACATGCCGCTTTCCCAGTTCAGGCCGGCGAACTTCACCGCCTTGCCCGACTCGCACCAGCCCGCGGCCTGGGCGCCGGAAGCGGCCAGCAGGCCCATGGACAGCAACGTGGTCAGCAGGGTCTTATGCATTTTCATTGTGTGACGCTCCTAATCATGAGTTGGCTTACGGCAGTTAAGAGGCATCCAGCCCTGTCCACGTCCAATCAAGACTCATACCGCTGCAGCGCGGGTGGTCCCACTTGTTTTTTGTTCGGTGGGCGCGCCCTGCTCTACTGGCAGGATCAGGTGCTCGGGCACCGCGCCATGCCACTTCTTCGCACAGGCGTAGTACAACGCCGCGGGCACCACCAGGCCGATGATCCAGGAGATGTCGGTATCTCCGAGGCTCGCCACCAGGGGGCCGGTGTAGAAGTGGGTGGAAATGAACGGCATCTGAATCAGCACGCCGAACACATAGATACTGATGCCCATGACATTCCAGCGGCCGTAGCGACCGTCCGGATTGGACAGCGCGGGGATGTCATAGCGCTCCTTGGTAATGCAGTAGAAATCCACCAGGTTGATCGCACTCCAGGGTGTGAAGAACGCCAGCAGAAACAGGATGAAGGCGGAGAAATCCTTGAGGAACGAATCCTTGCCCAACAGTGCCAGGGTGGCGGCAAGCGAGACCATGATGAAGATGTAGAACAGGCGCACACCGCTGCCGATATGCCGGCTGCCGCGAAAGCCGCTGATGATGGTGGCGATCGACATGAAGCTGCCGTAGGCATTCAGCGTGGTCACCGTGACCTTGCCGAAGGCCACGGCGAAATACAGCAGGCCGGCGACGATACCGGTACCGCCGAGGCTGACGATGAACGACACCTCGTGGTGGGCGAACTGGGACCCGGCCAGGGCCGCCGCGAAGACCCCGAAGACCATCGCGGCCTGGGCCCCGATCACCGAACCCAGGCCTACGGCCCAGAAGGTTTTCGCCGCCGAGGTGCTGCGCGGCAGGTAGCGCGAGTAGTCCGCCACATAAGGGCCGAAGGCGATCTGCCAGGAAGCCGACAGCGATACCGCCAGCAGGAAGCTGGCCAGGGAAAAATGCTTGTTGCCGAGCAGGGCCGCGATGTCGTTGCCTGCCAGCAGCTTGTAGAACAGGTAGATGAAGGCCACCACGCCAAGCACGCTGGCGATCCGCCCGATGCCGTGGATGACCCGGTAGCCGAAAATGGTGAAGACCATGATCGAGCCGGCGAACAGCAGGATGCCGGCCCAGTCTTCGACGTGCAGCAGTTGCGCCACCGCCTGCCCCGCCAGCAGCGAACCGCTGGCGGAAAAGCCGACGTACATCAGGCACACCAGCACCAGGGGAATCACCGCACCGTACACGCCGAACTGCACGCGGCTGGAGATCATCTGCGGCAGCCCCAGTTGCGGGCCCTGGGCGGCATGCAGGGCCATGACCCCGCCCCCCAGCAACTGACCGACCAGCAAGCCGATCAGCGACCAGAACACATCACCGCCCAGGACCACTGCCAGGGCGCCGGTGACAATGGCGGTGATCTGCAGGTTGGCGCCCAACCACAGGGTGAATTGACTCAAGAGACGACCGTGTCTTTCCGCTTCCGGGATGTAGTCGATCGAACGCCTTTCGATCAACGGTTTGTTGCTTGCACGATCATTCGCTAAAGCCATGGACGTCGAACCTCTAGTGGGCACTGCAGACGATTTCCCCTGTAGGAGCGAGCGGGCTCGCGAGGCGGTGTGCCTGATGCACCGCGGTGCATGCTTGGCCAGCAAGCTGGCTCCTACAGAGAACGGTGGTTACTTGCCGGTGATCATCGGCAGATTCAGGCCCTGTTCCTTGGCGCAATCGATGGCGATCTGGTAACCGGCATCGGCGTGACGCATCACCCCGGTGGCCGGGTCGTTGTGCAGCACCCGGGCAATACGCTCGGCCGCTTCATCGGTGCCGTCGCAGACGATCACCATCCCCGAATGCTGGGAGAAGCCCATGCCGACGCCGCCGCCGTGGTGCAGGGAAACCCAGGTCGCGCCACTGGCGGTGTTCAACAGGGCATTGAGCAGCGGCCAGTCGGATACGGCATCGGAACCGTCCTGCATGGATTCGGTTTCACGGTTCGGGCTGGCCACGGAACCGGAGTCCAGGTGGTCGCGACCGATGACGATCGGTGCCGACAGCTCGCCGCTGCGGACCATTTCGTTGAAGGCCAGGCCGAGCTTGGCGCGCAGGCCCAGGCCAACCCAGCAGATCCGTGCCGGCAAGCCCTGGAAGCTGATGCGCTCGCGCGCCATGTCCAGCCAGTTGTGCAGGTGGGCGTCGTCGGGGATCAGTTCCTTGACCTTGGCGTCGGTCTTGTAGATGTCCTGCGGATCGCCGGACAGCGCCGCCCAGCGGAACGGGCCGATGCCACGGCAGAACAGCGGACGGATATAGGCCGGGACGAAGCCGGGGAAGTCGAAAGCGTTTTCCACGCCCTCTTCCTGGGCCATCTGGCGGATGTTGTTGCCGTAGTCGAAGGTCGGAACCCCCATTTTCTGGAAGTCCAGCATGGCTTGTACGTGCACGGCCATGGACTGCTTGGCCGCCTTGATCACCGCCGCCGGCTCGGTCTGGGCGCGGTCACGGTACTGCTCCCAGGTCCAGCCCTTGGGCAGGTAGCCGTTCAGCGGGTCGTGGGCGCTGGTCTGGTCGGTGACCATGTCCGGGCGCACGCCGCGGCGTACCAGTTCCGGCAGGATCTCGGCAGCGTTGCCGCACAGGGCAATGGAGATGGCACGGCCTTCGGCGGTGTATTTCTTGATCCGCGCCAGGGCGTCGTCCAGGTCGGTGGCCTGCTCGTCGACGTAGCGGGTCTTGAGGCGGAAGTCGATGCTGGTCTGCTGGCACTCGATGTTCAGCGAGCAGGCTCCGGCCAGGGTCGCGGCCAGTGGCTGGGCACCGCCCATGCCGCCCAGACCGGCAGTCAGCACCCAACGGCCCTTGAGGTTGGAATCGTAATGCTGGCGGCCGGCTTCGACGAAGGTTTCATAGGTGCCCTGGACGATGCCCTGGCTGCCGATGTAGATCCAGCTGCCGGCGGTCATCTGGCCGTACATGGCCAGGCCCTTGGCATCCAGTTCGTTGAAGTGTTCCCAGCTGGCCCAGTGCGGCACCAGGTTGGAGTTGGCGATCAGTACCCGCGGGGCGTTGCTGTGGGTCTTGAACACGCCCACCGGCTTGCCGGACTGCACCAGCAGGGTTTCGTCGTCATTCAGATGGGTCAGGGCCTCGACGATCTTGTCGTAGCACTCCCAGTTGCGCGCCGCGCGGCCGATGCCGCCGTACACCACCAGCTCCTTGGGGTTCTCGGCAACTTCCGGGTCGAGGTTGTTCATCAACATGCGCAGCGGCGCTTCGGTCAGCCAGCTCTTGGCGGTCAGCTTGTTGCCGCGTGCAGCACGGATTTCGACGTTACGGTATTTAGTTGGCTTGCTGTCGGTCACGGAAAAACTCCTCGGCGATGAGTCCAAGGTGCGAAGAGGATTCCATCGACTCTTACGCACACATATTTACTTGTACATACAAGCATATGCAATCAAGCGGCCAACTCCCTCAAGATCATTCTCATAAACCTGACGAACACATCGCAGGCCTTGTAGAACGGGGCTTTCAACCAAAGATAAATTTTCAGCGAAGGTTTTTGGCCACGCGCGCAGCTGTTACCAGGATGGGCTTTTGCGCCGGGCTGGGGCGTTCGGTAACAAATGAGTGCGCGCAAGAAACAGCAGGCGCGCCGGCGCAGGCACGCAGGACCCCGCATGAAGCCGAGGGCAACCAAGCACGAATAAAGAAAGGAGGTTTGCAGCATCCGCAGGCCGTATCCGGCCTGCGGCAAGACGCGATGAATCAGCGGGCGGTGAGTTCGATCACGCAGCACAGCCCGTCCAGGGCGACTTCCAGCAGCCCGCGATTGCCTTCCAGGCGCAGGCAGTCATAACGCCCCAGTGCTTGCACCGGTGCGCTACCGGTATCCACCCAGGCTTGCTCGGCAGCACTGAACAGCAACAAGGTGTGCGCCTGGGTGAAAAACCGCTGCTGGCCATCGAGCCACTGCAAACGGGCGACGTAGCGCTGTGGGCAATAGATCAGGTTGAAGTCGCGGATCGCCCCCTCCAGCAGTGTGCAATCGACCTGGCTGGCGCCGCTGAAGGCAAAGGCGTCCAGAGGCAACAGCGGCCGCACATCCTCGCCATCGATGGTCAGTTGCATGCCCGCGCCCTGGAGCACGGTGATGACCCGCTGGTAACCGGCAAAACTGGAAAACCCGCCGGACTCGGCGATATCGGCAATCGACAGGCGCCAGCCGAAACCGTCCAGGCCGTCACCGGTATCCCGGGCAATCTCTTCGGTGCTGCCTCCACCGTTTTTCCAGGGCATGCGTGGGTAGTCGGCGGCACGCAGATGGGTGAGCTGGATCATTTGTGAAAGCGCCCTTCCAGACGATGACGGGAACCGGGGTGGATCAGCCGCGCGGCGGTCACCGGCTGGCGCCCGGACCAGGTGCGACGGCGAATCAGCAGGCAAGGCTCGCCCCGCTCGATCTGCAGCAGCCGGCATTCTTCGGCTTCGGCGAGAATCGCCTCCACCACATGCTCGCCCTCGGTCAGGGGCGCGACCTGGGACAGATAGGCGTAGGGAGTCTGCAGGGTGAAGTCCTGCTTGAGGTACTCCGGCGCCACCAGGGCGTTGACGAAACGGTCCTCGATCTGCACCGGGATGTCGTTCTCGAAATGCACGATCAGCGAGTGGAAGACCTTCTGCCCTTCACGCATGTCCAGGGCCAGGGCACGCTCGGAACCGGCGGCTTCCTCGCCCAGGGTGATCACCTGGCAGGTGTGGCGATGACCGCGGGACGCGATCTCGTCGGCAATGTTGTGCACTTCGAACAGGGCGGACTGGCTCTTGGGTTCGGCGACGAACGTGCCCACGCCCTGCATCCGCACCAGCATGCCTTCGGCCGTCATCTCGCGCAGCGCGCGGTTGATGGTCATGCGGCTGAAACCCAGCTGATTGACCAGCTCGCTTTCCGAGGGAACACGGTAGTGCGGCGGCCAGTTTCCGCTCTCGATCTGCTGGGTGATCATCTGTTTGACGCGGGCGTACAAGGGCGCCGGACTATCGCCCAAGTGGGCAGCCAGCGGCGATTTGGCAGGCGGAGTCGGCACAGGAAATCCTTGTTGATCGATAAAGGTGGCTAGCTTGCCGGAGTTTACCGGGCAGGCAAACGTCTGTATATGTATATACAAATAACAAACGATAGGGTGCTTGAACCATGTCCGCCTTTTTCGCCGAACGTGCACTGCTGCCTGATGGCTGGGCCAACCATGTACGCCTTGAAGTCAGCGCTAACGGCCAACTGACACAGATCCAGGCCAACGCCAGCGCAGACGGCGCGGAACGGCTCAAGGGCCCGCTGCTGCCGGGCATGCCCAACCTGCACTCCCATGCATTCCAGCGGGCCATGGCCGGGCTGGCGGAAGTGGCCGGCAACCCCAATGACAGCTTCTGGACCTGGCGCGACCTGATGTACCGCCTGGTGGGCAAGATCAATCCCGAGCAGTTGGAAGTCATCGCCCGCCAGCTGTATATCGAAATGCTCAAGGCCGGCTACACCTCGGTAGCTGAATTCCACTACGTGCATCACGACAGCGACGGCAAGCCCTACGCCGACCCCGCCGAACTGTCCCGACGCATCAGCCAGGCCGCCGCCGGCAGCGGTATCGGCCTGACCCTGCTGCCAGTGCTCTACAGCCACGCAGGCTTTGGTGGCCAGGCACCGAATGACGGCCAGCGCCGCTTCATCAACAGCACGGAAAACTACCTCAAGCTGCAACAGCACTTGCAGCCGCTGCTGGCGCAGCAGGCCAACCAGCAACTGGGCCTGTGCTTTCACTCGTTGCGAGCGGTCACGCCACAGCAGATCAGCGAAGTGCTGGCTGCCAGTGATCGCCATTGCCCGGTGCATATCCACATCGCCGAGCAGCAGAAGGAAGTCGACGACTGCCTGAGCTGGAGCGGCCGGCGTCCATTGCAGTGGCTGTATGAAAACGTCGCGGTGGATCAGCGCTGGTGCCTGGTCCACGCCACCCACGCCAACCCCGAGGAAGTCAGCCTCATGGCCAGCAGCCGGGCCATCGCCGGCCTGTGCCTGACCACCGAGGCCAATCTGGGCGACGGTATTTTCCCGGCGGTGGACTTCTTGGCCCAGGGCGGGCGCCTGGGCATCGGCTCCGACAGCCATGTGTCCTTGAGCGTGGTGGAAGAACTGCGCTGGCTGGAGTACGGCCAGCGCCTGCGGGACCAGCGCCGCAACCGCCTGTACCGCGCCGACCAGCCCATGGTCGGCCGGACCCTGTACGACGCCGCGCTGGATGGCGGTGCCCAGGCCCTGGGACAAGGCATTGGCGCCCTGGCCGTGGGTACCCGCGCCGACTGGCTGGTGCTGGATGGCAACGACCCCTACCTGGCCACCGCCGACGGCGACGGGATTCTCAACCGCTGGCTGTTCGCCGGCGGCGACCGTCAGGTGCGCGATGTGATGGTGGGTGGGCAGTGGGTCGTGCGCGACGGGCGTCACGCCGCCGAAGAAGACAGCAGCCGGGCCTTTACCCAGGTCCTGCGTGACCTGCTCAACTAATCCCGACCTGTAGGAGCCGGCTGGCCGGCGAAAGCATTCTCACGAGCGCCTTCGCCGGCCAGCCGGCTCCTGCGGATGAGCTTATTTCGAGGTCTTGGCCATGGCCGAGTCCGACACCCGCCAGATCAGCCGCGTGGTGTCATACCCCTGCTGGCGAGCCTTGCTCAGCAGTTCCTCGCGCACCGTTTCGTTGACCTCCTTGGTCCGCGACAGCAGCCACAGGTAACGGCGGTTCGGGTTGCCGACAATCGCGGTCTTGTAGTCATCGCTGACGTACAACACCCAGTAGTCGCCCTTGGTAGCGCCCGGCAGCAGCCGCGAGAACCAGTTATCGAACTCCACCCACAGCTTGTCGGTCTTGCCCGGCACTTGAGGCGTGGCCGTACCACGGGCCTCTTCCCATTTCCATTCCGGGGTCAGGCAGCGATTGAGCACCGCCACGTTGCCCTCCGGCAGCAGGGTATAACGAGCCTCGGATTGCGCACAGTTGCGCTGGAAGTACATGGGCAACCGCGCCAGCTCGTACCAGGTGCCCTGATAACGCTTGAGATCGACGTGGTTGACGGTCTTGGGCGCCAGCGAATCGTCCCGGGACGTGGCGCAGCCGGCCAAGAGCAGGCCGACCAGAAGAGTGACAACAAAACGCATCATTATTTTTCTCCCGTGGGCCCGAAGCCCCGGTTTTTTTTACTTCAGGCCTTGCCCGGAAAACATCAGAACCTTGTCACCGGCGTACTGCACGCTGATAAAGCTGTTCTTGTCACCCCAGGTGCAGCTGGACATGCCCAGCGCGCCCGAACAGTCAGTCGGCTTGCCCAGGAGTTGTTCGACCTCGGCCTTGGGCATACCCGCCGACAGCTTGGAATAGTTTTCCTGATTGACCTTGCTGCACGCGGCCAGCAGCACGCAGAACGACAACAGAGCGAGAGAACGCAGGGACATGGTGAACTCCTGAACAAAAGGGGGAAGGCCTGTCAGCCAACCAGAAGCTTAGAAGAGAAAACCCCCTTCTGGTTCCCCGGGGAGACGGGTATTTCTTGCCTGGCAAACCGGGCAATTGCCTCGTAAATCAAGGACCTTTTTGCCGCACCTGACAGTTCGTCGGCTTTGTGCATCTGCCCCTCATTTTCAGTGGTGGCCAGTCGACATAAGATGCAGCGCAAAGCCCTCCACTGTGGCAAATTGACGCCCCTCGTTGACCAGCCCCTCGCGGTAGTTCATTTAATGACCAGAAATATGAAGTTCAGCCACAAGATCCTGCTCGCAGCCGCCCTTGTGGTTGCCGTTGCGTTCGCCTGTTTTATTCTGTTCAACGACTATCGACAGCGAGAGGCCCTGCGCAGCAGCACCGAAGCCTCGATGCAGGAACTGGGCAGCCTGACCACCAGCAACATCCAGACCTGGCTGGAAAGCCGCATCCAGCTCCTGCAATCCCTGGCCCAGCAGATCGCCGTGGACGGCAGCGGCGCCGATAGCCTGAAACGCAGCGTCGGCCTGCCCGCCTACACCGGCAACTTCCAGCTCAGCTACTTCGGGGGCCAGGACGGCGTGATGTTCTCGGTACCGGCCGGCAACCGCGCCGCCGATTACGACCCCCGCGCCCGCGGCTGGTACAAGGCAGCCACCGGCGCCCAGCGGACCATCGTCACCGAACCCTACATCGCCGCCTCGTCGGGCAAGCTGGTGATCACTGTCGCCACCCCGGTACAGCACCAGAACCAGATGATCGGCGTGGCCGGTGCCGACATCGACCTGTCGAGCGTCAGCGCCATCATCAACTCACTGAACTTCGGCGGCCACGGCCATGCCTTCATCGTCAGTGCCGAGGGCAAGATCCTCATCCACCCTGACAGCAAGCTGGTGCTCAAGAACCTGAGCGAGGCCTACCCCAACGCAGCGCCGAACGTCAGCCCAGGGCTGAAAGAAGTGCAGCAGGGCGGCAAGACCCAGTTCATTTCCTTCACCCACGTCAATGGCGTGCCCTCGGCCGACTGGTACGTGGCCCTGGTCCTGGACCAGGACACCGCCTTCGCCATGCTCAGCGAGTTCCGCACCTCGGCCATCATCGCCATGGCCATTGCCGTGGTGATCATCATCAGCCTGCTGGGCATGCTGATCCGCATGCTGATGCAGCCCCTGCACCTGATGGGCCGGGCCATGCACGATATCGCCGAAGGTGAAGGCGACCTGACCAAACGCCTGGTGATCCACGGCCACGACGAATTCGGCACCCTGGGAGTGTCGTTCAACCGTTTCGTCGAACGCATCCACAGCTCGATCCGCGAAGTGTCCTCGGCAACCGGCCAGGTCAACGAAGTGGCCCTGCGGGTCGTGGCTGCCTCCAACTCGTCGATGTTCAACTCCGACCAGCAGGCCTCGCGCACCAGCAGCGTGGCCGCAGCCATCAACCAGCTGGGCGCCGCCGCCCAGGAAATCGCCCAGAACGCAGCCCTGGCCTCGCAGCATTCCAGCGACGCCCGCAGCCTGGCGGAAGACGGCCAGCAGGTAGTGGACAAGACCATCGCCGCGATGCACCAGCTGTCGGCCAAGATCAGCAGCTCCTGCGACAACATCGAAACCCTCAACAGCAGCACGGTGAACATCGGGCAGATTCTGGAAGTGATCACCAGCATCTCCCAGCAGACCAACCTGCTGGCCCTCAACGCCGCCATCGAAGCCGCCCGCGCCGGTGAAGCCGGGCGCGGCTTCGCAGTGGTAGCGGACGAGGTGCGCAACCTCGCCCACCGCACCCAGGATTCGGCGCAGCAAGTGCAGAAGATGATCGAGGAACTGCAGGTAGGCGCCCGTGAAGCGGTGGGCACCATGACCGAAAGCCAGCGCGAGAGCGAGAACAGCGTGGGCATTGCCAACCAGGCCGGCGAGCGCCTGGGCAGCGTGACCCAGCGCATCGGCGAGATCGACGGCATGAACCAGTCGGTGGCCACCGCCACCGAGGAGCAGACCGCCGTGGTGGAGTCGATCAACGTCGACATCACCGAGATCAACACCCTCAACCAGGAAGGCGTGGAAAACCTCCAGGCCACCTTGCGCGCCTGCGCCGACCTGGAGCAGCAGGCCAAGCGCCTGCAGCATCTGGTGGGCAGTTTCCGTATCTGAGTAACAGCTTCGCCGGCTTGCCGGCGAAAGTGCCCTTAAAAACGCGAACCGGGCTCGCGCAGGAAAGCCAGTTCCTCGGCCGTGGATTCGCGGCCCAGGATGGCATTGCGATGGGGGAAGCGCCCAAAGCGGGCAATGACTTTCTGGTGCCGTTCGGCGTAGTCCAGGTTGTCGGCAAACACTGCACGCTCGTCCGCTGGCTGTTCATCGTGCAGGGCGGTAAAGCGTGAAACGCTCTCGTTCTGCACCGCCAGGTTTTCGCAGTGCTCGAACACCAGGTAGATGAAGCAGCGCTGCATGGCCGGCAGGCGCCGGTCAAAATCCGCGGCGATACCCTGGGCCACCAGTGCCTGGGCACACAGGTCGCCGGCAAATGCCTTGGGAGTGTCGCGATAGATCATCCGTGGCAGTTGGTCGAGCAACAGCACCATGGCCAGCCAACCTTGGGGGCTTTGCGCCCATTCGGTCAAACCGCCAGCCAGGGCCTGCTCCACCAGGCCGGCGAAACGCTGACGCGCTTCGAGGTCCTGGCTGTCGCGCTTGCCAAACCACAACCGGCCCTTGGCAGCGACAATCTCCGCCGGCTTTTCGGCTGAACCGAACCACCAATCAAGCAGAGGCTGCCAGGGCGCGCTCATGGCTTATTCCTTGTGGTAGCCGGTCACGCGGGCCACTTCTTCCTTCGAGCCGAGGAACACCGCCACACGCTGGTGCAGGCCTTCAGGCTGAATGTCGAGAATGCGCTTGTGACCATCGGTGGACGCGCCGCCGGCCTGTTCCACCAGGAACGACATCGGGTTGGCTTCGTACATCAGGCGCAACTTGCCCGGTTTTTCCGGCTCGCGGCTGTCACGTGGGTACATGAACAGACCGCCCCGGGTCAGGATACGGTGCACGTCAGCCACCATCGCCGCGACCCAGCGCATGTTGTAGTTCTTTTTCAGCGGGCCGGTGTCGCCCGCCAGCAGTTCTTCCACGTAGCGCTTGACCGGGGCTTCCCAGTGACGCTCGTTGGACATGTTGATGGCGAATTCCTGGGTGGACTCCGGAATCTTGATGTCTTCGTGGGTCAGCACGAAGCTGCCCATTTCGCGGTCCAGGGTGAAGCCTTTGACGCCGTCGCCCAGGGTCAGCACCAGCATGGTCTGCGGGCCGTAGATGGCGTAACCGGCGGCGACCTGCTGGGTGCCCGGCTGCAGGAAGGCCTTTTCATTCAGGGCTTCGTTCTGGCTCAGGTACTCGTTGGGGCAGCGCAGTACCGAGAAAATGGTGCCGACCGGTGCGTTGATATCGATGTTCGAGGAGCCGTCCAGCGGGTCGAATACCAGCAGGTAGGCGCCTTTGGGGTACTTGCCCGGGATCTGGTAGGCATTGTCCATTTCCTCGGACGCCATGCCGGCCAGGTGGCCGCCCCATTCGTTGGCTTCGAGCAGGATCTCGTTGGAGATCACGTCGAGCTTCTTCTGCACTTCGCCCTGCACGTTTTCCGTGCCCATGCTGCCCAGGACACCGCCCAGGGCGCCCTTGGAAACGGCGTGGCTGATCTCCTTGCAAGCACGCGCCACCACTTCGATCAGGAAGCGCAGATCGGCAGGAGTGTTGTTGCTGCGGGTCTGCTCAATCAAATAGCGACTCAGGGTAACGCGGGACATGGAAGGCTCCGGAGGAATGGGGGGCTAAAAACCCGCGCAGTTTAACGCGAGTCGGGGCGCATTTCCTCCTCTCAGACAGGGAACCGCCAGTTAGAGTTCAGGCGCCGGTTCCAGCGTAGTCAAAAACCCCGGGCACGATGGACCTTGGTGGCGAGGGAACAAGCTCCCTCGCCACACCTGCCCGCCTCAGGCCGCGGGCTTGCGCAACATGCTGAAGGCCATGCCGGCCAGGGCCAGCACCCCGAGAAGCAATACGGCCCACAGGCCGATCTTCTTCCAGTCCGGCCCGCCTGCCGCCACGGCAGCGGCAGGAGCGACAGTGGCCGAGGCCAGTTGCGCCGCGCCCTCGACCTTGGCCTGGCCCAACTGCTTGAGGCGTTGCGCACTGTAGTCGGGGATCAGGGTCGCCAGCGGCAGGTTGGCCGCGCTCGCGGTGGGGTTGCCCAGGGCCAGGGTGTAAGGGCCGGCTCCCCGAGCCAGGAACACCAGTTGGGTGCCACGCACGGCGAACTCCAGGCTCGGGGCCTCGGCGCCCAGGCCGCCACCACGCTCATCCACCACCAGCCTGAGTTGCTGCACGGTCTGCCCCGGCAGTTGCAGTTCGTTCTGCTGCACGTCCTGGCCATTCTGGGTCAGGCGGTACAGCAGGCCATTGCCCAGGGGCTGCCACGGCAGGCTGCTTTCTCGGCGCCCATAAAGCGTGGCCGGAGCCAGGCTGTTGGCCTGGGTCAGGGCAATGCGCACCCGTTCCAGGTTCAAACCCATGGGCAGCTGCCAGGTGTACTCGCCGGCCTTGGCACTGCTGCCCTTCAGGGGCTGCGACCACACCAGCGGCGAGGGCAGGCTGCTGGTGGTACTGCTTTGCAATTGCGCCGAAGTCAGCACCGGCGCCGTTTGCGGGGTGTTCCACAAGAGGCGCAGGTAGCGCGCCGTCTGCCCGGGCAACGCCACTTCATGCTGTTCGACCCGCTCGTCGGCGAACGACAGGCGCGCCACCTGGCCTTCGCCCCAGGGCTGCCAGTGTTGCAGGTCGTCGCTGGCTTCGATGCTGAACCGCTGGAAGCCGTCGCGTTCGCTGGTCCAGTCCAGCACCAGTTGCTGCAACGGTGCCTTGATTGCGCTGGCATCCAGCAACCAGCCACGCAGGACCTCCTCGCCGGCCTCCAGTTGAGTCGAGGGCTGAACCTCCACCAGCGTGCCATTGGTGGTGGATTGCACCCGCACGCTGGGGGTGCTGTCGGCGGCATCTGCCGAGCTGTACAACGGGAACCACTTCACATCGCTGAGCGTGTGCTGCTCGGTGGTCTGCGCCTGCTGGCGCGCCAGGGCATAGGCCTGGGGCTCACCGGCAGCGTTGAACACACGGATATCCCGCAGGTCGGTCTGGCTGGCGTGCAGTTGCACCGCCAACGGCAGTTCCAGGCGATACCAGGGCCCCTCGCCGCTCAGGCTCAGGGGTGCCAGGGACTTGAAGTCCCCCGGTTTGTCCTGGGCCACGGCGGACAACGCCACACACAGGCCCACAGCCCCCAACCAGCCCAGGCTCAGCTTCGCACTCACGATGACACTCCTTCATTCAACGGTTTGCCGGGCTCGGCTTGCGCCTCGGCGCGCTTGGGCGGCAATGGGGCGAAATAGCCCACCACCAGCAGCAATACTCCCACCCCGATGAACGAGACGATCCGCGCCAGCCCGCCACGGTTGCTCAACTCCACCAGGAACAGCTTGGCCACCACCACGGCAATCAGCACTGCGCCGATCAGCCAGACTTCACGGCGATGACGCAGGTGGCCGCCGATCATCAGGCTCAGGGCAATCAGGGTCCAGACGATGGACAGCCCGGCCTGGACCATCATCGATTCCAGCAACGCATCCGCCTGGAACGGCACGCCGCTCCAATGGTGGGCCGCCCGCATCACCAGCACGGTGAAGAAGGCGAACAGCGACAGCCCCGCCACCAGTTGCGTGGCACGCTCGGCGTAGTCGGCACGGATCGCCAGTTCCCGCACCGCGCTGCGCGACCAGACATAGACGCCGAACAGCGCGAACAGCAGCCCCAGTTCCAGCGGGTTGAGCAGCGGCAGGTAAGGCAGTGGTTCGGCCCGGCCATCGCTGAAGATATTCGCCAGCCAGAACCAGCCGAGCATCAGCACCGCCAGGGGCAGCGCGGCATACAGGCGGTACTCGCGGGAGTGGGCAGAAACCGGCCACGGCCAGGCGCGCGGCGCGGCCATCGCCACCAGGTACAGGCTCGGCAGGATCGCCCAGCCCAGCCAGCGCCAGGCGTTGTACTGCTCGGACAACAGCAGCAGGCCATAACGCAGCTCCAGCGCCAGCACGCCGATCAGCAACCAGCAGCCCAGCACATGGGCGATGCTCGCCACCCGTGCCGGCAGCTGCGACACCAGGCGCCGCTGGCTGAAGAAGTGCACGGCGAACAACAGGGACCAGGCCAGCCAGCCGAAATCCGCAGCCGGGTGATAGCGCGGAGCCCAGGAAGCCAGCAGTACCAGACCCGCGGCCGGTATCAACAGGCTGCACAACAGGCCCAGGGACGACCATTTCAAACGTACCGCCAGCAGCGCCCAGAGCAACACGCTAGCCGCGCTGATCAGCAACAGCAGGCTGGCCTGCCAATGGGCCGGGGCGAAGCGCAGCACTTCCTTGAGCCAGGTAAAGGCCCACCAGCAGGCGCCCCAGGCCAGCAACAGATCGGACAGATGGCCCAGGCTCAAGGTATCGAAGGCCGAACCATGGTTGCCCCGCTGCAGGCGCCAGGCGCCCACCAGGGCCGCCAGGGCCAGGACCATCGGCGTCCAGAAATCGCCATTGGCCAGAGGCCGCGCAGCGTCCGCCGTCACGAAATACCAACCCGAACCGGCCAGCAGGAAAGTGCTGCCGCCAATCACCTGGAGCACCAGGCCGAAGACAAAGCTGGCCCGCTGCTGCAGATACAGGCTGAGCCAGATGATCAGCAGGCCACTGGCGGCCCAGACGCCGCTGGCCGTGCTCCAGGGCAGGACGAACAGCACCGCCAGGTTGATCATCATCAGGCCGGCCAGCAGTACCAGGGACAAGCCCCGCAGCAGCCGCGGATCACTGCGCACCATGTCATTGCGGGCTGCCATGAGCATGCCGCCGATCAGCGCCAGGCCAATCAGCGAAGCGCTCATCAGCCCGCTCCAGCCGGCGTTGAACACCGCACCGGCATCGCCGTCCGCACCTTGCAGGCGCATCAGGAACAGCGCACCGCCCAACAGCTGCACGGCGAAGGCGGTGAACAGGAACGTCCGCGATTGCAGGCGCAGGCCGACAAACAGCGTCGCCAACCCGGCCACCGCCCAGCTGATGGCGGTGCCCTGGGTGAACAGGAACAACGGCGCCAGCAGGTACAGGAAAGCCAGCCCGGCCACCGCCAGGATCGGCGCAATGCCCTGCTCCCAGCTCGCTACCTGGGTCTTCTGCGCCCGCCGCAACTGATCGAAGCTGAACAGCAGCGCGACGCCCAGCAGCAACGCCCCCAGCGGCGCGCCGTCCAGCAGGCTGGTAGCGCCGGGCTGCAGCTTACTGAGGAAGGCCAGGGCCGACCCCAGTTGCAGCAGCAGGGCGAACACCCGGGCCAGCGGCCGTTGCTGGCGCAGGCCGAGCCAGAAGATTCCCGCCCCTTCCACGGCCCAGGCGGCGCAGGTCCAGCGCGCATCCAGGCCTAGAGGGATCGCCAGGCTGGCGAAGATCACGCCCAGGGCCAGGCAGGTTTCACCCAGCAACAGGGCGCGGCCGCCCATCAGTAGCCGGGCCAGGACCATGTAGGTCAGGCCCAGGGCCAGGGCACTGAAGGAAGCGGCGAACTCCAGGTGCTGGACCAGCGCCAGTTGCAGGCCGAAGCCCACCAGGGGCGGGCCGAAGAGCATGCTGCCGTCGACGTAGTCACCCTTGCGCGCAGACCAGTGCAGCAGCGCCTGGCGGCTGTCATCCGCCGGTGCGTCGGGCATTTCCAGCAGCTTGCGCCGGGTGAACAGCAGGCCGATGGCCAGGTACATGACAAAGAACAGGATCAGGAAGGGCTCGGTGCTCCACAGCAGCTCCGGCGTGTAGGAGCGCAGGCCCCAGGCAAAGCCGATACCGAAGGTGCCGACAAAGCCGATCAGGTTCAGCAGGCGCCAGGCCTTGAACCAGGCAATGGCCAGGATGCCGGCATTGAGCAGGGCGAAGTAACTGAACAGTGCCACATGGCTGCCGGCGCCGGTGGACGTCAGGATCGGTGCGGCAAAGCCGCCCAGGGCTGCAGCGGCCGCCAGACTGAGGGCGTCCTGGGTAATGGCCAGGATCGCCGAAAACACCGTGACCGCCACCAACAGGCCAAGGGCCGCGGAAGGGTCGAGCAACGGATGCAGGCGCATCGCCGCGAACACCGTCAGGTACAGCACGGCGATACCGGTGCCCTGGAGCATCAGGGCGTAGTTGCTGTTGCGCCGCCGCAACCACCAGCCCAGGCCCAGCAGGCCCAGGGAGCAGGCCGCAACCCCGGCGTAGCGCAGCTCCAGCGGCACCACCATGCCTTCGGTGGCGTAGCGCAGAAGGAAAGCCAGGCCTAGGAACAACAGCACCACGCCGACCCGCAGCACAGTGTTGCCGCCAAACAGCCAGTTGCGCGCGCCGCTCAGGGCGCGCTCGATCAGGTTGGGTTCCCGAGGCGCAGCTACGGACTCACGGGCCGGCGCCTGGGGCTGGGGTTGCCACACCGACTCCGGCACCGGCTGGCTGGCCTCCACGGAGGCGGCAGGGCTCGCTGCCGCGGGCAATTCCCAGACCAGCTCGGGGGCAGCCGGCGCCGGCTCCACGGGCTGGACTTCCTCAAGAATGAATTCGGGAAGGTCTGCAAGTTCCGGCGCGGCGCTCATGCCGCTGCCTGCCTCGGCCAGCGGGGCGCTGGCCTGGGGTTCTGAGGCGGGTTCGGCAGCGGGGCCGCCGATGCTTTCCAGCAGGGCAAGGCGCTGGCCCAGGGTAGCGAGGGCCTTCTTTGCCTTCTCCAGCTCACGATGCTGGTCGACAACTTGTCGATGCAAGGCGTCGGAACGAATCGCCAGGCCGATGGCCAAGCCCGAAACCGCGCCAATCAGGGCGTCGCTGAAGGACTCGTCAAGGAGCCAGCCCAGTCCCCCTCCCAGCAGCATGAATATCCATTGCATGTGTCGATATCCCTAAGCAGTCCATTGACGGACGGGTGCAACCGTATGGGTGCCCGCGCCGGTAAACCGGTAAAGGCCCCTCCCCGCTTGGAAGCCGGACACCAGCCAAAAGACACCGCCGGGGAAGCAAAACGCTGCCCAGTATATCGGCAAGGCCCAACAAACGCTGGGCCTTGTGCACACTTCTAGAATTTTCTCAGGGGCCTCATTCCAGGGCCTTCCAGATCTCCGTGGCGTATTCACGGATGGTCCGGTCCGAAGAGAACCAGCCCATGCGCGCAGTGTTGAGCACCGCCGAACGCCACCATTCCTTGGAGTCGTGCCAGCGCTCCTCGACCCGAGCCTGGGCGTTCCAGTAAGCGTCGAAATCGGCGCAGACCAGGAACCGGTCGTAATCGATCAGCGAATCGATCAGCGCGGTATAGCGCGACGGATCGTCCGGGGAGAACACCCCGCCGCGAATCGCCTGCAGCACGTCGTTCAGCCGATGGGAGGCGGCGATATCCGGCACCGCGCTGAACTCGCCATTGCGTTTGCGCGCCTCCACCTGCTGGGCACTGAGGCCGAAGATGAACATGTGCTCCGCGCCGACCTGCTCGCACATCTCCACGTTGGCGCCGTCCAGGGTGCCGATGGTCAACGCGCCATTGAGGCCGAACTTCATGTTGCTGGTGCCCGAGGCCTCGAACCCGGCGGTGGAGATCTGCTCCGACAGGTCGGCGGCAGGAATGATGCTTTCCGCCAGGCTGACGTTGTAGTTGGGCAAGAACACCACTTTGAGCAAGCCGCGCACCGTGGGGTCATTGTTCACCGTACGGGCGATGTCGTTGGTCAGCTTGATGATCAGCTTGGCCTGGTGATAGCTGGCGGCAGCCTTGCCGGCGAAGATCTTCACCCGCGGCACCCAGTCGGTTTCCGGCTCGGCGCGGATCGCCTGGTACAACGCCACGGTGTGCAACAGGTTGAGCAACTGGCGCTTGTATTCGTGGATGCGCTTGACCTGCACATCGAACATTGCCGCCGGGTTGATCGCGATTCCCAGGCGCTCATGGATGATCGCCGCGAGGGCCCGCTTGCTGTGCAGGCGCTGCTCGGCGAACTGTTTGCGAAAGGCCGGTTTCTCGGCAAAGGGTTCGAGCCCCCTGAGCAGTTCCTCGGGGCTGTCCAGCAGTTCGAGGCCCAGGGCCTCCACCAGCATTTCAGTGAGTTGCGGGTTGGCCTGGTACAGCCAGCGGCGGAAGGTGATGCCGTTGGTCTTGTTGTTGATGCGCTCGGGGTACAGCTTGTGCAGCTCGGAGAACACCGTGCTGCGCATCAGCTGGGTGTGCAGCCCGGACACGCCGTTGACGCTGTGGGAGCCGAGAAACGCCAGGTTGCCCATGCGCACCCGGCGGCCGTTGTCTTCCTCGATCAGCGACACCGCCCGCAGCACGTCAAAATCGTGCAGGCCCTTGGCCCGCAGCGAGTCGATGTGCTGGGCGTTGATCAGGTAGATGATCTGCATGTGCCGCGGCAGCATGCGCTCCATCAGGCCCACCGGCCAGGTTTCCAGGGCCTCGGGCAGCAAGGTGTGGTTGGTGTAGGAGAGGGTTTCCACGGTGATCTGCCACGCCGCGTCCCAGGCGATGCCGTGCAGGTCGACCAATTGGCGCATCAGCTCGGCCACGGCGATCGACGGGTGGGTGTCATTGAGCTGGATCGCCGCGTGCTCGCCGAGGCTGAGCACCGAGTCGTGCATGTTCTTGTGGCGGCGCAGCAGGTCCTGCAGCGACGCCGAGACGAAGAAATATTCCTGGCGCAGGCGCAGCTCCTGGCCGGCCTCGGTGCTGTCGGCCGGGTACAGCACCCGGGAAATGCTCTCGGCCCGGGCCACTTCGGCTACCGCGCCCAGGTGATCACCGGCATTGAAGCGCTCCAGGTGCAGGTCTTCCATGGCTCGTGCCCGCCACAGGCGCAAGGTGTTGACGCTGGCCCCGCGCCAGCCCACCACCGGGGTGTCGTAGGCCACAGCGCGCACCGTTTCCGCCGGCCACCAGACCTGCCGGGTGTTGCCCGCCTCGTCGGTCACGGTGTCGACACTGCCGCCAAAGCCGATGGAGTAGATCACCTCGGGGCGCTCGAACTCCCAGGGGTTGCCGAAATCCAGCCAGTGCTCGGTCTGCTCCTGCTGCCAGCCATCGACGATGGCCTGGCGGAACAGGCCGTGTTCGTAGCGGATGCCGTAGCCGTGGCCGGCGATGCCCAGGGTCGACATGCTTTCCATGAAGCACGCCGCCAGGCGCCCCAGGCCACCGTTGCCCAAAGCCGCATCGGGCTCCAGCAGGCGGATGCGCTCCAGGTCCACCCCCAGGTCGGTGAGGGCCTCGCGGGCCACCTCCAGCAGCCCGAGGTTGCTCAGGCTGTCGAACAGCAGGCGGCCGATAAGGAACTCCAGGGACAGGTAGTACACCCGCTTCTGGCCCTTGCGGTAGATCTGCCGCGTGTGATCCATCCAGTGGTCGACCATGTGGTCCCGCGCGGCCAGGGCAATGGCTTCGAACCAGTCGTGGTCGAAGGCGTGATCCGGGTCTTTGCCTACCGCGTAGGTGAGTTTGGTCAAGACGGCTTCGCGAAAAGCGGCCACCTCAGCGTCGCGAACAAGGGGTTCCTGAGTCATCGATACGACCTCTGACGAGATACACAGTGAGCATGGAATTGTCTGAGCCTAGTCGGTCTGACACGAGGCGAAGGCTCTGGTTCGGCGCTATTTCAAATGGCTCGGCTAAACAGGGAGTCTTCTGCGCCAGCGGGAGAAAAGGATGCAGTTGCCGTGCCGCCAGGTATTGTTCGGCGCCACATGAAGAAAAATCCGACCTAAAGTCGTTCAAAAATCCACCAGTCCCGGTATGATCGCGCGCCCTGGAACACCTGCCGGAAATGACCTTGATGAAGTCCAACCTGATCGCCGCCGCGGAAATCGATCGTCTCGATACCTGGGCCAAGTACACCGCCCCCATGTGCGGCTCCTGCATGTCCAGCTGCTGCACACTGCCGGTGGAAGTGAAGATCAAGGACCTGATCCGCATCGGCATCGTCGATGAGTTCGAACGCGGCGAGCCGGCGAAGAACATCGCCAAGCGCCTGCAGAAGGAAGGCATCGTCGAGCGCTACAACCAGAAGTCGGAAATCTTCACCCTGCAGCGCATGAGCAACAACGACTGCCTGTATCTGGATCGTAAAAGCCGCCTGTGCACCATTTATGACAAGCGCCCGGACACCTGCCGCAACCATCCGAAGATCGGCCCGCGCCCGGGTTACTGCGCTTACAAGCCCAAGCCCCAGGTGCGCCCGACCAATACCAGCAGCCGGACCCTGGAACGTTTCTGAGCCCCGGCCTGCGCCTGCAACCCCGTTCCCCATGTAACCCTGCCGCCCTGTAGCCGCAGCCGAGCCTTGGCGAGGCTGCGAACGGCTGCAAAGCCGCCGCAGTACGGGCTACTGCAGAGTTTCAGATACACCGCTTTACGACCGCTACGCGGTCGAGCGCAGCCTCGCAGGCTCGGCAGTGGCGACAGGACCCGAGCTTTTTCACAGATCAAAAAAAACGCCCCCGGCCGCAAGGCCGGGGGCGTTTTCATTCAGCCGGAACTAAAGACTCAGTTCTTGGCTTTCTTGGCAGCGCGAGTACGCTCGCCTTCGTCCAGGATCTTCTTGCGAAGACGGATGGACTTAGGAGTCACTTCACACAGCTCGTCGTCCTGGATGAATTCCAGAGCCTGTTCCAGGGTGAAACGGACCGGCGGAACCAGGGCGATGGTTTCGTCCTTGCCCGAAGCACGCATGTTGTCGAGCTTCTTGCCTTTGGTTGGGTTCACACCCAGGTCGTTGTCACGGCTGTTCAGACCAACGATCTGACCGTTGTAGATTTCCTGGCCGTGCTCGACGAACAGCTTGCCGCGCGCCTGCAGGGTTTCCAGGGAGTAGGTCAGGGCCTTGCCGGTTTCTACCGATACCAGTACGCCGTTCTGACGGCCGGACATGTGGCCGGACTTCATCGGAGCGTAGCGATCGAAGATCGAGGTCAGGATGCCTGCACCGTTGGTCAGGGTCAGGAACTGGTTACGGAAACCGATCAGACCACGGGCTGGAATGTTGTATTCCAGGCGTACACGGCCCTTGCCATCCGGAACCATGTTGCTCAGGTCACCCTTACGCAGGCCCATTTCTTCCATGACCTTGCCCTGGGAATCTTCAGGGATGTCGATGGTGACGTTTTCGAACGGTTCCTGCTTCACGCCGTCAACTTCACGGATGATCACTTCAGGACGGCCAACGCCCATTTCGAAACCTTCGCGACGCATGGTTTCGATCAGTACCGACAGGTGCAGCTCACCACGGCCGGAAACCTTGAACTTGTCGGCCGAGTCGCCTTCTTCGACACGCAGAGCAACGTTGTACAGCAGCTCCTTGTCCAGACGCTCCTTGATGTTACGGGAGGTCACGAACTTGCCTTCTTTACCGCAGAATGGCGAGTCGTTGACCTGGAAGGTCATGGAAACGGTTGGCTCGTCGACGGTCAGCGGCTTCATCGCTTCAACAGCGGTCGGGTCGCACAGGGTGTCGGAGATGAACAGCTCGTCGAAACCGCTGATGCAGACGATGTCGCCGGCAGCGGCTTCTTCAACGTCTACGCGGTGCAGACCGTGGTGGCCCATCAGCTTGAGGATACGACCGTTGCGGCGCTTGCCGTCGACGTCGATGGCCACTACCGGGGTATTGGGCTTGACGCGACCGCGAGCGATACGGCCAACGCCGATCACACCCAGGAAGCTGTTGTAGTCCAGAGCGGAGATCTGCATCTGGAACGGACCGTCACGGTCAACGCTTGGCGCTGGCACGTTGTCGACGATCGACTGGTACAGCGGGGTCATGTCTTCGGCCATTTCGGTGTGGTCCAGACCGGCGATGCCGTTCAGGGCCGAGGCGTAGACGACTTTGAAGTCCAGCTGTTCTTCGGTGGCGCCGAGGTTGTCGAACAGGTCGAAGATCTGGTCCAGAACCCAGTCAGGACGCGCGCCCGGACGGTCGACCTTGTTGATCACCACGATTGGACGCAGGCCGGCTTCGAAAGCCTTCTTGGTCACGAAACGGGTTTGCGGCATAGGGCCGTCTTGAGCGTCGACCAGCAGCAGCACGGAGTCGACCATGGACATTACGCGCTCAACTTCGCCGCCGAAGTCGGCGTGGCCCGGGGTGTCCACGATGTTGATGTGGTAGCCGTTCCAGTTGATGGCGGTGTTTTTCGCCAGGATGGTAATGCCGCGCTCTTTTTCCTGGTCGTTGGAGTCCATCACGCGCTCGTCGTTGAGCTCGTTGCGCTCCAAGGTGCCGGATTGACGCAGGAGTTTGTCTACCAGGGTGGTCTTACCATGGTCAACGTGGGCAATGATGGCGATGTTGCGTAGATTTTCGATCACTTGTGTATCTCGATCAGAGGATTCGGTGTGCTGACAAATGCTGGCAGCGATTAACAATAGATTCAGGCCTGGCCGTTACAGCTGGACGGCGGCGTCGGGGGGCCGGTGACGCAAGCCACAGGCGAACATCCCCGGGCACTTAGCTCGGTCTATAAACGCGCACATTGGCATGTCCCTCACTGAGCAGATGGTGAGCATGCAGGCGACTCATGACGCCTTTGTCGCAATACAGCAGGTACTGGCGCGTAGGGTCCAGTTCCTTGAAGCGGGCGTTCAATGCATAGAACGGCAGCGCTTTTACTTCGATGCCCGCGAGCTCCAGCGGCTGGTCTTCCTCGGCATCCGGATGACGGATGTCGATGACGATCTGACCGGCCAGCGCTTCACTGACTTCTTCAATCTGCACATCCTGGCCCAACTCGTCGATCACTCGATCGATCGGCACCAGTTTGGCCCGCTCGATCGCACGCTCGAGCACCGCCATATCGAATTCTTTCTCTTCATGCTCGACGCGATGGCGCTTGGCATGGGTCTTGGGGTTCACCGAGATGACCCCGCAGTACTCCGGCATGTGCTTGGCGAAGTCGGCGGTGCCGATCTCCACGGCCAGGTCGATGATGTCCTGCTTGTGGCTGGCGATCAGGGGGCGCAGTACCAGTTTCTCGGTCACGCAGTCGATCACCGACAGGTTCGGCAGGGTCTGGCTGGACACCTGGGAAATCGCCTCGCCGGTCACCAGCGCATCGATGTGCAGGCGGTCGGCGATGCTCGACGCGGCACGCAACATCATACGCTTCAAAATGACGCCCATATGACTGTTGTCGACTTTGCCGAGGATTTCCCCGAGCACTTCCTCGAACGGCACGCTGACGAACAGCACGCGCTGGGAGCTGCCGTACTTCTTCCATATATAGTGCGCGACTTCCATCACGCCCAGTTCATGGGCACGCCCGCCCAGGTTGAAGAAGCAGAAATGCCCCATCAGGCCGCGGCGCATGATCTGGTACGCCGCCACCGTGGAATCGAAACCGCCGGACATCAGGACCAGGGTCTGTTCCAGGGCGCCCAGCGGGTAGCCGCCGATGCCGTTGTGCTGGCTGTGGATCACGAACAACCGTTGGTCGCGAATTTCCATCCGCACTTCGATTTCAGGCTCTTTCAGGGAAATTCCGGCGGCGCCGCACTGCCGACGCAGTTGGCTGCCGACGTATTTTTCCACGTCCATGGAGCTGAATTCATGCTTGCCGGCACGCTTGCAGCGCACGGCAAAAACCTTCCCCGGGAGGGCTTCGCCAAAGTGCTGCTTGCACTTGGCGACGATGTCGTCGAAGTCGCCCAGCGGGTACTCGTCGACCTGCAGGAAATGCGCGATGCCGGGCATGCAGCTCAGGCGCTCGGTCATGTCCTTCAGGGCCTTGGGCTCGCTGACGGCGGTTTCCAGCTCGAGGTTGTCCCACACACCATTGACCACCACGGCCGGGTCCAGGTCGCGGAGCACGGCACGGATGTTCTTCGCCAACTGACGGATGAAACGCGTCCGAACCGGGCGGCTCTTGATGGTGATTTCCGGGAAAACTTTAACGATTAGTTTCATGAAAACAGCGCGCGCTGGGCCAGCCGAAAAAGGGGGGCGCGGATTATAGCGGAAATTGCTCAAGGTTTAACCAGTTTATGTGCAGAAGGTTTTCGATGCACCAAAACGGGTCATTTATTGGCAAAGACGCTACATTGCAGTGCGCCGAATGCCGGCATTCAACCCAATACGTCGCAGAAAGCGTGATTTTGGGGCAGAAAACCCATCTCGGGGCACTGGCATGCAATTTGCTCCCTTGTGAGGCAGGTTGCCATGGCAGAGTATTCGCGCCGGCATCACCCACATTCTAAGGGCACTCCAACACCAAGCCCGAAGCCACCCGGAGGACACTATGTCGAAGTCGGTTCAACTCATCAAAGATCATGACGTCAAATGGATTGATCTGCGCTTCACTGACACCAAGGGCACTCAACATCACGTGACCATGCCGGCTCGTGATGCGCTGGATGAAGACTTCTTCGAAGCTGGCAAGATGTTCGACGGCTCCTCCATCGCTGGCTGGAAAGGCATCGAAGCCTCCGACATGATCCTGATGCCGGACGACGAAACCGCCGTACTGGACCCGTTCACCGAAGAACCGACCCTGATCCTGGTGTGCGACATCATCGAGCCTTCGAGCATGCAGGGTTACGATCGTGACCCACGTGCCATCGCCAAGCGCGCCGAAGAGCACCTGAAAGCCACCGGTATCGGCGACACCGTATTCGCCGGCCCAGAGCCAGAGTTCTTCATCTTCGACCAGGTGAAATTCAAGTCCGACATCTCCGGCTCCATGTTCAAGATCTACTCCGAACAAGGTTCGTGGATGTCCGACCAGGACATCGAAGGCGGTAACAAGGGCCACCGTCCAGGCGTCAAGGGCGGCTACTTCCCGGTTCCACCGTTCGACCACGACCACGAAATCCGTACCTCCATGTGCAACGCACTGGAAGAAATGGGCCTGACCGTCGAAGTTCACCACCACGAAGTGGCGACTGCCGGCCAGAACGAAATCGGCGTCAAGTTCAACACCCTGGTGAAGAAGGCCGACGAAACCCAGACCCTGAAGTACGTGGTGCACAACGTGGCTGACGCCTACGGCCGCACTGCCACCTTCATGCCCAAGCCTCTGTACGGCGACAACGGCTCGGGCATGCACGTCCACATGTCGATCTGGAAAGACGGCAAGAACACCTTCGCAGGTGAAGGCTATGCCGGCCTGTCCGATACCGCCCTGTACTTCATCGGCGGCATCATCAAGCACGGTAAGGCCCTGAACGGCTTCACCAACCCGGCGACCAACTCCTACAAGCGTCTGGTGCCAGGCTTCGAAGCCCCGGTCATGCTGGCCTACTCGGCGCGCAACCGTTCCGCTTCGATCCGTATTCCTTACGTGTCGAGCCCTAAGGCCCGCCGTATCGAAGCCCGTTTCCCGGACCCGGCTGCCAACCCGTACCTGGCCTTCGCTGCCCTGCTGATGGCCGGCCTGGACGGTATCCAGAACAAGATCCACCCTGGCGACGCTGCTGACAAAAACCTGTACGACCTGCCGCCTGAAGAGGCCAAAGAGATCCCACAAGTTTGCGGCAGCCTGAAGGAAGCCCTGGAAGAGCTGGACAAAGGTCGTGCGTTCCTGACCAAAGGCGGCGTTTTCAGCGACGACTTCATCGACGCCTACATCGCCCTGAAAAGCGAAGAAGAAATCAAGGTACGTACCTTCGTACACCCACTGGAATACGAGCTGTACTACAGCTGCTGATCCGGTAGCACCGGCGCAAGCCGCGTGATCAAGAGGCCTCCTTCGGGAGGCCTTTTTTATGCCCGCGCATTTGCCCTGCCCGGGGTGGTTGCGTGCATCATGGGCGCCGTCTCCCCATCAGCAGCCGAGCCCGCCCATGACTTCGCGCCTCAACCTGTGCCTCGCCCTGACTTGCAGCCTGTTCGCCACCGCCGCCTGCGCCAGTGACGCCCCGCCCGCCCTCGCCCCGCTGCTGCAGAGCATCGGCGAACGCCTGGCGATTGCCGATCAGGTGGCCCTGAGCAAATGGGACAGCCACAAGGCCGTGGAAGACCGCCCGCGGGAACAACAGGTGATCGCCGGGGCAACCGCCCAGGCCGCAACCTATCACTTGAGCGAAGAAACGGTTGGGCAGTTCTTCGCCGCCCAGATCGAAGCCAACAAGCTGGTGCAATACGCCCGACTCTCGGCCTGGCACTTGCAAGGCCGGGCACCGGACACTCCGCGCCAGGACCTGGCCGGGCAGATCCGCCCCCAACTTGATCAGTTACAAAAACGCCTGCTGCAGCAACTGGCCGACTTCAGCCCGCAGCGCACCGACCGCCAATGCCCGCAATGGCTGGCCCGGGCCAATCAGGCCAGCAGCAGCGACCCACTGCGACGACTGGCGATGGTTCGTGCCACGGCAGAGTTATGTGTGTTCAAAGGTTAACGGCGCCTGCGCCACGCGCAGCAGCACCCTATGCTGGAGCCTTTCAGGCACCCGCCAGGATCAGCGAGATGCACCTCGTCATTGCTTGCCTGCTGTGGATCAGCGCATTGCCAGCCGGCGCGCAGATCTACCAGTACACCGACTCGGCCGGTAATCGCGCCTATAGCGACCAGCCGCCGGGAACCTCGTACCGGCAGATTGAAACGCCCGCGCCGAATCGCCTCCCCAGCCCGGCCACCCCGGTGCCACATACGCCGGCAGCACAACCTGCCAGCACCCTTCTGGCCTACGAACGGCTGCAACTGAGCGGCGTACCGGAGCACGGTGCCTTGCGCGCCAACAACGGCAGTTTCAGCGTGCAGGTGGAGTTGCAGCCCAGCCTGCGGCCCGGCCACCGTCTGCGCCTGCTGCTGGATGGCCAGCCCTATGGCCAGGCCGGCCAGGGGCCCGCGCTGCAACTGGTGAATATCGACCGTGGCCAGCACCGGTTGGCGGTGCAGGTGCTGGCTGGCGACAAGGTCCTGCAACAGAGCCCGGCCATCAGCTTCACTCTGCTGCGGGCCCGCCGCCCCTGAGCCTCAACCGTGCACCACGCCACTGGCCAGCAGGGCGGCGATGGTCGATTCATCCAGGCCCAGCCCCTGCAATACCGCCCGGGTGTCCTGCCCCAGGCTCGGCGGCGCCGTACGGTAGCTGGCCGGCGTGCGTGACAACTTCACCGGCGAACCTATGCCCCGGTAGCCATCGAGTTCCACCAGCAGCCCGCGATGCCGGGTGTGGGGATGAGCCACCACCTGGTCGACGGTGGCGATCGAACCACAAGGCACCCCCTGGCCGATCAGCCGCGGGGCCAGCAACGCGCCGTCGTGCGCCGACAGGTAATGCTCCAGTTGCTGCTTCAAGGCCTCGCGGTTGACCGAGCGCTTGCCGTTGTCGGTAAAGCGCGGGTCCTCCAGCAACGCGCCGGCCCCCAGTTCCTGGCACAGCCGGGCGAACTGGCGGTCGTTGCCCACCGCCAGGAAAATCGGCTCGCCAGCGGTGCGGTAGCTGTCGTAGGGAGCAATGTTGGGATGGGCGTTGCCCGTGCGTCTGGGCGTCTTGCCGGCGGCGAAGTAGTTCGGCAGGTGCGGGTGCAACAGAGACACGCCACAGTCGTACAGGGAGATGTCCAGTGACTGCCCGAGGCCGCTGCGCTGGCGCTCGTTGAGGGCCAGGAGAATCCCCGCCAGGGCATTCAGGCCTGTGACCATATCGACAATCGGCAAGCCGATGCGCAACGGCCCGCCGTCGCCTTCGCCGTTGACGCTCATCAGCCCGGCCATGGCCTGGATCACCGCGTCGTAACCCGGTAGCCCGCCCAGCGGGCCATCGGCGCCAAAGCCGGAAATCCCGCAGTGGATCAACGCCGGAAAACGCTGGCTCAGCACCTCCTGGTAACCGATGCCCCAACGCTGCAGGGTGCCCGGCTTGAAGTTCTCGATCAGCACGTCGGCGCCTTCCAGCAACTGCATCAGCAGTTCCAGGCCTTCGGGGCGCGACAGGTCGACGGCGATCCCCTGCTTGTTACGGTTGATGCCGCGAAAATACGCCGCGTCATCACCTTCGAAAGGCGGCCCCCAGCCCCGGGTCTCATCACCGCTCAAAGGTTCCAGCTTGATCACCTCGGCGCCGTGGTCGGCCAGGGCCTGGGAGCAGTAGGGGCCGCCCAGCACACGGCTGAGATCGATGATTTTCACGCCCGCCAGGGCGCCTTGGGCAAACGTCATGGATGTACTCCGGCAGATCGGACAAGGACGGCCATTCAGGCCGGCAGCAATTGCATGGCCTGGGCCTGGGACAGCGGGCTTTCATTGGCCAGGCGCGCCAGCAGCTCGGCATCGATCACCGGCTCCAGGCCCAACGGATCGCGCGGCAATACCTTGTGCACCAGCACCAGGTGAGCCAGGGCCAGGCGCCGATGGTCCGCACCCTGGCGCGCGGCCTCCCAGGCCATGAAGATGGCGCTGGCCAGGTGATAGAGAACGCTGCCCACCTGCCGTACCTGCTCGTCCCGGCGCTGCTGCGCCACGGCATGGAAGCCGGTCACGGTGCGCAACAGGGCCGAATCGAACAGCCGGCGGCTCGCCGGTGGCAAATCGGCCTCGGCCAGCAGCCCGGCCAGATAGCCCTGCAACGGCTCCAGCGCCTGCTCCCGAGTCACCGCCCGGGCAATGTCCAGGGCGACGATGTTGCTGGTGCCCTCCCAGATCGACCCCAGGTGCGCATCGCGCACCAGCCGGGCATCGCTCCACTCCTCGATATAGCCAACCCCGCCGCGCACTTCCATGGCATCGCCGGTCACCCGGCGGGCATCACGGCAGGCGCGGAACTTGATCAGCGGCGTGAGGATCCGCACGCACTTGCGCGCCGTCTCATCGCCGCCATCGGCCCGGGGCAGCAAGCTGGCGATCTGCATGAACATCGAGCGCGCCTGTTCGGTGGGCAGCATCATCTTCAGCAACTGGCGCTGCATCAGCGGCATTTCGATCAGGTGCTTGCCGAAGGCCCGGCGCTGGCGGGCGATGTACAACGCCTCGCTCAGCCCCCGGCGCATCAGCCCCGCCGCGCGCACGCCATTGGACAGGCGCGACATGTTGATCATGTCGGCCATCTGCTGAAAACCGCGGCCGACCTCACCGATCAGGTAGGCCGTGGCGCCTTCCAGGGTGATCTCGCCACTGGCCATGGAGCGGCTGCCCAGCTTGTCCTTCAGGCGCTGGATCCGGTAGTGGTTGCGCGAGCCGTCGGGCAGCACCTTGGGCAACAGGAACAGGGTCACCCCGGCCATGCCCGGTGGTGCGTCTTCCGGGCGCGCCAGGACCATGGCCAGGTCGGCATCCGGGTTGGAGCAGAACCACTTCTCACCGAACAGGCGCCATTGGCCATCTTCCAGCCGGGCCCGGGTTTCGGTGCGTGAAACGTCTGAACCGGCGGCCTGTTCGGTCATGAACATCGCCCCCTGGAACAGCGTCTCGAACTCCTGGGACTGCAACTGCGGCAGGTAGCGCGCCACCAGTTCCGGCGTACCGAACTTGCACAGGGTGCGGGTCAGGGAGTCGGTCATGCTCACCGGGCAGCACAGGCCGAACTCGGCCTGGACGAACAGGTAGGTCAGGGCGTACTTGATCAGCGGCGGCGGGCCTCCGGGCTGGTGGCTCATGGCAGCCAGCCCCAGTTCGGCAAAGGCCACCCGTTCCAGGGTGACGTAGTCCGGATGCTTGGCGATGCTTTGCAGGTTCTCGCCGCGGCGGGTACGCGGTTGCAGCACCGGGGGATTCTTGTCGGCGCTCAGGGCCAGCACATCCAGCTCGCCACCGGCCCGGGCGCCCAGGCGCTGCAAGGTGGGCAACCACTGCTGGTAGACCGCCGAGGGCAGGTAGACCTGGAGCAGCGCGGCCAGGCCGGCGTCGCACTCGAACAGGTTGATGCCGCGGCTGTCGGGGATGTTGAGGCTGTCTTCAATGGGGCGGGGCTCGGCGGTCATGGCGCGTCTCCTGTTTTTTGTAGGCCGAGACTAGAGCCGCCATCGATAAGTATCTAATACAAAATCAATCAACTACGATAAGAAATCCATATCGTAGAACCGGAGTCGCCATGGACCTCAAACAGTTGCGCTACTTCGTCGCGGTAGCCGAAGAACTGCATTTCGGGCGGGCCGCGAACCGTCTGTGCATTTCCCAGCCGGCCCTGAGTTTCGACATCAAGAAGCTTGAGGGGCAACTGGAAGTCCAACTGCTCAATCGCAACAACAAGTCCGTGAGCCTGACCAACGCCGGCCAGGTTCTGCTGGACGAGGCCCGCTACCTGCTGCTGCGTGCCGACCAGGCGCGGCACCTGACCCAGCGCTCGGCAGAAGGCTTTGCCGGGCGCCTGAGCCTGGGTTTCGTCAATTCGATCCTGCACCGCGGGCTGCCCGAGGCGGTCAAGGCCTTCGAACAGCAATACCCGGAAACCGAAGTGGTGCTGATGGAAATGAACAGTGCCGACCAGACCCAGGCCCTGCAACGCGGCCAGATCGACATCGGTTTCGTCCATGGCAGCACCTTTGCCGCCGGCATCCACAGCGAACCGCTGCTGGCCGAGCCGTTCCTCTGCTGCCTGCCCCAGAGCCACTCGCTGGCCACCCAGGCGCGGATCGACCTGGCGCAACTGGCCAATGACGATTTCATCCTGTTTCCGCGGGCGGTCTCGCCGCACTACCACGACCTGATCATTTCCCGCTGCGTGGCGGCCGGGTTCAGCCCGCGCATTCGCCACGAGACGCGGCTATGGCAAACGGTGGTGGCAATGGTGGCCCACGAGATGGGCGTGGCGCTGGTGCCACAGACCCTGGCCATGCTCGGCCAGCCGGGCGTGCATTACGGCGAGCTCGAAGGCTCCGGCGCGCCTTCGCAGATCCAGGCGATCCGCCTGGAGGACAAGCCTTCGGCGGCGGCCGAAAGCTTTCTCGGGCTGCTCAAGTCCCTGATCAAACCGGCCGCCGGAGGGCGCTGAGCGTTGGGGCGCGATACGCAATCACGTATCAAACCATAAGATTTAATCATTATATTTTTCGATTCCTGCCTGTATAGGCTCCCAGCGGTCGGACCTTGCCAGAGGCCCATGCGCCCGATCAGGGGCGCATATAACAATAAAAACGCAGGAATTGAACATGAACGCTGCCCAGGATGCCGCTGCCCACAAGAGAGCCCGCAAGGCGGGTATCGCCTCATTCATCGGCACCACCATCGAGTGGTATGACTTCTACGCCTACGGCATCGCCGCCGCCCTGGTGTTCGGCAAGGTGTTCTTTCCCGCCGACCTGCCCCCCGGCACGGCCACCCTGCTGTCCTTCCTGACCCTGTGGGCCGGGTTCATCGCCCGCCCCGTCGGCGGCATCATCTTCGGCCACATGGGCGACAAGATCGGCCGCAAGACCACCCTGGTGATCACCCTGATCATGATGGGCCTGGCCACCACCTGCATCGGCCTGCTGCCCAGCTACCTGCAGATCGGCGTCTGGGCCCCCATTGCCCTGGTGACCCTGCGCATCATCCAGGGCATCGCGGTGGGCGGTGAATGGGGCGGGGCGATCCTCATCGCCAGCGAAAGCGCGCCCAAGGGCAAGGGCATTCTCTATGCCGCCTTCGCCCAGCAGGGTTCGCCGGCCGGCAACCTGCTGGCAACCCTGGTGTTCTTCGGCCTCAGCGCCCTGCCGACTCCGGACTTTCTGCTCTGGGGCTGGCGCATTCCGTTCCTGCTGTCGGCGGTGCTGGTGATCATCGGCATGGTCATCCGCCTCAAGCTGGAAGAATCCGATGACATGAAGCGCCTGATGGAGCAGAAAAAGACCGTCAAGCTGCCGATTCTCGAAGTCCTGCGCGACCACTGGCGCCTGGTACTGCTGGGGGCCGGGGTGCTGCCGATCATCCACGTCACCTATTTCAAGAGCACCTTCGCCCTGTCCTGGGCCACCAAGGAGCTGGGCTACAGCCAGGGCAGCTTCCTCAGCGTGATCGTCATCGCCCTGGTGGTGCAGTTCATCACCCAGCCCCTGGGTGCGGTGCTGGTTTCACGCATGGACATGCGCAAGGCCATGGTGCTGATGGTGGTGCCCGAGCTGCTGCTGATGCCGGCGATGTTCTTCGCCGTGGAGACCGGGCACTACTGGATCGCGGTGCTGGGCATGTGCCTGGCCACGGTGCCGCACTCGATGTTCTATGGCGCGGTGGGCGGCATCCTGGCGCGGGCGTTTCCGACCCGGGTGCGCTACAGCGGGCTGTCGATCTCCTATCAGCTGTGTTCACTGCTGGTGGGCGGCGCCACGCCGGTGCTGGCCCAGAGCATCCTCAATGGCACCGGCAGCATCATCGGCGTGGCCATCGCCTCGGCCTGCTACGCCCTGGTCTCGCTGGCATGCATGCTGGCCCTGCTCAAGCGCATCGGCCATAACGCCGCCGAACTGTCCACGGCGGAACAGGCGGATGCCGACGAACTGGCGCGCCAGACTGGCGCCCAGCCACCTGTGGACAAGGTTTCCCGGCCCGACCCGGTGCCCGGCAGCGAGCTACAGCCCGCTCGCTGATGCACCCTGCAAGTGGTGCAGGCGCCGCTCATGCTCCAGCAGCCAGCGCTTGCGCCACAGGCCACCGCCATAGCCGGTCAGGGAGCCATCGGCGCCAATCACCCGGTGGCAGGCAATGACAATGGAAATCTGGTTGGCGGCATTGGCCCGGGCCACCGCGCGCACCGCTGAGGGCGAGCCGACCTGCCGCGCCACTTCGGCGTAGCTGCAGGTGGTACCCAGGGGAATGGCCCGCAACGCCTGCCAGACGGTACGGGTAAAGGGCGAGGCGCTCATCGCCAGCGGTGTGGCGAAGTGCACCGCCTCGCCGGCGAAGTAACGCTGCAGTTCGGCCTCGATCTGGTCGATGGGGGCAAAACGCCCGAAACCTATGCTCGAACCGCTGCTCTTCTGCAGGTTCTGCAACTCATTGGCCAGTGCCGGGCGGTCGAAGAATTCCAGCAGATGCAGGACCTGGGCGTCGGCCACCGCCAGCATCACGCCGATCGGGGTCTGCAACCAATCGACCTTGAGCAGTTCCCGCCCCCGTAGGTTCGACGGCGGCTGGCCCGCCAGGCGGCTGAAGGCGTGGCGAAAGCCGCTGTCGGAGTCGAAGCCGGCGCTGATCTGCGCCTCGATCACCGGCTCTCCCGAGGCCAGTTGCTGCATGCCCTGGCCCATGCGACGCAGGCGCGCCATTTCCAGGAAGGTGACGCCGAAATAGCGCTTGAACGCACGGCGCACGGTGGATGGGTCCAGCCCCTGGGCGACCAGGTCGTCCTCGTACCAACGGCGTTCCGGGTCGCGGCCCAACTGCTCGAGCAAGGTCTGCACCCAGGGCTCCTGGACCCCGGCCCGCTCCAGCGGACGACAGCGCAGGCAGGCGCGGAACCCTGCTTCGACACAACCCTTGATGGAGCCGAAGAACACCGTGTTCTCGCGCTTGGGCTTGCGTGCAGCGCAGGTCAGGCGGCAGAACACGCCGGTGCTCTTCACCCCGACAAAGGCAAAGCCTTCATAGGCCGGGTCCCGTGCCAGCAGCGCCTGGTACAGGGTGTCGTCATCGGGAAGCTGGAACAGCAGAGGGGCATTTTCCATGGCCGCATCCTAAACCTTGAAGCATCGGGTTCGAGCACTCTAAACCCGCCCTTTGCCCCGCGCCGCTGAAAAACGGGCGTTGATTCTTCTATCAACGCGCGCCCATCGAGCGCCGCTTAGATTCATGCACTATATTGGTGCAATGCCTTGCACTCAGGTGCCAATACCAGCCCATTTTGGTTCGAAAATACCCGCCAGAGCTGGCAAAACGCCACAGAACCAGGCTTCAAACGCCTGTTTCAGGGCATGCGCGCTTCTTTTCGGAGCCTTGGTTTGGTTTTTGCATTTTCTCCACCACAGCGCCTTAGCCGCGCGCGCACTTCGGGACCGGCCCCGGATTGTCTTGCTTCAAAAGAGGTCACCATCTACCCATGACCATCAGCGACCCACTGCACCGCCTGCTTCTGGACAACCTGACCACCGCCACCATCCTGCTCAATGCCGACCTGCGCCTTGAGTACATGAACCCGGCGGCGGAAATGCTCCTGGCCATCAGCGGCCAGCGCAGCCATGGGCAATTCATCAGCGAGCTGTTCACCGAATCCGCCGAGGCCCTGAGCTCCCTGCGCCAGGCGGTGGAGCAGGCGCACCCCTTCACCAAGCGCGAAGCCATGCTCACCGCACTGACCGGCCAGACCCTGACCGTCGACTACGCGGTGACGCCGATCCTCAGCAACGGCGACACCTTGCTGCTACTGGAAGTCCACCCCCGGGACCGGCTGCTGCGGATCACCAAGGAAGAGGCCCAGTTGTCCAAGCAGGAAACCAGCAAGATGCTGGTGCGCGGCCTGGCCCATGAAATCAAGAACCCCTTGGGGGGCATTCGCGGCGCCGCACAGTTGCTGGCCCGGGAGCTGCCCGAGGAAAGCCTCAAGGACTACACCAACGTCATCATCGAAGAAGCCGACCGCCTGCGGAACCTGGTGGACCGCATGCTCGGCTCGAACAAGCTGCCATCCCTGGCCCTGACCAACATCCATGAAGTGCTGGAGCGGGTCAGCAGCCTGGTGGAAGCCGAAAGCCAGGGCTGTATCACCCTGGTGCGCGATTACGACCCGAGCATTCCCGATGTGCTGATCGACCGCGAACAGATGATCCAGGCGGTGCTCAACATCGTGCGCAACGCCATGCAGGCCATCAGCAGCCAGAATGAAATGCGCCTGGGGCGCATCACCCTGCGCAGCCGCACCATGCGCCAGTTCACCATCGGCCACGTGCGCCATCGCCTGGTGAGCAAGATCGAGATCATCGACAACGGCCCGGGCATCCCCGCAGAACTGCAGGACACCCTCTTCTTCCCCATGGTCAGCGGCCGCCCGGACGGTACCGGGCTGGGCCTGGCCATCACCCAGAACATCATCAGCCAGCACCAGGGTCTGATCGAATGTGACAGCCATCCCGGCCACACCACGTTCTCGATCTTTCTGCCACTGGAACAAGGAGCCCCATCGACATGAGCCGTAGTGAAACCGTGTGGATCGTCGATGACGACCGTTCTATCCGTTGGGTCCTGGAAAAAGCCTTGCAGCAGGAAGGGATGACCACCCAGAGCTTCGACAGCGCCGATGGGGTGATGAGCCGCCTGGCCCGCCAGGCCCCGGACGTGATCATTTCCGACATTCGCATGCCCGGCGCCAGTGGCCTGGACCTGCTGGCACGGATTCGCGAGCAGCACCCGCGCCTGCCGGTGATCATCATGACCGCGCATTCGGACCTGGATAGCGCTGTCGCTTCCTACCAGGGCGGCGCCTTCGAATACCTGCCCAAGCCGTTCGATGTCGATGAAGCGGTGTCGCTGGTCAAGCGCGCCAATCAGCACGCCCAGGAACAGCAAGGCCTGGAAGTGCCGCCGACCCTGACTCGCACTCCGGAAATCATCGGTGAGGCGCCGGCCATGCAGGAGGTGTTCCGAGCCATCGGGCGCCTGAGCCACTCCAACATCACAGTGCTGATCAACGGCGAATCCGGTACCGGCAAGGAACTGGTAGCCCATGCCCTGCATCGCCACAGCCCGCGTGCGGCTTCGCCGTTCATCGCCCTGAACATGGCGGCGATCCCCAAGGACCTGATGGAATCCGAGCTGTTCGGCCATGAAAAGGGCGCCTTCACCGGCGCGGCCAACCTGCGGCGCGGGCGCTTCGAGCAGGCGGACGGCGGCACTCTGTTCCTCGACGAGATCGGCGACATGCCAGCCGACACCCAGACCCGCCTGCTGCGGGTCCTGGCCGATGGCGAGTTCTATCGGGTCGGTGGCCATACCCCGGTCAAGGTCGATGTACGCATCATCGCCGCGACCCACCAGAACCTGGAAACCCTGGTGCACGCCGGCAAGTTCCGTGAGGACCTGTTCCACCGCCTCAACGTGATCCGCATCCATATCCCGCGCCTGTCGGACCGTCGCGAAGACATCCCGACCCTGGCCAGGCACTTCCTCAGCCGCGCCGCCCAGGAGCTGGCGGTGGAACCCAAGTTGCTGAAAAACGAAACCGAGGAATACCTGAAGAACCTGCCGTGGCCGGGCAACGTGCGCCAGCTGGAGAACACCTGCCGCTGGATCACGGTCATGGCCTCGGGTCGCGAGGTGCATATCAGCGACCTGCCACCGGAGTTGCTGAGCCTGCCCCAGGATTCGGCGCCGGTCACCAATTGGGAACAGGCCCTGCGCCAATGGGCCGACCAGGCCCTGGCCCGCGGGCAATCGAACCTGCTGGACAGCGCGGTACCGAGTTTCGAGCGGATCATGATCGAGACCGCCCTCAAGCACACCGCCGGCCGCCGCCGCGATGCCGCAGTCCTGTTGGGCTGGGGGCGCAATACCCTGACCCGCAAGATCAAGGAGCTGGGGATGAAGGTCGACGGTGGCGACGAGGATGAAGGCGAGGAAGGCTGAAGCCCCGGCCGCGGCATGTAGGAGCTGGCTTGCCAGCGAAGAGGCCCTTGAACCTTGCAGTGCGCCCACAGGCGCTTTCGCCGGCAAGCCGGCTCCTACGATGAGGATGTGCGTG
Source organism: Pseudomonas sp. NFPP12 (assembly GCF_900103205.1). Lineage (NCBI taxonomy): Bacteria > Pseudomonadati > Pseudomonadota > Gammaproteobacteria > Pseudomonadales > Pseudomonadaceae > Pseudomonas > Pseudomonas sp. NFPP12. Next base: position 422,161 of record NZ_FMWW01000006.1, read on the forward strand.
CACCAGGATGGGGTGCATGCACTGCCCGAAGGCGCGCTGCAGTGCCATCCAGCCCGGGTACAACCCGCGCCTCAGCTCTGAAAAGCCCTCCGTCGAAAACGCAAAAGCCCCGGATTACGGGGCTTTCGGCTTTTTATCCCAGCAATCAACGCCTCTGCAGCCAAAACTGGCACGCCACCTGCAATAACCCAGTCACTACCCAGTTTCGGGGACCTTGGTACAGGCAGGCCGGGGATTCCCCTCTTTAACACCTGGCTCGGCACGCACATCGCGACGGCCAAAGGTTTCGGGAACCCCAGTACAGGCAGGCTGGGACTTCCCTCTTTAACACCAGGCCCACCCCGCTCACAGCGACGGGCCACGCTTTCGGGAACCCCGGTACAGGCAGGCCGGGACTTCCCTCTTTAATACCCGGCCCATCCCGCGCATCGCGACGGGCCACGCTTTTGGGGACCCTGGTACAGGCAGGCCGGGAATCCCCTTCTTTACACCGGGACTCATCGCCCTCGTGGCGCTCAGCCCCTCCCGCTTTTGGGGGCCTTGGTACAGGCAGGCCGGGGTTCCCTCTTTTATTCCTCCCGCAGGTGGATCGCCAGGCGCCAGCGCCCCTCCACCTCGCTCCCGTCCCACTGCCCCCGCAGCGGCCGCGCGGCCACCAGGTTCAGCAGCAGGCCCTGGTCCGCCCGGCGCACCCGCCAGTTCACATTGCGCTGATTGACCTGCAACTGGCCCTTCTGTGCCTGCCCCTGGGCATCGAACAGCAGCGCCACGGTGCCATCGATGTGTTCCCCATGGAGCTTGGGCTCATGGTTGAACCACAGCACCAGCCCATCGGGCGCCACCTCGACCTGCTGCAACGCCACCGGATCAGGCTGGGTCAGGCGGCCGATCATCAGCCCTACCATCACCCCGACAATCGCCAGGGAGCCGAACACCCGCAGCATTAGCTTCGGTCGCGAGTACGCTTCAGGCGTAGAATGCAGCCTGTCTTTCTCTTCGGAGCCGTGCATGTTTCACGTCATCCTCTTTCAACCAGAAATTCCGCCGAATACCGGCAACGTTATCAGGCTGTGCGCCAACAGCGGCTGCCACCTGCATTTGATCGAGCCGCTGGGTTTCGAAATGGACGACAAGCGCCTGCGCCGCGCCGGCCTCGACTATCACGAATACGCCACCCTGCAACGCCATGCCGACCTTGCCAGTTGCCTGGAAAGCCTCGGCCAGCCGCGCCTGTTCGCCTTCACCACCAAGGGCTCGCGGCCGTTCCACGACGCCAGCTTTCAGGAGGGCGACGCCTTCCTGTTCGGCCCCGAGAGCCGGGGCCTGCCGGCGGACGTGCTGGACGCCCTGCCCGGCGAACAGCGCCTGCGCCTGCCCATGCGCGAAGGCTGCCGCAGCCTGAACCTGTCCAACACCGTGGCCGTTGCGGTCTATGAAGGCTGGAGACAGTTGGGGTTCAAGTAGAGCCTGGGGTTCGCGGGCAAGCCCGCTCCTACAGGTTTTGCCCGAGCATGAAAAAAGCGCCGTTACAGGCGCTTTTTTCGTACCGCAACCAGCACTTACTGAACGGTGTTTTCGCCAGCGGACTGCAGGCGTTGCAGCTCTTGGGCGTACAGCGCATCGAAGTTCACCGGGGCCAGCATCAGCGCCGGGAACGAACCGCGGGTCACCAGGCTGTCCAGCGCTTCACGAGCGTAAGGGAACAGGATGTTCGGGCAGAAAGCACCCAGGGTGTGGCTCATGGAAGCCTCATCCAGGTTCTTGATCAGGAAGATACCGGCCTGCTGGACTTCAGCGATGAAGGCCACTTCGTCGCCGTTCTTCACGGTCACGGACAGGGTCAGCACCACTTCGTGGAAGTCGGCTTCCAACGCTGTCTGGCGGGTATTGAGGTCCAGGCCGACGCTAGGTTCCCACTGCTGACGGAAGATCGCCGGGCTTTTCGGCGCTTCGAAGGACAGGTCACGCACGTAGATACGCTGCAGGGAGAATTGCGGTGCGCTTTCGTCGTCGGCAACGGTGTTCTGTTGGTCAGTCATCTCAGAGTCCTTCTTGATCTTGGGTCTATAGGGTTGGGAATTTCAGGCCGCTAGCAGCGCGTCGAGCTTGCCGGCACGCTCCAGGGCGAACAAATCATCACAGCCACCTACGTGGGTGGCGCCGATCCAGATCTGCGGCACGGACGTACGCCCGGCCTTCTGGGCCATCTCGGCGCGTACCTGGGGCTTGCCATCGACCTTGATCTCTTCGAAGGCTACGCCTTTGCTCGCCAGCAGATGCTTGGCGCGCGAGCAGTAAGGGCAGTAATCACTGGAGTAGACGATGACCTTGGACATTACTTCACCAATGGCAGGTTATCGGCCTTCCAGCTGGCCACACCGCCGGACAGCTTGGCCGCGGTGAAACCGGACTTGAGCAGCTCGCGGGCGTGGGTGCCGGCGTGCTGGCCCTGGGCGTCCACCAGGATGATGGTCTTGGACTTGTGCTTCTCCAGCTCGCCGACACGGGCGGCCAGCTTGTCCTGGGGAATGTTCAGTGCACCGACGATATGGCCGGCGGCATAGTCCTTGGATGGACGGATATCGATCACGACGCCCTGCTCGCTGTTGACCAGCGCGGTCAGTTCACGGGTGCTGAGGCTGCGGCCACCGCGGCTCAATTCATGAGCGATCAACAGAGCCAGCAGGATGGCGAAGGCGCCGACGAGCAAGTAGTGTTCAGTGGCGAATTGAATCAGGTGAGCAACCATCTAAGGAGGTTCCAGGGCGTTAAAATGTCGGCCAGTATACACAGCCCTCCGGGTCGACCAAACCCCGCCCGGCGGTGACTCCACCGGAACTTCGCTTTAAACTGCCACTCCCTTTTTCAACACCTCCCTTTCATCTCTTTCCTATCCAGCCACGAGTGGACGCCATGACTACCACGCCTAAACCTTTGGTCCTGATGATTCTGGATGGCTTCGGTCACAGCGAAAGCCACGAATCCAACGCCGTCTATGCGGCCAAGAAGCCGGTCCTGGACCGCTTGTGCGCCAGCATGCCCAACGGCCTGATCTCGGGTTCGGGCATGGATGTCGGCCTGCCGGACGGGCAGATGGGCAACTCCGAAGTCGGCCACATGAACCTCGGCGCCGGCCGCGTGGTGTACCAGGACTTCACCCGGGTGACCAAGGCCATCCGTGACGGTGAGTTCTTCGAGAACCCGACTATTTGCGCGGCCGTGGACAAGGCCGTGGATGCCGGCAAGGCGGTGCACATCCTCGGCCTGCTGTCCGACGGCGGCGTGCACAGCCACCAGGACCACCTGATCGCCATGGCCGAACTGGCCTTCAAGCGCGGCGCCGAGAAAATCTACCTGCATGCCTTCCTCGATGGCCGCGACACCCCGCCCAAAAGCGCCCAGTCGTCCATCGAACTGCTGGACGAAACCTTCAAGACCCTGGGCAAGGGCCGCATCGCCAGCCTGATCGGCCGTTACTTCGCCATGGACCGCGACAACCGCTGGGACCGTGTGGCCCAGGCCTACAACCTGATCGTCGACGGCCAGGGCCAGTTCAACGCCGCCACCGCCCAGGAAGGCCTGCAAGCCGCCTACGCACGTGAAGAGAGCGACGAATTCGTCAAGGCCACCACCATCGGCGAACCGGTCAAGGTCGAGGACGGCGATGCCGTGGTGTTCATGAACTTCCGCGCCGACCGTGCACGGGAGCTGACCCGGGTCTTCGTCGAGGACGACTTCAAGGACTTCGAACGCCCACGCCAGCCTAAGCTGGCCGGCTTCGTCATGCTCACCCAGTACGCCGCCAGCATCCCCGCGCCATCGGCCTTTGCCCCGGGCAGCCTGGAGAACGTGCTGGGCGACTATTTGGCGAAAAACGGCAAGACCCAACTGCGCATCGCCGAGACCGAGAAGTATGCCCACGTCACCTTCTTCTTCTCCGGTGGCCGCGAAGAGCCGTTCCCGGGCGAGGAGCGCATCCTGATCCCGTCGCCGAAAGTCGCCACCTACGACCTGCAGCCGGAAATGAGTGCCCCGGAAGTCACCGACAAGATCGTCGACGCCATCGAGCACCAGCGTTATGACGTGATCATCGTCAACTACGCCAACGGCGACATGGTCGGCCACAGCGGCGTGTTCGAGGCGGCGGTCAAAGCCGTGGAATGCCTGGACCTGTGCGTCGGACGTATCGTCGATGCCCTGGAAAAGGTCGGCGGCGAAGCCCTGATCACCGCCGACCACGGCAACGTCGAGCAGATGTCCGACGAATCCACCGGCCAGGCCCACACCGCCCACACCACCGAGCCGGTGCCATTCATCTATGTCGGCAAACGCGCGTTGAAAGTCCGTGAAGGCGGGGTTCTGGCGGACGTGGCGCCCACCATGCTCAAGTTGCTGGGCCTGCCCAAGCCCGCGGAAATGACCGGCACGTCGATCCTGGTGGACCCGGCGCACTGATCCTCCAGCTCGCCATTGCAGGCAAAAACGCCCGATGCAACCGTCGGGCGTTTTTCATGGTGGCCTTGCACAGGGCGAATCAGGGCCATGGAAGTAAAAGCAGACAAGCGCCGGGCACTTATTGAATAATGATTATCATTATCAATAACAGCAGAGAGAATCTCCATGAACAAGACGGCTACGCTGCTTCTGGCCTCCCTCCTGTCAGGCTGTGCAAGCCAGATTCCTGCTCAACAGCCGGTGGATGCCAGTGCCCTCGCACAGCAACACAGCCCGGTGGAAATGGATGCTCAGACCGCCGATAAATTGAAAGCACTGCTGAAGATCCAGCCTCCTCGGGGCTCTACCGACATAGGCCAGATGAACGACCTGATTTCCCGGGAGTTCCTGCACACGCCTTACGCGGCGAACCGGCTGCACGGCTCCGCAACCCTGGCCGAGAAGCTGGTGGTCGACTTCAGGGGCCTGGACTGCTTCACCTACCTGGATTACGTCGAGGCCTTGCGCCAGTCCAGCGACGAGGCCGGCTTCATCAACAACCTGGTGCAGATTCGCTACGTGAACGGCGATATCAACTTCCTCAACCGCCGCCACTTCTTCACCGATTGGGCCCATGCCGGGCAACCCATGGCCGAGGATGTGACCGCCCAGCTGAGTGCGAACGCGGTGACCGTGGCCAAGCGCCTCAATCAAAAGGCCGATGGCGGCCGCTACCTGCCCGGCCTGCCCGTGGCCGAACGCGACATCACCTACATTCCCAGCGCATTGATTGACCAGCATCTGCTCAGCCACCTGCGAACCGGCGACTACATCGGCATCTATACCCACCTCTCGGGCCTGGACGTCACCCATACCGGGCTGTTCATCCAGACGGCCCAGGGCCCCGTCCTGCGCAACGCCTCCTCGAAAAAGGACCAGGGCGCGGTGATCGACTCACCCTTCATGGAGTACGTGCACAACGTCCCGGGAATCGTGGTCCTGCGGGCCCGGCAAGACAGCCAGGCCAGCCAGGATGCCTCGGCCGCGAAGGCCGGCACCCAGGCGCTGCCGCATCAGGCTCGCTCGCCCGCACAAGGTTGATCGGCGCCACCGCCCCAGGCCACGGCGGCGGCACGCTGATAGCAAATGGCCCAATAACGGTCCGGAAACGGCTTTTTATGACGAACGCCTCAAAGCAGTTGGCTTTGAGGCGTTTTTTTTGCAGCGATGGGCGGGCATACTAGGCCGTCCCTTTCCCTGGTGTCGCCCGCCTCTATGCTTCGCGCCCTGATTACCCTTGCTCTGATCTGCCTGCTCCAACCGGCTTTCGCCGACGAGCGCGCGCAAACCCAACAACAGTTGGACGCCACGCGTCAGGACATTGCCGAGCTGAAAAAGCTGCTGGGCAAGCTGCAGGAAGAGAAGTCCGGGGTGCAGAAAGAACTGCGCGGCACCGAAACCGAGATGGGCAAGCTGGAAAAGCAGGTCGAGGCCCTGCAAAAAGAGCTGAAGAAAAGCGAATCCGAGCTGCAGCGACTCGATGAGGAGAAAAAAAAACTCCAGAGCGCGCGCACTGAACAGCAACGACTGATCGCCATCCAGGCCCGCGCGGCCTACCAGAACGGGCGCCAGGAATACCTCAAGCTGCTGCTCAACCAGCAGAACCCGGAAAAATTCGCCCGCACCCTGACCTATTACGACTACCTGAGCCAGGCCCGCCTGGAGCAGTTGAAGAATTTCAACGAGACCCTGCGCCAGCTGGCCAATGTGGAAAAGGACATCTCCCTGCAGCAGGCCCAGTTGCTGGTGCAGAAAAGCAGCCTCGACACCCAGCGCGAAGAACTCGACAAGGTGCGCAAGGAGCGCCAGCTGGCCCTGGCCAAGCTGAACAACGATGTGAAGGCCCGTGACGACAAGCTCAAGGCCCGCGAACAGGACCAGGCCGACCTGGCCAAGGTCCTGAAAACCATCGAGGAAACCCTGGCACGCCAGGCTCGCGAGGCAGAGGAAGCGCGGCAGAAAGCGCTGATCGCCCAGCAGGAAGCCGAAAAAAAGCGCTTGCGTGAGGCCCAGGCCGACGCCAGCGATGAGCCGCGCAAACCCGCAAGATCAAGCCCTGGAGCCCTGGTTTCCAGCGCCGGCCCTTCCTATGGCGGGGCATTTGCTTCAGCCCGGGGAAAACTTCCATGGCCCGTTGATGGTCGACTACTGGCACGCTTTGGTGAAACCCGTGGCGACGACTCCCGCTCCAAGTGGGACGGCGTGATGATCAGCGCCGCCGCCGGCAGCCAGGTGCACGCCGTGCACGGTGGCCGGGTAGTGTTCGCCGACTGGCTGCGCGGCGCCGGCCTGCTGGTGATCCTCGATCACGGCAACGGTTACCTGAGCCTCTACGGACACAACCAGACGCTGCTCAAGGAAGCCGGCGACGTGGTCAAGGCCGGAGAGTCCATCTCCACCGTCGGTAATAGTGGCGGACAGGACACTCCTGCGCTGTACTTTGCAATTCGTCAGCAGGGCCGCCCCAGCGACCCGGCACAGTGGTGCCACGCGCAAGGATAAGCGCTGCATCTAAACTAGGAGTTCGTTCGACATGCTGCATTTGTCCCGCCTTACCTCGCTGGCCCTGACGATCGCCCTGGTGATCGGAGCGCCTCAGGCGTTTGCCGCCGAAACCGCTCAAGCAGCAACCGCCGCGACCACCAAGGCGCCCTTGCCGCTGGAAGAGCTGCGCACCTTCGCCGAGGTCATGGACCGCATCAAGGCCGCGTATGTCGAACCCGTAGACGACAAGACCCTGCTGGAGAATGCCATCAAGGGCATGCTCAGCAACCTCGACCCGCACTCTGCCTATCTGGGCCCGGAAGACTTCGCCGAACTGCAGGAAAGCACCAGCGGCGAATTCGGCGGCCTGGGCATCGAAGTCGGCGCCGAGGATGGCTTCATCAAGGTGGTCTCGCCCATCGACGACACCCCGGCATCCAAGGCCGGGATCCAGGCCGGCGACCTGATCGTCAAGATCAACGGCCAGCCGACCCGTGGCCAGACCATGACCGAAGCCGTGGACAAGATGCGCGGCAAGATCGGCCAGAAGATCACCCTGACCCTGGTGCGCGACGGCGGCACGCCGTTCGACGTGACCCTGGCCCGCGCCACCATCCAGGTGAAGAGCGTGAAGAGTCAGCTGCTGGAGTCGGGCTACGGCTACATCCGCATCACCCAGTTCCAGGTCAAGACCGGCGAGGAAGTCTCCAAGGCCCTGGCCAAGCTGCGCAAGGACAACGGCAAGAAGCTCAACGGCATCATCCTCGACCTGCGCAACAACCCGGGCGGCGTGCTGCAAGCCGCGGTGGAGGTGGTCGACCACTTCATCACCAAGGGCCTGATCGTCTACACCAAGGGCCGCATCGCCAACTCCGAGCTGCGCTTCTCCGCCACCGGCAAGGACGAAAGCGAAGCCGTGCCGATGGTGGTACTGATCAACGGTGGCAGCGCCTCGGCTTCGGAGATCGTCGCCGGTGCCCTGCAGGATCAGAAGCGCGCAGTACTGATGGGCACCACCAGCTTCGGCAAGGGCTCGGTGCAGACCGTGCTGCCGCTGAACAACGACCGGGCGCTGAAGATCACCACCGCGCTGTACTTCACCCCCAACGGGCGTTCGATCCAGGCCCAGGGCATCGTTCCGGACATCGAAGTGCGCCGCGCCAAGATCACCAGCGAGTCCCAGGACGGCGAGTACTTCAAGGAAGCCGACCTGCAGGGTCACCTGGGCAATGGCAACGGCGGCGCCGACAAGCCCAGTGGTGCAGCGAGCAAGGCCAAGCCGATGCCGCAGGACGACGACTACCAGTTGGCCCAGGCCCTGAGCCTGCTCAAAGGGCTGAGCATCACCCGCGGCAAATGATTGAACCCTTCGCCGGCAAGCCGGCTCCTACAGGAGCCGGCTTGCGTAGGAGCTGGCTCGCCAGCCAAGCGCCCGCCAGGGTGCCCATTCCCCTAAAGGCCTGATCCCGATCCCCATGATTTCCCGCTGCTCACTGCTGTTGCGCTCGCTCCAGGCCCCGCTGCTCACCCTGCTGTGCCTCTTGCCCCTCGCGACCCAAGCCGCCGAACCCACAGCCGTCGCGCCCAAGGCCTACCTGAGCCTGATCATCGACGACCTGGGCCAGAACCTGCCCCGTGACCGCCGGGTACTGGCCCTGCCCGGCCCGGTCACCACGGCGATCATGCCGGACACGCCCCACGCTGCCGAATTCGCCCGCGAGGCCCATCGCGCCGGCAAGATCGTCATCCTGCACATGCCCATGGACCCGGCCACCGGGCCGTTTGCCTGGCACCCCGAGTTGCCCATCGAAGAGCTGCAAAAACGCCTGGACGCCGCCTTCCAGGCCGTGCCCTACACCAGCGGCATCAACAACCACATGGGCAGCCGCATGACCGCCCAACCCCAGGCCATGGCCTGGCTGATGGGCGAGTTGCAACGGCGGCACAAATTCTTCGTCGACAGCCGCACCAGCGCCCAGACGGTGGCCGCCGCCGAAGCGCAGAAGATCGGCCTGGCCAGTGTTTCCCGGGATGTGTTCCTGGATGACGAACGTACCGAAGCGGCGATCAGCCAACAGTTGCAGACCGCGATCAAACTGGCGCGCAAACAGGGTTCGGCGGTGATGATCGGCCACCCTTATCCACAGACCCTGGCAGTGCTCGAACGTGAGCTGCCCAGGCTCAAGGCCCAGGGCATCGAGTGGATCGATATCAAGTCGATGATCAGCCTGCGCAGCAACAAGGCCATGGCCGGGCATGGCAAGAACGGGGTTTATCGCTAGAGGCCTTCGCCACAGGAACTGGCTTGCCAGCGAAGCGCCTACAGGTAACGCCCCATGATCTCTTCCACCAGCCCCTCTTGGCGCATCTGGTCCAGGGCCGCCTGGAGCTTGGCCACCACCTCATCGGAGACATCCTTGTTCAGGGCCAGGTACAGCTCGGCGCTGTTGAAGCGCAGCACCGTCTTGAGGCCGCTGATGCCCTCCTGCTTGGCCAGGTAGCGCCCGGCCGGGTCGCCGGTGGCCCAGAGGTCGATCTGCCCCGCCACCAGCTTCCTGGCATTGTCCTGGTCACGCAGTACCACTTGGGGCGCCAGGCCCTGCTTGGTCAGGGTCTCGGCAATGGCATCGCCCTTGTAGGCGCCGATCTTGTATTTGCGCGCCTGTTCCAGGGATTCTAGGGTGATCTTGCTGCCGGCCTTGGCCAGCATGATCCAGTCATCCGGGCCGATGGGGCCGACCCACTTGAAGAGCGGCTCGCGGTCCGGCAGGCGCGCCATGACGAACACACCATAGCCCGGCTGCTCCAGCGCCATCTTGTAGATACGCTCCCATGGAAAACGCAGGGTCAGGCTGTAGTTGATTCCGGCGCGTTTGAACATTTCACGGACGATATCCACGGCGATGCCGTCGATATTCTCGCCCTGGGCGAAGTTCTTGCCGTTCTTGGCCATGTTGTAGGGGGGGAAGTTTTCCGTCAGCAACACCAGGGAGGTGTCGGCGGGTTCATCAGCGCGGGCGAGGCCGCAAAGAACAAGCGAAGCGCTGGCGACAACCACTAGAAGACGTTTGAACATGACGGGCTACCGGAATCCATGGCGTGCTCAAGAGTGCCGTGAGCCCGCCATGCTGTCCAGTGGCTACCGCACAACAATCCCGCGCTGAGCCATATAGGCCTTGGCCTCGGGAACCGTGTATTCGCCGAAGTGGAAAATGCTCGCCGCCAGCACCGCGCTGGCATGGCCTTCAATGATACCGTCGGCCAGGTGCTGGAGGTTGCCGACACCGCCGGAAGCGATCACCGGAATCCCCAGGGCATCGCTGATGGCCCGGGTCACGCCCAGGTCGAAGCCGTTTTTCATGCCGTCCTGATCCATGCTGGTGAGCAGGATCTCGCCGGCACCCAGGCCTTCCATCTTCTTCGCCCACTCCACCGCGTCCAGCCCGGTGGGCTTGCGCCCGCCATGGGTGAAGATTTCCCAGCGCGGGGTTTCACCCGGGCCGGAGACTTTCTTCGCGTCAATGGCGACCACGATGCACTGAGAACCAAAGTGCTGCGCCGCTTCGCCGACGAACTCCGGGTTGAACACTGCTGCGGTGTTGATCGAAACCTTGTCCGCGCCGGCATTGAGCAGGTTGCGGATGTCCTGCACGGTGCGCACGCCACCGCCCACGGTCAGCGGGATGAACACCTGGCTGGCCATGCGCTCGACGGTATGGAGGGTGGTATCACGCCCATCGACGCTGGCGGTGATGTCGAGGAAAGTGATTTCGTCGGCACCCTGCTCGTCGTAGCGACGGGCAATTTCCACCGGGTCACCGGCGTCGCGGATGTTCTCGAACTTGACGCCCTTGACCACCCGGCCGTTGTCCACGTCCAGGCAAGGGATGATGCGTTTGGCCAGTGCCATGGCGAATCCTCAGCCTTGGTACGAATCGCAGAAAGCCTGGGCTTCTGCGACATCGAGGGTGCCTTCATAGATCGCGCGGCCAGTAATGGCGCCGATGATTCCTGGCGCCTTGGCATCCAGCAGGGCCTTGATGTCGCCCAGGTTGTGGATACCGCCGGAAGCGATCACCGGGATCTTGGTGGCCGCCGCCAGGGCTGCGGTGAAGGGAACGTTGCAGCCCTGCATCATGCCGTCTTTGGCGATGTCGGTATAAACGATGGCGGACACGCCGTCGGCTTCGAAGCGCTTGGCCAGGTCGATGACCTGCACGCTGCTGACTTCAGCCCAGCCGTCGGTGGCGACGAAACCGTCCTTGGCGTCCAGGCCGACAATCACCTTGCCGGGGAACGCGCGACAGGCCTGGGCGACGAACTCCGGCTCCTTGACCGCCTTGGTGCCGATGATCACGTAGCTCACGCCAGCCTTGACGTAGTGCTCGATGGTTTCCAGGGAACGGATGCCGCCGCCGATCTGGATCGGCAGGTTCGGGTAGCGCTTGGCGATTGCGGTGACCACCTCGCCGTTGACCGGCTGGCCTTCGAAGGCACCGTTCAGGTCCACCAGATGCAAGCGTCGGCAACCCCCTTCAACCCATTTGGCGGCCATGCTCACCGGGTCATCGGAGAACACCGTGGAGTCTTCCATGCGGCCTTGGCGCAGACGCACACAGGCGCCGTCCTTGAGATCGATAGCGGGAATAATCAGCATCTGGCAAACCTTCAAGTTCGATTGTTCAGCTTCACTCGGAAATCAGTTTTTCTCGAGCGCCCACAGGTCGCTTTCGATGCTTTCGAACCTCTCCTTGAGGTGCGCCTGCACATCGAAAATCGCCCGGTTGTAATAGTGCGGAGCAATTTCGCGGGTAAACAGTTCAAGAACCTCCGCCGCTTCGAACGAGCCCAGCTCGAGCTCGAACCGATCCTCCAGGAAACGCTTGATCTTGTGCGTCGCCTCGCTCTCCTGTTCGGCAGTGAGGCTCAGGATCGGCGGCTTGGGTTTCTTGATCGCCATTTACCAGCGACCGTCCCAGGCGGCGAAATTCTGCAGCAGCTGCAGGCCGTGGGTATGGCTTTTCTCCGGGTGGAACTGCACGGCGAAACGCGAGCCGTCGGCCAGCGCCGCGGCGAAATCCACGCCATAGTGACCGCTGCCCACCACCTGCCGCGCGTTACCGGCATTGATGTAGTAGCTGTGCACGAAGTAGAAGCGCGCCAGGTCCGCAATGTTGTGCCACAGCGGGTGATCCACCGCCTGCTTCACTTCGTTCCAGCCCATGTGCGGCACCTTCAGGTGCTCGCCATCCTCGATCAGGCCCTTGCCGAAGAACTTCACCTGGCCGGGAAACAGGCCGATGCAGTCCACGCCTTCGTTCTCTTCACTGTGGTCGAGCAGCGCCTGCATACCCACGCAGATACCGAGGAACGGACGGTCCTGGCTGACCTCGCGCACCAGGGCATCGAAGCCCAGGCGGCGGATCTCGGCCATGCAGTCACGGATCGCGCCCACTCCGGGGAACACCACCCGGTCGGCTTCGCGAATCACGCTGGCATCGCTGGTGATCAGCACCTTGCCGGCGCCCACGTGCTCCAGGGCCTTGGCCACCGAGTGCAGGTTGCCCATGCCGTAGTCGATGACGGCGACGGTCTGCATTACAGCACGCCCTTGGTCGACGGCATCTGGCCGGCCATGCGCTCGTCCAGCTCCACCGCCATGCGCAGTGCACGGCCGAAGGCCTTGAACACGGTCTCGATCTGGTGGTGAGTGTTGGTGCCGCGCAGGGTGTCGATGTGCAGGGTCACGTTGGCGTGGTTGACGAAGCCCTGGAAGAACTCCTGGAACAGGTCGACATCGAAACCACCGACGGTGGCGCGGGTGAACGGCACATGCATCTGCAGGCCGGGGCGGCCGGAGAAGTCGATCACCACGCGGGACAGGGCTTCATCCAGCGGCACATAGGCATGGCCGTAGCGACGGATGCCTTTCTTGTCGCCGATGGCCTTGCTGAACGCCTGGCCGAGGGTGATACCGACATCCTCCACGGTGTGGTGGTCGTCGATATGCAGGTCGCCCTTGCTTTCGATGTCCAGGTCGATCAGCCCGTGCCGGGCGATCTGGTCCAGCATGTGCTCAAGGAAGGGCACGCCGATATCGAATCGGGCCTTTCCGGTGCCATCCAGGTTGATCGAGGCTTTGATCTGGGTTTCCAGAGTGTCGCGCTCGACAGATGCCTTACGTTCGGCCATCACCAGCTCCGCAAAATCATTGGGCGAAAAAGGCGAATAGTATAGGCCCCACGGCGGCTAAACAGAAACACGATGGACAATATCCTGACGGGCGCCAGCCAATGGCTGCGGGGCTGTACCTGTCATGACAACTATAGAAAACGGCTTGCCGGTGAAGGCGCCAGGCCTGGCAGGCCCGGGCACCTTGTTCGCCGGCCAGCCGGCTCCTGCGCAGGAGCTGGCTGGCCGGCGAAGCCCTTAATGGAACAGCACCGCGGTCTTCTGCAGGGTGACCCACACGCCCCACGCCAGGGGAATGCCCACGGCCAGCCAGGCAGCGATCACCAGCGGCAGGCTGGCGGATGAGGCCTTCCACTCCAGCACGACGCTGTTGTCGGCGCCCTTGTCATGGCCCAGGGCCTGCTCGGCCGCCAGTTGCTCGTCGGTCATGAAGTACTTGTCGGCCACCGGGCGCACCAGCAGGTTGCACAAAAAGCCCAGCACCAGCAGGCCGGCGAGGATGTACAGGGTGATGTCGTAAGCCGCAGCGCGCTCGACGCCGATGCTCAGCTGGTACTCGCGCAGGTAGTTCACCAGCACCGGGCCCAGCACGCCCGCCGCGGCCCAGGCGGTCAGCAGGCGGCCGTGGATAGCGCCCACCATCTGGGTGCCGAACAGGTCCGCCAGGTAGGCCGGCACCGTGGCGAAACCGCCGCCGTACATCGACAGGATGATGCAGAACGCCGCCACGAACAGGGCGATATTGCCCAGGTGGCCGAGGTTCGGGATCAGCGCATAAAGGGCAAAGCCCAGGGCAAAGAACACGAAATAGGTGTTCTTGCGGCCCAGGTAGTCGGAGAACGACGCCCAGAAGAACCGCCCGCCGATGTTGAACAGGCTCAGCAAACCGGTGAAGCCGGCGGCAATCGCGGCAATCTGCGCCAGTTGCCCGGCGTCCAGCTGGCTGAAGGTCAGGCCATTGCCCAGCAGCTTGCCGGCAAACACTTCCTGCAGCAGGGGCGAGGCCATGCCGAGGATGCCGATACCGGCCGAAACGTTAAGGCACAGCACCAGCCACACCAGGCGGAACTGCGGGGTCTTCCAGGCCACGTTCACGTGCACGTGGCGGTGGGTGATCATCGCATTGGCGGCTTTCTTCGCCGGTGCGTTCCAGCCCTCAGGCTTCCAGCCGGTAGGCGGAACCCGGTAGGCCAGGGCGCCACCGATCATGAACACGAAGTAGATGGCCGCCATCACCAGGAAGCTCTGCCACACGCCAACGCTGGTCGGCGTTGCAAAGTGGCCCATCAGGGCCGCCGCCAGGGGCGCACCGACCATGGCGCCGCCGCCAAAGCCCATGATCGCCATGCCGGTGGCCATGCCGCGCTTGTCCGGGAACCACTTGATCAGGGTCGACACGGGGGAGATATAGCCCAGGCCCAGGCCGATACCGCCGATGACCCCTGAGCCTATCCACATCAGCCAGATCTGGTGGGTGTAGATCCCCAGCGCCGAGATCAGCAGGCCGCCGCACCAGCACAGTGCCGAAACCACACCGGCCTTGCGCGGGCCGGCATGTTCCAGCCAGCCGCCCCAGATCGCCGCCGAGCACCCCAGGAAGATGAAGAACAGGGTGTAGATCCAGCCGAGCATGGAGATCGGCCAGTCACATTGGGACGAAAAGATCTGCGCGATGAAGCCCATGCCGGGCTCGCAAGCCACGGGCGCACTGACGCCCAGGGCCTTGGACAACGGCAGCCAGAACACCGAAAAGCCATAGGCCATGCCGATGCACAGGTGGATGGCCAGAGCGGCCGGTGGAACCAGCCAGCGGTTGAAACCGGGCTTGGCGATGATGCGTTCTTTGGACAAGAACGCTGGCTGAGCGGACGGACTGGCCGCCGCATTGCTAGTGCTCATGGATGTTTCCCCCAATTATTAGAATTGTTCATCGGCCACTCTTCTGCGACGACCTTGGCACACCGGCGCGGTCGTTTTATTGAGTAAAGCTCCATTTGGGCAGACGCGACATTAAGTCGCACAAGGGCGGACGAACCGCGAGAGGTTACCATTTGCGACAAACTAAAAAACCAAACTGACATCACCTTTTTTCCCGCCGCTGCTTTGCCCACAGGCCAGGCCGCTGGCCAAAAAAAACCGCTACAACGAAAAAACCTCTAACTGCAATGGGTGACCAGTCGTCAGGTTCAGAGCGCTATACTCCCCCGCTAAATTTTGAATTCGACATACAAGGACTCGCCCATGAAAGCGTTCGGCAAAATCCTGGGTCTGGTAATTCTCGGGCTGTTGCTGATCATCGTGGCTCTGGGCTTCGCCCTGACCCACCTGTTTGATCCCAACGACTACAAAGACGAGATTCGCCAGATTGCCCGCGACAAGGCCCACATCGAGCTGACGCTCAATGGCGACATCGGCTGGAGCCTGTTCCCCTGGCTGGGCCTGGAACTGCACGATGCCGGCGTCGCCACCCTGGCCAACCCGACCCAACCTTTCGCCGACCTGCAGATGCTCGGCCTGTCGGTCCGGGTGTTGCCGCTGCTGCGCCGCGAAGTGCAGATGAGCGATGTGCGTGTCGAAGGCCTGAACCTGCGCCTGACCCGCAACAAGGACGGCCACGGCAACTGGCAGGACATTGGCAAGGCCGCACCGACCGACAAGCAGGCCGAGACTCCGGCCGCCAGCACCGGCCAAGCCAGCCAACCACCAGCCGGCGCGGACAAACCCGCGCAGCCGATCCGCCTGGACATCGACAGCCTGACCGTGAACAACGCCCGGGTTGAGTACAACGATGAACAGACCGACAAGCAGTTCACCGCCGAAAGCATCCAGCTGAGTACCGGGCCGATTCACGAAGCCACCAACACCCCGGTCAAGCTCACGGCCTTCCTCGCCAGCAGCCAACCCGCAGTGCGCGTGCGCACCGAGCTCAATGGCGAACTGCGCTTCGACCGCGCCCTGCAGCGCTACCAGTTTGAAGACATGCGCCTGTCCGGCGAAGCCGCCGGCGACCCGTTACAAGGCAAGACCCTGACCTTCGCAGCCCAGGGCCAGCTGCTGCTGGACCAGGCCGCCAACGTTGCCCAGTGGACCGGCCTGAAGGTCTCCCTCAATCAGTTGCGCGCCCTGGGTGAGCTCAAGGTCAACGACCTGGACAAGACTCCGCAGATCAGCGGCGGCATCTCCATTGCCCAGTTCGACCTGGCGAGATTCGTCGACAGCATCGGCCAGACCCTGCCCACCATGGGTGAAGGCAGCCTGAGCAAGGTCGAGCTGGTCAGCCGCCTGCAAGGCACGCCCAGCAGCCTGGCCCTGGAAGACCTGAACCTGAAGCTCGACGACAGCACCTTCAGCGGCCGCCTGGCCATCGAGGACTTCGACAAGCAATCCCTGCGCGCCCAGCTCAAGGCCGACACCTTCAATGTCGACCGCTACCTGCCGCCCAAGTCCGCCGAAGCCAACAGCGCGGCATCGGCACGCAAGGCCGAAGTGCAGAGCAGCGAAGCCGATGCCATGGCCGGAGCCGGCAGCACCCCGCTGCCCAACGCACCGACCAAGGGCGCCTGGAGCACTGACCGCCTGCTGCCGGTGGAACGCCTGAGCAAACTCGACGTCGATGCCGACCTGAACTTCGGCCAACTGACCCTGGACAAGCTGCCGATCCAGAATGCCGCACTCAAGGCCTCCGGCCAGGGTGGCCTGCTCAAGCTCTCCAGCCTGCGCGGCGAGCTGTACAACGGCAGCTTCGATGCCAGCGGCAACCTCGATGTGCGCCAGAGCACACCGCAGTTGAGCTTGCAGACCAAGATCAACCGGGTGCCGGTGGAACGCATCCTCGAAAGCCAGGGCCAGAATCCTCCGGTCAAGGGCCTGGTGACCCTGAACAGCAACCTCAGCGGCAGCGGCAACAGCCAGAAGGCACTGATCGACAGCCTCAACGGCACCGCCAGCTTCGTCATCAACAACGGCGTGCTGCTCAACGCCAATATCGAACAGCAGCTGTGCCAGGGCATCGCCGTGCTCAACCGCAAGAACCTCAGCAGCACGCCACGGGGCAAGGACACGCCCTTCCAGGAACTCAAGGGCAACCTGACGCTACGCAATGGCGTGGCCAGCAACCCGGACCTGAAAGTGCGCATCCCCGGCATGACGGTGAACGGCAACGGCGACATCGACCTGCGAGTGCTGGGCATGGACTACCGGGTCGGCATCATTGTCGAAGGCGACCTGCGGGATAACCCGGACCCGGCCTGCCAGGTGGGCGAGCGCTTTACCGGCATCGAGCTGCCGCTGCGCTGCCGCGGCCCGCTGGAGCTGGGGGCCAAGGCCTGCCGCCTGGACAAGGACGGCCTGGGCCAGGTAGCAGCCAAGCTGGCTGGTGACCGCCTGCAGCAAAAGATCGACGAGAAACTGGGGGACAAGGTCAG
Source organism: Pseudomonas sp. NFPP12 (assembly GCF_900103205.1). NCBI lineage: Bacteria > Pseudomonadati > Pseudomonadota > Gammaproteobacteria > Pseudomonadales > Pseudomonadaceae > Pseudomonas > Pseudomonas sp. NFPP12. The sequence goes on from NZ_FMWW01000006.1 coordinate 439,755, forward strand.
CCCGGAACTGAAGAACGCGCTCAAGGGGCTGTTCAAGCGATGAGAGCCGAGGCGTTTTCAACGGCGGTGCTGGACTGGTACGACCGCCACGGCCGCCATGACCTGCCCTGGCAGCAGGACATCAACCCGTATCGGGTGTGGGTCTCGGAGATCATGCTGCAACAGACCCAGGTCAGCACCGTGCTCAACTACTTCGACCGCTTCATGGCCTCGCTGCCCACGGTGCAGGCCCTGGCCGAAGCCCCGGAAGACGAAGTGCTGCACCTGTGGACCGGCCTGGGCTACTACACCCGGGCGCGCAACCTGCAGAAGACCGCGAAGATCGTCATGGCCGAATACGGCGGCGAGTTCCCCCGGGACGTGGAAAAGCTCACCGAACTGCCGGGCATCGGCCTGTCCACCGCCGGCGCCATCGCCAGCATCAGCATGGGCCTGCGGGCGCCGATCCTCGACGGCAACGTCAAGCGGGTGCTGGCACGCTTCACGGCCCAGGAGGGCTACCCCGGGGAGCCCAAGGTGGCCAAGCAGCTGTGGGCCGCCGCCGAGCGCTTCACGCCCCACAGCCGGGTCAACCACTACACCCAGGCGATGATGGACCTGGGGGCGACCCTCTGCACCCGGAGCAAGCCCAGCTGCCTGTTGTGCCCCCTGGAGCGCGGCTGCGAAGCCCACATGCTCGGCCTGGAAACCCGCTACCCGATCCCCAAGCCACGCAAGGAAGTGCCTCAGAAGCGCACCCTGATGCCGATGCTGGCCAACCGCGAAGGCGCCATCCTGCTTTACCGGCGGCCCTCCAGCGGCCTCTGGGGCGGGTTGTGGAGCCTGCCGGAGCTGGATGGCCTGGACGACATCCAGCACCTGGCCCTGCAGCACTCCCTGGAACTGGGCCAGCAACAGCAGATGCCCGGGCTGGTGCACACCTTCAGCCACTTCCAACTGGCCATCGAACCCTGGCTGATCCGGGTCGAAGAGTCGGCCCTGCACGTCGCCGAGGCCGACTGGCTCTGGTATAACCTCGCCACCCCGCCGCGCCTGGGCCTTGCCGCCCCGGTGAAAACACTGCTCAAACGCGCGGCCGAAGTCTTGAATGCAGGAGAGTCGTCATGACCCGCACCGTAATGTGCCGCAAGTACCAGGAAGAACTGCCGGGCCTGGAGCGCCCTCCCTACCCGGGGGCCAAGGGCCAGGATATTTTCGATCACGTCTCGGCCAAGGCCTGGGCCGACTGGCAGAAACACCAGACCCTGCTGATCAACGAAAAGCGCCTGAACATGATGAATGCCGACGATCGCAAATATCTGCAGGGCGAGATGGACAAGTTTTTCTCCGGCGAGGAATACGCCAAGGCCGACGGCTACGTGCCGCCGGCTGAGTAAAGCTGTTGAAAATCGGGGGTGGAACGTAAGCGACGGTAATAATTAAACATTTTTTTCAAAACTTGCTTGACGCCCCCCTGAAAAACCCGTTTAATGCGCCCCGTTGCCCAGATAGCTCAGTCGGTAGAGCAGGGGATTGAAAATCCCCGTGTCGGCGGTTCGATTCCGTCTCTGGGCACCACCTTCAGCTTTCAGGTGGTGAACGCATCACGTGAAAGCAACCAAGAAACCCGCCTAGTGCGGGTTTTTTGTTGCCTGAGATTTGGCCCTTCCCTCCCCCTGCGCGATACCTCCGCTTTCTTTCCTGCACAACCAAGCCCCCTGCACGACCATCACGCCGCCAACACAGCGCATCTCGCCTCAGCTTTTCTCAAGCGTTCACTTAAATGAAGAACCATCTTGAGATAATCATCTTTTGATATTCGACCAAAACCCCTATAGAACAGGCCCTACAGCAAAAAAATCATAGATGTTTTTTTCGGCTTTCGAGATGTTTGCACAATGCCTGCATTCTTCCATCACGATCTTGAGCTGCTAAACCCGTCCTTCGACTCCCATCTGGTGGACGTGCTCAGCGAGCTTGAGCACCTTCGGCGCTTGCGACTGGAAGGCGATACGCCTCCTGCGGTCTTCTATCAGCTGAAAACGATCTTCCACATCCTGGAAAGCCTGGGTTCGGCGCGCATCGAAGGCAACCACACAACACTTGCCGACTACATCGAGAGCAAGGTTGAAGGCACAGCCGAGGACACCGATCAGCTACGCGAAGTGGCGAACATCGAAAAAGCCTTGGACTACATCGAGCAAACCATTCGCCCGGGAACACCGATTACCGAGCTCACCATCAGAGAGCTGCACGCGATGACCGTCCAGGACCTGGAGCGAGAGGGCGATAGGACGCCTGGAGCTTATCGCCAGGGCGCAGTGCAGATCGCTCAGGCCACCCACCTACCTCCAGATGCCCTGATGGTGCCCAGCTACATGCAAGAGCTGGTGGAGTTCGTCAATCGGGAGGACCTGCCCAAATACGACTTGATGAAAGTGGCCTTGACCCATCACCGGTTTGGCTGGATTCACCCCTTTGGCAACGGCAATGGTCGCGTGGTGCGCCTCCTGACTTACGCACAGCTGATGAAATATGGCTTCAACGTCGATACGGGTGGCCGCGTACTCAACCCTACCGCTGTTTTCTTCAATGATCGGGAACGCTACTACGCCATGCTCGCCACCGCGGACCAAGGAACCAAGGCCGGGCTGGAGACCTGGTGTACCTATGCTCTAGAGGGCATTAGGGACGATCTGGAAAAGGTCAACCGCCTCACCGACTATCGCTACCTGACCCGGTACATCCTGGCTCCCGCCATTACCTTTGCTCGGGATCGACAATGGATCACTGCTGCGGAAGAAACGGTACTGACCACGGCGATCAAGTCAGGTGTTGTTAAATCGAGCGATATCGCCCAGGCGCTGCCCAAGCTGACTGCCGGGCAAAGGACCTATCAAATAAAGAAACTGGTGGACCAGGGCATGCTGTTACCCATCAGCACCAACGCCCGGCAGTACACCATCGGTTTCTCCAACAGCTACCTCATCAGAGGAATGATCAAGGCGCTTCGAGAGCAAGGGTTCATACCAGCACCGCTTGAGGCGCCGTGACACTCTCTTGGGCTCTCCAAGGGCGCCCAGAATCAAACTGATCCTGGGCGCGCTGGCGCACCGCCTGCGCCGATCAGGAGGCCCTGTCGGCACTCTCCATCGCCCGCCCCTGAGCCACATCGAGCAGGGCCACGCCATCACCGAGCAGTAGCGAGGCGATGTCGGCGATCTGGAACAGGTCGCTGGCGTCGGCCGTTTGCGCGGTCATGCAGGACAGGCTGTTCATCAGTTTGTGAAGGGCGCGTATGCGCTGATCGGCGCAGGCCAGAAGATCGACCAGCGGCGCATGGGGATTGATCAGCAGGACGGGGTTGTCCGCTGGCGTGTGTTGAAGAGGGATATATCCGTTCATTGGTGTAGCTCCGTGCGTTAGGGAAGCTCCCCCCAAGCTCTCCTACAAGCCGGGTGGCAGCTGTACGCGGGGTAGGAGACCGGTCGCACAACCCGGCCACGCCGAAGCGTGCCCGCGCACAGCCGCCATAAAACACAGGGCAGCAAGAAGCACCCAAGAAAAGCTGGGCGCCTGTGCACGGTGCGACTCTCGGGCTCCTACACCCGGCCGCTGATTTGGCAGCGACCGGCGCAGAGTAAAGAGCAGGTCCGATCAGCGCAAGCCCTCACCTGGTGACTGAAAGTAACCGGCCCGCTCAGTGCTTGTGCCGATGATGAATATCGGGGAAGTGCGCGTGGCTATGCCGGATCGGCGCGTGCTCATGGGGATGACTGTGGGGCGCTGAGCCGTCCCACTCAAAGCCGTGTTCATGCTGGTGGTGCTCGTCATGCCGGTGGCGATGGTTGTGCGCGAGAGGCTCATGCTGATGCTCGTGGGCATGATTCTCCATGAGGTGAATCAACACGCCGATGGCCATCAGTGTCGCCGCCACCAGGAACCACAGAGAAACCGGCTCGCCCAGGATCAGAATCGAGATCACTGCTCCCAGGAATGGCGCCGTGGAGAAGTACGCCCCGGTTCGCGCACTGCCCAACCCACGCAGGGCCAGGACGAACAACACCAGGCTGACGCCGTACCCCAGAAACCCCACCAGCAGTATCGGGCTCAGCGTGGTCACAGCAGGCAGTTGCGCGCCGATGGCCAACGCCAGGCTGGTGTTGACCACCCCCGCCGCCAAGCCTTTGCTGCCCGCAATGAACAGCGCATCCGAGGCGGAGACTTTCCGGGTCAGGTTGTTATCAATGGCCCAGCAAAGACAGGCGAAAGCCACCGCCAGCGGTCCCGTCCAGTCATGCGCAGTGGCGCTCTGGTGCGGCCATGACAGAACGATCCCGCCTAATACGATGGCAATCATGCCGATCACGATCCGTCGATCGGCGTTCTCCCTGAACACCACCCACGCCAGCAACGCCGTGAGTACCGACTCCAGGTTGAGCATCAATGAGGCGGTGGCACCCGCCGTCCGTGTCAGGCCGAACATCAGGGCGACCGGGGCAAGCACGCCGCCAAAGAGGATGGCTCCCATCAGCCACGGCCACTCGCGCACCGTCAGCCCCGTACGTTGCCAACCTCGATCCCGAGCGAAACGAACAATGGCCAGGCCGACACCACTGCTCAGATACAACAACCCGGCCAGGAGCATCGGCGCAACATCCACCCCCAACAGCTTGGCCAGAGGCGTACTGGCGCCGAACAAGGCGGCGGCAGCCAATGCATAGAGAACACTCAGATTCATATTCGGATCGCCTGTCAGGCTCGTTGCGTGCGGTGACGCATGATGGCTTGGCCTGTGTGGAAATGATGTGAATCGCCCCGCACCAGACAAGCGCGCCCTCTCCCAGCCAATAGCAAAAACCCTGAACCTTTCGATTCAGGGTTTTCAGACCTGGAATTGGGCATCACCCATGCTCAACGCCGGGCACCCCACCACCCCTCTCTCAGTAACCGTTATTCCAGTGGACGTTGAGATCACGCATGGTCGCCACTTTCATATCGACCATGCTCCGCTGTTCCAGCCCTTTGCGGGTGGTGATGACCTGGTATCTGCCGGCCGGCAACTGCACAAAGACGATCGGGCCCACTCCGCTCAGGCTCAACAGCTGATGCCCTTGCGGGTTCTGGATCAGCACATCGACATCCGAGGTGTATTCGTTCCCTGAGCCGACGGAAAAGGTCATGTGCAGGTTGTAACCCTTGGCCTGCTGAATGGCCCGCGACTCGTCCAGGCCGATGCCGCCGCTGACATAGGAAATACCGTTCTGTTGCAGCGGCTCCAATTGCACGCCAGCCGGGTCGATCGGCTCATTGCTGGTGGAGGCGGAGCGCACGCTCACTGGTGCGGCCAATAGCAGCACCGCGATAACACCTGACAGGACACTCATAGAAAAGGACTTCATGATGACCACTCCCGGGCTCGTCTCGAACCACTGAATGGGACGCCACCGTCAGGCCTCTGGCCCCGGGACGGCAGCGCCCGGGTCTCCCCTGCTTCATCTTGAATGGCCAGGCCATGTCTCAGGCCAGAAGCCGAATGAAAACCCTCGCTCGCCTTGTGCAACCAGGCTCGCCCATAGCTCCTGCTATTGAGTGTAAAACCTGACACAGGGCGGTTTAGATCGATTCGGCGTGAGGCCTTTAACCAAAGGAGCCTAGGCTAGGGGACCAGCCCCTCGGCTCGGAGCCTGCGCCGCCTGCCAATGCTTCATCTCCTCGGCGATGAAGTGCTGCACCAGATCGCTGTACATCTTCTCGATGGCATCCGGGTTCAGGCCTTCGGCCGCCGCCCAGTCGCGACGAGTGGCCAGCATGGCTTTGAAACGCTCCTCGGCGCGCACGGTGGCCGCCGAGGTCTTGAATTTCGATGCTGCCAGTACGTACTGGAAGCGCGCGCCGAGCAAGGCGATGACCGCTCGATCCAGGGCATCGATTTCCCGGCGGATATCGTCCATGCCCTGGCATTGTTCCGGGCTCATCTGATTCTTCACTTCCATGCTCAAGGCTCCATCGACGTATAGGGGTACCCGGGCTCGACCGGGCCCGGATTATTCCCATGGGCCCGCCTGGGAGTAAAGTTGCAGGCATCCGCCCATCCGGGCGCAAAGGAACTGCTCTCGTGAACCAGAAACGAACCCGAGTCCGCCTGCCCCATCCCCAGCCCGGCAAGACCCGCAGCGGGGCCTGGTTTTTTTTGCTGATCGGCAGCGTGCTGCTGGCACTGACTGCGCTGCTGGGCTGGACCCTGGTAAGCGCGGTGCTGGACGGACAGATCGTCACCAGCAACCGTGCCGGGCCGAAGCTCGCCTACAGCCAGGCGTTGCAGCCCACCAAGTTTTATATCGAGCTGCTCTGGCAGGGCACCAGCACCCTGTTGCTGGGAGCCCTGGCAGTTGCCGCGCTGTGGATCGCCCGGGTATTAATGGGCGCACAAAAAAATCGTCGCTGAACGCCTGGGGTCGCTCCGGTCCGTTACAGCCGCCAAGGAACAACCGCCCATGTCCCTGCTGTCCTCGCCCGACCTGCCTGCCGCCCGCCCCGCCACTGCCGAGCCGGCGCCCGGCCCCAGTGAACGCTTCAGCGAAGTGGCGGCGGACGGTTTCCGCCTTGGCGGCTTCAGCTGGCGCCACGCGCAAGCCGATCCGGCGCGCGCAGTGGTGATCATCAACGCCGCGACCTCGGTGCGCTGCCGCTATTACTTCCGCTTCGCCGACTACCTGTTCGCCAACGGCTTCGACGTGATGACCTACGACTACCGCGGCATCGGCGAGTCGCGCCCGGCCTCGCTCAAGGGGCTCAAGGCATCCTGGTCGGATTGGGGCGCGCTGGATTTCGAAGCCATGCTGCAACGCGCCCGGCGCGAGTTTCCCGGGCAACCGATCGACGTGGTGGGCCACAGCTTCGGCGGCTGCGCCCTGGGCCTGGCGGCCTCCGCCGGGGTGATCCGCCGCGCGGCCACCATGGGCGCGCAGTTCGCCTACTGGCGCGACTACGTGCCCGCCCAGCGCTGGCGCATGCTGGGCAAGTGGCATGTGCTGATGCCCCTGCTGACCCGCCTGTACGGCTACTTCCCCGGCAAGCGCCTGGGCTGGATGGAAGACACCCCCGCCGGGGTGGTCCGCGACTGGGCCACCCCGCACCCGCGCTACGAAGGCCGCCCCAGCGGCCGCAGGCTGGCCGCAGAGCGCAGTGGGCAGCCCTTCGCCCAGGTCAGCGCCCCGATCCTCGCCATCAGCGTCAGCGACGACCCCTTCGGCACCGTGGCAGCCATCGAGCGGCTACTGGGCTACTTCGACAACAGCACGCGCACCCATTGGCGCATTCGCCCCGAGGACATCGGTGAGGTCGAGATCGGCCACTTCGCCTTCTTCCACAGCCGCTTCGAAAGCCGGCTCTGGCCGCTGCTGCTGCACTGGCTGCAGCACGCAAGCCCGGCCCCGAACAGCCCGGGGCAAGAGCTGACGCCGGGGCGCTGATCAGGCAAAGGCGTTGATGAACCAGGTGATCAGCGGGATCGCCACGATGTCGATCAATACCGCACCGCACAGCGGCACGATGATGAAGGCCTTGTAGGAAAAGACCTTGTAGTGATCACAGATCGCGCCCATGTTGGCCACCGCATTGGGCGTGGCCCCCAGGCCGTGGCCCATGAAGCCGGCACACAACACCGCCGCGTCGTAGTTGCCGCCAAACAGGCGGAACAGCAGGAACACGCACAGCAGCACCATCACCAGCACCTGCACCACCAGGATCACCAGCAGCGGCAGGCCGAGCTGTTCCAGTTCCCAGAACTTCAGGCTCATCATGGCCATGGTCAGGAACACCCCCAGGCATACGTCGCCCAGGGTGCTCACGGCGCTGTCGGGGATGTCGATGATCCGCGCCCGGTCATTGAGATTGCGCAGGATGATCGCCACGAACATCGCCCCCACGTAGCTTGGCAGGACGATGCCCAGGTGCTCGTTCAGCGCGCTACCGATCCAGAAACCCAGCACCATGATCAGCAGAATGCAGGTCAGCAGGCGCAGCAGGGTCGGCGCATCCAAAGGCGCCACCGAACCCTGGGCAGCGTTTTCCAGGTGCTGCAGGGTACTGACCTGATCGGCCTGGATCTGCAGGCGGTTGCGCTCGATCAGCCAGCGCGCCAGCGGGCTGCCCAACAAGCCGCCGGCAACCATGCCGAAGGTTGCCGAGGCCAGGGCCGCCGTGGTGGCCCCCACCGCCCCGAGGTTTTCCGCGATCGGGCCAAAGGCCGCCGCCGCGCCAAAGCCACCCTCCAGGGACACCGCACCGGCCATGATGCCCAGCAGCGGGTCGATGCCCAGCGCCTTGGCGGCACCGACCCCTACCAGGTTCTGCAGCAGCGCCAGGGACCAGCAGGCCCCCAGGTAGACGAACAGGATCTTGCCGCCACGACGCAGCAGGCCGAGGCTGCCCCCCAGGCCCACGGTGGTGAAGAACGCCACCATCAAGGGCGTCTGGATCGCGGTGTCGAGCTTGATCGCCAGCAGTTGCTGATCGCGCAGCAGCCAGACGATCAGGGCAAAGCCGAAACCGCCGATCACCGGCGCCGGGACACAGAGCTGGGTCAGCCAGCGGCTGCGTTTCTTCAGCTGGGCTCCCACCCCCAGCAGGATCAGGGCTAGCGCCAGGGTGGTCAGCGCGTCCAATTCAAAAGTCGGCATGGCAAACATCTCTTCTTGTCATTGTGGTGTTGCGCGGCGAGGGGCATGCCCCTCAGTGAATCAGGCTGGCCAGCAGACGCGCGGCCACGCGGGCGGTGCGCTGGTCCTGGTCGAGCCCGGGATTGAGTTCGGCAATGTCGGCCACGCGCAATTTGCCGCTGGCCCGAGCACGGCGTACCAGGTGCTCGACCACCTGTATATCCACCCCGTGGGCCGAGGGCGCACTGACGCCGGGAGCCTGGCTGGCCGGCAGCACATCCAGACACAGGGTCATGTAGAGCACGTCGATACCGTCGAGAAAAGCGTCCAGGCAGGCCTCGACTGCCGGCAGGTTCCAGCCCTGCATCTGCCGGTCCAGCAGGTAGCGCACATCGAGCTCCCGGGCTTGCTCGAACAGCGCCTGGGTGTTGCTCAACTCGCTGACCCCCAGACAGCAATACTCGAAAGGCATGCCGGCCTGCCGGCAGTACTCGGCGATCTGCCGGAACGGCGTACCGGAGCTGCTTTGCGGCGCATGGCGCAGATCGAAGTGGGCATCGAAATTGAGAATGCCGATGCGCGGGCAGGGCTGTTGGCGGCGCAGGTGATCGGCCAGGCCACTGAAGCTGGCAAAGGCGATTTCATGACCACCGCCCAGCCCCAGGGCCAGGTGCCCCTGTTCGAGCAACAGGCCGAGGCGCTCGGCGTAGCGCTGCTGGGCGCTTTCCAGGTGGTGGTCGGTGCAAGTCACGTCCCCTGCGTCATACAGCGGGCCGGTGCCGTGCCAGGCCAGGTTGGCCAGGGCCGCGCGCAAGGCTGCCGGGCCCTGGCTGGCACCGGTGCGCCCCTGGTTGCGCTTGACCCCTTCGTCACAGGCCAGCCCGAGCAAGGCGATACCCGCCGGCTGCTGTTCGGCCCAGGGCTGCACCCACTGGTGCCAGCGCCGGGCGGCAAGGCCTTCGGACAGGTCGATACGACCCTGCCACAGGTGCATGGGGGCGGTGCTGATCATGGTCTTGCTCCAGTCAATTCAATCCAGTCGGGCGCTCAGGCGCTGGGCCGCTTCGCGGGTCCAGCGGATCAGCCGCTCACTGCGCTGTTCGGCGCGGAACGCCGGGGCCATGAGGCTGATGGCGCCTTGCAAGCGGTCACGGCTGTCCAGCAAGGGCGCGCTGACACCCCAGATGCCCAGATCGATCTCGCTCAGGCTCACCGCATGCCCGGCGGCGCGAATGGCCCCGTAGCTGTCCAGGTGCGCGGCGAAATCCGCCTCCTCGACGCCCTGCTGGCGCAGGATCGACAAGCACAGCTCAGGCTCCATGTAGGCCAGCAACACCTTGGCCGAGGCGCCCAGCAGCAGCGGCTGCGCCAGGCCTTTCTGGTAGCAGCAGCGCAAGGGCTGCGGGCTGTCCACCAGCTCGATGCAGATCGCCTGCCCGTTGCTTGGCACCATCAGCGCGACGCTTTCCTGGCTGAGTTCGGCCAGACGGTTGAGCTCCGGCTTGGCCAGGGTCACCAGCAGGCCTTCGCGGTCGAACTTCTTCGCCAGTTGCAGGCAAGCGGGCCCGGGCAGGTAACGGCCCTGGCCATTGTCCTGGGCCAGCCCCCAGCGCAGCAGGGTCTTGAGGTGGCGATAGGTGCTGCTCAGGGGCTGCTGCAGGTTCAGCGACAGCTCCTTGGCAGACATGGCCTCCGGTGATTGCCCCAGGGCCACGAGTATTTGCAGCAGACGGTCGGTGGGCGTGTGGTAGTGCATAGCGGCCTCTTGCAGCCATGGTGCATGGAGTTTCCCGGCAAATGAAATCAGATTCCCATGCAGTGGGAAAAGGCTGCAAAAAACCTTCGGCACAGGTGCTGCGCCGCAATGGACCTCTGCCCATGCAGGATCGTCGGTACCCGCCTTGAGGCCTTGGCGGGTGCCAGCGCAGCGATTTGCTGGCATCCTTTCCCGCCTGACCGGCCGTTCGCCCCGAATTCGCGAGCGCCGCCCCTTTGCGCAACAAGGTAAGACGCCCATGGCATCGATCGACAAACAACACAAACGTGCCGCCCGGGCAAAGGCCAAGGCCAAGCAGAACCGCGCCAAGCGCACTGCACCGACCTCGGAGCTGGAACTGGACCCCAACGACAGCCGCATCGACTTCGAATCGGTGGACCTGACCGAGCTGTTCGTGAAGATGCGCGACGCCGAGAAAACCAGCCAGCAGGCGCTGTGCACGGTCTTCCTCTCGGACCCGCTGCTGGAGCTGGTCTATGAGCAGGAGGGCGAACAGGGCGCCACGGACTTCATCCTTGCGGCGCTGATCGAATACCGTAACTGGTCCACCGAGGCCGACGAGGCCACGGCCCTGGCCTGGATCGAGTCCGAGGCCTTCCAGGCCGACTACATGGCCGCATCCCAGGCACTGTTCAGCGCCGAAGGCTGAGTTTCTTCCGGGCATGAAAAAAGGGCGCACTCAGCAATGAATGCGCCCTTTTTCGTTTCAGCCAAACAGCCTGGCGTGATGCTCAGGCAGCTTCGAGCCGAGGGATTTCCATGCCGATGCGCGAGCTGGCGAAGTTCAGGTCGCCGCTGGCGATGGACTGGGCCTTGAAGCCTGCGCCGATCAGGTCGCGTACATACAGCTTGTTGTAGATGAACATGAACACCAGGTTGCTCAGGCCGAAGGTGAACATGGCCAGCAGGAACATGATGGCAGCCCATTTCCAGTCGGCGCGGAACAGCGCCGGGATGAAGCCGAAGAAGAACACGGTCCAGGAGAAACCAACTGGCGCTTCCTTGATGGCTCCGGTGTTCGGGTTTTTGAAGATGATTTTAGTGAACGCCATGCGCGTCTCCTTGCCGCCCTTTCTTTAAGGGACCAATGGCCGGGCGATCACCATTGAACCCTGAATGCTCGTTCTTCGAACCGGGACTGTCAGGCAGGCGCTGACACTCAGGAACCATGGCGGCCACGCAGGGAACAAGGGACAGAAGCAGAAGGCGGATTCAGGGCCCCGACAAGCATTCAATCCCTTGCAATACAGCGCTATTCCATAGCTCCTCTCACGCTGGCACGCAAGAGCTCTTATCGAAGAGCGCGCAGGCTACTATTTCGCCAGCGGGCTGTCCATGAAACGCCATGTAACAAGTCACAAATCCAGCAAAAAGGCCGCCGTCAATGCTGACGGCAGCCTTTTTTGCCTTTCAGAACGCCAAACTCTCAGAGCCGGTATCCCCAGCCGAGGCCTTCGTCAGTGCCTGGTGGTATTGCTGGGCACTGATTTCGCTGAGCGTCGCGTAACCGTCGTACTGGTAGAAACGCTGCTTGTCCCGGGCATAGCGCTGGGCAACAAACTCCAGGCTGGCCAGGTCGATGCGCTTGGCACTCACCGGCCGCCGGCCACAGAACAGCTTGCGCGTGCCCAATTGCAGAAAGTCCGGATGTGGAACCATCACTTCCTCCGGGCTGAATTCCACCTCCAGCGGTTTGCCGGCAGCAAACATCAGTGTCGCGGTGAAGGCGTAGCTGCCCATGACGCGAGTGTGCGCCGGGTCGAGGGGCTTCTTTCTTGCGCCGTAGTAATACACCGCCCCCTTGTCCCGGGCCCAGCCATGCCCGCATGACTCGAAGCTGGCCAGATCCGCTTTGGCCATAGGCTCGGGCACCTGATAAAAGACACTGTGGCAAAAAACCCTCTGGCCATCTGTCAGGTACGGGCCGCCCAGGGCACGGTAATGATCGGCGCAGGCCGAAGAGAATCGCTCCGGCACCCGGGTCTCGGCGCGATGAAAGGGGATCAGGTACAAGCCATTGGCGTCGCCACACAGGTGTGTGTCCAGCAGCTTGAAACTGCCGGCATCCAGACCATTGATGGGGCGGCCATGGAAGTGCACCTGGCTCCCCAGCTCGAACCCGGAGCCGATGGAACGCAAGGCCTGGGCTGTTGACACCGATGGTGCCTGCAAGCGATGCCACCAATAATCTTGCAACTGCGGATGCGCCTCGAAGTACGCCGACCACTCTTGCAGCATGGTGTCATCGATCACCCCATCCGAACCGAGCGGGCCGTGCCTGTCACCCACCAGCAACGGCGAATAGTTGCCTTCGCCACGCTCCAGCTGGGCCACTACAAAACTCTCTACATCCACGTCCAGCGGCTTGCTGCGCCGGTAGACGCGATGCCGGTCAGCGTAGTAGTCGAATCCCAGGTGACGGAAACTCGGGCCATCGGCACCACGCAGGCGGGTGCCATTGCAGTAGACGAACTGATCGTCCACGGCAAAGTACGGGTCCGCCGCTTCACTCTGGCTCAAGATCCGGCCACCGGCATCGAACACCGACTGAACACGGTTCAGCAGGCGGAAGTCACCGACATAGCGCAGGGTTTTTCCGGTCAGGTAATAAGCCCGCCGTGCGTCCTTGGCGTAGCGCTCGTTGAGCACGCTGAAAGTAGCCAGATCGACGTTGTCGATGCGGTAGAAATACTCATAGGCGATGCTCGAGCCCTGCTGCGCCTGGACGATCACCGAATGCCCATCCGTACCCCAGCGCCAGGCCAGCATCTGGAAGCCATCCGGATTGGCAATAGGCAACGGCGAACCGTCCTTCTGATGCAGCACAATGCCGCCCCGGCAGACCTGGCCGCTGATCACTTGATAAGCCGGATGGTTGGTACCGCGTACCTGCTGCTCCGCCCCGGCGATCGCCCGGGCGCCGAGGAAGACCTTGTCCCCGTCACTGAACAGCACCGACCCCGCAGGCCAGTTTTCTGGCACCGGGTGCACAAGCGCCAGGCGCTCAGGCTGCGCGCCGTCGATCACCTCCTGCCCGTAGTCATGACAGAAGTAGGCACGGCACTGATCACGCCAATGGTCATGGCCCAGGCTCTGCAAGCCCCGACACGCACGCACCGGCAAGGCTTGCAACGGGTGGTAGCCATAACGCGCGAAGTAACGGGGCAACGCATAATAATCGGCCCGCGCATCACGCAGCAGGTGCCGATGAACACGATGTCGCCAGAGCGGCTCGCCCTCTACCAGGGGGGAAGCCGGGAATTGCTCGGTCGCGGCCTGGCAAGCCTGCTCAGCCGGGGTCCGCCCTTCACGCTGCAGCATGAGGTACACATCCCGGGCTCGCTCCTCCACCAACAGCGCCCCCTCCACGAAGGCGAACCCTTGATGCCATTCGAGGTCGAGCAGTTCCCACTCGGCATCATCCATATCCAGGTCTTTCATCGCTGCATCCCAAGCTAACCGAGTGGCGGATTATCAGCAGGCGCCCCGGGTGGGTAAAGCGCCCCGTCGCCAGGCCGCGAGCGAGCCTCTGCCCGCCACCAGCAGCCCCCCCAAGTTGCATCCGGACATGAAAAAGGCCGCGGTCATTTCTGAGCGCGGCCTTTTCATAAAGAGCTGAGCAAACCGTCAGTTCAGTGCCAGGGCACCATTGCGCTCGGCCTTGCGCCGACGGGCCACCAACAGGCCGGCAGCGATGACGATGACACTGAGCAGGCCAGTGGCGAGGATCTCCACCCGGTGCTCTTCCTGGAACAGCATGATGCCCAGCACCGCGACGATGAACACGATCACAGCGTAAGTCAGGCCCGGGAACAGCCACATGCGGAAGGCGATCTTCTCGCCGGCAGCCATGCGCTTGTGGCGCATGCGCAGTTGCGAGACGGCAATCACCAGGTACACCAGCAAGGCAATGGCGCCGGAGCTGGCCAGGAGGAATTCGAACACCGCCGCCGGAGCGACATAGTTGGCGAACACCGCGAGGAAGGCCGCAGCGGTGGACAGGATCACCGCCCAATAAGGCGTGCCGCTGGCGTTGGTGCGCTTGGCGGCGGCCGGGGCATCGCCACGCTTGCCCAGGGAGAACAGCATGCGCGAGGCAGTGTAGAGCGCCGAGTTCAGGCAACTGGTCACGGCCACCAGCACCACCAGGTCAACGATCAGCTTGGCATTGGGGATGCCCATGCGGTCGAGCACGGTCTGGTAGGAGCCGACCTGGGCCAGACTCGGGTCGTTCCAAGGCACCAGCGCCACAACGATAAAGATCGATACCAGGTAGAACAGGCCGATCCGCCAGATCACCGAATTGGTGGCCTTGGAGATCTGCTTGCCCGGGTTGTGGGATTCCGCCGCGGCGATGGTGACGATCTCGGTGCCCATGAAGGAGAACATGGTGGTCAGCATGGCGGCCAGTACCGCGCCCATGCCGTTGGGCATGAAGCCCTGGGTGTCCACCAGATGCGATACGCCACTGACCTGGCTGTTGGGTAGCAGGCCGCAGATGGCGGCGAGGCCGAGGATCACGAAGCCGATGATGGCTACCACCTTGATCAGGGCGAACCAGAACTCGAACTCACCGTAGTTCTTCACGCTGAACAGGTTGGTGGCGGTCAGCAGCAGGGTGATCACCAGAGTGAAGACCCAGATCGCCACGTTGGGGAACCAGGCATGCAGGATGGTCGCGGCAGCGTTGGCTTCCAGGGGAATCACCAGCACCCAGAACCACCAGTACAGCCAACCGATGGTGAAACCGGCCCAGTGGCCGATGGCGCGGTCCGCGTAGGTGGAGAACGATCCGGTGTCCGGCGAAGCCACGGCCATTTCCGCCAGCATGCGCATCACCAGCACCACTAGGGTGCCGGCGGCAGCATAGGCCAGCAGCACGGCGGGGCCGGCTTCGGCAATGGCGTGGCCAGAGCCGACGAAGAGGCCTGCGCCGATCACGCCGGCAATCGACAGCATGGTCACATGCCGCGGTTTGAGCCCCTGTTCGAGGTCATTGGAGAGTTGCGTACCGCTCATGAAAAGCACCTTTGCAACGAAAAAAGAGTAACTCCACCCGGTCTGCATTCGTTCTCGTAAAAAGAATCCAACAGGGCGTTCTTTATATCGCACGCAAGAATTGCGCCAAAATGTTACAGAACCCCGGGCAACAAGGGTTGGCGAGCCGACCGATGGAAATCCCAAGTCATTGAGAACAATGGCATTTCGCCATTTCGTTACCGGCCGACTCACTTGCAGGACGAAATGGCGCACCAAAAACACACCCGAAAAGCAGCCGATGAGCGATTAGAGTGCAGATCCATGACCTTTGGCCCGTTAACCCTTCCAACACCCGGCCAAAGCTGGCACCATCGCGCCTTTTTTTACGCGACACCTACCGGATTTCAGGCGGATCCAGGGTTCAAACAGGCGTTCGGTTGTTGATGGGGCGACAGTCTTCTGTGCTGATGCGACAACCTGCCACACACCGTCTGTTTACCTCCGGTAGCGCTGTTGGCTGCGCTTGGAACCCTATGCTAGCTTGGCGCCTCGCCAGGAAGGCCGCCCAACAGCAGGAGCACAATGAACTCAATGAGGACCGCACATGGCTGAGGCCACGCCCGCGCTTGAAATCCGCAACTTGCACAAACGCTACGGCACTCAGGAGGTACTCAAGGGTATCTCGCTGACCGCACGCGACGGTGACGTGATATCGATCCTGGGTTCCTCCGGCTCCGGCAAGTCCACTTTCCTGCGTTGCATCAACCTGCTGGAAAACCCGCACCAGGGCCAGATCCTGGTGGCCGGCGAAGAGCTCAAGCTCAAGGCCGCGAAAAACGGCGAGCTGGTAGCCGCCGACGGCAAGCAGATCAACCGCCTGCGCAGCGAAATCGGGTTCGTCTTCCAGAATTTCAATCTCTGGCCGCACATGAGCGTGCTCGACAACATCATCGAGGCGCCACGCCGGGTGCTGGGCCAGAGCAAGGCCGAGGCCATCGAAGTGGCCGAGGCGCTGCTGGCCAAGGTCGGCATCGCCGACAAGCGCCACGCCTACCCGGCACAGCTGTCCGGCGGCCAGCAGCAGCGCGCCGCCATCGCCCGGACCCTGGCGATGCAACCCAAAGTCATCCTGTTCGACGAGCCGACCTCGGCCCTGGACCCGGAAATGGTCCAGGAAGTCCTCAACGTGATCCGCGCCCTCGCCGAAGAAGGCCGCACCATGCTGCTGGTCACCCACGAAATGAGCTTTGCCCGTCAGGTCTCCAGCGAAGTGGTGTTTCTGCACCAGGGTCTGGTAGAAGAGCAAGGATCGCCACAGCAGGTCTTCGAGAACCCGCTTTCGGCACGCTGCAAACAATTCATGTCCAGCAACCGCTAACGGAGCTACACGCATGCAGAGCTATAAGAAAATCCTCCTGGCCGCTGCCGTCACCCTGGCCTTCAGCGCCAGCGCTGCCGCCGAGACCCTGAAGATGGGCATCGAAGCAGCCTACCCACCGTTCAACAACAAGGACGCCAGCGGCCAGGTCGTGGGCTTCGACAAGGACATCGGTGACGCCCTGTGCGCCAAGATGAAAGTCGAGTGCACCGTGGTCACCTCCGACTGGGACGGCATCATCCCGGCCCTGAACGCGAAGAAGTTCGACTTCCTGATCTCCTCGCTGTCGATCACCGATGAGCGCAAGCAGGCGGTGGACTTCACCGACCCGTACTACTCCAACAAGCTGCAGTTCATCGCGCCCAAGGCCAAGACCGACTTCAAGACCGACAAGGCCTCGCTCAAGGGCAAGATCATCGGCGCGCAACGGGCGACCCTGGCCGGCACCTGGCTGGAAGACAACCTGGGCGACGACATCACCATCAAGCTCTACGACACCCAGGAAAACGCTTACCTGGACCTGACCTCCGGCCGCCTGGACGCGATCCTGGCCGACAAGTACGTCAACTACGAGTGGCTCAAGAGCGACGCGGGCAAGCCTTATGAGTTCAAGGGCGAGCCAATGGTGGAAAGCGACAAGATCGGGATTGCCGTGCGCAAGAAAGATCCACTGCGCGAGAAGCTGAACGCCGCCCTGAAAGAAATCGTGGCCGACGGCACCTACAAGAAGATCAACGACAAGTACTTCCCGTTCAGCATCTATTGATACTGACTTGCCTGACCGGCGCTCGCCCCCTGGGCGCCGGTCCTTAGCAAAGCCATCCAGACCCCATGAATATCGATCTCTACGGATTCGGCCCGGCGCTCGCCGCCGGCGCGCTGATGACCGTCAAGCTGGCCCTCTCGGCGTTATGCCTGGGGCTGGTGCTCGGCCTGCTCGGCGCCTTGGCCAAGACTTCCCCGTACAAGCCACTGCGCTGGCTTGGCGAAACCTATTCGACCATCGTGCGCGGCGTCCCGGAACTGCTGTGGGTGCTGCTGATCTACTACGGCACGGTGAACATGATGAGCGCGCTGGGCGAGCATTTCGGCAACCCCGACCTGGCCCTCAGTCCGTTTCTCGCCGGGGTGATCGCCCTCGGGCTGTGCTTTGGCGCCTATGCCACTGAAGTGTTTCGTGGCGCGATCCTGGCCATCCCCAAGGGCCACCGCGAGGCCGGCACCGCGCTGGGCCTTTCCAAGTTTCGGATCTTCAGCCGCCTGATCCTGCCGCAGATGTGGCGCATCGCCCTGCCGGGCCTGGGCAACCTGTTCATGATCCTGATGAAGGACACCGCGCTGGTGTCGGTGATCGGCCTTGAAGAAATCATGCGCCACGCGCAGAACGCCGTGACCTTCGCCAAGCATCCCTTCACCTTCTTCATGGTCGCGGCCTTCATGTACCTGGGCCTGACCGTGCTGGCCATGACCGGCATGCACTTCCTGGAAAAACGCGCCGCCCGCGGCTTTGTGAGGACGACGTAATGGAATGGGAAGTCATCTACAAATGGCTGCCGAAGTTCATCCAGGGCGCGACACTGACCCTGGAGCTGGTGGGCATCGCCGTGATTCTCGGCCTGCTGCTGGCCATCCCGCTGGGCATCGCCCGCTCGTCCAAGCTCTGGTACGTGCGCGCCCTGCCCTACGCCTACATCTTCTTCTTTCGCGGCACGCCGCTGCTGGTGCAGCTGTTCCTGGTGTATTACGGCCTGGCGCAGTTCGACGCGGTGCGCGACAGCTTCATGTGGCCCTACCTGCGCGACCCGTTCTGGTGCGCCACCGCCACCATGACCCTGCACACCGCGGCCTACATCGCCGAGATCCTGCGCGGCGCCATCCAGGCCATTCCCCCGGGTGAAATCGAAGCCGCACGGGCCCTGGGCATGTCCCGGCCCAAGGCGCTGTTCTACATCATCCTGCCGCGGGCGGCGCGCATCGGCCTGCCGGCCTACAGCAACGAAGTGATCCTGATGCTCAAGGCCAGCTCCCTGGCCAGTACCGTGACCCTGCTGGAACTGACCGGCATGGCGCGCACCATCATTGCCCGCAACTACCTGACGGTGGACATGTTCTTTACCGCCGGGGTGTTCTACCTGTTGATGTCGTTCATGCTGGTCCAGGCCTTCCGCCAACTGGAACGCTGGCTGCGGGTCGACGCCTGCCAGGGACGCTGATCTTCTCCCGCTCCCGCCAGGGAGCGGGTCTGCCCCGGACGCCATGACCATGCCTGCGATTCTCCAAGGCCCTGCGCTGCTCAGCCGTTTCCAGGCCCTTGACCGTTTTTTGCTGGAACACCAGACCCTCTGGCGCCCGCGTCCGTTCAACCACCTGCAACTGCCGTGGGAAACCGCTCATCCCGAACTCGCCCAGTGGTTGCGCCAGCGCTCCCTGGAAGACGCCGAAGCGGCCCACAACCACCCGGAGCACCTCCAGGCACCGGCCCCCTTTACCCCACTGGCGGAGCAGGCCCGAGCACTTGGGGCGGTGGGCGAACTCCCCATAAAGGCACTGCCCGCGCCTCACCCACGCCTCAATGTCGACGTACCCGGGCGCAAGTGGCAGCAGATCGAAGCCTTCGCCGCCTGCCTGCAATTCGACCGCACACCGACTCACTGGCTCGACTGGTGCTCCGGCAAGGGCCACCTCGGCAGGCGCCTGCTGCAACCCGAGCAGCAACTGACCTGCCTGGAATACGACCCGGCGCTGATCGAGAGTGGCGAACAACTGAGCCGGCACCACGGTTTGCCCGCCCGCCATCTGCAACAGGACGTGCTGGCCGATGACACAGCCCTGCGCCTGCACGCCGAGCACAGCCCGGTGGCCCTGCACGCGTGCGGCGATTTGCATGTGCGCTTGATCCAGCTGGCCAGCCAGCAGGGTTGTCCACAGCTGGCCATCGCCCCGTGCTGCTACAACCGCACCCGCGCCAGCCACTACCAGGGCTTATCCACAGCCGCCCAGGCATCACGCCTGGACCTGTCCCTGGAAGACCTGGCCTTGCCCATGAGCGAAACCGTCACTGCCGGTGCCCGAGTTCGGCGTCAGCGCGACACCTCCATGGCCCGGCGCCTGGCATTCGACCTGCTGCAACGGCAAGTACGTGGCCTCGACGAATACCTGCCGACGCCGTCCCTGCCCAGCCACTGGCTGAACAAACCCTTCGCCGACTACTGCCGCGACCTCGCCGCCCTCAAGGACTTATCCACAGTCGATTGCCAGGATTGGGCCGCGCTCGAAGCGGCCGGCTGGCAGCGCCTGGGCCAGGTGCGCAACCTGGAACTGCTGCGGGGCCTGTTCCGCCGTCCCATGGAGTTGTGGCTGGCGTTGGACCGCGGGCTGTTCCTGCAAGAGCAGGGCTATGCCGTGCGCCTCGGAACCTTCTGCGAGGCCCCCTTGACCCCGCGCAATCTGCTGCTGCTGGCAGAGCGCCCGTAACCGCCTGGTACGACAGGTCCGACTCACGCTCGTTGTGCATAACCACTGCGACCAGTGACCTCACTAACGGACGTCGGGCACCCCTTGGGTAACCCGCAACCCATTGAAAGTCGCCGATCAAGCCGGGGGATGTCCCTCAACTTCACGAAAGAAAAAAACCAAGCTCATTACGCCTACTAGTCTCTAAGGCGAGCTGGACACCAGCAGCACTCAAGCCACAGCTCTGGCGCAACTAAAGCGGTCATTTTTCGACAGGAAGTCGCCAAGTCCCAACACACATACAGGGAGTTACTCATGAACGTCATAGACCCTCAGTCACACACCTACGAAACCCTGCAAAAGGGGTTCAACTTGCGCTGGCCGCCCAGTATCGAACAGGGCGCAAAGCGGATTTATGTGTGTACGACACCCGATGAAGTTCTGGCCGCAGCCAATACGGCACTGCGTGACGGCTATCGCATCACGGTGCGCAGTGGCGGCCACTGCTACGAGGGTTTTGTTTCCAACAAGTTAAGCGGCGAAACAGAAAGCCTGGCAATTATCGACATCGGTGAAATGAAAGGCCTGAAGTACGAAGAGAGCCAATCCATCACATCTCCCTGGGACAACCAGAACAAGAAGTATCGATTCATGGCATTGACCGGCAATCAGAATTGGGACGGTTACCTGTCGCTGTACAAGCAGGCCGGGCGCACCATTCCTGGCGGCTCATGCTATTCGGTCGGTTTGGGCGGGCACATCAGCGGCGGCGGTTACGGTTTGTTATCGCGCCTTCAGGGCTTGACCGTGGACTGGGTAACCGGCGTCGACATTCTTGTGCCTGTGGAAAACTCGCGGCAACTGAAGTTCCGGCATGTTCGCGCAGACAGTCCATCGAAAGAAGACAAGGCATTGTTTACCGCCTGTTGCGGGGCCGGCGGTGGCAACTTCGGCATCATCATCGGCTACTACTTCGACCAACTGCCCCAAGCCCCGCAACAAGCCTACTGGATTCCCCTGGCCTACCCGTGGAAAGAGCTGATTCCCAACTTCTCGAACTTCCTGCGGGCCTATTGGCAATGGTTCTCGGATAACGACGCCGCCGCGACCAGCCCAGTGGAAGGGGTTGGCAATGGTGGATTGTTCACCCTGCTGAAACTGAACCATGTGGATACCTCCGACCATGTGGTGCTGGCGATCCAATACACCGGTCCCAATGGCCTGGTCGGCGGCGCAAACGATGTACCGCTCAACGACTTCATCAGCAAGATGAATGCCGCGGCGGGCATCACGCCGACTATCCATGACGGTTTCATCGCACCCAACATTGCACCGCTCAGGCACCCGCTTGCCGGCAGGAAGTTCAAAGGGGCGGTGGCTGAACACACGGCGATGGATTGGCTGTACGTCACTCAAATGATCAACGGCTCGGGCAACAACCAGCGGGGCAAATACAAGTCTGACTATCAGGTCGAACAGTTCTCCGAGCAGGCCTGCAACGCGTTGCTGACGCACTTGACCGAAGCCACGCCAGACAAACGCTTCAGTCAGTCGCTGGTACAGATCGACTCCTACGGCGGGGCGATCAATAAAAAGGGCATGGGAACAACTGCCGTTCCTCAAAGAAGCTCACTGCTTAAAGCCCAATACCAGACGTACTGGACCAACGCTGCCGATGACGCGGTGCAAATAGCCTGGATTCGCAACATCTTCAATGCCGTACACGGCGGCAAGCCGAAAAGACCCGCCTACGATGGCTGCTACATCAACTACCCCGATGTCGATATGAAGTACACCGCTACAGGCGCTGTAGACCCCGACTGGTTGAACTTGTACTACGGCTGGAACACACCACTCATCAACACACTTTGCAACCTGAAGGCCTCAATTGACCCCAACAACCTGTTCCGTCATGAAATGTCCATCCCGGCCACAAAGGCGGAATAGGTTCCGACCCGGGCACAGCACAACGGCATAAGCACAGCGTGCTCGATTGAGCCTCCAGGCGTCCGTGCGCCATTGGCTCGATGAGCATGCTGTGCGCTTGTGCGACAGGCTGTCGCGACCTGTGGATAAGTCTGTTGATGGAATTCTGGAAAAGCCTTGGATTGCTTGGCTTTGGACGACCTTCACGGACTGGTCATTTTTTGTTCACAAAATAAAATCCCGAAAAAACAGCCAGTTGCATAAAGATGAGAACGGCTCCACAAATTCGACACTTCTCGGCGCTGGCAACCCATCCGTTGTGCATAAACACCTTAGCGAACGGGCATAACGCCATTCGCCCAGGTGCCATGGGACGATCTCAGGCAAGGGCCTGATAGCGGCGGCTACTCATCGGCCCGCGCCGGAATCCACCATTCTTCGCCCCGGGCCGTGCTGATGTACTCCGGCCAGCGGAAATCGTGGGGCACCTTGAAGTCCTCGGGCAGCAGTGGCGCCTGCCAGCGAGTGCCGCCGATACCGCCACCGGTGCGCTCGACAAACTCGGCCTTGGCCGCACTCAACAGGGCTTCGTCGGTCAGCAGGTCCACCAGGGTCGCGGCAATGGTCTTGGCCGCCACTTCGATCATCGGGTCGATGGTCTGGCGGATGCCGCCCAGGGCGTTGGACACCCAGTCCGGATAGACCGTGCCAGCTGGCGCGCTGAGCATCGGCCGGGCCACCAGCAGGCGCACGGTGGGGCAGTGCCAGGTGTATTCCGGGTAGTCATCGGAGGTCAGGTAGTTCTGCCAGGCGGGCATTTGCAGGCGCATCTGGCGCTCGCACTCCTGGGGTTCGATCAAGGCTTCGGTGGCTGGCAGAAATGGCCGCTCCATGGCTTCGAGGCCAAGGTTGCGCTGGATTTCCCGAGCGATCTCCCGGGCTTCTTCGTCCCACTGTGGAGCGCCCACCGCCGCCAGGTTGTCGTAGGTGGCCTGGGCCATGACGTGGTTGGGCAGGCCGCCCCGGGACTTGCACACCCAGGTCTTTTTCCAGCGGCAGCCGGTGGCCATGGCGGCCGCTGCGGCGTTGTTGTCCATGACCTGGGAGATGGTCTCGGCCTGCTCGATGGAATCGCAGCGCAGCAGGTACTGGATCTGCGACAGGTGCGGCGGCAGGTTGTCCGCGGTGGCCTGGCCGGCGGTGAGAATCGCCTCGTTGTAGCTCCACAGGCCGGTGAACGGCAGGGTCGAACGGCGCAGGCTTTCGTTCAGGGTGTAGAAATGCACCAGGGCGTCGTTGGCCCCGGGCGCCCGGGCCGCCAGATGGTTCTGCGGGATCGGGCTGTAGCGATCGGCGGCGATCCAGTTCTGCGGATCCTCGCAGGTAAAGCTGTAGATGTAGGCGTAGGCGATGCCGCAGTGGGTGTCCCAGGTGGTGGTGTTGTTCAGCGGCAACATGTAGGTGGGGTGGAAGCTGATGGCGGCATCCAGGTCATCGTAGTAGCCCTTGGCGGCGTGGACCGGCTTGGAGGCGCGGAGCTTTTCCGCCGGCTCGCCGAAGAACCTGATGCTGCCCTGCAGGCCGAATTCCACCATGGTCGCCTTGGCCGCCAGGGCCCCGCCGAGGGCGCTGATGCCCAGGGCCGAGTGCGGGTCGGTGTGCCCCGGAGCGAAGCGCGACAGGCCATCGCGCGGCTGCTTGCGGGTAGTGGCCGCCTGGCAGTTGCCGGGCACCGCGTCGTATTCGCCGTAGGTAGCCAGCAGCGGTCCCTGGCCCTGGGTGAAGGTGGCGCAGAAGGCCGTGGGCATGCCACCGCTGGCGCGCTCGACGGTGAAGCCCTCGGCTTCCAGCAGTTGCACGTACCAGGCGCTGGACTTGTATTCACGAAAGGCCGGCTCGGCGTAATGCCAGATGATCTGGTGCCAGTCCGACAATTGCTGGCGGTGGCGTTCAACCCAATCCATGGCGAATTCTTTGTAACGGGACATCCGCGGCACTCCTGGTTATCCAGGTTCCGGCCGGCCGGCGCCAGGACGCCACAGCGCCCCCACTCGGCCTGCGGGACCTCTTGTTGTTATTAGGCTTGTCCGGTCGGCTAAAGGCCGGATCGAGGCTCAGTATTGGTGAAGCGCCGATTACATCAATCGAATTTTTTAGGCGGCAATGTCAAAGTAAATTGACCAGTTTGCCGAGAGGTCGGCCCATACTGCGCCGCACTATGTGCGGAACACGAACGCCGTCGAACACAGGTTCCCTTGACCCGGAGGTTGTATGCGCTACCCCTCGATCACCGCCCTGCGCGCCCTCGACGCGGTCGCCCGGCTGGGCAGCGTCACTGCTGCCGCCCAGCAACTGAGCCTGACCCGCAGTGCCATCAGCCACCAGATCATCAGCCTGGAACAGAGCCTGGGTTTTGCCCTCACCGAACGGGTGGGACGCGGCATCGGCCTGACCTACCAGGGCCAGTGCTATGCCCGGGAAGTGCGGCGCATCCTGGCCGACATCCAGGACGCCGGACGGCGCTTCGACGGCCTGGCGGTGTCGGGCAAATTGCGCATCAGCTGCAACCCGGGGTTCGCCAGTTTCTGGCTGTGCAACCACATCAACGGCTTCCTGCGCCAATACCCCCAGGTGCAGCTGCAGGTGGTCAGCCCTCGGGCCCAGGACGACACCAGCGACGCCGAAGCCGACCTGTTCATCGCCTATGGTATCGGCGACTGGCCGGGGCTGCTGGTGGAGCAGATCGTTACCCTGCGCTTCTCGCCGGTGTGCAGCCCGCGCCTGATCAACGCCATCGGCGGCCTGAAGACCCCACTGGACCTCAAGGACTTCCCGCTGATCCACATGAGCGACACCAGCGACTGGCGGGTCTGGCTGGCAGCGGCGGGCGCCAGCCAAGTCAACGCCGACAGCGGCATCACCTTCTCCGACGCCCATTGCGCGCAGTCCGCCTGCATCGCCGCCCAGGGCGTGGCCATCGGCGACAACCTGCTCAGCGGCGATGCCCTGGCCCGGGGGCTGCTGGTGCGCCCGTTCGACATCAGCATCAGCGCCCTGCGCGGTTATTTCCTAGTGATCGATCCGGCCAAGGCCGAGCGCTCGGTGGTCCAGGCCTTCAGCGCCTGGTTGAAGAACCAGTTGCAGACCAGCGCCCAGCACATCTCGGACGCCCCCTCCGGCGAACCCTGAGGCGCTCGCGACTGGGAAATTTCACTCACCAATGAGACAAAAATTATTCCATT
This sequence comes from Pseudomonas sp. NFPP12, assembly GCF_900103205.1. Classification (NCBI taxonomy): domain Bacteria; kingdom Pseudomonadati; phylum Pseudomonadota; class Gammaproteobacteria; order Pseudomonadales; family Pseudomonadaceae; genus Pseudomonas; species Pseudomonas sp. NFPP12. The sequence goes on from NZ_FMWW01000006.1 coordinate 465,153, forward strand.
GATGTGGCGTTGCTTTTCACAATAATGAGCCGACCGCCTGCTGTTCCGACAATAAAAATTCCATAGCGCAGGCCGGCTTTGCGGGAGATCTCCGTAGTGTCCAGCAGTCCCTCGACTCAACTCAGCGCCCAAGGAATCAGCCAGTTCTACGGCAACTTCACTGCCCTGGACGGCATCGACCTCGACGTTCGCCAAGGCGAATTCCTCACCCTGCTCGGCCCCTCGGGCTCCGGCAAGACCACCCTGTTGATGATCCTCGCGGGCTTCCTCACCCCCAGCGCCGGCAAGCTGCTGGAGCGCGGTGTGGACATCAGCCGGCGCCCGGCGGAAAAACGCAACTACGGCATGGTGTTCCAGGGCTACGCGCTGTTTCCCCACATGAGCGTGGCCGACAACGTCGCTTACCCGTTGCGCATCCGAGGCGTGAAAGCCGAGGAGCGCCAGCGCCGGGTCAAGCACATCCTCGAGGTGGTGGGCCTGGGTGCTCACCTGAACAAGAAGCCATCCGAGCTTTCCGGTGGCCAGCAACAGCGCGTGGCCATTGCCCGGGCCCTGGTATTCGAGCCGGACATGTTGCTGCTGGACGAACCGCTGTCGGCCCTGGACAAGAACCTGCGCGAGCAACTGCAGACCGAGCTGCAGCGCATTCACCGCCAGGTCGGCACCAGCTTCGTCTTCGTCACCCATGACCAGGGTGAAGCCCTGGCGCTGTCGACCCGCATTGCCATCTTCAACCAGGGGCGGCTGGCACAGATCGACACCCCGGAAACCATCTACGACCGCCCGCGCAACCGCTTCGTCGCCGAGTTCCTGGGCAAGATGAACCTGTTCCCGCTGCAGGGCATTTCCCGCAACGGCAGCCAGGCCAGCGGACGCTTTGGCGACAGCCCGCTGCAGGCCACCACGTCCGGGGAAATCAGCAGCCAGCCGCAATTGCTGGCGGTACGCCCGGAACACATGACCCTGCACACCGAGCGCCCGCAAGCCGGCGAGCACAACGTGCTGCCCGCCTGCCTCGGCGAGCGGGTGTACCAGGGCTCCAGCACCCACCTGGCGCTGAACATCAGCCCGGAACTGGCACCGGTGAACCTCTCGGTGCCCGGCGACCACCCCGGTGCCCGATTGCCCAGCGGCACCCCGGTGTGGCTGAGCTGGCCGGTACGCCACAGCTTCCTGCTGGAAGCCTGAGCCGGCCGCTTCCCCATCGCGCACAGCTCTCCCATAACAATAATCGGCCGGCGCGCCCTGCACCGGCCTCGCGAGGACTTGCCCCATGAGCCAGCACCATCAACGCGACTGCATTGAAATCCTCATCGAAAAAGCCCGCGGCGGGCAGGTTAGCCGCCGCACCTTCCTCCAGGCCATGGGCCTGCTGGCGGCGGTGCCCCTGGCATTGCGCAGCGGTATCAGTTGGGCCGCCGACAAGCCCCTGGTGGTGGTCAACTGGGGCGGCGACGCACTCAATGCCTTTCGCAGCGCCTGGACCGACAGCTTCACCAAGAGCACCGGCATCCCGGTACGCATCGACGGCGCCGGCCCCACCGAAGGGGCCATCCGTTCGCAGTTGGCCAGCGGCCGGCCGAGCTGGGACGTGGTGGACGTGGACAGCTACAGCGCCATGACCCTGGGCCGCGACAAGGTCCTGCAACCCCTGGACTACAGCGTGGTGCAGCGGGACCTGGTGGCGCCGTCGCTGTCCCACGAGCACGGCATCGCCGGCTACCTGTTCAGCTACGTGATCGCCTGGGACAGCCAGAAGTTCGGCGACAACGGTCCCAAGGACTGGGCGGATTTCTGGAACGTGGAGAAATTCCCCGGCAAGCGCACCCTCTACAAGTGGATGAACGGCATGCTCGAAGCCGCGCTGCTGGCCGATGGCGTGGCCGCCGAGCAGTTGTACCCGCTGGACGTGCCCCGGGCCTTGCGCAAGATCGATGAGCTCAAGCCCCATGTCCTGTCGTTCTGGGGTTCGGGTGCGGAAAGCCAGCAGTTGATGATCGAAGGCGAAGCCTCCATGGGCGCCATCTGGCACACCCGCGCCACCCTGCTCCACGAAGACAGCGGCGGCCGCATCAAGTGGGGCTTCGACCATGCCTTCCTCAACGCCAGCAGCTGGGGCGTGCTCAAGGGCAACCCCGCGGGCACCGCACCGGCCATGCAGTTCATCCAGCACGCCTTGCAGCCGGCCGGGCAACTGAAGCTGTTCGAGGCCCTGGGCAACGGCCCGTCCAACGCCGCCACCCAGCAACTGATGAGCGCCGAACAGCGGGAGATCAACTGCGCCTCCGAAGCCAACATGAAGAAGCAGATCTTCCTCGACACCCAGTGGTACGCCGACCACTACTCCAGCACCCTGGAGCAGTACCTGACCCACCTGTCCAAATGAGCCGCCGACCATGAGTGCAACCCGAACCGCACGCCTGGAACGCAGCCTGCTGCTGTTCCCGCTGCCGCTGCTGCTGGTGGTGTTCTATCTGTTGCCGTTCTTCGGCGTGGTGAGCTGGAGCTTCACCCTGCCGGAGACAGGCTTCGGGCAGTACCAGCGCATCGCAACCGATCCGGCGATCCACGACATGCTCCTGCGCACCCTGCGCCTGTGCCTGACCGTGAGCCTCTTGGCCCTGGTGATCGGCTACCTGCTGGCCTACTGCTGGGTGTTCAGCCCGCCGTTCTGGCAACGCATGGTGGAGATCTGCGTGTTCATCCCGTTCTGGATCTCGGTGCTGGTGCGGGCCTTCGGCTGGCTGATCGCCCTGCGCAGCAACGGCGTGGTCAACGACAGCCTGCTGTCCCTGGGCTGGATCGATCACCCCTTGCAACTGACCCGCAACGAACTGGGGGTGGTGATCGGCATGCTGCACTTCATGATCCCCTATGCCCTGTTCCCTCTACTGTCGAGCATGCGCCAGCTGGATCAACGGGTGTTGCTGGCCTCACGCGGCCTGGGGGCCGGCGCCCTGCGCACCTTCTGGCAGGTGCTGCTGCCGCAGACCCTGCCGGGGCTGCTGGGGGCCTTCATCATGGTCTTCGTGTTCTGCCTGGGCTTCTTCATCACCCCGGTGCTGCTGGGTGGCGGGCAGACGGTGATGATTGCCGAATACGTGTTCCTGCAGATGTTCCAGACCAGCAACTGGGGCCTGGGCGCGGCCCTGAGCCTGGTGCTGCTGACCCTGGTCAGCGCGCTGATCTGGCTGCTGATGCGCATCACCCGTGTCAATCGACTGGTGGGTTGAGGTCACTATGAATACACATCGCACTGCCCTGAGTACCCGGCTGATCGCCGTGGTCGCCATGGCCTTCATGCTGTTCCCGCTGCTGACGGTGATCCCGGTTTCCTTCACCGCCAAACGCTACCTGTCGATGCCCGACGGCCACTGGTCGCTGCGCCACTACGAGGCGCTGCTGAGCAACCCCGACTGGCTGTCGAGCATCGGCCAGAGCCTGGCCATCGCCAGCGCCACCAGCCTGATCGCCACCCTGCTGGCGGTGAGTTTCAGCCTCGGCATCTGGTACCTGCGTTCGCGCCTGGCAACCCTGCTGATCGGCCTGGTGCTGCTGCCCATGGCCATTCCGCCGGTGATCTCGGCGCTGGTGCTGTACTTCATGGAAACCAACCTCGGGCGCATCGCCCCGGGCTGGGGCTACGACACCCTGCCCGGGGTGGTGATCGCCCATGTGGTGATGGTGGTGCCCTACGGCGTGGTGACCATGCTGGTGGCGCTGAGCCAGGTGGACCGGCGCATCGAACTGGCCTCGCGCAACCTGGGGGCGAGCCTGATGCAGACCACCTTCCTGGTGATGTTGCCGAACCTCAAGCTGGGGATCTTCTCCACCGCGCTGCTGAGCTTTGCCCTGTCCTGGGAGGAAGTGGCGGTGACCCTGTTCATCACCAGTGTCGACGTCAACACCCTGCCGCGGCGGATCTGGAGCGGCCTGCGCGATAACGTCGACCCCAGCGTGGCGGCGATCTCGGTGCTGCTGATCGGCCTGACCCTGCTGGTACTCGTGGGCCGCCTGGCCTTGCAGTACGCCGCCCAGCGCCGCGCCCGCTCCTAGCGCCTGTGGCGAGGGAGCTTGCTCCCTCGCCACGGGGCCCACCCTACTCCCTGGCTATTCGCTTCCGAGCTGACCGAAGTCATCCCTCACTCCCCGCGTTTTATCCGATAGTGCCCCGCTCGCCCACCCGGTTGCCCAGGCTCTTCTAGACTCAATGGGTGGTCGTAGATGGAACCGAACAAGTCGCTTTCGTGCAGATGAACCAGAAGCAGCGTGTCAAGCTGCCCTTTATGCCCTGAACAGGTGCGGCAACGACCGCGCCGGGTACAACAAGATGCCCATTCAGGGTGCATGGCCAACGGCCTGAAACGCCGCGCTACCGTGACGCGGCAACCAGCGCCGCAGCCGACACTTTCGGACAGCCGACAACCACCAGGTGTGTCCGTGACCGTGAGGAATGCTGTATGCCTGATGAAACACTGCACCTGCCTCTGATCCACCGCCTGCTGGAGCGCCACAAAGACTCCCCGGGCGCGCTGCTGCCGATCCTCCACCAGATCCAGGAAGAGCTCGGCTACATCCCCGATCCCGCCATCCCGGAAATAGCCCACAGCCTCAACCTGAGCCAGGCCGAAGTTCGCGGGGTAATCAGCTTCTACCATGACTTTCGTACCTCGCCGCCGGCGCGGCACATCCTGCGCCTGTGCCGCGCCGAATCCTGCCAGAGCCGCGGCGCCGAGCAACTGGCGGCGCAACTGCGCGAGCGCCTGCAACTGGACGACCACGGCAGCAGCGCCGATGGCAACATCAGCCTGCGGCCGGTGTATTGCCTGGGGGCCTGCGCCTGCTCGCCCGCCCTGGAGCTGGATGGCCAGTTGCATGCACGCCTGAGCGCCGAGCGCCTGGACGCGCTGCTCGACAGCTGCCGGGAGGACGCGTGATGCCCAGCCTCTACCTGCCCTGTGATTCCCTGGCCCGCGCCGTGGGCGCCGATGAAGTGGCCAAGGCCATCGCCACCCAGGCCGAACAGCGCCAGCTGCCGCTGCAACTGCAACGCACCAGCTCCCGTGGCCTGTACTGGCTGGAGCCGCTGCTGGAAGTCGATACCCCGGACGGGCGCCTGGGCTTCGGCCCGGTGGGCGCCGCCGACGTACCGGCGCTGCTGGACGCCCTGCAAGGCGATGCCGCAAGCCATCCCCTGGCCCTGGGCCGGGTCGAAGACCTGCCCTACCTGAAGAACCAGCAACGCCTGCTGTTCGCCCGCGCCGGCATTACCCGGCCGCTGTCCCTGGCCGACTACCGAGCCCACGGCGGCTTCGAGGGCCTGACCCGCTCCATCGCCCTGGGCGGCGAGCAGACCGTGGCCGCGGTGCTCGATTCCGGCCTGCGCGGCCGTGGCGGCGCGGCCTTCCCCGCCGGGATCAAATGGCGCACCGTGCGCGACACGCCGCAGCAGCAGAAGTACGTGGTGTGCAACGCCGACGAAGGCGACTCCGGCACCTTCGCCGACCGCATGCTGATGGAGGGCGACCCGTTCCTGCTGATCGAAGGCATGGCCATTGCCGGCATCGCAGTCGGCGCCAGCTACGGCTATATCTACGTGCGCTCGGAATACCCCCAGGCCGTGGCCACCCTGCGCGAGGCCCTGGACATCGCCCGGGATGCCGGTTATCTCGGGGCCAATGCCGGCGGTAGCGGCCAGGCCTTCGACATGGAAGTGCGGGTCGGTGCCGGGGCCTATATCTGCGGCGAGGAAACCGCCCTGCTGGACTCCCTGGAAGGCAAGCGCGGCATCGTCCGCGCCAAGCCGCCGATCCCGGCGCTGCAAGGCCTGTTCGGCCAGCCGACCCTGGTGCACAACGTGCTGACCCTGGCCTCGGTGCCGCTGATCCTGGAAAAGGGCGCGGCGTTCTATCGCGACTACGGCATGGGCCGGTCCCTGGGCACCATGCCCTTCCAACTGGCGGGCAACGTGCGTCACGGCGGCCTGGTGGAACGGGCCTTCGGCCTGACCCTGCGCGAGCTGGTGGAAGGCTATGGCGGCGGCACCGCCAGCGGCCGGCCACTGAAGGCTGCGCAAGTCGGCGGCCCGCTCGGCGCCTGGGTACCGCCTTCGCAGTTCGATACGCCGCTGGATTACGAAGCCTTCGCCGCCATGGGCGCGATGCTCGGCCACGGTGGCGTGGTGGTGGCCGACGACAGCCTGGACCTGGCCCGCATGGCGCGCTTCGCCCTGCAGTTCTGCGCCGAGGAATCCTGCGGCAAATGCACCCCGTGCCGCATCGGCTCGACCCGCGGCGTGGAGGTCATCGACCGCCTGCTGGCCGCTCCCGATCAAGGCCGCCGCGATGAGCAGGCGCTGATCCTCAAGGACCTGTGCGACACCCTGCAATACGGCTCGCTGTGCGCCCTGGGCGGGATGACCTCCTACCCGGTGGCCAGCGCCCTGAAGCACTTCCCCGCCGACTTCGGTCTGGCGCCCTCGGAGGCCGAGCAATGATCACTCTTTTCGACCCAGCCACAGATATCGATCTCAATGCCGTGGACTTCGGCACCCCGGCCCGCGACAGCCAGGTGCAGGTCAGCCTGAACATCGACGGGCGCAGCATCAGCGTGCCCCAGGGCACCTCGGTGATGCGCGCCGCGGCCCTGATGGGCACCACCATTCCCAAACTCTGCGCCACCGACAGCCTGGAAGCCTTCGGCTCGTGCCGCATGTGCCTGGTGGAGATCGACGGCATGCGCGGCTACCCGGCCTCCTGCACCACCCCGGTCAGCGAAGGCATGGTGGTGCATACGCAAACGCCGAAACTGGCGACCCTGCGCCGCAACGTGATGGAGCTGTACATCTCCGACCACCCCCTGGACTGCCTGACCTGCTCGGCCAACGGCAACTGCGAACTGCAGACCGTCGCCGGCCAGGTGGGCCTGCGGGAAGTGCGCTACGGCTATGACGGCGCCAACCACCTGCAGGATCAGAAAGACACCTCCAACCCTTACTTCGACTACGACCCGAGCAAGTGCATCGTCTGCAACCGCTGCGTGCGCGCCTGCGAGGAAACCCAGGGCACCTTCGCCCTGACCATCAGCGGCCGGGGCTTCGAATCCCGGGTTGCGGCGGCCGGTGGCGACAACTTCCTGGACTCCGAATGCGTGTCCTGCGGCGCCTGCGTGCAGGCCTGCCCCACCGCCACCCTGATGGAAAAGAGCGTGGTGCAGATGGGCCAGCCGGAGCGGGCGGTGATCACCACCTGCGCCTACTGCGGCGTGGGTTGCTCGTTCCGCGCCGAGATGAAGGGCGACCAGCTGGTGCGCATGGTTCCGGACAAGAACGGCCAGGCCAACCACGGCCACTCCTGCGTCAAGGGCCGCTTCGCCTGGGGCTACGCCACCCACCCGGACCGCATCACCAAGCCGATGATTCGCAAGCACATCAGCGACCCGTGGCAGGAAGTCAGCTGGGACGAAGCAGTGACCTACGCCGCCAGCGAACTGCGGCGCATCCAGTTCAAGTACGGCCGCGACTCCATCGGCGGCATCACCTCCAGCCGGTGCACCAACGAGGAAACCTACCTGGTGCAGAAGCTGGTGCGGGCGGCCTTCGGCAACAACAACGTCGACACCTGCGCCCGGGTCTGCCACTCGCCCACCGGCTACGGCCTCAAGCAGACCCTGGGAGAATCCGCCGGGACCCAGAGCTTCGACTCGGTGATGCAGGCCGACGTAATCCTGGTGATGGGCGCCAACCCCAGCGACGCGCACCCGGTGTTCGGTTCCCAGCTCAAACGGCGCCTGCGTGAAGGGGCCAAGCTGATCGTCATCGACCCGCGGCGCATCGACCTGGTGGACTCGGTGCACGCCCGCGCCGAGCTGCACCTGGCCCTGCGCCCGGGCACCAACGTGGCCATGCTCAATGCCCTGGCTCATGTGATAGTCACTGAAGGGCTGGTCGACCAGGAGTTCGTCAGCGCCCGCTGCGAGCCCGAGGCCTTCGCCCTGTGGAGCGCCTTCGTCAGCCGCGCGGACAACTCGCCGGAAGTGCTCGGCGCCATCTGCGGCGTGCCCGCCGCCGATATCCGTGCCGCTGCCCGCCTCTACGCCACTGGCGGCAACGCGGCGATCTACTACGGCCTGGGGGTCACTGAGCACAGCCAGGGCAGCACCTCGGTCATGGGCATCGCCAACCTGGCCATGGCCACCGGCAACATCGGCCGCGAAGGGGTGGGCGTGAACCCGCTGCGAGGGCAGAACAACGTCCAGGGTTCCTGCGACATGGGCTCCTTCCCCCACGAGCTGCCGGGCTATCGGCACATCTCCAACCAGGTGGTGCGCCAGCAGTTCGAGCAGGCCTGGAACGTCACCCTGCAGGCCGATCCCGGGCTGCGCATTCCCAACATGTTCGAAGCAGCCCTGGGCGGCAGCTTCAAGGGCCTGTACTGCCAGGGCGAGGACATCGCCCAGAGCGACCCCAACACCCAGCACGTGACCGCGGCCCTGTCGGCCATGGAATGCGTGGTGGTGCAGGACATCTTCCTCAACGAAACCGCCAAGTTCGCCCACGTGTTCCTGCCGGGCAGCTCGTTCCTGGAAAAGGACGGCACCTTCACCAACGCCGAACGGCGCATCTCCCGGGTGCGCAAGGTCATGGAACCGCTGGGCGGCAAGGCCGACTGGGAAGGCACCCTGGCCCTGGCCGCGGCCCTGGGCTACCCGATGCACTACAGCCATCCCTCGGAAATCATGGATGAGATCGCCCGCCTGACCCCGACCTTCACCGGCGTCAGCTACGCCAGCCTGGACCGCCACGGCAGCCTGCAATGGCCGTGCAACGACGCCGCGCCGGACGGCACGCCGACCATGCACATCGACGAGTTCGTGCGTGGCAAGGGGCGCTTCATGCTCACCGGCTACGTGCCCACCGACGAGAAGGTCAACGGTCGCTACCCGCTGCTGCTGACCACCGGCCGCATCCTCAGCCAGTACAACGTCGGCGCCCAGACCCGGCGTACCGACAACGTCGCCTGGCACGCCGAGGACCGACTGGAAATCCACCCCACCGATGCCGAGAGCCGGGGCATCAACGAAGGCGATTGGGTGGGCATCGGCAGCCGCGCCGGGCAGACCGTGCTGCGGGCCCGGGTCACCGAGCGGGTGGCACCGGGGGTGGTCTACACCACCTTCCACTTCCCCGAATCGGGGGCCAACGTGATCACCACCGACAACTCCGACTGGGCCACCAACTGTCCGGAATACAAGGTCACCGCGGTGGAAGTCAGCCGCGTCTACCACCCTTCCGAATGGCAGAAGCGCTACCAGGCATTCAGCGAAGAGCAGCATCGCCTGCTGGACAAGCGTGGCCGCTCCCGGGGCGGCAAGGCGGAGGTGCGCCGATGAGCACCGCCAACCTGATCAAGATGGCCAACCAGATCGCCTCGTACTTCGCCAATGAGCCGGACCAGGTACAGGCCGTGCTCAACGTGCGCAACCACATGCAGATGTTCTGGACCCCAGGCATGCGCAAGGAACTGCTGGCCTGGCAGACCGAGCAGCAAGGGGCCGAATTGCATCCACTTGTGCAACAGGCGGTGCGCGACGCGGGCTGGGAGGCCTAGACCTGCCCTCACCCCCGGCCTGCTACCCCAGGCCGGGGCTACCGTCCAACGGCTCAGCTACCCGGGCACTTGCTGTCCACCGGCGGCTTGGCCTGGACCGCCATCGGCATGACCGCTCCCGGCTTGCCCAGGGGCAACAACTGGTACACCGCAAAGGCACACATGGCTGCGGTTTCGCCGTTCGCCTGGGGGATGTAGTTCAGGCCGACATAGGCCTCGTAGCTCTTGCCCGGCTCGAACAGCACCACCTTCCTCACCTCGGGGCAGGTGCTGTAGGTGCTGCCATAGCCACCTGCCGCCACGCCCCCGCCTTCCAGCAGGAAAGGCCGGCCCGCCGGTACCCGGTACTCGGTGGCGATCTCGTTGTAGGCGCCCTCGCCCCTGCGGATCGCCCCTGCGTAGGCCGGCAGTTTCGGCGCGAACCTGGGCAGCATGTCGATCTGCCGGGGCTGCACCGGGAACTGCGGGTAGTTGATGTTGGCCTGTTGATCGCTGCCGAAACGCCCGGCCTTGGCCAGGCGCTTGCTGTCCCCCAGGCACCCGGCATAGGCGTCCCCGCGCACCTCGCCGTTGGTGATCACCCGCAACTGCGCGGTCGGCACGCTCAGGGGCGGTTCCGAATAGGGCTGTACCGGTTTGACACTGCAAGCGCCGAGCAACGCCAACGCGGCCAGCAGGGTCGGAGTTGCGAGATTCATCACTGAAGTTTCCTTTGACTGAGGCGGCCACCGGGCCCGCACAGGCTATCGGCCGAGAGCCCGCAGCCTTCACTGCCACCCAGGCACTTTCCACAAAACACAAGCCAGCTTGTGCCTGCCGGGATGTACCCGGCAACCCCTGCCACCTACGCTGCGCCGACCTGCCTTCAACAACAAAAACAAAAGGAAGCGACGGTTATGGCACTCGATTATCTGGTAATGGCGATCTACGTCCTGCTGATGGCCGGCCTCGGCTGGTGGGGCATGCGCAAAGTGAAAAGCCAGGATGACTTTCTGGTGGCCGGGCGCCGCCTGGGCCCGGCCCTGTACCTGGGCACGCTGTCGGCAGTGATGCTCGGCGGCGCTTCCACCATAGGCTCGGTGCGCCTGGGCTACAGCTACGGCATTTCCGGGCTGTGGCTGGTGTTCATGCTGGGCCTGGGGATCATCGTGCTGAGCCTGGTGTTCTCCCGGCAAATTGCCCAGTTGCGGGTCTTTACCGTGACCCAGATCCTGGAGCAGCGCTATCAGGCGTCCTCGCGGCTGATCGGTGGCTGCGTGATGGTCGCCTACGACCTGATGGTGGCGGTGACCGCCACCATCGCCATCGGCTCGATCACCGAAGTGGTGTTCGAGATCCCGCGGATCACAGCGATCCTCTGCGGAGGCGGCCTGGTGATCTTCTACTCGGTGATCGGCGGCATGTGGTCGCTGACCCTCACCGACATCATCCAGTTCGTGATCATGACCCTGGGGATCTTCGGCGTCCTGCTGCCCATGAGCCTGGGCCAGGCCGGCGGCCTGGAAGCCTTGCAGGCCAACCTGCCGGCGGGCTTCTTCGAGCTGGGCAATATCGGCCTGGACACCATCCTCACCTACTTCCTGCTGTACTTCTTCGGCGCCCTGATCGGCCAGGACATCTGGCAGCGGCTGTTCACCGCCCGCAGTGAAAGCGTGGTGCGCTACGCCGGGCTTGGCGCCGGGATCTACTGCATGTTCTATGGCGCCGCCTGCGCCCTGGTGGGGGCCGCCGCCAAGCTGCTGTTGCCGGACCTGGCGGTGGCGGAAAACGCCTTCGCCGAAATCACCCGCAGCGTGTTGCCCGCCGGCCTGCGCGGCTTGGTGGTGGCCGCTGCCCTGGCCGCCATCATGTCCACCGCCAGCGCCTGCCTGCTGGCTTCGGCCACGGTGCTCAAGGAAGACATCTACAGCCGCTTCCTTACCCGGGGCGGGGAAAACCACCTGGCCAGCAGCCGCTGGATCACCCTCGGGCTGGGGGCGGCGATGCTGTTGATGGCGTGCCTGGTGAACGACGTGATCGCCGGGCTGAGCATCGCCTACAACCTGCTGGTGGGCGGCCTGCTGGTGCCGATCATGGGCGCGCTGCTGTGGCGCCGCGCCTCGGCCAGGGGCGCCATCGCCTGCATGCTCACCGGCAGCCTGACGGTGATCGCGTTCATGGTCCGCGACGGCATTCTCGCCAACACCCCGATCTACTACGGGCTTGGGGTCAGCCTGCTGACCTTTGTCGGCGTCAGCCTGACAAGCCGGGCGGCACCGGCACTGCGCAGCGCCACCGAATAAATCCTTCACAGCGAACAAGGAACCCCGCCATGTCCAAGCCCTTTCCCCAACCCGTGGATGCCGCCCTGGTCCCACGCTTCGCCGGCATTCCAAGCTTCATGCGCCTGCCGCTGTTCAACGACCCGGCCCAGGTGCAGATCGCCCTGGTGGGCGTGCCCTGGGACGGCGGCACCACCAACCGTGCCGGTGCCCGCCACGGCCCGCGGGAGGTGCGCAACCAGTCGAGCCTGATGCGCAAGGTGCACCATGTCAGCCGCATCGCCCCTTATGACCTGGTCCGGGTCGGTGACCTGGGTGATGCACCGGTGAACCCCATCGACCTGCTGGATTCGCTGAAACAGATCGAAGGTTTCTTCAGCCAATTGCACCAGGCCGGCGCCGTGCCCCTGGCGGTGGGTGGCGACCACCTGGTGACCCTGCCGATCTTCCGCGCCCTGGCCCGCCACCGGCCCATCGGCATGGTGCACTTCGATGCCCACTCCGACACCAACGACCGCTACTTCGGCGACAACCTCTACACCCACGGCACGCCCTTTCGCCGCGCCATCGAAGAAGGCCTGCTGGACCCCAAGCGCACGGTGCAGATCGGCATTCGCGGTTCGATCTACAGCGCCGACGACGAGGCTTTCGCCCGGGACTGCGGGATTCGCGTGATCCACATGGAAGAGTTCGCCGACATCGGCGTCGAAGCCACCCTGGCCGAAGCCCGGCGCGTGGTGGGCGACGGCCCGACCTACATCAGCTTCGACGTCGACGTGCTCGACCCGGCCTTCGCCCCCGGCACCGGCACCCCGGAGATCGGCGGCATGACCACCCTCCAGGCCCAGCAGATGATCCGCGGCCTGCGCGGCCTGAACCTGGTCGGCGCCGACGTGGTGGAAGTCTCGCCGCCCTTCGACGTCGGCGGTGCCACCGCCCTGGTGGGCGCGACCCTGATGTTCGAGTTGCTGTGCATCCTCGCCGAATCGATAGCGCAAGGCTCCTGAGGAGGGCCAGCCAATCGTTTGCCAGCGGACGCGGCCCTGAGCGCTTCGCAAAAATAGTCAGATTTCAGGGGTTTACAGAAGCCCGCCAATCGCTATAATCGTCGCCCTGACACGCCGGTATAGCTCAGTTGGTAGAGCAACTGACTTGTAATCAGTAGGTCCCGGGTTCGACTCCTGGTGCCGGCACCATACAAAACAAAGCCCTCGCAGCGATGCGAGGGCTTTGTTGTTTCCAGGGTCAAACAATCCTCTCCCGATGCCTTCAGCACCTTGCTGGACCCGGTATCGCCGCGCTTCAGCCCCCTCACCCTTCTTCGCAAGTCCCACAAGCACAATGTCCTTCGTGTTTAATGCACATCGCCAGCACGACTCCGGCAGGTGTTTTGCGCTAGTGTTTCCTGCGGACTCGGACGTTCTTCACGTGCACGGCCTTTGAACCAGGTGCAACCGCTCATGACCCATGCAACGCCCTCCATCAAACTCAGCACGCTTCAGCAAATAGCGCCCTACCTGAGCATGCGCGGGGTGTCGCCGCTGGAGTTCTTCCGGCGTTACGGGATTTCCCCGCAGGTTTTTCAATACCCGGATGCCTGGGTGCCGCGAGCGACCTGTTTTCACATCGCCAATGAAATGGCCGCGGTCGCACAGGACCCCTTCGCGGGTGCAACGGTGGGGCATCTGATCGAAGTACGCTCACTCGGCGCCTGGGGCGGGTTGATCCTGGGTTCGACCAACCTTGCCCAGGCGTGCGCAGTGGCAGCGATCCATACGGACTTACTGCATCAAGGAAGTGACGTAAGAATCGTTACCGAAGGCCGTACGACGAAGCTGATCCAGCAATTCACCGGGCAGCACGGGGCTGATCCGAAACAGGTCATTCTCGGCACTCTGGCGCTGCTGAGGAAAGTGCCGCTCATGTCCGGCGAGCCTTGCGCCATACGGGTGCATCTGCAAAACCCGCGGGAGCGAGGAGATGAGGCGCTGGAGGAGTACCTGGGGCCGAATCTGCACATGAACGCGAAGCACAACATGATCGAATTCGATCGTGAGCTGCTCGACACCCCTCTGCAACCTGCCCGGGATGACGCCTGGAAAGTCACCGAGGCCTTGAAGTCGACCGCGCAAGCCGCCGGTGTGCTGATCGAACGGATCGCGGATCAGGATCGATCCAAACTTACCGCTATTTCAAGAAACATCGGCTTGTCTTCCCGAACGCTACAGCGGCGCCTCAAGTACTGCGGCATCGACTTCGAAGACCTGCGTGACGAGACCCGTCGCAGCGAAGCACTGCAATTGATTGCCAGCGGCAAATACACCGCGACCGAGATTGCCTACATGGTGGGCTACAGTGATCAGGCGCACTTTACCCGAGCCTTCAAGCGCTGGACCGGAAGTTCGCCGTCGCGCTACCGCTCGCTCTTGAAAGATGATCGTTAACCTCTTCGCCTGACCCTCTCGCCCTACTATCGGGCGCCTTCAAATAACCCACTTCGCGGTACTTGCCTGTTGTGCTTTTGGCACCAAATGGCAAGTTTCCAGCAGGGTGTTCTTATAAAGTCTGAAAAGGTAATGCCCACTTAAAAGAGCTAGAGGTTTACATGCCCGATTCATCCACGGCCTGCATCGTCGCCCTGACGCTGGCCACTTTTGCCAGTGCACACGCTCAGTCATCCGCTGATGCGCCGGTGCGGGTAAATGTCGATAACTTTGCTCGCGCCGAGTCCGACCTCTACATGGGCAAGAGTGTGAAGAGTGGAGGCTTGGGGCGGTTTGTTCACAGCCGCGAAGCGGTTGCCATCGACGCTCAGGATGTCATCCGCATGAACAGGGACACGCTTTACTCGTCAGCGGTGTTCGATCTCGATGCCGGCCCGGTGACTGTCACCTTGCCTGAAGCCGGTGAGAGGTTCATGTCGATGCAAGTGGTCAACGAAGATCACTACGTGCCGGCAGTCATTTATGGGCCCGGTCCCCATACGCTGGCGAAAGAGGACATCGGCACACGCTATGTATTTGTCGCTATCCGCCTGTTCTTCGACCCCACGGATCGCAAAGACCTCGAGCAGGTGCATGCGCTGCAGGACGCCATCCAGGTCAGCCAGGCCAGGCACGGGGAGTTCGTGGTTCCGAAGTGGGATCAGGCGAGCCAGAAAAAAGTGCGTGATGCCCTGGCTGTTCTGGGTTCGACCCTTCCCGACTACAACCAGTCCTTTGGCCCGAAAGGCAGGGTCGATCCGGTGCGCCACCTGATCGGAACCGCAACGGGCTGGGGCGGCAACCCGAGCAGGGACGCCATCTACCTCGGAGCAGTATTGCCGCACAACGATGGAAAAACCGTCTACCGGCTCAAGGTTGAACAGGTACCGGTCAAGAGTTTCTGGTCTGTGAGTGTTTACAACGCCGACGGGTACTTTCAGAAAAACCCCTATGACGCCTATTCGCTGAACAACCTCACTGCCAAGAAAAGTGCCGATGGTTCAATTGTCATCCAGTTCGGGGGGTGCGAGGCCAAGGTCGTCAATTGCCTGGTTACGACACCCGGCTGGAACTACACCGTCAGGCTCTATCGACCGAGTAACGAAATACTCAGTGGCCAATGGCGTTTTCCAACGCCCGAGCCCGTCGATTTGTAAATTCGATTATTCGAGCAAGTGCAAGTTTGTCGAAACGACGGACTCCTGCCATCGGTACTTGTAAACGCACTGGGGCGATCCATGAGGCCAGCGCTTGCGCCGGGGGTTTACCGGCCTGCACTCGCCTCGGATACCAGCACCTGCAAGTTGAATATTGGTGATCAACTCAGCAATGGCTCTGCACTACAGAGTTCACCCCCAAGGAAATGAACAATGACACTCAAGGATCATTCACATTCTTTCAGGTCTCCCGTGGTGTTCTCCCTAGGTGCAGCCCTTGCATTGATGCTGGCGCCGCCTGCCCAGGCTGCCCCGGCCGATTCAGGCGGCACGCCAGCGGTGACGGTAGGCGGCGGCTTGGCTGTTGGCCCGTTGTACCAGGGCGCTTCTCACTACGCCGCCTTCCCGTCACTGAAGCTCAAGGCGGTCATGCCGACCCAGGACTGGGGCACCTTTACCGCGGCCTTTCCGGAAGGGCTGCGGTGGGATCTGCCGGGGCTGGCGCCTTTCGGCGTGGCCCTGCTGGTGGGTTATGACCCGGGGCGCAAGGAACGCATTCACACCCTGGACGGCCGTGATGACTACCTGCGGGGCATGGGCAACCTGGACAGCACCGCCCTGGTGGGGGCGGAAGCGTACTGGATCCTGCCCGCCGGCCGCTTGTTCGTACGCGGCCTGCAATCGAGCCAGAGGCGCAATTACGGTGGCGAAAGCCTGGGCCGTACGACGTACCTGGAAGCCGGGGTCGCCACCACCTACCCGCTGTCTTCGACCTTGACCCTGGACTCGACGCTGTACGGCACCTGGAGCAACGAGAACGACATGATGGCCCGCTTCGGCGTCACCGCCCAGCAAGCCGCACGCACCCGGTTCGATGAATACCACCCCGGTGGCGGGATGCGCGACGTGACCTTGAAACTGGGCCTGACCTGGCAATGGCAGCCACAGCTGGCGCTGGAAGGTGGCATCAAGACCTACGCCCTGGTCTCCGACGCCCGTGACAGCCCGCTGACGGGGGAAAAGGTCGGTGCCGGAGCCTATCTGGACGCCTTGTACCGGTTCTGATCAGCCGTGGTCATGGATAGAAAAGAGAACGCACGATGAAAAAAATACCTGAACCCTTCGCGGTGACACTGTCCCTGGTCGGCCTGCTCTGGTCGGCATGGGCGCTGGCCGAGGACGCCGCCACGAAGGTCACCGACCCGCACTTCAAGCTGGCGCCAGGCTACCTTGAACCGGCTGACTTGCCTGTACGCCTGGCCTTGCTCGGAGCCCCGCCAAAACCAGGCTCCGCGGCCCTCGCGCGGGATGAAGAAGCACGGCGTGCGGCGCTGGCGCTGCGTGGCTCGAGCCGGGAGAAACTCGCGGCAACCGATGCAGAACTGTCATTCCCCGGCCCGGCGAAAACCTTCTCTTGCGCGCTGGGCACGCAGATCAGCGAAAAGAGCACCCCCCATCTATACACCTTGATGCAGCGCACCCTGACGGATGCGGGGGGCTCCACCTACGCCGGAAAGAATGCCTACAACCGTACTCGCCCCTTCGTGGTGCATGACGAAGGCACGTGCCGCAAGGACATGGAGCCACTGCTGCGCACGGATGGCTCCTGGCCCTCCGGCCACTCCGCCGCGGGTTGGGCCTGGGGCCTGGTCCTGGCCGAGATCAGCCCGGCCCGCGCCACCGAACTGATGACCCGTGGCCTGGCATACGGCCAGAGCCGGGTCATCTGCGACGCCCACTGGCAGAGCGACGTGGACGCTGGCCGCATCATGGGGGCCGCGACGGTGGCCAGCCTGCATGGCAATCCGGCATTCCTCGCCGACCTGGCGGCCGCGAAGGAGGAGGTCAAGGCCGCGCAGCAGGCCGGCCTGAAGCCTGCCGAGGACTGCGCAGCCGAAGGCGTGGCTCTTGGGCTGACCCAGCACTGATCGGAGAAACAGCATGATCCACCGTGACCATCCGCACTCACCGTTGCTGCACCGGCGTACCCGCCTGGCGCTGCTGCTGGGCGCCTTGACGACCGCCGGAACCAGCCTGCCGCCCGTGGCCATGGCGGCAGACGACGATGGCTGGCGGTTCAACGGCGGCCCGTACGTGTGGGGCGCCGGGATCCGCGGGCACGTAGGCCACCGCAGCACAGGGACCCAGTTCATCAAGTCCGACTTCTCGGACATCGCGCGCAGTGTCGACATGTCGGTGATGCTGATGGGCGAAGCGCGGCGCGGCCCCTACAGCGTGCTCGCCGACCTGATGTACATCGACACCGACACCCGCAACCGGCTGCCAGCCGGAGCGCTGGCGTCCAAGCTTGAGGTGCAGAGCAAGACCGCCTCGGGTTTCCTCGGGGGCGGCTACCAGGTGCTGGGGGATGACGATCATCGCCTGGACATCGCCGGCGGCGTGCGCGTCTGGTACAGCAGCACCAGCATCACCCTGCACGGTGGTCCGGCCGGGGGCCTGTCGGGCTCGGACAAGGCCACCTGGGCCGACGCGATGGCGGGGTTGCGCGGGCACTACGCCGTGAACGAGCGGTTCTGGCTCTCCGCCTGGGGCATGGCGGGCGCCGGGCAGTCCCGGGAAGACTGGGACCTGGCCGCACTGGCGGGCTGGGAGTTCCTGCCGGGCTTTTCGGCGGTGGCCGGCTACCGGGCCATGGGGGTCGATTATCGCCATGACGGGTTTGTCTACGACATCGTCCAGAAGGGCCCGCTGCTGGGTATCAGTGGGCGCTTCTGAGCCTTGTATCGCAAGGCTCCCCCCAGGCATGCGCTTCATGCTCCAATAGCCGCCGATTCCAGCTGCACGCAGGCCGCCCATGAAGCCCATCGCCGTATCGATCCTGACCCTGTTGCTCCACTCCCTGCTATTCAGCGCCCCGGCCCTGGCCGGTGATGCCGAAGCCGGCGCCAAGCTGTTCAAGCGCCTGTGCAGCGGCTGCCATAACATCGGGCCTTCGGTACGCAGTTCCTTCGGGCCGCAGCTCAATGGCATCATCGACCGCCCCGCCGGCAGCGCCGCGGACTACCAGTACTCGACGGCCATGAAGTCCTCGGGCATTGTCTGGAGCCGGGACAAGCTCATCCAGTACCTGGAAGACCCCAAGGCCGTGGTGCCCGGTACCCGGATGATTTTCTGGGGGCTGAGCGATGAGGAAAAAATCGATAATCTGCTGGCCTATCTGCAGACGTTCCAGACCCCCTGACCCGTTTTCGACAAGGATGTGTTGATGAAGCTCCCTTTGCTCTCGCTGGCGGCCATGAGCCTCGCCCTGGGCGCGCTGACGCCCGATCTGCAGGCCGCCGGCTTCGACTGCGCCAAGGCCTCGACCCAAGTGGAAAAGACTGTCTGCGCCACGCCGACGCTGTCCGCCAAGGACGAGGAGATGACCCGCCGCTACCAGGCGCTGAAGCACTTGCAGGTGTTCCGCCTGCTGCAAGGCCATTGGTTGAAGAACACCCGCAATACCTGCTCCGACACCGATTGCCTGGAGTCGGTCTACCGGGCCCAGGTGAAAATGCTCACGTCGCTGCCGATTCCTCCCGAGCCCGCCCCGGACGCACTGCGCCCACTGGCTCCCGGCGAGGCGTACCTGGTCTATGACCCGGACGACTGGCAGAACTTCACCCTGGCCACCTTCAACAGCACCCTGCCCCAGGGCGACCAGCAGATCGTCGATGCCCAGGTGATAGCCGGGGTGCTGCATGTGGTGCTGTTTGTCGGGCGCTATCAGCAGGGCAAGCCGGTGTATGTCGGCACCCTGTATGAGTACGCCGATGACCAGCCGGGGCTGCATCCCATCGCCCAGGACATCGCCTTCGCCGGCTGGGCCAATCCCGGGGCCAACGACCAGGGGCCGCGCTACGCCGGGATAGTCGATGGCCAGTTCTACTACCGCGAGCAGCTGGCGGGCCAGTTGCAGCAAAGCATGGTCTACCGCCTGGGTTCGCGCAGCGCGCCCTCCAGCACCCAGCAGGTGTTCCAGGTTGGCTCCAACACCTTCATGCACGCCCGGGCGCGGGTGGAGCAGGACCTCAATCGCGACAGCAGCCAGCTGTCCCTGAACTATGACCGCGCCAACGCGGGCAGCCATTCGGAGAACATCACCGAGCAGAAACAGCCCGATGCCGGATGGGCCATCGTCAACCCGACCTGGAGCACCACGCGCCCGGTGCTGTACTTCGATAACCAAGGGCCCCGGGCCTGTATCTGGCGGGTCGATATGCGGGGCAAGGAGTTGTCGAAGATAGTCACCGATCACGACGCAATGTCGGCCCGGCCGGTGGATATCCATGGCCGTGAAGCGGTGGTCTACCTGCAGGGCAACCAGCTGAAGTTCGCCATCAATCCGGACGACTGACGAACAGCGTTCGCGGATAAAAAAAGGCTCGCGATCAGGCGAGCCTTTTTTATTGCATCAACCACGCTGCATTCAAGGCAGCTTGATCTTGTACTCGGCCAGCTTGGCCTGGTGCTGCGGCTCGACGTACTTCTGGTTCACCAGCTTGGCGAACTTGGCAAAGTCGGCGCGGGCGTCGTCGGTCTGGCCCAGTTTGTCGTAGGCCAGGCCGCGGTGGTAGAAGGCCCAGGCATAGTCGGGCTGCTTCAACAGGCCGGTGCTGTAGGCTTCCGCGGCCTCGCGGTAGCGACCCAGGTCGTACAGCGTCTGGCCCAAGTGGTAGTAGGTCGGCATGTTGAAACCGCTGCCCTTGCCAGCCTCGCCCAGGTTGTTGTCAAGGTTGGACTGCACCAGCTCCAGGGCCTTTTGCGGGTTGCCCGCTTCGCGATACAGACGGCTCAGGTCCAGCACCGCCCGAGCATCGGGCTTGGGGCCCAACTCGATGGATTTTTCCTTGGCAGCGATGGCTTCCGGATAACGCTTGAAGCTGGCGTAGGCATCGGATTTGAGCCAGTACACCAGGCTCTGCATGGGCTGGCTCAGCTGGTTCTTCTCAAGGCACAGGTCGGCCTCTTGCAGCACCACGTCGAATTTTTCGGCCTTGGAAGCCTGGCCCACCATGCGGCAATGGGCGTAGTTGATCTGGTCCTGGCTCTGCAGGCTGGCGCAGCCAGTCACAGCAAGGGCACACACAAGCAGGAGCGACCCGCGTACAGACAATGAAGGCATGTTTTTCAATCCAGCAGATGGGCGTTGAGGTCAGGGCGATATACCTGCAGCAACGGCGCGGTGACCGTACCCTGCAAGCTGCAGAAGATCGTGGTGCGTCCGGCAATCGGTGCGTGGGTGGTACCGATGTCGATGCTCAGGATGCGCTCGACATAACCGAACGGCGTAGCCACGCCACCGCCCGCCAGGCCTTCGGTGCGCCACTGGTCGATGGGGTCGCCGACCCGGCGGATCTCCACCCGGCTCATGGCGCTGCGGTCTGCCTTCAGGCGGCTGTTGTCCACCAGCAGCGGCTTGAGCGCCGCGGCCACGTCCTTGGGCTGGCCCTCGGCGACAAAGCCCCAGAACAGCAGGTTGCCCACCGACTTCAGCGACTGGGCTTCGTTGTAGTAGCCCACCAGGCGCACGCCATTGACCAGCAGCGGCTGTTCGAAGGCCTGGTAGCGTCCGCCCTCCTGCAAAGGGTTCATGACCTTGGGCGCGCTTACCGCACCGTACCGGGCCAGGCTCAAGGTGCCGGTCGGCAGTCGGGCGGTATTCAGGTTCTGGAAGAACTGCGCATCGCAGCGGGAGAAGTCGCTCAGCAACTGCTCGGGCGCAGTCGCTTGCTGGCCGTGGGCGATGCTGGCGACGCTCAGCAGGCACAGGCCGGATAGCAGGGTACGGAACATCGAAATCATCCGTGACGAGACAGGGGGGTGGACTGTAACAAGATTGATATGCACCAACCACTGGCTGAAAATCCCGGCGCCCCGCGACTTGGCCATTCATGCCCTAGCTTTCCCTGCCCCAAGGACCCCCTATCAAATGGAACTCTCGGAACGACTGCTGAATATCCTCAAAAACAACCCCAGCTGGATCGGGCGGGTGTATGAGTCATTCATCATTTCCGCGATCAAGGAATTCGAGCGCAACAATCCGCCGGCCCATAGCCCCGACTTTGATCCAAAGACCAACCAGCGGCCTTACGGATACCGGCACAACAAGCTGTTCGACCCGGCCAGTGAAGACAATGGCGAAACCGATGTGGCGGATATCTATTTTGGCTACCCGCAACCGCTGCTGGATGCGTGCAAGATCACCACAGATCCGTTGGTAGAGGACCAGAGCTGGTTCTGCCGGACAACCTGGAACGGCTGGGCAGTGGAGGTCAAAACCAAGCGCGTCGACAAAACAGATAGGCCGCTGCATCACCTGGCCTTTGCCGGGGAACTGAACACCGCACTGCCCGTGGCGCGCAAGACAGCCTGGATGCAGACCCGCAACGGCGAGGAATTGATCAGCAACCAGCTCAAGCGCCGCTGGGCAGACCTGTACGTCTACATCCTCTACCAACTCGATGACGGGCTTCCCGACTTCACGGGCGCCACCGGCACTTACATCCTGGTGATCCCGACGCTCCTCTTGAATGAAGCCTTGAGAGACACAAGTGAAGACGCAGAAACCATACAGCTGAACAAACTCATGAAGATTCTGGACCTTCATCACCTGCGCTACTTCACCCACCTGACGCAAAACATTCCGGGAAAAATGCTCCAGCTCGCCAGTGAACAGTGGCAAGCAATGTTTGCCTACAAGCGTGAAGGCGACGCCTTGAAACGACAGTGGTACGAAAACACCTACCTGCCCTCGCAGGCAAAACCCCAGAAACAATAACCCGGACATGAAAAAGCCCCGAACCAGTCGGGGCTTTTCGTGTGGCAACCACCTGGTATCAGGCGGTGATCAGGCGTTCATCAGAACACGTTGATCGGGTAGTCGACGAACACACGCAGTTCGTTGCCACCTTTGTTGTACTCATACGACTTCTGCGACACACGCAGAACCGAGCTGCGCACTTTGACGCTCAGGTCCTTGGCCGGGCCGCTCTGCACTACGTACTTGAGCTGGTTGAAGATTTCTCGCTCGCTGCCACCAGTGCTGTTGACGGTGGTGATGTTGTCGCCACGCACGTAGGCCACGTTGTAGGTCAGGCCCGGTACGCCGAAGGCGCCGAAGTCCAGACCGTAGCCCAGTTGCCAGCTGCGTTCGTCTTCGGCGTTGAAGTCGGACCAGTAGGAGTTGGCCAGGTAGATGGTGTTGCCGCCATCACCCA
This sequence comes from Pseudomonas sp. NFPP12, assembly GCF_900103205.1. Taxonomy (NCBI): domain Bacteria; kingdom Pseudomonadati; phylum Pseudomonadota; class Gammaproteobacteria; order Pseudomonadales; family Pseudomonadaceae; genus Pseudomonas; species Pseudomonas sp. NFPP12. The sequence continues at coordinate 487,882 of NZ_FMWW01000006.1, forward strand.
CATAGCCGGACTTCTGATAACCGCCATAGGCGTAGCCCAAGTGGCTGTCGCCGGTGCTGCGCTGATGGGCGACGGTGAACGAGTGCGGGCCAGTGGCGAAGGTCGCCGCCAGGCTCCAGATCTTGTTGTCCTGGCCGCCGGCGTTGAGGTCCTTGGCGAAGGATTTGTCCAGCTTGGTGCGGTAACCGTTGAAGTCCAGGGTCAGGGACTGGTCGGTGGCCAGTGGGAACACGTAGTTGAGGTTCACGTATTGTTTCTTCAGCACGTCTTCGACGTCGGATGCGTACAGCGCGCCCTTGAACTGTTCGGTGAACTGGTAGCTACCGCCCAATACGTTGATCGACTTCAGGCCACCACTGTCACGGCCTTCGGCGCTCTTGCGCGATTCGGCGGTGAAGTGACCGGCGTTCAGCTCCAGGCCCTTGATCTCCTTGGAGGTGATCAGGGTACCGGTGTAGCTTTCCGGCAGCAGGCGCGAGTTGTCGTAGTTCAGCACCGGCAGGGCCGGCATCTGGTCACCGTAGGTCAGCACAGTGTTGGAGAAACGGAACTTGACTGCAGCACCGGCCTTGGCCAGGTCGTCTGCAGCGCTACCGCTGTCACCCTGCTTGAAGAAGTCGATGCCGCCGGCACCGCTGCGACCCTTGCCGCCGTCCAGGCGCAGTGCGTACAGGCCGAAGGCGTCAACGCCCACGCCCACGGTGCCTTGGGTAAAACCGGAAGAAAAGGTGCCGATGGCAGCCTGGCCCCACTCGGCCTTGTCCTTGTTACGGTCTTTATAGTCACGGTTGATGTAGGCGTTGCGCAGCAGCACTTTCAGGCTGCTGTCTTCAACAAAACCCTTGGCGTCGGCCTGGCCGTCGGCCATGGCCTGTGTAGCGCTCAAAATCCCCAGTGCAATCAAGCAGATCCGCTGTTTAAACATTTTATTTTCCTTATTACGGTTTGGTGACGCGCTGTGAGCTCCGCGGCTATGGCGATTGAACGCTCTTCTACCGTTGAAACAAAAAAGCCCGACCGCGGGTGAGCACGGTGGGCCTTTTATTATTCTGAAATATGGCTCCTGGCCACAGGCGTTGGGGCGAATCCTATCTGCGCCTTTAACAACGTGTCAATTTCGTGAATCGTCTTTGAATAGCTGAAAATATTCTAAGAACTGCGGGCTAGAGCATTGCCAGCTGCACAGTGTGACTGTCCACGAATTGCTCGAAGTGAGTGACCTTGCCATCTTTAAGGGTCCACAAGTGAGCCACCCGTACATCGATCGGCTTGCCCGAGGCCTTGTAGACGCCCTGGTAATTGCCATAGGCGAACACCTTGTCGCCCTGGGCCACATAGTTCTCGACCTTGAAGGTGAAGTCCTGCCACTCCGAGCCCAGGCGCTTGAAGACGTGCTCCAGCACCGCCTCGAACCCTATATAGGTGCCGGCATAAGGAAAGCCCGCCGCCTCGGTCCAGCGGGCATCGGGGGCCAGGGCCGCTGCGGTGTTGCGCGCATTTTCCTGGGAGTTGGCACCTTCGTAGGTGCTCTTGATCAACGCTAGGTTATCCATGGGTGACTCCACGCAGGTCAGGTGAGTTCAGGGTGTGCAACCGTCCAGGCCACAGGCCTGGACCACGCCATCGTGAGGGCCGCTATCGGCGCCCAGGGAGGTCTTCAGCCAGTCGGCGAAGGCCTCGGGTTTGCCCAGCCAGGGGCTGATGTCGAGCAACTGGTAACGACCATCGCGCTCCAGCACCAGGGTCGGGAAGCCTTGCCCGCCGACCTTGGCCAACAGGGCCCGGCTGGCCTTTATATGGTTGTCCAGTTCATGGGCCCCCGCCTGGTCGAAGGCCGCCTCGAAGGCGGCCGGGGCAAACCCCTGGGCCTGCGCCAGCTCCAGCAGCACCTGCCGGTCGGCGATCCTGCGCCCTTCCAGATAATGCGCCGTCTGCAACCGGCCCAGAAATTCCAGGCCCCGCCCTTCCATAGCCTGGGCCGCCAGTACGGCAGCAATCGGCGGCGCCGAGTCGAAGGTGGCCGTCTCATCCCGCAGCAGGCCCTCGAAATAGGCCTGGCCAAAAGGCTGCCCGGTGTACTCGGCGATCCGCCGGTCATGGGGCATGACGTACTCGCGCAGTTGCGGCGAGACCGGCTGGCGGTTGCGCCCGGTCATCATGCCGCCGGCATGGGCCACCACCGGCACCACCGCCTGGGCGGCCTGCACCAGCGGCTTGGCACCGTAGCACCAGCCGCACAGGGGGTCATAAATATAGTGAAGGGTGGCCAAGGACATATCTGGGCTCCAGCAAGGTCTTGAAAATTCGATGTCACGCAGACTAGGCCGCGCGCGCCAAGGAAAAAACCTCGAATTGGCTTTTAGTCTGTTGCTGTAACCGGTCGAATCCGTCTGTTTAGCCTCAGTATGCGAACCGATACCCGAAAGATACATTCAGAAACAAATAGCCCGGGGAACTTATTAGGGAATATTTAACATCTGTTAATGACAAGCATTACCATTCGCACCCTCGAATTCCCCCTTCTCGGATGCGTTTCAGATGCCTGCCCATTTCCGCCTCATGCCCCTGTCCCTGGGTCTTTGCACCCTGCTGGCCAGCGGTTTTGCCTGCGCTGCCAGCACTACCCTGCCGATGACCTCCATCAGTGCCGAGGCCGAAGCCGACCCCGATGACCCTCGCGTCAAGGAAGTCAGCACTGCAACCCGTACCTCGACCCCGGCGCGCTACGTGCCCCAGGCCATCGACACAATCAAGACCGCCAACGTGCTGGACTACGGCGTCAACGACCTGGGCAGCGCCCTGAGTGGCATTCCCAACGTCAGCAGCGGCTCGGACACGCGCTTCGACAGCCTGCGGATCCGCGGCTTCGATGCCAGTAACGACTTCTACCTGGACGGCATCCGCGACGACAGCCAATACGTGCGCGACCTGCACAACATCGAGCGCATCGAAGTGCTCAAGGGCCCGGCGGCAGTGCTCTACGGCCGTGGCAGCCAGGGCGGGATCATCAACCGGGTGAGCAAGCTGCCGGAATTCGGCCGCCGCTCCAGCGTCGAAGTCCAGGGCGGCAGCCAGGACCTGCGCAGCCTGTATGCCGACCTCAGCGCCGACCCGACAGAGAACATCAGCCTGCGCCTGAACCTGGGCAACGAGGACCGGAACAGTTTCCGCAAAGGCGTCAGCGGCAACCGCCAATTGTTCGCCCCGTCCATGAGCTGGCAACTGACCCCGGACCTGAACTGGCTGGTGCAGTACGAATACAGCCGCTACAACCGCACCCCGGACCGCGGCATCCCCGGGGTCAACGGACGCCCGGCGGACGTCAGCCGCGACACCACCTACGGCGATCACCGCGACTACATCGACGACAAGTCCCAGTCCCTGCGCTCCAAGCTGAGCTACGAGCTCAGCGAGAACTGGCAACTGCGCCACACCCTGGGGGTATTCAAGCTCAACAGCGACTTCGACAACACCTACCAGACCGGCTACAACGCCACGACGGGCAAGGTCCAACGCCAACGCTGGCAGCAGGACCTGAAGACCCGCAACGTCTACAACAACACCGAACTGGAGGGCCGTTTCGACACCTTCGGCCTGGAACATCGCCTGCTCACCGGCCTGGAGCTCGGCAGCCAGCGCCGCGACCCGATCCTCTACAACGCCGCCACTTCCGGGCCGGGCAGCCAGGCGGTGCCCGCCGTCGACCTGTACAACCCCAACCCGTACCAGAGCCACACCGGCCGCATGCAGGTCTCCAGCAACAACCACACCGAGGTCGAAAGCCGGGCCCTCTATGTGCAGGACCAACTGCGCCTGAACGATCAATGGCAATTGCTCGCCGGCCTGCGCTACGACAACTTCGATGTGCAGACCAGCAACCGCAAGAACGGGCTCTCCGAAAGCCGCGAGAGCCATAGCGTCAGCCCGCGCCTGGGGGTGGTCTGGACGCCGCTGGAGCACCACTCGTTCTATGCCTCGTGGAGCAAGTCGTTCTCACCGGTGGGCGGCGGCCTGATCGGCATCACCCCGAACGCCGCCGGTAACGGCAACGACCTGAGCCCTGAGCTCACCCGGCAGAAGGAAGTCGGAGTCAAGAGCGACTGGCTGGGCGAACGCCTGAGCACCACCCTGGCGGTGTATGAGCTGGAGCTCTACAACCGTCGCACCTCCGATCCGCAGGACCGCAGCATCACCCTGCTCACCGGGCTGCAACGCTCCCGCGGCATCGAGCTGACGGGCACCGGCAAGATCGTCGGCAACTGGTACCTGCGCGGCGGCATCGGCCTGCAGGACGCCGTGGTGGTCAAGGACAACAACGGCTTCGAAGACAAGCGCGTGAACAACGTCGCCAAGCGCAATGGCAGCCTGTTCATCACCTGGAAACCGGAACTGGGCTGGTACGCCGAGACCGGCCTGACCCTGGTCGGCGACCGCTTCGCCGATAGCAGCAACACCGTGGCGCTGCCCGGTTATGGCCGCTGGGACGCCCTGGCCGGTTACCGGCACAAGGACTGGGACGTACGCGCCGCGCTGAACAATATCGCCGACCGCGAGTACTACAGTTCCGCCACCAGCGCCTTCCAGATCCAGCCGGGCGACCCTCGCAGCCTGGTGGTCACCGGCAACTACCGCTTCTGACGCCCGGATGCCCGGCATCTGAATGCCAGGCAAAAAAAAAGCGCTGCCATCCCGGCAGCGCTTCGCACAATCCCTTGTTTGTCTATCCTTTCACCACATCCCACAACGCCTGCAGTTCCGCCTCGCTGAGCAATCCAGCGGGGTAACGCTCAATGATGATCCGGCGCGGATCAGGTTCCCTGATCTGACGCGTTCCATTGGACTTCAACCACTGGGCCAGCACCTGCAGCGACTCGTTATTCATTGCCAAGGGATGGGACGCCCGCTCGCTGACCATGTTCATTCCAGCGCTCTCCTGGTATCTGAGCGGCCTAACTTATCCAAGCTTTATGACAGAACAACACCGTTCTCCATGTCTCAGAATCACCCCAGGAGAGATACAAGAGCTATGCCAATGTGCCACCCGTGCCGATATACGGCCATGAAAAAGCCCGCGGCCTGTCTAGGCTGCGGGCTGGCTGGCGAAGCTCAGGCCATGGGCCGGGCCGGCACCGGCAAACAACCGGCATCGGCTGTTACAACGGCACTCAAATCCGCTGTGGCGCGGGCTGTTGCTGGGTAAGGCAGTGGATATTGCCGCCCCCCAGTAACAGTTCACGGCCCGGCACCATCACCACTTCGTGCTCGGGAAACAGCTGCTGCAGGATGGCCTTGGCCTGGGCGTCCATCGGGTCGTCAAAGCTGGGCGCGATGATCCCGCCATTGACGATCAGGAAGTTCACGTAGGAACCCGCCAGGCGCACCGAAGGGTTGCGCTCCTGGCTGCCCTCTACCGCGTCGACCCCGGCGCATTCCTCTTCGGTGGCGTACAAGGGGCCGGGAATCGGCATCTTGTGCACCTTGAAGGTGCGGCCCTTGGCGTCACGGGTGTTTTCCAGCACCTGCAGGGCGGCCTGGCAACGCGGGTAGTTCGGGTCCTGGGGGTCGTCGGTCCAGGCCAGCAGCACTTCGCCCGGGCGCACATAGCAGCAGAAGTTATCCACATGGCCGTCGGTTTCGTCGTTGTACAGGCCGTCCGGCAGCCAGACGATCTGCTCCACCGCTAGATGCTCGCGCAGTACCGCCTCGATCTCTTCGCGGGACAGGTGCGGGTTGCGGTTGTGGTTGAGCAGGCATTCCTCGGTGGTGATCAGGGTGCCTTCGCCATCGACGTGGATCGAGCCACCTTCGAGCACGAAGCCCTCGGTGCGGTACTCCTGGCAACGTTCGATTTCCAGCACCTTGCTGGCGACCTGCTCGTCACGATTCCAAGGCGAATACAGGCCGCCTTCGAAGCCGCCCCAGGCGTTGAAACCCCAGTGCACGCCGCGCACTTCGCCGCTGGCGTTGATGACGAAAGTCGGGCCGGTGTCGCGGACCCAGGCGTCGTCGCTGGACATTTCCACCACACGGATATTGGGCACGTCCAGGCGTGCCCGGGCGTTTTCATACTGGGCCGCGGACACGGCCACTGTCACCGGTTCAAAGCGCGCGATGGCCTTGGCCACCGCGGCATGGGCGGCCTGCGCCGGCTTGCCGCCCAGGCGCCAGTTGTCCGGGCGCTCGGGCCAGATCATCCAGGCCTGGGTCTGGGTCGCCCATTCGGCGGGCATGTAGAAACCGTCGGCGCGCGGCGTGCTGTGCAAAGTGCTCATAGTGTTCAGGACTCCAGGGAACCGTCGAGGGTTTTCAGCGCGCCATAGAGGTTCGGACGACGGTCACGGAAACTGCCCCAGGCGCTGCGGATGTGCTCGAGCTCGTCGAGGTCGAAGCTGTGCACAAGGATACCTTCTTCAGTTTGGTTGAGCTCCTGAACCTTCTCGCCGAACTGATTGGCGATGAAGGACGAGCCGTAGAAGGTGATGTCATAGCCGTCCTGCTCTTCGTTGCCGATGCGGTTGCTGGCGATCAGCGGCATCAGGTTGGCCCCGGCATGGCCCTGCTGCACCCGCTGCCAGTGGTCGCGGGAGGAAATTGTCTGGTCGTGGGGCTCGCTGCCGATGGCGGTGGGGTAGAAGAGAATTTCCGCGCCTTGCAGGGCCATGCTGCGGGCGCACTCGGGGAACCACTGGTCCCAGCAGATGCCCACGCCGATCTTCGCGTAGCGGGTGTTCCATACCTTGAAGCCGGTATCGCCCGGGTTGAAGTAGTACTTTTCGTGGTAGCCGGGGCCATCCGGGATGTGGCTTTTCCGATAAATCCCGAGGTTGCTGCCATCGGCATCGATGATCGCGATGCTGTTGAAACGCGCCCGCCCGGCCAGCTCGTAGAAGCTGATGGGCAGCACCACTTGCAGCTCCCTGGCGACTTTCTGGAAGTGCGCGATGGCGGCGTTGCTGTCCACCGTGGTGGCCAGTTGCAGGTAATCCGGGTTGGGCTTCTGGCAGAAGTAAGGCGCCTCGAACAGTTCCTGGATCAGGATGATCTGCGCCCCCTTGGCCGCGGCTTCGCGCACCAGTTTCTCAGCGGTTTCGAGGTTGGCCTCAAGGTCCCAGGAACAGGCCATCTGGGTAGCGGCGACGGTAACGGTACGGCTCATGGATCAACTCCTGGGCAAGGCGAAGCGGTCGATGACAACGGACACAAGGCACCGGGCACGGCGAGGCCGGGCCTGGATATGGCCACTTTATATCCGATAAATATCGACTTTAAAAGCTGAAAAATCATTATGCACGATAAATTACCGACAAAAAGCCGATAACAATCGAACTATCAAGAAACGTATTCGCCGGCAAGCCGGCTCCTACCAAGCGTTGCAGGAGCCGGCCGGCGAATGGAGGCCAACGCAAAGCAGAGCCCTGCGCCTACAGCTCTTCGCTCAACACCTTGGCCAGCATGTCGACGAAGAAATCCACGCTCTGGCGAGTCGTGACCATCGGCGGCTTGATCTTGAGGATGTTCAGGTGATCGCCGGTAGGTTGCATGAAAATCCCCAGCTCGCGCAGGCGTTCGCACAGCAGGGTGGTTTCCTCGGTGGCCGGTTCCAGGGTGGCGTGATCGCGGATCAGTTCCAGCCCCAGGTAGAAACCGGAACCATGCACCGCTCCCACCAGCGGGTGGTTTTCCTTGAGCGCCTCCAGACGCTGCCGGAAGTGTTCACCGACCACCTGGGCGTTTTCCCAGAGTTTCTCTTCCTGCATCACATCCAGCACCGCAATGCCGATGCGGCAACTGACCGGGCTGCCGCCGGACGAGGAGAAGAAATAGCCTTCGGCCTCCAGCGCTTCGGCGATTTCCCGCCGGGTGATCACCGCACCCAAGGGCTGGCCGTTGCCCATGCCCTTGGCCATGGTGATGATGTCCGGGGTCACGCCCTGCTCCTCGAAGCCCCAGAAGAACTGGCCCATGCGCCCGTAGCCGACCTGGATCTCGTCGGCGATGCACACCCCGCCCCGGGCCCGCACCCGCTCGTAGACCTGCTGCAGGTAGCCCGGTGGCAGCGAAATCCCTCCGGCGTTGCCATACACGGGTTCGCAGATGAAACCGGCCAGTTGGCGTTGCTGCTCATCCAGCTTGTGCAGTTGCTGGTCGACGCTGCGCAGGTAGTGCGGGGTGCTGTCCTGGCCGCGGAACTCGCCGCGATAGGTGTTGGGCGCGGTCACCGGGTGCACCCACTCCGGACGGCTGGTGAGGGCCTGGGGGTTGTCGGCGATGGAGGTGGACACTGCGTCAGCCGCCACCGACCAGCCGTGGTAGGCCTCCAGCACACTGAGCATGTCGCGCCCGCCGCTGTAGGCCCAGGCCAGGCGGATCGCCAGGTCATTGGCCTCGGTGCCGCTGTTGACCAGGAACACCCGGTCCATGGAATCCGGTGCCAGGGCCAGCAGGCGCTCGGAGAACTCGACGATCGCCGCATAGTGGAAACGCGAGTTGGTGTTGAGCAGCGACCATTGCCGCGCCGCTTCAGCGGCCATGCGCGGGTGACCGTGGCCCAGCACCGCGACGTTGTTGAGCATGTCCAGGTAGGAACGCCCCTGCATGTCGATCAAGTGGTTGCGCCAGCCGCGCTCGATCCGCGGCGGGTCGAGGTAATAGTGCTTCTGCGAGCGGGCAAAACTGGCGTCACGACGCTCCAGCAGGGTTTGCGGATCCAGTTCCGGCTCGGCATCGCAGGCCAGCCCCAGCAGCGCCGCCGGCGAGGGGCAAAGGGCTTGCCAGGCCGGGGCTCGGGACGGCGTACAAAACAGCGGCGGATCCAGTTCGGCAGCGCGACACAGCTGCACCTTGAGCCGACCATCCGCCGCCACGGCGCCCAGCACCTGGCCCTTGACCAGCGCCGCTCCCGGATGCAACGAAGGCTCGACGCCCCACAGGTGCACACTCAGGGTCGGGCCGTCGAGGCGCAACAGGCCTTGCTCGCCACGGTGCAGGACCCCGGCGAACGGCGCTTCCACAGCGGTGCCTGGCGGCACTTGCAGTTGTACATGCAAGGGGCAGGTCGAGGGTTCCTCGGCGCTATCGGGACGGGTCTGCGACAGGCGGTACTGTCCATAGCGGCTGGCTGCCAGGCCATGGGCGGCGCCGGCTTCGGCCAACAGGCGATCGTCGATCCCCGGCTGCTCCCAATTGCCCGCCTCGAAGTGCGGGCTGAGCACGCCCAGGTCGATCAGGGCGAATTCGCGCCCCACCAGGCTCGGCAACAGCGGGGCGAACCCCTCACCGCCAATGGCAGGCAGTGCGTGCCCGACAGCGGTGAGAATCGCCGCCTCCATGAACTCGAACGACACCGAGTTGGCGACCTGGAAAATCTCCCACTCGTGGCTCAGGTTGGCACGGCTGTAGGCATTGCCCGGGTCGATGCTGACCTGCTGCTCGCCACTGAGCACCAGCACCGCCGCCCGGGCCACGATCAGAGGCCAGAGCGCCAGCAGCTCCGCCCGTTGCAACGGGTTGACCTGATGGTAGGCCTGGATCGCCGGGAGGATGCGCAGCGGGTCGCCCTCGGCGTGATGCAGCAGCGCCGCGCAGGTCACCGACAGGTCGGTGATGCGCCAGGTGCGGATCAGGTCGCCGAAATCGATCACCCCCTGCACCTGCCAATGCCGTGCTTCATCCCGCTGCCAGACCACATTGTCATCGGTGATGTCCATATGGATGGCCTGCACCGGCAGTTGCTCCAGCAGCGGATGCAAGCGGCGCTCGGCGCGTTGCGCGGCACTGGCGATCACCGCTCGTTGCTGCGGGTCGGCAATGACCGGCAGCAGATGCCCGATCAATGCCTGGGCATGCCGGGCGTCCCATTGCAGGGTGCGCTCCAGGCCCGGATGCTCGAAATCCGCCAGGGCCAGGTCCATCTGCCCGCACAGCCGGCCCAGGCCCGCCACCAGCTCACCGCCCAGGTGCGGCAGCTGGGTCAGGGAGCGGCCTTCTATATAGTCCAGCAGGCGCACGTGCAGCGCTTGCCCGGCGATCTCCAGGGACAGCAGGTCTGCGCCGTTTGTCGCCGGGATGACCCTGGGCACTCGCAGCTCCGGGTGCTGTTGCAGATGCTTGAGGCCGGCGTGCTGCGCCTGCAACTCCAGGACCGAGTAGTCGCCGCGGCAGATCTTCAGGACAAACCGCCCCTGGGGGCTGTCGACGCGGTAGTTGAGGTCTTGCTGGCTGCCCAGCGAGTGCAGGGTGCCGTGCAGGCCGTAGTGGCTTTCCAGCAACTCCAGCGCTTGCTGCGCTAAGACTTGCGGGCTGGGCAGACTGGCACGGTGGATCAAGGTGGCGAGCAACATACAACGACCCCTGGAATTGTTATAGGGCGCTTATATCGCCACTGCCTAGAGCGATACGCAACCCCTCGGGCTATCGCGAGGGTGCAAAGCCACGTCCGTCGCGGGGGGCTGGGGGCGCCAGCTGGGACAAATTCGACTGGTGGTGCCTATTGCGCCTCGGGGGCTGTACCGACAAGCTATGCTGCATTCGCTCAGGTTATTGATCGTTTTCTAAGGATACAGGCCCCCCAACATGCGCATTCTCGTTACCGGCGGAGCCGGTTTTATCGGCTCGGCCCTGGTCCGCCATCTGCTTCAGCACACGGAACACGAAGTGCTGAACCTGGACAAACTGACCTACGCAGGCAACCTGGAATCGCTGCACAGCATCGCCAGCAACAGCCGCTATGAGTTCGTCAAGGCCGATATCGTCGACCAGGCCACCGTCAGCGCCGTGCTGGCGCGCTTCCAGCCACACGCGATCATGCACCTGGCTGCCGAGTCCCATGTCGACCGCTCCATCGACGGGCCGTCCGACTTCATCCAGACCAATATCGTCGGCACCTACAGCCTGCTGGAAGCGACCCGCGCCTACTGGCACACATTGCCCGAGGCGGAAAAAGCCGCTTTCCGTTTCCACCATATTTCCACCGATGAAGTCTATGGCGACCTGCATGGCGTCGATGACCTGTTCACCGAAACCACGCCCTACGCCCCCAGCTCGCCCTACTCCGCCAGCAAGGCCGCATCCGACCACCTGGTCCGTGCCTGGCAGCGTACCTATGGGCTGCCGGTGCTGATCACCAACTGCTCCAACAACTACGGCCCGTTCCACTTCCCCGAAAAGCTGATTCCGCTGGTGATCCTCAACGCCCTGGCAGGCAAGCCGTTGCCGGTGTACGGCAACGGCCTGCAGGTACGCGACTGGCTGTATGTCGAGGATCACGCCCGGGCCCTGTTCAAGGTGATGACCGAAGGCGCGGTCGGCGAGACCTACAACATCGGCGGCCACAACGAGCAGAAAAACATCGACGTGGTACGCGGCATCTGCAGCCTGCTGGAAGAGCTGGCCCCGCAGAAACCCCAGGGCGTGGCTCACTACGCCGACCTCATCACCTTCGTCCAGGACCGCCCCGGCCACGACCTGCGCTACGCCATCGACGCCGGCAAGATCGAGCGCGAGCTGGGCTGGGTTCCGGAAGAAACCTTCACCAGTGGCCTGCGCAAGACCGTGCAGTGGTACCTGGAAAACCTCGAGTGGTGCCGCCGGGTACAAGACGGCAGCTACCAGGGCGAACGCCTGGGTTCCACCGACATCAAGGATCTGATTGCATGATCAAAGGCATTGTTCTGGCGGGCGGCTCCGGCACCCGTCTGCACCCCATCACCCTCGGTGTGTCCAAGCAACTGCTGCCAATCTACGACAAGCCGATGATCTACTACCCGATCTCGGTACTGATGCTGGCCGGCATCCAGGACATCCTGATCATCTCCACCCCCCAGGACCTGCCGCAATACCGCAACCTGCTGGGTGACGGCAGCCAGTTCGGCGTGCGTTTTTGCTATGCCGAACAGCCTTCGCCGGATGGCCTGGCCCAGGCCTTCCTGATTGGCGAGGAGTTCATCGGCAATGACCCGGTGTGCCTGATCCTGGGCGACAACATCTTCCACGGCCAGTACTTCGGCGAACAGCTGCGCGACGCCGCCAAGCGCACCAGCGGCGCCACGGTGTTCGGCTACTGGGTCAAGGACCCGGAGCGTTTCGGGGTCATCGACTTCGACAGCGAGGGCCGTGCCCTGTCCATCGAAGAAAAGCCCAAGAAGCCGAAGTCCAGCTACGCGGTCACCGGCCTGTACTTCTACGACAACGACGTGGTGCAGATCGCCAAGGCGGTCAAGCCTTCGCCCCGAGGCGAACTGGAGATCACCGACGTCAACAACGCCTACCTCAAGCGTGGCGACCTGCACGTGGAGCGTTTTGGCCGGGGCTTTGCCTGGCTCGACACCGGCACCCACGACAGCCTGCTGGAGGCCTCGCAGTACGTGCAGACCATCGAGCATCGCCAGGGCCTGAAAGTCGCCTGCCTGGAAGAGATCGCCTATGAGAACCGCTGGATCAGCCGCGAGCACCTGCTGGAGCGCGCCGCTTATTTCGGCAAGACCGGCTATGGCCAGTACCTGTTCACTCTGGCGGGGGAAGCGCAATGAAGGTCATCCCCACCGACCTGCCCGGCGTACTGATCATCGAGCCCAAGGTCTTTGGCGACGAGCGTGGCTTCTTCTACGAAAGCTTCAATGCCAAGGCCTTTGCCGAGGCCACCGGCATCGACGCGCAATTCGTCCAGGACAACCATTCCCGCTCGCAGAAAGGCGTGCTGCGTGGCCTGCACTATCAGTTGCAGAACACCCAGGGGAAGCTGGTGCGAGTGACCCAGGGCGAGGTGCTCGACATTGCGGTGGATATCCGCCGCAGCTCCCCCCACTTCGGCCAATGGGTAGCGGTACGGCTTTGCGCACAGAATCATCGCCAGCTCTGGGTGCCCGAAGGGTTTGCCCATGGTTTCGTGGTGCTCAGTGATTTCGCCGAGTTCCTCTACAAGACCACGGACTACTACACCCCGTCCGCCGAGCGCTGCATCCGCTGGGACGACCCGACCCTGGCCATCGACTGGGAGCTCGACGAGCCCCCGCAACTGTCCGCCAAGGATCAGGCCGGCGCCCTTCTGACCGAGGCTGATCTGTTCCCATGAACGCTCCTCTGAAAATCCTTATCAGCGGCCAGCACGGCCAGGTCTCCCGGGAGCTGCAGCAGCGCCTCGGCGACCTGGGCGAGCTGGTGGTCCTGGGTCGTGAGCAACTGGACCTGAGCCACCCGGAGCAGATCCGCCAGCAAGTGCGCGCCATTCGCCCGGACCTGATCATCAATGCCGCCGCCCACACCGCCGTCGACCAGGCCCAGAGTGAGCCGGAGCTGGCTTTTGCGATCAACGCCACAGCCCCCGGGATCTTCGCCCAGGAAGCCTTCGAGCTGGGTGTGCCGCTGATTCACTACTCCACCGACTACGTGTTCGATGGCAGCAAGGAAACGCCCTATGTTGAGGACGACGAGCCCAACCCGCTGAGTGTCTACGGCGAGAGCAAGCTGGCTGGCGAACGGGCGATCCGGCTGGTCCAGGGCCAGCATTTGATCCTGCGCACCAGTTGGGTCTATTCCAGCCATGGCAAGAACTTCCTGCTGACCATGCAGCGCCTGCTGCAGGAAAAACCCGAGCTGCGGGTGGTGGCCGACCAGATCGGCGCGCCCACCTGGGCCGGCACCATCGCCACCAGCACCCGGGCGCTGATCGAGCGCTGGCGAGCCGGGCAGCCCGGCGCCTGGGGCACCTACCACCTCACCGCCCACGGCGAGACTTCCTGGTTCGGCTTTGCCCAGGCCATCGGCGAGCAGTTGCTGGCCATGGACAAACCCTGCGCCGTCCTTGAAGCCATCCCTTCCAGCGCTTACCCGACACCGGCGCCGCGGCCGTTGAACTCACGCCTGGACTGCAGCCGCCTGGCACGGGAGTGGGGCGTGGTCCAGCCGGACTGGCACACCGCATTGCGCGAGTGTCTTGCCGAGCAGGGCTAGGCATAATGCGCCTGTATCCACAGGCGCCTTTTCCATGACCCCACCCCTTCCCCGTCGCCCTCGCTGGCGCAGCCTGGCCTTGCTGGCACTGTGCCTGGCGCCGTTGCTGTGGCCGCTGGAGCATCTGGCGGAGCGCTACTACCGCAACGAGCTGACCAGCCAGAACCGCCAGACCCTCGACCTGTACGTGGCCAACCTGCTGGGCACTCTGCACCGCTACGAAGTGCTGCCGCAGATCCTCGGCGACCTGCCGGCACTACGCGCGGTACTCGGCGCCCCGGACGATGGCGTGACCCAGGGCAACGCCAACCGCCTGCTGAAGAACATCAGTGCCCAGACCGGCGCCGAAGTGATGTACCTGATGGACACCAGCGGCAAGACCCTGGCGGCCTCCAACTGGGACAAGCACGACAGCTTCGTCGGTCGCAATTTCGCCTTCCGCCCCTATTTCAGTGAGGCCATGGCCGGGCGCCTGGGGCGCTTCTTCGGCCTGGGCACCACCTCGGCCAAGCGCGGTTACTTCTTTGCTGCCGCGGTGCGCGATGGCGAGCGGATCCTTGGCGTGCTGGTGGTCAAGGTCGACCTGGACCACACCGAAAGCCTATGGGGCAAGACCCCGGAACAGTTGCTGATGACCGACCACAATGGCGTGGTGATCCTCACCTCGCGCCCGGAATGGCGCTTTCGCGCGACCCGGCCGCTGAGCGACGAGGAACGCCAGGCGATCGTCGCCATCCAGCCCTATCCGACTCGCGACCCAAGGCCGCTGAACCTCAACCCCAATGCCTGGCTGACCCAGACCCAGCAGATCGACGAAACCCGCTGGGCCGTGAGCATCCTCGCACCGCGCACTCTGATCGACCGGCCGGTGCGCACGGTAGTGGCCGTGGGCGCCGCCGCGTTGCTGGTGCTGATGCTGCTGCTCGGCCTGATGATGCAGCGCCGCCGCCACTATCTGGAGCGGATCGCCTTCGAAGCCAAGGCCCGACGCGAGCTGGAGATGCGCGTGGCCGAGCGCACCAGCGACCTGGAAAGCCTCAACCGACGCCTGAAGCAGGAAGTGCTGGAGCGCGAAACCGCCCAGCAGGAACTGGTGCGGGCCCAGGACAATCTGGTCCAGGCCGGCAAGCTCTCGGCCCTGGGCACCATGTCCGCGAGCATCAGCCACGAACTCAACCAGCCCCTGGCGGCCATCCGCAGTTACGCGGAAAACGCCGAAGTGCTGCTGGACCACCAACGCACCGATGACGCCCGGGGCAACCTCAAGCTGATCAGCGAACTGACCGGGCGCATGGCCTCGATCATCGCCCACTTGCGGGCCTTCGCCCGGCGCGATCACCACGCCCCGGAAAGCGTGGCCCTGCAACCGGCCCTGGACGATGCCCTGGCTCTGCTGGCCAAGCGCCGCCGGGCCATGGAAGTGGAGCTGATCCGCGACCTGCCGGCCGCCACCCTGTGGGTCGAAGCCGGGGAAACCCGCCTGCGCCAGGTGCTTGGCAATCTGCTGGCCAACGCCCTGGATGCCCTGACCGAAAAAGGCCCCCCGCGCAAACTCTGGCTGAGTGCCGAATCCACCGCCACCGGCGTCAACCTGTACATTCGCGACAACGGTCCGGGCTTCTGCATGGAAGCGCTGGGTCGCGCCGGAGAGCCGTTCTACACCACCAAGACCCGTACTCAGGGCCTGGGCCTGGGGCTGGCCATCTGCGACACCCTGATGCGCGCCTTCGGCGGTGAACTGTCATTCGCCAACCACCGCGAAGGCGGGGCCCTGATCACCCTGCGCCTGCGGGCCGGGGCCCCCGGAGTCAGCCTGCAGCCTTCCGAGGACCGCGGGGTATGAAGCAGAGCGGCAACCCGATATCAACCCTGTCCGGCCCGGCGCTCCCGGCCCCGACACGATCTGGAAAGTGAGCGATGAGCCATCCCGAGAGCCTCGATCCTCAGTTGCAAGTGGTGCTGATCGACGACGATCCCCACCTGCGCCAGGCCCTGAGCCAGACCCTGGACCTGGCGGGGCTCAAGGTGCTGTCCCTGGCCGAAGCCCAGGGCCTGGCGCCGCGCCTGGAGCGGGATTGGCCGGGGGTGGTGGTCAGCGACATCCGCATGCCCGGCATGGACGGCCTGGAGCTGCTCAACCAGCTGCATGCCCAGGACCCGGAACTGCCGGTGCTGCTGATCACCGGCCACGGCGACGTGCCCCTGGCCGTGCAGGCCATGCGTGCCGGCGCCTATGACTTTCTGGAAAAGCCCTTCGCCAGCGATGCCCTGCTGGACAGTGTGCGCCGCGCCCTGGACTGGCGGCGCCTGGTGCTGGACAACCGCAGCCTGCGCCTGGCCCTCAGCGACCGTCAGGAACTCAGTGCACGGCTGGTAGGCCAGTCGGCGCCGATGCTACGCCTGCGCCAGCAGATCGGCGCCCTGGCGGCGACCCGGGCCGATGTGCTGATCCTCGGCGAGACCGGCGCCGGCAAGGAAGTGGTGGCCCGTGCCCTGCACGATCTCTCCGGACGGCGCAACGGGCCGTTCGTGGCGATCAACGCCGGGGCCCTGGCGGAGTCGGTGGTGGAAAGCGAGCTGTTCGGCCACGAGCCGGGGGCCTTCACCGGCGCGCAAAAACGCCGCATCGGCAAGTTCGAATTTGCCAACGGCGGCACCCTGTTCCTCGATGAGATCGAAAGCATGAGCCTGGATGTCCAGGTCAAGCTGCTGCGCCTGCTGCAGGAGCGGGTGGTGGAACGCCTGGGGGGCAATCAATTGATCCCGCTGGATATCCGCATCATCGCCGCTACCAAGGAAGACCTGCGCCAGGCCGCGGACCAGGGACGCTTTCGCGCCGACCTCTACTACCGCCTGAACGTCGCGCCGCTACGCATACCGCCGCTACGCGAGCGTGGCGAAGACGTGCTGATGCTGTTCCAGCACTTCGCCGACGAAGCCAGCACCCGCCACGGCCTGCCGCCCCAGGAACTGCAACCCGGACACCGTGCCTTGCTGCTGCGCCACAGCTGGCCGGGCAACGTGCGCGAGCTGCAAAACGCCGCCGAACGCTTCGCCCTGGGCCTGGAACTGGCCCTGGACAACAACGAGCCAGGTACTCCCGCGGCTGCGGCCCCGAGCCTGATCGAAGGTGGCTTGAGCGAGCAGGTGGAGCACTTCGAAAAGACCCTGATCGCCGCTGAAATGGCCCAGCCCCACAGCTCCATGCGCAGCCTCGCCGAAGCCCTGGGGATTCCGCGCAAGACCCTGCACGACAAGCTGCGCAAGCACGGTTTGAACTTCGCCGACGGCGGCGCCAACCAGCCCGGCGACGAATCGGAATGAAGCGTTCCGTTATTCCCTTGACCCCTGAGGCCCCGGCATGAATCGCGACAGTCGATACCTGGAATCCATCCTCCACCACGACATCCCCCTGACACGGGACATGGGTCTGCAGGTGCTCGACTGGCAGGGGCAAGAGTTGCGCCTGCACTTGCCCCTGGAGGCCAACGTCAACCACAAGAGCACCATGTTCGGCGGCAGCCTGTACTGCGGTGCGGTGCTCGCCGGCTGGGGCTGGCTGCACCTGCGGCTCAAGGAACAGGGCATCGATGACGGGCATATCGTCATCCAGGAAGGCCAGATCAGTTACCCGCTGCCGGTGACCGGCGACGCCGTGGCGATCTGCGCCGCACCGGATGACAAGGTCTGGAACAAATTCCTCGCCATGTATCAGCGCTACGGCCGTGCCCGGCTGACCTTGCACACCCGGGTCGTCAATGCCGGCAGCGCAGAAGACGCCGTGCGTTTTACCGGCCAGTACGTCCTGCACCGCTAACCCGTTTGCGACCCGGCTCAAATCTGTAGGAGCTGGCTTGCCAGCGAAGAGGCCGGAAATGCTTGCACAGGGCCCAAGGGCCCCTTCGCCGGCAAGCCGGCTCCTGCACAAGGGTGGCAGAGGCAAGTCGCCGCGAGGTGATCAGGAGCGAGCCAGTTCCAGCAACTTGGCGCGCCAGGGCGCCTTGGCCGGCAGGGCCAGGAAGAAGCCGTTGAGCAACGACTCCCGAGGTGGATAGCAGAACGGCGCACCGCTGAGATCCAGCACCTCGCCACCCGCGCCTTCGAGCACGCCCTGGGCCGCCGCGGTGTCCCACTGCGAGGTGGGCGCCAGGCGCGGATAGCAGTCTGCCGCGCCTTCGGCCAGCAGGCAGAACTTCAGCGAACTGCCGATATTGGCCAGTTGCAATTCACCCAGGGCGGCACTCAAACCACTGAGCAGACGTTCCTGCTCCGGGCTCGAATGCCGGCGGCTGGCCACCACGGTAAACGCCTCGCCGGCCCCCGGTTGCTCACGCACCTGGATCGCCTGCGGTGCCTGCCCGCGATCCACGCGCCAGGCCCCAAGGCCTGCGCCTCCCAGGTAGCAGCGGCCACTGGTGGGCATCGACACCACGCCGAACACCACCCGCGCCTGCTCGATCAGGGCG
The DNA here is from genome assembly GCF_900103205.1 of Pseudomonas sp. NFPP12. NCBI lineage: Bacteria > Pseudomonadati > Pseudomonadota > Gammaproteobacteria > Pseudomonadales > Pseudomonadaceae > Pseudomonas > Pseudomonas sp. NFPP12. Next base: position 506,295 of record NZ_FMWW01000006.1, read on the forward strand.
ATATTGACGGTGAATTCTTCACTGCCGGAAATGAATTCCTTGGTGCCGTCCAGCGGGTCCACCAGCCACCAGCGCTGCCAACTGGCGCGGGTGGCCTGGGGAATGTCCGCATCCTCTTCGGACAGCACCGGGATGCTCGGGTCCAGGGCCGTGAGGCCGGCCACGATCAGGTGATGGGCGGCCAGGTCGGCGGCGGTCACCGGCGACTCGTCGGCCTTGTGATTGACCGCCACATCGGCGCGCCAGAACGGCAGGATCGCTTCACCGGCACGCAGGGCCAGCTCGGCAACCGGCGCCAGCAAGGGATGGGGAAAATTCATTGACGTCTCGCTCATGCTTGAAAGACCCCGCGCTGGCTCAGCAGGTCGCGGGTCAGGTACAGCGCAGCCAGGGCCCGGCCTTCGCTGAACTGAGGGTTCTGCGCCAGGCTCGCCAGTTCGCGCAGGTTGACCTTGTCGACCCGCATCGGCTCCGGCTCGTCGCCTTCCAGGCGCTCTTCATACAGATCGGTGGCCAGCACTACCTGGATCTTCTGGCTCATGTAGCCCGGGGACAGCGACAGCTCGGTCAGGTGCTCCAGTTGCCGCGCGCCAAACCCGGCCTCTTCCTTGAGCTCGCGCTCGGCCGCTGCCAGCACATCCTCCCCCGGCTCGATCAGGCCCTTGGGCAACGACAGCTCGTAGGCGTCGGTGCCGCCGCAGTATTCCTCCACCAACACTGCATGCTCGGCGTCGAGCATTGCCACGATCATCACCGCGCCATAGCCGGCGCCCTTGCCCACCAGGCGCTCATAGGTACGTTCGACGCCATTGGAAAACCGCAACTGCACCTCTTCGACACAGAACAGACGACTGGTGGCGACGATCTCGCGGGCGAGTACGGTGGGTTTCTGGCGCATAGCGGGCTCCTTGGCGATAGCGGGTTACTATACAGCCTGTTTTAAAGTGACTGGGTTGCAGATTGCCGGTGCACGGCACCACGGCGGAACCTATTGTTTACTGCGTGTGACCGCCCTCTTCGAGGCGGCTCCTTTCTATCCGTTCTAGTGACCGGGCCTCCCTGCCCCACTGGCCTTGTCGACCCCGCCGGTCGGCTGTTTTCTTACCACTGGAGAAGTGTTCGATGGCCCTACTGCCCTGGCACCAGATCGATACCGTCCTGCTGGACATGGACGGCACCTTGCTGGACCTGCACTACGACAACCATTTCTGGATGGAACACCTGCCCCAGCGCTACGCCGAGCTGCACGGGGTCAGCCGGGCCATGGCCGAGCTGGAACTGCAGCCCCTGTTCGAACGCAACGCCGGCCAGTTGCAGTGGTATTGCCTGGACTTCTGGAGCGCCGAACTGCAACTGCCGGTGCGCGAGTTGAAGCTGGAAACCGCGCACCTGATCGCCCTGCGTCCGGACGCAGACACCTTTCTTGCAGCCATCAAGCAAGCCGGCAAGCGGGTGATCCTGATCACCAACGCCCATCGCGACTCCCTGTCATTGAAGCTGGAACGGATCGAACTGGCGCCATACTTCGAACGCCTGATCAGTTCCCACGACTATGGTTTCCCCAAGGAAAGCCCACAGTTCTGGGACGCCTTGCAGGCCGATATCCGGTTCGACCCGGCCCGCAGCCTGTTCATCGACGACACCCTGCCCATCCTGCGCAGTGCGCGGGACTTTGGTGTGGCGCAGTTGCTGGCGGTGAGCCAGCCGGACAGCCGCAGAGGGCCGAAAGACACCGCGGAGTTCGCGGCGGTGGGGGATTACCGGGCGTTGATCGAAGGCTTGTGAAGCCCTTCGCGGGCAAGCTCGCTCCTACAGAACCCCGTGGGAGCGGGCTTGCCCGCGAAGAGAACCGATCATTCGGGAATACGCAGCACCTGGCCCGGGTAGATCTTGTCCGGGTGGGACAGCAGCGGCTTGTTGGCCTCGAAGATCTTGTTGTACTTGTTGGCATCGCCGTACTGCACCTTGGCGATGGCGCTCAGGGTGTCGCCTTTCTTCACGGTGACGAATACCGCAGAGACCACCGCCGGACCGGTCACGGTGATCTGGTCCTCGACACTGCCGACGCCGGAAATGTTGCCCAGGGCCAGCAGGATCTTCTCCTTCTCTTCCTGGCTCGCCACTTCACCGCTGACAATCACCTTGTCACCTTCCACCGTGGCATGAACATTGGGATTGCCCAGGCCAACCTTTTCGATGTGCTCCTTGAGTTGCTCACTGGCATTGGCGTTACCCGGGGTCAACAGGTCGATCAGTTTCTCACCGGCTTCCTTCACAAAGCTGAAAATGCTCATGTCGCACACTCCTTGGTTGATAGATCCAGACGCGAAAGACTAGACCAGCCTGGCCGGATGAGGTTCCCGGGCGACCAGTGACCCAAGGTCACAGGCCCGCGGTAGAATCCCGGCCTTTTGCCGCTCCGGAGCGAAGATGGACCTCAAGCAGCTGAAATTCCTCATCGCCCTCGACGAAACCCGGCATTTCGGCCAAGCCGCCGCGCGCTGCCACATCACCCAGCCGACCCTCTCCATGCGCCTGCGCAGCCTGGAAGAAGAGCTCGACTTGCCGCTGGTCAAGCGCGGCCAGCGTTTCGAAGGCTTCACCGCACCCGGCGAGCGGGTGCTGGCGTGGGCCCGCACCGTGCTCACCGCCCATGACGGGCTACTGGCCGAGGCCGCCGCCTGCCGCGGCAACCTGGTGGGCACCCTGCGCGTAGGGGTGGTGCCGCTGTCGAGTTTCAATCCCCAGCCACTGCTGCAGCGCCTGCATGCCGAGCACCCGAACCTGCGCTTCGAACTCTCGTCCCTGAGCTCGGAACAGATCCTCGAACAGTTGGCCAGCAATCGCCTGGACCTCGGGGTTTCCTACCTGGAGCGCCTGGACAGCGAGAATTTCGACTCCCTGCCCCTGGAACCGACCCACATGGGCCTGCTCTACGACCACCGGCACTTCAGCTTCGGCGAGCAGCCCCTGAGCTGGGAGGCGCTGATCGAACTGCCCCTGGGCCTGCTCACCAGCGGCATGCACTTTCGCCAGTCCATCGACCACAACTTCCACATCCGCGGCCTGCAACCGCAGCCGGTGCTGCAGACCGACGCCGTCCATCAGCTGGTGCAGATGGTCCATGGCGGCCTGTGCTGCGCCGTGATGCCTCTGGACAGCGGCCTGGAAACCCTCACCGAGCACCTGCGCCTGCAACCCATCTCCGATGCCCAGACCCTGGCCCGCCTGGGCCTGATCATGCGCCGCAGCGCGCCGCGCTCGGCCCTGGCGCAAGCCTGCTTCGCCCTCTACCAGCAATCCTTCGGCGATTCTTGATCGACGCCATCTATCAATAGATCAGTACTAGCAATTAGACGCGACAGATTGCCGCGCTTAGTCTTGGGAGCCGTTACGCCGCTGGTCACCCCGGCGCGGCGCCAGCCCCGGCGAAACGGGCACCCGCACTCGCTGCCAGCCAGCCCCACAGCATCCCTCGAACGCCAGTACGCGAAGGCATTTGCCCGGCCAGACGTTGGCCGCGCGAGCAGCGTCTCAACCTTGTCCACCTGCCGCCGAGCGTGCGCTGCGGGTCAGCAGCCTGCGATGGAGAGTCGCCCGTGAGTACACATAACCAAGCCGATCAGAAACCCGTAGCCCGCTACAAGCCCTACAAGGGACCCGCCGGTGGCTGGGGCGCCCTGATCAGCGTGGCCCAGGCCTGGCTGACCAGCGACAACGCGCTGAAGAACATCCGCATGATGCTCAAGACCAACCAGAACGGCGGCTTCGACTGCCCGGGCTGCGCCTGGGGCGACTCGCCGGAAAGCGGCATGGTCAAGTTCTGCGAGAACGGCGCCAAGGCGGTCAACTGGGAAGCCACCAAGCGCCGGGTGGACGCGGCGTTCTTCGCCAAGCACAGCGTCACTTCGCTGCTGGAGCAGAGCGACTACTGGCTGGAGTACCAGGGCCGGCTGACCGAGCCGATGAGCTACAACGCCGAGACCGACCGCTACCAGCCCATCAGTTGGGAAAATGCCTTCAGCCTGATCGCCAGGCACCTGCACAACCTGCCCAGCCCGGACATGGCCGAGTTCTACACCTCGGGCCGGGCCAGCAACGAAGCGGCCTACCTGTACCAACTGTTCGTGCGCGCCTATGGCACCAACAACTTCCCCGACTGCTCGAACATGTGCCACGAGGCCAGCGGCGTGGCTCTGGCGCAGAGCGTCGGGGTCGGCAAAGGCACGGTGACCTTCGACGACTTCGAACACGCGGACGCCATCTTCGTCTGGGGCCAGAACCCCGGCACCAACCACCCACGCATGCTCGAACCGCTGCGTGAAGCAGTGAAGCGTGGCGCCCAGGTGGTGTGCATCAACCCGCTCAAGGAGCGCGGCCTGGAACGTTTCCAGCACCCGCAAAGCCCGATCGAGATGCTCACCAACGGCAACCGCCCGACCAATACCGCCTACTTCCGCCCGGCCCTGGGCGGCGACATGGCGCTGCTGCGGGGCATGGCCAAGTTCCTCCTGCAGTGGGAGCGCGATGCGCAGAAAGCCGGCGCGGCGTCGGTGTTCGACCACGACTTCCTCAACGCCCACACCGCCAACGTGCTCGACTACCTGGGCACCATCGACGACACCCCGTGGGAGCAGATCGTCGAGCAGTCCGGCCTGGCCCTGGTGGAGATCGAGCAAGCGGCGCGCATGTATGCCAAGGGCAAGAACGTCATCATGTGCTGGGCCATGGGCATCACCCAGCACCGCCACTCGGTGCCGACCATCCAGGAAATCGCCAACCTGATGCTGCTACGCGGCAACATCGGCAAGCCCGGCGCCGGGCTGTGCCCGGTGCGTGGCCACAGCAACGTGCAGGGCGACCGCACCATGGGCATCAACGAACGCCCGCCAGTGGCCTTCCTCGACTCCCTGGAGCGGCGCTTCCAGTTCAAGGTCCCCCGGGACAACGGCCACAACGTGGTCGAGGCGATCCACGCCATGCTCGAAGGCCGCTCCAAGGTATTCATCGGCCTGGGGGGCAACTTCGCCCAGGCTACCCCGGACAGCCCGCGCACCTTCCAGGCCCTGAGCAACTGCGACCTCACCGTGCAGATCAGCACCAAGCTCAACCGCAGCCACCTGGCCCACGGCAAGGACGCACTGATCCTGCCGTGCCTGGGACGTACCGATATCGACCAGCAGGCGGGCGGCCCGCAAGCGGTGACCGTGGAAGACTCCTTCAGCATGGTCCACGCCTCCAACGGCCAGTTGCAGCCGCTGTCGTCGCAGATGCGCTCCGAGCCGTGGATCCTCGCCGGTATCGCCGCTGCAACCCTGGGCAGCCGGCCGGTGGACTGGAACTGGCTGGCGGCCGACTACGGACGCATCCGCGACCTGATCGCCGACACCATTCCCGGCTTCAAGGACTTCAACGAACGGCTCAAGCATCCTGGCGGTTTCTACCTGGGCAACAGTGCCGGCGCCCGCCAGTGGAACACCCCGTCGGGGCGCGCCAACTTCCGCGCCAACTCGTTGCCCAAGGACCTGATCCACGAGCGCACCCGGGCCACCGGCCAACTGCCGGACCTGATCCTGCAATCGATGCGTTCCCACGACCAGTACAACACCACCATCTATGGGCTGGACGACCGCTACCGCGGGGTCAAGGGCCAGCGCGACGTGCTGTTCGCCAACGAGGCGGACATCATCCGCCTGGGCTTCAAGCCGGGGCAAAAGGCCGATATCGTCTCGCTCTGGGACGACGGCCGCGAGCGCCGGGTCAAGGGCTTCACCCTGCTGGCCTTCGATATTCCGGCCGGCCAGGCCGCGGCCTACTACCCGGAAGTGAACCCCCTGGTGCCGCTGGAAAGCACCGGCGACGGCAGTCACACCCCGACTTCCAAGTTCATCGCCATTCGCCTGGAAGCGGCCAGCGACAGCGGCCTGATCATGGCTCGCTCGGCCTGACTCCTGGCATGAGGGTCTCTTCGCTGGCAAGCCAGCCCCTACGGTTAGCGCGTGAACCGTAGGAGCCGGCCTGCCGGCGACAGCCGCTGCGCAGCCTTGAACCGCAGGCACAAAAAAGGCCGCTTTTGTATCAAAGCGGCCGTTCCGAAGTAGTTAAAGACCTGCAAAAATCACTTAAGTTCCGCATTAAAAACAATAAGTTACGAGATTGTGTACAATTCGTGCTATTCGTCGGATTTCGTTTGTAAGCCCCTCGATACAGCCTCAGGATCGCGCCGTCATCCCTTTGAGGCTCCTCTATGAAGTTCTCCTCGATTCTCTTGTTGTCCCTTGGCCTGGTCAGCGGCGTCGCCTCTGCCGGTGGCACCACTGAAGCAGGTGTGGGCGGCGCATTGGGCGGGGTTCTAGGCTCGGTGGTCGGTCAGCAGATCGGCGGCAATACCGGTTCCGCCATCGGTGCGGCCCTGGGCGGCGCCGGCGGTAGCGCAGTGGGTGCGGACAAACGCAGCCGTGGCCAGGCAGCCATTGGCGGCGCCCTGGGCGCAGCCGGCGGCAACGTGGTGGGCCGCAGCATGGGCGGTAACACCGGCAGCCTGATCGGCGCAGCGGCAGGCGGTGGCGCCGGCGGCGCGCTGGGCAACTACATGGGCAATGAAAGTGCCCGGGAAGATCGCGACTACCGGGGCCGCGACGACCGCCGCTACTACCGCGACGGCCACCGTGGCCGTGGCCATGCCTACGGGCATCGCAAGCACCGCCACTACCGCGACTGATCCCCTGTAGCCGCTGCCGCAGGCTGCGAACGAGGCCGCAGGACTCGCCAGAGCAGGCGCTGCGGTGTGTCAGGCGGCTCGTGGAGACAGGTTAGCGTCTCCTGCGCAGCCGATCGCAGCCTACGGCAGCGGCTACAGATTCCAGATTCCAGATTCCAGATCGACTATCGACGTTCACGCCACCAGCAGCTGTTCCAGCGCCGCCCGCAATGCGGGCGGAATCGGCACCGGCTGGTTCGATGCCCGATCCACGAACACATGGACAAAACGCCCCGCCGCACAGGCATCCGCCTCTCCCGCCTTGAACACCGCTAGCTCGTACTGCACTGAACTGTTGCCCAGCTTGCCGACCCGCAAACCGATCTCGATGCGTTCGGGAAAGGCGATGGATGCAAAGTAATCGCAGGCCGAGCTGACCACGAACCCCACCACCTCGCCGTCATGGATATCCAGCCCACCCCGTTCGATCAGGTAGGTGTTCACCGCCGTGTCGAAGAAGCTGTAGTAGGTGACATTGTTCACGTGGCCGTAGACATCGTTGTCATGCCAGCGGGTGATGATCGGCTGGAAATGGCGATAGTCGCCGCGTTGCAGCATAGGCTCGGACATCAGGGCTCTCTCCCATCGATTGAAGGCCGGGCGATCGGTTGATCGCCCGGCATTTCACCCCAGGCAGCTAAGCCTGGGCAAACCCTTTTCCGGCCGCGGCCAGTTCCTCGATCAACTGCGCCGGGCGCCAATGCGCCCCGTGTTCGGCTTGCAGGTGCAGCAAACGCTGGCGGACCTGCTCCAGCCCCTGGGCATCCGCCCAGCTCATCGGCCCACCCTGCTCCTTGGGAAAACCGTAGCCATTGAGATAGACCCGGTCGATGTCGGCGGCCGACTGGGCGATGCCCTCCTGGAGAATCTTCGCCCCTTCGTTGACCAGCGCCAGCAGGCAGCGCTCGAGGATCTCCTCGGGGCCGATGTCCCGGCGCCGGTAACCCAGCTCCTCGCTGACCTGCAGCACCAGCGCATCCACCTGCAGGTCATGCTCGGCCTGGCGGCTGCCGGGTTCGTAGTGGTAGTAGCCGTCGCCACTCTTCTGGCCGAAACGACCCGACTCGCACAACCGGTTGTCGATCTGCACCTCGGGCACATCCTGGCCCACACCGTCCAGTTGCCGGGCGCGCCAGCCCAGGTCGATGCCCACCACGTCATACATGCGGAACGGGCCCATGGCGAAACCGAACCCCTGCAAGGCGCCATCCACCTGATAGGGAAACGCCCCTTCCAGCAGCATCTTGCGCGCCTCGAGCACGTAGGTGTTGAGCATGCGATTGCCGATGAAGCCGAAGCAGTTGCCCGCCACGACACTGACCTTGCCCATGCGCTGCCCCAGGGCCAGGGCAGCGTCGAGCACCGCAGGAGCGGTATTGGCCGCGCGCACCACCTCCAGCAGTTTCATGATGTGGGCCGGGCTGAAGAAATGCAGGCCCAGCACCTGTGGCGCCCGCTGGGTGACTGCGGCAATCGCGTCGATATCCAGGGCCGAGGTGTTGCTGGCAAGGATCGCCTCGGGCTTGAGGGTCGCGTCCAGCTGGCGAAAGATCTGCTGCTTGAGTTCGAGGTTTTCGTAGACCGCCTCGATCACCAGGTCCACGTCGGCGAGCTGTGAATAATCCGCCGCCGGCTTGATCCGCGCCACCCGCGCATCGGCCTCGGCCTGATCGATACGCCCCTGGCGCACGTTGTGGGCATAGGTGTCCGCCACCGCCGCCAGGGCCTGCTGGAGCATCTGCGGGTTGTTGTCCAGCCACAGTACCGGCAGGCCGGCATTGGCCAGGCACATGACAATGCCACGGCCCATGGTGCCGGCACCGATCACGGCGGCGCGCTGAATATCGAAAGCTGTCTGGCTCATGTTGGCTCTCTTGTGGGCGATCCAAAGACAGTCCCCACCATAGTCAGGCCCTCATCATTTTTGAAATTTATTCCTGTGATGAGCAGCATTCAGCAGATGGATTTTCAGCCTGGCAAATGAGCCTCGCACCACGCCCGCACCGCGGCATAAGGGTAATCTTCCAGTGCCGCGAACCCGGGGATGCTCCGAGCCTTGAGCCGGGTGAACAACGGCACGCTGATACCACAGAGAAAACGGGTCAGGCGTTCCGCCCCGGGTACATCGCCGGTGTGCTGCTGGTGCCTGTGGATAAAGTGGCCACACAGCCCGTCGAAACTCTTATCCACAAGCGCGGGCAGAACCGGCGGCTCCGGCAGCCGCGCCACCTGGCCATGGCACACCGAACAATGCCCGCAACGCTGGGGTGCCTGCCGGTCGCCGAAATACTCCGCCAGGCGGTAACCCAGGCACTGCTCGGTGGCGAACAGGTCGAGCATGGCGTGGATCCGCGCAATTTCACTGCCCTCGTGGCGGGTGAAATAACCGTGCAGGTCGGCACTCAGTGCCGCCAGGTCAAAGTCCGTCTGCAACAGGCTGTAGACCTCGGTCATCTGCTTGCTTTCCAGCTCTACCCAGCCTTTTTCCTGGAAGTAGTCCAGGGCCTTGACCACCCGGTTGCGCGGCGCCTGGTACTGCTCGTAGAGCGCGTCGAAATTCACCGTGGCCCAGGTCCTGGCGCGGCTTGAAGTGTTGATCACGGCCTCGACGAAGTCCCTCCGCTCGCCTTCGAAACGCGCCAGCAGGGCCTCGGTTTCCAGCAGCAGTTTGAAGCGGTATTCCGCGAAATAGGCATAGCGCGGCGCGATCAGGCCCCGCAGTTCCAACTGCACCAGCAAGGTCTTGAGTGGCAGCTGGCGAATGTTGCTCTGGTCCGCCAGGGGGCCGAGCAGGAACTCCCATTGCCCGTCCGCCGCCGATGCCTGCAACTCCTCCAGCACACAACGGATGCCACTCAATTCCGGGGTGTCGCCGTAGACGAAGTTTTCCAGCACATTGAGGCTGTCGCGGTTGGCCAGCACCAGGCAATCCGAAGGCTGGCCGTCGCGCCCGGCACGACCGATTTCCTGGCTGTAGTTCTCGATGGACTTGGGCAGATCGAAGTGCACCACGTTGCGGATGTCGCTCTTGTCGATGCCCATGCCGAAGGCGATGGTGGCGACGATGCAGTGGCTGCGGCCCTCCATGAAACGACGCTGGATCGACTCGCGCTGCTCGTGGGGCAGGCCGGCGTGGTAGGCCTCGGCGGCGATGCCTTGCTGGCTCAGGTGCTCGGCGATCTGCTCGGCGGTTTTCTGCAGGGTCACGTAGACAATGCTCGGCTGCCCGGCCCGGTCGCTCATCCACTGCACCAGCCGCCCACACTTGTCGGCGCCCGGTACCGGCTCCACCAGCAGGTTGAGGTTGGGCCGGTAGAAACCGGTGGTTACTACGTCCTGCTGCGCGATGGCGAACTTGGCCTGCATGTCGGCGATCACTTTGGGGGTCGCCGTGGCCGTCAGTAGCAGGGCCTGGGGGATGTTGAACTGGCGCTGGTAGTCCGGCAGTTTCAGGTAGTCGGGGCGGAAGTTGTGGCCCCACTCGGAAATGCAGTGCGCCTCGTCCACCACCAGCAGGGAAATCGGCACCTGCTGCAGAAAATTGCGAAAGCGTTCATTCTTCAGCCGCTCCACCGAGATCATCAGGATCTTCAGCTCCCCGGAACGAGCCCGGGCCATGACCTCATTGGCTTCATCCCGGCCCTGGGCCGAGTCGATGCTGGCAGCGGCAATGCCGTGGCGCTGGAGGAAGGCCAACTGGTCCTGCATCAGCGCCAGCAGTGGCGAGACCACCAGGGTCAGGTGCGGCAGCAGCAGGGCCGGCAACTGGTAGCACAGGGACTTGCCCGAGCCGGTGGGAAAGATCGCTGCCGCCGAGCGCCCGGCGAGCACCGCGCTGACCGCGGCCTCCTGGCCCGGACGAAACTGTGGATAACCGAAGACCTGTTCCAGGGTGCTGTGCATAAGGGTCACTCCTTGGACCGCTGACCTGTCTTGAAGACTAGCGGGGCAGGTCGGCGGGGCCAGAAAAGGTCGAAGGAAAAGCGCTACCGGATGATACCGGGCACAAGAAGCTTCATCGGCAAGCCAGCCCCAGCGCAGGAGCCGGCTTGCCGCTAAAGGAGGCCACCGCTAGCGCAAGGTCCGGCAATCCAGCCACTGCACGCCGTTGTGCTGATTGGCCTTGAGCAAGGCCGGCACCGCCTGGGCGGCCTTGGCATGGGTGTCATGGAACAGAATGATGCCCCGGCGCCAGAGCAGCATCAGTGTCTGCACCCGCTGCGCGGCCGCCTCGGCGCCGACCTTCTTGCTCCAGTCCTGGGAGTCGATGTTCCACAGCATCACCTGCACCCCCTGGGCCTTGAAGAACCCGGCGCTGTCACTGCGACGCTGCCCGTAGGGCGGCCGGAACAGCGGCAGGTACTCATCGGTCAACGTGCGGTTGGCCAAGTTGGCGCTGCGAATCACCGAGCTTTGCCATTCGCTCCAGGAGGAGTGGGACTTGTGCTCCCAGCCATGTACGCCCACACACTGGCCGTCGTACAACTCGCGCATTTTCCCTGCCGAAGACGGGCTCAGGCGCGCCTGAAACGAGTCCCCCAGGACAAAGAAAAGGCTATGCAGATCGTAGGCCCGCAGCACCTCGACCAACTGATCCGTAGGCCCGTCGCTCAGGCTCGGCCCGTCATCGAAGGTCAGCAGAAACTGCCGGTCTGCCAGTTCGTCGCCCAGGCGCTCTGTCGGGTCCATGCGCTGGATCTCACTGCTGACGGCGGGAAACAAGGCGGCCAGGCGCAGCTGTTCATTGAGGTACTGCTGATGAAACTGCCCACTGGCCTCACCCCAGGCGCCGTAGGCCGCCTTGCTGGCGCCGGTGAAACTGGCCGCCAGTTGCCGCAGCTCCCCAAGGTTGCGTACCTGCAGACAGAAAGGCTGGCCGTCGCAGTCCTGGCTGGCCTGCCGGTAGTTGCCCAGCAATTGGTCCCAAAAACGCTGGCGCAGTCGATCCACCGACTTGCGGTCAAGCTGCCGCACTCCAAGCCGCTGCTTGAGGGCCGTGTCATCCAAGGCCTCGGTGGCCAGCAGGGCTTTGCTGAACATCAGAATCTCGGCCCGCGAGGCGGTATCGAAATCTGCGGCGCTGGTCAGCGGATTCGGCCAGCCACTGCGGTCGATGGTGGCGAACACCAGTGGCCCGGCCGCCTGGGCCACCCCTGTGGTCAGACACAGCGCCAGCAACCAGGGGAAAACACGAATTCGCATACCAACCTCCATAAATGCACAACGCGCCACTGCCGGCGCGTTGTGGAGATAACTTCTGCCTGTGTGATCAGCGGTTCTGCAACCGCTCTATCGCCTTGTCGTACACCGGGTTGGCCTTCTGCTCCCGGGCCTTGCGGTAGTGCTCCAGCGCCGTGACCAATTGCCCGGCATCTTCGTAGATGCGCCCCATGTCGTAGTAGGCGCTGGCGCGTATGGTGGGCGCCGATGGGCCACTGGCCAGGGCGATTGCCTGGCGATCGGCGACCACGGCCTCGTCGGGGCGGCTGTTCTTGCGGTTGGACAGCGCAAGGTTGCTGTAGGCCTGGGCAAAGCCTGGGTCCAGCTCGATGGCTTCGCGATAGTAGATACCCGCACTGCCGAAGTCGCCCTTGCGGTAGGAAGCCTCGCCTTTCTGGTTGAGGCTCTTGGCATCCACCGGCCCCTCGTCCCTGGCCAGCACTTCATCGATGGGCTTGCCATTGGCCAGTAGCAGCGGATCGAGGTTGCTCATCCGCGACTCCACTTCCTCGTTGCCTTGCAGCACCCGATCGATGTCCTGCAGTTGGCCATTGGCCGTCAGGCGAAACACTACCCAGAGGTTGCCCTGGCGGTTCTGTGGCACCCGGTAGCTGCGCATCAGCGTCGGGCCCTTATAGACAAAGACCTGCGCCTGGCTGCGGCCCAGGCGCAAGGATTCGGGATTATTGCCGTTGGTAAAGTCGTGCACGGCATACACGTAGGCATCGCCCGGCACAGGCTGTTCGATAGTGAGGGTCTCCGGCCCGCGGCTGTCGGTGCTATCCACATTCATCCGCGCCCCCGGCCCGGTGCCGGTGGCGTAATACAGCAACCGGTGGGGATAGCTCAAATGCGCATCCAGGTCTTCCCCCGGTGCACTCCAGCTCAACACCACGCGCAGGCTTTGCGGATCCTTGAGCACCGGGCTCATGGCGTAGCTCAGCCCCTGGCACGGGCACTTGGCCCGCAGGTCGGTATAACCGAGCTTGCGGATCAGCAGTTCACTGCCCGGCGAATCGGCGGCCTCCAGCGTCACTCGCCCCTGGGCATCGGTCCGCCCGGAAGCCTGCCCCAACTGCACTTCGGCATCGGCCAGCACCGCGTCCTTGACCACCGCATCCAGCACCTGGAGCGACAACGACTGAGCCTGCACCGGACTCATCAGCATCCCTAGCCAAAGCAACGCCGCCAGGCGGAAAAAAGCCATAACAAGATCCCTGTAGATAACGATGGCCGGACCTCTGTCCCGCCCCACCCATCAGCGGCGAACCATACACAGTTTTGCCCGCCAATGCTCGGCCTGGAGCCGTAAATACAGCGCAAAACGGCAGTCTTGCCTACCCGGAGCAACGCCCCCCGTCCCGACCTCCGAGCACTTGCAAGCCAAACCCCAACTCGCCTTACACTGCAGCTCCTGGAAACCGCAAGTGAACCCCGACCATGCAACTGGCCCCCGGCTTTCCCGACGACGCCATCATGCGCCAGCTCATGCAACTGCTGCATGAGGAAATAGGCCTGCCCGAGCGCAAGACTCTTCGCCTGAACACCGCGATCAATTTCGACCTGGGTTGCGACGGCGCCGACGCCCGGCATTTACTCAACGCTCTGGAAGAACAGTTCGATATCGATTTTGTCGATTTCGACAGCTATCGCTACTTCCAGCCCGAAGGCTACGATGTGTCCCTCAAACGGCGCGCCAAGGGTCGGGGAGACAAGCTCCCGCTGACTATCGGCATGCTGTACCGGGCGCTCAAGGAGCAACGCTGGGATACTCAGGAGCTGGAAGGCCTCTAAGGTCCACGGCAGTACATAAGGAAATGCCGTGGACGTACTGATGGGCTTGCTCGCCGCCCTGCTCTGGGGCGGCACCGATTTTCTCGTGGGGCTCAACGTGCGCGCCGTGGGCGTGAAACGTGCGGTGTTCTTCAGCCAGAGCCTGGGGTTCACCCTGATGAGCCTGCTGCTGGCGATCTTTCCCGCCTTCCTGCTCAAGGCCATGGCCGCGCCCCTGGAGGTCTGGCTGATGGGCGTGCTCGCCGCGGCCTTCACCGTCTCCGGCGCCCTGGCCCTGGGCAAGGCCTTCGCCCTGGGCAAAGCCTCCATCGTCGCCCCATTGGTGACCTCCTACGGTGTGGTCACCACCTTGCTGTCCTGGGCCAGTGGCGAGCAGATCAGCCTGCTGCAACTCATGTGCATTCTGTTGTGCGTTATCGGCGTGATCCTCTCCAGCCTGCACTCGGACTCCAAGCTGCCCCACAGCACCGCCGCCGGCCGCTCGATCTTCTTCGCCCTGCTCTCGGCCTTCCTCTATGGCACCAGCTTCTGGCTGCAGGGCCGCTACACCCTGCCGCAACTGGGGCCGATCAGCATGCTCTGGCTGGGTTACGCGGTGGGCAGCGGCGTGATGCTGCTGATGGTGCTGAAAGTCGCGGACGGGCTGAAGATTCCGCCACTGAAGAACTGCGGCCTGCTGGCCTCCACCAGCCTGATGAACCTGGGCGCCTTCTTTGCCTTTTCCTGGGGTGCCATGAGCGGCTCGGTGTCGGTGGTGACGGTGATCAGCACCCTGTCCGGCGGCATCGCCGCGGTGCTGGGCTATGTGTTCTTCAAGGAGCGACTGACGGCGGTGCAAGTGACGGGCGTGGTGCTGGTGTTGCTGGGGGCGCTGGTGTTGCACTTGAAGACGTGAGGGTGTCTGGCTGGCCCAGGGGATGCCGCGCATCCCATCGCAGCCTGCGCCAGCGGCTACAGCTGCGCACAAAAAAGCCGCCCCGAGGGGCGGCTTTTTCATTGCAGGTCGAGGCTTAAAGCTTTGGACCGGCTGCCTTGATCGCGTCGCTCACGTCGAACTTCTTGAAGTTCTCGATGAACAGGCCGGCCAGGGCCTTGGCGGCTTCGTCGTAGGCGGCTTTGTCAGCCCAGGTGTTGCGTGGGTTGAGCAGGCCGGTCTCGACGCCCGGTACGGCTTTTGGCACGTCCAGGTTGACGATGTCCAGGTGCTCGGTCTCGGCACCGATCAGCGCGCCGCTCTGGATCGCTGCAATCACGCCACGGGTGGTGGGGATGTTGAAGCGTTTGCCCACGCCGTAGCCACCGCCGGTCCAGCCGGTGTTGACCAGGTAGACCTTGGAGCCGAAACCGCGGATGCGCTTGATCAGCAGCTCGGCGTATTCGCCCGCCGGACGCGGGAAGAACGGTGCGCCGAAGCAGGTGGAGAAGGTCGACTTGATGCCCGAGCCCGAACCCATTTCAGTCGAGCCCACCAGAGCGGTGTAGCCGGACAGGAAGTGGTAGGCGGCTTGTTCTTCGCTGAGGATCGACACCGGTGGCAGTACGCCGGTCAGGTCGCAGGTCAGGAAGATCACGGCGTTAGGCTCGCCACCGAGGTTCTTCGGTGCGCGTTTTTCGATCAGCTCGCGCGGGTAGGCGGCGCGGCTGTTCTGGGTCAGGCTGTCGTCGGCGTAGTCGGCTTTCTTGGTGACCGGGTCGATCACCACGTTTTCCAGAACGGCACCGTGCTGGATGGCTTTCCAGATCACCGGCTCGTTCTTTTCCGACAGGTCGATGCACTTGGCATAGCAACCGCCTTCGATGTTGAACACCACGCCCACGCCCCAACCGTGTTCGTCGTCACCGATCAGGTAACGGCTTTCGTCGGCAGACAGGGTGGTCTTGCCGGTGCCCGACAGACCGAAGAACAGGGTCACGTCGCCTTCTTCGCCCATGTTGGCGGCGCAGTGCATCGGCAGTACGTCGGCAGCCGGCAGCAGGAAGTTCTGCACGGAGAACAGGGCTTTCTTCATTTCACCGGCGTAGCGCATGCCGGCGATCAGCACTTTCTTGGCCGCGAAGTTGAGGATCACGGTGCCATCGGAGTTGGTGCCGTCGCGCTCTGGCTCGCAGACGAAGTTCGGCGCGTTGAGGATCTGCCACTCATCCTTGCCACCGGCGTTGTACTGCTCGGGGTTGATGAACAGGCAGCGGCCGAACAGGTTGTGCCAGGCGGTCTCGGTGGTCATTTTCACCGGCAGGTAGTGCGCCGGATCGGAACCTACATGCACATGGGAAACAAAACGCTCGCGCTCGCCCAGGTAGGCTTCAACGCGGTCCCACAGGGCGTCGAACTTGGCCGCCGGGAACTTGCGGTTGATCGGGCCCCAGGCGATAGCGTCCTGGGTGCTGGGCTCTTCTACGATGAAACGATCCACTGGCGAACGGCCGGTACGATGACCGGTGCGAACCACCAGAGCGCCGGTATCGGCAAGCTCGCCCTCACCGCGGTTCAGGGCTTCTTTGACCAGATCATCCACACTCAGATCGGTGTACACGGCGTTATTGGCTTGCGTCATGAGGTTCCCCGTCGGCCATTGGCCGAGTGCTCCAAACGTTTTGTAGTAGAAACTCGCGCACTACTACCGCGAAAAAAGTGCGCCGGATTATGCCAGAAAAGCCCCAAAATAGTAGGGCCCTCCCGTCAGCACGGCGTAATTCCGGCGTTTGCCAGGTGATTTACCTGCGCTGAATCGTTTTAGTGACGAGTATCTGACGGCGTGTCCACGCCCGCCCCCGCGAACAATTGCGCGATATCAGCGGCATCGAACAGGTAGCGTTCGTTGCAGAACTGGCAATCGATCTCGATGCTGCCGCCATGTTCGACCACCAGTTGCTGGGCATCTTCCAGACCCAGGCTGACCAGCGCATTGCCCGAGCGTTCCCGCGAGCAACTGCAGCGAAAACGCAGCGGCTGCACGTCGAACAGGCGCACGGCTTCTTCGTGGTACAGGCGGTGGAGCACGGTTTCGTTGTCCAGGCTCAGCAGCTCATCGGCGGTCAGGGTGCTGGCCAGAGCAGTGAGGTGCTGCCAGCTGGCGTCACGCTCTTCCTGATCACGCAGGCGGTCGGCGGGCAGTTGTTGCAGAAGCAGGCCACGGGCGCTGCGGCCGTCGGCATAGAGCCAGAAACGGGTGCCGGTCTGTTGCGACATGACGAAGTAGTTGGTGAAGCATTCCGCCAGGTTGCTGCCGTCCAGGTCGACGATGCCCTGGTAGCGCTGGCCATTGGTCGGGTCCACGGTCAGGGCCAGGACGCCGTTGGGCATCAGGTCGGCGAGGGTGGCATCAGGGGCGATCTGCTCCGCGTCGTAACGGGCCAGGCCACGGATCTCGCGCTCGCTGGAGCACTCGATCATCAGCAGCGGCACCGGGCCTTCGGAGCGGGCCTGGAGAATCAGCAAGCCATCGAATTTCAGGGTGCCGACCAGCAACGATGCCGCCGCCATCAGTTCGCCAAGCAGCTGTGCAACCGGCTCGGGATAGGGGTGTTTGGCGAGGACTTCCGCGTAACTGCGCTCCAGCGCCACCAGCTCGCCGCGGGTGTCGCTCTCATCGAAGATGAAGCGTTGAGTGAAGTCGGTATCCGGCAAATCAGTCATAGGTCTGGGTATCTGAATGATGACAAAAAGGTGACAAGCACCGAAAATTGCGGCTTTGCACCATGAGGGTGCAGTTTTGCGGTGATTGGAGATATTTTATGAACAATCCGGGTTTGTTCCAAGCAAGGTGGAACCTCGGCAAGCTGGTTCTGTGCAATTTACTCCCTTTGGCCCTGCTGGGTTTCTGGTTGTGGCCCACCGGGCAGGCGCTCTGCACGGTCTTCGACGAATGGCTGTTCCACCACCTCAACGCCCCTCTGGCAAGCAACTCGACCTGGCTGCATATATGGGCCGTGGCCAGCCTGCGGCCGTTCGATATCGTGGTGGGGCTGATCATGCTCGGCCTGCTGATTCGCGGTGACTGGGTGTTCAAGGCGGTGGACGTGCGCCGGGCCTTCTTCGGCTTTCTATCGATCCTGATTCTGATGGTGGTGATTCGCGCGCTGTTTTCCAAGCTGGTGGCCGTCATGAACTGGCAGCACAACAGCCCGTCCATGGTGCTGGAAGGCGCCGTGCACATGAGCGACTACTTCCCGGGCTGGGAAAAGACCTGGGAACTCAAGGACCGCTCCAGCCAGAGCTTCCCGGGCGACCACGCTTCGGTGCTGCTGATCTGGGGCCTGTTCATGGGGATCTTCAGCCGCAGCATCGGCCAGTTCCTGATCGTCTGGGGCCTGACCCTGCTGTTCATGATGCCGCGCCTGGTGGCAGGCGCCCACTGGGGCCAGGACGACTACATCGGCGGTGTGCTGCTGGCGGTGCTGGCCCTGGGCTGGGGCTACTACACCCCGTACGCGGCGCGGATGTCGAACTTCCTGCTGCGCCTGACCCATCCGCTGTTCAACCTGTTGAGCCGGATGCCCGTGCTCTCGCGCATGAGCGTGGTGCGCGCCAGCAGCCTGCTGCGCTAAGCAGCCCCGTAGGAGCCGGCTTGCCGGCTCCTACGGTTTCATTCGTGGTTGCTGCCGTGGAACTTGAACAGGTCCCGGCGCTGTTTCTTGCTCGGTTTACCGTCGGTGCTCACTCCTAGGGCACCAGCCTTGCGCTGGGCCGCAGCGGCTTCGCGCTTGGCGATGCTGGCCTCGGTTTCCGCGTACAGAGCCTGCGCTTCAGGAGCGCCACGGCGGACGATGGAAAGGGCCTGGACCACCACGGTACGTTCGTCGAAACCGGCGCGAATCTGGTATTCATCGCCTACCCGCGGCTCCTTGCCCGGTTTGCAGCGCTCGCCCCGGTGATGCACCTTGCCGCTTTCAATCGCTGTCTTGGCCAGGGCACGAGTCTTGTAGAAGCGCGCTGCCCACAGCCATTTATCCAGACGAACCTTGTCCTCTTCTTCCTGCTTGTGCGCCACTGGAATTCCCCTCGCTGAAAAATGTCGCAACTTTACCGCCTGCAAGCGGGCTCTCATAAACCCTGTCGCTCACCTAAAATAACCCAGGTTGCGCCCTGATACGCGAGGAGTCCCCGTGACTGACTTCCCCACTTCCCTGACCTCGCCCGGCAACCGTTGCGAAGGTTGCCAGCAAAGCCAGCCACTGGGCTTCGATTTTTCCTTCGCCTACCAGCCCATAGTCGATCTGCGGGACCACTCGGTCTTCGCCCATGAAGCCCTGGTGCGCGGGGTCAATGGCGAAGGGGCGGGAACGGTGCTGGGCCAGGTCAATGACAGCAATCGCTACCGTTTCGACCAGCGCTGCCGGACCCAGGCAATCACCCTCGCCGCCCAGTTGGGGATGCAAAGCCACCTGTCGATCAACTTCATGCCCAACGCCGTGTACCGGCCGGAACTGTGCATCCGCAGCACCCTGGAGGCGGCCCGGGCCCAGCGTTTTCCCCTGGACCGGCTGATTTTCGAAACCCTGGAAAGCCAGCACGTAGATAACTATCGCCATTTGACCAATATTCTGCGTGAATACCGCGAATTCGGCTTCAAGACCGCCATCGACGACTTCGGCTCGGGGTACTCGGGGCTGAACCTGCTGGCGGATTTCCAACCCGACCTGATCAAGCTCGACATGGCGCTGGTACGCGATGTGGACCAGGATCGCGTACGCCAGGCGATCATCCGCGCGATTGTCACAATGTGTGCGGAGTTGGGGGTTACAGTCATCGCCGAAGGTATTGAAAGCGCCGGTGAACGGGACTTTCTCAGCGACTGTGGAATTTATCTGATGCAGGGCTACTGGTTCGCCAAACCTGCATTCAAAGCCCTGGCCGAGGTTCCGGCCGCGGCCTGGAACAGCTAATTGCGGATTTTCCTTATTGAAGACTTTTGACCATTTGACCGTTGTCGGTCTGCGCGAGTGGGTGGCGCTCCCGGATCTGGGAGTGGCCGGCCTGCGCGCCAAGATCGACACCGGGGCCAGCACCTCCAGCCTGCATGCCACCGAGATCGAGCCCTTCGAGCGCGACGGTGAGCAGTGGGTGCGCTTCAATGCCCACCTGGGCAGTGTGGTGCAGTTGCGTCACCGGCGCTGCGAAGCACCGCTGGTGGCGATGAAAACCATTAAAAGCTCCAACGGCCAGGCCCAGGTGCGCTACGTGATCAGCACCACCCTGGCCCTGGGCGATCGGGTGTGGCGGGTGGAGTTCACCCTCGCCTGCCGCAAGGCCATGCGCTATCGCCTGCTGCTGGGTTCCAAGGCTCTGATCGACGGCCAACTGGTGGTCAATCCGGGCATCAAGTACGTACAAGACAAACCGGTGTTCCCGGTATCCACTACCTCTGCCACAGGTGTTGCATGAAGATCGCTGTGCTGTCGCGTAACCCGCGTCTGTATTCCACTCGTCGTCTGGTCGAGGCCGGCACCGAGCGTGGCCATGAAATGGTAGTGGTCGATACCCTGCGGGCCTACATGAACATCGCCAGTCACAAGCCGCAGATCCACTACCGCGGCAAGCCCCTGGAAGGCTTCGATGCGGTGATCCCGCGGATCGGTGCCTCGGTGACCTTCTATGGCTGCGCGGTGCTGCGCCAGTTCGAAATGATGGGGGTGTTCCCCCTCAACGAATCGGTGGCCATCGCCCGCTCCCGGGACAAGCTGCGCTCGCTGCAGTTGCTGTCGCGGCGTGGCATCGGCCTGCCGGTGACCGGCTTCGCCCATTCCCCGGACGACATTCCCGACCTGATCGAGATGGTCAACGGCGCGCCATTGGTGATCAAGGTGCTGGAAGGCACCCAGGGTATCGGCGTGGTGCTGTGTGAAACCGCCACGGCGGCGGAATCGGTGATCGAGGCCTTCATGGGCCTGAAGCAGAACATCATGGTCCAGGAGTACATCAAGGAGGCCGGCGGCGCCGACATTCGCTGCTTCGTGGTGGGGGACAAGGTGATCGCGGCAATGAAACGCCAGGCCAAGCCGGGGGAGTTTCGCTCCAACCTGCATCGCGGCGGCAGCGCCAGCCTGATCAAGATCACCCCGGAAGAACGCATGACTGCGCTGCGGGCGGCCAAGGTTATGGGCCTGAGCGTGGCAGGGGTGGATATCCTGCGTTCCAATCACGGGCCGCTGGTGATGGAAGTCAATTCCTCGCCGGGCCTGGAAGGCATCGAGACCACCACCGGCAAGAACGTGGCGGGAATCATCATCGAGCACATCGAGAAGAACGGCGGGCCGAACATGACCCGGACCAAGGGCAAGGGCTAGGGATCGCGTTGCCGGCCTTGCGCTGGCAAGCCAGCTCCTACGGGCTATGTGCTGCCTGCAGGAGCGAAGCCCTGATCAATCCGCATCACGGGGCAGCAGCAAGCCCAGCGGCAGGCGCACCCGCGCTTCCAGGCCACCATCGGGGCGGTTGCGCAGTTCGACATTGCCACCGTGCATGGCGGCAATCCGCTTGACGATGGCCAGCCCCAGCCCGGTGCCCTTGCCGCCGCGGGCACGGTCGCCACGGGTGAAGGGGTTGAAGATCGCTTCCAGTTCCGAAGGATCGATCCCCGCGCCACGGTCCATCACGCTGAGCACCACATAGGGCGCATTGGTGTCACCGGACACATAGGCCGCCACTTCCACTTCCGTACCCGCATGATTCAGGGCGTTACCGATCAGGTTGTTGAGCAGGCGCTTCATCGACACCCGGCGCAACGGGAACGGCTGGATCGGCTCCAGGCGCAGGTGCACCCGTTCTTCGTTCTGGTTGTAGGGCGCCGCCACTTCCTGCACCAGATCGCCCAGGTCCACCTCTTCCACCGATTCGTCGCGCCCATCGCGAATGAAGGCCAGGAACTGGTCGAGAATGGCGTCCATGTCCTCGATATCCCGCACCATGTCGTCGGTCAGGTCAGTGTGATCGCCCATCAATTCCAGGGACAGGCGCAGCCGGGTCAACGGCGTGCGCAGGTCGTGGGACACCCCGGCCAGCATCAACTCCCGTTCTCGCCCTGCCTGTTCCACGTCCTCGGCCATCTGGTTGAACGCGCGGTAGACCTCGGTCATTTCGCTGGGCGTATCGCTGATGGGCAGGCGCACGCTGCGTCCCTGGCCCAGTTGCCGGGCGGCATACACCAGGCGCTTGAGGGGCTGGTTGAGCTGGCTGACGAAGATCCAGGCCGAGGCGGTGGACAAGAGGCCAATGGCCAGGAACCAGCCCAGCACGCTCCAGATCTTCTGCCCCCGCAGCGGATGGGGGTACAGCGGCACCTTGAGCCAGCCGTCCCCCAGGCTCGGCGCCCGCACCCAGAGCGCCGGCGGCGCATGCATGCGCAGGCGCACTTCGGTGTCGGCGCCCAGTTCGGCCTGCATCTGCCGCTGGTAGATCTCGCTGTAGGGCCAATGCTGCTCGCCGGCCGGTACGCCGCTGCCCACCACCTTGATCAGGCCGGCAGCCTCGGCGATCTGGTCACGGTTGGATTCATCGGCGGCCCAGTAGGCGCGCAGGGTCAGGGCCACGCCGTGGCTGTACTGCCGGTCCACCAGCACGTCCTCGTTCATCAACAGATAAACCAGGGTCAATGCCTTGGAAAACAGCACCACGATCAGCACCAGCCACAGGGTGCGGGAGAAGAAACTCTGGGGGAACCACAGCGGGGTTTTCATAACAGCCACTACACACTTTGCAGGAGCGACTCGCGCTCGCACCGTTGCGGAATGCGAACGCCCGGGTCGTTACCGGCCCGGGCGTTGGCTCCTACAAATCAATGATCACTTGGTCGCGGTGCCATCCGGCACAAAGACATAACCCACGCCCCAGACGGTCTGGATGTAGCGCGGCTTGGAAGGATCGGGCTCGATCATCCGACGCAGGCGGGAGATCTGCACGTCAATGGAGCGCTCCAGGGCGTCCCATTCACGACCACGGGCCAGGTTCATCAACTTGTCCCGGGTCAGCGGCTGGCGGGCGTTCATCACCAGCGCCTTGAGCACCGCGAATTCACCGGTGGTGAGCATGTGCACTTCATTGCCGCGCTTGAGCTCGCGGGTGGCCAGGGACAACTCGTAGTCGCCGAAGGTCACGCTTTCGTCTTCGCTGCCCGGCGCACCCGGCACCGGGGCGGACTGGCGACGCAATACGGCCTTGACCCGCGCCATCAGCTCGTCGGGGTTGAACGGCTTGGCCAGGTAATCGTCGGCGCCCAGTTCCAGGCCCTTGATGCGGCTCAGCTCGTCGCCCTTGGCGGTGAGCATGATGATCGGAATCTGGTTGTTCGCGCTGCGCAGGCGGCGGCATGCGGTCAAGCCGTCTTCGCCGGGCAGCATCAGGTCGAGTACCACCAGGTTGAACACTTCGCGACCCAGCAGGCGGTCCATTTGCTCGGTGTTCGGTACTGCGCGGGCACGGTAGCCCTTGCTGACGAAGAAACGCTCCAGCAGGCTGCTCAGCCCCGGGTCGTCGTCAACAATAAGAATTTTTTCGCCTTCAGCAGTTTGTACAGTGCTGCTCATTGGATGCTCCTCTAATCTCGGTGCGCATTATGGCGTAGCTGCCGTTATACGCACCGAGTGCATTGTTAGCAGATTTTTCCTCTATCGCCAGCAAACCCGCTGTCGGCCTGAGGCTGGCGATCACCCCGCAACGGCTAACGCTGGGTATAATGCGCCGCCTTTTGTGTTGGGCAATATCTGATCAGTACGCCTGCGGCCGGTTTATTTTTTTACCCGGGCCGGCAGTATTTTTTCGATTTCACGGGTCAACAGGCAGCCTTTTGATCCAGGTGGCGGCGCGTGCCAGGCCGCTCAACCAGACTCGCCGGGCCTTATTTTCGTGCCCGCGGGCCTGCTTTCACAATTTGTCAGGTGGTTTTATGGACAGCATCAACAGCCGCATTGCCGAGGAACTCGGCGTACGCCCACAACAGGTCGAAGCGGCCGTCGCTCTATTGGATGAAGGCTCCACCGTGCCCTTCATCGCCCGCTACCGGAAAGAAGTCACCGGCAGCCTCGATGACACCCAGCTGCGCCATCTGGAAGAGCGCCTGCGCTACCTGCGAGAACTCGACGAACGGCGGATCAGCATCCTGGCCAGCATCGAAGAGCAAGGCAAGCTGACCCCGGAGCTGGCGCGCGACATCAAGCTGGCCGACACCAAGACCCGCCTCGAAGACCTTTACCTGCCTTATAAGCAGAAGCGCCGCACCAAAGGCCAGATCGCCCTGGAAGCCGGCCTCGGCGAACTGGCCGACGGCCTGTTCAACGACCCGAACCTGGCTCCGGAAACCGAAGCCGCACGCTTCGTCGACGCCGAAAAAGGCGTGGCCGACGTCAAGGCCGCCCTGGAAGGCGCCAAGTACATCCTGATGGAGCGCTTCGCCGAAGACGCCAGCCTGCTGGAAAAGCTGCGCAATTTCCTCAAGCAGGAAGCGACCATCAGCGCCCGCGTGATCGCCGGCAAGGAAGAGGAAGGCGCCAAGTTCCGCGACTACTTCGAACACGATGAACCACTCAAAAGCATGCCGTCGCACCGCGCCCTGGCAATTTTCCGTGGCCGCAACGAAGGCATTCTCAGCTCCGCGCTGAAAGTCGGTGACGAGCTGCCGGGCACCATGCACCCGTGCGAAGGCATGATCGGCCAGCAATTCGGCATCCAGAACCAGAACCGCCCGGCCGACAAATGGCTCGGCGAAGTGGTGCGCTGGACCTGGAAGGTCAAGCTCTACACCCACCTGGAAACCGACCTGCTGGGCGAGCTGCGCGATGGCGCGGAAACCGAGGCGATCAACGTCTTCGCCCACAACCTGCACGACCTGCTGCTGGCCGCTCCGGCCGGCCCGCGCGCCACCCTGGGCCTGGACCCGGGCCTGCGCACCGGCTGCAAGGTGGCGGTGGTGGATGCCACCGGCAAGCTGCTGGACCACGCCACCGTCTACCCCCATGTGCCGCACAACAAGTGGGACCAGACCCTGGGCATTCTGGCTGCCCTGTGCGCCAAGCACTCGGTGGACCTGATCGCTATCGGCAACGGCACCGCCAGCCGGGAAACCGACAAGCTGGCGGCCGAGCTGATCAAGAAATACCCGGCCATGAAGATGACCAAGGTCATGGTCTCCGAAGCCGGTGCATCGGTGTACTCGGCCTCGGAGCTGGCGGCCAAGGAATTCCCGGACCTGGACGTATCGATCCGTGGCGCGGTGTCCATCGCCCGCCGCCTGCAGGATCCACTGGCCGAGCTGGTGAAGATCGATCCCAAGTCCATCGGTGTCGGCCAGTACCAGCACGATGTCTCGCAACTGAAACTGGCCCGTGGCCTGGACGCGGTGGTGGAAGACTGCGTGAACGCCGTGGGCGTCGACGTCAACACCGCCTCCGTGGCCCTGCTGGCGCGGATCTCCGGCCTCAACGCGACCCTGGCGCAGAACATCGTCAGCCACCGCGACGAACACGGTGCCTTCAAGACCCGCGCCGCGCTGAAAAAAGTCGCCCGCCTGGGTGAAAAGACCTTCGAACAGGCCGCCGGCTTCCTGCGTGTGATGAACGGCGACAACCCGCTGGACGCTTCCGCAGTGCACCCGGAAGCCTACCCGCTGGTACAACGCATCGCTGCCGACACCGGCCGCGACATCCGCTCGCTGATCGGCGACAGCGGCTTCCTCAAGCGCCTGGACCCGAAAAAGTTCACCGACGAAACCTTCGGCCTGCCCACCGTCACCGACATCCTCCAGGAACTGGACAAGCCCGGCCGCGACCCGCGCCCCGAGTTCAAGACCGCCGAGTTCCAGGACGGTGTCGAAGACCTCAAGGACCTGCAACTGGGGATGATCCTCGAAGGCGTGGTGACCAACGTCACCAATTTCGGGGCCTTCGTCGACATCGGCGTGCACCAGGACGGCCTGGTGCACATTTCGGCGCTGTCGGAGAAGTTCATCAAGGACCCACGCGAAGCGGTGAAGGCCGGTGACGTGGTGAAAGTGAAGGTCATGGAAGTCGATATCCCGCGCAAACGCGTCGGCCTGTCGATGCGCATGGGCGACACCCCGGGCGAGAAGATCGACGGTGCCCGTGGCTCCCGCCCCGGTTCGGCGCCACGCTCCTCCCAGGGCAATGCACCGCGCAAGGAGAGCGCCGCGCCCGCCCCGAGCAACAACGCCATGGCCTCGCTGTTCGCCAACGCCAAGCAGTTGAAGAAACGCTGATGCAGATCCCTGCCGGTCTGACCGAAAGCGCCTTCAGCCAATTGCTCGGCTGCCGTCTGCAACGCCTGGAAACCGGCGAAGCGGACGTCGCCCTGGAGCTGACCCCGCAACTGCGCAATCGCGGGCAGAAGCTGCACGGCGGGGCGATCTTCAGCCTGGTGGACATTGCCATGGGGCTGGCCTGCTCCAGCACCCACGGCTTCGACCAGCAGAGCGCCACCATCGAGTGCAAGATCAACTACATCCGCGCCGTGGCCGAGGGCGAGGTGCTGTGCCGGGCCAAGGTGATCCACCCCGGCCGCCGCACCCTGGTGGTGGAAGCGGATGTGATCCAGGGCGACAAACTGGTCGCAAAAGCACAAGGCACCTTCGCGGTCCTATAGCTCCCTGTCATGTATTTGGGTTAATTTCGGCGCTGCAAAAGCGGCGTCGGAGTTTTCTGCCCGCGCTAAAGCCAGATTCAGGGATGAAGGATTGGCGTTTTCAGGCGAGTCGGCTTGACTCAAAAACCAGGCGAAAACGCCAGTTTTAACTTCACCCTTGTAGACCGTCCTGCCCACCCCCATATTGGGGCGACTGACGCGTGAAGGAATCCAACTTGAGCGAACTTCTCAACCGCCGCCTGGCTCTGCTCGGCGAGCGCGCTAACCTCTCTCTGCTCGAGCAGTGCCTGCACGGTATCGAACGTGAATGCCTGCGTGTCACCGGCGAAGGCCGCCTGGCACAGACCCCGCACCCGGAAGAACTGGGTTCCGCGCTGACCAACGAACAGATCACCACGGACTACTCCGAGTCGCTGCTGGAGTTCATCACCCCGGCCCTCAAGGACCCGGCGGACACCCTGGCCAGCCTCGACAAGATTCATCGCTTCGCCTACAGCAAGCTCGGCAACGAGTACCTGTGGAGTCCATCGATGCCGTGCCCGTTGCCGGCCGAGGAAGATATCCCCATCGCCTACTACGGCACCTCCAACATCGGTCAGCTCAAGTACGTGTACCGCAAGGGCCTGGCCCTGCGCTACGGCAAGACCATGCAGTGCATTGCCGGGATCCACTACAACTTTTCTCTGCCGGAACAGCTATGGCCGCTGCTCAAGCAGGCCGAGGGCTTTGTCGGCACCGACCGTGACTACCAGTCCTCGGCCTACATCGCGCTGATCCGCAATTTCCGTCGCTACAGCTGGCTGCTGATGTACCTGTTCGGTGCCTCACCGGCCCTGGACGCGGGCTTCCTGCGCGGCCGCTCGCACCAGCTGGAGCAGTTGGACGCCGAGACCCTGTACCTGCCCTACGCCACCAGCCTGCGCATGAGCGACCTGGGCTACCAGAGCAAGGCCCAGGCCGGCCTGACCCCTTGCTACAACGACCTGAACAGCTACACCGACAGCCTGCGCAAGGCCGTGGCCACGCCCTACGCGCCCTATGTGGAAGTCGGCACCCACAAGGATGGCGAGTGGGTGCAACTGAACACCAACATCCTGCAGATCGAAAACGAGTACTACTCCAACATCCGCCCCAAGCGCGTGACCTACACCGGCGAGCGGCCGATCCAGGCGCTGATGGCCCGGGGTATCCAGTACGTCGAAGTACGCTGCCTGGACATCAACCCGTTCCTGCCACTGGGCATCGACATCCAGGAAGCCCGCTTCCTCGACGCCTTCCTACTGTATTGCGCACTCAACGACAGCCCGCTGTTCGAGAACAACGAGTGCGGCAATGCCACCTCGAACTTCCTCGCCGTGGTCAAGGAAGGCCGGCGCCCGGGCCTGCAGCTGCAACGCCAGGGCCAGCCGGTGGAAATGAAGGAGTGGGCCGCCCAACTGCTGGAGCAGATCGCCCCTCTGGCCGCCCTGCTCGACCAGAGCCATGGCAGCGACGTGCACAGCAAGGCCCTGGACGCCCAATTGGCCAAGGTCAAGGATTCGTCCCTGACCCCTTCGGCCCAGGTGCTGGCGGCCATGAGCGAGCACAAGGAGAGCTTCACCCAGTTCTCCCTGCGCCAGAGCCAGGCCCATGCCGAGTACTTCCGCAGCCAGGCCCTGAGCAAGGAAGAGCAAGCCGCGTTCGAAGAAGCGGCGCGCAAATCCCTGGAACAGCAGACCGAGCTTGAACAGAACGAGGTGGGTGATTTCGACGTGTTCGTCGGTGCCTACCAGGCCAGCATCCTGGCCATCAGCAACTGACGCTTCGCCGGCCGGCCGGCTCCTACACCCCTCCCGTAGGAGCCGGCTGGCCGGCGAACAACACGCTGCCTATTCCCCTCATAAGCTAATGCAAATAAGTTATTTATTTCTGCATTCTTAGATCATTTAGTCTCCTCCCACGCCGATCACCGGCCGCCTATGAGGAGCCTCCCATGAAACTGCATTTCCCCCTTCGCCTCCTGGCGGCCGCGTCCCTGGCCGCAGCGAGTTTCTTCGCCCAGGCGGCCGACGTCACCGTCGCCTACCAGACCACCGTCGACCCGGCCAAGGTGGCCCAGGCCGATGGCAGCTACGAAAAAGCCACCCAGGCCAAGATCAACTGGCGCAAATTCGATAACGGCGCCGACGTCATCGCCGCCATCGCTTCCGGCGATGTGCAGATCGGCTACCTGGGCTCCAGCCCGCTGACCGCCGCCATCACCCGCAAGGTGCCGGTGCAGACCTTCCTCATCGCCACCCAGATCGGCGCCGCCGAAGCCCTGGTGGCCCGGGACGGTTCCGGGATCAACAGCCCTCAGGATCTGGTCGGCAAGAAGGTCGCCGTGCCCTTCGTTTCCACCGGCCACTACAGCCTGCTGGCAGCCCTGAAGCACTGGAACATCGACCCCTCGAAAGTGCAGATCCTCAACCTCGCGCCACCGGCGATCATCGCCGCCTGGAAGCGCGGCGATATCGACGCCACCTACGTCTGGGACCCGGCCCTGGGCGTGGCCAAGGAAAACGGCAAGGTGCTGATCACCTCCGGTGAACTGGCCAAGTTCGGCGCACCGACCTTCGACGCCTGGATCGTGCGCAAGGATTTTGCCGAGAAGCATCCGGAAATCGTCACGGCCTTCGCCAAGGTGACCCTGGATGCCTACGCCCAGTACCGCAAGGACCCGCAAGCCTGGCTGGCCAACCAGGGCAACGTCGACAAGCTGGTGAAGCTCTCCGGGGCCAAGGCCAGCGATATTCCGCTGCTGCTGCAGGGCAACGTCTACCCGCTGGCCGCCGACCAGGTGGTCAGCCTCGGTGCGCCGACCACCAAGGCCATCACCGACACCGCCGCGTTCCTCAAGGAGCAGGGCAAGGTCGAGGCAGTGCTGCCGGACTACGCCCCCTACGTCAGCGCCAAGTTCATACCTGAATAACCCGCGACCGGACAGGAGATAGCCGTCATGGCCTTGCTACAACTGGAGCGCATCAGCGCACAGTACCCCGGCGCCGCCGAACCGGTGCTGGCGGATATTTCCCTGACCCTGGGGCCACAGCAACTGCTGGTCGCCCTGGGCCCTTCCGGCAGCGGCAAGACCTCGCTGCTGAACCTGATTGCCGGCTTCGTCGAACCCAGCGCCGGGCGCATCCAGCTCGATGGCGTACCGGTGCAGGGCCCCAGCGCCGAACGCGGCGTGGTGTTCCAGGACGATGCCCTGCTGCCCTGGCAGGACGTGCTGGGCAACGTCGCCTTCGGCCTGGAGCTGGCCGGCGTGGCCCGCGACAAGCGCGAAGCCCGGGCTCGGGAAATGCTTGCCCTGGTGGACCTGGCCGGCTTCGACAAGCGCCGCATCTGGCAGCTCTCCGGTGGCCAGAAGCAGCGCGTGGGCCTGGCCCGCGCCCTGGCGGCCGACCCGCGGGTGCTGCTGATGGACGAACCCTTCGGTGCCCTGGATGCCTTCACTCGCGAGCAGATGCAGGAGCTGTTGCTGCAAGTCTGGCGGCGCACTGCCAAGCCGGTGTTCCTGATTACCCACGACATCGAGGAAGCGGTGTTCCTGGCCACCGACCTGATTCTCCTGGCGCCCAACCCGGGGCAGATCGTCGAACGCCTGAACCTGGACTTCGGCCAGCGCTACGCCGCCGGCGAGTCGGCGCGGGCGATCAAGTCCGACCCGCGGTTCATCGAAACCCGCGAACACGTGCTGGCCCGGGTGTTCTCCCAGCGCAGCGCCACCCAGCAGCAGGAGCGGCCATGAGCAGCTACGAGATTCCCGCCACCGCCACCGGCGAGGCCAACCCCAAAGCGCCACAAATCGCGCGCCGCAGCCTGAGCACCCGCTGGATCAGCGTGCTGACCCTGGTGGTCCTGCTGGCCTTGTGGTGGGCCGTCACCGCCACCGGCCTGATCGAGCCGCTGTTCCTGCCGCCCCCTTCTGCGGTGCTGCAAAAGGGCTGGTTGCTGGCCACCAGCGGCTACATGGATTCCACCCTATGGCAGCACCTGGCGGCGAGCCTGCAACGCATCGGCCTGGCCCTGGGCTTTGCCGTGCTGACGGCGATTCCGGTGGGCATCGCCATCGGCGCCAACCGCATCGCCCGTGGCGTGCTCGACCCTTTGATCGAGTTCTACCGGCCGATTCCGCCCCTGGCCTACCTGCCGCTGATCGTCATCTGGTGCGGCATTGGCGAGCTGTCCAAGGTGCTGCTGATCTACCTTGCGATCTTCGCCCCGATCGCCATCGCCACCGCCACCGGCGTGCGCACCGTGGACCCGGCGAAGCTGCGCGCCGCCCAGTCCCTGGGGGCTACCCGGGCCCAGCTGATTCGCCATGTGATCCTGCCCAGCGCCCTGCCGGACATCCTCACCGGCGTGCGCATCGGCCTGGGCGTGGGCTGGTCGACCCTGGTGGCGGCAGAGCTGATTGCCGCCACCAGCGGCCTGGGTTTCATGGTGCAGTCCGCCGCGCAATTCCTGGTCACCGATGTGGTGGTGCTGGGGATCCTGGTGATTGCCCTGATCGCCTTCGCCATGGAAATGGGCCTGCGCGCCCTGCAGCGCAAGCTGGTGCCCTGGCATGGCCAGAGCCACTGACTGGCGCCTGCCTTGCGTCGATTGCCCCGGTTGTCTGTAGCCCCCGCGAGGCTGCGACCGAGCGCGCAGCGCTCGCAGCGATCGACCAGGACGACCGCGCTGCAAGGGTTTGCGTCTGCTGCGCAGCCGTTCGCAGCCTCGCCAAGGCTCGGCAGCGGCTACAAGAGCCGTGCATGCCAGCGATTTCAAGATTGATGCAGATAAACCGAATCCGACCACGCCGACGTCCGGCGCCGTACAAGAGAACGACCATGAGCCTGACCATCACTCCTCTAAGCTCCGCCCTCGGCGCCCAGATCGGCGGCATCGATATCAGCCAGCCCTTGAGCATCGAACATCGTGACGCCATCGAGCAGGCGCTGCTCAAGCACCAGGTGCTGTTCTTTCGCAACCAGCCGGTCACCCCGCAGCAGCAGGCGCGTTTCGCCGCCTGCTTCGGCGACCTGCACATCCACCCGATCTACCCCAATGTGCCGGAGCAGCCGGAGGTATTGATCCTCGATACCGCCGAGACCGACGTGCGCGACAACGCCATCTGGCACACCGACGTAACCTTTCTGCCGACCCCGGCCCTGGGCGCGGTGCTCAGCGCCAAGCTGCTGCCGGAGTTCGGCGGCGATACCCTGTGGGCCAGCGGCATTGCCGCCTACGAGGCGCTGTCGGAGCCAATGAAGAATCTGCTGCTGGGCCTGACCGCGACCCACGACTTCACCAAGTCCTTCCCTCTGGAGCGCTTCGGCAACACCCCCGAGGACCTGGCGCGCTGGGAAGAAACCCGGCGCAAGAACCCGCCGCTGTCGCACCCGGTGATCCGCACGCACCCGGTGAGCGGGCGCAAGTCGCTGTTCGTCAACGACGGCTTCACCACCCGGATCAACGAGCTGTCGGAAAGCGAAAGCGCAGCCATCCTGCAACTGCTGTTCGCCCACGCCACCCGCCCGGAATTCACCATTCGCTGGCGCTGGCAGGAGAACGACATTGCCTTCTGGGACAACCGCGTGACCCAGCACTATGCGGTGGACGACTACCGTCCACAGCGCCGGGTGATGCAGCGCGCGACCATTCTTGGGGATGTGCCGTTCTTGCGCTGAAACGCGGGGATGCAGCAAACCCCGGCCGCGCTGCGTGAGCGGGGCCGGGGCCACTGGCTATTTGACGCCGGCGGGGGCTTTCTTCTTGCGATTGCCGATATGGATCGCCTGGCCATTCACGGCCAGCGCGGCTTCATGCAGGGCTTCGGACAGGGTCGGATGGGAGAACACCATCATCCCCAGGTCCTCGGCGCTGGTGCCGAACTCCATGCCGATGGCCCCTTCCTGAACCAGCTCCGCCGCGCCCGGCCCGATCACATGCACGCCCAGCACGCGGTCGGTGCCTGCATCGGCAATCACCTTGACCAGCCCGGCGGTGTCGTTGGCCGCCATGGCCCGGCTGCTGGCAGCGAACGGGAAGGTGCCGATGTTCAACTCGACACCCTCGGCCTTGAGGGCCTGCTCGGTCTGGCCGACCCAGGCGATTTCCGGGTGGGTGTAGATTACCGAGGGGATCAGGTCGTAGTTCAACGGGTGCCGATGCCCGGCAATCCCCTCGGCCACCATCACCCCCTCTTCAGAAGCCTTGTGCGCCAGCATCGGGCCGCGTACCGCGTCGCCAATGGCGAACACCCCGGGGACGCTGGTGCAGCACTGGCCATCGACGTGGATAAAACCGCGTTCGTCCAGGTGCACGCCGCTGTCGGCGGCCAGCAGATCGGTGGTCAGCGGGCGGCGACCGACGGCGACGATCAGCCGGTCGAACACCTGCTGCTTGTCCTCGCCGGCCTCACTGAGGCTGACCTTGACGCTGTCGCCCTGCACTTCGCAGGCCGTCACCCGGGCGCCCAGGCGGATATCCAGGCCCTGCTTGCCGAGGATCTTCTGCGCCTCCTTGGCGATCTGCGCATCCACCGCCGGGAGGAAGCTGTCGAGGGCTTCCAGCACTGTGACTTGAGCCCCCAGGCGTGCCCAGACCGACCCCAGTTCCAGGCCGATGACGCCGGCACCGATCACCCCGAGGCGCTTGGGCACCTGGGTGAATTCCAGGGCGCCGGTGGAGTCCACTATCACCTCGCCGGCCAGGGGCGCCGCGGGAATGTCGATCGGCCGCGAGCCGGGAGCCAGGATGATATTGCCGGCGCTGATGCGTTGCGTGCTGCCATCGGCGGCGGTGACTTCCACTTCCTTGTTGGCCAGCAGCTTGCCGTGACCTTCCAGCAGCGCCACGCCATTGGCCTTGAACAGCGAGGCAATGCCGCCGTTGAAATTGCGCACCACGTTGTCCTTGCGCGCCAGCATGGCCGGCACATCCATCTGCGGATTGCTGATGGCGATGCCGTGCACTTCGAATCCGTTGCGCGCTTCGTAGTAGTGGTGGGAACTGTCCAGCAGTGCCTTGGAGGGAATGCAGCCAACGTTCAGGCACGTCCCGCCCAGGGCGGTCTTGCCATCCTTGCCCTTGTAGCGCTCGATGCAGACTGTCTTGAGCCCCAGTTGCGCGGCCCGGATGGCGGCGACATAGCCGCCGGGACCCGCACCAATAACGATCACATCGTAACTTTCACTCATAGGTTGCCGTCCTTTGCACAGACAAACTCGACCACGGCCTCCATGGTCGCGCTGTCCTTGAGAATTTTCAGATGGCCCAACCCGCGAGTCTGCAAGACCCGCCGGTGTCGCAAGCCTTCGGCGAAGGATTGCAGGTCATCTGCCGGGACTTCCTGATCCTGCTGGTCATGCACCAGCAGCACCGGGACCTCCACCTGGCGCCCATAACGGCTGACCGCCAGGCTGGCCATGTCCTTCTGATAGCGTTGCTCAACCAGAAGTTGCATGCGTTGCCTGACGTCATCGTTGATCCACAAAAATGCGCCAAAGCGCCGGACCACGTTTTCGATATCGGCCGGCGCGGCCACCAGGACCGCCCGCTGGAAACCCTTGCCGACCGGAGTGCTCAAGGCATACCCGGCGGCAGCGCCGCCCAGGGAGTGACCAATCACGGTGTCGAAGGGCCCCAGTTGCTTTTGCACCTGGTCGAGCATGCTGACGAAGGTCGGCAGCGAAGCCTGCCGACCGCCGCTGCCGCCATGGCCGATGCAGTCGAAGGAGAGGACCTCGCAGCCCTCCTCCAGCAACAGCGGGATCAGGTACTGCCACTGGGTGCTGGCGCCACTCCAACCGTGCACCAGCACCACCCGGCGCCGGACCTGCGGTGGAGTCCAGCGAAAGCAGCGCAGGCGCCCCTGGTCGGTTTCCAGGTCCTGCACCGTGGCGCTGGGCAAGGTCTGCGGAAAATGCTGGCGCAGCCGTTGTGGCGTCGTGAACATCTTCAGCGCCCGTGCTGCAGCGCGCTGGGGAAAAAGCCGCGACTCGATCCAGAAGCTGCAGCGAAGCAGCCCCAGAACCCCGTTGTAAATGCCCTTGAAGAGCATCTTCCTGAAGCTGTTGCGCCGGCCCCTGGCAGGTGCCGGCCTTGGCTCTTGGGTCGCCATCTTCCTTCCTCATCGACTACAGAATTCAAGCGCTGGGCTACAGCTTCACCATGTTGAAGTCCAACTTGCTCACGCCGCATTCCGGGCAGGTCCAATCCTCGGCAATGTCGTCCCAGGCGGTGCCCGGAGGCACCCCCGAATCCGGATCGCCAAGGCGTTGATCGTAGATCCAGCCACAGATCAGGCACATCCACAGGCCGGATTCGGCCACAGCGTTTTCAGCGTAGGTGCTCATGGGTGGTCAACCATCATCAAAGGGTTATGCGTTGTTCTCATGCGCTGGCCTGAGCCACTTCGGCCACCTTGACGTTCTCCACGAGGAACTGCGCCACCTGCTCCAGTACCGCGGCATCGGAGAGGATCCGCACATGCCCGAGCCCGGACACCGGCTCCAGCTTGGCCCATGGCATCAGCGTGGTGATCTGCTGCGCTTCGCAGAACGGCACGATCGGGTCGTTGAGGTCATGCAGCACCAGGGTTGGCAGTTGCAGGGCGTTGCCCAGCGCCGGGATATCCCAGTGCTCCACCGGCACGCCGTTGCGTTTCCACAGTTCCCGGTGCATGGCCTGGACCACCGCCGGCTTGAGCTTCAGGTAGCCGTTGGCCCAGCGCTGGATCACCACCGGCAGGTTGGCCGGCGAGCCCAGCAGGCACAGGGCCTTGATCCGATGAGTCTCGGCCAGTTCGGCCAGGGCTCCGGTGGCGGCGATCCCGCCCAGGGAATGGGCAACGATACCCACCACGTCACCGAGGGCGACAATCGCCGCTTTCACCGCGTCCTTGAACTCGGTCATGGTGCTCAGCGAGCCCGGCGAGATGCCGTGGGCCGGCGCATCGAAGGTCGCGACCTTGAAGCCCTGGCGCTGCAGGACCCGGGTGAAGGAATACAGGCTGCGGCTGTCCGCACCCCAGCCATGGACCAGCAGGATGGTCTGGTTGCCCGTGCCCCACTGATAGCCATGGGGAACGCCGGGGATACCCTTGATATGGAAACGCTGGGCGCCCAGGGGGCTCATTTCCTTGTCCGGCTGCTTGATGTATTCCCGGGTGTAGCCGAACAGGTCGGTGGCCTTGGCCCCGGCGGTCTCCAGCGACACCGATCCCAGCACGCCCATGTAGCTGCGCAGCATCTGCTGCTTCATGGTCAACGGGCCGTTGGCGGCCCGGGCTCCGGGGGTGCTCGGGTCACCGGCCGCCTGGGCTGGTTGGTCGAAGGACTCATAGAAGCCGTTCACCGGGTCGTACAGGTGGCAGCTACGCGCCACGTGCCACACGTCCTGCACGGTCATGGGCTTTTCCCGGACCATGCCGGGGAAGGCCGTCTTCAACGCGGCCTGGGCTTCGGGCAGGTTGTAGTGGGGAATGATCGGCGCCACATGGTGCGCGGTGTGCACCGAAATGTAGTGGGTCAGGAACAGCAGCCACTTGGGGTACATGTAGTCGGTGGTCAGCAGCAGGCGGCTGCTGTTGAAGCTCCAGTGTTCCTTGGTGAGGAACGGGGTCTCGTCGCTGATGTGGTGCATCATGGTGGTCAGGCTGAACCAGGCATGGGTCGCCAGCCACGGGGCGATGAAGTACAGGAACAGACCGGTGAAGCCGGTGAAGTAGACCAGGGTCGGCAGGTAGATCAGCGCAGCCACCACCATGAACAGGATCGAGCGACGCACTTCGTTGCGCGCTTCGAGCTTGTGGAACATCGACGGACGGAAGCCCGAGTGACGCTGGTAGTTGACCGTGCCCAGCCAGAACAGCCAGGTGCGGGTGCTGCTGTAGACCAGCTTGTCCCACCAGGGCATGGCGTCATATTGCACGCGCAGCACCGGGCGCCAGTCGACGTCCATTTCCAGGTTGTTGGTGTTGGCGTGGTGCATGTTGTGCATGTGGCGCCAGCCGTGGAACGGGTACAGCAACGGCAGCAGCGCGATGTGCCCGAGGATGTGGTTGAAGCTGCGGTTGCGCGAGAACGAGTTGTGCCCGCAATCGTGAGCGACACAGAACAGGCCCCAGCCGCCCAGGCCCGCCACCAGCCACAGCGGCAGGTAGAACATCCAGTGCACGTGGGCGACCGCCACGATGGCACCGATGTAGAGCATGTAGCTGACGACGAAGCTGAGCATCCCGCGCCATACCCGCGGCTGATACAGGTGCTTGGGGATTGCGTCGGTCAGACGCAGGCCCTCGATCTCCTGAGAGCGTCGGAGCAGGTCATTGAATTTATCGTTTTTTTGCGAGGGCATCTGTGCAATGGCCATGGCCAAGCTCCTGCGAAGTCAAACTTCGGATGTGGTCAGTTCATTGGCCAGGTATTTGGACAGGTCATCGATGCTGGAGTATTCGAACAGCAGGGCCGGCGACAGGCGCTGCTCCATGAACTTCTCCAGGTCACCCGCCACCTTCACCGCTACCAGCGAATCGAGGCCGTAGGACTCGAAGCTGCGGGCGGTATCGACCTGGGAAGGATCGATCTTCAAGAGCGCGCCCATCTTCTGCACCAGCCAATGCTTGATGCTGTCCTCGTTGAGTTCGACCGCCGCCTGTTTTTTCTCTGAGAAGCTCAGAGTGCTCAGCAAATTGGAGATGAAATTGGACATAGGATCTTCCTTGATGAGTGAGGTGGTTAATACGATCAGCCGATTGGGCGTTTCAGGACGAGGCCTGGCGCTTGCGGACTTTGTCGATCATTGCCTGGGACGGGGAACGCAGGTCTGAGACCAGTCTCAGCTTGCCCATTAACGCCAGTGTCCAGCCCGACAGGTCGGGCTCCCACCAGTGCACGCCATGCCGGTACCAGGCAGGGAATGCGTGGTGATTGTTTTGCAGCCCCTCGCCAAAGGTGAGGAAGGCCACGATCCAGTTGTTGGTGCTCTGGTCGTGGGTCACGAACGGGCGAGCGCCGTAGCGGTGGCAGATGGAGCCCACACACCAGGCCGCCTGGTTGGCGACGAAGATCCGCGCCAGGCCGCCGAAGATCAGGCCGCTCCAGGCACCGGACCAGCTCTGGCTGACCAGCCCGCCGATCACCCCTGGCAGGATTACCCCCAGGGCCACCCAGAACAGGTAGGTCTGGTTGTAGAAGAACAGCCGGCGGTCGCGCAGGATGTCCGGGGCGAAGAAGTTCCAGCTCGACATGTCCGGGGCCAGCATCCACGGCATGTGCGCATGCCACAGCCCCTTGGCCCGTTGCCAGCGGCTCTGGCCCATGAGGTTGGGGGAATGCGGGTCACCGTGCTGGTCACTGTAGGTGTGGTGCCGGCGATGGGTGGTGACCCAGAACAGGATCGGCCCCTGGGCCGCCATGCAACCGGCGATCAGCATCAGGCTGCTCATCAGCCGCGAGGTCTTGAACGCACGATGGGCCAGGTAACGGTGGTAGCCCATGGAAACCCCGAACATCTGCACCGCGTAGAACACCGCGAAGAGGATGAAATCCAGGGCATGGACCTGGCCGGTGAACCATAGCCGGATTGCCTCGAAAGTCCCGAACAGGGGCACCAGCATGACTGCCAGCGCGATCCGCGCCTTGGTCCTGGCCGCACTCGGGCTCAGCTGGGCAACCCCGCCGACCTCTGGTGTCGCTGTGTTGGTGAGTATCTCGTCCATGAATTGCTTCCTGTGAGGTAGGGACCGGCAATCAGCTTTCTGAAGGTTCTGCAGCCACGGTCGGGCCGGGCCGTTTGACATCCCAGGCCAGGCCGCAGAGGGCGAGCAGCTCGATGAACAGGCCGCCAATATCCAACTGCCAGGGTTTCAGGCCGGCATGGGCCAGCGCCGGGAAGGCGTGGTGGTTGTTGTGCCAGCCGCCCCCTACCGTCGGAATCGCCAGCCAGAACACGTTGCGGCTGGTATCCCGGGTCTTGTGGTCGCGGCCGCCAACCCGGTGGGCAAAGGAGTTGATGCACCAGGTGGCGTGGTCCACCAGGAAGATCCGCACGAAGCCGCCCCACAGCAGGCCGCTGAGCGCGCCCTCCCAGCTGCGGGTTATCAGCCCGCATGCCAGGCTGGGCAGCAGCAGGCCGAGGATGATCCACAGGTAGTAGCGCTGGTTGATCTGCATGATCAGTCGATCGCGCAGCAGGTCCGGCACGAACTGGCTCCAGTTCTGCTTGCGCAGGCTGAACAGCCAGCCCAGGTGAGCGTGCCACCAGCCCTGGATATTGCCGATAAAACCCGCCTTGAGCGGGCGCGGCGAATGCGGGTCGCCTTCCTTGTCGGTGAAGGCGTGGTGCTGGCGATGGGTCGCCGCCCAGAACAGGATCGGGCCCTGCGCCGCCATCGAACCGGCGATGCCGAAGAATGCGGTGATCACCGGGCCGGCCTTGAACGCATGGTGGGAAAAGAACCGGTGCATGCCCACTTCCACTCCCAGGGCGGTCAGCAGGTACATGCTGGCCAGCGCGCCGATTTCCAGCCAGCCGATGCCCTGATGCCAGGCCAGCACCAGGGCCACCACGGTGCCCACTGCCGGAGTTGCGACCGTCAGCCAGGCCAATTGCCGCTCGCGCTGGCCGGTGCGGTCGATATGAGGATTCATGGCCGTCATGACAGGGCATCCGTAGCAGTTTTAAGGGTAGGTGCCGCAGCCGCGCGACTGGCGCCATAGCGCGCCAGCGTGTCGTTGAGCAGGGCCTTGCGGGTGGCCTGGCGCTGGACCTTGCCACTGGTGGTCAGTGGAATGCCGCCCATGGGCGCCAGGTGGATGCGCGCCGGGGCCACGCCGAACTGGCTGACCAGCGCACTGGTGATCACCTGGCGCAGCTGTTCCTGCTGGGCTTCATCGAGTTTTTCGCTGCGCTTGACCTCGGCCACGATCGCCAGTTGTTCCTGCTGGCCGTTATCGATGCCCACCGCCACGCAGCCGTTGCTGCGGATGCGCGGGTCGGCGCTTTCCACCGCCAGCTCCAGGTCCTGGGGATACAGGTTGCGCCCGGCAATGATGATCAGGTCCTTGAGGCGCCCGGTGACGAACAGCTCATCGCGGTGCAGCGCGCCAAGATCGCCGGTGCGCATGAAACGCCCATGGATGCCCGGCAGTCTGGCGCGAAACACCTGCTGGCTCAGCGCTTCCTTGCCCCAGTAGCCGGCGCCCACGTTGTCGCCCTGGACCCAGATCTCGCCGATCTGGCCGTCCGCCACCGGTTGCAGGCTGACAGGGTCGACAATCGCCACGCGCAGGCCCGGGGCGACCCTGCCGCTACTGACCAGCGGCAGGGCCCGGGCATCCTCGGCATCGACGATGGCCAGGGTGCCACTGGCGAGTTGGTCCCGATCCACCTGGGTATTGAACGCCGGCTCATCGTGGCGCTTGCCCGAGACCAGTACGGTGGCCTCGGCCAACCCGTAGCAGGGGCCCAGGGCCGCCGGGTTGAAACCGGCGGCGGCAAAACGTTCGGAGAAGCGTGCCAGGGTGCTCTGGCGCACCGGCTCGGCCCCGCAATAGATAGCCTTGAGCTTGCTCAGGTCGAGCTCTGCCAGTTCCTCGTCGGTGATGTTTTCGACACACAGGTCGAAGGCGAAGTTGGGCGCGATGGTGACGTCGGCGCCGTACCTGGACACCGCATCCAGCCAGCGCAGCGGCCGCTGGACAAAGTGCCCGGGGCTGATGAGCACGGTAGGGAAGGCATCGAAGATCGGCTGCAGGATTCCGCCCATCAGGCCCATGTCGTGATAGGGCGGCAGCCAGCTGCAACCCACGCGATTCCTGGCCGGGCCCATCCACTGGCTGGCACTGCGGCAATTACTGTAGAGGTTGTCGTGGGTCAGCATCACGCCCTTGGGCGCCGAGGTGGAGCCCGAGGTGTATTGCAGCAGGGCCAGTTGGCCGTGGGC
The DNA here is from genome assembly GCF_900103205.1 of Pseudomonas sp. NFPP12. NCBI lineage: Bacteria > Pseudomonadati > Pseudomonadota > Gammaproteobacteria > Pseudomonadales > Pseudomonadaceae > Pseudomonas > Pseudomonas sp. NFPP12. The sequence goes on from NZ_FMWW01000006.1 coordinate 546,618, forward strand.
GAGCGCCTGCCCGCGCCAGGATGAATCCGCCTCGGCCAACTGCTCCGGGTCAACCCACTGGGGCACGGGCAAATCACCCTGGAGCAGAGCGTTGACCCGCTCCTGGGACCGCATGAAGCGCGAGCTGGTGAGCACCAGTTGCGGATGGGCATCAGCGCAGATCAGTGCCAGCCGCTCCAGCCCCCGGGTCCCCACTGGGGGAAAGGCCGGGATCGCCACGGCACCGGCCAGCAGCAGGCCGAACAGTGAAACGATGTAGTCGATACCGGTCTCGAACAGCATCAGCACCCGTTTTTCACGGGGCTCGAAGATCTGCAGCGCGGCGGCCAATCGTTGACTACGCTTCCACAGTTCGGCGTAGCTGATCGACGCCTCCTCCCGCTCGCCATCGAGCAGATGGATGAAGGCAATGGCATCGGGTTGCCGCCATGCGCGATAGGCCAGTACTTCGGTAACCGAACTTAAACATTCGATGCCCGGGACTTCGGCCAACGGCAGATCATCAACTGCTACATGCGCTGAGATGGCTGGATTGACATCATTGAGATAATCACGAGGCACGGCGTAGTTCATTCAAAATCCTTTTTAAATGGAGAGCCATATATTGACCTGAAGGTCGTTTATTATTTTCAGCACTAAGGAACCGAACAAACGCCCCTAAGAAGGGGAGCTCTTACTAGGCAGTAGACAAAGATGTCATTTTATTGACAGAGCAACGCATTCACTTGATGAATGCATATTTTTTTATGTCCCACAGGGAATAGCGTGGGCAGGAAAGTGAAATCTGGATGCGTTGAGAAGTCTGCCACCAGCTTGTATATTTTGCTAATGCACAAATGGACACTTACAGGGAGAAAATGGACATGGATGTGCTCACGCTTATTGCGCTGGAAGGTGCCATGGGATCGAGTGTCGCGATCACCCTGGATGTGCTGCGAACAGCTAACCAGGTCGCCGAAGTCATGGGCCGGCCAACCATCACCTGGAAGATTATCGGCAGCAGCGAATCGGTTCGCATGCGCAACGGCATGCGTCTGGATGCCCAGCCACTGGACAAGGTCCAGGCCATCGAAGGCAGCATGCTGGTGATCCCGGGACTGGGGCTGGAGAACACCCAGGAGCTGGATTTCTTTGGCTGTCGCCGGGAAAAAAGGCTGCCTGGGCTCAGCCTGTCCAGCGAACTGATCACCCGGCTCGGGCACGCCGATATCCGCAAGCTCAGCCAGCTGGTGCATGACCATCACCGCCGCGGGCAGCAGACGGCGGCGTCCTGTTCAGCAGTTTTCGTCCTGGGTGAGGCGGGGGTTCTGGAGGGGCATACGGTCACCACTCATTGGCAACTGTATGAAACTTTCAAAGAGCGTTATCCCGAAGCGATACTCGACACAAAACGCATGCTTATTCATGACGGAAATATGATTACAGCAGGCGCAGGCATGTCGCAAATGGATCTAATGCTCTACATATTGCGTAATAAGATGGGCAATCAGATTGCTGAATTGACCATGCGTTATCTGTTGATAGATGGTCGACCGGCGCAATATCACTACATGGCCCTGTCCAACTTGCAAACGGAAAACCGTGAAGTTTTGTTAATGGAGAAGTTCATCGAGGATTGCCTGCCCAACGTTCCGCCACTGAGCACCATTGCCGAACATTTGCGTATAACCGAGAAGACCTTATCCCGCAGAATTCGTAGCGCCACGGGAAAGCCGCCCATGGCCTTCATTCAGAAAGTTCGCCTGCAACATGTTCAAAGCCTATTGGAAACCACCAATATGAGCATTGAAGAAGTTGCCTTCAAAGTAGGCTATGCCGATTCCACCGCTCTACGCCGCCTGATGTGGAAAAACATGGGCTGCACCCCCAGCCAGTTGCGCAAGACCCGCTCCGGGCCGCCGATCATCTAGGCCCCGGTTGCTTATCACTTCTCCTCCTCGGCTGCGCCTGGCGCGGCCGGGGGCACCTTGCACAACGGCACCAGCAACAACGCCACCACGAACATCATCGCCATCAGGCGGAACACATCGCCAAAGGCCAGGGTCAGCGCTTCACGCCCCACCAGGCGGCCGAGAATGCCCTGAGCCATCAGGAAAGCGTGGCTGGCATCCGGTGTATCGGCGGCAATCTTCAGCGCCAGTTGGCCCATGAGTTCCTGGGCGGCGACAGCCTTGCTCCCCAGCGACTCGGACAGGCGCAGGACCTGAGTCCGGGCATCGTCCTGCAGCCAGGTGTTGACCGTAGCAATACCAATGGCGCCGCCCAGGTTGCGCATCAGGTTGAACAGCCCGGAGGCCTGGCGCAGTTCAACCCCCTGGAACGAGCTCAAGGCCATGTTCACGCTCGGCACGATGCACAGCATCAGGAACAGCCCACGCGCCACCTGCGGCACCAGCAACTCATCGAACCCCCAGTTGGAGGTGACCCGGGAAGTCAGCCACAGGCTCAGCGCCAGGCCGAGGAAGCCCACCGAGATGATCAGGCGCCGATCAACTTTTTCCGAGGCCCGGGCTGCAATAATCGTACTGACCAACTGCCCGATGCCCACGACAAAAACCGTGGTGCCGATTTCCAGGCTATCGAAGCCACGCACCCGGCCAAGAAACACCGGCACCAGGTAGGTCGACGAATAAAGGCCAAAACCGATCACCAGGTTCAACAGGCAGGCAATGGAAAAGGTGCGGTCGCGAAACGGCACCAGGGACACGATCGGGTTGTTCGAATACAACGAGCGCTCGATGAACAAACCAAAGGACACAAGGGACACCCAGGCCGCGATGACGATCCCGGTATCGCTGAACCAGTCCTTGCGCGGCCCCTCCTCCAGCACGTATTCAAAACACCCCAGGGCCAGCGCCATGGCGACGAAATGCAGCCAGTCGATACGCCGCAGCATGGACAGGTCCGGGCGATCCACATCGATCAGCAACGCCGCGCCGATGCAGATCACCAGCCCCGGCAACACGTTGATGAAGAAGATCCAGCGCCAGTCCAGGTAGAAGGTCACCAGGCCGCCCACCGTGGGGCCCAGGGTCGGTGCCAGCACCGCGGTCATGCCAAGGATTGCCGGGACCATCGCCCGCTGCTTGCCTTCGAACAACACGAACCCCACGGCGAATACCGTGGGCACCATCGCCCCGCCGGCAAAGCCTTGCAGGGCCCGCAGCACGATCATCGACTCGATGTTCCAGGCCATGCCGCAACCCACGCTGAACAGGGTAAAGAACGCCGCGCTGGCAGCGAACAGCCAGCGGGTGGAAATCGCCTGGGCGAGAAACGCCGAGAAGGGAATCATGATCAGTTCGGCAATCAGATAGGCGGTCTGCACCCAGCTCACTTCATCAGGGCCGGCACTGAGCCCGGCCTGCACGTCGTTGAGCGAGGCCGCCACGATCTGGATGTCGATCAGCGCCATGAACATGCCGAAAGCCATGATCGTGAAGACCAGAAACTTGCGCTTGGTGGACTGTTGGCCGGGCTGGGCACCCGCTTCGGAGAGGTCAGTTGCGCTTGTCGTCACGGTAGGTACTTCCCTGTAGTATTGCGACCGACATGTGAATATTATGATCGTAATTCAAAACAGCATGGAGCTTCAACATGGAGCAGAGCACCCAGACTCAGAACGCCATCCTGCAAGCCGCCCAAGAGTCCGAGAAGCCGCGCAAGCGTTCCAAGCGCCCGCTGATCGCCGGCGCTATCGCCCTGACATTGGTAGCAGTCGGGGTTGGCTGGGTGCTGATGGCGCCGTCGACACAGGCCACGGACGATGCCTACATCGCCGCCGATGCGACCTCCGTCGCGCCGCGGGTCCATGGCCTGGTGACAGAGGTGCTGGTCAAGGATCACCAGAACGTCACCGCCGGGCAGCCCCTGGTGCGCATCAACAGCGAAGAGTTCGACAGCCGGGTATCCCTGGCCGAAGGCGATCTGGCGGACAACCAGGCCCAGGTCGCCCTGGCCGAGGCCGCGCTGACCATCCAGGACGCCGAGCAGCGCCTGGCCAGTGCCCGCGTGCAGGCGGCGCGCACCTCGATCCGCACCAACCAGGCCGAATCCAAGCGTGCCGGTGCGGAGCGCAATCGCTTCGATACCCTGGTCACCACCGGCGCCGTGGCGCGCAATGAAGTGGAGAAATACAGCACCCAGGCCATCTCCGCCGAACAAGGCCTGGCCTATGCCCAGGCCATGTTGCAAGTGGCGGAGAACGACCTTGCGGTCACCACCGCGCAACGGCAACGCCTGCAAGCGCAATTGCAGATGGCCAAGGCCAAGGTGGTAACCGCCAAGGCGCGGCTGGAACTGGCCCAGCAGGACCTGCGCCACACAACCATCTATGCACCGATGGACGGCACCGTCGGCAATCGGCAGATTCAGGTCGGCGATTACGTGCAACCGGGTTCGCGCCTGCTGACCCTGGTGCCGCTGCATGACCTCTATGTCCTGGCCAACTTCAAGGAGACCCAGACCCAGCACATGTACCCGGGGCAATCGACGCAGATCAAGATCGATGCCCTGCCGGGCGTCAGCATCACCGGCACCGTGGAAAGCCTGGCTCCGGGTTCAGGCTCGACCTTTGCCCTGCTGCCCTTCGAACCGGGCACCGGCAACTTCACCAAGATCGTCCAGCGGGTGCCGGTGCGCATTCGCTTCGACGCCAACCAGTCCGGCCTCGAACGCCTGCGGCCGGGCCTGTCGGTGACCGCCAAGGTCGACCTCGATGCCCCCCAGGACCGCACCGTGGCCGGCAATCCGTCTTCCTTGAAAGTCAGCAGCACGACCAGGTAACGACGCCTGCCGCCCCGCTCCAGGCGGCAAAGCCAACAGCCCCCGGCAGATCGCTCTGCCGGGGGCTGTTTTATCGGTGCAGGGGCAGACTTACCTCACTCTGCCGTCGAAGGTTTTTCCCACAGGTTGATGCGCCCTTCTTTGGCGAAATGATCGATTTCCGCCAGTTCCTCGACACTGAAGCTCAAGTTCTGCAACGCCCCGACGTTCTCGATGATCTGCTCCGGCCGGCTGGCGCCGATCAGCGCCGAGGTCACCCGCGGGTCGCGCAGGGTCCAGGCCAGGGCCAGTTGCGCCAGGCTCTGGCCGCGGTTCTTGGCGATCTCGTTGAGCGCGCGGACATGGGCGATATTGGCATCCGACAAGTGCGAAGCCTGCAACGAGCCGCCCCCCGGACGATTGACCCGCGCATCCTCGGGAATGCCATTGAGGTACTTGTCGGTAAGCAGGCCCTGGGCCAGCGGCGTAAAGGCGATGACCCCGGCGCCGAGCTCCTCGGTGGTGTCCAGCAGGTCCTTCTCGACCCAGCGGTTGAGCATGTTGTAGGCCGGTTGATGGATCAGCAGCGGCACCTTCCACTCCTTGAGCAACGCGGCGATTTCCCGGGTCTTGGCCCCCGAATAGGAAGAAATACCGATATACAGCGCCTTGCCCTGCTGCACGGCGGCGGCCAGGGCGCTGGCGGTTTCCTCCAGCGGCGTATCCGGGTCGAAGCGGTGGGAATAGAAGATATCCACATAGTCCAGGCCCAGGCGCTGCAGGCTCTGGTCGAGGCTGGCCAGCACGTACTTGCGCGAACCGCCGCCCTGGCCGTAAGGCCCGGGCCACATGTCCCAACCGGCCTTGCTGGAGATGATCAATTCATCGCGATAGGCCTTGAAGTCTTCACGCAGCAGGCGGCCGAAGTTGATTTCGGCGCTGCCGTAGGGCGGGCCGTAGTTGTTGGCCAGGTCGAAGTGGTTGATCCCCAGGTCGAAGGCGGTGCGCAGCAGGGCACGCTGGGTGTCGATCGGCGTGCTGTCGCCAAAGTTGTGCCACAGCCCCAGGGACAGCGCCGGCAGTACCAGGCCACTGCGGCCGACACGGCGATAGGGGATGGAGTCGTAGCGGTTTTCAGCAGCTATGTAAGTCATCGAATCCTCTCTGAGTCAGGTCTTTCCAAAACGACTAACGTCGATCAAAGCGCCCCACGGTAGGAGCCGGCTTGCCGGCCAAAGGCCCGCAAGCCTTGGCCACCACGAGCGCCTTCGCTGGCAAGCCGGCCCCTGCGCCAGCCGCGTTGTCACACAAACTGATTCTTCGGTCGCGCCAACCCCAGGTTTTCCCGCAGGGTTCGGCCCTCGTATTCAGTTCTGAACAGCCCGCGCCGCTGCAGTTCCGGAATCACCCCGCCGGCAAAGTCCCGTAGCCCGCCAGGGAGATGCGGCACCAGCACATTGAAACCATCGGCCGCGCCCTCCTCGAACCAGGCTTGCAGTTCGTCGGCTATCTGCCCGGGCGTACCGATCAGGCTGTAGTGCCCACGGCCACCGGCAATCCTGCGCCCCAGCTGGGCCAGGGTCAGGTTGTCCTTGCCGGCCAGCTCGGTGAGCAATTGCTGGCGGCTCTGCTGGCCGCTCTCGGTCAGTGGCAGCGCCGGCAACGGTGCATCCAGCGGGTAGCCGGACAAGTCGAAGTTGCCCAGCATCCTCCCCAACAGGGCCACGCCCACTTCGGGCTCCACCAGGTCCTGGAAGGCTTCGAACTTTTCCCGGGCCTGACTTTCGCTGTCCCCCACCACCACGAATACCCCAGGCATTATTTTCAGGGATTGCGTACTACGATCGTACTGCTTCAGGCGTCCTTTCAGGTCGGCATAGAAGGCCTGCGCGGCGGCCATGGAAGGCTGGGCGGTGAATACCACTTCGGCGGTCTGGGCCGCCAGCTCACGACCGCTCTCGGAAGAACCGGCCTGGACGATCACCGGGTATCCCTGGGGTGGGCGCGCCACATTCAATGGCCCTTTGACCTGGAAGAATTCACCGCGATGGTCCAGTAAATGCTGCTTGTCTGGGTCGAAATACTCGCCACTGGCCTTGTCGCGGACAAAGGCGTCGTCCTCCCAGCTGTCCCAGAGCCCGGTGACCACCCGATGGAACTCCCGGGCCCTGCGATAACGTTCCGCGTGCCCAAAATGTTCCTCCCGACCGAAATTCCGCGCTTCGGCGGCATTGTCGGAAGTCACCAGGTTCCACCCCGCCCGACCACCTGAAAGATGGTCCAGCGACGCGAACTTACGCGCTACGTGGTACGGTACGTTATAGCTCGTAGTGCTAGTGGCAATTAGCCCTATCCGCTCGGTCACGGCCGCCAGGGCCGCCAGTAACGTCAAGGGTTCGAAGTAATCGGAGCGGGCCATGCGGCTGGCGATGGGGCCGGTAGGGGCTGCCAGGCTGTCGGCGACGAACAGTGCATCGAAGCGCGCGGCTTCGGCGATCTGCGCCAGTTCTTTATAGACGGCAAAATCCAGCCCTGCCTGGGCCGGAACATCCGGATGACGCCAGGCGGCAACGTGGTGACCGGTGGCCATGAGAAAGGCGCCGAGCTTGAGCTGGCGAGTGGAACGGGACATGGATCACTCCTTGTTTCATGCTGCAAAAAGGGCACCGCCAAAGCCCGCTGTAGGAGCTGGCTTGCCAGCGAAAGCGCCCTCGGGACATGCTCCCAGCTCGCCGACCCATTCGCCGGCATGCCGGCTCCTACAACGGCAGGGCATCAGAAATCCTTGCGCAACTGCACGCCGAAATAACGTTCGTCATCCCGGGGCACGGCGCGGTAGATGTAGTTGCCGCCACTGGCCAGCAAGGGCGAATAGGACTTGTCGGCGAGGTTCTTGCCCAGCAACGCCACGCGCCAGCCATCGTTGTAGTCAGCCAGGGCAATGCTGGCGTTCCAGATGCCGTAGGCGCCCTGCCGGGTGTCGAGGTTCTGGCTGATGTCGTACTGCACTTCGCTTTGCCAGCTGTAGTCAGTGCCCAACTCGATATCCAGGCCGTTATCCAGGGGAATGCTGTAGTCGGCGCGCACGTAGCTTTTCCAGTCCGGGCTGAAGGGCAACGGCTTGCCGTTGACATTGCACGAAGCCGCCGCGCCCGCCGGGCAGGCGAATTCGTCGATGCGCGCCCGGGTGTAGGCCAGGGCCCCGGAGAACTTCAGTTGCTGGGTGGCCTGCAGGGCGTAATCCAGTTCCACGCCCTCGCTGCTGACGCTCCCGGCATTGATCAGGCGGGTCACTACCTGCCCGGCCACGGTGTCGAAGAAGTTGGCCTGGTAGTTGTCGTATTCGCTGTGGAACACCGCGAGGTTGGTGGTCAGCCGGTTGTTCCAGCTGCTGGCCTTGATCCCCACCTCCCAGGTGTTGGAGGTTTCGGGTTTCAGTGCTTGGGTGTCCCGCGGCTGCATGTTGAAGAACACGTTGTAGGCCGGGCCCTTGTAGCCCCGGGAATAGGTCAGATAGCTGGTGACCGTGGCGCTGAGGTCATATTGCAGGCCCAGGCGCCCGGACCAGCCATCCTCGTCCACCGAGCCGGAACTCTGGGTGCCCGGCTGGATACCGCTGACCGTGGTCGCCGAAGTCGAGACCCGGCGGTGATCGTACTTCAGGTCATCGTGGGTCCAGCGCAGGCCGGCGATGCCACGAAAGTCCTCGGTGAAATTCAGGGTGCTCTCGCCAAATACCGCGTAGCTGTCGTTGGTGGTGCTGTAGTCGGCAATGCCCCGGTTGGCGCCGGTGGTCGTGGTCAGGGTGCGCTGGTAGGTTTCTTCATCCTTGCCGTGCATGTAGAACAGACCACCGACGTACTCCAGGAACCGCCCCTTGGGCGATGCCAGGCGCAGCTCCTGCGAGTACTGGTTGTAGTCCAGGTCACCCTTGTCGGCGGTCCCGGGGAAAGCCGCAGTGACCGTGCCAAGACGGTCGCCGTCCTGGTACTGGGTATTGTTCCAGCCGCGCCAGGCGGTGATCGAGGTCAGGGTGTAGTCGCCCAGGCTCCAGTCCAGCTGGCCGGAAAGGCCCTTGTTGATATCGTCCACATGGGTACGGGTGTCGGTGTTGATGTCCCGGTTGTCGCTGCTGGCCCGGACCGGGTTCAGGGCATTGGCGAAGGCGGGTGTCAGGGCCTTGCTCACCACCCCGTTGGGGGCGTCATCATGGGATTGCATGTAGTCCGCCGCGAAGGTGAACTTGAGGTCCTCGCTGGGGGTGAACTCCAGCTTGCCGCGCACGCCCTTGCGGTTGTAGCCGTTGACCTCCTGGCCGTTGTGGCGGTTATCCACATTGCCGTCGTAACCGCCGAACAAGGTGGTGAACGAGCCCTTGAGGGTGTCGGGAATCAGGCTGCCGCCAATGCCGAAACGGGAGCGGCTTTCGTTGCCGCTGTAGTAGGCCTGGTCGATGTAGCCATGAGTCTCGGCGGTAGGTGCCTTGGTGATGACATTCAGCACCCCGGCCGAGGCGTTCTTGCCGAACAGGGTGCCCTGGGGCCCGCGCAGGACTTCGATCCGTTCCAGATCCAGCAGGTCCAGGGTGGCCTGGCCGGGGCGGCCGTAGACCACGCCGTCGATCACCGTCGCCACCGTGGGCTCCACCCCCGGTGAGGTGGAAATGGTGCCCACGCCACGGATGAACAGCGAGGTGTCCTTGTTCGAGGCACCCGTGCGGAAGTTCAGCGATGGCACCTGCTGCACGATGCTTGCAACGCCGTTGCGGTTATCCCGCTCCAGTTGCTCGCCCTCCACCACCGAGACCGCCACCGGGACTTTCTGCAGCGATTCCTCGCGGCGGGTGGCGGTGACGGTCACCGACTTCAGGGTCGGTTCCTGATCCTGCGCGCTGGCGCCGCTGTCAGCGGCATAAGCCGCCGGCAGCGGCAAGGCGGCCAGCCCCGCCAGCAACCAGCCCAGATGGGGTCGCAATGGCGTGCTACCACGGATCGACTGCGTGAGACTGTGCTGTTCCCCAAGAAAGTTCTGCATGCTGCACCTGCTGAAAAATGCCCCGAACCGCTGCCGATCTGTGCCGGCAGCGCCTGAAAACTGTCTTGGGCATTCGCTCGAGCGAGTAGCAGACATGGCGCTTTGTTAGCGCTAACATCGCCAGTATCGACAGGCTCCTGATAGAGCGTCCAATACTGAAAAATTACTTTTATATGCCTTTTTGTTCAGCCAAAGGAATGCGCTCATGAGCTCTGACCAAGCGCCTGGCCGCAAGCGCCGCGGCGCCGGCCGCGTAACCCTGAACACCGTGGCGCGCCAGGCCGGGGTGTCGGCGATCACTGTTTCGCGCTATTTCAACCAGCCCGACAGTGTTTCCCCCGAGCGCCGTGAACGCATCGCCGCGGTGGTCGCCGAACTCGGCTATGTACCGAACCTGGTGGCCGGCGGGCTGGCCTCGGCCCGCGGGCGGATTGTCGCCATGGTCATCCCGAACATTTCCGGGCCGATTTTCGCCCAGACCATCCAGGGCTTCAGCGACACCCTCAGCCGCCATGGCTACCAACTGCTGCTGGCTTCCAGCTACTTCGACGCAAGGCAGGAGGAGAGCGCGGTAAGGGCCTTTCTCGGCTGGTCGCCGGCAGCCCTGGTACTGACCAGCCACTTCCATAGCCCGGGCACGGAAAAGATGCTCGCCGACACCGAGATCCCGGTGATCGAAACCTGGGACTACCAGCCCCAGCGCCAACCGCTGCAGATCGGCTTTTCGCACTTTCAGGTAGGGGTCACGGCCGCTCGCCACCTGCACGCCAAAGGCTACCGGCGCATCGCCTTCGTGCAGAACAGCGCCCCGGGAGACTTCAGTGCCCTGGAGCGGCGCGACGGCTATCTGGCAACGCTGGCCGAGTTGGGGCTGGCGCCCCGGGTGTTTGCCCCGGATGCCGACCGCGCGCCCTTCGAGGCCGGCAAACAGGCCATGGAAGCGCTGATGGGCAGCCCGGAACGCCCCGACGCGATCATCTTCGCCAACGACAACCTGGCGGCCGGCGGCCTGCTGGCGGGGCAACGAGCCGGGCTGAAGATCCCCGAGGAATGTGCGGTGCTGGGTTTTGGCGACTACCCCTTTGCGCAGATGCTGCTGCCCAGCCTGAGCACCATCCAGCCACCGGCGCTTCAGATCGGCGTACTGGCCGCGACCCGGGTGCTGGAGAGCCTGGGAGTGCTGCCAGTGGAAGGCACGGTGCAACGCCTGAACCTGCTGCAATGCCGGCTGATCGAGCGCGAAAGCAGTTGAGCCCACCGCCCCTCAGGCAGAGAGCTCGCGCAGCGCCCCATACGCCACCGGCGTAGTCGGGGTTGTCCAGGTGATCCAATGGGTTGATCAATACGCTGGCGGCCCATAGCCCCACCCTGCAGGAGCCGGCGTGCCAGCGGGGGCGTCAATGCGCCTCGGTAAACACCTGCGCCAGCCAGTCGACAAACACCCGCACCCGCGGCGACATGTGCCGGCTATGGGGGTAGACCACCGACACCGGCATTGCCGGGGGCGGCGTGTGGCAGAGAATCTCGCGCATCGATCCCTGCTCGATCTGCCGCGCCACGTGATAACGCGGACACTGGATGATCCCCAGCCCCGCCAGGGCCGAGGCGCCGTAGATCTGCGCACCGAACACCGACAAGGCGCCATCGATGGCCACTTCGCGCACCTGCCCCTCGACCAGGAACTCGAAGGGGAACGAGCGGGTGGCGGTACGCGAAACGTAGTTCACCGCCCGATGCGCGCCGAGTTCGTCCAGGCTCTGCGGTTCGCCGTATCGCGCCAGGTAGGCGGGGCTGGCGCAGGTCACCTGCTGCAGGTTCGCCACCCGCCGGGCAATCAGCGAGGAGCCTTCCAGGTTGCCGGCACGCAGCACGCAGTCCACGCCCTCGGCGACCAGGTCGACAAAGTGGTCGGCCTCGCTGATGGCCAGTTCGATCTGTGGATAACGTTGCATGAACTCCCCCAGCCGCGGGATCACGAAGTGCTTGGCCAGGGTGCCGTGCATGTCCACCCGCAAGCGCCCATGGGGCTCCACAGTGCGAAACGCCAGTTCAGCCTCTTCCAGCTCCGCCAGCAGTTGCACGCAACGGGGGTAATAGGCCTGGCCATCCAGAGTCGGGCGTACCCGGCGGGTGCTGCGCTCCAGCAGCCGGGTACCGAGCCAGGCCTCGAACTGGTTGAGGGTGTGGGTCAGGGTCGCCCGGGGCAGGTTCAGGTCATCGGCGGCTAGAGTGAAGCTGCTGCGTTCGTAGATCCTTACGAACACTTTCATCCCTTTGACTTGGTCCACAGGTGGCTCCAGAAGCTCGATTGTTGGCGAATATTGAACAGTCAAGGCAACTCTGGCGCATTTATCCAGCACGGTAAATCCGTGAACCTGTTGCCCAGACAAGCCGTTCAACCTCCGAGAAGGACTGACCCCCATGACCGCTCAAGCCGCAAAAGTCGCCATTGTCACTGGAGCCTCCCGAGGCATAGGCGCAGTGATCGCCCGCCAGTTGGCCAAGGAGGGTTACGCCGTGGCGATCAACTACGCCAGCAGCAGCGAGGAAGCTTCCCGGCTGGTGGTGGAATTGCGCCAGGCCGGGCACCGGGCCATAGCGGTCAAGGCCGACGTGGCCAGCGCCAGCGATGTGCGCCGGCTGTTCGAAGAGACCGAGACCCAACTGGGCAAGGTCGATGTGCTGATCAACAACGCCGGCATCCTCAAGGTGCTGCCCCTGGCCGAGCACAGCGACGAGCTCTACGAGCAGACCTTCGCCATCAACACTCGCGGTACCTTCAACACCCTGCGCGAAGCCGCCGGGCGCCTGAATGACGGCGGCCGTATCGTCAATTTCTCCAGCAGCACCGTCGGCCTCAACCTGCCGGGCTACGCGGTGTACATCGCCAGCAAGGCGGCGGTGGAATCCCTGACCCAGGTGTTTGCCAAGGAGCTGCGCGGGCGCCAGATCACGGTCAATGCCGTGGCGCCGGGGCCGGTGGCCACCGAACTGTTCCTCAAGGACAAGACTGCCGAGCAGGTGGCCAGCTTCGCCAGGATGCCACCCCTGGAACGCCTGGGGCAGCCGGAGGATATCGCCAGCATCATCAGCTTCCTGGCGAGCCCGGCGGCGGCCTGGGTCAACGGGCAGATCCTGCGGGCCAATGGCGGGCTGGTTTGACGCCTATGCTCGATACATGCGCCGGCACACCGGCTCCCGGGGAGTACCCATCATGCACACCACCATCATCATCACCTTTGGCCTGATCCTGCTGGCACTGGTGCTGTTTATCGGCGAGCGGCTGGGTTTCAGCCGCCAGACCCTGGGCTATGGCTTCTCGGGGCTGTGGCTGGCGTTGACGGTCATCAACGGTGCGGTGGGCATGGTCACCGCCCACCAGCCCCTGCGTTCGGAGCTGGCGGTCGGCAGCCTGGTGTTTGCCGTGCCGGTGCTGGCCCTGGTGTTCTACCTGTTGCTCACCAAGGCCTGAGCGAACGGCTCAGCGCACCAGATGCAGGAACTGCATATGGCGTTCGTACTGGTCGAGGATGTCGTTGATGATCTGTTCCTTGGTGTAGCCCATCAGGTCGTAATCCTGACTGCCCTCGGCCAGATGCACCTCGGCCCGGTAGTAACGGCGGTTGCGCAGCTCCTTGGGCCCCATGCCGCCACGGGCGAAGGACGGGGTGAAGTAACCGCGCATCTGCACCTGGTAGATGAACGGGTGCTGGTCGCCATGGCCGATTTCCAGGCTCACGCTGTCGTTGGCCGGGTCGGGCTGGGTCACCACGTTCAAGCCCTTCTCGACGAACACCGCGGTCACCTCTTCGATGGCCGGGCGCACTGTCTGGTCGAGGAAGCGATACACCTCATCCCGTGACGGGAAATGCACCGCCTGGCTCAGGCGCTGGCGCCAGCCACCCTTGCCCCGCCGCGAAGGCGCAACCGGCGCCAGGGAATGCAACTGGGCGATGCGCCGCTGGGATTCCAGGTAGAACGCCTTGTGCAGCCCCCACATCATCAACAGCAGGATCAGCGAGAACGGCAGCGAGGTCAGCACCACCGCCGACTTCAGCGAGTCGATGCTGCCGGCGAACAACAGCGCGCTGGTAACCAGCGCCGTCATCGCGCCCCAGAACACCCGCAGCCATTTCGGCCCGTCTTCATCGGCGTTGCCGCCCTTGGCCGACAGGGTCGAGAGCACCACGGTGCCGGAATCCGCCGAGGTGACGAAGAACACGAAGCTGATGAACACCGTGACCGCAATCACGGTCTTGCTCCAGGGGTAGGTTTCCAGCAGCAGGTAGAGGGTCATCGACGGGTTGTCGATAGCCGACATGCCCAGGGCGCTCATACCGTGGTTGAGCACCTGGTCGATGGCGCTGTTACCGAAGATCGACATCCACGCCAGGGTAAAGCCCAGGGGAATCAGCAGTACGCCGAACACGAACTCGCGGATGGTCCGGCCCCGGGAAATCCGCGCGATGAACAGGCCCACGAACGGCGACCATGCAATCCACCAGGCCCAGTAGAACACCGTCCAGCCGCCCAGCCAGTCGCTGGGCTTGTTGTAGGCGTAGACGTCGAAGCTCTTGGTGGGCAAGGCGCCCAGGTAGTCGCCCAGGTTCTGGATCAGGGTGTTGAGCAGGTGCTGGGTGGGCCCGGCGAACAGCACGAACAGCAGCAGCGCCACCGCCAGCAGCATGTTGATGTCGGACATCACCCGCACGCCCTTGTCGACCCCGGACACCGCGACAATGATCGCCGCGCCCATCATCAGGGTGATCAGGCCAACCTGGATCCACTGGGTGTGGGCGATGCCGAACAGGTAGTCGAGGCCGGAGTTCAGGTGCAGTACGCCAAAGCCCATGTCGGCGCCCAGGCCGAACACCGTGGCGATGATGCCGAAGCCATCCACCGCGTAGCCGATAGGGCCGTTGATGCGCTTGCCGATCAGCGGGTACAGCGCCGAACGCAGGGCCAGCGGCAGGTTGTGCCGATAGGCGAAGTACGCCAGGGCCATGCCGACGAAGGCGAACACGCCCCACCCGTGCAGGCCCCAGTGCAGGAACAGCAGCTGCATGCCCTGGCGCGCCGCCTCGGCGGTGCCGGCCTCGCCCTGGGGCGGTTGCAGCATGTGGGTCAGGGGCTCGGAAACGCAGAAGAAGAACAGCGTGATGCTGATCCCGGCGGCGAACAGCATGCCGGCCCAGGACAGGTAACTGAACTCGGGTTCGTCGTGGTCGGCACCGAGCTTGATCTTGCCGTAGCCGGACAAGGCGGTGACCACCACGAAGACCAGGTACAGGGTCATCGCCAGCATGTAGTACCAGCCGACCGTATTGGCCGCCCAGTTTTGCGCCGCCAGCAGCCAGGCGCCGGCCTGTTCCGGCATGGAAATGACCACCACGCCGAAGATCAGGATAAAGCTCGCGGCGAAGTAGAACACCGGAGGGTTCATGCGAATCAGAGCATTCGCGGAGGTGGATGGTGCACTCATGAACGGTGCACCTCGAAGGGATGAAACATGGCTGAAATAGACGGACTCAGCAAAGGCAAGCCTCCTGTTGTGAGCGGGCAGCGAACCACCGGTTTAACTTGAACAAGCGTTCAAGTTAAACATGGATAGGGGGCTCAGGACTAATCGCAGGGCTCAGCGGTACCTTTTGTACGCTAGCTCAGGGAAGGGTATGACGTATGGCGGACGCAATCGTTCAGCAGAAAAAGCCCCTTGCCGGGCCGGCCTCTCTCCCGTAGGAGCCAGCTTGCCGGCGAAGAGGCCCGCAAGCCCTGCATCGCCCTCAGGGACGCCTTCGCTGGCAAGCCAGCGCCTACATAAGCCAACGCCTACTTCTGCGAGCCGTCGTCGTGCTGCAGGTTGGCCTGGGTCAGGTTGCAGCCGGCCGGCACGCTGCGGGTCAGCCAGACGTTGCCGCCAATGGTCGAGCCCTTGCCGATGGTGATGCGCCCCAGGATGGTCGCGCCGGCGTAGATCACCACATCGTCCTCGACGATCGGGTGGCGCGGGTGGCCCTTCTGCAACTGGCCGTCCTCGTCCGCCGGGAAGCGCTTGGCGCCCAGGGTCACCGCCTGATAGATGCGCACCCGCTCGCCGATGATCGCGGTCTCGCCGATCACCACGCCGGTACCGTGGTCGATGAAGAAGCTGCGACCGATCTGCGCACCCGGGTGGATGTCGATGCCGGTGGCCGAGTGGGCGATTTCCGAGCTGATCCGCGCCAGCAGCGGCAGGCCGGCGCGATACAGATGGTGCGCCAGGCGGTGGTGGATCACCGCCAGGATGCCGGGGTAGCACAGCAGCACCTCATCCACGCTGCGGGCCGCAGGGTCGCCGTGATAGGCCGCCAGCACATCGGTGTCCAGCAGCACCCGCAGGCCGGGCAGGGCCAGGGCGAAATCCTGGATCAGGCGGATCGCCCGGGCGTTGACTTCGGCATCGGCCTCGCCGCTCTGCCGGGCCACATAGCGCAGCTCCAGGCGCGCCTGGGCCAGCAAGGCGTTGAGCGCCGCGTCCAGGGTGTGGCCCACGTAGAAATCCTCGCTCTCTTCGCGCAGGTCCACCGGCCCCAGGCGCATGGGAAACAGGGCACCGCACAGGGCCTCGAGGATTTCCGCCATGGCCGCCCGCGACGGCAGCTCACGCCCGCCCTGCTCGCCGCTGACCCGACCGTTGCGGGTACGCCACTGGTCACGGGCATCACGCAGTTGGCCAACGATGGTCTGCAATTGCCAATGGCTGGAACGCTCGCTCACGATAAGACTCCTTACTCGGGCGGCCGGACAATCGGGCCGCGCAAACGGCGATCACTTTACGCCCGGCGACGGCGGCGCTTAAGAACTAATTGTCTGGCTCCAAGCACTTTTTCGCATAAGCGATTGGCGGTTGCCCGGGCAAAAAGGGCTGCCTATAGTCCTTGCACCTTCCCTGTTCCGTGCGGCCCCATGATCAAACAACAGCTCGCCCGCTTTAATCGTCTCGACCTGCTCAGGTCTACCACCGCCCTGGAAAAACTCGAACGCCTGTCGGCCTGGATCGGTCGCGATGTCTACGTCAAGCGTGACGACAGCACACCCCTGGCCATGGGCGGCAACAAGCTGCGCAAGCTCGAATACCTGGCCGCCGATGCCCTGGCCCAGGGCGCCGACACCCTGATCACCGCCGGTGCCATCCAGTCCAACCATGTGCGCCAGACCGCAGCCCTGGCTGCCAAGTTGGGGCTGGGCTGCGTGGCCCTGCTGGAAAACCCCACCGGCACCCAAGACCCCAACTACCTGGGCAATGGCAACCGCCTGCTGCTGGACCTGTTCGACACCAAGGTGGAGCTGGTGGAAAACCTCGACCAGGCCGACGAGCAACTGCACGCCCTGGCCGCGCGCCTGCGCAGCAACGGCAAGAAACCCTACCTGGTGCCCATCGGCGGCTCCAACGCCCTGGGGGCCCTGGGCTACGTGCGCGCCGGCCTGGAGCTGGCGCAGCAGATCGAAGACAGCGGCCTGGAATTTGCCGCCGTGGTCCTGGCCTCCGGCAGCGCCGGCACCCACAGCGGCCTGGCCCTGGCCTTGAGCGAAGTGCTGCCGCAACTGCCGGTGATCGGGGTCACCGTGTCGCGCAGCGAAGAAGACCAGCGGCCCAAGGTCCAGGGCCTGGCCGAGCGTACCGCCGAGTTGCTGGGAGTGAAGCTGCCCGACGCTTTCAACGTGCAGTTGTGGGACGAGTACTTCGCCCCGCGCTACGGTGAACCCAATGCCGGGACGCTGGCGGCGGTCAAGCTGCTGGCCAGCCAGGAAGGCCTGTTGCTGGACCCGGTATACACCGGCAAGGCCATGGCCGGTCTGCTGGACGGGGTCGGCCGCCAGCGCTTCGACGATGGCCCGCTGATTTTCCTGCACACCGGCGGCGCCCCGGCCCTGTTCGCCTACGCCGGCGCCTTCTCGTAGCAGCGCAAGCCTTGCATCGCCCTCGACGCCGCCTTCGCTGGCAAGCCAGCTCCTGCGGAAGGATGGTGCGAGGAGAACCAAACAAAAAGGAATAACAAAGTAAATTTATATTATTTTTAAACCTATAAATGCCGTCTTATAGTCGCGCCGCAGGCCCAATTGCCACGAGACGCGCCACGCGCATTTAAGGCAGGATAAAGCACAGTTCGCGCCTCATCGATTGACCTGCAACTCCACCCGCATCGTGCATAAGAAAACACACAGGGGCTTGTCATGAATTTTTCCGTACTGCGTCGCAATCTGCTGATTGGCACACTGGGCCTGGCCTTGGGTGCCGGACTGATGGGGCAAGCGGTTGCCGGCGAGCAACTGCAGAAAATCAAGGATGCCGGAGTCATCAACGTCGGCCTGGAAGGCACCTACCCACCGTTCAGCTATGTGGACGAAAACGGCAAGCTGACCGGCTTCGAGGTGGAATTCTCCGAAGCCCTGGCGAACAAGCTCGGGGTCAAGGTCAAGCTGCAGCCGACCAAGTGGGACGGCATTCTCGCCGCCCTGGAGTCCAAGCGCCTGGACGCCGTGGTGAACCAGGTGACCATCTCTGAAGAGCGCAAGAAAAAGTACGATTTCTCCATCCCCTATACCGTCTCCGGCATCCAGGCCCTGACCCAGAAGAAGGACGAAGGCAAGTTCAAGACCGCCGCCGACCTGGGTGGGCACAAGGTCGGCGTGGGCCTGGGCACCAACTACGAGCAGTGGCTCAAGGACAACGTGCCCACCGCCATCATCAAGACCTACGACGACGATCCGACCAAGTACCAGGACCTGCGCGTAGGCCGTATCGAAGCCATCCTGGTGGACCGCCTGGCGGCCTTCGAGCTGATCAAGAAAACCAAGGACACCCTGGTGGTATCCGGCGAACCCTTCTCCCGCCAGGAAGCCGGCGTGGCCCTGCGCAAGGGCGAACCTGAGCTGCTGGCGGCGGTGAACAAGGCCATCGAGGAACTGCGGGCGGACGGCACGTTGAAAAAACTCTCGGAAAAATACTTCAACGCTGACGTCACCCAATAATGGAAGCAGGCCTGCAACTGGCGCTGGAATCAGCGCCATTTCTTCTCAAAGGCGCGTACTACACGGTCATCCTCAGCCTCGGCGGCATGTTCTTCGGGCTGCTGCTGGGCTTTGGCCTGGCCTTGATGCGCCTGTCGCGCCTGGCCCTGGTGAGCTGGATCGCCCGCATCTACGTGTCGTTCTTTCGCGGCACGCCGCTCTTGGTGCAGCTCTTCGTGATCTATTACGGCCTGCCGCAACTGGGGCTGGAACTGGACCCGCTGCCCGCGGCACTGATCGGTTTCTCCCTGAACATGGCGGCCTATGCCTGTGAAATCCTCAGGGCTGCCATCGGCTCCATCGAACGTGGCCAATGGGAAGCCGCCGCCAGCATCGGCATGACCCGCGCGCAGACCCTGCGCCGGGCGATCCTGCCCCAAGCCATGCGCACGGCCCTGCCGCCGCTGGGCAACAGCTTCATTTCCCTGGTCAAGGACACGGCCCTGGCCGCCACCATCCAGGTGCCTGAACTGTTCCGCCAGGCGCAGCTGATCACCGCCCGCACCTTCGAAATCTTCACCATGTATCTTGCCGCCGCCCTGATCTACTGGATTCTCGCCAGCGTGCTCGCGCACCTGCAGAACCGGCTTGAAGAGCGGGTCAATCGGCACGACCAGGAGTCCTGAAGCCATGATCGTGGTGGAAAAACTGACCAAGCAGTTCAAGGGCCAGACGGTGCTCAATGGCATCGACCTGGAGGTCAAGGAAGGCGAAGTGGTCGCCATCATCGGCCCCAGCGGCTCGGGCAAGACCACCTTCCTGCGCTGCCTGAATTTTCTCGAAGAACCCACCAGCGGCCGCATCCGCATCGGTGACATCAGCATCGACAGCAGCATCCCCCTGAGCCATCAGCAGGGCCGGATCCGCCAGTTGCGCCAGCAAGTGGGCTTCGTGTTCCAGAACTTCAACCTGTTCCCCCACCGCACCGCCCTGGAGAACGTCATCGAAGGCCCGCTGGTGGTGAAGAAGACCCCGCGGGAGCAAGCCGTCGCCCTGGGTCGCGCGCTGCTGGCCAAGGTCGGGCTGGCAGGCAAGGAAGATGCCTACCCCAGGCGCCTGTCCGGCGGCCAGCAACAGCGGGTAGCGATCGCCCGGGCCCTGGCCATGGAACCGCGGGTGATCCTGTTCGACGAACCCACCTCGGCCCTGGACCCGGAGCTGGTGGGCGAAGTACTGGCCACCATCCGCAGCCTGGCCGAAGAGAAACGCACCATGGTCATCGTCACCCACGAGATGGGCTTTGCCCGGGACGTGGCCAACCGGGTGATCTTCTTCGACAAGGGGGTGATCGTCGAACAGGGCGAAGCCAAGGCGCTGTTCGCCAACCCCCAGCACGAACGCACCCGACAGTTTCTCAGCAAGTTCCTCGGCGCAAGCCACGCCCCCTTGTAGGAGCCGGCTTGCCGGCGAAGAGGCCCTTGAGCCTTGCACCGCCCTGGAGGACGCCTTCGCTGGCAAGCCAGCTCCTACAGCAGATCACGCCCCCTCCCCCCGTAGGAGCCGGCTTGCCGGCGAAGAGGCCCTCGAGCCTTGCATCGCCCTCGCGGACGCCTTCGCTGGCGAGCCAGCTCCTACAGCAGATCACGCCCCCCTACCCCGTAGGAGCCGGCTTGCCGGCGAAAGGGCCCTCAAGCCTTGCACCACCCTCGCGGACGCCTTCGCTGGCAAGCCAGCTCCTACAGCAGATACGTGTAGATACGGGGTGGTTTTGGGGGACGTTCGTCGCTAAAACCACAGCCGTGGAAGCACGCTAAGGCCTTGATCCATAACGCCTGCGGGCTTCGATTCAACCCTTCTATTCATATTCCTAAAAGTTAGTTTATTTAATTTTTATACGCGCATAGGGTATATGCACCGGACCACCGGACATTCTTGATTCTGATTTCGCCGCATGACGCGGCCTATCCAAAAGATGTGAGGTAGGTATGGTCCGGAACACAATCACCCCAGTGCAGATCGCCAGGGCATTGCGTGCAGCCAAGGAGTGGCACTGATGTCCAGTCTGATCGAAGCCCAGGTCCAGAGTGACCTGGATATCGCTCCCCTTTTGCTGCCCGCTCGGGTTCTGCGCAACGACGCCGAAGCCCTTCAGGCTGCCCATGAACTGGCCGACGCGGCCCGCCAGCAGGCCGCCCAGCGCGACCGCCAGCGCAAGCTGCCCTGGGCGCAGATCGAACAATTCACCCGCAGCGGCCTGGGCAGTATTTCCCTGCCCCGGGCCTACGGCGGGCCACAGGTTTCCTTCGTCACCCTGGCCGAAGTCTTCGCCATCATTTCCGCGGCCGACCCGGCCCTGGGGCAGATCCCGCAGAACCAGTTCGGCATCCTCGGTCTGATTCTCGGCTGCGGCACCGAGCGGCAGAAGAAACAGCTGCTGCAGAGCGTCCTGGAAGGCTGGCGCATCGGCAATGCCGGCCCGGAACGCGGCACCAAGAACACCCTGGAACTCAAGGCACGGATCACCGCCGACGCCGACGGCCACGTGATCAATGGCCAGAAGTTCTACTCCACCGGCGCCCTGTTCGCCCACTGGGTGGCGGTCAAGGCACTCAACGAGGAAGGCCGCCAGGTGCTGGCCTTCGTCCGTCGTGGCACCCCGGGGCTGCGCATCGTCGACGACTGGTCGGGCTTCGGCCAGCGCACCACCGCCAGCGGCACCATCCTGCTCAACGATGTGCGGGTGGACGCCGAGCTGGTGCTGGACAACTGGCGGATCAATGAAACACCGAATATCCAGGGCGCGGTATCCCAGCTGATCCAGGCCGCCATTGACGCCGGCATCGCCCGGGAAGCCGTGGCCGACGCCATCCGTTTCGTTCGTGAACGAGCACGCCCGTGGATCGATGCCAACGTCGAGCGGGCCAGCGATGACCTGTATGTGATCGCCGACATCGGCAAGCTGCAAATCGAACTGCACGCCGCCGAAGCCCTGCTGCGCAAGGCCGGGCAGGTGCTGGACCAGGTCAGCGCGGCGCCGATCACTGCCGAGTCCGCGGCCCGCGCCTCCATCGCCGTGGCCGAAGCCAAGGTACTGACCACCGAGATCTCGCTGCTGGCCAGTGAAAAGCTCTTCGAGCTGGCTGGCAGCCGCGCCACCCTCGCCGAATTCAACCTCGACCGTCACTGGCGCAACGCCCGGGTGCACACCCTGCACGACCCGGTGCGCTGGAAGTACCACGCCGTGGGCACCTATCACCTGAACGGCACCTTGCCTGCCCGGCACTCCTGGATTTAACCGCCCAGAACGCTTTTGACCAGATCTCTGGAGAAACACATGTCTCTTTCCCAACACGTCGCGGTCATCACCAGCGATGAGCAAGCCCTGATTGTCGCCAGCGACCTGGCGGAAGATTTCAAGCGCGACAGCGCCCTGCGCGACCGCGAGCGGCGCCTGCCGCACCCCGAGCTGGAAGCCTTTTCCCGCTCCGGCCTGTGGGGCATCAGCGTGCCCAAGGAATACGGCGGCGCCGGGGTTTCCAACGTCACCCTGGCCAAGGTCATCGCCCTGATCGCCGAGGCCGACGCCTCCCTGGGGCAGATCCCGCAGAACCATTTCTACGCCCTGGAAGTGCTGCGGGTGAATGGCAGCGAGCCGCAGAAGCAGCGGCTGTATGCCGAAGTCCTGACCGGCCGGCGTTTCGGCAACGCCCTGGCCGAGCTGGGCACCAAGACCGCCCACGACCGCACCACCCGCCTGAGCCGCGACAGCAACGGCCCGGGCTACCGCATCGACGGGCGCAAGTTCTACGCCACCGGCGCCCTCTACGCCCAGCGCATCCCCACCTCGGTGGTGGATGAACACGGCGTGCAGCAACTGGCCTTCGTCCCCGCCGACGCCCAGGGCCTGGACGTGATCGACGACTGGAGCGGCTTCGGCCAGCGCACCACCGGCAGCGGCTCGGTGCAATTCGACAACGTGTGGGTGGACGAGGCCGACGTGGTGCCGTTCCAGAGCGCCTTCGAGCGCCCGACCCCAGTCGGGCCGCTGGCGCAGATCCTCCACGCCGCCATCGACACCGGCATCGCCCGCGCCGCCTACGAGGACGCCCTGCGCTTTGTGCGCACCAAGACCCGGCCGTGGATCGACTCCGGCAACGACAAGGCCACCGACGACCCGCTGACCATCAAGAGCTTCGGCCACCTGAGCATCCGCCTGCACGCCACCGAGGCCCTGCTGGAGCGCGCCGGGGAATTCCTCGACCGGGCCCAGGCCGAGACCAACGCCGACACCGTGGCCGCCGCGTCCATCGCCGTGGCCGAGGTCCGCGCCCTGAGCACGGAAATCTCCCTGGCCGCCGGCAGCACCCTGTTCGAACTGGCAGGCAGCCAGGCAACCCTGGCCGAACATGGCCTGGACCGCCACTGGCGCAACGCCCGGGTGCACACCCTGCACGACCCGGTGCGCTGGAAGTACCACGCGGTGGGCAACTACTACCTGAATCAGCAGAACCCGCCGCTGCGGGGGACCATTTGATGGCCGCGCCTGAAACCGCCAAGAAAAAGATCCTGCTCAACGCCTTCAACATGAACTGCGTCGGGCACATCAACCATGGCCTGTGGACCCACCCGCGGGACAATTCGACCCAGTACAAGACCCTCGAATACTGGACCGAACTGGCTCAGTTGCTGGAGCGCGGGCTGTTCGACGGGCTGTTCATCGCCGACATCGTCGGGGTCTACGACGTCTACCAGAACTCGGTGGACGTACCCCTCAAGGAGTCGATCCAACTGCCGGTCAACGACCCGCTGCTGCTGGTCTCGGCCATGGCCGCTGTCACCAAGAACCTCGGTTTCGGTCTGACCGCCAACCTCACCTACGAGGCGCCCTACCTGTTCGCCCGGCGCCTTTCCACCCTTGACCACCTGAGCCGTGGCCGGGTCGGCTGGAACATCGTCACCGGCTACCTGGACAGCGCCGCCCAGGCCATGGGGCTCCAGGAGCAGATCGAGCACGACCGCCGCTACGACCAGGCCGACGAGTACCTGGAGGTGCTGTACAAACTCTGGGAAGGCAGCTGGGAAGACGACGCGGTCCTCAATGACCGCGAGCAACGCATCTATGCCCAGCCGGAAAAAGTGCACAAGATCGAGCACCAGGGCGAGTTCTACCAGGTCAGTGGTTACCACCTGTGCGAACCGTCGCCGCAACGCACCCCGGTGCTGTTCCAGGCCGGCAGCTCGGACCGCGGCCTGCTGTTCGCCGGGCGCCACGCCGAGTGCGTGTTCATCAGCGGGCAGAACAAGGCCGCGACCAAGGCCCAGGTGGACAAGGTCCGCGCCAGCGCCGTGGCTGCCGGGCGCAATCCCGAGGACATCAAGGTGTTCATGGGCCTCAACGTGATCGTCGGCGAGACCGAGGAACTGGCCTGGAAGAAGCACGCCGAATACCGCAGCCATGCCAGCGCCGAAGCCGGGGTGGCGCATTTTTCCGCGTCCACCGGGATCGATTTTTCCCAGTACGAGATCGACGAGCCGATCCAGTACGTGAAGAGCAATGCCATCCAGTCGGCCACCAAGAACCTGCAGAACAACGACTGGACCCGACGCAAGCTGCTGGACCAGCACGCTCTGGGCGGCCGCTACTTCACCGTGGTCGGCTCGCCGCAGCAGGTGGCCGACGACCTGGAATCCTGGATCGCCGAAACCGGCCTGGACGGCTTCAACCTGACCCGCATCGTCACCCCGGAAAGCTACGTCGACTTCATCGACCTGGTCATCCCCGAACTGCAGCGCCGCGGCTCCTACAAGACCGCCTACGACGACGGCACCCTGCGGGAAAAGCTCTTCCGCCAGGGCCGCAAGCTGCCCGAACAACACACCGGCGCGGCCTACCGCCGCTAAATGCTTCGCCGGCAAGCCGGCTCCTGCACACCTCACTGTAGGCGCTGGCTAGCCAGCGAAGAGGCCCGCAACCACACCCCATTCCCTGGCCCCGACTCGGACCCTGACCCCTATGAAAACCAAACGCCTGCGCCACCCGCTCAAAGCCCTGGCCCTCGCCCTCGGCCTGTTCAGCAGCGCCGTCTTCGCCGCCGACGCGCCGCTCAAGGTCGGCACCACCGCTGCCTTCGCCATTCCCCTGGAGGCCGCCGTGGAAGAGGCCGGCAAGCAGGGCCTGAAAGTCGAGCTGGTGGAGTTCACCGACTGGATCGCGCCCAACGTCAGCCTGGCCGCCGGCGATATCGACGTGAACTACTTCCAGCACATCCCGTTCCTGGAAAACGCCAAGGCCGCCGCCGGTTTCGACCTGGTGCCCTTCGCCCCGGGCATCATCAACAACGTCGGCCTGTACTCGAAGAAATACAAAAGCTTCGACGAACTGCCACAAGGCGCCAGCGTGGCCATCGCCAACGACCCGATCAACAGCGGGCGCGGCCTGCAACTGCTGGCCAAGGCCGGGCTGATCACCCTCAAGCCGGGCGTGGGCTACAAGGCCACCGAAGAAGACATCGTCAGCAACCCGAAGAAGATCAAGATCCTCCAGGTCGAAGCCGTGCAGCTGGTGCGCGCCTATGACGACGCTGACCTGGTCCAGGGCTACCCGGCCTACATCCGCCTGGCCAAGACCTTCGATGCCGGCTCGGCGCTGCTGTTCGACGGCCTGGACCACAAGGAATACGTGATCCAGTTCGTGATCCAGCCCAAGAGCAAGAACGACCCGCGGCTGATCAAGTTCGTCGACATCTACCAGCACTCGCCTGCCGTTCGCGACGCTCTGGACAAAGCCCACGGCAAGCTCTACCAAGCCGGTTGGGAAGGTTGAGATGAGTGTCGCGACGCTACAGCGCAAGCTGCCGGAAGCGGCGCCCCGGCGCGCCGGGCAGACCGAGCTGCACCCCGAACTGAATCGCGCCCAGGTGCGCTTTATCGGCCTGGGCAAGACCTACCAGGGCCAGCAGGGTCCGGTGCAGGCCTTGCACGATATCGACCTGTCGATCCAGCGCGGCGAGGTGTTCGGCATCATCGGCCGCAGCGGCGCCGGCAAGTCATCGCTGATCCGCACCATCAACCGCCTGGAGCAGCCCAGCAGCGGCCGGGTGCTGATCGACCAGGTGGACATCGGCGACTTCGACGAAGACCGCCTGGTGGCCCTGCGCCGGCGCATCGGCATGATCTTCCAGCACTTCAACCTGATGTCGGCCAAGACCGTATGGCACAACGTCGAGCTGCCGCTGAAGGTGGCCGGGGTACCCAAGGCCGAGCGCCAGCGCAAGGTGCGCGAGCTGCTGGAGCTGGTGGGCCTCAAGGACAAGCACCGGGCCTACCCCGCGCAGTTGTCCGGCGGCCAGAAGCAGCGGGTGGGGATCGCCCGGGCCCTGGTCCACGATCCCGAGATCCTGCTGTGCGACGAGGCCACTTCGGCCCTGGACCCGGAAACCACCCAGTCGATCCTCGGCCTGCTGAAAGAGATCAACCAGCGCCTGGGCCTGACCATCATCCTGATCACCCACGAGATGGCGGTGATCCGCGATATCTGCGACCGGGTGGTAGTACTGGAGCACGGGCGCATCGTCGAGCAGGGGCCGGTCTGGGAAGTCTTCGGCAACCCGCAGCACGAGGTCAGCAAGACCCTGCTGGCGCCCCTGCAGCACGGCCTGCCGGAAGAACTGCAGAACCGCCTGCAAAGCCATCCGACGTCTTCCGATGCGGCGCTGGTGCTGAGCCTGCGCTTCACCGGCAGCAGCCATGAGGAACCGGACCTGGCGGCGCTGTTCGGCGCCCTGGGCGGCCGCGTACGCCTGCTGCAAGGCGGAGTGGAACGCATCCAGGGCCACGCCCTGGGGCAATTGCTGCTGGCGGTCCAGGGCTCGTCCCTGGGGGCGGCGCAACTGCGCCAGCGCGCCGGGCAATGGGCACAACAGGTGGAGGTACTGGGCTATGTGGTTTGATCGCTTGTTGCAGGGCATTCTCGACACCCTGCTGATGGTCGGCGTGTCCTCGCTGATTGCCCTCCTGGCGGGGATTCCCCTGGCGGTGATCCTGGTCACCAGCGGCAAGGGCGGGATCTACGAGGCGCCGAACCTGAACCGGGCGCTGGGGGCCTTTGTGAACCTGTTCCGCTCGATCCCGTTCCTGATCCTGATGGTGGCGCTGATCCCCTTTACCCGGATGATCGTCGGCACCACCTACGGCGTGTGGGCCGCCGTGGTGCCGCTGACCATCGCCGCCACGCCGTTCTTTGCGCGGATCGCCGAAGTCAGCTTGCGAGAGGTCGACCACGGCCTGATCGAGGCCGCCCAGGCCATGGGTTGCCGGCGCTGGCATATCGTCTGGCACGTGCTGCTGCCCGAGGCGCTGCCGGGCATCGTCGGCGGCTTCACCATCACCCTGGTGACCATGATCAACTCCTCGGCCATGGCCGGGGCGATTGGCGCGGGCGGCCTGGGGGACATTGCCTACCGCTACGGTTATCAGCGGTTCGACAGCCAGATCATGCTCACGGTGATCGTGCTGCTGGTGATCCTGGTAGCGGCGATCCAGCTGGGTGGCGACCGCCTGGCGCGGGTGCTGAACAAGCGTTGAGGGCTGTGGTGTAGGTTCGGACGCCTTCGCGAGCAAGCTCGCTCCTACCAAGGACCGTGATCATCCCGTAGGAGCGAGCTCGCTCGCGAAAAGGCCGCCAGGCCGTCATTGGCGGTATATTGGCCGCCTCCTCTCTAGCCACGCAGCCCGCCATGAAACTCGCCCCCGACGATCTCGACAGCATCACCGCCACCACCCTCGGCCACTACCAGCAGGTGGCCGAAGGTTTTCGCGAAGGCACCCGCGACCACGATGTGAGCCAGAACATCGACGCGCTGCTGCGGCACATTCAGGGCCCGGCGCCATTCACCGTGCTGGATTTTGGCTGCGGCCCCGGCCGCGACCTGCAGGCCTTTACCCGCCTGGGCCATGTCGCCGTCGGCCTCGACGGCTGCGAGCGCTTTGCCCAGATGGCCCGGGAAGACAGCGGCTGCGAGGTGTGGCAGCAGGACTTCCTCAAGCTCGACCTGCCGGCTGAACGCTTCGACGGGATCTTCGCCAACGCGGTGCTGTTCCACATTCCCCGCCAGGAACTGCCGCGGGTGCTCAAGCAACTGCATGCCAGCCTCAAGGACGGCGGCGTACTGTTCAGCTCCAATCCCCGGGGTGACAACCAGGAAGGCTGGAACGGCCCGCGCTATGGTGCCTACCACGACCTGGCGGCCTGGCAGGCGTTGCTGACGGATGCCGGGTTCGTCGAGCTGGAACACTACTACCGCCCCGCCGGCCTGCCTCGGGAACAGCAACCGTGGCTGGCCAGCGTCTGGCGCAAGGCCTGATCCCCCTGCGAGGAGCCGGCTTGCCGGCGAAGGCACTTGCGAGTCAGGCGCCTGTCTCTCGGGCCTCTTCGCTGGCAAGCCAGCCCCTACGGAAATAGCCAGCGCCTACGAGGCCGTGGGCCGGGTGCGCTCGGTGTCCTTGCTCGGTTCCTTGATCTTGTACCAGGCCACGTACAGCGCCGGGAGGAACAGCAAGGTGAGCAAGGTGGCAACGATGATGCCGCCGATCATGGCGTAGGCCATCGGCCCCCAGAACACTTCCCGGGCAATCGGGATCATCCCCAGGCTGGCCGCCGCCGCGGTCAGCAGGATCGGCCGCCGTCGATGGTGGGTGGCTTCCAGCACCGCGTCCCAGGGGTGATAGCCCTCACGCTCGTATTCGTCGATCTGGGTCACCAGGATCACCGAGTTGCGGATGATGATGCCGATCAGCGCCAGGATCCCGAGGATCGCCACAAAGCCCATGGGCGTGCCCGTGGGCACCAGGGCCAGGACCACGCCGATCAGCCCCAGGGGCGCCACGCTGGCCACCAGGAACAGCTTCTGCACGCTGTGCAGCTGGATCATCAGGAAGGTCGCCATGAGGAACAGCATCAGCGGCACCACCTTGGCGATCGGCCCCTGGGCCTTGCCGCTTTCCTCCACGGTGCCGCCGGTGGCCACCGAATAGCCGGCGGGCAGTTGCGCGGCGAAATGGTCGATGTCCGGCTTCAGTTGCTTGACCAGGTCGGTGGGCTGGATCGCATCGCGCACCGCGGCCTTGATGGTGATGGTCGGCTTGCGGTCGCGACGCCACACCAGCGGCTGCTCCAGCTCGTAGCGCACGCTGGCGAACGCCAGCAGCGGGATCGAAGTGCCGTTGGGGGTGACGATCTGCAGGTTCTGCAGGGTTTCCGGGGAGCCGCGCTCGTTGTCGTCGGCGCGACCGACCACGTTGATCAGGTAGATGTCGTCATGCACCTGGGTCACGGTGGAGCCGCTGACGATGCTGTTCATCAACTGCGCCACGTCTTCGGAGGACAGCCCCAGTTGCCGCGCCTTGTCCTGGGCGATGTCGATGCGCAGCACTTTGCCGGGCTCGTTCCAGTCATAGATGATCTCGCCGATGTGCGGGTTCTTGTCCAGCTCGGTGGCCAGTTCGATGGCGTGCTTGCGCACCTGGTCGATGTCCTTGCCACTGACCCGGTATTGAATCGGCCGCCCCACCGGCGGGCCCATTTCCAGGGCCTGCACATAGCTGCCGATGCCGACGAAATCTTCCCGCAGGCGTTTCTGCAAGCGCTGGGTCAGGGCCGTGCGCTGCTCCAGGCCCTTGCTGACGATCACCAGCTGGGCGTAGTAGGGGTTCTGCAGTTGCTGGTCCAGGGGCAGGTAGAAACGGATCGCGCCCTCGCCGATATAAGTGCTCCAGCGCTCGATGTCCGGGTCGTCCTTGAGGGTGGCCTCCAGGCGGTCCACGGCCTGGCGGGTCTCGTTGATCGAAGCGTTCTGCGGCAGGTTGAGGTCAACGAGGATCTCCGGCCGGTCCGATGACGGGAAGAACTGGTTCTGCACGAAACGCATGCAGAACACCGAAGCCACGAACAGCAGCACGGTGATGCCGATGGCCCACCAGCGGTTGCGCATGGCCCACAGCAGGCCACCGTTGAAGGCGCGTCCGATACGCCCCGGCTCATCGGAATGGGGTTTGACGTTGGTGCTGAGGATGTGGATGCCGATCACCGGGGCAAACAGCACCGCGACTATCCACGACACCAGCATGGCCACCGCGATCACCGCGAACAGGGTAAAGGTGTACTCACCGGCAGAACTGGCGTTGAGGCCGATGGGCACGAAGCCGGCCACGGTCACCAGGGTCCCGGTGAGCATGGGAAAGGCGGTGGAGGTGTAGGCGAAGGTCGCTGCCTGCTCCTTGCTCTCGCCCTTCTCCAGCCGCGTGACCATCATTTCCACGGTGATCATCGCGTCATCCACCAGCAGCCCCAGGGCGATGATCAGCGCCCCCAGGGAGATCCGCTGCATGGTGATGCCGCTGTACTCCATGAACACGAAGACCATGGCCAGCACCAGCGGAATCGAGCAGGCCACCACCAGCCCGGCGCGGACCCCGAGGCTGATGAAACTCACCACCAGCACGATGATCACCGCCTCGAACAGGGCACTGGTGAAACCGCCCACTGCCTCTTCCACCACCTCGGCCTGGTCGGAAACCTTGTGCACCCCGACGCCCACCGGCAGGTCGGCGGTGAGCTGGTCCATGCGGGCGTGCAAGGCCTTGCCGAAGTCCTGGATGTTGCCGCCCTTCTTCATGGCGATCGCCAGGCCGATGGCCGGCTTGCCATTGAAGCGGAACAGCGGCGTGGAAGGGTCGACATAGCCGCGGCTGATCTCGGCGATGTCCGCCAGCCGGTAGAAGCGGTCGTTGAGCCGCAGGTTGACCGTGGCCAGGTCCTTCTCCGAGGCGAACTGCCCGGACGTGCGCACCGAGATGCGCTCCGGCCCTGCCTCGATCACCCCGGCCGGGGTCACCGCGTTCTGCGATTGCAGGCTCTGCAGGACCTGGCGCTGGTCGATGCCCAGGGCCGCCAGCTTGCGGGTGGAGAAGTTCAGGTAGATGACTTCGTCCTGCTCGCCGACCATCTCCACCTTGCCCAGGTTCGGCACTTCGCGGATCTGCGCCCGTACCTGTTCCACGTAGTCACGCAGCTGGCGCATGCTCAGGCCATCGGCGGTGAAGGCGTAGATCGAGCCGAACACATCGCCGAACTCATCGTTGAACCCCGGGCCCTGCAGGCCCTGGGGAAAGTCGCCGCGGATGTCGTTGATCTTCTTGCGCACCTGGTACCAGATCTCGGGAATGTCCTTGGCACTGGTGGTGTCGCGCAGGTAGACGAAAACCGTCGATTCGCCGGGGCGGGTGTAGCTTTTCACGTAGTCCAGCGAGTCCAGCTCTTCGAGCTTCTTCTCGATGCGGTCGGTGACCTGCTTCAGGGTTTCTTCCTGGGTCGCGCCGGGCCAGCGGGTCTGGATGACCATGGTCTTGATGGTGAAGGAGGGGTCTTCCTCGCGCCCCAAATTCATGTAGGAAAACACGCCCATCAGCAGCGCGACGAACATCAGGTACCAGACGAAGGACTGATGCTTGATCGCCCACTCGGACAGGTTGAAGCTCCCTTTGCTGTCGGGCGTCATTGTGCGCGGTCCTCATCGATTTTGACTTTCTGCCCCGGCTTGAGGCTGTTGACCCCGGCACTGACCACCCGCTCGCCGGGCTTGACGCCCTGGCTGATCAACGCCGAAGCGCTGTCGCGGCTGAGCACCGTGACCTCGCGCGGAGCCACCGTCTGGCTCTGGGGGTCGACGACCCAGATCCGGGTCTGGCCCTGCACCTCTTGCAGGGCGGTCAGCGGCACCTCGGTGCGCGGCTCGATGGCCGAGCTCAGGGTCACGCTGATGGCGGTGCCCAGGCGAAAGGCCTCGGGCGTGTCCTTGAGGGTCAGGCGGGCGCGGCGGGTACGGGTTGCACTCTGGGCCTGGGGTTCGATCTCACGCACCGTGGCGGTGGTGCTGATGCTCGGATCCAGCTGTGCCGCGACCTTGAATTCCACACCGGCCGGCAACTGGTCCACCAGGCTGGCCGGCAGGTCGATCACCGCTTCCTTGATCTCCGGCCGGGCCAGGGTCACCACTTGCTGGCCGGCGGTCACCACCTGCCCGGCCTCGGCGTTCCAGGCGGTGATCACGCCGCCGTGATCGCTGCGCAGTTCGCTGTAGTTGAGCTGGTCCCGGGCCTGGCGCACCGAGGCCTTGGCCTGGTCCAGGGAGGCACCGGTGGTCTTCAGGTCGGTCTGGGCGATGTCCAGTTGCGCCTGGGCGCCCACGCCGCGATCGAACAGTTCCTGCTGGCGCCGGGCATTGGCCTGGGCGTTGATCCACTGCGCCTCGACCTTGGCCAGGTCGCCCTGGGCGGCCCGCAGCTGGTTCTGCTGGTCGGTGGGGTCCAGAGTGGCCAGCAAGTCCCCGGGGCCCACTTCGGCACCGACATCGACATTGCGGTTGGCAATGCGCCCCGGCACCCGGAAGCCCAGGTTGGTCTCGTAGCGGGCCTGGATGGTGCCGGCAAAACGCCCCAGGCTTTCCTCGGCCTGGGGCGCCACCCGGAACGACAGCACCGGGCGCACCGGCTCCGGCGCCGGCTCTTCCCTGGAGCAGCCCAGCAACAAGGCGCTGGCACACAACAACAGCAGCAGGCGCTTCATGGCTGTGCTCCCTGGTCACTCGTTTGCGAGGCGATCTCCACGAACATCCCCGGGTGCAGCAACTGCCCACCCGCCACCACCACTTTCTCGCCGCCCTTGAGGCCGTCGCTGATGATCACCTTGCCGGTGAGGTAGCGCCCGACCTTCACCGTGTGCAGGGCCGTCTTGCCGTCCTCGCCCACCAGCCACACGGCAGGCTCGCTGAGATTCTTGGTCAGGGCCGACCAGGGCAGCACCACACTGGCCTTGCCATGGGCCCGGGCGGTGGCGCTGACCACCGAGCCCAGGTCCATGCCCGCCGGCAACGAATCGAGCACCACCTTGACCTGCACCGTGCCGCTCTGGGCCGAGACCACCGGCGTCACCTCGCGCACCTTGCCGGTGGTGGTCACCTTGGGGTTGTCCAGCAGGCTGATGTGAATGGTTTCCTGGCCCGGTGGCTGCATCAGCAGCGACTCGTAGACGTTGAACACCGCATCGCGCTCGCCATCCCTGGCCAGGCTGAAGATCGGCACCGTGGCCTGCACCACCTGGCCGACCTCGGCCTGGCGCGCGGTGATCACCCCAGGAGCCTCGGCCACCAGCTCGGTGTAGCTCAGTTGCTCGCGGGCGTTAGCCAGTTGCGCCTGGGCCGCGCTCAGGGCGCTCTGGCTGCTGCGCAGGGCGGCCTGGGCCGAATCGTATTCGCTCTGGCTGGTGTAGCCCTTGGGCAAGAGTTTCTGCTGGCGGACAAACGCCGCGCCGGCCTGCTTGACCCGGGCCTGCTCGGCGAACACCGAGGCCGCGGCAGAATCGACATTGGTCTGCAGGTCCTTGGGATCGAGCTTGGCCAGCACCTGTTGCGCGGTAACCCGATCGCCGACATCGACCATGCGCTGGATGATCTTGCCGCCGACGCGGAACGACAGTTCGGTCTGCACCCGGGCCTGGACGTCACCGGTCAGGGTCACCGAAGGGGCGAAGTCACTGCTCTGCACCTCCAGGATGCGCACCCGCGGGCGCTCCTTTTCCCCGGGCTTTTCCGCCCCGCAGCCGCCAAGCAGCAGCAACAGGGTCAATCCCACTATCCACTTCGAATTGAACGCAGCCATGCAGGCTCCTTTTGCGTGATGCTGTCTCGCCAGTGACGTTACGACTGTGAGCTTAGAACAGGGTTCAACCGCTGCACGCCAGTCTCATCAGAGAGGGTTTCGGTGGCGCGGAGCTTGCTCCCGCTGGCCGGCCGGCGCCCCGGGGCGCAGCAGCCGCAACGGCCCTCGACGCGCTCTATCCTGGCAAGCACAACGTCGGTTTCGAGGGCCGCCGCAAGCAAGCTGCGGCTCCACAAATCAGGCACACTGCGCACCACGCAACAGGAGACCCGGCATGCTCAAGACCCTGGCGGTGGCCAACTACCGCTCCATCAACAAACTGGTGATCCCCCTGGGTCGGCTGAACCTGGTCACCGGCGCCAACGGCAGCGGCAAGTCCAACCTGTACCGCGCCCTGCGCCTGCTGGCGGAGACCGCCCAGGGCGGCGTGGTCAACGCCCTGGCCAAGGAAGGCGGGCTGGAATCGACGTATTGGGCCGGGCCGGAACAGATCAGCCGACGCATGGGCCAGGGCGAGGTGCCGATCCAGGGCGGGCCGCGCAAGGCCGCCAGACGCCTGCAACTGGGCTTTGCCGGTGAGGACTTCGGGTACGCGATCAGCCTGGGGCTGCCGGATTCCAGCGGCCATTTCATGTTGCCCGGGCACAGCTCGCCGATTGCCTCACGCTTCACTCTCGATCCGTGGATCAAGCGCGAGAGCATCTGGGGCGGGCCCCTGTACCGCTCGGCCAGTGCCCTGGTGGACCGCCAGGGCCCGATGATACGAGCCCGTGCGGGCCGCCAATGGGAGGTGCTGGCGCAGCACACGAGCAGCGGCGACAGCCTGTTCGACCGGGTGGGCAACCTGAGTTCATCGCCCGAGGTCCTGCATCTGCGCGAGCAGATCCGTGGCTGGCGTTTTTATGATCACTTGCGCACCGACAGCCAGGCACCCGCGCGCCGACCACAACTGGGCACCCGCACCCCGGTGCTGCACCACGATGGCCGGGACCTGGCCGCCGCGTTGCAGACCATCATCGAAGTGGGCGATCAGCAGGCATTGCACGAAACCATCAGCGATGCCTTCCCGGAGTCGCGGCTGGAGATCGATGCCGTTCCGGGGGGGCTGTTCGGGGTGCAGTTCTATCAGGAAGGCCTGTTGCGACCGTTGTCGGCCGCGGAACTGTCCGACGGCACCTTGCGCTACCTGTTGCTGGTAGCGGCCCTGCTGACCCCACGACCACCGACCCTGATGGTGCTCAACGAACCGGAGACCAGCCTGCACCCGGACCTGTTGCCGGCCCTGGCGCGCCTGATCATTCGCGCCTCGCAGCAGTGCCAGGTGTGGGTGGTGTCCCACGCCCGGCGGCTGATCGCAGCCTTGCAGCAAGACCCCGAATGCAACTGCATCGTGCTGGAGAAACAACTGGGCCAGACCGGCATCGTCGGCCAGCGCATGCTGGACGAACCGGCGTGGAACTGGCCTGACTGACCCCTCCCCGCCAGCCCCGACTGCCATGCCCCCCGTAGGAGCCAGCTTGCTGGCGAAGAGGCCCTCGAGCCCCGCACCGTCCTCGCGGACGCCTTCGCTGGCAAGCCAGCTCCTACAGGTCGGGCAGGATCAGCCCTGCCACTTGCCGCCTTCGACAATCACGCTTTCGGGCTTGGTGTCGTCGCTCAGTTCCTTGCGCACGTACTGGTCATACAGCTTGAGCAGGTACTTCTCCTCGCCCAGCTTGGCCAGTTCGGCATTCACCCAGTCCCGCAATTCGATGTTGCCCTTCTTCACCGCCGGGGCGATCGGTGCCTGCTCGCCCAGGGTCTGCGGCAATACGCGGTAGCCCGGGTTCTGCTTGGACCAACTGAACAGGATCAGGTTGTCCTGGGCATAGGCGTCACCGCGACCGTTGGCCAGGGCCTGCAGGGATTCAGTGTTCTTCTCGAACTTGAGCAGCTTCCAGTCCGGGTGGTTCTGGGTCAGCCAGATGTCCGCGGTGGTGCCGGTGGTGACGATGGTGGTGCGGCTCGCCAGGTCATCCAGGCTCTTCACCGCACTGCCTTCAGGCACCAGGGCCTGGACCGCCACCTTGAGGTTGGGGTTGGTGAACTCCACCGCCTCCTTGCGCTCCGGGGTCACGGTCATGTTGGCCAGGATCAGGTCGACCTTGTCGCTCTGCAGGAAGGGAATGCGGCTGGCCGGTTCCACGGCGACAAATTCAACCTTGTTCTCGTCCCCCAACAGGTCCTTGGCGAATTGCCGGCCGATGTCGGTATCGAAGCCCACGTAGCGCCCGGTTTCATCGACGAAACCGAACGGCGGCTTGTCGGTGAATACACCGACGATCAGCTTGTCCCGGGCCTTGATCTTGTCCAGGTAGCCGGCCGCCGGCGCGGCGCTGGCGGCCGTGGCCGCAGGCTTGGGTGCATCATTGGATTTATCGCAGCCGGCCAGCAGGGCCAGACCGAACAGCGGCAGTAACAACAGCGAAGACTTGGCAGTTTTCATAAGAGCTCCAGTTCCTTTTTAGGGGCTTTCTTGGGCAGTGCTTCAACGAAGGAGAACTTCTCCAGGAACTGCTGCGCGCGTGCGCTCTGCGGGTTCGTGAAGAAAGCCTCGGGGGTGTTCTGTTCCACGATGCGCCCGCCGTCCATGAACACGACACGGTCGGCCACGGCCCGGGCGAAGGCCATTTCATGGGTGACGATCAACAGGGTCATGCCGTCGCGGGCCAGGCCCTGGATCACTTGCAGCACTTCCTTGACCATCTCCGGGTCCAGCGCCGCGGTGACCTCGTCGAACAGCATCACCTGGGGGTTCATGCACAACGAACGGACGATGGCGATGCGTTGCTGCTGGCCGCCGGAAAGCTGCCGGGGAAAGGCCTCGCGCTTGTCCAGCAGGCCCACTCGTTCCAGCAGCGCCTCGGCCTGGGCCCGGGCTTCCCGGGGCTCGCGCTTCTGCACCTTGAGCGGCCCCAGGAGGATGTTGTCCAGCACGTTCATGTGGGGAAACAGGTGATAGCTCTGGAACACCATGCCGATCTGCTGGCGCACCTGGCGCCAGTCGGTAGCGGGGCTCAGCAGTTCGCGCCCGGCAAAACGCAGGTGGCCGCTGTGGGCGGTTTCCAGGCCATTGAGGCAGCGCAGCAAGGTGCTCTTGCCGCAGCCGCTGGGGCCGAGGATAACGATCACCTCACCCGCCGCCACGCAGAGGTCGACCTCCTTGAGCACCTGCTGCGGGCCGAAGAACTTGTTGAAACCCTGGAACTCGATCAATGCGCTCATGCTTGCGTCCAGCGCCGTTCCAGCACGCGGGAGGCGGCCGACAACGGGTAGCAGATAAAGAAGAAAAACAGAAACAGCACGCCGTAGATCAGCACCGACTCGTAGGTGCGCTCGATGATCTGCTGGCCGACCTTGATCACGTCCACCACGCCGATCAGCACCGCCAGGGAACTGGTCTTGATGATCCGCGTGTAGACGTTGATGGTCGGTGGCGTCATGCGTTTCAGCGCCTGGGGCAGCAACACGTAGCCGTACAACTGGGCACCGGAAAGGCCGATGGACAGCCCTGCCTCACGCTGGCCCCGGGGCAGGGACTGCAGCGCCCCGCGCACCACCTCGCCGACCTCGCTGGCGCCCCACAGCGACAACACCAGCACCGCGCAGGTGAAGCTGGGAATGCTGATGCCGAAGAAGATCGGAAAACCGAAGAACAGCAGGTACAGCCAGACCAGCACCGGAATCGCCCGGAACAGCTCCAGGTAGATCCGCAGCGGCACGTCCAGCACCTTGCGCTGCAGGCTGCGCAGCACGCCGTAGAGCACGCCGCCCAGGGTGCTGAAGGCAATGCTCAGCAAGGAAATCGACAAGGTCTGCGCAGCGCCCCTGGCCAGTTGCGGCAGGGACACCAGCAACAGCTCAAGACCCGAACTGGCCATGCTGCAACCTCCTTTCCAGACGGCTGAGCAACAGCGACAGGGGCAGGAACAACAGCACGCAGATCAGCGTCAGCACCGCGAGCATTTCGTAGGTCTTGTAGTACAGGGCGATGTAGCTCTTGGTGGTGTAGAGAATTTCCGGCACTGCCACCGCCGAGACCACGGTGGTTTCCTTGAGCAGGAAAATGAAATTGGCGAACAGCGATGGCAGGCTGAGGATCCCGGCCTGGGGCAGGATCACGTAGCGCAGCAACTGCCACTGCGACAGGCCGATGGAGCGCCCCGACTCCAGCTGCGCCTGGGGCACGGCTTCCACGCCGGCCCGCAGCACCTCGGTGAGGTAGGCGCCGCCAAGAAAAGTCATGGTGATGATCGCCGCGGTGAAGCCGGAGACCTTGATCCCCAGGGCCGGCAAGGCGAAGTAAACGAAGAACAGCTGGATCAGCAACGGTGTATTGCGCGCCAGTTCCACGTACAGGCCGATCAGCCGGTGCAGGTAAGGGGTGCGAAATACCAGGAGCGTGGCGTTGATCAGGGCCACTAGCAGGGAAGTGCCGATGGCGATCAGGCCGACCTGCAGGGTTACCCCAACGGCTTTGAGAAAGGCCGGCAGGGTGCTGAGGATAAAGGCGTAGTCGAGGGTCATTGAAAGTCCTGGACGCCGCTGGGGTACAGCGGCGGTGGTGCAGTCCATGGGGCGATGGGTAACCGCCCGGCTGCCGCGACTTTATAGCTATAAAAAGCAGAATTTAAATACCGTTAAGGCATATTGATATCACCCAAAAACCTAACCCGCGGATTTGCCGGGCTGGCGCCCAGCTACTACCTTCTCTGCCGGGCCTGCCGGGTTCTTTCGCACTCGAACAGCCCCACTGGACGCTGCACTTCTCAAGGACGACCACCATGGCCGATGCAAAGACCCCGCAACCCCTGGACCCCCATGAACTGATGAAATGGCTGGCGGCCCTGCGCCGGGCCACCCAGCCCACCGCCCAAAACGCCCCTGTGTAGGCGCCGGCTCCTACGGTTTTTTCGGGCGCAATAAAAAACGCCGACGCTGCGCTAGCCGTCGGCGTTTAAACCTTGAAGGGGTTTGTCGCGTCAGTAGCCTAGTTCATCAGAACGCCGGCAGTACTGCGCCGCTGTATTTTTTCTCGATGAAGGCTTTGACTTCCGGGCTGGTCAGGGCCTTGGCCAACTTCTGGATGGCCGGGCTGTCCTTGTTGTCCGGGCGGGCCACCAGGTAGTTCACGTAAGGCGAATCGGAGCCTTCGATGATCAGCGCATCCTTCGCCGGGTTCAGGCCGGCTTCCAGGGCGTAGTTGGTGTTGATCATGTCCAGGTCAACCTGGTCCAGGACCCGCGGCAGCATGGCCGACTCAAGCTCCTTGAACTTGAAGTTGTGCGGGTTCTTGGCGATGTCCTTGGGCGTGGCCACGGCGTTCTTCGGGTCCTTGAGCTCGATCAGGCCGGCCTTCTGCAGCAGGATCAGGGCGCGGCCGCTGTTGCTGCCTTCGTTGGGGATGGCGATGGTTGCGCCATCTTTCAGCTCGGCCAGGGTCTTGACCTTCTTCGAGTAACCGCCGAAAGGTTCGACGTGCACGCCGATCACGGTTTCCAGGTGGGTGCCTTTGCCTTCGTTGAAGCTTTTCAGGTAGGGCAGGGTCTGGAAGTAGTTGGCGTCCAGGCGCTTCTGGTCGACCTGCACGTTGGGCTGCACGTAGTCGGTGAAGACCTTGATTTCCAGGTCCACGCCTTCCTTGGCCAGGGTCGGCTTGATCAGCTCGAGGATCTCGGCGTGGGGCACCGGGGTCGCAGCGACCACCAGCTTCTCGCCAGCCTGGGCGATACCTGCGCTCAGGGCTGCCGCCAGTGCGGTGAACAACAGAACTTTTTTCATGCAAGGTCCTTAGGTGTCGAGGTCGACGACGGCTTCAAATAGGGAACTGATTGAGGTGCCAGTGAAGTGCCACTGCTGGCGTGAGGCGGACAATACCGAGATTTTTTATTCCCGAACAATATCTTTTTCGCAAGAACTTATACCCTTTTGACTGGTACAAAATGGATAGCTGGCTAGCCTGCCGGTACGTCTCGTTGCTCCGTTACACAACGCCTGCGATCTATCGATTACCGACTTCAATGGCAACCTTGGTAATGACCGACGTCAGTGCCTTCTCCAGTGCACCATCACCCTCCAGGCTGGCGTAAATGTCATACCTCACTTCATGCTTCGAGTTCATCCAGCGCAACCCGGTCTTCCTGACTCCGCCCACTACTTTTTCCGACGTTTTCACCAAGGGCTTACCGAGGTCTTGAGGCTTGGCGTAATCATCGTCGTAAACAACTACACGCTGCGTCAGCTCACGTTCATAGTGGGACTCGTAGGTGACGACATAGTCAGCACCGCACGAATAAAGTGACATGACACCGTTCAAACCGCCTTCCTTCATCTCGACACCGGAGGGGGCTTCTTTGGAAAACTGACATCCCAATTTTTCAATTGCCGCTCTCGACTCCGATTTGAACCTGACTGCTTTAGATAGCCTTTTATCGGTCTTCTGAGCGAGTGTGACCATCGAACTGAATTGCTCGAAGCTTGGAAAGCTCGATCTTTTCTCAGGCTCAATTCAGGATGAGGCGGGTCTCTTGTTAATGATACTTTGAATATGTGCGTTACCACTTAGAGGGTGAATTTCCAACTCCGCAATTGCCGAGAATGAAACGAGCAACATGCTTATGCAGATCATCAACAAGCGCATCATCACCACTCCGTCAGATTGCAAGAGGTCGTGTAGGTTTCGAGGCAGGGCGAACCGTCAGCTACGCTTGGAGACCAGCCAGGAGTACAGACATTGACAAGCAGATGATCCTGTTAAGCGCTGTAGTCAGGATCGCCATATTTCCCGTCCGCATAATGGAAACCGTAGACTTCCCAATCCATGCCACAAAATCCGCAACCTGCATAAGAACGCCAGGTACTGTCGGATTTATCGTAAAACTCCCTGTAACTGCCATCCACAGTGTTGTATTGCACAGACGATGTTTCTAATTTCCATGTACGTATCGTGTCCCAACTGACTGACTCGTTGAAACCGAAACAGTTGGCACGAGAAAACATCGCCAGTTCAGTGAGATACGCATAGGCGTTGGGGGTCAGAGCAGATAGAAAAATGACCGCACAAGATACTCTTCTCATAAAAATCCCTTTAATGCTTGAAGCAGATTTCCTTTTCGAAGAAGTTAATGCAAATCATTTGCATGTAAAACCATTGCTTTTGCAATAACTCTCGTGCTCGCTCCGCTCTACAATCCCAACCGCTGCGCAACCTTCTCCAGCACAGCCTTCAACCCTCCGCGCTCACTCTCACTTCCCCGCAGCAACACCTCTATTTGCCGCTCCAACTCACTCAGCGGTGACACTGTTTCCGGCAGGTTGAGGTGCTCGGGCAGTATCTCCTCGCCGCTGCTGACCAGCAGCGCAAAGTGGATGACGTTCTCCAGCTCCCGGGTGTTGCCCGGCCAGCTGTGGCGATTCAGGGCCTGCTGCGCGGCTTCGCTGATCAGCGGCACCGGCAGGTCCAGGCGCTGGCTGTAGATGCCGAGGAAGTATTCGGCCAGGGACTCGATGTCTCCCACCCGTTCCCGCAGCGCCGGCAGCTCCAGCTGGCCCTCGCTGAGGTAGCGATACAGGCGCTCGTGAAACTTGCCCGCCGCCACCGCCTGGGCCAGGTCGATGCTGGTGGCCGCCACCAGGCGCACGTCCACCGGGCTCGGTTGCTGGGCGCCGACCCGGGTCACTTCGTGGTTCTCCAGGGCGGCCAGCAGCTTGGTCTGGATCGGCAGCGGCAGGTCGCCGATTTCATCCAGGTACAGGGTCCCGCCGTTGGCCGAGCCGAACCAGCCGGCGCGGCTGCTGGCCGAACCGCTGAAACTGCCGGCGGCATAACCGAACAGTTCGGCGTCGGCGTAGGTCGGGCTGATGGCGCCGCAGTTCACCGAGACGAACAGGCCACTGCGATCGCTGGCACGGTGGATGTGCCGGGCCAGCAGCTCCTTGCCGGTGCCGGTTTCACCACGGATCAGTACCGAGACCGAACGCGGCGCCAGTTGCTCCAGCTCTTCGCGCAACTGCCGCGAGCGCGGGTCGACGAACACCAGCGCCTTGGCGCGGATGCTCAGGGGGCTTTTCTCGGCATCGGGGAAGGTCAGCAACGGCTGACCGAATGGGGTATGGGCACTCATGGCAGGCTCCCGCCCCAGACCGCCGGGGGACGGGGCGTTTAAACGAAAAAAGGACGATCAGGC
Source organism: Pseudomonas sp. NFPP12 (assembly GCF_900103205.1). NCBI lineage: Bacteria > Pseudomonadati > Pseudomonadota > Gammaproteobacteria > Pseudomonadales > Pseudomonadaceae > Pseudomonas > Pseudomonas sp. NFPP12. Next base: position 588,344 of record NZ_FMWW01000006.1, read on the forward strand.
ACGACGCAGGGCGTGTTGTTCCATGCGGTTCTGCAAGCGGTACAGATAAGCGAAACCCTGCTCCCAGCGATGGTGGCCGGACTTGACGTTGATATGGCCGGCGCCGGCCAGGATCCCGGCTTCGGCGCCCCAGTCACGGGCCAGCTCCAGGGCCCGCGGCGCGCTCACGGCACTGTCGTTATCCGAGCTGACCACTTGGCTGGGGAACGGCAGCAGGTGCCGGGGGATCGGCGCGAAATTGCGCAGCGCCGGGGCACAGGCCGGGCGCTCGACGTCCGCCGGGGCCACCAGCAACGCACCGCGCACCTGGCGCAGGGCCGCTACGGGCGCGCGCGCGGCCCAATGAGCCACGGTAATGCAACCCAGGCTGTGGGCAATCAGGATCACCGGAGTGTCGTCGGCGGCAATGGCCTCGGCCAGGGCCGCCACCCAATCTTCGCGGCGCGGCGTCAGCCAGTCGGCCTGCTCCACCCGCGCGCTGTTGGGCAGGCTGTTCTGCCAGTGGGTTTGCCAATGATCTTCTGGCGATCCTTGCCAGCCCGGCACAATCAAGTAGCGAATGGATTCGTTGCGCATGGGGAACTCTCCTGCTGCGTGTCTGTTCCCGGACGAGTATAGGGAGGGGATTTATATTCGTTAAGGAATAAGAAGCTATTTATTAATTCCTTAAACGAATATAAAACTTCCCCCGGCCTCCGTAGGAGCCGGCTTGCCGGCGAAGGGGCCCGCAAGCCTTGCGTCGCACTCAAGGACGCCTTCGCTGGCAAGCCAGCGCCTACATCTGGCGCGATTACGGCGGTGTTCTTGTAGGAGCCGGCCTGCCGGCGAAGGGGCCCGCAAGCCTTGCACCGCGCTCAAGGACGCCTTCGCTGGCAAGCCAGCGCCTACGGCTGGCGCGATTTCGGTGGGGGCCTTGCGGGGGCTTTTCGCCAGGCAAAAAAAAGGCCGCACCCTGCCAAGGAGACGGCCTGAAAAGTCGTGGCGTTGTTGCTCGGTCTCAGCGCGCGGTAATCACCGACAGTTTGGTGATGCCCGCACGCTCGATGGACGCCATGGCCCGGGCCACTTCGCCGTAGTTGACGCCATCGTCGGCCTGCAGCTGGACCCGCACTTGCGGGTCCTTGGCCTTGGCCGCTTGCAAGTTGGTTTCCAGCAGGTCCGGCTGGATCTCGTCCTTGTTGATAAAGAGTTTGCCGGCACCGTCGATGCTCACCACCAGCGGGTCTTTCTGCTCCACCGGGGCCACGGCCTCGGTCTTGGGCAGGTTGATCGGAATGGCGTTGGTCAGCAGCGGCGCGGTGACGATGAACACCACCAGCAGCACCAGCATCACGTCCACCAGCGGTGTGACGTTGATCTCACTCAGCACTTCATCGCTGTCTTGGGTGGAAAAGGCCATGTCAGGACGCCTCCTTCACTTTTTGCGGGCTGCCCTGGGCCGCGGCCTTGTGCACGCTCGGGTGGATCAGCACGCGGAAGGAGTTCTTCTGCGCCAGGCTGTAGAAGTCGTGGGCGAAGTCGTCCAGGTCCGCGGCCGTGAGCTTCAGGCGCCGCAGGAAGTAGTTGTAGACCAGCACCGCCGGCACTGCGACGGCGATCCCCACCCCCGTCGCCACCAGGGCTGCGCCAATGGGACCGGCCACGGTTTCCAGGCTCGCCGAACCAGCAGCGCTGATGCCTTTCAAGGCTTCCATGATCCCCCACACGGTGCCGAACAGGCCGATGAAGGGCGAGGTGCTGCCGATACTGGCAACCACCGCCAGGCCGGTTTCCAGGGAACGACGCTCACGCACGATCTGCTGGCGCAGGGCACGTTCGAGACGGTCCTGGTGGTTGATTGCCTGGCTCAGGTCCGCCGCGTGGGGCGCTTCGCCAACCTGGATCGCCGCATAGCCGGCCTGGGCCACCCGGGCCGCCGCGCCGGGCTGGGTTTCACTCAACGAGGCAGCGGAGTCGAGGCTGGACGCTGCCCAGAACTGATTGTGGAACTTGCGATCCTGGGACTTGAGGCGGGCGAACTGCACGCCCTTGACCAGGGCCAGGCCCCAAGTGGCGACGGAGAAGACCACCAACAGCCAGATCACCGCGCTTTCGATGGATTCCAGTGGAGATGCCAGTAACGTCATGATGTGTTCCCTCTGTGTAAGCGTTTAGCGCGTGTTGGTTGATCGGCCTTGCGGCTCAATGAATCTTGAAATCTATGGGTACGCTGACCCAGCCGTCCTGGGCCACGTCGCCCTGCTTGGCCGGGACGAAACTCCAGCGCTTGACCGCGGCCAGGGCGGCGTCATCGAGTTGCTGGCGACCACTGCTCTTCTGGATCTGGATCTCGCCCGGCTTGCCGCTGGCCAGTACATGCACCCGCAGCAGCACCGTGCCTTCCCAACCGCGACGCTGGGCCAGCGACGGATATTCCGGCGCCGGGTTCTTCAAGTACGCGGCATTCGCCGAAGCCGGGGTCACGGGCGCCGGGGCCGGTGGCGCGGGCGGAGCCGGAGCGGCTACCGGGGCCGCGGGCTGTGGCGGCGCGGGCTGTTGCTGGACCGGTTTCGGCGCCGGCTTGGGCTCAGGCTTGGCCACCGGTTTCGGCTTGGGCTTGGGAATCGGCTTGGGCGGTGGCGGCTTGACCGCCAGCTCGTCCTCCACTGGCGGTGACGGCTCCACTACCGGCTGTACCGGCTGCGGTGGCGGCGGTTCGACCACCGGCGGCGCGGGCCGAGAAAACTCGATAGTCATTGGCGGGATTTCCGGCGGCACGATCGGCAGCACCGGGGTCGGCTTCTGGCTCAGCCAGTAGATCACTGCCGCGTGCAGTACCAGGGCCGCGGCGCCGAGGATGATGGCCTCACGGCGACGCAATATCCCCTTGGGCGTGCGTTGCAGACGCAATTGGCCCAGCGGCAAGCGGTGAGGCCGGCCGAGGTCGACCAACTCGCCGCTCGGTGCCTGGCGCCACAGCACCTCGTGTGCACTGGCGGCGGTCTGGACATTGCCCATGGATTCACTCCCTACGATCTTTTGAAAAACCCGGCACCGGCGTTTGAACTGCCCCCACGCAACGGTGCCGCGGGGTCAATGATCAGTGCCCCGTGCTTATCTCTTAAAGTAATCTTTCAAGTTATAGATAGATCGAAATCGAATACCTGATTTCGCGAAAAAGCCCCAGGCCCCGTGGTTCAAGGGCTGCAGCCAAGAGGGAAAAACACCATGCCTTGCGGGCATCGAAAATATTCCCGCAAAGCATCGAAACAAGACGCTTGGCGGGGGATGGAACAGCTCTCCAAGCAGCAGCGCCCCCTCAAGATCAGCCCTTGCGCTGCTTGAACAATCTTGTGAAGGGGCATTCCAGGGCCGCTGGAGCACTGTGCTACCGGCATGAGGCGACGAGATCCCGGCGGCCGCCTGTTATCGAACGCGCGACGGCTAGACGAAGCTGTTCCGCAACTCGCCCCCCGGATGATCGGCCTGTACAGCCCTGGTGCAGACGAACCTGGCCAACCAGCAGACAGTTATCGCCTGGCCACTTGCGGCTTGACGCTTGCCACTGCCCGCAACTGTTCCTGTAGCTCCTTGCCGGCCCGGCTCAAGCCACTGCCGGCGTACAACGCCAGGCGCACGCCCTGGATGTCCGGCAAACCGCTGTCGGCGTCGAGCACGCGATGCCCCTTGCCCAGCACCCGTACCGGCAACAGGCTGATGCCCAGGCCCGCCGCCACCGCCGAACAGACGCTGGCCAGGCTGGCGCTGGAATAGGCGATGCGCCACGGCCAGCCTCCGACCTCCAGGTGATGGAGCATTTCCTGGCGGTACAGGCCGCCCACCGGGAACGCCACCAAAGGCAACGGATCGCGGCCAAAGGCGGGCTGGCGAACGCTATCGACCCAGCACAGCGGCTCGGGCCAGGAGTCCACGCAGTCATCGCTGTGGCCCATCTGCTTGACCAGCAGCAGGTCGAACTCACCCCGCCGGTACTGGCGCAACAGCTCCGGGCCCAGGCCGCTGCTGACCTCCAGGCGCACTGCCGGGTAGTCCAGGCCAAAGCGCGAGAGCATGGGCATCAGGCGCTCGGCGGCGAAATCTTCCGGCACCCCGAGGCGCAGGACTTCTTCGCCGCGCTGGTTGACCAGCATATCGCTGGCCTCTTCATGCAGCGCCAGGATGCGCCGGGCGTAGGCCAGCAGCCGCTCGCCCTCCACCGTGGCCACCACCCGGCGCTGGTCACGGTCCAGCAACTGGCAGCCCAGGCTCTCTTCCAGGCGCCGCACCTGCTGGCTCACAGTGGACTGGGTGAGGTGCAGGCGCTCGGCGGCGCGGGTGAAGTTCTGACTGTCGGCGACCGCGACAAAACTGCGTAACAACACCGGATCCAACATGTTGACCTACCATCCTGACTGCCACTGGTTGGCATGATTATATTTAATTTCAGAATACCCAGGGCCGTCACCATACTTCCCTTTCATCAGCCGGAACGGGAGGTTCTCATGCAACTCAAGCGCTTTCTCAAACGCGGCCTGATCGCCGCCGGCCTGTTCACTGCGGGGGTGGTCATGGCCAGCGATGGCGCGTTGCTGGAAGCGGTACGCAAGGGGCAACTGCAACAGGTGCAACAGTTGCTTGAGCAAGGCGCGGCGCTCGATGGCCGTGGCCTGGACGGCAGCAGCCCGCTACTGGTGGCCACCCGGGACAACCGCATCGACATCGCCCGGGCGCTGATCGAGGCCGGGGCCGACGTCAACCGCAAGAACCTGATCCAGGACAGCCCCTACCTGCTGGCCGGCGCCAGCGGTCACAACGAAATCCTCAAGCTGACCCTGGCCCACGGCGCCGACCTCAAGAGCACCAACCGCTACGGCGGCACCGCGCTGATCCCGGCCTGCGAACGCGGCCACGTGGAAACCGTGCGCCTGCTGATCGAGGCCGGCGTCGAGCTGGACCACGTCAACCACCTGGGCTGGACCTGCCTGATGGAAGCCATAGTGCTGTCCGACGGCGGCCCGGCGCACCAACAGATCGTCGCCCAACTGATTGCCGCCGGCGCCGACCTGAACCTGCCGGACCGCGCCGGCCTCAGCCCGTTGCAACAGGCCGAGCGCCGTGGCCAGGGCGCCATCGCCAAGCTGCTGCGCGATGCCGGCGCTGCCTGAGCCCGCCCCTCTTTTGAAGGAACCTTGCATGCACGACGATCAACACTACCTGCAACAGGCCGTGGCACTGGCCCGGCGCAATGTCGAACAGGGCGGCCGCCCGTTCGGCGCATTGCTGGTGCGCAACGGCCGGGTACTGGCCGAGGCGGTGAATGAAATCCACCTCAGCCAGGACCCCACCGCCCACGCCGAGATGCTGGCCATCCGCGCCGCCAGCAGGCAATTGGGCCCGCGCCTGGATGATTGCGTGATCTACGCCAGCGGCCAGCCCTGCCCCATGTGCCTGGCCGCCATGTACCTGTGCGGCGTGTCCCGCGCGGTATTCGCTGCCAGCAATGAGCAAGCTGAGCCGTTCGGCCTTTCCACCGCGGCCATCTACCAACAACTGAGCAAACCCCTGCAAGCCCAGCGCCTGCCGGTGCTGCACCTGCCCCAGGCAGCGATGAGCGCCCTCTACCAGGATTGGCAGGAGCGTCATGCAGCGAACTGAATCCACCTTCCGGCGCTGGGCCGGCTGGGCCCTGCTGGTGTGCCTGGGGCTGAACCTGCGGCCCATCCTCAGCTCGGTCAGCCCGCTGCTCAACGAGATCCGCGGCGCCACCGGCATGAGCTTCCAGAGCAGCGCCTGGCTCACCAGCCTGCCGGTGATCTGCATGGGCCTGGTGGCCTTGCTCGGTGTACGCATCGAAGCCCGCCTGGGCGAGCGCCGGGGCGTTTCCCTGGGCTTGCTGCTGGTGCTGCTGGCCTGCCTGGTGCGGCTGTTCTTCGGCCAGGCCGCGGCCTTGCTCGCCACCGCCCTGCTCGGCGGCGCCGGGGTGGCCTTGATCCAGGCCCTGGTGCCGGCGTTGATCAAGCGCCAGTTCCAGCAGCGCGTAGCCCTGGCCATGGGCGTCTACTCGGCCTCGCTGATGGGCGGTGGCGGCATTGCCGCCCTGCTCAGCCCGCAGGTGGCTAGCCACTTCGCCAACTGGCAGGCGGGGCTTGGCGTCTGGCTGCTACCGGCGATGGCGGCGCTGCTGCTCTGGGCCTGCCTGCCCCTGGGGGCCGGCCGCCGCAACGGCAGCCCGGCTCCCCTGGCCGGGCTCTGGAACAACCGCCGCGCCTGGCTGCTGGCGTTGTATTTCGGCCTGGTGAACTGCGGCTACATGAGCATGGTGGCCTGGCTGCCGGCCTACTACCTGCAGATGGGCTGGAGCGCCAGCCAGAGCGGTTCGCTGCTGGCCTTCATGACCATTTTCCAAGTCAGCGCCGCCCTGCTGATGCCGGCCCTGGCCCAGCGCAGCAGCGACCGCCGCCCGCTGCTGGGCATCAGCCTCGCGGCCCAGGCCGCGGGTTTTCTCGGGCTGGTGCTGTGGCCCTTGCAGAGCCCGCACCTGTGGGTGGCGCTGATCGGCTTCGGCCTCGGAGCGTGCTTTGCCCTGAGCCTGATCCTCACCCTGGATCACCGGCGCGCCCCTCGGGAAGCCGGGCAACTGGCGGCTTTTGTCCAGGGCGTGGGCTTTCTGATCAACGCCGTCTCGCCATGGCTCAGTGGCTGGCTGCGGCAAGTCACCGGCAGCTTTGTCAGCGCCTGGTGGGTGCTGATCGTGGGTGTCCTGGCGATGCTGCTCCTGACCCGGATCTTCAGCCCCGCCAGCTATCAGGCCCGGGCCCAGCTCGATACCGCGCCCCAACCGGCCTGACACCGGCCCTCCAACCCACCGCCTGCCAGCACGGCAGGCGGCGTTCTTCATGTCGCCACAGCACCACTATCCTTCTCGAACGGCTAAGATCGGCCGCCAACGCCACCCGCGACAACGGGCACACACTCAACTCAGGACACAGGAATAGCGATGGACGCCGCAACGATCGGCCGCTGGGTAAGCAGCCTGGGGCTCAGCCATGAAGAACTGATCGCCCGGGGAGAACGCATCGAGACCCCGACGGACAAGATCTACGACGAATTCGATTGGCTGACCGTGATCGTCGAGCCCGGCCTGATGCTGGACTTCTGGGAAGACAGCCTGGCCCTGGAAAAGGTATTGATCGAACTCATGCCCCTTGAACAGGGGCGCTCATTCTACAGGGGCGAGCTGCCCGCCCCGTTCTCGCGCAGCATGACCCACGCCGATATTCGCGAGCTGCTGGGTACGCCCCTGCGATCGGGGGAGCGCAGGCCATCAGCAGATGGGCAATACACGCTCAACGCCTGGGAGAGCTACCGCCTGCCGGAGCACCTGCATCCCGGTGCGCGGGTTGGGTTCGTCTATAGCGCCGACCGGCAGATCAAGGTCCTGTCGTTCGACTTGCTGGAGCCGCAGCGCGACTGATTCGGCCACACAGAGTGGCTCGTGGAAACTCGCGGCGATCCGCCAGGCATCAGAGGACCGGCGCGAGATCGCCAAGCAAGGCCCTGCGGTCCTTTTCGCAGCCTCGCAGGCTCGGCAGCGGCGACAGGGTACGTGGCGGCCGGTAGGCCGCCGCCACGCACGGCCCGGCGACAAAGGCATTAGCCAAAGGTTTTCATAAAGGGCTCGGCACAGTGCCGGATCGCGGCGACGACATTCGGGGCCCGTTCGGCCCATTCGGCCGATCGGTTCAACACCCGCTCCAGTGCTGCCAGCTGCCCGCGAATGACCTCTTGCGGACGAGCCACATCACAGACCTTGGCAAACTCCAGCAACCCCTGCCGCGAAGCAAACAGGGACTTGTTGCCCAGCAGATCCAGGGCCAGCACGTCCTGCGGGATGTAGGCCGTGGTGTTGACGATGTCGTAGGCCGGCGCCAACCGCGCATCGCGCTGGCCAGGATCGGAATACAACAGCCCGAAGTTTTTCAGGTGGGCATCGCCATTCCCCACAATGCAGCTCAGGCTGACCATGGCAAACAACTGCGCCAGTGAACCTGGCACCTGCTCAGGCGGGCAAAACAGGCGGACGGCCTTGGCAATGGCCGAATAGCTCTTGCTGTATTTCTGCTCCGCCCCCAGCCCCATCAACGCCGCCATGTCTTCAAACCCCAGGCAACCGAGCTGCTCGTCCCGATCGAAGCGGCGCATGACGAACAGTTTGGCGTTATCGGAGAGGTAGAACTCGGGCACCGCGATCCCCGCCTCCCTGGCCACCGACATGCAAAGGAACTCGTTGATTGCCAACCCCGGCAACTCATCCCGGCCGCTCTTGATGATCAGTTCGCAGGTGTTCGAGGTAAAGCGCCGCGCTCCAGCATCAGGCCGCTCGGGCACCATGACCTTGGGTTGCACGCCAGATATCCCGGCACGCAGGATGTAGCGGTCCACCAGGTCGGCAAAAATATCCTCGGCGCCATCCCACGCGAGGATTTCTTCCAGTTTTTCCCCGGGAAACTGCTGTCGCTGCAACAGCCCATCGACTTCGGGCGAGCTCACCGCGACCCGCCCGATCGGCGCACTGCTGCCGGACAGCGCCAGCAGCAACATCGGGTCGACCTTCACCACCTTGGCCAGGCGGTTGCGCAATTGTTCCAGCACATAGCCTTCGGGCAGGTTCATCTGGAAGATCGGGTGCAACTCCCGATAACGGTAGTCATCCAGACGCACAGGCATCAACAGGCTGATCGCCGCCTGCACCCGGGCATCATCCTGATAGCGAAACAGATAATCACCAGCGCCACGGTGGATTTTTCCGCTCTCACCGGCCGGGGTTGATACCTGCAGCACCGTGGCCATCAGTCGAACACTCTCTGGATCTCGTCCAATGTCGGCATGGCAGCCGGCACCAGGGTGAGTTCACAATCCAGGGCTCCCAGCACCCGCGCATAGGCCGCCATGCCCACCGACAAATCGCCCCGCTCGATGGCGATGACCTTCTGCCGGGTCACGCCGGCCAAGGCGGCCAGGCCGGCTTGGGTCAGGCCACGATGCAGGCGGCGCTGGCGAACCTGCTCGCCAAGGCGCGCGGTGATAAGAAAGTAGTCCATGTTCTATATACGTAACAAAATTTAAGGTATGTAACGTATACCTAACATAGCAGAAAATCAAAGCACCACTGCGCGCCGGGACGCCGGCCGCACGCACGGGAACAAGCTCCCTCGCCACAGCATGATTCCCGGCTTGGAGTCGTGACGATTATTGAAAATAAATTATTGTAATTCGATAATTTTTTATCAATAATTTGCCACCCCCAAAGTTTTGCAAGGAATAACGCATGAACTCCCAAATCAACGGCTCGGCCCAGTACCGCTTACGACGGGTCGGCCTGCTGGCCGCGATCCTGGCCTGGGTCATGGGCGTGGTGGAGCTGGGCGGCAATGCCGGGCTCTGGATCTACAGCAAGGACCAGGTCCTGGGCGCCCTGCTCAGCGTATTTGCCGAACACTCGCCGCGCCTGCTGGAAGCCGACTTCAAGCTCTCGTCGCTGAGCTTCGCCCTGCTGGTGATCCTCGACTTCCTGCCACTGCTGCTGTCGAGCTTCGCCCTGTACCTGACCGGCGTGTTCTTCCTGCGCCTGTCCCGTGGCGAAACCTGGAGCGATCGCAACATCCGCATCCTCTGGCGCGTGGGCATGCTGTGGATAGTCGCCCCGGCCACGTTCCCGATGATGGAAACCCTGCAAGGCCTGGCCCTGTCCATCGACCTGCCGCCCGGCCAGCGCATCCTGCAGATTTCCGCGGGCTTCTCGTCCTACGCGGCCTACGAGGTGGTCAAAGGAATCTTGCTCTGCTCGTTTTCCATTATCATGCGCGACGCCAAAGTCCTCAGTGATGAGCACAGTCACTACATATAGAACAATGAGATGACCATTATCGTTCGGCTTGACGTTGTCATGGCTAAAAACAAGATTCGCTCGAAAGAGTTGGCCGCCATCCTGGGCATTACCGAGGCCAATCTGTCGTTGCTGAAAAATGGCAAGGTCAAGGGGATGAAAATCGAGACCCTGGACAAACTCTGCGCCGCACTCGACTGCCAGCCCGGCGACCTGCTGGAATATCAGGCCACCGAGCCCGCGTGACACCCCCGCGTTTGTTTGATCCGAGTCCCGATCGTTAAAGCCTTACCACTCCTCACGTTGCACATTGGCTTATTCATGACTCGCTACCTGCTCTGCCCGCTGCTTTTGCTCGCCTGTCTTTTGACCGGCTGCGCCAACAAACTCGAAGTGGCGATTGCCGCCACTCCGGCCCCGGACTACTACTTCGACCCTCAGGCCCCGGTGCTGGTAAGCATCAACGGAGCCAACGATGCCCACGGCCTCAACGCCAGCTACTACCTGCGCGACATGGTCGCCGCCCTGCATGGCATGGGTTTCAAGCAGGTCTACACCGATACGTCGCTGCCCAAGAACCATCCGCCGTTCCGAATGAACTTCACCCTCGACGTGGGCAGTGAAAAGGTCAGCTACCGCTACACCGCCACCGACTACGGCCAGGTGCCCAGCAGCACCAAGACGGTGTGCAAGCAGAGCACCCATAAAGACAAGAACCTGGTGTGCAACAGCACCCCGACCACCACCTGGGGCCCGGTGGGTTCCTCGGAGCGCACCGGCTACACCACCCTCAGTACCTTCAACATCAAGGCCAAGGACGAGCAGAGCCGGCGCACGGTATTCCTGCTGCGGGCCTCGTCCTATAACGAGGACTGCCAGGACGCCAAGGTCGAGGATTTCCTGGTGCAGGAAAGCCTGGACAACCTCGACTTCCGCAACCGGGTGCAGCGCAAATACACCGTCACCCTGCCCGAAGGCCATAGCTGCAAATAAGCGCCTACCCCGCACCGGGCGACACGCCTACAATCGCCCCTCGACGCTCGCCCGATCCTCCATCGGGTGGGCGCGGCCCCTCAACGACAAGGCGCATGTCGAGCATGACCCTGGATTGGAATGCCTGGGAAATAGAACCCGGATCTATCGTGGACGAACAGCTGATCGCCCAGGTGCAGCATCGCCTCGGCGTCGAGTTTCCGTCGCTGTACCTGGAGCTGGTGCAGTACGCCGAGGCCGCCACGCCGGGGATCGGCGGCTTCGCCTATGACGGCGGCTACACCTGCATCAGCGAGTTCTTCGAATTCGGCCTGAGCAGCCAGCCCTGGACCCTGCTCTGGTACGCCAGCCCTGGCCGTGTGCCGGGGCTCGCCGCAGGCTGCCTGCCGATTGCCCGGGATGCCGGCGGCCTGCTGATCTGCCTGGACTTCAACAGCCCGGCCGTAGCGGTGGAAATCTTTGACCCCGAGAGCGCCAGCCGTTACCCGGTGGCCGCCGATTTCAAGGCCTTTGTCGAGCTGTGGCAGCCATGAACACACCGCGCAAATGGATAGTCGTGCCCACCAGCAAAGAGGCCCAGCAACGCCTGGACCTGGACCAGTGCCTGCCAGGAGACCTGGAGGAACTGGCGCTGTCCCCGGAGCAGTGGGCAACCCTGTCCCACAGCGACCTGCTGCCCAGCTTGAACCGTGCCCTGGGCACTCTGATCGACGACTACGAAGACGCTTCGATCCAGGGTCGGGGCGCCCTGATCACGACTCTGTCGATCCTCACCCAGGCCGCGACGGCCGAGGATGAACTTATCCACAAGCTCATCGCCCTGAATCAACTGGCCCTGGCACGGGACACCGCTCTGTTCTTCTATTTCTGAGGCCGTCACCCAGGGCTGCCCTCGCCGCAGGTCGGCCTCAACAGCACGGCCGCAGGCTCAAATCCCCGCGCTGGCACTGGCCTGTTTGAGCCCCGAGTCCGGCACGCTCACTGCCGTTTCCGAACGCGGCGTGCCCTGGGGCACCCAGTCGTAACTCACCGGCAGAGCCCGGTACACCCAGTTGCTGATGGCCTCGCTGCCCGGCGCCTTGCCCAGATAGGGGCTGACGTATTCCCAGACGATTTCACCTGCGGCCGTCACCTGGAAGAAGCGCCCGTTCATGCCTTCGTCGATCAGGGTATTGCCGTTGGGCAGGCGCCGCGCACTGCTGATGAACGAGCTGTAGAAAGCCCAGCCCGGCTGCCGGGAACTGGCGGCGCTGTACTGCCAGACGATCTGGTTCTTGATCGGGTCGATCTCCAGCACCCGGGAGCCGGCGATCAACCCCAGGGGCACCGAGGGGTAACCGGCGGTGCCCTGGTTGTCGAACACCAGCAGATGCCCGGCCCCCGGCAAGCCGGCGGGAATGATGTGGGCGTCATGCTGGCCGACGAACTGGTCCACCGGGCGCGGCACCTTGGCGGCGGTCTTCGGGTTGATCGGCGACAGGTTCGGCCCCAGGCGCCAGACCACCTTGCCGCTGTGCTTGTCGAGGATGGCGATGAAGTTGGCGTTGCGCGAGTCGATCAGCAGGTTGTCCGGGGCGAAGCGTTTATCACCGGCGTCGAACCACTGGTTGGGGCCCACCACGCTGAGGTTGTTGATGTGCAGGTAGTCCGGGTTGTCGGTGCCGTACACCAGCTTCAGTTGCGCCGGGGTAAAGCCGAATTCCTTGAGGTGTTCGGAGGCCAGCCACTGCCATTTGACCTGGCCCTCGGGGCTGACTTCATAGATCGCGTCGTCGATCACCTGGGGCACCTTGAACCCCGCCACCTTGTGCACCTTGTTGGCCAGCACCAGGGTGTTGCCGTTGCTCAGCCGGCGCTGGTCATGATGCTGCTGGGCCGCACCGCCCGGGGCCTGGTCGCCCCACTGCCAGACCAGCTTGCCGTTCCAGTCCAGCTCGCCGACGCTCTGGTTGCCCAGGCCGTTGCCCGCCGAACCCAGGGGCCCGGGCTCCTTGTCCTTGAGCTGCAACAGCACCCGGCCACGCTCGCCGCCCACCAGTTGCGGGTCGATGATGGCCGAGGGGAAACCGGCCTGGGGCCAGTTCTTCACTTCGTTGCCGTTCATGTCGATCAGGTGGGTCTGCTTATCGGCACCACTGAAGATCACGTACTGGTTATAGGCCCTGGCCGGGTCGTAGCGAGTGACGCCGGTGGGGTAGACGCTGGGCGCGGCCTGCACCGCCGAGGCCAGCAGGGCGGTGGACAGCAGCAGGGGCAAAGCGGTGGTGAGGCGCAACATGACAAGCACTCCTGTTCAAGTCGAAAGGCGCCGGAGAACCCGGCGCAAGGTGCGAAAAGCCGGGTATCAGAAGTCGTAGCGACCGGTCACGCCCAAGGTCCGCGGGGTGCCCAGCAGGCCTTCGTAACCGCCGTTGCCGCCGGTCCAGAGGGTGGTGTAGTAGGTCTTGTCGAAGGCGTTCTTCAGCCACAGCGAAACGTCCCACTGGCCCTGCTCGTAGTTGCCGCGCAAGCCGGTGGACAGGTTGACCACGGCGTAGCTGGGGATCTGCCCGTACTCGGAATCCTCCACGGTGCCCACCGCCTTGGAACGGAACGCATAGCTGGCGGTGACGTACTCTTCCAGGCCGTTGTCCAGGTTCCACTTGTATTCGCCGTTGGCGTTGCCGATCCATTTCGAGGCGCCCACTACCTGGTGGCCGCTGAGATCGCACGAGGCCGGGGCACCGGGGCGCAGGCTGACTTCCGGCGGGCACGGCGCATCCTTGTAGGAGAGGTAGCGCACGTCGTTGTAGGAACCGTTGAGGTTCAGGGTCAGGCCACGGATCGGCACCAGGGTGCTTTCCACTTCCACCCCGCGCGAGCGCACCGAACCGGCGTTGGTCAGGTACTGCACGCGGTTGACGTCGTCGTAGGCGTTGGTCTGGTAGCCGTTGACCTGGGTCCAGAACAGGTTGGCGTTGAGTTGCAGGCGGCGGTCCCACAGGGTGCTCTTGAAACCCAGCTCGGCGTTGTTGGCGCGCTCGGTGCCGATCAGCAGCGAATCGGCCCCGGCGGTAGGCGCCGACCCCACCGTCAGGTTGACCCCACCGGACTTCTCGCCGTGGGACAGGGTGGCGTAGCCCAGCAGGTCGTCGGTGATGCGGTAGCTGAGGTTGAGCAGGCCCGAGGGGCTGGTGCTGTACTGGTTGAGGTCGCCGGAGTCATAGGCTCCGGTGCGCCCGCGCCGCGCGTTGGCGGCGGCGCCGGCCACCGCCGCGCCACCCAGCGGGGCGTTGCGGGTCACCCAGGCGCTTTTCTCCTCGTAGGTGCCGCGCAGGCCGGCGGTGAAATCCAGGCGCTCGGTGAGGTGCCAGGTGCCCTGGGCGAACAGGGCGAAACTGTTGGTCTGGATATGCCCGTTGCCGATGCTGGTGACGTTGCTCAGGGCGCCGGCCGGGGTGCCATTCCAGATGTCCGCCTTGGGCCCGTAATAGGCGAAGGATTTGTTGTCCAGGTCGGAGCCGAAGTAGTAGGCGCCCAGCACGTAGTCGAAGAAGCCGCCGGTGGGCGAGGCCAGGCGAAATTCCTGGGACCACTGCTTGTCTTGCACCGAAACCCCGGCGTTGTAGCTGGCCGGAACGTTGAGGCCATCGTCGTTGCGCGGGGTGAAATTCCACCAGCGGTAGGAGCTGACCGAGGTCAGGGTGAAGTCGCTGGGCAGGGTCCAGTTGGCCTCAAGCGAAGTGCCGCCCTGGAACACCGTCACGTGCTGGTCGTTGTCCAGGTTGACCTTGCGGTGCGAACCATTGACCAGGGTCGCGCCGGCCGCCGCCGCGCGCGACTCGTAGACATTGGTGCCGTTGATGGTCGGCCCGGTGCTGTACAGCACTCGGGTGCCGGCGCTGGAATCCTCTTCGTTGTAGTCGCCGATCCAGCGCAGGTTGAAGCTGTCATTGGGCTTGTACAGCAACTGCCCGCGAAAGCCCTGGCGTGAGCCGCCATTGAGGTCGTGGCCGTCGAATTCGTTCTTGATGTCGCCGTCGCTGCGGGTGCGGTAGGCGGAAAAACGCCCCGCCAGCTCATCGGTCAGCGGCCCGGAAATCGTGCCCTTGGTCTGGAAGTAACCATCCTCGCCGAGGGAGGTTTCGATGCTGCGCTCCGGGGTGAAGCTCGGCGCCCGGGTGCTGATGTTGATCACCCCGGCGGTGGTGTTCTTGCCGAACAGGGTGCCCTGGGGGCCGCGCAGCACTTCCAGCTGCTCGATGTCCATCAGGTCGAACACCGCCATCCCCGGCCTTCCGAGGTAGACGTTGTCGATGTACAGCCCGACGCTGCCTTCCAGGCCGTCGCTGGCCGGGTTGTTGCCCAGGCCACGGATCGACACGCTGGACTGGCGCGCATGCATGTAGGCGACGTTGACGCTGGGCACCAGTTGCTGCAGATCCTGGATGCGGTACACCCGCTGGCTCTCCAGGGCCTGGCCGCTGACCACGCTCATGGGGGTGGGCACGCTCTGGGAGCTTTCCTCGCGTCGACGGGCAGTGACGGTCACCGTCTGCAGCTGGCCATCATCGGCCTTGGCCTTGTTGGCACTGCTCTTGGCCGGGGTGGCTTGCGGCGCCGGGGCCTCTTCGGCCCAGGTCGGTGTCCAACTGGCACTGCCGGCCAGCAACAGCGCCAGGGGCAGGCGCTTGAGCCGCCGGGGCGAGAGGGGTGAAGCGAGGGACAACGGGCTCATGGGCGGCTCCTGGTCAGAAAATATACAGCCTTGTATATTCCTTAAAGTTATTTATTTATGTTTTTACAAAGATTTACTGCATAAGAGATTGCCTTTATAAGGAGTCGACCTAATGCATAGCCAATGCATTTCCCCGATATTTTTTATGTGAAAAATGCATATCGACCTGCGCCAGCTCCGCCACTTCATCGCCCTCGCCGAACAGCGCAGCTTTGTCGCGGCCGCAGCGGCGGTGAACCTCTCGCAATCGGCCTTCAGCCGCAGCATCCAGGCCCTGGAACACAGCGTCGGCTGCCAACTGGTGGATCGCGGGCGCAAGGACCTGGCGCCGACCAAGCAGGGCCAGTTGCTGCTGGAGCACGCGCGCCGGCTGGTCAGCGGCGCCCAGCAGATGGCCAACGAGATCAGCCAGTTCAATGGCCTGGAAGCGGGAGAGTTGCGCTTCGGCTGTGGCCCGGCGCCAGCCGCAGGGCTGATCCCCCGGGCCATCGGCAGCTTTATCGGGCGTTATCCCAAGGCCCGGGTGCAGTTCCAGGTGGATGACTGGCAAAGCCTGAGCAAGCGCCTGCTCAGCGAAGAGTTCGAATTCTTCGTTGCCGACACCCGGCACTTCGAGGCCGATCCGGACTACCTGACCCAGCGCCTGCGCCCGCGCAAATGGCATTTCTGCTGCCGCGCCGGACACCCCCTGGCCCAGCGCGAAAGTGTCAGCGCCAGCGAACTGATGAGCTACCCACTGGCGGTGACCATCCGCCCGCCCAACCTGCGCAAGGTCATTGTCGACCTGAGCGGCAAGCCGGACTTCACGCCCAATGTGGAATGCGAAAACAGCTACAGCCTGCTGGGGGTGGTCATGCGCTCGGACGCCATCGGCATCGTCGGTTCCTACAGCGACGCGTTGCACAACGCCAAGGGCGAGTTGGTGTGCCTGAAGATCGACGGCCTGGCCGACGACCTGGAAGAGCTCTACACCCGCTACGGCATCGTCAGCCGTGCCGGCTATCGCCTGTCGCCTTTGGCCGCGGCGATGATCGACGAGATCAAGCGCATCGACGAACAGGACGAGGACGTGTGCAGCCTGGACAACTTGGCGGTCTGAGCCACCTGCATGCTCTCACCGTAGGAGCCGGCTTGTCTGCGAAGAGGCCCTTGAGCCTTGCAGCGCTCTCAGGGACGCCTTCGCTGGCAAGCCAGCTCCTACAAGACCCCGCCGTCCGCACACGACGTGGGGGGCCGGCCGGCATTGCATGAAACGCATCGAAACTATTCGGCAAATGCGCTTGCCGGAAGCCCCCGCCGGAGGCGAAAAACCTCGCCTGTCTTCCCCTCGGTGAACCCCATGTCCAATACCCATCCGCCCGTGCGCAACGTGCTCTACATCATGTGCGACCAGCTGCGCCGGGATTACCTCTCGTGCTACGGCCACCCGCACCTGCATACCCCGAACATCGACCGCCTGGCCAACGCCGGGGTGCGCTTCAGCCGCGCCTACACCCAGGGCACCATCTGCGGCCCGTCGCGCATGTCGGCCTACACCGGGCGCTACGTCAGCAGCCACCAGGTGGCCTGGAACGCCGTGCCCCTGCCCCTCGAAGAACTGACCCTGGGGGACTACCTGCGGCCCCACGGCATCCGCACCGCGCTGGTGGGCAAGACCCACGCCACGCCCAACCTCGACGCCCTGCAACGCCTGGCCATCGACCCCGGGAGTGCCCAGGCCGAGGTGCTCAACGAAGTCGGCTTCGAGCCCTATTTCCGCCATGACGGCATCTACCCCGACGACCCGGTATTCGACGACAAGCGCGAGTCGGCGCCCTACACACACTACCTGCGCGACCTCGGCTACCAAGGGCGCAACCCCTGGCACGACTGGGCCAACGCCGGGGCCGGCGAGCAGGGGCAAATCCTCAGCGGCTGGAAAATGCGCAACGCCCACCTGCCGGCCCGGGTCGCGCAAGAGCACTCGGAAACCGTCTACACCACCGACCGCGCCATCGACTTCATCAGCGAACAAGGCGAGCAGCCCTGGTGCCTGCACCTGTCCTACATCAAGCCGCACTGGCCCTATATCGCGCCTGCCCCGTACCACGCACTGTATGGCCCCGAGCAGGTCATCCCGGCGGTGCGCGCCGCGCCAGGGCAGCTCAGCGATCACCCGGTCTACGCCGCCTTCCGCCAGCATGAAGAAAGCCTGAATTTTTCCCGGGACGAAGTGCGCCTGAACGTGGTGCCCACCTACATGGGCCTGATCAAGCAGGTGGATGACCAGCTCGGCCGGCTGTTTGACTTCCTGCAGAGCAACGGCCGCTGGGACGACACCCTGATCGTCTTCACCAGCGACCACGGCGACTTCCTTGGCGACCACTACCTGGGGGAAAAGGAATTTCTGCTGGAACCGGCGGTGGGCGTGCCGCTGATCGTCCGCGACCCGCGCACGGCGGCAGACAGCAGCCGCGGCACCGTGGACGAACGCCTGGTGGAAACCATCGACGCCCTGCCGACCTTTCTCGAGGCCCTGGGCCTGCCGGGGGCCGAGCATCGCCTGGAAGGCCGCTCGCTGATCCCCCTGCTGCACGGCGCCGAACCGGCCTGGCGCCGCTATGCCATCAGCGAATACGACTACGCCTTCCAGGCCCCTGCGCGAGAGCGCCTGGGCCAGCCCATCGACCGCTGCCGCATGACCATGGTGCGCAGCGAGCGCTGGAAGTACCTGGCCTACGATGGCTTGCGCCCGCAGTTGTTCGACCTGCACAACGACCCCCAGGAGTTGCACGACCTGGGGGCCGATCCGGCCTATGCCGCGGTGCGCGAAGAACACCTGGGGTATGTGCTGGAATGGCTGCGCGGCCTGAAACGCCGTACCACCATCAGCCATCAAGAAATCGACCTGCGCGGCCAGCGTTTTCGCTACGGCGAGCCGGAAAGCGAAAAGCTGGTACAGATCGGCGTGTGGTAACCCCCACCCGTACCTGCACCTTCCCCCGTAGGAGCCGGCTTGCCGGCGAAGAGGCCCTTGGACCTTGCAGCGCTCTCGAGGGCGCCTTCGCTGGCAAGCCAGCTTACGGGGATGGGGCAGCGGTCAGAGCCCCTTGATGGTCTGGCTGCGCTGGCCGTGGACGCCCACCGGAACGTCGCCCTTGAGGGTCACGCGGCGCACGATGCGGTCCTGGGTGCCGTAGTCGTCCACGGCATAGTGCTGGGTCGAGCGGTTATCCCAGATCGCCACGTCCCCTGCGCTCCAGCGCCAGCGCACGGTGTTTTCCAGACGGGTGACGTGGCTTTGCAGCAAACCGAACAGATGCGCCGAGTCCGCCTGGGAATAGCCCTTGATGCGCTTCACGAAGTGCCCCAGCACCAGGCTCTTTTCACCGCTCTCGGGGTGCACGCGAACGATCGGGTGCTCGGTCTCGAACACCGTGGAGGTGAACACCTTGCGGTAACGCTCCAGCTTCTCCGCCGAAACGTCCGGCTTGGCCCCGGCGTAGTCGTATTCATTGCTGTGCACCGCCCAGAGCTTGTCCGCCAGCTCCCGCAGTTCCGCCGACAGTTCGTTGTAGGCCGTGGCGGTGTTGGCCCAGACGGTGTCGCCACCGGAGGCCGGGGCCACCACCGAGCGCAGGATCGAGGCCTTGGGGTAGGCGTCGACGAAGGTCACGTCGGTGTGCCAGGAGTTGGCCCGCTGGCCCTCGGCGCCATCCAGTTCCAGCAGGTAGCGGGTGCCGTCGCGTACCGGCACGGTGGGGTGGGCCACCGGTTCGCCCAGCAGGTGCGAGAAGGCTTCCTGGCTCTGGTCGTCGAGGTGGGTCTGGCCACGGAAGAAAATCACCTTGTACTGCACCAGCGCTTGCTGGATCGCTTCCACGGTGGCGGCGTCGAGATCGCCGGACAGTTGCACGCCACGGATCTCGGCGCCGATACGGCCGGCCACCGGGTGAATATCAAGGGCATGAACAGCAGGTTGAACGGCTAAGGCGGCATTGCTCATCAGGTACACCCTCATCGGACTGCTTACGGTGGAACCGCCGCGAAACAACGCTCTATCTATATTCAATTTAGATCTAATAGATAACTACATGCTTCGTTGACGGAATAAGAGCTTGCATTTAAAACCTCATTCCTCACTCGTCGCAAATGCCTTCGAGCTATTTTTCGGATGCCGGGAAAGCATATGGATCTTCGCCAATTGCGTTACTTCATCGCCCTCAATGAACACCGCAGTTTTGTCCGCGCCGCCGACGCCATGGGCATCACCCAGCCGGCCTTCAGCCGCAGTATCCAGGGCCTGGAGCAGGAGTTCGGCTGCGTGCTGGTGGACCGTGGCAACAAGGATCTGCGCCCCACCCCGGAAGGCCAGGTGGTGCTGCAGCACGCCTTGAGCCTGGTGCAGGGGGCGGCCTTGCTCAGCAGCGAAGTGACCCAGATGACCAAGCTCGACGCCGGCGAAGTGCGCTTCGGCTGCGGCCCGGCCCCGGCGGTGAAGCTGGTGCCCGACGCGGTGGCGCAATTCACCAGTGCCCACCCGAAGGTGCGCACCTGCTTTGCCGTGGACAACTGGGAAAAACTCAGCCGCAGCCTGAACCGCGAAGAGATCGAATTCTTTATCGCCGACATCCGCCATTTCGAGGCCGACCCGAACTACCAGACCCAGCCCCTGACGCCCAAGCGCGGCGTGTTCTTCTGCCGCCCCGGGCACCCGCTGCTGGCCAAGGAGAGCCTGTCCACCAACGACATGTTCGATTACCCCCTGGCCACCACCCTGATCCCCCCGGGGATCCGCAAGCTGCTGGCCAACCTCAGCGGGCGCATCGATTTTTCCCCGACCATCGAGACCGAGCACTTTCCGGCGCTGGTGAAGATCGTCCGCCAGTCCAATGCCATCGGCGTGGGCACCGCCGAGGCCTTTGCCGAAGACATCGCCCAGGGTTCGCTGGCGCTGCTGCACTGGCGCAACCTGCCGCAGAACATCGACAGCCTGAATGCCCGTTGCGGCATCGTCAGCCGCAGCGGTTTTCGCCTGTCGCCGGCGGCGCGCAAGATGATCGAAGTGCTGGTGGCGGTCGACCAGCAAACCCACAGCATCGCCGTCTGACCCTGTAGCCGCTGCCGAAGGCTGCGAACGACGACACAGTCGGCGCAAGACGGCACCCGGTTCCTCCAGGTAGACCGCGTTGCCGGCCCTGGCGGCCCCTACGGTGCCGAACGCAGCCTGCGGCAGCGGCTACAGGGGTTCAGGAAGGGGTTTACAGGCCGGCAGCGGCCAACTGCGGGGCGACCCAGGCATCCACCTTGAACGGCTTGCGAATCAAGCGTTCCTTGGCCGCCAGGTCTACCGAATCCTGCAGTTTGCCGAGGAACACCGGGTCCAGGGTCGAGGGGAAGATCTCGCTCAGGCGCTGGTCCTTGAGGTCATCCTGCAAGATCACCGGCGGGTAGCTGGCCAGCCCCGAAACCAGCTGGATGTAGGCTTCCTTGTTGCTGTCCTGGGTCAGCCACTCTACGGCCTGCTGCTGGGCCTTGAGCAGTTTTGCCACGGCCTCGGGATGTTCGTCGACAAACTGGCCGGCGCCCACCAGCACGCTCTGCACGCTGCCGGCGCCGCCCAGGTCCTTGGTGCTCAGGGGCAGTTCGGCCAGGCCTTTGCTGCGCAGGGCCGAGAGCCCGGTGCTGCCCCAGGAGGCGTCGATCTGCTTGGCCGCCAATGCAGCCACCGCCGCGTTGAAGTCAAGGTTGACCACCTTCAGGTCCTTCTCGCTCAGGCCCCGGCTGGCCAGGGCCGCGTCGAACGACAGCTGGGTGGCGGTGCCACGGAACACTGCCACGCGCTTGCCCTTGAGGTCTTCCAGGGTCTTGATCCCGGAACCCGGCACCACCCCCAGATAGTGCTTGACCCCACGGGCCGAGGCGCTGAGCAGGCGGGTATCCAGGCCGTTGGACTTGCCGATGATGGCGGCCAGGTCCCCCAGGTACGCCAGGTCCACCTGGCCGTTGGCGAAGGCCTCGTTGATCACCGGGCCTGCGCCCTTGAAGAAATTCCACTGGATCTTGATGCCCTGGTCGGCGAAGGCCTTTTCAAAGATCTGTTGCTGGCGCAGCACATCCACCACCCCACCGCCGCTGTGCTGGGTGCCGGCACTGAGGTCGGGCACGGCAATGCGGATTTCCTTGAGTTCGTCGGCCTGGGCCAGCAGCGGCAGGCAGCCCAGGAGCCCCGCCAGGGCCGGGGCGGCGAACAGGCTGATGACGCGTTTGAAGGGAAGGTTCATGGGTGCGGCTCCTGGTGGCAAAGGCTGAGAGGAGCAAAAGGTAGGCACGGAATCGCTCAACATTTAAATACTATAAATTCACATTTTAATAACCATATCGAATAAATCAGCTGCCACGGGCGTCCCCGGGGATATGCATGAAATGCATGAAAAATATTCTTCAAATGCATTGGATGCGTGTCGGCGAGAAGCCTTAAATGGCCTTTCTTATCTCTTAATAGAATCGATAAGAATTTTAATAGATCATAAATGCATAACACGTAGAAACCGCCTTGCCAGCGAAGAGGCCCTCAAACGCTGATTCGCCGACAAGCCAGCCCCTACGGCATCGACCCACGCCATGCAGTACCCGACGACGGAGGTCATCCATGGCCCGTGTTTCCCTGCTCAGCCTGCCCCTGGCGGCGCCGTCCGACGGACGCCCGGGCTGGCCCCTGATCAGCCAGCGGCTGCTGCCCTGGCTGTTGCCCATCAGCCTGTTCGCCCTGTGGTGGCTGGCCAGCCGCAATCAATGGATGAGCGAACAGATCCTGCCGGCCCCGGCCCTGGTCTGGAGCAGTGCCCTGGAGCTGGCCCATGGCGAGCTGTGGAGCCATCTGGCGATCAGCCTGCAACGGCTGTTCTGGGGCCTGCTGGCGGGTATCGCCGCCGGCGCCCTGCTGGGGGGTGCCCTGGGCTTCAGCCGACGCCTGGAGCGCCTGGTGTTTCCCACCTTCGGCGCCCTGTCGCAGATCCCCACCCTGGCCTGGATCCCGTTGTTCATGGTGTTTTTCGGCATCGGCGAGGTGCTCAAGCTGGTGGTGCTGATCAAGGCGGTGGTGGTGCCCGTGACCCTGCACACCCTGGTGGGCGTGCGCGATGCCCAGCCCCGGCTGCGGGAAGCCGCCGCGGTGCTGCGCCTGCCGCCGGCGCTGCTGGTGCGCCGCCTGGTGCTGCCCGCTGCGCTGCCGGCCTTCATGGCCGGGGTGCGCCTGGCGCTGGCCACCGGCTGGACCTCGCTGCTGGCAGTGGAACTGCTGGCCTCCAGCGAAGGCATCGGCTACCTGATGGTCTGGGCACGCCAGCTGTTCATGCTGGACATCGTCTTCGTGTGCATCCTGGTGATCGGCCTGCTGGGTGTGTGCATGGACCGCGGCATCGGCTGGCTCGACCGCCGGCTGGTGCACTGGCCGCACCCGGCCACCGCCGAATTCCGTCGCGGCCCGCGCTACCAGGGCTGGCAGCGCCTGCAACCCTGGCTGCTGCCCCTGGCGCTGCTGGCCCTGTGGCAAGTGGCGAGCGACCAGCAGTGGGTCGACCCGAACATCCTGCCCAGCCCCCTGGCGGTACTCGCCACCACCGGCAACGGCCTGCTCGATGGCAGCCTGCTGGGAGGCATGGGCCTGAGCCTGGGCCGCACCCTCGGCGGCCTGCTGCTGGGCGGCGGCCTGGGCTTTGCCTTTGGCCTGCTGCTGGGCCTGTCGCGGTTCAGTGAACGCCTGCTGGGCCCGACCCTGGCCGCCATCCGCCAGATCGCCATCTTCGCCTGGGTGCCGCTGCTCACCGCCTGGTTCGGCCTGGGGGAACTGGCCAAGTGGGTGTTCGTCGCCCTGGCCGCGTTCTTCCCGCTGTTCATCGCCACCCAGCGCAGCGTCGCCCAGCTCTCGCCGCAACTGGCGGAAGCCGCCCAGGTACTGCGCCTGAACCTCTGGCAACGGCTGCGCCGGCTGGTGCTGCCCGGCGCCGCGCCGGGGATTTTCGCCGGCCTGCGCATCAGCCTGATCTACGCCTGGCTGGGCACCATCGGCGCGGAATACTTCATGCCGTCCAACGGCGGCATCGGCAGCCAGATGATCAGCGCCCAGCAACTGCTACGCATGGACCTGATCATGGCCGGCATGCTCCTGGTAGGCCTTACCGGGGCCCTGCTCAACCTGATCGGGCAACAACTCGAACTTCGCGCCACCCGCTGGAGACACGCATGAACGCACCCCTGGTCAGTTTCACTCACGTGGGCAAGACCTTCGCCGTCGCCGGTGGCGAGGTGGAGGCGATCCGCGAATTCAACCTGGACATCGCCGAAGGCGAGTTCGTCGCCATCGTCGGTTCCAGCGGTTGCGGCAAGTCCACCCTGCTGCGCCTGCTGATCGGCCTGGACACCGAGTTTCGTGGCCAGATCCGGGTCGACGGCAAGGCCGTCAGCGGCATCGGCGGCGAGCGCGGCATCGTGTTCCAGGAACACCGCCTGTTCCCCTGGCTGACGGTGGCCGAGAACATCGGCCTGGGCCTGGTCAACGAGCCCCTGAGCGCCGCCGAGCGCCAGCAGCGGGTCGGCGAATTCATCGAACTGGTGGGCCTCAAGGATTTCACCCGGGCCTATCCCCACCAACTGTCCGGCGGCATGGCGCAACGAGTGGCCATTGCCCGGGGGCTGGTAGCCAGCCCGCGGATCCTGCTGCTGGACGAACCCTTCGGCGCCCTCGACGCCCTGACCCGCCAACAGATGCAGGACGAACTGCTGGCGATCCGCGAGCGGGCCAAGATCACCACGGTGCTGGTGACCCACGATGTCGAGGAAGCGATTTTCCTCGCCGACCGGGTGGTGGTCATGGAACCGCGCCCGGGGCGGATCAAGCGCGTGGTCGAGGTGGCCCTGCCCCACCCGCGCCAGCGCAGCAGTTTCGACTTCCACCAACTGCGTGAGGAGCTGCTTCACGAACTGACCCGCGACGAGCTCTACCAGGCGCCTTCGCCGGTACAGATCCGCGACCTGCCCCTGACCTTCATAGCTTGCTGAACAGGAGTGACTCGATGCCGCAACGTCCCAACTTCCTGGTGATCCTGGCCGACGACCTGGGCTTCTCCGACCTCGGCGCCTTCGGCGGCGAGATCGCCACGCCGAACCTCGACGCCCTGGCCGCAGGTGGCCTGCGCCTGACCGATTTCCATACCGCCCCCACCTGCTCGCCGACCCGCTCCATGCTGCTCACCGGCACCGACCACCACATTGCCGGGATCGGCACCATGGCCGAAGCCCTGACCCCCGAGCTGATCGGCAAGCCGGGCTACGAGGGTTACCTCAACGACCGCGTGGTGGCCCTGCCGGAACTGCTGCGCGAGGCCGGCTACCAGACCCTGATGAGCGGCAAATGGCACCTGGGGCTGACTGCCGAACGCGCGCCCCATGCCCGAGGCTTCGAGCGCTCGTTCTCGCTGTTGCCGGGGGCGGCCAACCACTACGGCTTCGAGCCGACCTACGACGAGCACACCCCCGGGCTGCTCAAATCCACGCCGGCGCTGTACATCGAGGACGACCGCTTCATCGATGAACTGCCAGCGGATTTCTATTCCTCCGATGCCTTTGGCGACAAGCTCTTGCAGTACCTGAAAGAGCGCGACCAGAGCCGGCCGTTCTTCGCCTACCTGCCGTTCTCGGCGCCCCATTGGCCGCTGCAGGCTCCGGAGGAAATCGTCGCCAAGTACCGGGGCCGCTATGACGCCGGCCCCGAAGTGCTGCGCCACGAGCGCCTGGAAAAACTCCAGGCCCTGGGCCTGGTTGACCCGCAGGTCGAGCCCCATCCGCTGATCAACCTCAACGCCGAATGGGACGCCCTCAGCGACGAACAGCGCCAGGTGTCGGCACGGGCCATGGAGGTGTATGCGGCGATGGTCGAGCGCATGGACTGGAACATCGGCCGGGTGGTGGACTACCTGCGCCAGCAGGGCCAACTGGACAACACCCTGATCCTGTTCATGTCCGACAACGGTGCCGAGGGCGCGCTGCTGGAAGCCTTCCCCAAGTTCGGCCCGGAGCTTTTGACCTACCTCAACCAGCACTACGACAACCGCCTGGAGAACATCGGCCGGGCCAACTCCTACGTCTGGTACGGCCCGGCCTGGGCCCAGGCGGCCACTGCGCCATCGCGGCTGTTCAAGGCCTTCACCACCCAGGGCGGAATTCGCGTGCCGGCGCTGCTGCACTACCCGCAACTGCCGCTCAAGGGGCAGATCAGCCACGGCTTCGGCACGGTGATGGACATTACTCCGACCCTGCTCGACCTGGCCGGCGTGCGCCACCCGGGCAAGCGCTGGCGCGGGCGCGATGTGGCGCCGCTGCGGGGCAAGTCCTGGCTGGGCTTTCTCTCCGGCGAAACCGCCCGGGTACATGATGAACAAACGGTAACCGGCTGGGAGCTGTTCGGCCGCCGGGCAATTCGCCAGGGCCAGTGGAAGGCGGTGTACATCCCCGGCCCCGTGGGCCCGGCGACGTGGCAGCTGTACGACCTGGGCCAGGACCCGGGGGAGATTCACGACCTGGCCCACAGCCAGCCGGAAAAACTGCGCACCCTGCTGGAAGAATGGCAGCGCTACGTGGATGAAACCGGAGTGATCCTCAGCGAATCACCGTTCCAGCCCGATTGACCCGGGGGGAGCTGGCAATCGGACCATGTAGGAGCTGGCTTGCCAGCGAAAAGCGTCCCCCGGGCTGCGCCAGGCGCTGGCCTCAGCCTCGGGTGATGCGGCAAGCCGGGGTATTCGGCAGTTCCTTGACCACGATGTAATGCCCAGCCCGGTTTTTCTCGACCCGCAACGGCGAAGCGGCCAAGTAGCTGCCGCGCAGGCTCTGGTCGACAAAACAGATGGCGATGCCCTGCTTCCCCTGCTCCATCACTCTGACGCTGTAGACCCAGCTTTGCTCTTCGTCCACCGCGCTGTAGGTGCCCTCGGCGCCTGCGGCCTTCTCGTAGATCCGATAGGGCGTCTGGCCCAGCGTGGTGCCGTCCGGGTAATGCCGCGGCCGCAAGGAATTGCGAAAACCGTTCACTTCCAGATGCTTCAAGATACTCAGCGCCAGTGCCTCGTCACTGCCCTGCGCCACCGAGTCGGCCAGCGACACGCTGCCCACACTCATCAAGGCAACGGCGATCAATCGCCTTACCGCACTGCTCATACTGTCTCCCTGTCGTTGCCTCTTCGCGGATTCCGGGCGTTTCCCGGCACCGCGTGACCTTGGCTTAACGTTATCGGTCCTTGGGTATTTAACCAGAAAGACAGTCCGCCCCCTCAAGCCCGGGCGTTATGCGCCGGTTGCATCGCTTCGCGCTCCTGCCGGGTAAAGCGGTTGGCCCGGGCAAAAGTGCCGAAATCGTTGAAGCGCACGCCCATCTCGGCCATCACTTTATGCGCCACCGATGCCGTCATCTGGCGGATGTAGAACGGCTCCCTGACCACGAAATGGTGGATGCCGTGGGTGCTGCCGAAGTTGCAGCAGAAGGCCTGCAACGGCCACATCCACCAGGGGTTGAGTACCTGGGTCTGCTGGATCACGTTGCCCGGCTCGATGTCGCCGTAGTAGTGCATGTTGGAACTGACAAAGTGCAGGCAGAAGGTGCGCAGCACGTTGGGGCCGATGATCACCACCACGGCGATATCGACGTAGTGCATCAGCGACGCGGTGTCTTGCGACCACTGGATCGGGCTGCCCAGCAGGGCGGCCACGCCGTTGGCCCCATGAAAGCCCAGGAACACATACCAGGCGCCCCAATGCAGCAATGCCAGCGGCGCGTACACCGCCAGGGTACGAACGAGGATGCCCAGCTTGCGCCTGGCCCCCGGCGCCCGCAGCAGGCGGATGAAGGCAGCCATCAGGTTGTCCCCCACCATCAGCAGGCGGGCGATGCCCCAGGGCTCGCCGTTGGTGATGGCGCGCTCCTCGATGTCGCTCTCGCTGCCGGACACCTTGTGATGATTCAGGTGCAGGTGGCGGCGCACCCAGGGGTTGATGGTACTCGGCCGCGCCAGCCACACCAGCCCCAGCATCAGGTTGTGGGGCAGGCGCTGCTTGCGAAAGTACATGCTGTGGATCAGGTCGTGCTCCAGCTCGTGGGTCAGGGAGGCGAAGAACGCGTTGAGCAGCAGGCACGCCCACCAGGCCAGGTGACCCGTGACATAGAGCAGCGCTGACCCCAGCATCCCCGACAGAGCGAACGCAAGGATCCCCGCGCCCAGCGCGTCCTGGTGCCGCAGCAAGGGAAAACGCCGGCGCAGTTCATCACCCCGGGCCAGGACCACCTGGCGTATATGCGCCGCCCGCTGCTGTGCGTTCATCCGCTCGGGGCTTGCAGAAATACCCTGCATGATTCCATCCTCTGGTCAGTGATGTGTGCATCCTGCCCCGAGCCCCGGCTCCGGGCGCTAGCCGTAAACGCCAACCTGTTGACCGGACGCGCCAATCGCATGACCGAAGCCACCTCCCTTGCCAGCTGGACCCGCGCCTTGCGCAAGCAACTGGACGCTCTGGACCTCGACAGCGCCGCACTGTGCCGCGAAGCCGGGCTCGACCCGCAATTGATGGACGACCCCAACGCCCGCTACCCGCTGTCGGCCACCACCCGACTGTGGCATCTCGCCGTGCAGGCCAGCGGCGACCCGGCCATCGGCCTGCGGGTGTCGCGCTTTGTCAGCCCCACCACCTTCCACGCCCTGGGCTACGCCCTGGTGGCCAGCGGCAGCCTGCGGGAAGTGTTCGAGCGCATCGTGCGTTATCACCAGGTGGTCAGCGACGCCCTGGAACTGGCCCTGACCCGGGAAGCGGACCGCTACCGGTTCTTCCTCAAGGTGCCGGAGGGCGCGCCGCAACCGGCCTTCGAAGCCATCGACGCCTTTGCCGCGATCTACGTGCGCACCTGCCGCAACCGCCTGGGCCGTGACTACGCGCCGCTGGCCGTGCAATTGCGGCGCCCGGCCCCGGCGGACCCGAGCCAGTGGCACAAGGTATTCCGCTGCCCGGTGCAGTTCGCCGCCGTGGACGACTGCCTGGAGTTCGGCCTGCACGATTTCGACAGCCACCTGGACGACGCCAACCCGGAGCTGGCCGAGCACAACGAAGCGGTGCTCAAGCGCACCCTCCTGCAACTGCGGCCCCTGACCTGGGAGCGCAAGGTACGCGGGGTGATCGAAGCCCAATTGCCCGAAGGCGAACCTTCGGCGGAGCGAGTGGCCCAGGCCCTGCACCTGAGCCTGCGCAGCCTGCAACGGCACCTGGCGGATGAAGGCACGCGCTTTGACACCCTGCTCAACGAATGCCGGGAAAACCTCGCCCTGCTGCACCTGCGGGACCTGGAATGCTCCCTGAGCGAGATCAGCTACCTGCTGGGCTTTGCCGATGCCAGCAGTTTCAGCCGGGCATTCAAGCGCTGGACCGGGATGACCCCGGGGCAATTTCGCGACGGCCTGCGCTAAGCCCCAGCAGCCTTGTAGCCGCTGCTGAGCCTGCGAAGCTGCGAACGACCGCAACGCGGGCGCAAATACTGCAGGCCGCTGAAGGCCTGGCGGCCTTGTCGCAGCCTCGGCAGTGGCTACAGGAGGGGGAAGCCCAGTTCGAATACCGTGGCCTGCTCATCGCTCGTGACCCGCACCTGGCCGCCATGCAGCAGCATGATCGAGTGCACGATGGCCAGCCCCAGGCCCCCGGAGTCCCCCGGCTCGGCTCGGGACGGGTCGACCCGGTAGAAACGGTCGAACAGCCGGGGCAGGTGCTCGGGGGCGATCGCCGGGCCCTGGTTGTGCACCTGCAACCAGCACCAGCCCGCTTCGTCGTGGCGCCGCAGGCGGATCAGCGACCCTGCATCGGCATGACGCACGGCATTGGCCAGAAGGTTGCCCAGGGCCCGTTGCAGCAATTGCTGGTCAGCCCGCAGCTCGCCGGAAAAACCGTTCTCCAGGCGCAACTGGCGGTCGTCGGCCAGGGCTTCGAAGTAGTCGCACAGTTGCGCCCCGACACCGGCCAGTGACAGTACCTGCAGGTCCAGCACCGCATCGGCCTGCTCGGCCCGGGCCAGGAACAGCAGGTTCTCGGCCATGCGTCCCAGGCGCTCGAACTCTTCCATGTTGGAGGCCAGCACTTCCTGGTACTCCGCCGCACTGCGCGGCTGGTTCAAGGCCAGGCCATTGCTGCCCAGGAGGTTGTGCAACGGCGTGCGGATCTCGTGGGCCAGGTCGGCGGAAAATTGCGACAGACGCTCAAAGCTCTCTTCCAGGCGCGCCAGCATGGCGTTCAGGGCCTGCACCGGCTCGTGGAATTCCGCCGGGATGCCGTTGGTGTGCAGGCGCCGGTCGAGGCTGCGCAGGTCGATCTGGCGGGCCGCTTCGCTGAGCTGGCGCAAGGGCTGCAAGCCCCGGCGCAACAGCAGCAGGCCCAGGGCGAAGGCCAGCAAGGCCCCCAGCCCCACCGCCAGGTACAGGCGCAGGCGGTAACTGGCGAGCATCTGCTCGCGCTCGCTGAGAACCTTGCCGGCGACCACGGTCAGGGCCAGGCCCTTGGGCCCCCGGGCCTGGCCCGCCAGCAGCGCCACCGGCACATCGTCCGGCCCCGGCCAGAGGCGGACATCGGTGCGTTGCGGCGCCTGTTGCAGCGCAATGGGGTCGAGCGCGGGCAGGGGCTGCCGGCGCGGGTTGATGTCGATCACCGTCGAGCCATCGGCCCGCAGCACCAGCAGCAGGCTTTCCTGGTTGCCCAGCATGTTCTGGTACAGCCGGGGCCGGGCTTGCAGGGCATCCAGGCTGTCGCTGTCCTGCAGCAGGGCCCGCACCTGTTCCAGGCGGCCGAGCAGGGCCAGGTCGTCGCGGTAGGCGATTTCCCCGGCCAGGGAACGGTAGAGGAACACCCCGATCACGCTGAGCACCAGGGCGCAGACCGCGGCAAAGGCCAGGGCCAGCCGCCAGGCGATGGAACTAGAGCGCTTCATCCGGGGCTTCCAGCTGGTAGCCGACGCCACGCACGGTGTGGATCAGCTTGGGCATGTAGGGGTCGTCGACCTTGGCCCGCAACCTTCGTACCGCCACTTCCACCATATTGGTGTCGCTGTCGAAATTCAGGTTCCACACCTGGGAGGCGATGAGGGTCCGCGACAGCACTTCGCCCTGGCGGCTGGCCAGCAGGTGCAGCAGGGCGAACTCCTTGTTGGTCAGGGCGATGCGCTGGCCGCCACGGCTGACGCGACGGCGCAGCACGTCGATCTCCAGGTCGGCGATGCTGAAGGACTCGGCCTCGCGCAGCGGTCCGCGGCGCAGCAGGGTGCGCACCCGGGCCAGTAGCTCGGCAAAGGCGAAGGGCTTGAGCAGATAGTCGTCGGCGCCCAGTTCCAGGCCGCGGACCCGGTCCTCGATAGCGTCGCGGGCGGTGAGGAACAGCACCGGGGTGGCACCGCGCTGGCGCACCAGTTGCAGCAACTGCCAGCCGTTGAGGCCGGGGAGCATGACGTCGAGGATGATCAGGTCGTACTCCTGCTGCTCGATGAAATAGCGCCCGTCAAGGCCGTTCAGGGCCACGTCCACGGCAAAGCCGGACTCTCCCAGGCCCTTGGCAAGGAAATGGGCGGTCTTGGATTCGTCTTCAACTACCAGCAAACGCATGGTGCACCTCGGAAATGATCGGCACAGGCTAGGCGCCCGGCGCGCGCTTGCCCATTACAAACTTGTAATCAAGACGACGGAGTTCTGACGGAGTGCGCTGGCTAAGGTGGCCACCGGTCTTTATGGAGCTCGTTCGATGATCTGCAAACCTCTTGTCCTGGGCCTCGGCCTGAGCCTCGCCGGCACGGCCCTGGCGGCGCTCGAACTGCCGCGCCATGCCGAACTGGACCTGGCCGCCGCCCGCCAGCTGGCCGATGCCAGCCTGGCCCAGTGCACCGCGGCGGTATCGGTGCTGGACCGTGGCGGCAACCTGCTGGTGGCGATGCGCGGCGATGGGGTGGGCCCGCACAACGGCCCGGCCAGCCAGCGCAAGGCCTACACCGCGCTGTCGACCAAGACTTCGAGCCGGCTGTTCGCCGAACGGGCGCGCAACAACCCCGAGGCGGCCAATCTCAATACCTTGCCGGAGCTGTTGTTGCTCGGTGGCGGCCTTGCGTTGTTTGCCGGCAAGCAGTTGGTGGGGGCCATCGGGATTGCCGGGGCCGGTGGCGCGGCGCAGGACGAGGCATGTGCGCTCCAGGCCGCGCAGCGGGTGGGGTTGGCTGCCGAGGCCGGGCGTGAGTGATCGTGAAAGCCTGCGCCCGCGTTGCGGTCGTTCGCAGCCTCGCGGGCTCGGCAGCGGCTACAAGTTCTGTTGTTTGTTCAATCGAGGAAGGAGTGGGGCATGAATGTTTTGCGTAATAGTCTGGCGGCCATCGGCCTGTGTGGTTTGTCGAGCCTGGCCCTGGCGGCAGGCAATCCGTTGAGCGTGCACGTGCTGAACCTGGAGAACGGCCTGCCATCGCCGGGGGTCAAGGTGACCCTGGAGCAGCAGGTGGGCCAGGACTGGAAGCCCTTGTCCGAAGGGGTGACCAATGAGCAGGGGCGGATTGCCGAGCTGTTTCCGGCGGGCCGGGCGCTGACGGCCGGCGAGTATCGGGTGGTGTTCAAGACCGGCGAGTACTTCAGGCAAGCCAAGCGCGAGACCTTCTTTCCGGAGATCCCGGTGATCTTCGAGGTCAGGCAGACCGAGCAGCATTACCACATTCCGTTGTTGCTCAGCCCTTATGGGTTCTCGACCTATCGTGGCTCGTAGGAACCAGCTGCCGGCGAAGGCGATCTCGCGGGCCTCTTCGCTGGCAAGCCAGCTCCTACGGGAGGCAGGAACAACGCGGGGGCTTCTGTAGGAGCCGGCTTGCCGGCGAAGGCGATCTTGCGGCCTCTTCGCTGGCAAGCCAGCTCCTACGGGAGGCAGGGACATCGCGGGGGCTTCTATGGCGAGGTCAGGGCGCGCAGGCGCTCGGTGTCGAGGATTTCGATCTCGCCATAGCTCAGGCGCAGGATGCCCTGGTGCTGCAGCTCCTTGAGGATCTGGTTGGTGGTCTGGCGCGACAGCGAGAGCATCAGCGCCAGTTGTTCCTGGGGCAGTTGCAGCACGCGGCGGGCCTGGGCCACTTCACCGTAGCCGGCGGCCATCGCCAGCAGGCGGCTGGCCACCCGCGCCGGGGCCGGCATCAGGCTCAACTGCTCCAGGTTGATAAAGGCCAGGCGCAGTTTGTGGCTCATCAGCAGGGCGAACTGGCGCCAGTATTGCGGCTGCTGCTCCAGTAGTTGCAGCAGGTTCGCCTGCGGCACCTGGAGCAGGGTGCAGGCGCCCTCGGCGTAGGCATCGTGGGTACGGGGCTGGCCGTCGAACAGGCAGATCTCGCCGAACCAGTGGGGCGCTTCCATCAGGCTCAGCAAGGCCTCCTTGCCCTGCTCGCTGACCGCGCCCACCCGCACCGTGCCCTCCAGCACCGCGTACAGCCCGCAGGGCGGATCGCCGCGCCGGAACAGGCACTGCCCCGCCGTCAGCCGGCGCAGGCGCGCACTGTCGAGCAAACTATTCTGTAAGGAAGCCGGCAGGTGGCTGAACCACTGGCCGGTCATCAGGCATTCACGCCACTGGTGCAGGTCCATGAACAGGTCTTTCCCTCAGGGCATCGCAATGATTGTCGCCTAGCTGACAGAGCCGAGCACCGCCGCCGGGCATGATCGAGCCATCCTAACGGAGGAACAACAATGAAAAGCCTCGTTGATCATCTCAGTCAATACGCCGCCTACCACCGCGACCCGCGCAATATCGCCAGCCACTTTATCGGCATTCCGATGATTGTGGTGGCGGTGGCCGTGCTGTTGTCGCGTCCCGCCTGGAGCATGGCCGGGCTGTCGTGGTCGCCGGCGTTGCTGCTGGCCCTGGCCGCGTCAGTGTTCTACCTGCGCCTGGAAGTGCGCCTGGGGGTGCTGATGACGGTGCTGATGGCGCTATCGGTGTGGGCCGGCCAGGTGCTGGCGGCGCAAAGTACCGGGCTCTGGCTGAGCAGCGGCCTGGGCCTGTTCGTGATCGGGTGGGTGATCCAGTTCATCGGCCATTACTACGAGGGCCGCAAGCCGGCCTTCGTCGACGACCTTTCGGGGCTGATTGTCGGCCCGCTGTTCGTGGTGGCCGAACTGGCCTTCCTGCTGGGGCTGCGCCATGACCTGAAGCAGGCCATCGAGCAGCGTTCCGGGCCGGTGGCCCTGCGGCACAAGAAAGCCATGGTCTGAAGCCCGGGAACGCTTCGGGAATATTGGGCCGGCCCCCGCAGGAGCCGGCTTGCCGGCAAAGAGGCCTTCGAGCCAGGTGCAAACCTGAAGGACGCTTTCGCTGGCAAGCCAGCTCCTACAGCGGGCGTGATGTCGGCGGGGTCAGAGGCTGGCGTGTTTCTGCCAGACCTTGGGCTTGAAGAACAGGGTTTCGCCACGGGCCAGGCCGATCAGGCTGTCGTGGTCCTTCACCACTTCGGCTTCGATCAGTTCGCTCTGCCCTTCCACCTTCAGGGTCACCCGGGTGGTGGCCCCCAGCGGACGGATATCCCGTACTTCGGCGGCGTGGTGGTCTTCCAGTTCGGAACGCGACAGCGACACTTCGTGAGGCCGGAACAGCACGTGGTTGTCCTCCCCCAGGTGCAGGCGGTTGGAGTCGCCGAGGAAGTGGTAGACGAAGTCGCTGGCCGGGTTCTCGTAGACCTCGCCCGGGGAACCGATCTGCTCGATCACGCCCTTGTTCATCACCACGATGCGGTCGGCCACTTCCATGGCTTCTTCCTGGTCGTGGGTAACGAATACCGAAGTCAGGTTGATGTCTTCGTGCAGCCGCGCCAGCCAGCGCCGCAGCTCCTTGCGCACCTTGGCGTCGAGGGCGCCGAAGGGTTCGTCCAGCAGCAGCACCTTGGGCTCCACCGCCAGGGCGCGGGCCAGGGCGATACGCTGGCGCTGGCCGCCGGAGAGCTGTTCCGGGTAACGGTCGGAGAGCCAGTCCAGCTGCACCATGTTCAGCAGCTCGTGGACCTTCTCGGCGATCTTGCTCTCGCTGGGGCGCTGGTTCTTCGGCTTCATGCGCAGGCCGAAGGCAACGTTGTCGAACACGCTCATGTGGCGGAACAGGGCGTAGTGCTGGAACACGAAACCGACGTTGCGATCACGCACGTCGTGGCCCGAGACATCCTCGCCGTGGAACACGATGCTGCCTTGGTCCGGGGTTTCCAGCCCGGCGATGATCCGCAGCAGGGTGGTCTTGCCGCAGCCGGACGGGCCCAGCAGGGCCACCAGCTCGCCGCTCTGGATGTCCAGGTTGATGCTGTTCAGGGCCTTGAAGGCGTTGAAGTTCTTGCTGACGTTACGGACTTCGATCGACATGACTTATTCCTCCGCGGCGCTGGCGCGCAGGCGGTTGATTCGGGATTCGCTCCACTGCTTGAGCAGCAGGATGAACAACGCAAGGATCAGCAACAGGCTGGCGACGGCAAAGGCGGCGACGTGGTTGTACTCGTTGTAGAGGATTTCCACGTGCAGCGGCAGGGTGTTGGTGACCCCGCGAATGTGCCCGGAAACCACCGACACCGCGCCGAACTCACCCATGGCCCGGGCGGTACACAGCACCACGCCGTAGATCAGGCCCCATTTGATGTTGGGCACGGTGACGTGCCAGAACATCTGCCAGCCATTGGCCCCCAGCAACCTGGCGGCCTCCTCTTCCTGGGTGCCCTGCTCCTGCATCAGCGGGATCAGTTCCCGGGCAACGAAGGGCACGGTGACGAAGATGGTGGCCAGGACAATGCCCGGCAAGGCGAAGACGATCTGGATGTCGTGGTCCGAAAGCCACGGGCCGAACAGGCCCTGGGCGCCGAACATCAGCACATAGACCAGGCCGGCGATCACCGGCGACACCGAGAACGGCAGGTCGATCAGGGTCACCAGGATGCTCTTGCCGCGGAACGAGTACTTGCTCACGCACCAGGCCGCGCTGACCCCGAACACCAGGTTCAGGGGCACCGAGATCAGCACCGCGACCACCGTGAGTTTCAGCGCCGACAGGGCGTCGGGCTCGAAGATCGCATCGAAGAACGCCCCCAGGCCGAGCTTCAGGCCCTGGGACACCACGATGAACAGCGGCAGCAGCAGGAACAGGGCGAAGATCAGCCAGCCGAGGCCGATCAGCAGGCGCCGCGAGGTGGCGCTGCCACGGCGGGCAGCGTTGGCGGAGGACGCGGCGGAAATGGACGATTGGGACATGGTCGCGCCTCCTTAAGGTCGTTCGATGCGCCGCTGCAGCAGGTTGATCAGCAGCAGCAGAATGAAGGAAACCACCAGCATCAGCACGCCGATGGAAGTGGCGCCGGTGTAATCGTACTGGTCGAGCTTGACCATGATCAGCAGGGGCAGGATCTCGGTCTTCATCGGCATGTTGCCGGCGATGAAGATCACCGAACCGTACTCGCCCACGCCCCGGGCAAAGGCCAGGGCAAAACCGGTGAGCCAGGCCGGCAGCAGGGCCGGTACCAGGATATGGCGGAACACCTGCCACGGCTTGGCACCCAGGCAGGCGGCGGCTTCTTCCACTTCACGGGGGATGTCCGCCAGCACCGGCTGCACCGTGCGCACCACGAATGGCAGGGTGACGAAGGTCAGTGCCAGGGTGATGCCCAGGGGGGTGTAGGCGATCTTGAAACCCAGGTCGGTGGCGAACTGCCCCACCAGGCCGGTGGGCGCGTAGAGCGCGGTCAGGGCAATGCCCGCCACGGCGGTGGGCAGGGCGAATGGCAGGTCGATCATGGCATCGATGATCTTGCGCCCGGGGAAGCTGTAGCGCACCAGGACCCAGGCCAGCAGGGTGCCGATGACGCCGTTGATGATGGCCGCATACAACGCGGTACCGAAGCTCAGCTTGAGCGCGGCGAGCACCCGTGGCGCCGAAATGATCGCCCAGAACTGTTCCCAGGTGAGTTGCGCGGCATGCACGAACATCGCCGCCAGGGGGATGAGCACAATCAGGCTGAGGTACACCAAGGTGTAGCCCAGCGTCAGCCCGAAGCCGGGTATGACGGGGGAGATACGACGCGACATAAGAGTCCTTGGTTAACGGAACGGATACGCAAAACCCGCAACTCAATGCGGGCTCTGCCTGGTAGGAGCCGGCTTGCCGGCGAAAGGGCCCGCAAGTCGTGCTTTGCCCTCAGGGGCGCCTTCGCTGGCAAGCCAGCCCCTACAACAGGGTTATTGCGCCGTGTAGATCTGGTCGAACACGCCACCGTCATTGAAGAATTTCGGTTGGGCAGTTTTCCAGCCGCCGAAGTCCTTGTCGATAGTTACCAGGTCCAGTTTCGGGAACTGCTGGGCATATTTGGCGGCGATGTCCTTGTCCCGTGGGCGGTAGAAGTTCTTCGCGGCAATTTCCTGGCCGGCCGGGCTGTACAGGTGCTTGAGGTAGGCCTCGGCGATCTGGGTGTTGCCTTTCTTCTCGGCGTTCTTGTCCACCACCGCCACCGGTGGCTCGGCGAGGATCGACAGCGAAGGCACGACGATATCGAACTTGTCTGCGCCGCCGTCTTCCTTGAGGGCCAGGAAAGCTTCGTTTTCCCAGGCCAGCAGCACGTCGCCCTGGCCGTTGTTGACGAAGGTGATGGTCGAGCCGCGGGCCCCGGTATCCAGCACCGGTACGTGCTTGAACAGCTCCTTGACGTATTCCTGAGCCTTGGCCTCACTGCCACCGGCCTTCAGGCCGTAGGCCCAGGCGGCGAGGAAGTTCCAGCGTGCACCACCGGACGTTTTCGGGTTCGGGGTGATCACCGAGACGTCTTTCTTGATCAGGTCGCCCCAATCCTTGATGCCCTTGGGGTTGCCCTTGCGCACCAGGAACACGATGGTCGAGGTGTAGGGCGTGCTGGCGTCGGGCAGGCGCTTCTGCCAGTCCGCCGGCAGGGTCTTGCCGAGCTTGGCGATTTCGTCGATGTCACCGGCCAGGGCCAGGGTCACCACGTCGGCGCGCAGGCCGTCGATCACCGCCCGGCCCTGCTTGCCGGAGCCACCGTGGGATTGCTGGATCTTCACGTTGTCGCCCGGGTGGTCCTTCTTCCAGAAGTTCACGAACTCGGCGTTGTAATCCTGGTACAGCTCACGGGTCGGGTCATAGGACACATTGAGCAGCTCATAGTCCTTGGCAACGGCGGAACCGGCGAAAACGGCGCTGGCGAGGGCGGCCAGGGCATAACGGCGAATCGACGACATGGTGAAGCTCCTGAAATTTTTTAAGGTGCTGGCATTTTTCTTATGGCGATTTCAGCCCGCATTCGAAAAGGAACGCTGGGATTCGTGCAGGGGGTCATGGATGACGCCCTCCGGTTGACCAGTCGGGCCTCTCGTTCGCGAGAGGGTGACGCGGTGTTCAGCGAGGTACTTTCAACTCGGTTTGTGGCCGGGCTGCTGCAGACGGAATTTTTCCTTGCGTTCGATCTGCACGACCTGGGCGTTGTGCACGGTGATTTCCACCGCACCGAAGCGCAGGTCGCGCAGTGCGCTTTGAATTTCCCGCAAGATGGTTGCTTCGTCCTGGCCGTCAACGCTGCGTAGAGATGCGCTCATGGTGTTGCTCCTGAGTGGGATGTGCCTGGCAGTGGCGGCACTGCTTGCGGCGTGGGAGCAATACTAGATAGGGCCGGATATTCTTAAAAATACTATTTAAGAATGTTTATATAACCAGAAGAAATTATTCGAGCTGACAGCAGCTTAGCCCCAACCCTGTAGCCGCTGCCGAGCTTCAGCGAGGCTGCGCAAAGGCCCCCAGGGCCTTGCCTGGCGCCCTTGCGCCAAACCTCAACACCGCGCCTGCCACGTCGGTATGCCGCCCAAACCGTTCGCAGCCTGCGCCAGCGGCTACAGGGATCAACGGATCTGCGGGGCGTTGCTCCAGACCAGTTGCGCCGCCGGCATCGGCCGGCCGAACCAGTAGCCCTGGCCCAGGTCGCAGGCGTGTTCCAGAAGAAAACGCGCCTGTTCCACCTGCTCGATACCCTCGGCATGCACCTGCATGCCCATGCTCTGGGCCAGGGCAATGATGACCCGGGATATCGCTGCATCGTCCTCGTCGAACGGCAGGCCGGCGACAAAACCCTGGTCGATCTTGAGCTTCTGCACCGGCAGGCGCTTGAGCCGCAGCAGGGAGGAGTAGCCCGTGCCGAAGTCGTCGATGGCCAGGCGAATACCCAGCTCGCGCAAACGGTGCATCTGCTCCAGGGCCACTTCGGGATCGTCCATCACCGCGCTTTCGGTGACCTCCAGCTCCAGGTAGGCCGGGTCCAGCCCGGTCTCGTGCAGCACCTGGGCCACCTGCTGGT
The DNA here is from genome assembly GCF_900103205.1 of Pseudomonas sp. NFPP12. Taxonomy (NCBI): domain Bacteria; kingdom Pseudomonadati; phylum Pseudomonadota; class Gammaproteobacteria; order Pseudomonadales; family Pseudomonadaceae; genus Pseudomonas; species Pseudomonas sp. NFPP12. The sequence continues at coordinate 627,305 of NZ_FMWW01000006.1, forward strand.
ACAGCTCGCTGCGGGCGAACAGGCGGGTCGAGACATTCACCGCGATAAACGACAGCACCACGCCATCGGCCTGCCACTGGCACATCTGCCGGCAAGCCTGCTGCATGACCCAGGCATCGATCTCGGCGATCATCCCGGTGCGCTCGGCAATCGGTATGAACTCCGCCGGCGACACCAGCCCGCGCTCGGGATGCTCCCAGCGCACCAGGGCCTCGACGCCTACCAGGCGGCTGGTCTTGAGGTCGTGCACCGGCTGGTAGTAGACCCGCAGTTCCTGCTGGTCCAGGGCGCGGCGCAGCTCGAAGGCGATTTCCACCCGCTGCTGGGCATGGGCGGTGAGCTCCTCGGTGTACAGGGCGTAACCGTTGCGCCCGGCGCTTTTGGCCTTGAACAGCGCCGCATCGGCGTTGCGCAGCAGTTGGCTGGCGCTCAGCGCGTCGCTGGGAAACAGGCTGATACCGATACTGGCGTTGATCACCACCTGCTGCTCGCCGAGCTGGAAGGGCTCCTTGAGGCCGTCGATGATGCGCTGGGCCAGGGCCGCCGCCTGCACCAGCTGCGGGCAGCTTTCGGCCAGCACCGCGAACTCGTCGCCGCCCAGGCGCGCCAGGGTGATGCCCGGGCCGAACATCCCGCCCAGGCGCTCGGCCACCGCCTTGAGCAGTTGGTCGCCGACGTTGTGCCCCAGGCTGTCGTTGATCATCTTGAAGTGGTCCAGATCGATCATCAGCATGGCGCAGCCGCGCTTGTGGATCTGCGCCGAAGCCAGGGCCTGTTCGGCACGGTCGGTGAACAGCAGGCGGTTGGGCAGGTCGGTCAGCGGATCGTGATGGGCCAGGTGAGCCAGCTCGTGCTCGGAATCCTTGATCGCGCTGATGTCGGAAAATACCGCAACGTAATGAGTCAGCTCGCCCTGCTCATCGCGGATCGCGCGGATGGTCTGCCATTGCGGGTAGATCTCGCCGCTCTTGCGCCGATTCCAGATTTCACCGCTCCACTCATCGGTCTTCTGCAACGAGTCGAACATCGATTGATAGAACTGCGCCGAATGATGCCCGGACTTGAACAGGCTCGGCTGGCGGCCCAGCACCTCTTCGCGCTGGTAGCCGGTGATTTCGATGAAGGCGCGGTTGACGTGGACGATCTGCCCCTGGGTATCGCTCACCAGCACCCCTTCGCGGGTGCAGTCGAACACCGCCGCCGCCTGGCGCAGGCGCTCGCGGTCCTTCTGCTGGTGGCGCAGCCAGCGATCGGCCCCCAACACCCGCAGCAGACGGGCCCGGGCGAAGAAGATCAGCACCGCGCTGACCACCGCCCAGGCATAGCCGCCAACCAGTTGCCAATGGGCCCGATCGGAAAACTCATCGAAGAAACTGCTCAATAAATAACCACTGAACTGCAACCAGACCAGCGACAACAGCAGATAGAGCAGCGCGGCACGCAAACCATTGCGATAAGAAACCGACATAAGTCCGTCTATTTCCACACGAAAAGTTTGGGATTATAGAGGAAGAAACATTCCGCCACTCTTATCTGAAAGGGCGACTGGTTTTCTCAGTGGGCTTAGTGATAATGCCTGGGCTGTTTTTTTCTTTATCGAGGGCCTTATCGCCTATGTGGTATGAAGGTTTACTTGGCTTGTCCGCCTGGCAACTGGTGGCAGTCACCCTGTTGATGACCCACGTGACCATTGTCGCGGTCACGGTCTATCTGCATCGCTATTCCGCGCACCGTTCCCTGGAACTCAACGCCGGCCTGAAACATTTCTTCCGCTTCTGGCTGTGGCTGACCACGGCGCAGAACACCCGCGAGTGGACCGCCATCCACCGCAAGCACCACGCCAAGTGCGAAACCGCCGACGACCCCCACAGCCCGGTGGTCAAGGGCCTGTCCACCGTGCTGCGCAAGGGCGCAGAGCTGTATCGCGAAGAGGCGAAGAACCCGGAGACCCTGCGCATCTACGGCAAGAACTGCCCGGAAGACTGGATCGAACGCAACCTCTACAGCCGCTACAAGCTGGGCGGCGTGGCGCTGATGGCAGCCATCGACCTGCTGCTGTTCGGCACCATCGGCATCACCATCTGGGCCATCCAGATGATGTGGATTCCGTTCTGGGCCGCCGGGGTCATCAATGGCCTGGGGCATGCGGTGGGCTACCGCAACTTCGAATGCCGCGACGCCGCCACCAACCTGGTGCCCTGGGGCATCATCGTCGGCGGCGAAGAGCTGCACAACAACCACCACACCTACCCCAACTCGGCCAAGCTCTCGGTGAAGAAGTGGGAGTTCGACCTGGGCTGGGCCTGGATCAAGGTCTTCAGCTTCCTGCGTCTGGCCAGGGTCCAGCGCGTGGCGCCCATCGCCCACCGGGTCGAAGGCAAGGGCCACCTGGACATGGACACCGCCATGGCCATCCTCAACAACCGGTTCCAGATCATGGCCCAGTACCGCAAGCTGGTGATCGGCCCGCTGGTGAAACAGGAACTGGCCAAGGTCGATCATTCGGTGCGCCACCAGTTCCACCGTGCCAAGCGCCTGCTGTCCCGGGAAACCAGCCTGCTGGAAGACCGCCACCACCTGCGCATCCAGAGCATGCTGGAGCACAGCCAGGCCTTGAAGGTGATCTACGAGAAGCGTCTGGCCCTGCAGCAGATCTGGGTCAAGACCAGCTCCAACGGCCACGACATGCTCGCGGCCATCAAGGATTGGGTACACGAGGCCGAGGCCAGCGGCATTCAGTCCCTGCGCGATTTCGCCCATCAGCTCAAGACCTATTCCCTGCGTCCCACCACCGCCTGACCCCAGCCCCTCGCCACTCCCGTGGCGAGGGGCTGCCCTTCTGAAATCAAGCCTTGCAGGCCCCTCTCGACCGTCTGGCGGGCGCTCGCGCTATCGCTGTAGCGGCCGGGAACTTAGCGCCCGATCCCCTATCTCAAACAACACTTCGCCATCCAGGCGGGCTTGGTTGTAGCCGCTGCCTAACGGCGCGCGGCACGCCCTTTGAGATCTGTGCCGATGGTCAACAAGAACCCACACACTCCCTCTGCGCTTCCACAGTGGCCCGAAGCCGCGCAAACCCTGATGGCCCTGATGCATGCACAGGGCGAAGTGGCCCGCCTGACCGAACGCGAGCAGCTGTTCAGCTCGCTGCTGGTCAGTGTCAACGCGGTGCTCTGGGCCTTCGACTGGGACAGCCGCCAGGTGCTGTACGTCAGCCCGGCCTATGAACGGATCTTCGGTCGCCCCGCAGGCCTGCTCCTGGCGGACTGCAATCAATGGCGCGACAGCATCTACCCCGATGACCTGGAGTACGCCGAGCGCAGCCTGGCCCAGGTCCTGGAAAAGGGCGCGGTGGAAGATCGCGAATACCGCATCATCGATGCCCAGGGCCAGGTGCGCTGGCTCAGCGACAAATGCTTCATCAACCGCAATGCCGAGCCCGGGCAACGCCTGATCGTGGTCGGCATCGCCGAAGACATCACCGAAAAGAAGCAGCTGGAAACCGAGTTGCAACGCCTGGCCACCACCGACGTGCTGACCCAGAGCAGCAACCGTCGGCACTTCTTCGAATGCGCCAACCGCGAGTTCGAACAGGCGCGCCTGCAAGGCTCGTCCCTGGCCTTCTTGCTGCTGGATATCGATGACTTCAAAGTGATCAACGACACCTACGGCCACCCCGAAGGCGACATCGTCCTGCAGCGCATCGCCGAAAGCGGGCGCGCGGCCCTGCGTCGCGGCGACCTGTTCGGGCGGATCGGTGGCGAGGAGTTCGCCGCGGTTTTTCCCGGCTGCACCGCGGACATGGCGCGCCAGGTGGCCGAGCGCCTGCAACGGGAGATCCAGCGCCAGAATTTCAGCCACCAGGGCCAGACGTTCACCATCACCGTGAGCCAGGGCCTGACCGGCCTGCTGGCGGAAGACGAAAGCCTGGACAACCTGTTCGCCCGCGCCGACAGCGCCATGTACGAAGCCAAGCGCCAGGGCAAGAACCGCATCATCACCGGATAAACCCGCGATCACTCGCCCGTAGGAGCTGGCTGGCCCGCAAGGCTTGCACAAGACTCGAAGGCCTCTTCGCCGGCCAGCCGGCTCCTACAGTGGTTCAGCCCTTGCGCAGGCGGGTCAGTTCCGGCAGCCCGACCTTCAGCAGCCGCGCGGTCTTGCAGCGCGCGATCTCTTCCACCCCTTCGTGCTCGGTCAGCCGCGCCAGCTGCGCCGCCAGGTTCATCACCAGCGCCTCGCGGGAATACACCCCACCGCCCAACTGGTAGATCGAGGCAATCAGTTCCCGCAGTTCCAGGGGCATGCGCCAGCGGGTCCGCAGCGCCGAGCCGTAGGCCGCGCCAAAGCGCTCCAGGGCATCGCCGATTTCTTCCTGGTCGTCCAGCTCGCCGCCGGCCTGTTTCCACTCCTGCAAGCAACGCAGCAACGCCAGGTCGCCCAGGCGATGCAGTAGCCCGGCGCAGTAGCAGCGCTCCTGGTCCAGGTCCAGCAAGCGCGCCAGGGTCCGGCCGTATTCCGCGGTATGCAGGGACAGCTCCCAATAGCGCTCGGCATAGTCGGCCAGGGCCGGATCGCTCAGGCGCGCGCTGCGCTTGAGGGTCAGGCCGAGGATCAGGTTCATGCTCTGCCCGGTGCCCAGCCGATGCAGGGCCTGGGACAGGGTCTGCACGCCGTCGCCATGGTGCTGCGCGGCGCTGTTGGCTGCAGCGATCAGCACCGCGGTGACCTGGGGATCGGTGCGGATCTCTTCCTCCAGCACCTTGAGGTCCAGGCCTTCGGGGTTGAGGCTGCGCTTGACCGCCAGTTGCACATCGGTGAGCAGCGGCGCGCCGTCGGCCACATCGCGCCGGCGTTCGAGAAAGGGCCACAGGGTCATGCCCGGCGCCAGGGCCGGCACCTCGCAGGAGACTTCCTGGCCGGCGTCCAGCAGCAGGCCCTGCAGGCGCTGGGTCAGCCCTTCCATGTTCAGGGGCTTGGTCAGGTAGGCAGTGGGCGCCAGGGGCAAGGCCTCGCGCACGCTGGCGCTGTCGCTGCGCACGCTCAGCAGGATGAACGGCTGCACCGGGTTGCGCTTGCGCTGGCGCACCGCGCGCAGCAGCGACAGGCCATCGATGCCCGGCAGCTCCCAATCGGCAATGATCAGGTCATAGGGTTTGGCGCTCAGCAGGTCCATGGCCTCCTGACCGTCGGCACACAAGTCCAGACGCGCATCACAGCGCACGTTCAACAGCACTTGCTTGAGCAAATCACGAGACCAGGGATCAGCCTCGGCAATCAGCACGCGAGGTACAGCGGGTAAATCAACAGCGGTCATGCAGCACGCTCCCTAGGCAATCCCTTGCACCTTAGTCAATGCGCGGGCTTCCATACAACGCAAATCCCCCTGGAGCCGCCTGAGGGCGAAAAAAAACCCGCCGAAGCGGGTTTTTCTGTCGATCAGGTCACAGCGTCATCAGAGTTCAGCGAAGCACTCTTCGATGATGGCCAGGCCTTTGTCCAGCTGGGCATCCGGCGAGGTCAGCGGTACCAGAACCCGCAGAACGTTGCCGTAGGTGCCGCAGGACAGCAGGATCAGCCCCTTGTCGCGAGCCTTGGCCACGACCTGGGCCACGGCAGCGGCGTTCGGCTTGTGGCTGTCGCCATTCTCGAACAGTTCCACCGCGATCATCGCGCCCAGGGCACGCACTTCACCGATCACTGGGTACTTGGCCTGGATGGCCTTGAGGCCGGTCACCAGGCGCTCGCCAACAGCCTTGCAGCGATCCAGCAGGTGCTCTTCCTCGAACACTTCCATCACCGCCAGGGCCGCCGCACAGGCGATCGGGCTACCGGCGTAGGTGCCGCCCAGGCCGCCTGGAGCGATGGCGTCCATGTACTCGGCCTTGCCGCAGACACCGGCCAGCGGGAAGCCGCCGGCGATGGACTTGGCGAAGGTGGTCAGGTCGGCGGTAACGCCCATCTGTTCCATGGCGAAGAAGGTGCCGGTACGGCCAGCGCCGGTCTGCACTTCGTCAGCGATCAGCAGGATGCCGTGCTGGTCGCACAGGGCGCGCAGGCGCTTCATGAACTCCTTGGGCGCGACGTAGAAGCCGCCTTCGCCCTGCACCGGCTCGATGATGATCGCGGCGATATCACGAGGCTCGGCGTCGTTCTTGAAGATGCGCTCGATGCTGGCGATGGAGTCGTCGATGCTCACGCCATGCAGTTCGTTGGGGTACAGCGCGCGGAAGATGCCGCCTGGCATCAGGCCCATGCCGGCCGAGTACGGCACGACCTTGCCGGTCAGGCCCAGGGTCATCATGGTGCGGCCGTGGTAGGCGCCGGTGAAGGCGATCACGCCGGCGCGGCCAGTGGCGGCACGGGCGATCTTCACGGCGTTCTCGACGGCTTCGGAACCGGTGGTCACCAGCAGGGTTTTCTTGGCGAAATCACCTGGCACCTTGGCGTTGATTTTCTCGCACAGCTCCACGTAAGGCTCGTAGGCCAGGACCTGGAAGCAGGTGTGGGTCAGCTTGTTCAGTTGCTCGGTCACCGCGGCGATGATCTTCGGGTGCACGTGACCGGTGTTCAGTACCGCGATACCGCCGGCGAAGTCGATGAACTCGCGGCCTTCAACGTCGGTGACGGTGGCGTTCTTCGCGCTGTCGGCGAAGATCGGGTGAATCTGGCCAACACCGCGCGGTACAGCGGCTTCACGGCGTTTCATCAGGGATGCGTTGGTCTTGCTCATAGTGTCCTCATTCACCGCTGCGGCAGCGGTGTGATTCAAGGGTTGCGGGGCGGGGAAGCGCCTGCGACAGCATGCGATGATCGACTGTCGGAGCGGTCCCGGGCCACCTTGAAAAGTGCGTTTTTTAAAGCTGCGCAGGGGGACAGCGCTCTCGTGCCCCCGGCGCTTGAAACCGGATCAGATACCCAGGCAGAGGTATTTGATTTCCAGGTAATCCTCGATCCCGTACTTGGAACCTTCACGGCCCAGGCCCGAGGCCTTGATGCCGCCGAACGGCGCCACTTCGTTGGAGATCAGGCCGGTGTTGACCCCGACCATGCCGTATTCCAGGGCCTCGGCCACACGGAACACACGGCCCAGGTCACGGGCATAGAAGTACGAGGCCAGGCCGAACTCGGTGTCGTTGGACATGGCGATGACTTCGGCTTCGTCCTTGAAGCGGAACAGCGGCGCCAGTGGGCCAAAGGTTTCTTCCTTGGCCACGGCTGCGTCTTTCGGCACGTTGACCAGGATGGTCGGCTCGAAGAAGTTGCCTTCCATGGACTTGCCGCCGGCCAGCAGGGTCGCGCCTTTTTTCAGGGCGTCGGCGATGTGTTCCTGGACCTTGGCCACGGCTTTTTCGTCGATCAGCGGGCCAGTGGTGGTGCCTTCTTCCAGGCCGTTGCCGATCTTCAGCTTGGCCACTGCTGCCTTCAATTTCTCGGCGAAGGCGTCGTAGACCGAATCCTGGATGTACAGGCGGTTGGCGCAGACGCAGGTCTGGCCGTTGTTGCGGTACTTGGAGATGATCGCGCCTTCGACGGCCTTATCCAGGTCGGCGTCGTCGAACACGATGAACGGCGCGTTGCCGCCCAGCTCCAGGGAGACTTTCTTGATGTCCTTGGCGCATTCGGCCATCAGCTGGCGACCGATCTCGGTGGAGCCGGTGAACGACAGCTTGCGCACGATCGGGTTGCTGGTGAGCTCGCCGCCGATGTCGCCGGCGCTGCCGGTGACCACGCTCAGCACGCCTTTCGGGATGCCGGCACGGTGCGCCAGTTCCACCAGGGCCAGGGCCGAGAACGGGGTTTGCGAAGCGGGCTTGATGACCATGGTGCAACCGGCGGCCAGGGCCGGGCCGGCTTTACGGGTGATCATCGCCGCCGGGAAGTTCCACGGGGTGATGGCCGCGGTCACGCCGATCGGCTGCTTGATCACGATCAGGCGCTTGTCGGGCTGGTGGCCGGGAATCACGTCGCCGTAGATGCGCTTGGCTTCTTCGGCGAACCATTCGATGAAGGAGGCGGCGTAGGCGATTTCGCCCTTGGCTTCGGCCAGCGGCTTGCCCTGCTCCAGGGTCATCAGGCGACCCAGGTCGTCCTGGTTCTCGATCAGCAATTCATACCAGCGGCGCAGCTTGGTGGCGCGCTCCTTGGCGGTCAGGGCACGCCAGGCCGGCAGGGCCTTGTCGGCGGCCTCGATGGCGCGGCGGGTTTCGGCAGCGCCCATCTTTGGCACGGTACCGAGGATTTCACCGGTAGCGGGGTTGTTGACCTTGATCGTCTGGCCGTTGTCCGCGTCGACCCAAGCTCCATCGATGAAGGCTTGTTGGCGGAACAACTGGGCGTCTTTGAGCTGCATGTCGGCTTCCTTAACAGCACCGCGCATACGCGGGGCGAATTGTGATTGTAGAAAGGCGCCAGGTCAGGAGGAGAGCGCCGGGGCGCTGTCACCAGCCCGTGGCCAGGCTGCCGTCAGGAAAATCGTTCACTGGGTAAAAGCACGAAAAAGTCGCACACAAGAATAGACGTGCGTTTGGGCACCCAGGCAAGAGCGTTTGAAATCTCAAACGAATCCTAGGGTCAACGGGGGTAAAGGACAATAGGCTGTTCGAAAAAAAGAACGTAAAGGCGCCTAGCGGTAAAAAATCCGCTTCAACCTCCCATGCCGCCGGGCAAAAGACAACGCCCCCGCAGCCTATGGCAGGCGGCGGGGGCGCTGGCATGGCGCCTGGGGAACGGTCAGCTACTGAACGACTTGAGCACCGTCAACAGGCTGGTGAGGTTGTCGGCCACACCGCCCTGGGCGACTTTCTCGGTGGCCGACGCACCGGCGGTGGTGTCGACGCTGTAGATCTGCATCACGCCCTGGTTGGTGGCCGCCTGGGCCAGGGTGTTTTGCTGCTGCTGCGCCGAAACCGAGTTCTGGAACAGGATGGCCACGGACTGGCCCATGGACTGGTAGATGGTGCCCATCGACATGGCTGGCGCTTCGGCGACGACCTTGACGTTGGTCTGGGTGACGGCATCGGTGATTTGCGGACTGACTGTGCTCATAAAAACTCCATTTTTTCAGCAGGTAGGTTCAACGGAAAATCAGGCTTTCAGCCATCAGCTCTGAAAGGACTTGAGAACCGTCAACAGGCTGGTGAGGTTGTCGGAGACCCCGCCCTGGGCGACTTTTTCGGTGGCCGCCGCCCCGGCGGTGGTGTCGACGCTGTAGATCTGCATCACGCCCTGGTTGGTGGCCGCCTGGGCCAGGGTGTTTTGCTGCTGCTGCGCCGAGACCGAGTTCTGGAACAGGATCGCGGTGGCCTGGGCCATGGATTGGTAGATGGTGCCCATCGCCATGGCCGGCGCTTCGGCGACGACCTTGACGTTGGTCTGGGTGACGGCATCGGTGATTTGTTCGTTTACAAGTGGCATGGCTCAACTTCCTTTGTTAGGCACACGGAGCATTCCGTGTCATTGAGTGAACGTGGCAGCCCTGATGCTGTGAAGCGGGGCTTGAACGGCCTTGCGGTTATTTCAGGGGGCCCTTATTGCCCACTGCCGGCGGTCAGTTGCTTGAGGGTGTCTTCGACTTTCTGCGACAGCCCGGCCATCCGCGCCTCGACCGCGGCTTTCACCTCCTGCTGGACCAGGGCGCTGATCATTGCCTTGAGCTGCGGATCGTCCGCCGGGAAGCTGGCCGGGGACAGTGCCGGCGCCAGCGCCGCCGCGGCGGCTGCAGCGGCGGCGGTCGTCACCAGGCCGGCCCCGGGGGGCGATACCGACAGCGGCTCCTCGGACTCGGCGGCCGCCAGCAGTTGGCGCAGCACCAGCTCCCGCGCCTGGGGATCGGCCTTGCCCGCGGCGGCGGAACCGGCCAGTTGATCGATGATCTGCCGGGTGCGCAGCCCATCGGACTGCATCAGCTCCGTGGCCCGCTGCCGCGCCTGATCGACGCTCTGTTGCGCGGCCCTGGACATGTCCAGCGGCTTGTCCTGGGCAAATGCCTCCAGTACCTGGCGCTCGACCTGGGTCAACGGGCGTTTCAGATACTTCTCGGCAAAGCCGAATATCGTCGCCATCGGGGTCTGCTCTTCATTCGCCATTGCATGCTCCTTACTCAATGAATGACGTTGAAGGGCTGGGCACCGGGTCCGTCGAACTTCAACGCCAGGGGAAAAGCCTGTGTCGCGGTCATGCTCCTGGCCGTGCAGGCCCCGGGCACCTGGCGCGCCCGGGGCGCTTGCTCAGGAGGACGGTGTGCGATTGGCCAGGGTGCTGCTGTACTTGGCGATGCTCTGGTCGATCTTGTCGATGGCCACGCCGGCCGCGTCGGCCTCCATGGCCCCGGCAGCCGCCGCCACCGCTGCCGCCGCGCCCACCAGCAGATCGGTGACCAACGCGCCCAGGGCATCCTCGGCAGCCCCCTTGACGTTCTCTTTGACGATGTTCTCGGTCATCTGCTTGAGCAGCACCGCCTGGGCCGCCAGGGCCAGCTTGCTGACCCCGTCGAAATACCCCGCCGCCGACTGCGCCACCAGGCCGGCGGCCTGGCTGATCATCATGTCCGGCGCTGCTGCGATCTGCGCCGGGGCATAGCTGAAGGTCTGGGCATTGCTGAACTGCACCGCCTGGACAATCTGGCTGTTCAGGGCATCGGTGCTGTCGCTGCTGGGCGTGCCGGCCTGCTTGAGCAGGTGCGCGTTCATCGTCTGCATCATCGAGGGCTGCGCCGGGCCTGCAGGCGATGGAGCAGGTTCGGGCGCCGGCGCGCTGGCCGTCGAGGCGGCGTCACCGGCCATCGCCGAGGGTGCCTCAGGCTCGGCGGCTACTGCAGCGGCGCCAGGGTCGGCCGCCGCGCCGGCGCTTTCATCGGCCGCGGCTGCGGGTGGGGTTTTCTTCTTGAACCAGGCCATGACGATTCTCCCGGGCGGTCAGCCCTACTCGCCAATCGCCATGATCAGCGCCACGGCCTTGGACACCACCGCATTGGAGATCTGGTTGAGCGCCTGCTGGCTGTTGACCGCGTTCTGCAGCGACAGGCCGGCCGAGTGGCTGGCCACCTGGTACAGCGAGGCGATGGCCTGGGCCGGAGCCTCGGCCACGACCTTGACGTTGGTCTGGGTGACGGCATCGGTGATCTGCGAGTTGACCATTGGATCGGGCATACATCTCTCCTTAGATGGAATGGCCCACCGCAGAAGGCGGCGGCACCGGCTACAGCATCGAAAACAGGCTCACTGAACAGGAACGCCCGAGCGAGCCGGCTGTGAAACCTCAGGCCGCATCAACGCAACTGCGCCCGCAACAGCTGCACATACTTGCGCGCCAAGGGCTGGTTCATGCCCAGCTCGGCGGCGATGTGGGGATAGGGCAGGTCGTCGACAAACTTTAGTTCAAAGAGGCGGCGCTTCTTCGGCGGCAGTTGCGCCACCCGTCGACTGAGCAAGGCCAGGGTCTCCAGCAATTCCACCTGGTCGAGCACCGACATCTGCGGGGCCTCCAGCTGCTGCAGCGGGTCATCCTCGAGCCCGGCGAAATCCACAAACAGGCGCTGCTCCCGGGCCTGCCGGCGGCAGCTGTCGACAAACACATGATCGAGCACCAGGAACAGAAAGCCCTGGGGGTCGCGAATCCGCTCCGGCGAGCGACGAAAGAACAGCAGCGCCTTGATCGCCGTGGCCGCCAGCCACTCTTGGGCACCATCGGCGTTGCCCCGCGCCAACTGCCGGGCGCGGCGCTGCAAACCGGGCAATACCGCCCTCCAGCTGGCTTCGAACAGTTGGTCCGGCAGGCCCGCTTGCAGGCCGCCCGGCATGGAACAGTTCATCTCCTGCACCTCCCTGTGCCCCGTGATTGCACGGTTCTGGCTGCAGGTTGCGCGCAGGTACGAAGAAGCTTCAGCAGGAAAAACTGCCACTACGGCCCGGGTTTCCGGGGGTTGCGACGGACAAGCACCAGCCGATGAAAACCGGCGTGGACGCCCCGAGTCGACATAGGTATGATGTCGCCCGCACTGCACTCGTAGCTCAGCTGGATAGAGTACTGCCCTCCGAAGGCAGGGGTCGTGGGTTCGAATCCCGCCGGGTGCACCATCTTCTTTCCCTTGTATTACAAGGGGATAGCGCTCCTGACAGAAACCTGTCCTAGTCCTGAAAGTCGTTTTTGCCACAAATTTGCCACACTCAAAAGTGGCGGGAATGGTCGAAATGGCAACAATCAGGAATCGTGGCGAGTATCAGTGGGAAGCGCAAATCCGCCGTAAGGGCTATCCAGCCCAGCGCAAAACCTTCGAAACCAAAGCCGATGCCCAAGCCTGGGCCCGTATGATCGAAAGCGAAATCGACCGAGGCATTTTTGTCTCTCGCGTCGAGGCTGAGCGCACTGCCTTTCATCAACTCATTGATCGCTACATCTCCGAAATTGCTCCGAAGCACAAAGGCGCCTATTCGGAAATCAAACGCCTCGAAGCTCTCAAGCGTCATCCGCTGGCGACACGCATCGTTGCCACCCTCACCTCCTCCGACTTTGCCCGTTACCGTGACGAGCGCCTGAAGATCCGCAAGGGCAATACGGTTAAGCGTGAGCTGGCTTTGTTTCAATGCGTCATTGAGGTCGCTCGCCGCGAATGGGGAATTCATCTCGCCGAGAATCCGGTACGGATGGTCAGCCGCCCCAGCTTTAACGACGAACGCTCGCGACGCCTGGACCCGATTGAAGAGCAATACATCCTCACCGCCTTGGAGCTTCGAGAGCGCCGCGCCGATGGAACCTATGCCGACGCCTCGCATAACCCATGGATACGGCCCATCGTCCAACTCGCAATCGAAACAGCCATGCGCCGTGGCGAGATTTTCGAGTTGCGTTGGAAGCATGTGAATCTGGATCGCAGAACTGCACACCTTCCAGCTACCAAGAACGGGCTACCGAGAACCGTGCCCCTCTCCCCAAAAGCTATTCACTTGCTGAAGGACTTGCCGCGCTCACTTTGCGGCCGAGTCTTCCCCACCACTGCGGATGCCCTCAAGAAAGCCTTCACACGTGGTTTGGAGCGCGCCAGGACGAAATACTTAGGAGATTGCGAACGCGTTCAGGTAATGCCTCAGGAAGACTTTCTGCTCGACCTGCGCTTTCATGATCTACGCCATGAAGCTACCTGTCGGCTTGCCACCAAACTTCCCAATCTGATCGAGCTCGCCAGCGTGACGGGACACCGCGAGGTGAACATGCTGAAGCGTTACTACAACATCACCGCAGAAGAGCTAGCTGCCAAGCTGGCCTAACTGTCAGTCTTCAAATTCAAGCCCAGGGAGCTAGCTCCCTGACTTGAGAATCTTGCGGCACTCTGCTCACGCCCTCTAAGCAGTTGCAGGTGGGTCTCGTTGAAGCAATCGACAACATACTCTTGAGTCATTTCTCCGAGAGAAGTTCGTCGCTTGCCTTTGTTCAGTAGCGTTCGAGCACATAGCTGTGCAGTTTCTCGTTGATCCGCCCTGAACAGCAAATCAGAGACGACCCATTCTCTGAGCCACTTGTTCACCAAGGACCAGAGGACAAGTCTTCTGTAAGTCGGCCAAGCCATTCGAGTTTCGCCACTCATATAGCGTCTGAGGATCCGACCATCCTGAGCGCCCTGGAATCCTGAAATCTCTAGCTCAGACAGCTTTTGCTCAAGAGCCACCATGGAAAAATTGGCCCTCAGCAAGATTCCAGAGATCAGGTAAACCATCATGTCATGGGGTACACGCAAGACGAAATTCTTCCGACCTGCCTCCGAGTGCATGCGGAGCTCACGCACGACAAGCTCGAACGCTTCGTTGGACTCCACTATTGATAGGTGAGATTCGGATGGATTCATCTCGCAATTCTTCAGCTATCGCTAGCATCTGTCAAAAAGCTGTCCTAGTTAATCAGCGCTCGTTTGGAAAAAGCTGGAGTCACTCCATAGCAACCTAGCGACAGTAGCGATGAGCGTCGATTATGAAACCATTCAAAAAATCCAAAAGCTTTCAGATGACGTGCTGATAGGCGTGGCCGAAGTCGCGGCGCTTACAGGCTTCAGCGTACTGACCGTGCGTCAGCGCAAGTTGCCAGGTCTTGAGCCCGTACCGGGGCTCTCACGCCTGCGGTGGCGTCTAGGTGATTTACGACAGTGGATGCGCACTGGTGCAGTAAGAGATTTGACTGCATCCCCACCTTTGCCTCTAAACGCTGATACACGAAAAATCGGACGCCCTACAAAAAAAGCCCAAGTGGAGGGGCGAAAATGAGCAGCTTGGAAGTATCAGGCGATCCAATCAGCACCCAGACGTCAGAAGACCATCTGCAATCCAATACGTACTGGTTTCATATCTTCCAAGCCATGGTGGATCACGAACTCGCAAAACTTGGCCCTGACGCGTTTGCGGTTTACTGCGTGATCAAATCCCACTGCAACCTAAAGACCGGTCTGTCGATACCCTCGATACAGACCATCGCTCAGAAAGCAGGCATCAGCGAGCGTCAGGTCATACGCAAGATAAAAACGCTCGAAGCAGAGGGCTACATCAGCAAAACCCGCTCCCGTAAGTACAACGAATATTCACTGACGGAAAAGCTGGCGATCAAAGACGGCCAAGGTCGACCACGAGGCCTAGCACAGTGGAAATATCGACCCGCGCAGATCCAAAGCACTGTGGAAGAGCTGAAACGCATGCTTCGCTACAAGCAAACGGTTGGGCAGAACATTCATATCGAACACCTGCACATCGTTCAAAGCCAAACCACCATCGGTTTTCAGATCAGCCCGGCCGATTTGGAAAACTTGGCTAATAGCAATCCTGCTATCTACCAAACGCTCCTATCGATCCGCAGCTCAATCCAAAAACGCAACAGCACTGAAGAGTAGGGTTATGCACAAGCCAGCCAGTCACCTGACTGCTTGGCAGGCATAACCTCATTTTAAGTGACTGTATGGCAGCTCCAACCTGCTTTCAACTGACACACCGTCATACATACAAGAAGAGATCTAAATCAAATCTAGACGACACTCAAAAGCAGTGCTTGCTCCCTGTTGATAACCATGCGGAGCCTGGACATCAACAGGGAGCTCATTCAGGTACAGGGCGGTATCAATCACTCTCACTGAACGCCGGAGGCGAAATGCGCTGTCGGCGCTGGCTGGGATCCTGTGAGGGACGCATAACGTCCTTGATGCGTTGAGCAGACGCCTCGTTGTCTTCAGGAGCTGCATTCTCGATAGCACGGTTCAGCCGCTCACGATTGGAGCGTTTCAGCTGCATGATCTCAGCATAACTACTTTTTGAGTGACTAGAAGAGCACATAAAAAATCTCCAACGATCATGACTACTCATACACACAAGCTCAGGGGGGGCGACGCATCAATCAGCTCCCGACCTCGTTCATCAGACAACTGACTTTAGCTCCTCTGTGACCTCACCACCAATATCCCGAAATGCATTCTCTTCAATCATGAGTTTTCATCTATGAGCATCTCGATTTCATCTCTCGGAAATGGTCTTAAAAATCAATCTGAGCTAGGCAAGACTGCATCCACATCGTCAATCAGCCCTACAAATCACACCCGCTTGGAGCTGCCCTGTTTCGCCGCGGCCACCGTCCACTCATCGTCTTGCACTCATCTCAAACTGATGCACTTATGATCAACGCGATCGTCCCAAATACGCTTTTTTGTCGTATCCGCGTTGTCCTCCTCATTGCCAACGCTCCTTGCACCTCCTTCGTATCCGGATTGTGCAGGTATCACCTATTTTTGCGAGGGAACTACATGGACAAGGTAGGGTTTGTGATACCGCCAGTTCCTGGCGATTCACAATCGGCGCGCGCCAGTCGTTTTACTCCCTCTGCTTTGCCTACCGTCCCTGCTCAGGGCAAGCCCCGAGACCCCAACACCTGGAAAAGGAAAAATTATGGGTCGTAGCGAACAGCGCCGACGTACAGGATCGCTGCCGGCAATTCGTTGTTTCGAGGAAGAAGAAGCGCTGGTACGCGAGAAGGCCCATGACAGCGGAGTGAGCGTCGGTCAGTTCATGCTGGCCGCCGCGTTGAAGCGACAGACCAGAAGCCGAATTGACTCCCACATTATCAATGAGCTGCAGCGTTTAGGTGGACTTCAGAAGCACCTCTTCACGGAAGGCAGCGGGGTGCTTTCCAAGGAGTACGCAAATGTCTTGGTTGAGATAACCGAGGCCATCAAGCGTATCGGATGTTGAAAAAACCAGTTGGTGCTTTGCTGGTTCAAAGCTCCGTGTTTATCTCATACAACGCGAGGACTTCATGCTCTGCAAGACCGCTGCTGCGCAGCTCCAACCCAGCAGTCGAACTCACCACCTGATGTTCGATGCCTTGCTGCTCCAACAGCCTTCCCAGCAGAACTATCTCGCCATCTGCTTCCAACCTACGAAGCCGCTCTGGGCAGTTGAACGCCCAGCGGTCGAGTATTTGCCAGCCGCGAGCGTGGTAAGACGGAGAGCGGAGGACGGATTCAATGGTGGTTCTCGCTAATACGTTGGCCGCGATCGATAGCGGCGTGCTGTCACTGAGCATATGCACCTCCCACCTTGCGAAGGCGTGTAATCATTCTTGTGTTTTGCGCGATCGACGAAGACCGGAAGCCGCCGTTTTGCTTAAGCTCCCCGATGTGCTGATGTGAAAACCCGAGGGCAACAAGGGTGGCGACATCATCACGGGCAAGTGCCCGATTAGCCGAGCGCATCACCGCATTGGCCTGCTCCAGTCGAGCGATATCTGCCGGCACAGAACTGCTTCTAACTGGTTTGCTCATAGATTGCTCCTAATGAATGATGGGCTGACGTTCAAAAACTCTAGCCCAAGGCCGCCCCTAAGCACCAAGCAACGTTTTGAGTTGGGCCTCTGTATTGAGTACCTCTGCCGGCCTCAGCACGATGCTGAACACAGGAACATCAAAATTGCTGGTCAGCACCTCTAACCGATGATTGTGCTTCCCTACCGGGACGATCCGCCAAGAGTTAATTTCATCGAACCGAAAGAAATACTCTGCGCCTTTGACTGGATAAGCCAGCAACCTGCGTGCTGAACCATCGATACCTAGGTAGGCATCGTTGATCTTCGCGAACACTTCGATCTGCGGTTGAAAACCTGCGGTCTGGAAACCAGTGACCAGCCGCTTCAGCTTCTCGCCATAGCGTTGGTTAACACGCCAGAACAACCATGCCCCTCCAACGAAGTAGAAGGCCAAAGCCCAGAACAACCATCGAATGGCCGGATCAGCACCACCGGTAAACCCCAAAAAAAACGGCAGGTTGAAACCGCACAAAACCACCACAACCAGCAGCAACGCACCAACCGGCATACTCCCAACAATCCATAACACTCGGAATAGCTCCCAAATCTGCCTCATCACTTTTCCTCATGCGAATACTCAGCTAGAAAATATCTGATAATCAGATATCTTAAAAGCAGATATAGCTTGGCAAGCCGCCCTCTAGGTATGCGGCCATGACCAAAGCTATTTATCGACGTGAGCATGAGATCTTTCTCCAACTGCTGAAGCGCCTTCGTGTCGAGTCGGGCATGACTCAAGCCCAGTGCTCTGCAGCCTTAGGCAGACCGCAGTCATTTATGAGCGACGTAGAGAGAGGAGTAAGACGGCTAGACATCGTACAACTCCGCGATCTCTGTCTCGTCCTCCAGACTGACCTCACAAGCTTCACAAAAGCCTATGAAAAGGTTATTTCTGACAGGGAGAAACCCTGATGGCGAGAGGCTGTACTTATTATCAACCACCGGGTATTTGCAGAATGATCTTTAGCTCACCACCGGACAGACTTTTGATACCCAATCGGCTTAATACTCTGTTTGAGTAATTCGTCCAATACATAAGCGCTAAAATCAGGCTTTTAAGCATTTCGGATGGAAAATCGAAAATGGCTATTTACGTAGATAACGTAAAAATAAAATGGCAGGGAAGAGAGTGGTGCCATTTAGTTGCTGATTCTCTAGAAGAACTACATAGCTTTGCACGCACTCTTGGGCTGAAACGTTCATGGTTTCAGGCGTCCGCCTCTTATCCACATTATGACGTTACTATAGAAGTACGACAAAAAGCATTACGTCTGGGCGCACATGAAGGCTGTCGGAGAAAAATAATCAACTGTGCCAAGGCCATGAAGGCTGAACAAACAGCTCTATTGCATCAGTCCGCTCCCCAACAGTTTTCACTTTTTTTCGACAACCGTGTTTATGATCAACCTTAAACTAAATATAAATTGAGGTTTTTTTAGAATAACGGCAGCGCAGGGCTAGGGAGGAGCAATGTATATACGCGAGGAAACGCTCGACGACCTCTTAAATAAAATTTATACCAAACTGCTAAAAAAGCGGAATAAGATAGTAGCAAGCAAAGGCAGTTTCAAAGAGATCACAGGCATCTTGCTTCATCTCAAAAAGCCCAGAGCCCGATTGAGTAGAGCTGAAGGAAAGGGCAAGCTTTTTAGCTGCTTAGGCGAGCTTACTTGGTATTTGGCCGGCTCTAAAGATCTAAAGTTCATTAGTTACTACATTCCCAATTATAAAAAAAGCTCAGATGATCGAAAAACCGTATATGGCGCTTATGGACCCAGACTCTGCGGCAAAGGTCGAAACGCTCAATTATTAAATGTCATTAATACACTCAAAGCCCGCTCTACAACTCGGCAGGCGGTCATTCAGCTTTTCGATGCAAAAGATATTTTGAAACCACACAAGGACATACCCTGCACTTGCACCTTGCAATTCATAGTTAGAGACGGAAAACTGGATATGTTCACATCCATGCGCTCAAACGATGCGTTCCTCGGGTTACCTCATGATATTTTTGCTTTTACTATGATACAGGAACTTGTAGCTAACTCGATAAACTGTCAGATCGGTGAGTACAAACACTACGTAGGCAGCTTACACCTTTATGAAGTTCACTTTCTTCAAGCTAAGAGCTATCTTGATGGCGGATGGCAAAAGCAAACTGAAATGCCTCCAATGCCACCGTGCGATCCAATGCCAAGCCTTAATTTACTTCTTGACTGCGAGCAAAAAATTAGACTTGGCGAAAGTGTAGAACCTGACGCTTTAGTTTTAGATGAGTACTGGAAGGATTTAGTTCGAGTACTGCAGTTTTTCAGATTCACCAAATACGAGGACGAAAATAGCAAAGTCGACTCCGTACTAGACAAAATAATCAGCGAAGTTTATAAATCATACTTACTTAAGAGAAAGGCGGAAAAAGTAATTGCGACTGAGCCGCATCCATCTCAACTAGAAATATTCGAATAATAACCAGGAAGAAGAGATGCACGATACCTTAAGCAAACTAATCTCCCTGATAAATAATCGAAAACTCATTAATTCTGAAATTATCGAGTGGGGGAGTCCTATCCCAGTATTTGGAGAAGTAAAAAGATCGACTATTGCTACTTTAGGGCTTAATCCCAGTAATCGTGAATTCATGACTTCCGATGGAACTGAACTTACCGGAAGACTAAGAAGGTTTCATTCCTTAAAATCGCTCGAAATTGATCGATGGACAGATATTACAGACCTTCATCTTGAAGAAATCTGGAAGAAATGTACGGGATATTTCCAAGATAACCCTTACGACGGATGGTTTAAATCACTAGATATTTTGATAAGCGGAACCAACTCGTCGTACTACAGCCCTCTCTTTCCCGCATGTCATTTAGACCTAGTACCTTATGCTACACATCGCAAATGGGCAAATTTGTCTGCCGGACAGAAGTCAGCACTACTCCAAGTTTCTGGGAGCGCTCTTGGTGAGATACTAAGAGACTCACCAATTAAAACATTAGTATTGAACGGTAGAACGGTTGTAGAAACTTTAATTCGCATTTCAGACGCTGCATGTGAAGTCACATCTGTTCCTCAGTGGTCTCTCCCAAGGAGCAACGGAAAAATGGTGGCAGGAGTTGCGTACCGTGGGAGTATAAATTGTGTTTCCGGTATAGAGTTGGGACGCAGTATCGAGATATTAGGTTTCAATCATAACATCCAGAGTAGCTTTGGTGTGACTACACAGGTCAGAAAGTTAATCCAAGAATGGATAACATTGTGTATTCAGGAGCAAAAAAATTGAGAGCACGCGATAGAACAATGGCGGACGACTTACGAAAAAAACTTGAAGAATATAGTAGCAATCATAGAAAATTGGCTGGAATTGACCCTCCAGAAAACAAAGAATCTCTTATTGAACAAATGATTGACAGCATTCGCAGGATAAAATTTGTTGAAGCAATCAGAAAAAGAAGAATCAGTAATTTGAGAACAGATTCTTCTTCAGATTTGTTTGATCCTATCAGAGCTGCGATAGTTCACGCGACTAACGGCGATAATGAGGAAGCTTGTTGGTTGATATTCCTAGCTATTCACTTCGGCAAAAGTAGCGTGGGAGGTTGGAGCTTCGTCAGAGATATATACAACGCTCTTGGCGCGGGGTATCTCTGGAACTGGAAACGCATCAGCTTCAACCCAGATGCATTTACGGACTGGCTAGCAAGAAACTACCAAAATTTCAATAATGCAAACTATCGCTTTGGAAATCACCGGAAGTACGAGTCCATCAACCCCACAAAAAGCAATTTCACGGGCCTAGTTACCAAAAGTTACGTTAACTGGGTTTTAGAAAGCGGTTCGCACAAGGACCTATTTATAAATGCATTGAATAATTCGAATAATGATCCTCGCCTAACCTTTCGCCATTTATATAAATCCATGAAGGTATTCCGATTCGGCAGAACGGCTAAATTCGATTATTTAACGATGCTAGCAAAAATTGGCCTAGTAAAAATAGAAGCAGACTCGGCATATATGGGCGCCGCAACAGGTCCCGTTGATGGTGCAAGACTTCTATTCACCGGGGTTTCTACTGCAGACATTTCTCGGAACGACCTTGATAAATGGCTATTAGATTTAGATTTACACCTCCAGGTCGGAATGCAGGTACTTGAAGACTCGCTTTGTAATTGGCAAAAATCACCAAGCGAGTTTAAGGCATTCAGAGGATGAAAAATCACGCCCATTTGTATCTCACCTTAAGTTTTTGCAAGTGATAGTGTTTCACTATCCCTAGGTATTGTAATTGACCGACTACAATACCTGGGGAAATACCGAGCCTTTTAGAAAACTTAAGAATTTTACGTATATCATTACCTAGAGACTTAAGCTCATTCTTATATTCGACCGGTATCAAGAAATCGGCAGAAAATGTATTAGCCTCTTGTTCTTGAACACTATCAGGACAGTGCTCACCTTCCACAAAAATAATACCTCCATGAAGTATGAGATGTGCGGCCTCATGAAAAAGGGTGAACCAAAAATGATCATCCGATAGATGCCTAAAACTGAGCATCAACATCGCTTTTTCGTCACTAATAAATTTTGTTGCACCGCTAGCCTGGCAACCATCTGGAGTTCGAGCAATTACAACAGCAACGCCGCACTCTCCAAAAATCTTCTGCAATTCAGGAATAAAAATATTGGGATCTTCCTGAGTTGTTAAACATCTTGCGTCTTGTAATGCTGCAATAAACCTATCTTTGTTCCACGGACTACAGTCTATAAAATCTGCTTCAATCTCTCCCTGCCTCAACCATGCGGCTACCGCTCCGAGCTTTGGATCAAAGGCAGGTGATGTTCTGAATGCAGCCAACTCCGAACCGGACGTATAAATTTCCTTCCAACTACTAATATCCGGAACATCAAAAAAACTTAAACAATTCCGTAAATTTTGCGCAGGATAGACTGCTTTTGGTATCCATCCGTTTTTTTGCATTGTCGATACTGGAATTTCTTTTAACCAGCTATCTTCTTCACTGGTAAGTGGAGTCTTTAGCTCGCTGAGTTGCGCGCGATAACTTTCCTCTCGATTTAACCAGAACGACGGTGATGCTCCCAAAACCCCCGACAAGACAACTGCAAGCTCTTTGTTAATAACGAAATCACCAATCAGGAGCTTATTGGCAATCTCACAAGGCACTCCAATACACTGCGCAAAGTCACTTGTAGTGATTTTGCGCTCTTCTAAAATCTCAGATATTGTTTCACCTGGTGGAATTAACTGACTAGGCTTAAAAGCATGATTCTCAAGCATCATCTTTGATAATCCTTAACAGTTTAAGACGACTCACCTTCGACCAGTCTACTTTATTTTTATTGTTTATGGGCATTTCTAGATCAACGGCGCAAAACATCAAATAATATCCGTCGACTAAGTCTAGTCTATATTCCCCAGGAGGATCGCCAGATATTTCCCGAGGGTTCCCCAAAGGAACATCCATGATATTAGTAGCCGAATTTAGATCAGTGAGACGGCGCATTAAAGCCTTGACGACATTTGGCGGAAGTCTACGAAGAGCCACAGCTTCACTATCGCAAATGTTGCGAATTTTTTTATCCGCATAGGAAATTTCTAGTGTCATGTTTAGAATGACTCGTCCGTGACTGAATAACGCTTCAACATTCTAAATAGCCTATGCATTTTTTTAACAGTGAGCTTCTTACACTCAAAGCCCCTCGGATAGACTTTTGGTCACGTACGAGGCAATTATTAAGGAGCATAAACAACGTGAAGGCAGGATGCCACATTCCTCCCGCTGATGAGAGTAAAATTCCGCTAACCCTGCTGACACCTCCCTTTGACCGCCCAAAAACTTAATAGTTAAGCCATTGATTTTAATCGGCTTATTATAAAAAAACCATCTGTTCAGTTCCCACCTATGTACCATATACAAAATGAAAAGGTGAATTCTTCACGCAGTTTGTCGAAATCAATCTTGCGCAGATCCTCAGTACGACCTTTGCGTACGATGTGGTAAGTGCCCAGCGTTTTTTTGCTGATGGAAGGCCTAGGCGTTATCCACCACCATATTTTCATCCCGTAGTTCATCAATGCGCCTGGTCACGCTATCGATATCCACTGCACTTGGTCTTCGCCAAACCACGGTTCTGATTTCAAAAAAGCTAATAGACAGGCGTAAAATACAATCTGAGGGGCCGCGTACTGCGTTGGATTTCGCCAGGGTCCGGCGTCCTGGGGATTACTATAAAGACCTTTATCAGCAGTCTCGTTCGCCGACCTTGACTCAGCATCGCAGTTGGACAGCATCGGCTTTGGGATCGAACCACTTTGACGTATATCCCTTAACTGTCCACTAGGTGAGTTACTGGCTGCGATCGGCCAACTATCGTCAGCGATGGGATAATGAAGCCATTGCAGTGAGCAGACTCCGGGCACCTGGGGCTGTACAGTGCGAAGGAGTTCGACGTTACCGTCCAGTACCTGCGATCCCGCCCGGAATACGCAAGCCAACCAGCTATCAAGGCAGATAGATGGCTCTACAGGGCGATTCGCAATTGGCTGCGCCGCTAGACCGGTCGAGTCAACCCGTGCTCCGACTTGAGACGGCAGGAGCTCACAGGAACTCGCTGACGATGAGTTAACACCACGGCTACGCAGCGAGGACTTGCCGTTCAGAGCAAAAAGCTCCATAGACCCACTGATGGGCTGCCTACTGCAATAGGGAGCGCGCCATCAGCGGGCAAATGCCTATGTGCTTATAGGCATACCATCCATCCAACTACCAGCAGAGCGCCTCGCCTCGAGGCCGGCTAGCAATGGGTGTGCGAGCGCCCCAAGCATCTTGGCTTCAAAGGATTTTTCAATGATGTATACTCAGCGAAGCAAAAAAGGCTCAATCGGAGCCACTAACACTCGCGTTGGGGGCGATTATGTCACTTTTCAGTCAGCTTGATGAACTGCAGTGGAAACAGCTGCAGCATGACGAAAAGTATCACAAGGATATCTGGCTTTTGCCTGTGCAGCAGCGCATTACTCATATGGTTCTGCATTTAGCAAAGTATAATGCACAACTCAATGTGGCAGCGTTTGAAAACAATGCGGATGCGTTCAAGAAAAGCGTAGTTGACAGCCTCATAATTATAATATCTGCATGTAATATTTTTAACTCAAGAATTTTTGACATCGCCCTGAGCGATTCTGAAAAAGAATGCTCCGACATTCGAGATTTGGTAAAAACAATAATATCGAGCCAACCTAGTGATACTAGGAATGATCTTTATTATCTTTCTCACCAGATGACTCTTCACATAGGAAAAATGTGTAAAGCGACTGAATCGCTTGACCATCTTGAATCATATCCTTTCAGGCAGGCTCTAATTGAGAGCTTAGGGAAGATTTTCAGGACGGCGATCACGTCTCTTTACTCGATAACTGACGAAGATTTACAAAGCATATTTTCGAAGCGCCTTGTAGGAGTCGAAAAAAAG
Source organism: Pseudomonas sp. NFPP12 (assembly GCF_900103205.1). NCBI lineage: Bacteria > Pseudomonadati > Pseudomonadota > Gammaproteobacteria > Pseudomonadales > Pseudomonadaceae > Pseudomonas > Pseudomonas sp. NFPP12. The sequence goes on from NZ_FMWW01000006.1 coordinate 651,623, forward strand.
AATATGTTTTTCAGCAGACTTGGAAACTACGACTCAGGGTATTGATATGTTTTGGAGCGGGGATAAGCTTCAAGAGCAACTAGATTGTCTGGCTGAAAATGAAGAAGGGAATCAAATTGGAATCGAAGTTGACTGCGCTGCGATTTCACTAACCGTTGGAGATGAAGTTTATATCACTCCTAGCGACCCCGACAACAGCAAAGACACGGGCGTAAAAAAGAAGCTCACGAAAGACAAGTCGCAATTTGTCATTCCCAAAGGTCAATTTGCGTTCCTTATTACAAATGAAATCATCTCTGTGCCAAGGGATGCTCTTGCGCTCATATCATTCAAAGCCAAGTATAAATTCAAAGGTTTGATAAACGTCTCTGGCTTTCATGTTGACCCTGGCTGGCGAGGACGATTGACTTTTTCGGTTTATAATGCCGGACCTCTGGACATTACCCTTGAAAAAGGCGACAAGTTCGCTTTGATCTGGTATGCAAGCCTTGATAGAACCTCAACTGAAAAGTATGTGAAGAAAGATAAAAAGATACCAAAATCTCTAAATAGCGACCTCATTTCAAATATGTCAGGTGAGGTTTTTTCGCCTGTGAAATTAAAGAGCGAACTAGACGCTCTGAAAAAAGATATCCTGACACTCGAAAGCAAGATCGTCACTAGGTACTCCACTGTAATATTTGCAGTCTTTGTCACCATATTAGGCTTCGGTCTACGTGATCATATATTCCAAGCGGTGAATGACCTAACAGGTTTAGATCTGTTTCCAACTCATGAACAGCAAACTCAAAGCCAAAAACGATCCTAATTTGATGGCTACGCAGTCATGACGAAAAAAAGTGATGCATACGACGAGTATTGGAATTTCGCCCACAAGCGTAACGAAATATTTCGTGCGAAGAACGATTTAGATCACTCTCTAACAATCAACGACCCAATTCTTGAAAAATTTAAATTCACGAATTGCTATAGAGTACTGGACAGAACAACTCAATTCCTTCTCAAGGAAGTTATGTACTCGCAAAGTTTTAGCCCAGAAGATACTTTTTTCAGAACAATCTTATTTAAGCTGTTCAACAAAATACAAACCTGGGAGTATCTTGAGTCAACCCTAGGAGAAATTACACTTAGCTCCTTCTGTCCAGAGGCATATTGTAAAATACTGACAATTCACAAAGCCAATGCTTCGCGCCTTTATTCTGCCGCATACATAATGCCCTCCGGAAAAAAAGAGTACGGAAGCTCTGTAAAGCACGAAAACAATATAAAGATGCTTCAAACAATGATCAAAGACAATCTTCATAAGAAGGTTTGGGAGATCAGCGACTTGAAAGATCTTTACGAACTACTAGTTAAAACACCAACTATCGGTCCGTTTTTGGCATACCAATATGCTATCGACCTAACTTACAGTCACTATTCCTCTACATTAGAAGAGCAGTTTGTTGTGGCTGGCCCCGGAGCAGTCCGCGGGATAAAAAAATGTTTTTTATCCTTGGAAGGTAAAAGCTATGAGTATGTCATAAGACAGATGGTAGACTCCCAGCAATTAGAGTTCGAAAAACTAGGAATTGATTTCAGATATATGGGAGGGCGCCCCCTTCAATTAATTGACTGTCAAAATCTTTTTTGTGAAGTAGATAAATACCTTCGAGAAAAAAGGCCTGACCTTGGAAACCCTAACAGTCGAATAAAGCAAATATATCGACCAATAAATAATAAGGTCCATTATTTTTTTCCTCCTACCTGGGACATACAAAAAATTTAGGCCTAATTTAAAAACACATAAAAAGGCTCGACATGCATATACACTATCACTTCAAACTAGGCATTTGGCAGCGCCTTGCAATACTTCTTGTAATAATATCCGGCGCTGTAACTACGGCCTGGTCCGTAGCGCACCTTCCAAACCAGCAAGAAATAGTATCTTGCACCTTAGGAAAAACCGAGTCTTATCCAAAAAATCAACGAGCAGCTATATATTCGAAATCATGCCAAGATAAAATATTAGAAGCATCAATCAAGATAAACAATTTCATGTTTATTTCCAAAAACATAGCCATATGGGCTATTTCCGCAATAGGCATCTGCTTCTTGTTCTTTTTATTTTCATGGGTAAGCGCTGGAAGCGATTGGAAAAATTAGACGTATCGAAAGCTAAAAACTCAATTCCCCAAGATCTATTGGCAGCAACCAAAATCGAACCTAATAAGCCGTCTTGATACCCTGGAGTCGACTAAAAGCAGTCAGTAGTAAGGATCGCTTAAGCCTCCTATTGGACGGCCAGAGGGCACTTTAAAACTAATGAGTAAACGTCCAGTCGCCCACCAGAGCTCATTCCACATCGGTCTTCTATCGCGGCGCCACAAATTTGCCACACTCGCCCCGCTAAACGGGGCGAAAACCTGCTAACCGGAGCTACCACAACCCTTTGATTTCCCAGCTAATCCGCGCTAACGTATTGATTCTAAACGTCGACTTTTAGGACTCCGAAGGCAGGGGTCGTGGGTTCGAATCCCGCCGAGTGCGCCATCTTCAGCGAAAAAGCCCCAGGTCTTAAGGCCTGGGGCTTTTTTGTTGATCCGCGATGCAAAACGGCGCAATGCCCGAACGGCACCCCGCACACATGACGGCCCTGGGCTGTCCTGGCGAAGCGCAACTTGCTACATTCGCCGCCCCCGGACAGGAGGTCCCGATGCTGCGCCATCCCCTGCACAATCAACCCTTCGAGCCCCAGATACGCGACTGGGTCACCTGGTTCATGGGCTATGACATGCCCCCGGCCCTGGATGCCGAACTGAACCGCTACAACCCCAATGACCCGGACGACCGCGAATACCTGGTCCGCCACTACGGCCTGATGCGCCACGGTTCCCGGGAGAATTTCCGGCATCGACAGCGGCTGGTGGAGGTGCTGCAAGCGGCCCTGGATGACCCGGACTATGACTTCGAACAGATCTGGGAGCCCATCGAGGACGACTACGAATACGATCAGTGGCCCAGCAACTGGCCAGGGGTGATCGACAACAGCCGGGACCTTTTCCAGCGCCTGCTGAACGCGGCACGGGAGCGCTGGCAGGAAGACCTGGTCCGCGCGCAATTGCCTTCGCTGGCAGAGTGCCGGGCAATCCCGCACCGTGAGCGTTTCGGCGGGGATTGGCTGTTCGGCATCGACAACCCTGAAGCCTGGCGGGCCGAGTTCGATGTGACCGCCACGCCCTATGACCTGGAGACCCAGGGCCCGCAGTTCCAGGGCGAGCAACTGAGCCTGCACCTGAGCGGTGAACTGCCGCGCTTGTCTGTGCCTGCCAGCTGGCCGGTGATCGAGGCGGCGACCCACTGCAGTTTCGTGCTCAAGGTCCAGGGCATCAGCGAACTGGCGGTCAGCGGCACGCGCTTCGACGGGCGCATGCGCACCCAGCTCACTCGCCTGGACCCCGGTTATCACCTGCGCCTGGAAATCGGCTTCGATTGCGTGATCGAATGCGTGGCGTTATCTGTGAGCATCGCCGACGTCAAGGGAACACCCGATGAAAAGCAACTTTGAAGTGGCTCTGGAGCGCGAGGAAGTGCTGCAGTTCTTTCGCGGCCAGGGCCAGTACCTGACCCGGGACGGCGATTGGGACGAGCACCTGTACTGCATCAATTGGCCGGGGATCTTCGCCTACCTGCGGGACAACGCCGACGGCGCACAGCAACTGAGCGCCAGCTTCGAGCGCTACGCGTACAGCGTCGAGGAAAGCATTGAGGACTGTTTCGGCCTGCGGGAAAACCTGTTCTGCTACTACTCGACCCGAGCCCGCTGGGCGCCCGAGAGTGTCGACCTGCTGGGGCAATTGCCGGAGCCCTGCCGGCGGCGGATCGTGCAGCGCCTGAGCTGGTATCGCTGGCAAGTGGAAAACCACGCCCGGCTGCTGCCGGAACGGGCCCGGCGCATGACCGCGGACGGTGCCTGCGCCGAGTTCATCGAGTTGCCCGCCACCCCCTACGCCTAAGCGCTGGGGCTGCCGGATCACTCCTCCTCGACGGCGTCGGAGTGCGGGGCCGCCTGATCGTCTTCGTCGTCGGCCTGCTGATCGAGGTCCTCGCCCTCTTCAAGGCCAAAGTCCTTGCGGCTTTCCTTGATGGCCTGGCGCAGCTCCGCGCCCTTGATCGGGCAGTTCAACATTGCAGCAATACGGTCGATGCGGGGTGCCATGACCGGCCTCTCACTTTCTGGAAACTGGGCAGATAGTGCGCGTTTTCCGCTGCGACAGCCAACCCCCGCACCTTATTGACGACGCAAGGCTTGCAGGCGCGCGTCCAGATCCTCCTGTGGATAAGTTTCCTGCAGCTGGAGCAGCAGCTCGGCCGCCGCGCGGTTCTGGCCCTCGTCCCATAGACGCAGCACTGTCTGCAGTTGCTCATTCAATCGCTTGATCGCCCGGGGCGCGACCGGCGCCGACATGCGCTTGGCCAGCTTGCTCGACTCGGCCCTGGGCTTGGCCATCGCAGGTGGCGCTGCATCAGCGGACGCTTCCATCTCCGGCGCCGCGGCAAAACTGCCGACAGGGGCCGCCGGAGCGATGGGCGAAGGGGCAGCCGGCTCAGGGACGCTCAAGGCCCCGGCCAGCTCTGCGGAACGTGGCGCCGCCTGGCGCGCCATGGGCGCAGCTGGGGCTGGAGCGGGCGCAGGGACAAAGGCCTGCTCTTGTGGATAGTGCTCCGGGGAGGGCCGCAGCAAGCCAATGACCAGGGCCACGCCAAACAGGCTGGCAAAAGCCAGTTGATAACGCGGCCGCAGGCAGGCCTGCATCCAGCGTTGCCAGAGGCCGGGCTTGGGCGCCGGGGCTTCGCGGCGCGCAGTGGCCAGGATCAGGGCATCCAGATGGGCCGGTGGTTCCTGGGCGCTGTGTTGGCGGATATGCGCCAGCATCTGCTCTTCGGGGGTTGGGGTCTGTCGGGCGTCAGTCATGTGAGTACCTCCTCGGCCAGGAGCCGACGCAATTTTTTCAACGCATAGCGGAAACGGCTTTTCACCGTTTCCAGGGGAGCCTGGGTCAGGCTGGCGATTTCTGGCAGTTCCAGGTCGCCGTGGGCCCGCAGCAGGAACACCTCGCGCTGGTCTTCGGGCAGGTCCTGCAGGGCGGCTTCGATACGCTGCTGGTCGCGGCACAGGCTCAGTTGCTGTTCGGGGCCGGGGGCTTGGTCGGCTTCACCGTGCAGTTGTTCGTCATAGCTGTCGTGCAACGGGTTGCGCTGGCCGTGCTTGCGCCAGTGGTCGATCAAGCGGTTGCGGGCAATCTGGTACAGCCAGGTACGAAAGCTGGCCCGGCCCTGGGGCTGGCTGGTGCTGCGGATCAGGCTGAGCCAGGTTTCCTGGTAGACCTCATCCGCCAGCTCGGCCTTGCCGCACAGGCTCAGCACAAAGCGATACAAGCCCTGGCGATGGCGCTGGTAAAGCACCTCGAAGGCCGCGGGGTCTCCGGCACGGTAACGCGCCAGCAGCGTTTCATCGCTGCTGGCGTCGCTGGTGGATTGGGCAGCAGACATAGGGCGGTTGAACTCCTGTTCACTGCGGGTCTGAGGTCTACTCAAGGCGGCTCTGCACTTGGCTCAAGTCCACGGGCTGCGCCGCCTGGGCTTTCGGCGCCTGAGTTTGCAGGCTTTGCGCCAGCTCCACCAGCTGTACGAACTCGCCTCGCAGGCCGTAAGGGTCGGCACCCTTGGCGCCCTGGGCCAGCTTGACCGTGTCGGCCAGGCTGAAGTTGCCGGTGTAGCGGCCGTCCTTGAGCTGCTGGGAGAACGCCGCCACGGCTGCGGCGAAGCGCAGGTCGGGGCTGGCCGCCGCCAGGCTGCCCGGCTGCTGGGCACTGATGGGCCGTTCGATCAGGCGGCTGCTGCCGCCTTCCGGCGCCTTGTAGCGCAGCCGCAGCATGGCCAGTTCGCCCTGCTTGCCACTCTGTTGCGGCGCCTTGGCCTGGGTATAACGCAGCGGCTCCAGCCAACCCTTCTCGCCAGCCGGGACAATTTCATACAACGCGGTAACCGTATGCCCTGCACCGATTTCCCCGGCGTCGACCTTATCGTTGCTGAAGTCTTCTCGCTTGAGTGCACGGTTCTCATAACCCAGCAGGCGGTATTCGCTGACCTGGGCCGGGTTGAACTCCACTTGCAGCTTCACGTCCTTGGCCACCACCGCCAGGGTCGAGCTGAGCTGGTCCACCAGCACCTTGCGCGCTTCGCGCAGGTTGTCGATGTAGGCGTAGTTGCCGTCACCGGCGTCGGCCAGTTGCTCCATCAGGTGCTCGTTGTAGTTGTCCACGCCGAACCCCAGGGCGGTCAGGGAGACACCACTCTTGCGCTTCTCGGCGGCCATGGCCTTGAGGCTGTCGAAGTCGCTGACGCCGACGTTGAAGTCGCCGTCGGTGGCCAGCAGGATGCGGTTGATGCCCTTGTCGATAAAACCCTGCTGGGCCATCTGGTAGGCCAGCTGGATACCCGAGGCGCCCGCCGTGGAACCACCCGCGGTGAGCTGGTCGATGGCAGTGCGGATCTTCGCCTTGTCACGACCGGACGTGGGCTCCAGCACCACCCGTGATTCACCGGCGTAGACCACCAGCGACACCCGATCCTGGTCCCGCAGTTGATCCACCAGCAGCTTGAGGGTGCTTTTCACCAGGGGCAGGCCTTCACGGCGATCCATGGAGCCGGAGACATCCACCAGGAACACCAGGTTGGCCGGGGCCAGCTCCGCCACCGCGCGATCCGATGCCTTGATGCCGATGCGCAGCAGGCGGGTATGGGGATTCCACGGCGACGGCGCCAGCTCGGTGGTCACGCCAAAGGGCGAGCCGTCCGTGGGCAGGGCGTAATCGTAGGGGAAGTAGTTGACCAGTTCCTCCAGGCGCACCGCGCCCTCCGGCGGCAGGCTGCCCTGGTTGAGCAAGCGGCGGACGTTGGCATAGGCACCCGTATCGACGTCGGCGCTGAAGGTCGAGACCGGTGCTTCGGCGACGCTGTGGATCGGGTTGTCCGGCAGTTTCTGGTACTGCTCCCGGGGCTCGTCGCGGTAACCGGCCACCAGCGAATCCCGTGAGCTAATGGGCGCCGGCATCGGCGCTGACAACCTCATGGGATGCACAGCGCGCTTGGCCATGGTGGCATCGGCATGCTGCACCTCGTACTGCGCTTGAGGCGCAGCCTGCAATGCTCCCTGGGTTGACGAGCCGGCAGCGGATTCGGGCTTGGACGACACACCACAGCCGGCAACTGCCAGCAACAGGCCGGCGGCAAAACCCTGGGCGGCCGGACGAAGGAAATGCACGGGAAGGGACATGGGGCTGACCTCGGAAAGAAATGATCCATTCCCCCCTTCAGACGAAGCCCCTGGGCGATTCGGGTTAAGCCTTCGAAAAAAATTTCACTCAGCGAGAATAGCGGCGCACCACACTGCTGTTGCGCAGTACGTGACCGTTGATCTTTTCCAGCAGTTGGGCGCGGGTCAGCCCGGCGGGCAGGGCTTCCGGCGGCAGGTCCAGGGCGTAGATCTGGATGATGTAGTGGTGCGCGCTGTCACCCACCGGCGGGCACGGGCCCATATAGGAAGTACCGTTGCGGCTGTTGAGGCCGGCCAGCCCTTCCAGGTTCGGCTTGTTGCCGGCACCGGCGGGAATCTGCCGGGTGGTGGGCTTGATGCCGTAGTGCACCCAGTGATCCACGCCCTGGCCCTTGGCCCCGTCCGGGTCGTGCATGACGATGGCGTAGCTCAAGGTCCCGGTCGGGCCGGCGGTCCAGTTCAAGGCCGGGGAATTATTGTGCCCGCCACAGCCCTTGGCATCGCTGGCATTGCCCGTGGTGAACAGCCGGTCATCCGAAACCCCGGGAATGTTCAGGGTAAAACGCTCCTGTGCCTGCACGGGCAAGTGCAGGCACAGCAACGCGGCACCAACGGCCAGCCAAGTATTGCGGGAGGCAAAGCGAGACATACGAAAGCACCTTATTTGCGGATGAGGTCAGGGTGAGCACAAGACTATAGCCTGCACGAAAGAGCGCACTCCTTCGCACCAGGCAAGGGAGCAGATTGAGCTTGAGGACGGGGGTAGTTGTAAATGAATATTTCAGACAGGAATCGCAATGGCGACCACCCTCCACGGCCGGCCGGAAAGAGCGACGGGCCATCCGCCCGCCTCCTGAAATGATGCACAGGCCTCAGTCCCGGTGGGCCTGCATGTACTGGCGCAGCAACTGGTTGATCCGCGTCTGGTAACCCGCGCCCTGGCCCTTGAACCACTCCAGCACATCGGCGTCCAGGCGAATGGTCACGGCCTTCTTGCCCGGCAGGTGCACCTCGGCGCGGCGAAAGAAATCGTCATCCAGCTCGGGAATATCAGAAGTATCGATGCCCTCGTCATCGGTTTTCGCCAGGCGATCCCAATCAGTTTTTTTTCCGTTGGACATAATATTTAGCCTCCCGCTTAGTGGCTTTTCGCGCCGAGATGATGCGCACCGCATGACCCCACCGCTCGGTATGGACCACCACGCCCACCAGGGTCCTGATCCAACCGAGGCTGGCCCAGCGCTCCTCGCCATAGTCCAGGCGCTCATCGCGCAAGGACAGCACCGGGCGCTGGAACATCAGCACCGCATCGTAGAAATCGATGCCGTGCTTGAGCATGTTGGCGTGGTTCTTGGCCTCGTCCCATGCAACGTACATAAGCAATTCCGTATTTACAAATGTACATACGGGCTAGCAGACCGTTCGCCAAAAGCGCCCTGGCTAAACACCTGGAAATACAGTCGCAAGCGGGATGGATGTGTGCGGAAAAAGCCCTACAACGCTCTCGGAAAAGACGCCACCACACTTGCCTTGCACCCTCGCAAGCCCGCGGCTTATAGTCCGGCCGTCGCCCATATGGCGACCTGGTTTGGCGACCGGAGTAACGAGTACATCGATCCATTAAGCGAGGTGTACTAATGAACCGTTATATATCCCTAACCGGCCACGACTGCCTGATTCCTTCCCTGCTGATCGACACCCAGGCGCCCATCGATGTGTTGCACGACGCCGCAGCCTTTCGCATCCGCGCCGCGACCCAACTGCTGGAGAACTTCGCCGCCGAGACCCTGCGCAGCGAACCGGTGCTACTGCAGGAACTGACCCTGGTGTGCAGCATCCTGCTGCGCGATGGCTGTGATCTGCTGGATGTGACATCACGGCGCCTGCAACCGCAGGCCAAACTCTAAACACCCCAGGGCGGCTTCCCGGCCGCCCATTCTTCATAAGGAAATGCCATGCATAAACCCGCAACAGAAATCCCCGAGCGCCAGATCCGCGCGCTCTACGACGCCGACACCATCCGCGTCTACCAGGCCTACTCCGACAGCATCGCCGACGCCGCCCTGGCCCACGGCACCTTCGTCTCCCCACCCTTCAAGATGGAGCGCATGACCTGGATAAAGCCGTCCTTCCTCTGGATGATGTACCGCGCCGGCTGGGGTTTTAAGGACGCCGGACAGACCCGCATACTGGCCATCGACATCAGCCGCGAAGGCTTCGAATGGGCCCTGGCCAACGGCTGCCTGAGCCATGTCGACGAGTCCATGAACAAGGAAGAGTGGTTGAAGTTGAAAGACCAGTCACCGGTGCGCATTCAATGGGACCCGGAACGGGATCTGTACCTGCGGCCCCAGGAACACCGCGCGATCCAGATCGGCCTGAGCAAGGAGGCCGTGCAGTTGTACGTGAACCAGTGGATCAAGCGCATCACCGATGTCACGCCCCTGGCCCACGAGATTCATCGACTGATTGAGGAAGGGGACTTGGGGGGGGCCAGCAGGCTGCTTCCGCAGGAGCGGGAGTACTCTATGGGGTTTGATGTATAACCTGTACTTTCGGAAGTTGCAGCTAAGTTACTGGAAGAACTCACTCATTCACCTTAGAGGCTTAGCAAACAACAATCGTCATCTGATCAATCCCACTTAAAATCAGGTGTGATGGTACATAAAACCCCTGCATGACCAAGCATTTTCCTGACCCGAGAAACCTCAACAGCCTGCCCGGAGAACAGAAGAAATTGGCCTTTCTGCAGTGCTTTTCTGGACATCAAAAAATTATAACCTGCCACCTCGGATACAACTCGCACATGTGCTTCGCTTTTATAATTACCGCTACAAAAAAATTTATATTCTCGCTCATCGATTTTAATGTCTGAAATATGTGTAGTAACCAAGGACCAGCCACAACCGGAACACCTTAATCCTTGGGTAGAACCCTCGTTAAACACATCGAGCTGTTCTTCACACGATGTACATATTAGAGGAGATACTTCTTTCATCATGGCTTACCAGATTAAAACACTTTGAAAACCGTGGATTACTAGGAAATCATCTACTGCTCAACGGTCACCAGTTCCTTCAAAGAAACACAAAAGTCATCTGCCGCTAAAAAATCAATACCAGCCTCGAACCCAAAATATACATTCGAAGATTCTTCGCAACTACTTCCAAGGTTAAATAAAAAACCTATGGAAAAGTATCCATCTTCCATGCTTTCAGCCTCCCCGGCCATGAACCTTATTTGAAAGTCGCTTTCCAAAGGCATATAAACCAGTGACTCATTAACCTGATTAGTAAGCACTGACAATTTATGCCTATAGAAATATTCAACAAGCCTATTTATATCATCGAAATTCAAACTACAAAAGAAATCAGCCGGTAAATAGCCGGAATATTTATCATACCAAATACTGACAATATCGAAGTCAAAAAAACTATCCTTAGCCTTAATATTTTTGACAATAAACTCTAACACTCCCGCTTCTGTCTTAAGTTTAATGCTCATGCTACATCTCACTTAAAAATGCAAAATACATGCATACATATCTCTGTACCAAGCGCGATTACACCATAATATATTTTCTTCTTCACTCTAAAAACTCATCACTTACGTGACTCTTACTTAATATATAGCCCACTATGATCCGAAGGCTGACAAACTAGAAAAAACAAACTTGATGCAGGTCACAGCAGAGCTTTTTTTCAAACCTTCTTTCAATCTTGAAAAAATCAAAGACTCAGGAATTAGTGAAAAATCATCTGAGTCATCATGCAGCCCATGAACTATCCTTCACCTACAATGACTTTTCGTAACCCAACTAAAGCAGTTCTTATCAACTTAACTTCATAGTCCGCATTCAAAGTTATTTTTACGCCTGCCAGCATCGAGCTCAATTTCTCTTTCGGATAAACATCCGCTATTGAATACAACTCTTGGATCACCCTATCAATCAAGCCTACAACTACATCAGCATACTCTTGGCTTTTCAGAAATTTATCTAGCTGCAGATCAATACAACCAGGGCCGCCATACGAAATCGAATCGACCCAAGAATCAAACATATCGTCCAAAGCTTCCGAGCTTACATATTTTCCGGACTCTATTACTAGAAAGCAGGCAATACTCAAGTCCAGATCATGAATCCGCGCAAACTGCCCAGAAAACTCTAAATTCGAATAAGCCAAATCAAACCCTCACTTATTGTAAGAATGAAACAGAGTCCTGCCATCTTGGGGTTCTTTATTCCGCTCTAATAAACCCAAGCCACCCTACACCAACAACCAGGTAACTAGTCAGAAGATTTTCAACATCAGCCTCTTCGGAAAACTAGAAATTTCCGATACATAAAGGAAATTCTACAAACTCTTGTCGATGCAACTTAAATACTAGACGATGCATGTTTTTTGCATCCCCAACATTTCTATGCAGAATTTCCTGCAGACTTGATTCATATTCAGCATATAACACAGCGCCTTCACACACTCTTACTTCTCTCACAAGCTTCCGCGCACCATACTTTAAAAGAATCGAATACACTCCTTTACTTTTCGCTTCGAAACCAACAACTATTAGTTTCACAAACTACTGCTCAAAAATTAAATAAGAACCCCATGTTCCTTGAGGCCATTTCATTTCCATTTTTTGCTAGTCCCTTTACACAGTTCACAAATCATCACACATCCACAACTATTCAAACCATCGACTAAAATCCAGCATCCTATTTCATTACCTCCTTCCCAAAGCTGAGCAACCACGAGCCTGTTGAGCTCAGCGCATAAAAAATCCCAATATTTCCGTTTCAACATAAGAGCAAGTCTTCTTACGAGAGCCAGACCATCTAACCTCTAAAAAACAAAACAACTTCTTTTGTCCTCCGTCTCATAACGCCAAGATTTTATAATGCCCTCTTTTGAGACAAGTATTGAGTAACGACAATCCATAAGCCACGTAATGTAGTAGCGCTTTTCACCTGCCTCTTCATCCAAAACTTTATCAAAAGCTGCATTCTTATTGCTGGGCGACCAATATTGATGCAAACAATCTGGCAGGCATCTAGGGGGCCAAAAGTGCGACTCAAACGGAGTACCAACCAACCCATTGGTAGCACTAACCCAAGTCGAATAAAAAGGTGACGAGCATCCTATAGCAAAGAGACAGACCAAAAATACATTAATTATTTTTTTCATCTTTCCTCACTGCATCAGTTAGAGGCCTATATTTATCAATGATTGCCCCGTAATTGACTATTAATGCGGGCGGCATACTACCAATATTTTCAAAAATACTCATATCAGGCTTTTCGCCTAAAGAACCTCCCAGTTGCCAGCTCAACTTTTTCAGCTCGATCAGTCTATTCATCCAAGTATCATGTAAAGTCGCAAATGCATTAACACCAGGAACATTACTTAAAAAATTACTAAGAGGCATTCCGTGACAAATAGCCAACAAGGAAGTACACGTTTGATTTAGACCAACATTATTTCCTTCTCGCTCTATTCCACTGACAGTAACGCGCGGCACAAGCCCCCCATCTAGCTCTTGAAAAACATTGCTTCCAGGTCTCTCCACCCCAGGCCTAACATCCGGGTCTCGACCCGCCGAATACTGATACAACTCCATCAACGCCCCAGTCGCTGCAATACTCAACCAAGTGTCTTTGTCCTTACCACTCAAGGCCCCCTTCAGTGCGGTATTGGCTGCATAAGCCTTCAAGCGCCCGGCATAGTCATCGCCATAAACATAATTACCTTCCGCACTTAAAGTCCGCCCCATCTCGTTGGTAAAGGCCGCACCGAAACCAGCAATCACCGCACCGGTTGCGTAGCCTTTCAAGCTGTTTTCACTGAATACGTCCTTCACCACATTGCCCAGATTGCCCTTGTTGTTGATAGTGCTAGCCGCAGCGGTGCCCGCCATCGAAGATAACGCCGTAGTAACCATCGCATTACCCCACCCCGCCGCCGCAGTGCCGACTGCCGTTCCCGCCTGAACCATCGCTGCATTTCCCGCAGCCGCCATTGCCGAACCGGACCCAGCACTCGCCCCCGCAGCCGTACCTATAGCACCGCTGGCGGCACCCGCCGTAAAAGCGGCGACGACGATGACAATCGCCAGCATCGCCCCCTGACCAAGACTTGAATGGCTGTACTTGAAGCTGTCATGAATCTCCTGCACCTTGCGCCAGTCCACATCTCCTCGCTGCTCTGCCTCCTTGAGCCAGGCCAGTTGCGGGTCGGCCTTGACCATCGCGTCAATGCTCTGGCTGATGGTGCCCTGGTCGATCTGCTTGATATCGATCTTCAGTCCATCCAGGGCCTTGATCGCTACCTTGCCTTGAGCTAACAACGCTGTCTGGCGCAAGGTCTCATCGGTGTTGCCCTTCCCTTTGGCGCTGGTCCAGGCCAGGCTATTGTTGCTCTTCTCATGACTCTCTTGATGCAGGTCCTTCACCCCTTCAAAGGTGATGGCTCTACCGCTATCTAGGGTGATGTCCTTGTCACTCTCCAATTTGGCGACCTGATACTTCTGATCGCCACCACTCACCAGAGTCAAATTACCACCCGTACTGATTTCGCTGCCCACATGGGTAACCTGAGTGACCTCATCGCGCTGGGTCTTCTTGCTACCCCAACTACCCTTTTTCTTCATGTCATACAGCGAGTAATTGCTGTCTTGAGCCGCCAGCAGATTCAGTTGGTTAGCGGCCACCAGATAAGCTTCATCCCCGGCTGTCACACGGCTGGAGATCAAGGTCAGATCCTCACCCGCAGTCAGCGAAACATCTCCCCCCGCCGTCACCGTGGAAGCAACCTGTTTGACATGATCTTCCTGGCTTTTGACCTTTTTGGTCTTGCTGTAGAAGTGCGTTTCATTGGCCACCGAAACCAGGTTCAGATTCTCGGTGGCCACCATCGCCACATCGCGCTTGGCTTCGATCTGGCTGGCGATGGCGGTGATGTCGCGGCCGGCGCTGATGGCCAGATCGCGACCGGCCTGCAGGCTGGAGCCGTTCTGGGTCACGCTGAGGTCGTTGTAGCGCACGCCGCGGTCGTTGCTGACCACCTGTTGCACTGAGGTCAGGTTGATGTCGCGCCCAGCTTTGAGACCGATATCGGCACCGCTTTTGAGTACACCACCGTCGTTGTTGATATCGCGCCCGGCACTGATCACCAGGCTGTTCGCCGCTTCTACCCGGGCGGCGTTGTCGACGAAGTCGCGCTGCTGGGCGTAGCTGCCGTTGCTGCTCTGGTGCGAGGTCAGGGTGCGCTCGTTGATGACGTCGCCCCGGGTTGCGGCGAGGCTCACGTCACGCCCGGCGACGATGCCGCCGGCCTTGTTCACCAGGTCGTTGCCGGCCAGCAGGTCAAGGCGATTACCGGATTCCAACAGGCCGCTGTTGATCAGGTTCTGCCCGGCCTGGGCCGACAGGTTGTTGGTCGCGCGCAGGGTGCCGACGTTGTTCAGGTCCTGGCCGGCGATCAGGTTGACGTCGTTACCCGCGATCAGGGCGCCGTTCGGGGCCAGTCGGTTCTTGGCCTGGGCCAGGTAGAGCACGGGCACCAGCACTTGTTCGCCGTTCACTTCATGGCTTTCCAGCCAGACGATGTCGTGGGTCAGGGCCGCCACCTGCTCCGAGGTCAGAGCCACGCCCACCGACAGGTTGAGCTGTTGCCGGCTCTGGATGGCGTTGTCCATCAGGTACTTGAACAGCTGTTCGTCGCTGTTCTGGCCGTCGATAAAACGCTGGCCGGTACGGGCTTGTACCGCTTGTTGAATCAGCTTCTGCTCGTAGAAGCCATCCCCCAGGCGTTTGGCGCTGTCGTCCGGGTTGTAACCGAGGCTGGACAGCAGGTAGTCCGAGCTCATGAACTGCTTGAGGTCGGTGAGTACCGGGTTGGTTTCTATCAGGTACTTGTGCGGCCGGGTAAGGTTCGCGGCATCCGGCAGGCCGGCGATCTGCGCCGGAGCTGGTGCGGCGCTGCTGCTCTGACCACTGAGGCGGAACAGACCGTTCTGCCCAGCGGGCAGACTAAAGCCAGGCAGGGCCAGGGGGTTGACCTGTTGCTGGGTCAGGTCTGGGGGCAGTTGCGGGCTGAGGCTGATGCGAGTGGCGAAGGCGGTACCCGGTACTTGGGTATCGGTACGCGCACCGCTGCCGACATAGGTGTAACCCGAACGGACCACGCTGCTGTCGAAGCCATTGCCGGCCTTGATGCTCACCGCTCCCCCGGCCTGGATCACTGCGGCATAGCTTTGATCACCACCGGCGAGTTTTTTCGTCGTCCCCAGGCCGACCCACTCACGTTCGGTCATGCCGATAAAACCGGCCAGCGCGCCTTCCAGACCACCCAGGTCATCAGGCGTATAACCCGCACTCTGGAACCAGTATCGGTTGGTGACAGCGTTAGCGACGTTGTACCAGGCACTGGCATTTTTGGTCCGCGCCGACATGAACACCCGGGTGGTTTCGGTCTCGCCGGTTTCCACGCCGCTGTGGGTCAAGTTGTTGACCGTGGCCATCAGGTTGCCGGCCGCGCTGATACTGCTGCTCTGGTTCAGCAGGTCGCCGGCGTTGATATTCAGGTTGACGCCAGCGGCAATGCTCGACGCCGCACTCGCTTCGGTGACTTCGAATTTGTCGCGCTGAACGATCTCCCACACGTGATTGCGTTTGCCGCCACAGTCACCGGCGTTGTAGCCCTCGATGCAGGCGACTTCACCAATTCTGGCGGTGTAGATGCCGCCGTTGTTGGTAGCCAGCACATCGCGCATGTTCTCAAGGGTGCTGGCTGCAAGCGTCATGGAACCATCGCTTTGCAGGGTGCCGGAACGGTTGGCGATGCGGCTGGCCAGAGCCCCCTGACCATCGCGATCGATCGTCAGATGACCGAGGCTGTAAACGTTGCCGTAGCTGTTGGTCAGGGTGTCGACCCGCAGCCCCATGTCGTCGCCACTGAACACCAGCCCGTGATCGTTGAGCAGGCCGCCGGTGGTCAAGGTCAGGTTCTGGGCAGCCCCAAGGGTGCCCTGATTGTTGATGCCACTCGCGTTGAGCGTGAGCCCGGCCGCAGCGCTCAGGCGCCCTGCGTTGTTCAACTGGCCGAACACCGAGACTGTGGTGTTGCCGCCGCCAGCAATACTGGCACTGTCTGCCAGGTCCACTTGGGCAGCTTTTAGGTCCAGTTGCCCAAAGCTGCTGAGTCGGCCCTTGCTGCTGTAATGACCACTGAGGTCGATATTGACGCCTGCATCACTGCCGATCAGGCCGTCATTGATCCAGTTCACGCCGCTGCCTATCAGGCCATTGCCGGCTAGGAGCTGGCCCGTACGGGCCTGGGTCAGGTGGTTGACGTTGACTGTCAGTTTCCCGGCCTGGATCGAGCTGCTGTTGGTCCAGCGTTCGCCTTCCAGGATCAGCTGACCGGCGGTTTTCAGGCGCCCGCCCACATCCTCGAGGTTGGCCATGGACAGGCCGAACAGGCCGTTGCCGCTGTGCAGCACGCTGCCGCCACGGTTGTTGAAGCTGCCAGCGTCGAAGGCCAGGTTTTGGTTGGCGGTTTCCAGAGAGCCATCGCGGTTGTCGAACAATCCGCCGAGCTCCAGCCGTGTATCGCCACCGTCTCCCAGGGCGCGCAATTGGCCGGTCTGATTGTCGAGGCTGGCGGCCTTGATCGTCAGGCTGCTGTCGCTTTCGATGATGCCCTTGTGGTTATTCAGAGCGCCGCTGAGGTCGAAATTAATCTGCTGGCCGGCGATTTGCCCGTTGTTGCCGCTGTTGTCGAAATGGCCGCCGCTAACTTTGACAAGGCCCTTGGCGTAGAGGCCACCGTTGCGGTTATCGAAATCGCCGGTGGTGATCAGCGCATCGCCGCTTTGCGCGGAAATCCGCCCGCCGTCGTTGTCTATGCCAGCCAGGGCCTTGAGGGTCAGGCGCTGGGCCTGGGTCACGCCGCCCTGGCGGTTGTTGCTCGGGTCGTAGCCGTTTTTCAGCACGCCGCGAAGATCGGCGATCATCGCGCCTTGCACGCTAGAAAGCACGCCCCCACGGTTATCCAAGTGGCCGGCGCCGATGTTCAGGTTACCGTTCCTGGCCAGGATGCGACCACTCTGGTTGTCGATGTCGCCGGTGCTCAGGTTCAGAGCGCCTTGGCTCTGTAGGGTGCCCTTGCCATTGGTGAGGCTCCCGGCCTGAACGTGCAGGCCGCCGGTCTGGCTGTAGATCAAGCCATCACCGCTGTTCTGCAGTACGCCGTCCAGGGTCAGGGTCAGTGGGTCGTTGGCCATCAAGGTCCCACGGTTACGATTGTCCAGGCTGGCAGCGAACAGGCTCAGCAGGCCCTGGCTGGCCATCTGGCCACCCCGATTGTCGATCTGCCCAGCGCGTTCGATGCGCAGCGGGCCGCCGCTGGCCAGCTTGCCGTGGGTATTGTTCAACGCGCCCAACAGATTAAGGGTGACGGCGGTTTTGCCGGTGAAAGTGCCGGTGCCATTGTCCAGGTCG
Source organism: Pseudomonas sp. NFPP12 (assembly GCF_900103205.1). Lineage (NCBI taxonomy): Bacteria > Pseudomonadati > Pseudomonadota > Gammaproteobacteria > Pseudomonadales > Pseudomonadaceae > Pseudomonas > Pseudomonas sp. NFPP12. The sequence goes on from NZ_FMWW01000006.1 coordinate 669,442, forward strand.
GTGCCGGTAAAGGTCAGGTCACCCGCGGCGTCAAGGGTGCCGCCGTTGTTGCCCAGGGTCATGGCCTGCAGGGTCAGGGTGGCGGCGCTGTCGATGGAGCCGCCCTGGCTGTTGTCCAGCCGGTCGCGCAGCTTGAGGCTTT
>NZ_FMWW01000002.1:0-653050 GCF_900103205.1 Pseudomonas sp. NFPP12
GCATTCTACAGCAGCCTCATTTGCTGTCAAGTGATTTTTTTAAGAAGTTTTCAAAGTTTCCTTTTTAACTTCAACCACTTGCGCTTCCGATCTCTCGTTAGCGGGAGGCGAATTCTACAGCGTTACACGCTGCTGTCAACACCTCTTTTCAACCGCTTTCGACCGAGAGGACCGAATCGTTAATAAGGCGAAAACTGACTGCCTTACCAACTGCTTCCGACTTCGATGAACTGAAGCGTAACCGCTATCGAAAACTGCGTAACTCGTTGAATCTCAAGGAGTTTTCCGTTTCGACTGCGCCGGAAGTGGGGCGAATTATAGACCTGTAGAATCTGCCGTCAACACTTAATTTGCATTTTCTATGATCAGCCGCAAAACAGCCCATTCGCAGCTTCTATATAGAGGCGTAAAAAAGACCATGCGCACTATATTGCTCATCCGTGATTAGTTGAGCATCATGTTCCAGGTGCCTCTCCCCCAACACTCTGGATGACCCCTTGCATGAATGACCAACCGCGCAGCCTTGCCTCGACCCTGTTTCCGGTGGGGCTGCTGCTTATTGCCATGGCCTCGATTCAGTCAGGAGCCTCACTGGCCAAGAGCATGTTCCCAATCGTTGGCGCACAAGGAACCACAACCCTGCGGCTGATTTTCGCCAGCATCATCATGCTGCTTCTATTAAGACCCTGGCGCGCCAAGTTCACCACCAACACCCTGCGCACCGTGATCATCTACGGCATGGCCCTGGGCGGCATGAACTTCCTCTTCTATATGTCCCTCAGGAGTGTCCCTCTGGGCATCGCCGTCGCCCTCGAGTTCACAGGCCCTTTGGCAGTAGCCATCTATGCGTCACGCAAGGCCATAGACTTCCTGTGGATCGCTCTGGCTATCATCGGGCTGCTACTGCTTATTCCCACCGGAGCCACAGAAACAGCCATCGACCTGGTCGGTGCAGGCTATGCACTGGGGGCCGGGGTCTGCTGGGCGCTGTACATACTCTTCGGACAGAAGGCCGGAGCCGAGAATGGCATTCAGACCGCCGCTCTGGGCGTCATGATTGCCGCTCTCTTTGTCGCCCCCATAGGCATAGTCCATGCCGGCGCCGCACTACTGACTCCCTCCCTGATCCCGGTTGCCCTGGGAGTCGCCATCTTGTCCACAGCCCTCCCCTATAGCCTGGAGATGGTTGCCCTGACTCGCATGCCAGCCCGGACCTTCGGCACCCTGATGAGTATCGAGCCCGCGTTCGGCGCGCTTTCCGGCCTGTTGTTCCTCCACGAGTACCTGTCCCTGTCTCAGTGGACGGCAATCGCCTGCATCATCCTGGCTTCCGTAGGCGCCACCATGACCATGCGCCGCGAGGCCAAACCAATAGTTGCAGTTGATTGAGATTCAACTCTGGTAATTGGTGCTCATTTAGGCCATGTTTAGCCGGCTACTCAACGTCGCCCAGGGAGTTGCCGGACAGGGATATCGCACACGCAAAAGACGACAGGTAATGCAGTCACACTCGGACGTCAGATCCGGGGCTAGCGATAAGGACGGGGATGAAACGATTTTTGATACTGTTGGCCGTACTTGCAATTGCAGGCTGCGCGGCGACCGCGAAAACCGAAGTCAAACGGGGCAAGAAAGGACTCCACATCAACTGCTCGGGTTTATCTTCTTCCTGGGAAAAGTGCTACACCAAGGCGACTGAGTCCTGCGGCCCCAAAGGCTACAAGGTCATCGCCAAGTCCGGTGATGCCGTGGAAGACCCAGGCGACTACCCCTTCGGCCTGAACCCTGCCGGCTACACCAGCCGCAGCATGATCGTCATCTGCAAATAGCCTTGCCGGTCAACTTGCGGGCAGCCGCTCCAGCTGTCCGATGATCTGCTCATGGCTGGACGCCAGCACCTGACGCTGAACGGCGGGGTTCACCAGCATTCGCGCTACCACCAACGCGCCAACGCACTGGGACAGGATCGACCAGGCCAGGCTCTCGCTGCCCAGAGTCTGCGCCCAAGCCTGATGCAAGCGGCATATCCAGTCCTGCGCCTCCTGCCGCACCTCTAGGCTCCCCCGGGCAATCTCCGCACCCAATGCCGGCAGTGCGCAGCCAGCACCCGGCTGTAGCAGATGCGCCACGCTCAAGTACTGCTTCAGGCAGCGACGCAACTTCTCCTGATTCTGCTGCCCCTCCCCGCCCAGGCGCGCCAGGCTCTGGCTCAACTCGCGCTCGACAATCGAACTGAACAATTCGTCCTTGGAGGTGAAGTGGCTATAGAAAGCCCCGCCACTCAGGCCAATGGCTTTCATCAAGGCATCCACCCCCACAGTGGAAAAACCTTCGTTCTTGGCCTGCGCCGCGCTGCTTTGCAGCAGACGCTCGCGGGTTTCCTGCTTGTGACTGGCTGAATAACGCATTCCCTGACGGGCTCCCAAGTTTTCTTGACGACGGAAAAATCATAGCATAACGTTCGTTTAGTTAACGATCGTTTACCAAAGAGCGAACCTCCCATGACTGCAACCTTGAACAAGAACAAAGTCGTACTGGTAGTGGGTGCCGGCGACGCGACCGGCAGTGCCATTGCCAAGCGTTTCGCCGCCGAAGGCTTTATTGCCTGCATGACCCGCCGCAGCGCGGACAAACTGCAACCCCTGGTGGACGCCATCCAGCAGTCCGGCGGCCAGGCCCATGGTTTTGGCTGTGATGCACGCAAAGAGGAGGACGTGATCGCGCTGATCGAGGAGATCGAAACCCAGATCGGCCCTATTGAGGCGTTCGTCTTCAATATTGGCGCCAATGTGCCCTGCAGCATTCTTGAAGAAACCGCACGCAAGTATTTCAAGATCTGGGAAATGGCCTGCTTTTCGGGCTTTCTCAATGCGCGGGAAGTGGCCAAGCGCATGGCCAAACGCCAACGCGGCACTATTCTGTTCACCGGCGCCACCGCAGGCGTACGCGGTGCCGCCGGCTTTGCCGCCTTCGCCGGGGCCAAGCACGGCATTCGCGCCCTGGCCCAGAGCATGGCGCGGGAACTGGGCCCCCTGAACATCCATGTCGGCCATGTCATCGTCGACGGTGCCATCGACACCGATTTCATCCGTACCAGCTTTCCCGAAAAATACGCCCTAAAGGACCAGGACGGCATCCTCAACCCCGAGCATATCGCCGAAAACTACTGGTACCTGCACAGCCAGCCCCGGGACGCCTGGACCTTCGAGCTGGACCTGCGCCCGTGGAACGAACGCTGGTAAGGCCTTCTCCAATAACAACAATCAAGGAGTCTGAAACATGAGCAAAAAGGTGGAGTTCTTCTTCGACCTGGGCAGCCCGACCTCATACCTGGCCTATACCCAACTGCCAAAAATCTGCGCCGAAACCAATAGCCAGCTGGTGTATCAGCCCATGCTGCTGGGCGGGGTCTTCAAGACCACCGGCAACGCTTCCCCCATCAGTGTTCCCGCCAAGGGCCGGTACATGCTGCACGACCTGGCGCGCTTTGCCCGGCGCTATGGGGTGGAGCTCAACTTCAATCCGCACTTTCCCATCAATACCCTGCTGCTGATGCGTGCCACCACCGGGGTTCAACTGCGCCTGCCGGAACGTTTCGGTGAATTCCTCGACTGCCTGTTCCGTGCGCTCTGGGTGGACAAACGCAATCTCAACGACCCGGCCACCATCACCCAGGTCCTGGAACAAGGTGGCTTCGACCCGCAGCAGATCCTCGACCTGAGCAATGACGAAGAGGTCAAGGCCGCCCTCAAGGACAAGACCGAACAGGCGTTGCAAAAAGGTGTGTTCGGCGCGCCCAGCATGTTCGTGGGAGACGAACTGTTCTTTGGCCAGGACCGCCTGGATTTCGTCCGCGAAGCCTTGAACGCGCCGTAACCTGCCCTGTCCCTGGCAGCGGCCGCGCCATTGCCAGGAACCCATCGCGTGACGTCACCCGCCTTGCGCGGGCGACATCTTTCCTCAGATAGCCGCAGTACGAACCTGCAACCACTCTAGGGCCGGGCCCTCCAGCAGCGGGCTGAGGCGCCGGCGGACTTCAGCGTGATAGCCGTTGAACCATTCGCGCTCATCCTCGGTGAGCAGCGATGGCTCCAGGCAACGGGTATCGATCGGGCACAGGGTGAGGGTTTCGAAGTTCAGAAACTCACCGAACTCGGTCTTGCCCGCCTCACGGTTGAGCGCCAGGTTCTCGATTCGTACGCCCCAGCGGCCAGGGCGGTAGGTCCCGGGTTCGATCGAAGTGATCATCCCCGGTTGCATCGCAGTCTGCGGCGTCGCTGCGGCCTGATAGGCAATCACCTGCGGGCCTTCGTGAACGTTTAGAAAATAACCGACGCCATGCCCGGTGCCGTGCCCGTAGTCCACACCTTCGGCCCAGATCGGCGCCCGGGCGATGGCATCCAGCAACGGCGACAGAATGCCCCGCGGAAACTGCGCCCGGGACAGCGCGATAACGCCCTTGAGCACCCGGGTGCAATCGCGCTTCTGCTCGGCACTCGGCGTCCCCACCGGCACCATGCGCGTGATATCGGTTGTGCCCCCCAGGTACTGGCCGCCGGAATCGATCAGCAACAGGCCATCACCCTCGATCACCGCATGCTCTTCGGGCGTGGCGTGGTAATGGGGCATGGCGCCGTTGGCGTTGAACGCAGCAATGGTATTGAAGCTTAGCGAGACATAACCTGGGCGCCGCTCACGGGCGGCCGTCAGGCGCTCATCGATGGTCAGTTCGGTAATGCGTTCACGCCCCAGGGCGCTGTCCAGCCAGGCGAAGAATTCGCAGAGCGCCGCGCCATCCTGCTCCATGGCCTGGCGAATGTGCTCGGCGTCCGCCAGGCTCTTGCACGACTTGGCCAGGGTGGTGGGGTTGAGCCCCTCCAGCAGCTTCACCCCGGGGTTCAGGTGCTCCAGCAAGCCCGCGGTGACGCGCGCCGGGTCGATCTGCAACGCTACGCCTTCCGGCACTGCCTGCAAGGCCGCGGACACCTCTGAATAGTCGCGCAGGCTGACGCCATCCACCTCCAGTTGCGCGCGCAATGCCTCATCGACCTTGCTCAAGGCCACGAACAAGGTCGCCTGCTGCTGGCTGATCAGGGCAAAGGAGACAAACACCGGGTTGAAGGACACATCGGCGCCGCGCAGGTTGAACAGCCAGGCAATGTCATCGAGGGTAGCGATGAAATGCCAGTCGGCGCCGCGTTCCTTGAGGGTTGCGCGCAACGCCGCAAGCTTCTCGACCCGGCTCTGGGTGGCCTGGGGCGGCAAATGCTGATAGACCGGTTGATCGGGCAAAGACGGGCGGTCGTCCCAGGCTTCCTGTAGCAGGTCGATATCGGTACGCAGGCTGGCCCCGCGTTCCTGCAGCTTGCTGCCCAGGGTACGGGCCGAAGCCAAGGCCATGACCGCGCCGTCCACCGCCACCACCGCACCTTGCGGGGTCTGCTCGGCCAGCCAGTCCAGGGGGCCGGGCTGGCCCGGTTGCAACTTCACCAGTTCGATGCCGCTGCCCTGGAGTTCCTTGGTGGCCTGCTCCCAGTAACGGCTGTCGGCCCATACGCCGGCAAAGTCAGCGGTCACGATCAAGGTCCCGACCGACCCATGAAACCCCGACAGCCACTGGCGCCCTTGCCAGTAGCCCGGCAGGTATTCCGACAGGTGCGGGTCGGCCGAGGGCACCAGCAAGGCGTGAATGCCTTCGCGGCTCATCAGCTGACGGACATGCGCCAAGCGCTGGGGGACCACTCCATTGGTCGAAGGCTGGGTACTCATTGTGTCTCCTTAACCGGCTTAATCATTGTTATGGAAGATCGAAGTCACTCGACCCTCAAGGTTGTGTTGTGGCCCAGAACGCAGGGGCTGAGGCGGTCGCCGCCTGGATCAGTTGAGCGGCGCGATCCACATCCTGTTCGCAGGTGAAACGCCCGAGGCTCAAGCGGATGGTCCGCGCGGCCTGCCCGGCATCATGCCCCAGCGCCAGCAATACATGGGAAGGCGCATTGCTTGCCGAGTTGCAGGCCGAAGTCGCGGAAAAGGCCAGGGCCGCGCCCAACGCCGCCCCATCAAAACCTCCCTCGGTGAAGGTCAGGCTCAGGGTGTGGGGAATGCGCTGGGTAACACTGCCATTCAAGCGCAGGCCGGCGATACCCGCCAGTTGCTCCAGCAGGCGCCCGCGCAGACGCACGATGGCGGCGGTTTCTTCCTCGAACAGTTCGCCGGCCAGGGCGAAGGCGGCGCCCATGGCCGCGATCTGGTGGGTGGCCAGGGTTCCGGAGCGCAAGCCGCCCTCATGGCCGCCGCCATGAATCTGCGCCTGCACGTGTTGCTGCGCCCGCGGCCCGACATACAGCGCGCCGATGCCCTTGGGGCCATATAGCTTATGGGCCGAGAACGACATCAGGTCCACCGGCCACCGGGCCAGATCGATGGCCACCTTGCCCGCACCCTGGGCGGCATCCACATGCAACAGGGCGCCACGCTCACGCACCACCTGGCCAATGGCCGGAATGTCGTTGAGGGTGCCCAGTTCGTTGTTCACCAGCATCAGCGACACCAGGAAGGTGTCGTCGCGCAGGGCTTCGCTGACCGCTTGCGCGGTGATCAGGCCATCGGCATCCGGCACCAGGTAGGTCACTGCGACCCCGGCCTCCTGCAGTTGCCGGGCGGTGTCGAGCACCGCCTTGTGTTCGATCTGGCTGGTGATGACATGGCCGCCGCTCACGCCCCGGGCCTGCATCACCCCCTTGAGGGCCAGGTTGTTGGATTCGGTAGCGCCGGAGGTCCAGACAATCTGCTCGGGCTGCGCGCCGACCAGTTGTGCCACTTGTTGCCGGGCGCGCTCGACGTAACCCCGCGCTTCCCGGCCAAAGGCGTGTGAACTGGACGCCGGATTGCCGAAATGGGCGTTGAAACCCAGGCACTCCAGCATGACCTGAATGACTCGCTCATCCACCGGCGTGGTGGCGGCGTAGTCGAAATAAAGAGGACGCTTGTTCATGACTGAAAACCCGCAGAGCTTGTTCCAGGGTCGGCATATGCTGGCAAAAAGGCGAGGCAGCCATGCGCCGTGCATAGGCGGCGCGGCAACGGCTGGCCTTGAGCAATACCCGATCGGATGCAGTTAAAGAAGAACATCTTCGTTTAAAAGTGCGTAGGAACGCTCCTGCATCGCAGCTTACAGGCTCGAGGCAGCGCCATGAAGCGCCGTTCAACTCATCTTTTCGAACAACAGCGGTGCCAGGGAAAGCACCAGCAAGGCGGCCATCAACAGATTGAACAGGCGCAACCAGCGCGAGTTGCGCAACACATTGCGCAGCAGGCTGCCGCACGCAGCCCAGAGGCTCACCGTGGGCGCATTGATCAGCGCGAACACCGCGGCAATCACCAGCACATTGGTGAAGTAGCCCTGCAACGGGGTGTAGGTACTGATGGCCCCCACTGCCATGACCCAGGCCTTGGGATTGACCCACTGGAACGCCGCGGCGCCCCAATAGCCCAGCGGCCGGCCGTGGTGCTGCTGCTCATCGGACAGCGGCCCGGAACGGGCAATCTTCCACGCCAGGTACAGAAGGTACGCTGCGCCAACGTAGCGCAGCACGCTGTACAGCAGCGGGTAGGCCTCGAACACCGCCCCCAGGCCCAGGCCGACCGCCAGCACCAGGACAAAGAAGCCGCAGCTGATGCCGAGGATGTGGGGAATGGAACGGTTGAAGCCGAAGTTCACCCCCGAGGCCAGCAACATGGTGTTGTTGGGGCCGGGCGTGATGGAAGTGACCAGGGCAAACAGGGCGAAGGCCAACAGCAGGTCAGGGGAAAGGCTCATGGGGGCAAGATCCGGGGCAGGTCGATCAGGCCTCGACCCTAACCCAGCCTCAGGCTGAAACCCACGGACAGTTGCTGAAAACTTGGACCAGTACAGTTCTTCTCAACTGGCAGGTTGATGGCGACTGATATTGCGCTGTGCACTCATTTCACCCTGGCTGTCGAAGCTCGCCGGGCGGCCCAGCAACTCGGCCTTTTTCTGCTGGTATTCATCGAAGGACAAACCGCGCCGGTTCAACGCCTCCATAGCCAGCTCCCGGGTTTCCTGCGCGGTATAGGGCCGCAACTCCGGTGCACCGGGGCTGGCACAACCGGCCAGCACACTGGAGACCAACAACAGCAAGACAGCAGAGAAAGCCTTCATGGCGAGCACCTGGGGCGGGTTGCGAACAATGGACACAGGCTACTCGCGCGCCATCAGCGGCAAAAATCACCCTGCTCGATAGTGGCTATCGATCGTTCCAAGGCCAGGGCGCTGCTCACCCTCATATTCCATAAAACTCTATAAATATGGAAACAAGCTCTTTTGAGGAATAACAACAAGCCTTTATAACAGTCCCATCTCGCCCGCCAACTGTTGCCAGAGCAACTGTTGGCCAGGCAACAGCCGATCAACAAAACAGCGGTTGGGCAACAGCCCCCGGCAACTGCAGATCGGCGCAAAACCGCGCCGTACAAGGGCTGCAAGTCTTTGGTACAGCTCTTGCTCCAGAGCCCGGGACCTGCCACTGCTCGTTGAGCCACTGTTTAAAAAGGAACTGATCATGTCCCGCCCCTTGAACGTCGTAGCCCTTTCCGGTGGAACCTGGCGCCCATCGCGCACCCTGGTGCTGACCCAGGCCCTGCTGGCTGAACTGTCCGGGCACCTGTCCTTCAACGCCCACCTGATCGAACTGGGGGATATCGCCCGCCCGGTGGGTGCCGCCCTGTCGCGCCAGGAACTGCCGGCCGAGGTTGAAGCCGAACTCCAGGCCATCGAGAACGCCGACCTGCTGATCGTCGCCGCCCCGGTGTATCGCGGTTCCTATCCCGGCCTGCTCAAGCACCTGTTCGACCTGATCGATCTCAATGCCCTGATCGACACCCCGGTGCTGCTGGCCGCGACGGGTGGCAGCGAACGCCATGCCCTGGTTCTGGATCACCAGCTACGCCCACTGTTCAGTTTCTTCCAGGCCCTGACCCTGCCGATCGGCGTGTACGCCACCGAGGCCGACTTCAGCAATTACCAGATCACCAGCGAGCTGCTCAAAGCGCGCATCCAGCTCGCCGCCGAACGGGCCGCGCCGCTGTTTCGCGCCCACCCGACCCACCTGCTGAAAATCGCCTGAGGAGCTGTCATGGATGTGTTCTGGTTTCTTCCGACCCACGGCGACGGCCATTTCCTCGGCACTGCCCAGGGCGCGCGCCCGGTCACCCTCAACTACCTCAAGCAAGTGGCGCAGGCCGCGGACAGCCTGGGCTACCACGGTGTGCTGATTCCCACCGGGCGCTCCTGCGAAGACTCCTGGGTGATCGCCTCGGCCCTGGTGCCCCTGACCGAACGCCTGCGCTACCTGGTGGCGATCCGCCCGGGGATCATCTCCCCCACGGTTTCCGCGCGCATGGCCGCGACCCTGGACCGGCTGTCCAACGGACGCCTGCTGATCAACGTGGTCACCGGCGGCGACCCGGACGAAAACCGCGGCGACGGCAGCTTCCTCAGCCACAGCGAACGCTATGAAGTCACTGACGAATTCCTGCAGATCTGGCGTCGGGTGCTGCAAGGCGAAGCCGTGGACTTCGAAGGCAAGCACCTGCATGTGCAGAACGCCAAGGCGCTCTACCCGCCCGTGCAGAAGCCCTACCCGCCGCTGTACTTCGGCGGTTCCTCCGAGGCCGCTCATGAACTGGCGGCGGACCAGGTGGATGTCTACCTGACCTGGGGCGAGCCACCGGCGGCGGTGGCGCAGAAACTGGCCGACGTACGCGAACGTGCAGCGCGCAAGGGCCGCACGGTGAAGTTCGGCATCCGCCTGCATGTGATCGTGCGTGAGACCGAGGACGAAGCCTGGAAAGCCGCGGACAAGCTGATCGAGCACATCAGCGACGACACCATCGCCGCCGCCCAGCAGTCCTTTTCCCGCTTCGACTCCGAAGGCCAGCGGCGCATGGCAGCGCTGCACGGCGGGCGCCGCGACCAGTTGCAGATCGCCCCCAACCTCTGGGCCGGGGTCGGCCTGGTGCGCGGTGGCGCCGGTACCGCCCTGGTGGGCAACCCGCAGCAAGTGGCCGAGCGCATCAAGGAGTACGCGGACCTGGGAATCGAGAGCTTCATTTTCTCCGGCTACCCGCACCTGGAAGAAGCCTATCGCTTCGCCGAGCTGGTGTTCCCGCTGCTGCCGGAGCCCTATGCCAGCCTGGCCGGCCGCGGTGTCACCAACCTCACCGGGCCGTTCGGCGAAATGATCGCCAACGACGTGTTGCCCAACAGCCGCTGAAATCCCCAATGCTGTTGCAGGAGCCGGCTTGCCGGCGAAGGCGATCTTCCGGCCCGCTTCGCTGGCAAGCCAGCTCCTGCAGCTCGCAGCACCTTTTCCCGGCCGCCACAACGGCCACGAACGAGGAACACCGCGTGACTGCCAAACCGCAAAGCGCCCTGTTGTCCCCCCTGCAGACCGCCCGCCAACTGGCCGCCGAGTTTGCCCTGACCGCCGTCGAGCGCGACGAGCGCGGCGGCACCCCCAAGGCCGAGCGCGACGCGCTGCGCCAAAGCGGCCTGCTGGCCCTGAGCATTCCCAGCCAGTTCGGCGGGCTCGGCGCGCCCTGGAGCGAGACGCTGAACATCGTCCGCGAATTCGCCCGGGTCGACAGCTCCATCGCCCATGTCTTCGGCTTCCACCACCTGATGCTGGCCACCGTGCGCCTGTTTGCCAAACCCGAACAGTGGCAACCCTGGTTCGAACAGACCGCACGCAAGAACTGGTTCTGGGGCAACGCCCTGAACCCACTGGACACCCGCACCGTGGTCCGGAACCTGGGGGGCTGGCGCGAGTTTTCCGGCAAGAAGAGCTTCTGCTCCGGTGCCAGCGACTCGGAAATGCTCATTGCCTCGGCAGTGGACGAAAGCAATGGCGGCAAGTTGCTGATCGCCGCAATCCCCAGCGGCCGCAGCGGCATCACCCTGCACCACGACTGGAACAACATCGGCCAGCGCCAGACCGATAGCGGCAGCGCCACCTTCGAACGGGTACGGGTGGAGGAATCGGAACTGCTGCTGGACCCCGGCCCGCTGAGCACACCATTCGCCTGCCTGCGCCCGCTGATCGCCCAACTGACCTTCACCCACATGTTCCTCGGTATCGCCGAAGGCGCCTTCGAAGAAGCCCGGCAGTACACCCTCGGCGAAACCCGGGTCTGGCATAAGTCCAGCGCCCAGGACGTGCGCCAGGACCCCTACATACTCAGCCACTACGGCGAATTCTGGGTCGCCCTGGAAGGCATCCGCCTGCTGGTGGAGCGAGCCGCCGCGCTGCTGGACCAGGCCTGGGCCAAGGGCCCGGCCCTCAGCGCCGAAGAGCGCGGGCACCTGGCCACGGCCATCGCCACCGCCAAGGTCGCCGCCAGCCGCCAGGGCCTGGAGCTGTGCAGCCGCCTGTTCGAAGTCACCGGCGCGCGCTCGACCCACGCCTCCCTGGGCCTGGACCGGCACTGGCGCAACCTGCGCACCCAGACCCTGCACGACCCGCTGGACTACAAGCTTCATGAGCTGGGCGACTGGGCGCTGAACCAGTCCCTGCCAACCCCGACTTTCTACTCCTAGCCTTCTGTTCGACGGAGAGTGCCGATGCAGCTTCTGACCCTACCCCCTTCGCCCGCCCTGGCGACCTCGATCCGCGCCACCGCCCAGGTGTTCGAGGACCCGAAATCCCAGGCCCTGCTGGCGCACCTGCAACAGGTGGCACCGAGCGAAGCCAGCGTGCTGATCATTGGCGAAACCGGGACCGGCAAAGAGCTGGTGGCGCGCCATATCCACAACCTCAGTGCCCGGCGCAACCGACCGTTCGTGGCGGTGAACTGCGGTGCCTTCTCCGAATCCCTGGTGGAGGCGGAACTGTTCGGCCATGAGAAAGGCGCCTTTACCGGCGCCCTCAGCGCCAAGGCCGGGTGGTTCGAAGAGGCCGACGGCGGCACCCTGTTCCTCGACGAGATCGGCGACCTGCCCATGGCCATCCAGGTCAAGCTGCTGCGGGTGCTGCAGGAGCGCGAAGTGGTGCGCCTGGGTTCGCGCAAGAGCATTCCCATCGATGTGCGCGTACTGGCCGCCACCAACGTGCAACTGGAAAAGGCCATCAACGCCGGGCATTTTCGCGAAGACCTGTATTACCGCCTGGACGTGGTCAGCCTGGAACTGAGCCCGCTGCGCGAGCGCCCCGGCGACATCCTGCCGCTGACCCGGCACTTCATCGAGGCCTACAGCCAGCGCCTGGGCTACGGCAGCATCAGCATCAGCCCCGAGGCCGAGCACAAGCTCAAGAGCTACAGTTGGCCGGGCAACATCCGCGAGTTGGAAAACGTCATCCACCACACCCTGCTGATCTGCCGCAACGGGGTGATCCAGCGCGATGACCTGCGCCTGTCCAACATGCGCATCGAACGCGCCGACGACAACCACCCGAGCCACGACGACTCTGCCGAGGCCCTGCTGGAACGGGCCTTTGAAAAACTCTTCGCCGAACAGGCCGGGGCCCTGCACGAAAAGGTCGAGGATGCCTTGCTGCGCGCGGCCTACCGCTTCAGCCACTACAATCAGGTGCACACCGCCAACCTGCTGGGCCTGAGCCGCAACGTCACCCGGACCCGGCTGATCAAGATCGGCGAACTGGCGGTGAACAAGCGGCGCCCGATCGATGCGCCCAACGAGCGCACCCTGCAACTGTCGATCTAGCCCGGCAGGTCGCAGTGCAAGGCATTGTCGTGGCTACGGGCGATGCTGCTGCGCACCTGGAATGAACCGAAGGTCACGGTCTTGGCCTGGTGGGCGAGGATCAACTGCCAGAAATCCTGCTCGCCGTTCTCGAAGCGCCGGAACGCCGCTTCGCCGGCTTCCCGGGATTGCCATTGCAGGTAATTGAGCACCCGCCGGCCATCGTCGCTGGCCTGCACGCTGGCACTCAGGAAACCGCCATAGCCCTGGGCCAGGCGCTCGGTCTGCTCGGCCAGGGCCGAAACCAGGGCCTGTTGCTGATGGGGCTCGATCTCGAACTCGATCAATTGGGTAAAGCTGCGGGTCTTTTCAAAGGCGCTCATGGATCACTCTCCACTGGGGGCAAACAGAATATTGCTGTTGAATGCGCCGCAGGGTAAAACCTCTAGTTAAGTCAAGGTCAAGCGTATTTTTCCTCCCGAGGTCCACTGATGATCGAACCCGACTCCCGTCATAAAGAGCTGAGCGTCGGCCAACTGTCGGCCCGCAGTGGCGTAGCCGTCACCGCGCTGCATTTCTACGAAACCAAGGGCCTGATCCACAGCCATCGCAACGCGGGCAACCAGCGCCGCTACCCACGTTCGGTGCTGCGCCGGGTGTCGCTGATCAAGGTGGCCCAGCGCCTGGGCATTCCCCTGGCAGAGATCGGCCAGGCCCTGGCGACCCTGCCCGCCGACCGCGCGCCCACTGCCGCGGACTGGCAGCGCCTGTCGGAACAGTGGAGCCGCGAACTGGACGAACGCATCCGCCAACTGAGCCTGCTGCGCGAGCGGCTGAACCAGTGCATTGGCTGTGGCTGCCTGTCCATGGAAGGGTGCCCGCTGCGCAACTATGGAGATGCCCTGGGAGACGCCGGCCCGGGCGCCCGCCTGCTGGAGCCCGACGCCGCCACCGACACCCCGTAGCCAGCGCCTGCAGCAACATCGCGTTCATATCCGTAGGAGCCGGCTTGCCGGCGAAGGCGATCTCACGGGCATCTTCCCTCGCAAGCCGGATTCCCACTCAACGCTGACAGGTAAGAAAACCTGTGCAGCATCGTAAGTAAAAACGTCCCTATGCTAATGTCGCGTCCTGCTTCCTACGACGAGCTCCGCTTCCATGCCAAGGACTGCCACTTTCGAAAAGCCACGCTGGCTGCGCGATCTGCTGCGCTTTCTACCCCTGAAAAGCCAATTCGTCCTGTCCGGCAACGTCCGCGACCTTCAGGCCAGTGAGGTCGCCCCCGGGGTCATCACCCCCCAGCCTTTCAACCTCAATCTGCGCGACGAACTGCTGGCGGCGGGCTATGCCCATGTGCTGAGCTGGGACCCCCTTGGCGGCCTCAGGGTTTTGCTGCCCCCCGGCAGCGAGCCGGCCCAGGCCGACAACCTGCTGCGCGAGCTGGGCCTGACCCCGGTGGAAGGAGCGGCGCCGGCCGGCCTCGACCTGTTGTCGGCGACCTTGCCGCGCCTGGTGGAGCGCCAGGGCGCGCCCCTGGCCCTGATTGTCGATTTCGCTTCACGCCTGGTGATCCGCAACGACGCCCTGAGCGCCGCAGAACACCAGCTGTTCACCCAGGCCCTGGTACTGTCCCACCAGGCCCGCAGCCGCCCGGCCGGGGAGCTGCGCACGCCGTTCTTCAACAGCATTCTCTGGGTGGTGGAAAAGGAAGGCGACCTGCCCGACTGGATGCTGATCGACAACCCACGCCTGCGGCCGATTCCCGTGTCCAAACCCGACCAGCAGGCCCGCCAGGCCCTGGCTCCGGCACTGTTGCGCGGCCTGCCCGGCGCCCAGGAGGCCAGCGAAGAAAGCCGCGACAGCGCGGTGCGGGCCTTCGTCGAAAACACCGAGGGCCTGCTGCTGCTCGACCTCAACGCGATCGTCCAACTGGCCCGGGTCGAAGGCCTGGCCATGGAACGCATCGGCGATGCCGTACGCCGCTATAAAGTCGGGGTCACCGAAGACCCCTGGCTGAAGATCGACCGCCAGCGCATCCGCCAGGCCGACGGTTTCATCCGCCAGCGGGTCAAGGGCCAGGGCCACGCCGTGACCCACATGCTGGATATCGTCAAGCGCGCCATGACCGGGGTCGGCGCCAGCCGCAAGGGCAACCGGCCCCGGGGCGTGGCCTTTCTTGCCGGGCCCACCGGGGTCGGCAAGACCGAACTGGCCAAGACCATCACCAGCCTGCTGTTTGGCGATGAAAGCGCGTACATCCGCTTCGATATGTCAGAATTCAGCGCCGAACACGCGGACCAGCGTCTGGTAGGCGCGCCACCCGGCTATGTCGGCTACGACGTGGGCGGCGAACTGACCAATGCGATCCGCGAAAAACCCTTTAGCGTGGTGCTGTTCGACGAGATCGAAAAGGCTCACCCGCGGATCCTCGACAAGTTCCTGCAGATCCTTGATGACGGTGTGCTTACCTCAGGCCGGGGCGACCGGGTGTACTTCTCCGAGGCGCTGATCGTCTTCACCTCCAACCTGGGCATCTACCGCCAGGGCGACAACGGCGAGCGAGTCGCCAACGTCCAGCCCGGCGAAGCCTTCGAAGCGGTGCAAGGCAAGGTCCAGGGCGAGATCGAGCGCTATTTCAAACTGGTGCTCAACCGCCCGGAAATCCTCAACCGGATCGGCGAGAACGTCATCGTCTTCGACTTCATCCGCCCGGACATCGCCGAGCAGATCTTCCAGCAGATGGTCGGCAATATCCTCGCCGACCTGGCGGCCCAGGCCCTGCATGTGCAGCTCGATGACGACTCGCTGCACAACCTGCGCCAGCTGTGCCTGCAGGACCTGTCCAACGGTGGCCGGGGCATTCGCAACCAGTTGGAGGCGCACCTGCTCAACCCCCTGGCCCGGGCCCTGTTCGACCAGGATGCGCAGCCCGGCCAATCCTTCGAAATCCGCCAACTGCAGGCCGGCGGCCTGCAACTGCTTGCCCGCGCCTCGTGAACATCAGCCTGTCGCGGGTGCACTTCCCGGTCACCACCCTGGGGCCGGGGCAACGCCTGGGCCTGTGGTTCCAGGGGTGCAGCATCCGCTGTGCAGGCTGCATTTCCGCGGACACCTGGGGGCCGGGCAAGCACCCCTTGCCGTTGGCCCAGGTGCTGGACGACCTGCAACCCTGGTTGGCCCGGGCCGAAGGCATCACCCTGTCCGGCGGCGAGCCCTTCGACCAGCCCGAGGCGCTGCTGGCCCTGCTTCGAGGCCTGCGCGAGCGCACCGGGGTCGACATCCTGGTCTACAGCGGCCACTCCCTGGAAACCCTGCAACCGCTATTGCAACAAGCCGAAGGCCTGCTGGATGCATTGATCTGCGACCCCTTCGAGCAACAACAGGCGCAAACGCTGGTCCTACGGGGCAGCGACAACCAGCGCCTGATCTTCTTGACCGAGCTGGGCCGCCAGCGTCTGTCCACCTACCAGCGCCCGCTGCACCACGAAGACCGCGCGCTGGATGTGATGTTCGACGACGACGGCAGTGTCTGGATGGCTGGAATTCCCCGGCGTGACGACGTGCTGCGTCTGCGCGACCTGCTGCACGACCAGGGCCACCAACTCCAGATCAGCGCCCACACCTCACGCCGCCGTTAACCGGAACCGCTACCGATGATACGTTTTTGCCCCAATTGCCAGACTGAACGCCCACTGGCCGAAATTTTCTGTGAAGGCCAGGTAGACAACCGGGCCTGCGGCTGGGAACTCTCCGCCGAAGCGATTCATCCCGAAGGCTGGCGCCCACAACCGGTAGTCACCCTCGAAGCGCTTGAGCCGCAGCCCCCGGTCGCGGCGGACAGCGGCTCGCCCCTGCTCTGCAGCAACGGTCATGCCATGGCGGACGGCGACTTGATGTGCCTGGTCTGCGGCGCCGACCCGCTCGCCCCGGAGCAACAGCCACCCGCAGCGCCCCCAGCCGCCGACAGTGAAACCGTGATCGAAGGCTGGCGCCTGCTGCGCCAGATCAGCAGCGGCGGCGTGCGCGAGCGCTTTATCGCCGAGCACCGGGAAACCGCGCACCAGGCGGTGCTGACCCTGTACCAGGCCGGCGCCGAACCCGACCCGTCGGTGTACGAAGCCCTCAAGCGCCTGCCCCGGGAACACGTGCCGGAAATCATCCTCACCGGCCGCTGGGACGAGCGCGCCTTCGAAGTGGCTGAAGAACTCACCGGCGGCACCCTGGCCGACCTGGGGATCGTGGTCAGCGACAGGGCCGCGGTGCAGCACATCGTCCGTGAACTGGGCCAGGCCCTGCATGCCTTCAGCGAAGCCGGCCTGCGCCACCGCGACCTGCGCCCGGCGACCTTGCTGGTGCGCAGCCGCGAGCCCCTGGACCTGGTGATCAGCGGCTTCGGTTCGGCGCGGCTGTCGGAGTTCGACCTGGACATCGTCTCGCCCCTGGAAACCAGCCGCTACATGGCCCCCGAAGCCATTGCCGGGGGCGTGGCCGCAGCCTCCGACTGGTGGAGCCTGGGGATGATCCTGCTGGAACAACTGACCCAGGGAGAATGCTTCGCCGGCATCAATGCCAACGCCTACCTGATTCACATTCTGGCCAACGGCGTGCTGCTGCCGAACGACCTCGACCCGCGCCTGGAACTGCTGCTGCGCGGCCTGCTGGCCCGGGACCGCCACCAGCGCTGGCAATGGCCCCAGGTGCAGGCCTGGCTCCAGGGCGAAAGCCCCAGCGTCCCGGCCTCGGTCGCCAGTGAAGAGGACGCCGAGGAAGGCGCCAGCATCGCCCTGGGCAGCCGGCGCTTTCGCCGGCCAGGGCCGTTCGCCCTGGCTGCCGCCGAAGTCGAACACTGGCCCCAGGCCCTGGATCACCTGCTGCGCGGGGTGATCGTCACCTGGGCCGAACAGGCCGGTTTGCCCGCACGGCAGTTGGCGGGCCTGCGCCAGGTGGCCCAGCACGAAGGGCTGGACGATGACACCCGGCTCATGCTCGCCTTGAAACTGCTGAACCCGGAAATGCCCCTGATCCAACGCGGCGAGATCGTCACCCCCGGCTGGTTGCTGGAGCATCCCCTGGACGGTTACCGCTTGATCAGCGGCCCGGCCCCGGACCTGCTGGAACGCCTGGAGACCGAGCACTGGCTGTCGCGGCTCAAGCTGCGGGCCGAACAGGTACGCCAGCGCGCCCAGCACCAGGCCATCGAACTGGACGAGGAGCAACTGCGCATCTACCTGCTCTCCAGCTCCCGCGCCCGTCTGGCCGCACAGTGGGAAGAACGCCAGCGCCTGCTGCCGGACAGCGAGCACAACGGCATCCTGTCCCTGTCGGACCGCCGCTCCATCAGCGAAGAAGACCTGATCGTGCTGCTCAGCGCCGCCATCGGGCAGTTCCGCTCGGTGGACGCGATCCTCGAAGAAGCCGCCACCCTGGCCCGCGAAGCCGTGGTCCTGAGCTTCGATGCGGCCAGTGCGCGTGCCCTGCTGGGGCTGCCGCGCCCGGCCTTGTACCGTGAAGTCGACGAGCGCATCAGCGGCTTCGCCCGTTGTGGCGTGCCGAGCGTCGATGAATGGGCCGAGCAGTTCCGCCTGGAACGCCGCATGCCCCTGGCCAGGGCCCTGGTGCTGCTGGCCATCGGCGCAGAGCAGTGGCTGGAGCCGCAAAAGCAGCACTACGTGTCGCAGATCCTCGACTTCTTCGAGAAGAAGGTCGCCAGCGTGGTGCTGCGCGGCCCGCTGGTGCGCATGAGCATCGGCAAGACCACCGCCCGGGTCGACCTCAACGAATTGCACAGTGAGCGCAGCCCGGCCCCGGCGCTGCTGGATCACCTGGTGGCGCGCAACGCCCAGCCCATCAGCCTCGACCCGGCGTGCTTCGCCGAAAACCCGCAGCTGGATGCACGGCTCAACAGCCTGTACCGCCAGAGTTCGCTGTACAAGCGCGACACCGGGATCGATGGCCTGTACCTGGGCTTCCCCTTCCTCCTGACCCGGGACGCGCGTGGCACCACTCGCACTCGCATCGCGCCGTTGCTGCTGTGGCCGGTCAAGCTGCTGCTGGAGGTCGGCAGCCGCGGCAAGGTGGCCCTGGTCTTCGACAGCGAGCGTGAAGAGGTGCGCCTCAACCCGGGGCTCGACACCTTGCTGGGCATCGATGCCGCCAAGCTCTGGCGCAAGGCCGCCGACGAACTGCTGGGGCGCTCGGCGCTCAAGGCCGCCGACGTGATGGACGCCTTCGGCATGCTGGCCACGGCCAGCTCCCGGGTGCTCGGCAGCCTGCCGCCGCCGAGCACCGAAGTGCAGCCCTACCAGGATCAACTGGCCTGTGCCGCCGTGCTGTTCCATGTGGCCTTCATGGGCCAGGCCATTGGCGAGGACCTGCGCCAGCTCAAGGCCCTGCCCCCCGGCGGCACCGGCCTGGAAACCGCCCTGCGCCTGAACCCCGCGGAGCCCGACAGCGGCGACAGCGCTGCCACCGCGCTCGCGCCTGAACTGCAGCGCTTCTTTACCGTGGCCAGCGACCCCTCCCAGGAAGCCGCGGTGCTCCAGGCCCGACAGGCCCCCGGGCTGCTGGTGGAAGGCCCGCCCGGCACCGGCAAGAGCCAGACCATCGTCAACATGGTGGCCGACGCCATCGGCCGCCAGCGCAGCCTGCTGATCGTCTGCCAGAAGCACGCCGCCCTGGAAGTGGTGCACAAGCGCCTGGTGGCCGAAGGACTGGGCAACCGGGTGGTGATGCTCAACGACATCAACCGTGACCGCGAACCGGTGATCCGCAGTGTCCGCGAACAGCTTGAGGCCCTGTTCAAGGACGATGCCGTCCAGCAACCCTGGCTGCACCAGCGTGAACGCCTGGCGGCACGCATCGAAGCCCTGGAGGGCGAACTGGATCGCTTCCACCAGAGCCTGCACCGCATCGATGAACACTGTGGCTTGAGCTACCGCCAGTTGATCGGCGAGCTGATCGGCCTGGAACAGGGGCCAGCGGCCCTGGATGTCCCGGTATTGCGCCAGCACCTGGCGGCCCTGGACATCGCCAGCCTGACCCGTCTGGAAGAGGCCTGCGCGCCGCTGATCCGCCTGTGGCTGCCGGCCCGCTATGAACACAGCGCCCTGGCCCAGCTCCAGCCCTTCCCCACCGACGCCGCCACGGTGCAAGCGTTCAACCAGGGCTTCGAGCGCCTGCTGAGCTGCGAGGAACAGCGCCTGGAAACCCTGCAGGCGCACCCGGCCGACTTCGAAGTCGACGACCCGGCACCCTACCGCGCCTGGCTCGACCAGCACCTGCACAGCCTGCTGGGCCTGGACGATGAGCGTCGCCAACGGCTGGCACGCTGGCTCCCGCTGTTTCGTGGCAGCAACGGCCAGGCCGCAGAAGGCGACGGGCTGATCCAGGCCCTGCAGGCACTGGCTCAACAACTGGCACAGTGCGACGCCGCCGCTTACCAGGCCGACCTGGCGCCGGGCCTCAGCGCCCTGCCCGCGGCCCAACTGCGCACCCTGCAGCAACGCGCCCGCGCCGTTATCCAGGGTCGCTCCTGGCTGGCGCGGCTCAACCCGCTGCGCCTGATCCGCCAGCGCCAGTTGCTGGCCTTCCTCGCCGAACAGGGCGCCGCGGCCCAGCCGCAACGCCTGCCGGAACTGCTGGCGGCGGCCCTGCTGGAAAGCCAGTGGCGGCCCTTGCGCGCGCAGTTGCAACACCTGCATCAACAACTGAGCCTTGTAGAGATCGCCAGCGATTGCGGCCCGGGCCTGCTGCCGCAGGTACGCCAGGACCTCGGGCAACTGCAAGAAATGCGCGCCCTGGCCATGACCCTGGCGCAAGCCCCCCGGGCGGAGCAGTTGGATGCGGTGGTACTGACCGGCGAGCGGCGCTCCCTGGACAGCCTGCTGGCCGGCTACGACGCCGCGTTTATCCGCCACAGCGTGCGCCAGGACAGCCTGAATGCCCTGCAGCGCCTGGATCAGTGGCTGCAACCCGAGCTGCTGGGCCAACTGCGCCAGCGCGTGGAGCACAACCAGGGCAATCAGTCGGCCCTCAACCGCCTGCGCGACGCCTTGCCGACCCTGAGCGCCTACCAGGCTTTCCGGGCCCGGGCCGGCCAGCTGTCGCCGGCGGACCTGGAGTTGCTGGTAGTCCTGCGCGATTACCAGGACGCGCTCGACGCCATTCCCGCCGAGCAACTGGAAGCCGTGGTGCGGCGCATGCTCAACCGCGAAGCACGGCTGGGCTGGAAGCGCCAGATCGAACAACGCCAACCCGAGCTGATGCTCGAGCACAGCGAAACCGCGGCGAAGATCGCCAGCCTGGGCGAAGCCGACACCCAGATGCGCAACCTCAACCGTCAGTTGCTCAGTGAAGGCATCGAGCTGTCGCGCCTGGGCACCCGCAAACAGTGGGAGGACGTCACCCGCCTCACCGGGCGTCGTTCGCGACGCTTGCGCGAGTTCATGGAGATGGGCGCGGGGCTGGGGCTGATGAGCCTGCGACCGGTGTGGCTGATGAACCCGGACGTGGCCAGCCGGGTGCTGCCGCTCAAGCCCGGGCTGTTCGATACGGTGATCTACGACGAAGCCTCGCAGATGCCGGTGGAGTTCGCCCTGCCGACCCTGTACCGGGGCCGGGTCACGGTGGTCAGCGGCGACGAGAAGCAGATGCCGCCCACCGCCTTCTTCTCCAGCCGGGTGGAAAGCGACGAAGCCGAACTGTTCGATGGCGACCAGCCGGACGCCGATGCCGACGAGGAACAACGGGAGGCCTTCGAAGACACCTGGAACCGCCGCGAAATCAAGGACTGCCCGGACCTGCTGCAACTGGCTCGCAGCTCGCTACCCGCCACCACCCTGCAGATCCACTACCGCTCGGCCTACCGCGAGCTGATCGGTTTCTCCAACGCCTCGTTCTACGGCAACCGCCTGAGCATCCCGGTACGCCATCCCCAGGCCAATATCCTCGCCATCAAGCCGCTGGAGCTGATCCGCGTGGACGGCGTCTACCAGCAGCAGGTCAACCCCGACGAGGCCGAACGGGTGGTGGACTACCTGGCCGAGCTCTGGCAGGCGCCCTATGCCGAACGCCCCTCGGTGGGGGTGGTGACCTTCAACCGCAAGCAGGCCGACCTGATCGAAGAGCGCCTGGAGTTGCGCGCCGAGCAGGATCCGGCGTTTCGTGCAGCCTACAGCCAGGAGCGCGAACGCAGCGAGGACGGCGAGGACATGTCGGTGTTCGTCAAGAACGTCGAGAACGTCCAGGGCGATGAGCGCGACATCATCGTGTTCTCCTCGACCTTCGGGCGTAACAGCCAGGGCAGCTTCCGCCGCAACTTCGGGGTCCTGGGGCAGACCGGCGGCGAGCGCCGACTCAATGTGGCGGTGACCCGGGCCCGGCGCAAAGTGGTGATGATCACCTCGATGCCGATTGCCGATATCTCCGACATGCTCACCACCCAGCGCCCACCCGCCAGCCCGCGAGACTACCTGCAAGGCTACCTGGAGTACGCCCGTGCCCTGTCGGCCGGTGAGTTCGCCAGCGGCCACAACCTGCTGGGGCGCCTGGTCACCGAGCGCCAGGATGCAAAGGTCCAGCACAACGCCCACAGCGACGGCTTCACCCAGGCGGTGGCGGCGTACATCCGCACCCTGGGATGGAGCCCGGTCAGCGCCAACGAAGGGGATGCCTTCGGCCTGGACTTTGCCATCGAGCACCCCGATACCGGGCTCTACGCCCTGGGCATCGAATGCGATACCCCGCGCCACGGCCTCCTGGCCCGCGCTCGCTCCCGGGAAATCTGGCGCCCTTCGGTGCTGCGCCGGGCCATTCCCCACCTGCACCGGGTCTCGTCGCAGGCCTGGTACCACGACCCGCAAAGCGAGCGCGCTCGCCTGCAGGCCGCCATCGAGCAGGCCCTGCAGCCGCTGGCCGGTGCCGATTCGGTGACGCAGCCCCAAGCCCTGGCAGACACGGAGCAAACCCCATGAGCGGCCCGAAAGTGGTGCGTATCGTCACCCGTGAAGAAATCCTGGAGATCTGCGCCGGTCACCTGCGGCGCCTGGAGCAAGCTATTGCCCGCTGGGAAGAGCAGGCACAACGCCTGGGGCAACTGACCGAACAGGAACGGGCCGCCACCCACGAGCGGTTCAAACAGTTGCGCCAGTTGATCGAGGCCGATCGCCTGCAGGACCTGCAAAAGCAGGTACCGATCGAGATCGAGTTCCTCAAGGACGATCTGCAACAACGGGAAAACCGCGCGGTGCAGCAAGCCACGCAACAGCGCCAACTGGCCCGCCGTCAGCGGGAAAACGCCGCCACCCTGCTGGGCGCCCTGCAAGGCAAGCCGCTCGCAGCCCAATTGCTGGAGCCGTTGCGGGCGATTGCCGATGGGCAGCCGGTGCCGGCTGTGGAGTCGATCCTGGCCCAGGGTTTCGCCAGCCTGGGGGCGGCAGTCGAAGAACAGGGCCTGAGCGAGGTCCAGCAGCAACTGGCCCGGCGCCTGCAAGGCGAAACCCCAACCCAGACCCTGGCGCAGTGGCGCGCCGCCCATGAGCAAGCGGAACCCAGACTGGAACGCATCGAGCAGCACATTGCCCAGTTGCTGACCCTTGATGATCAGGCCAGCGCCGAACCCTACCTGGCCAAGTTGCGCCAGATAGATGCAGAAACCCGCGTGCAGCAGCGCAACCTGCTGCTGGACAGCCTGGTGCTGGAGCTGGCCCAGGCCACCCGCGACAGCCAGGAGCGCCGCGCGCGCCTGGCGCGCCTTGAGGAACTGGCCAGCGAAGTGGCGACCTTGTGCCCCGCAACCGCCGAGAACGAGCTGGCCCAGGCCGGCCAATGCAGCCTGGCCCATATGGCGCCAGTGGACGGGCTGATTGCCCGTTTCAGTGCGCTGATCGAAGCCGAGCTGCAACAACGCGCCGCCCTGGCCCGCCGCCAGGCGGTACTCGAAGGGCTGGCCAGCCTGGGCTACGAAGTTCGCGAGGGCATGGCCACCGCTTGGGCCCAGGACGGCAGGGTGGTGCTGCGCAAGGGCGCCACTCCGGGGTATGGCGTGGAGGTGGGCGGCAATGCCGACAACGGCCGGTTGCAGGTACGCGCGGTAGCCCTCAGCGCCCAGCGCGATACCCAGCGCGACAAAGACATCGAGACCATCTGGTGCGGCGAGTTCCAGCGGCTGCAAGCCCTGCTGGCGGCCCGTGGCGACGACCTGAGCATCGAGAAAGCCCTGGCCGTAGGGGCGGTGCCGCTCAGGGAGGTGCTGCTGGACGACACCCAGCAGCAATACCGGGAGCAGGCGCAACAGCGCACCTGACCCGCCTCGCCCTGTGGGAGCCTGCTTGCCGGCGAAGGCGATCTCGCGGGCCTCTTCGCTGGCAAGCCAGCTCCTACAATCCGCCTCCCCGTAGGAGCCGGCTTGCCGGCGAAGGCGATCTCGCGGGCCCGTTCGCTGGCAAGCCAGCTCCTACAAGGGGGCAGATGCTCAGAAGCCGGGGGCGATCTGGCCTTTGTAGCGGGTCAGGATGAACTGGCGCACGGCATCGGAGTTCAGCGCCTTGGCCAGTTTCTGGATCCGCGGGTCGTTGATGTTGTCCGGGCGCGCCACCAGAAATTCGATGTACAGGTCCTTGCCCTTCTCCACGATCAAGGCGCTGTTGGTATCGATCCCGGCTTCCAGGGCGTAGTTGGCGAAGACAAACGCCAAGTCCACCTGGCTTACCGAGCGGGCCAGCAAGGCGCCTTCCAGTTCACGGATCTTCAGGTGCTTGGGGTTCTCGACAATGTCGCGCTGGGTGGCCAGGGTGTTGCTCGGGTCCTTGAGCTTGATCAGCCCCGCTTCATCCAGCAGCACCAGGGCCCGGCCGGTGTTCACCGGGTCGTTGGGAATCGAAACGCTGGCCCCGTCCTTGAGCTCGGCGATGCTCTTGATCCTGGTGGAATAGGCGCCGAACGGTTCGATGTGCACCCCCACCACGGGCACCAGGTCGGTGTGCCGGGTCTTGTTGAAGTCATCGAGGAACGGCCGGTACTGGTAGTAGTTGGCGTCGAGGTTCTTCAGCGCCAGCTGCTGGTTGGGCTGGATGAAGTCGGTGAACACCTTGATCTGCAGGTCCACGCCTTCCTTGGCCAGTTGCGGTTTGACGAATTCGAGGATCTCGGCGTGGGGCACCGGGGTCGCGCCCACCAGCAGCTTTTCGTTGGCGTTGACGCTCAGGGACAGTACGGCGGCCAATACGGCCAGGGTCTTCTTCATGGGTTGCTCCTAAGGCAGAGGCAGGCAGCCGTCGTGGGGCGCACGTGGGGCCGTGTTTCGGGTTGGGTTCGAAGAAATCGCTTCAACGGCGGCTGTAGTGCGCCACCAGGCGGTCACCGGTCATCTGCAGGGCCTGCACCAGCACCAGCAGCAGGACCACGGTGACCACCATCACATCGGTCTGGAAACGCTGGTAGCCGTAGCGGATGGCCAGGTCGCCCAGGCCGCCGCCACCGATCACCCCGGCCATGGCGGTGTAGTCCACCAGCACGATGGCGGTCACCGTGACCGCCGCCAGCAGACCGCCCCGGGCTTCGGGCAGCAAGGTGTGGCGAATGATCTGCCAGGTGCTGCCGCCCATGGCCTGGGTCGCTTCCACCACCCCGCGGTCCACTTCCCGCAGGGCGGTTTCCACCAGCCGGGCAAAGAACGGCGTGCAGCCCACCACCAGCGGCGGGATAGTGCCCGGCACGCCAAGCGAGGTGCCCACCAGCAAGGTGGTCAGGGGAATCAGCACGATCAGCAAGATGATGAAGGGCAAGGAGCGCAGCATGTTGACCAGCACCGACAGCACCCGATACAGGCCCACCGCTTCATGCAACTGGCGCTTGCCGGTGAGAAACAGCAGCACGCCCAGGGGCAGCCCCAGCAGCACGGTAAAACCCAGGGCCGCGCCGAGCATGCTCAGGGTATCGACGCAGGCCTGGGCGATATCGGCCCAGTAAATGTTCTTGAACAGTTCGGCCATGGTTCAGGACCAGTCATGGCGCGGTGGCTTGATGTCGTTGAGCAGCCAGTTGCCCACCACGTGGTATTTCCAGCGCACCGGGTCGTGCAGGGTATGCACCCGGGCGTTGCGCCAGTGGCGGTCGAAGTTGTGGCGCTTGAGGGTGGAACGGGTGCCCCCCAGTTCGAACAGTTTGTTGCTGGCCTCGATGGCGATTTCGGTGGTCAGCACCTTGGCCTTGGCCACCGCCAGGGAGGCCCGGGCCACATTGTCTTCATCGGGTGCCGGGCGGGCCGCGTCCAGGGCCAGGCCGGCCCGTTCCAGCAGGGCCTCGGCGGCTTCCAGGCGAATGTCCAGGGCCCCCACCTGGATGATGGTCAGCGGGTCTTCACTGGCCTTCTCCACCCCTGCATCGATCCACGGCCGGGCATGCTCACGCACGAAGGCGATGGTGTCGCGCAGCGCCGCCCGGGCAATCCCGGCGTCGATGGCGGCCGTGGTCAGCTGGGCGAAGGGCCCGGCCAGGGTCGGGCTTTCGTAGGAACGGTAGGTGGGAAACAGGTTGAAGGCCGGCACCTTGAGGTCCTGGGCCAGTACGGTGCCACTGGACGTGGTGCGCTGGCCGATGCTGTCCCAGTCGTCGATCACCGCCAGCCCCTCGCTGCCCCGGGGCACGAAGGCCAGCTGGCCCCTGCCCTGCTCGTCCAGGGCCAGCACTGCCAGCCAATGGGCATACAGCGAACCGGTGCAGTAGCCCTTGCGGCCATTGATCACATAACCGTCACCCGAGCGGCGGATAGTGGCCTGGATGTCCTGGACGTTCTTGCCGCCGGTTTCCGACAACGCATTGGCAAAGCGATGGCCTTGCAGGGCCAGGGCGAAAAAGTGCGCCTGTTGCTCCGGCGTGCCCTGCAGGCGGATGTCTTCCAGCAGGCAGTAGTGGTTCTGCGGGATCTGCCCCAGGGACGGGTCGGCAGCGGAAATGATCGCGATGACCTCGGCCAGCACCGCATAGGACACCTGGGCGCCGCCGAATTCGCGAGGCACACTGATGCCCCACAAGCCACTGTTGGAGTACAGGTCGACCACCTGCGCCGGTACTTCCCGGGTACGGTCGCGCTCGGCGTCCTGCTCCAGCAGGATCGCGGCCACTTGCCGGGCCACGGCCAGGGCTTCGGCGCCATCGCGGATCACATGGGCAGCGGGAGTGTGCAGGGGATAAACGGCAGATTCAGGCAATGCAGGCATACGGCGCTCTCGGGCGAATGAAGGTGACTGCCGCTCATTGCAGCTTCTGTGCCTAAAGCCTGCCCCAATGAATTCAAGGACTTGGGTGGGTATTTCGCCCCTGCATCAGGCCCTCTACCGGGCAGATTGCTGGAACGCTGTTGATGGGCCAACAGTAGGCCAGTGTTGCCTGGACGACACCTCGTCGGCCCGTGCCAGGCAGGCAAGGGCCCGGGTATAGAGTGAAGCCTGCTCCACGCGGCGTCAGCGTCGCCCCCAACAACAAGATCAAGGAGAAACCCTGATGAGCGTCAATCCCATTCCCGAAGGTTTCAGCGGCGTCACCCCCTACCTGGGCATCCAGCGCGCCGCCGAGGCCATCGAGTTCTACAAGAAGGCCTTCGACGCGGTGCAGATCATGCGCCTGGACATGCCCGACGGCAGGGTCGGCCATGCCGAACTGCGCATCGGCGGTTCGGCCATCATGCTCGGCAGCCCTTGCGAACAAACCCCGATGGGCAGCCCGGAAGCCCACAAGACATCGGTCGGGCTGCACCTGTATGTGGAAGATGTCGACAACCGCTTTGCCCAGGCGATCGCCGCGGGCGGCACCGAAGTGTCGGCGGTCAAGGACCAGTTCTACGGCGATCGCAGCGGCAGCCTGCGCGACCCTTTCGGGCATGTGTGGTTCCTCGCCAGCCGCAAGGAGGAACTGAGCGCCGAGGAAATCGGCCGAAGGGCCCGGGAAATGTTCCAGCAACAGGCCGGCTGAGCCTGCCCCTGTAGGAGCCGGCTTGCCGGCGAAGGCGTCTCGCGGACCCGTTCGCGGGCGAGCCCGCTCCTACGGGGCCATGGGCATTGGCCAAACCAGTCAAGCAGCGGCTTTCACGAGGGTTTCGCAGCTTCGTAACATTTACTTTCATATCGCCTTTCGGGATTTACGATTCTCATTCGTCTTAATTAGATGCAGCAGGCCGCGTTGGCCCAGGCTATGCCCGGCGCTTTTTGTCCCGGGCCCGGTCCCGGGTTCCAGTGCCGCTCCATTCCTCGAATCAAGACGCCCATTCAATGTCGAAGAAGTCCCGTTCAAAAATCTGGTTTCTGGTGCACAGCTGGCTGGCCCTGCCCATCTGGTTCTTTGTGCTGATTGTCTGCGTCACCGGCACCCTGGCGGTGGTCAGCCAGGAGATCGTGTGGCTGGCCAACCCCGACGTGCGCGCCAGCAAGCCCAGCGATGACGCACAACCGCTGAATTACGACCAGATCGTCCAGGCCATCAAGCGCGCCGAACCCCAGACCCGGGTGGACACCATCGTCACCCCGGATGAAAGCCACTTCGCCCTGAGTGTCAGTGTCAGCTACCCGGACGGCCGCTCGCCGACGCTCTACGTCAACCCCTACACCGGGGTGATCCAGGGCACCAGCCCGCAGTTCGATTTCCAGGGCTTCACCCGCGCCCTGCACGGCTGGTGGCTGGTGCCCTTCACCAACGGCTACAGCTGGGGCTGGTACCTGGTGTCCTTGCTGGGCCTGCCCATGCTGGTGTCGCTGATCACCGGGCTGGTGGTCTACAAGAAGTTCTGGAAAGGCTTTCTCAAGCCGACCCTGCGCCTGCGCCATGGCGCACGGATCTTCTGGGGTGATTTCCATCGCCTGAGCGGTATCTGGTCAATCTGGTTCATCGCGGTGATCTCCATCACCGGCACCTGGTTCATGATCGAAGCGATTCTTTCGGACAACCACATCAGTATCTCCAGCGAACCCGTGGTCCCGGTGATCGCCCGTGAACAAGTGCCGACCACGGGCGATGGCAGCCCGGCGCCGATGATCGGCCTGGACCAGGCCATCGGCATTGCCACACAGAAAATCCCCGGCTTCGACATCAGCTTCGTCAGCCTGCCGAGCAACGCCTACAGCCACCTGTATGTCGGCGGCCGCGGCTGGTATCCGCTGATGTACCAGACCGCCAACATCAACCCCTATACCGGCTCCCTGGACACCTCGCACCTGCTGGCAGACCGCAACACCCTGGAGTTCGTCACCGAATCCATGCGCCCGTTGCACACCGGTGATTTCGGCGGCCTCTGGATCAAGCTGATCTGGTTCTTCTTCGGCCTGGTGCTGAGCATGATGGTCCTCAGCGGCCTGCTGATCTGGACCAAGCGCACCGCCCTGGCCACCGCCAACGCCCTCAAGCGCGAAGAAAAGGCCGCCCGGGCGCGCCCCGCCAGCAAACCCGCCCAGGCACCCGCCCCGGCCATGAGCGCCGAAACCTCGGAGAGCACCCTGTGAGCCAGACCAGCACCGCCGCCGCGCCTTCGAACCTGAGCCGGCTCTGGCACAAGTGGCGCTTTCACCTGAACATCCTGCTATTGCTGATTCCCCTGGGCTTCATGCCCAAATACTTCGCCGACGTTGCCCTGTTTCGCGGCGAAAGCGGCCTGGGTGAACGGGAGATCGGCGAGATCCAAGTCGGCCCCTGGAGCCTGCGCCTGGCGGAAATGCGCAACGAAGCGCCACGCAGCGATGGCCCCGCCGGTTACCTGAAAAGCTTCAACGCCGCCCTGTGCCAGGCCTGCATCGAGCCGGTCAAGGCCACCTACCTGCGCATCGGCAAGCCCCGCAGCCTGCGGGCCGCCGGGGTGATCTTCTTCGGCAGCCCGTACCGCATGGGCGCCAGCCTGCCCATCCCGGAAAAGACCAAGGCCGATTCCGAGCTGTGGATCACCATGGAAGGCTGGGACGGCAGCATGCACCAGGCATCCATTCCCCTGAGCCAGGCGTCACCCGCCACCGTGGCCTGGCTCGAAAAACAAGGAGGCAAACGATGAGTTGCGCAGTATCCCCTCGACGCCTTGGCGCCCTGGCCCTGTTGTTGCTAGGCGGCGCCTTCAGCCACAGCGCCCTGGCCCACAACCCGATGTGCGAGTGCAAGGCCATAGACGCCGAGCAGATCCGCTGCACCGGTGGTTTTTCCGATGGCAGCGGCGCCCCGGGGGTGACCCTGGACGTGATCGGCTACGACGAAACCATCCTGGTGCCGGGCAAGCTGGGGGCCGACTCGACCCTGACCTTCAAGAAACCTTCCAGCGAGTTCTACGTACTCTTCGATGCGGGCCCCGGCCACGTGGTCGAGATCGACCAAGCGGATATCGAGGCCCCATGACTCCTGCCACCACCCAGGTCGTGCGCCCCGCCGGCGCCGGCCATGAAACCCTCTATGTGCTGTTGCTGTGTGCACTGATTCTGAGTGTGGCTGCCACCGTGGTGCTGTGGCGCGGCGAAGAAACCGCGACCGGCAGTGTCGCCAGCCACCAGTTGGACGCGCGCCGCGACCTCAGCGCCGGCGAGCAAGGCATCTATGCCGACCTACGGGTGACCCTCGACGAAATCCACCTGCTGCGCGCCGAAAGCCAGGACCTGCCGACCCCCGAGGAACTGGCCGGCGAAGGCTTCGCACCCTTCGCCCAGGACGCCAGCTCGGTGAGCCGCGGTGGCCATATCTGGACAGTGCAGAACCAGGCCTACCTGGGTCTGAGCCAGAACCCGCAAGTGGCCGGCTCCTTTCTGATGCGCATCGACGCCGAAGATGACACCCAGGTGGATATCTGGCTCAACCGCGCCCCTTCCGCCGCCCTGCCCGCTGACCTGGGCGACGAACCACTGGCCGCCGCCGGCTGGCAACAGGTGGTGGCGCAATTCGATGCCGGAGTGACCCGCCAGCATCGCCACTGATCATTCGCATTCACCCGAGAGAAGACCGCTTGCCCATGCCTATTTCATCTCAACGCCGCCCCTTTCTGCAGGTGCTGCTGGTCAGCCTGCTGGCCCTGGTGCTCAGCCCCCTGGCCAGCGCCGACCCGGCCAAGCGCCTGCGCATCGGTATCACCCTGCACCCCTACTACAGCTACGTGGCCAATATTGTCGGCGACAAGGCCGAGGTGGTGCCGCTGATTCCCGCCGGCTTCAACCCCCACGCCTACGAACCCCGGGCCGAGGACATCAAGCGCATCGGCACCCTGGACGTGATAGTGCTCAACGGCGTGGGCCACGATGACTTCGCCGACCGCATGATCGCCGCCAGCGAGCGCCCGGACATCCCGGTGATCGAAGCCAACGAAAACGTGCCGCTGCTGGCCGCCACCGGGGTGGCCGCGCGAGGCGCCGGCAAAGTGGTCAACCCGCACACCTTCCTCTCCATCAGCGCCTCCATCGCCCAGGTCAACAACATCGCCCGGGAGCTGGGCAAGATGGACCCGGCCAACGCCAAGACCTACACCCATAACGCCCGCGCCTACGGCAAGCGCCTGCGGCAGATGCGCGCCGACGCCCTGGCCAAGCTGACCCAGGCGCCCAATGCCGACCTGCGGGTGGCCACGGTGCATGCTGCCTACGACTACCTGCTGCGCGAGTTCGGCCTGCAAGTCACCGCGGTGGTGGAGCCGGCCCACGGCATCGAACCCAGCCCCAGCCAGTTGAAGAAGACCATCGACCAACTGCGCGAGCTGGACGTCAAGGTGATCTTCTCGGAGATGGACTTCCCCTCCACCTACGTCGACACCATCCAGCGTGAATCCGGGGTCAAGCTCTACCCGCTGTCGCACATTTCCTACGGCGACTACAGCGCCGACAAGTACGAGAAGGAAATGAAGGGCAACCTCGACACCGTGGTCCGGGCCATCCAGGAGGCCGGGGCATGACCGCCATCGAGACCCTGCTGCGGGGCCCGGCCATCGAGTTCGACCAGGTCAGCCTGACCCTGGGCCGCACCACCATCCTCGATCGCGTCGCCTTCCAGGTGCAGCCCGGCAGCGTGCACGCCCTGGTGGGCCCCAACGGCGGCGGCAAGAGTTCGCTGATCAAGACCCTGCTGGGGCAGATGCCGCACCAGGGCCAGTTGCGCCTGCAGTGGCCGGATGCCCCCGGCACCATCGGCTACGTGCCCCAGGCCCTGGAGTTCGACCGCGGCCTGCCCATGACCGTGGACGACTTCATGGCCGCCATGTGCCAGCGCCGCCCGGCCTTTCTCGGCCTCAGCCGGCACTACGCCCAGGCCATTGGCGAGGCCCTGGAACGAGTCGGCATGCAGGACAAGCGCAAGCGGCGCATGGGCGCCCTGTCCGGCGGTGAACGCCAGCGGGTACTGCTGGCCCAGGGCCTGATCCCGGCACCGCAACTGCTGGTACTGGATGAGCCGATGTCGGCCCTGGACGAGGCCGGCATCCAGGTCTTCGAACGACTGCTCCACGACTGGCGCCAGAGCGGCATCACCCTGTTGTGGATCGAGCACGACCTGGAGGCCGTGGGCCGCCTGGCGGACCGGGTCACCGGCCTCAACCGTCGGGTGCTGTTCGACGGCCCGGCGCAGCAGACCCTGACCCCGGAGCGCCTGCTCAGCCTGTTCTCCACCCATCCACGAGCCGCCGGGAGCGCCGCCTGATGACCTATGAAGCTTTTCGCCTGATGGTCCAGGGCTGGGCTTCGGCCGGCTACCTGCCCGAAGCCCTGGCCTACGGGTTCGTGGTCAACGCCCTGCTGGCCGGGCTGCTGATCGGCCCGGTGCTGGGCGGCCTGGGTACCCTGGTGGTGGTCAAACGCTTCGCCTTCTTCTCCGAAGCCGTGGGCCACGCGGCGCTGACCGGGGTGGCCATCGGCATCCTCCTGGGCGAACCCTACACCGGCCCCTACGGCAGCCTGTTCGGCTACTGCCTGCTGTTCGGCATCCTGCTCAACTACCTGCGCAACCGCACCGGCCTGGCCCCGGACACCCTGATCGGCGTGTTCCTCTCGGTGTCCCTGGCCCTGGGCGCCAGCCTGCTGCTGATCCTCGCCGGCAAGATCAACGTGCACATCCTGGAAAACGTGCTGTTCGGCTCGGTGCTCACGGTCAACGGCAGCGACCTCTTGGTGCTGCTGATCGTCGGCGCCCTGGTGCTGGGCCTGAGCCTGCCGTTGTACAACCGCATCATGCTGGCCAGCTTCAACCCGCAGCTGGCGGCGGTACGCGGCGTAGCGGTGAAGGCCCTGGACTACCTGTTCGTGATCCTGGTGACCCTGATCACCGTGGCCGCGGTCAAAGTCATCGGCGCCATCCTGGTAGGCGCCCTGCTGGTGATTCCGGCCGCCGCGGCACGCCTGCTGAGCCAGTCGCTCAAGGGCTTCTTCTGGATCTCGGTGAGCATCGCCACCGTCAGCACCCTGTGCGGCATCCTGCTGCCGATCGTCTTCGACCTGCCGGTGCCCTCCGGCGCCGCGATCATCCTGGTGGCCGGTGTCGCCTTCGCCCTGGCCGCCATCGCTCGCGGCACTGTCCCCAGCCTGAAAGGGAATATCGGATAAATGCACAGTTCATTGCCTCACCTGTCACTGCGTCGCCTGACCCTGGCCCTGGCCCTCGGCGGCCTGATCGTTACTCCGGCCCTGGCCGAGCGCGACCACTTCGAACCGATGCGCGTGGTCGCCAGCCACGGCATGGGCAACACCGCGCTGCACAGCGCCACCTCAAGCAAATCACCGACGGTGCTGGCTTCCCTGCCGGTGACTTTCGGCCTGGGGCAGATCCTGCTGCAGGGTACCGACATCAAGCTGGAACGGGCCGCCCCGGCCAACCTGCCGGGCTCGCGGCAGACTGCCTATTTCACCGGGCGTGGCGCTCCGGCCCTGGCCAAGCTGGCACTCAATGCCGACGCAGTGATCGGCCTGCGCTCGATCTGGCCGGACGACCCGCTGTACCCCAACGCCCGGCGCAGCAACATCCGCATCGTCGAGATCGACGCTGCACGCCCGGTGGACGGCGCCCTGCCCGGGGTGGCCCTGCAACCGGGCAAGAGCGACGGGCTCAACGCCCAGCCCTGGCTGTCCAGCAACAACCTGGGGCGCATGGCCGACGTGCTGGCGGCGGACTTCGCGCGGCTGGCGCCCGAAGCCAAACCGCAGATCGAAAGCAACCTGGCAGGCCTCAAACAGCGCCTGCTGAAACTCAGCGCCGACAGCGAAGCGCGCCTGGCCGAGGCCGACAACCTCAGCGTGCTGAGCCTCTCCGAGCACTTCGGGTACCTGGTCAGTGGCCTGAACCTGGAACTGCTGGAAGTGGACGCCCGGGCCGACAACGAATGGACCCCCGAGGCCCTGAAAAAGCTGCAAGCCCGGCTCAAGGACAACGATGTGGCCCTGGTCCTGCACCACCGCCAGCCGTCCGATGCACTGAAAGCCGCCATCAGCGCCGGCGGCAGCCAGCTACTGGTGCTGGAAACCGACAGCGCCGACCCGCTCGCCGAACTGGAAGGCAACCTACAGAAAGTCACCCAGGCCCTGAGCCTGTAGCCGCTGCCGCAGGCTGCGAACGGCTGTGCAGGAGACGCTGCTCTTGAGATCGCTGAAGGTCCTGCGGACCTTGGCGCAGCTTCGCCATGGCTCGGCAGCGGCTACAGTCGGGGTCAGGGGGCCGGGGCCGCTTACATATTCCCTCAAGATCGCGCGCATTTTCCGGTGCTAGTCTGCGCTTCGCCAAAAGCCCAGAGAAGAAGCCCGCGCCATGAGCGACTACGTAAAACTCAACAAGACCAACTGGGACGAACGCGCGCCCCTGCATGCCGCCTCGGCGGACTACGCGGTGCAGCGTTTTGTCGACGAAACCGGCTATCTGTCCGACGTGGTGCAGTTCGACCGGCCCTTGCTGGGGGATATCCGAGGCCTGCGCGGGGTGCATCTGCAATGCCATATCGGCACCGACACCCTGTCCCTGGCCCGCCTCGGTGCGCAGATGAGCGGCGTGGATTTTTCCCCGGCGTCCCTGGCTGAAGCCCGGACCCTGGCCCGACGCTGCAATACGCCTATCGACTACCACGAGTCCGACGTGTTCCTGGCCGCCGAGGTACTGCCCCAAGGCAACTTCGATCTGGTCTACACCGGCATCGGCGCCCTGTGCTGGCTGCCGAGCATCGAGCGCTGGGCGCAGACCGTCGGCGCCCTGCTCAAGCCCGGTGGCCGGCTGTTCATCCGCGAAGGCCACCCGATGCTCTGGGCCATCAACGAAGATCACCACGACTCATTGCGGGTGGAACTGCCCTACTTCGAAACCCGCGAGCCTCTGGTCTGGGACGACGAAAACACCTACGTGGAAACCGACAGCCCCCTCAAGGCCACCATGACCCACGAATGGAACCACGGCCTGGGAGAGATCATCAGCGCCTTGCTGGCCCAGGGCCTGGACATCACGGGACT
This sequence comes from Pseudomonas sp. NFPP12, assembly GCF_900103205.1. NCBI lineage: Bacteria > Pseudomonadati > Pseudomonadota > Gammaproteobacteria > Pseudomonadales > Pseudomonadaceae > Pseudomonas > Pseudomonas sp. NFPP12. The sequence goes on from NZ_FMWW01000002.1 coordinate 35,140, forward strand.
GGTGGAGCACCAGAGCATCCCCTGGGAAGCCCTGCCCGGGCAGATGGTGGTGGATGAACGCGGCGAATGGCGACTCAAGGAAGCGCCATGGCGCCTGCCACTGAGCTACACCTTGCAGGCCGTCAAGCGCGGGGGCTGATCGCCCGGCATGAAAAACCGCCAAGCTCAAGAAGGCAGCGCCTCTGTAGCCGCTGCCGCAGGCTGCGCACAGCTCCGTAGGAGGCGCTGCTCGTGAGATCGCTGAAGGTCCTGCGGCCCTTTTCGCAGCCTCGCCACGGCTCAGCAGCGGCTACAGAACAATCTTGATCCGGGATCTTTGTAGCCGCTGCCGCAGGCTGCGAACGGCTCCGCAGGAGGCGCTGCTCGTGAGATCGCTGAAGGTCCTGCGGCCCTTTGCGCAGCCTCGCAGGCTCGGCAGCGGCTACAGGTCAGCCGGCTACGGCCTGCTGGTCCATCTTCTGGCGCAGGCTCAGGGGACGCATGTCGGTCCAGACTTCTTCGATGTAGGCCAGGCAGTCCTTCTTGAAACCGCTCTTGCCCACAGTGCGCCAGCCCTGGGGCACGGCCTTGTAGTCGGGCCAGATCGAGTATTGCTCTTCATGGTTGACCACCACCTGGAACAGGATGTCCTCACGGTCGAATACTGAAGTCATTGCTTGTCTCCATCACTGATAAGGTTCGCCGCGCTCAGCGCACGGCGGTTGTGTAGAAGGAACGAAACGGCGGGGCAAAAAATTAGAGGCTGGCCACTGCCGCCGCTACGGCTTTACTGAAGATCTGGGCCACCTGGTCGATCTGCGCTGCGGTGATTACCAGCGGCGGCAGGAAACGCACCACGGCGCCGTGGCGCCCGCCCAGCTCCAGGATCAGCCCGCGCTTGAGGCATTCGCGCTGCACCAGCGGTGCCAGGCGCGCATGCTGGGGTGGATGGCCCTGGGCATCCGGCACGCCGGCCGGGTCCACCAGTTCCACCCCGAGCATCAGGCCACGACCACGGATATCCCCCAGTTGCGGGAAGTCGCGCTGCAGGATCAGCAGGTGCTCGCGCAAGCGCTCGCCCATGGCCGCCGCGTGCTCGGGCACCCGGTGTTCCTTGAGGTAGCGCATCACCGCGGAACCGGTGGCCATGGCCATCTGATTGCCGCGGAAGGTGCCGGCGTGGGCACCCGGCTGCCAGGTGTCGAGCCAGTCGCGATAGACCATCACCGCCAGCGGCAGGCTGCCGCCGATGGCCTTGGACATCACCACCACATCGGGAATGATCCCCGCGTGCTCAAAGGCGAACATCTTGCCGGTGCGACCGAAGCCGCTCTGGATTTCATCGACGATCAATGCCACCCCGGCCTTCTCGGTGATGCGGCGCACGCCTTGCAGCCATTCCAGGTCGGCCGGGATCACCCCGCCCTCGCCCTGCACCGCCTCGACAATCACTGCCGCTGGCAGGGCCACCCCGGCTTCCGGATCGGTGAGCAGGTTTTCCAGGTAATGCAGGTTGACCTTGACCCCTTCGGCGCCCCCCAGCCCGAACGGGCAGCGGTAGTCATAGGGGAACGGCAGGAACTGCACGCCGTTGTTCAGCAGCCCGGCCAGGGCGCGCTTGGGCCCCAGGCTGCCCATCAGGCTCAGCGCACCCTGGCTCATGCCGTGGTAACCGCCCTGGAACGACAGCACGGTGCTGCGCCCGGTAGCGGTGCGCGTAAGCTTCAGCGCGGCTTCCACGGCATCGGTGCCGGTGGGGCCGCAGAACTGGATCCTGGCCTCGCCAGCCAGGGCCTCGGGCAACAGGCCGAACAGGTCCTGGACGAACTGATCCTTGACCGGGGTGGTCAGGTCCAGGGTCAACAGCGGCAATTCATCGGCCAGCACCTGCTGGATCGCGGCGATCACCACCGGGTGGTTGTGGCCCAGGGCCAAAGTCCCGGCACCGGCCAGGCAATCGATGAAACGCCGACCCTCGACGTCTTCGACGTGAATGCCGCTGGCCCGCTTAAGGGCCAGGGGAATGCGCCGTGGATAGCTGCGGGCATTGGATTCCTGGCGGCTCTGGCGGGCCAGCAGGGGCGACTCGTCGAACTGGTAAAGCGTCTCTTGCGGGGCGGCGCCAAGGCCCACCGGCGAATCTTCCATCAGGCTGGTAACGGCTGACATGTCTCGAACCCTCACGCTGCAATTTGAGCAAAACGGCCACCGGCCGGATGCGCAGCCCAAGCGCGGGCGCGCACTGACAGGTTTTCCTGTTCTAAAAACGCTTCAGCGCGGTGGGGATTTACACCCCGGGGCGAGGAAATTGCACATGCCGCCCCGTAGGAGCCAGCTTGCTGGCGAAGGCGGTCTCAAGGGCCCCTTCGCTGGCAAGCCGGCTCCTACAGGGGAAGGTGATGGGTCAGGCGCGGTGGGCAGGCAGGGTCAGCTCGACTCGCAGGCCATCGGGGCGGCTGTCGAAATTCAGCTCGCAACCACAACGCTGGACGATGGCCTGGACAATCGCCAGGCCCAGGCCACAGCCACTGCTCTGGCTGTCGCGCCAGAAGCGCTGGGTCAGGTGCTGCAAGTCTTGCGCGGGAATGCCCGAACCATGGTCGCGGACCTGGAAACGCACCCGGGCGCCGACTGTCTCCAGATTCAGCTCCACCGGGCATTCTTCAGGGGTGTGGCGCAGTGCGTTGTCCAGCAAGTTGCGCAAGGCAGCGATGGCCAGGGTCGAGGGCATTTCCACCGCAGCCTCGCCGGCCTTGCCTTGCATATGCAGCTTGACCCGGGCCCGAGCGCCCACGGCGGCGTCCTGGATCGCCAGGCGCGCCACCTGTTCGGCAGTACAGTGCACGCCGTCGTCGAACGACAGGCTGCCCTCGACCCGGGCCAGCAACAGCAACTGCTCCAGGGTGCGGTGCATGCGGTCGGCGCCCTCCTCGGCCCGGGCCAGGGACTGATCCCGGGCCGCACCTTCGGTCATGCGCGCCACTTGCAGGTGGGTCTTGATCGCGGTCAGCGGGCTGCGCAATTCGTGGGCGGCGTCACCGGTCAGGCGGCGTTCGCGCTCGATGGTCTTGGCAATGCGCTGGAACAGCTGGTTCTGGGTTTCCAGCAGCGGCCGCAGCTCGCTGGGCATGGGCTGGATCTGCAACGGTTCCAGGGAGTCGGCGCTGCGGCGCATCAGCGCGTCGCGAATCCGGTTCAGCGGGGCCAGGCTCTGGCCGATGCCCAGCCACAGCAGCCACAGGCAGCCGAGCAGGGCCACGCCCACCGGCACCGAAGCCGCCAGCAGCACCGACATGTTCAGGGCTTCGCGCTCGACCTGGCGATCCGCGGTGGTGATGCGCATGTCGCCGCGCACCAGGGTGAAGGTGCGCCAGGGCGCGCCGTCGATCATCTGGTCGTGAAAGCCCAGCTTCTCGGCTTCCAGCGGGTGCTCCGGAGTGCTGTGGCTGCGGGCCAGGATCTGCCCGCGCAGGGAACTGACCTGGCAGGCCATGCCGCCGGGGATGGTCAGGGCCGCGCTGTTGATCTGGTTGCTCGGGCCATGGGACGGCAGCGCCGGCATCTGCTCCAGCAGCCCGGCGACCATGCGCGCCGAGGCGACCAGGCGCTGGTCCAGGGAAAACATCATCTGGTTGCGCAGGTCACTGAGCATCCAGGCCGCGGCCAGGGCCCAGATCAGGATGAAGGCAGCGCCCAGGGTCATGCTCAGGCGCAGGCGCAGGCTTCTCACTTAGCGGTTCTCCTCACCGTCGGCCGGGCCCAGGCGATAGCCGAGGCCGCGCACGGTTTCGACGATGCCGTTGCCGAGTTTGCGCCGCAGGTGGTGGATATGCACATTCAGCGCGTTGCTCTCCAGCTCATCGTTGAAACCGTAGACGCTGTCCTTGAGTTGCTCGCTGGACAGCACCCTGCCACGGTTGTGCAGCAGCGCCTGGAGCAGGGATTGCTCGCGCCGCGAGAGGTCCACCGGTTGGCCGCCGAGCAGGGTTTCCCGGGTGCTCGGGTCATAGGTCAAGCGCCCGTGCTCGATCAGGTTGACGCTGCGCCCCGCCACCCGGCGCAACAGGGTGTGCAGGCGCGCCGCCAGTTCCCGCAGGTCGAAGGGCTTGAGCAGGTAATCGTCGGCACCGGCCTGCAAGCCATCGACCCGGTCGGTCACCGAGTCGCGGGCGGTGAGGATCAGCACCGGAATCTCCAGGCCCTGCTGGCGCTGCTGCTTGAGCAGCTTCAAACCGTCTTCATCCGGCAGGCCAAGATCCAGTACCATCACGTCGAAATCGGCCACGCCGAGCATGGCCCGCGCTGCCGAAGCGGTGGCCACATGCTCGACCGTCAGGCCCTGGGCCGTGAGGCCGGCGACTATCCCGCTGGCAATCAGCTCATCATCTTCACAGACAAGTACGTGCATGGTCGGTCCTGTACAAAGGCGTTGATTAAGCGGGCTGCGGATTAAGCGGACATTATGCCCGCCGTTTCCTGGCCACAAGCCAAGTATGGTTAATCATCGGTTAATCAGGACCGGCCATTGTGCTCGCAACTTGCACCGGTTTAAGGCTTGGCCATGCGTCGATTGTTTCTCCTGTTGTTCATGCTCTTCACCACACTGGCGCACGCCGGCAACAACCCGTTCGAGGTCAAGCCCGACTTCCTGCCGGTGGGCAAGGCCTTCGTCTTCACCTCCGAGCGCCTGCCTTCAGGGGAAACCCAGCTGTTCTGGCAGATCGCCGACGGCTACTACCTGTATCAGAAGCGCCTGAAATTCGACGGCGTGGCGCCAGAGCTGCAACCCACCCTGCCGGCCGGTGAAGACCACAGCGACGAATTCTTCGGCCAGCAGACGGTGTATCGCCAGGGCCTGGAAGTGAAGCTGCCGGCCGCCGCCAGCGGCAAGGTCAAGCTGGGCTGGCAAGGCTGCGCCGACGCCGGCCTGTGCTACCCGCCGCAAACCCTGGAAGTGGACCTGGGCGGTGCGCCGGCAGTGGCCGCCAGCAACGTCGCGCCCACCAGCAATGGCTCGGCCCAGGACCAGTTGCTGGCCAATGACCTGCAACACAAATCCTGGGGCCTGGGCCTGCTGGCCTTCTTCGGTTTCGGCCTGCTGCTGGCCTTCGCCCCCTGTTCGCTGCCGATGCTGCCGATTCTGGCCGGCATGGTGGTGGGCAGCGGCGCCAGCCCGCGCCGGGGCCTGGCCCTGGCCTCAAGCTATGTGCTGTGCATGGCCCTGGTGTATGCCGGCATGGGGGTAATCGCCGCCCTTTTGGGCAGCAACCTGCAAGCCTGGCTGCAACAACCCTGGGTCCTGGGCAGCTTCGCCGCGCTGTTCGTGCTGCTGTCGCTGCCGATGTTCGGCTTCTTCGAGCTGCAGATGCCGGCCCTGCTGCGCGACCGCCTGGAAGGCGCCAGCCGCCAGCGCCAGGGCGGCAGCCTGATTGGCTGCGGCATTCTCGGCGCGCTGTCGGCCCTGTTGGTGGGCCCGTGCATGACCGCGCCACTGGCCGGCGGCCTGCTGTACATCGCCCAGACCGGCAACGCGCTGTTTGGCGGCCTGGCCCTGTTCGCCCTGGGCCTTGGCATCGGCCTGCCGCTGTTGCTGCTGGTGACCCTGGGCAACCGCTTCCTGCCCAAGCCCGGCCCGTGGATGAACCTGCTCAAGGGTGTATTCGGCATCCTGTTCCTGGGCACCGCCATCTACATGCTGCGCCCGGTACTGAACCCCGGCCTGTGGATGGGGCTGTGGGGCGCCCTGGCCCTGGTGGTGGCCTACTGCGCCTGGCAGCAACGGGCGATTGCCGGCCGCTTGCTGCACCTGTTCGGTGCCGGCGCGCTGCTGTTCGCGGCCTGGGGCGGCATGCTGCTGGTGGGTGCCGCCGGTGGCGGCGACGACCTGTGGCGGCCGCTTAAGGTCTACAGCGGTGGCCCTGTGGCCAATAGCGTCACGGCCCATGATGCCTTCACCACGGTGAAGTCCCCCGCCGAGCTGCAAGGCGCCCTGGACAGCGCCCGGGCCCAGGGCCAGTGGGTGCTGCTGGACTACTACGCCGACTGGTGCGTGTCCTGCAAGATCATGGAGAAAACCGTGTTCGGCCAGCCTCAGGTGCTGGAGGCCCTGAAGGATGTGCGCCTGCTGCGCCTGGACGTGACCCTGGACAACGCCGACGGCCGCGAACTCCTGAGCCGCTACAAGGTGCCGGGGCCACCGAGCATGCTGTGGATCGGCCCGGACGGCAGTGAACGCCGCAGCCAGCGCATCACCGGCGAAGTGGATGCCAACGCCTTCCTGCAACGCTGGACCCAGACCCGGGAAGCCCGTTGATGCTGACCTTTACCATCGGCACCTTTGCCATCGCCCTCAACCACCTGCTGCTGATCAGTGCCCTGGCCCTGGCCACCCTGGTGGGCTGGCGCGTGGCCAAGCGCGGCGGTGACAACCCCGAGTCCGTGCTGTTCAGCCTGTTCCTTTTGGGCATGCTCGCCGCCCGGGTCAGTTTCGTGCTCGCTTACTGGAAGCACTACCAGCACGACCTGTGGATGATCATCGACCTGCGCGACGGCGGCTTCCTGGCCTGGCCGGGGGTGATCGTCATGCTCCTGGCGGCCCTGGCCTGGGGCTGGAAACGCCCGGCGCTGCGCCGCCCATTGGGTGCCGGGGTGGCCAGCGGCCTGGCCTTCTGGCTGCTGGCCACCCTGGCCCTGACCCTCTACGACCAGGGCACGCGCCTGCCGGAAGTGGCCCTGCGCAATGCCGCCGGCGAAACCGTGCAACTCACCGACTACCAGGGTGGCCCGCTGGTGATCAACCTCTGGGCCACCTGGTGCCCCCCGTGCCGGCGGGAGATGCCGGTGCTGGAGAGAGCCCAGCAGCAACGCCCGGACCTGACCTTCCTGTTCGTCAACCAGGCCGAAAGCATGCAAAGCGTCAGCACCTTCCTGGCCACCCAGGACCTGAACCTGGACAACGTGCTGTTCGACGGCAGTGGCCGCCTGGGCAAGGCCGTGGGCTCCATGGCCCTGCCGACTACGCTGTTCTATAGCGCCGATGGCCGCCTGCTGGGCAGCCACCTGGGGGAACTCTCGGAAGCCAGCCTGGCCCGGGCCCTGGAAAACTTCGACGACGCCCACCCGACCTCGGTCGCCCCTTCAAGGAAACTGCCATGCCCTTCATCCGCCACTTGCTGAGCCTGTCTTTGGGCGCGGCGTTGCTCAACGCTCCGCTGCTACAGGCCGAGGAACTGCCTGCGCCCATTCGCAAGATCGAAGAAAAAGGCGCCAAGATCATCGGCAGCTTCGACGCCCCGGACGGCCTCAAGGGCTACGCCGCGCAGTACCAGAACCGCGGCATGACCCTGTACCTCACCCCTGACGGCAAGCACGTGCTGCTGGGCAACCTCTACGATGCCGACGGCAAGGACCTGAGCGCCGAACCGTTGCAGAAACTGGTCTACGCGCCCATGGCCAAGGAAGTCTGGGGCAACCTGGAAAAGAGCAACTGGATCGCCGACGGCAAGGCCGATGCACCACGCATCGTCTACCTGTTCAGCGACCCCAACTGCCCCTACTGCAACATGTTCTGGGAACAGGCGCGGCCCTGGGTCAAGGCCGGCAAAGTGCAGTTGCGGCATATCATGGTGGGCATCATCCGCGAAGACAGCCCGGGCAAATCCGCCGCCCTGCTGGCCGCCAAGGACCCGCAGCAGGCCCTGCAGGATCACGAAAAGGCCGGCAAGGGCAGCGCCCTGAAACCCCTGGCCAGCATTCCCGCAGCGGTGCAGGCCAAACTCGACGCCAACATGAAACTGATGGAAGAGCTGGAGCTGTCGGCGACCCCGGCGATCTTCTACCTCGACGACAAGGGCGAGTTGCAACAGCAGCAAGGCGCCCCGGCCCCGGGCAAGCTGACGCAGATCCTCGGCCCCAAATAACCCCGCCCCTTCCCCATAGGAGCCGGCTTGCCGGCGACGGCGTCCGTCAGGCTAGCGCCCGGCTTGCGGGCCTCTTCGCTGGCAAGCCAGCTCCTACAACGCGTATCCCACCCGTAGGAGCCGGCTTGCCGGCGAAAGCGCCCGTCAGGCGGGCACCTGGCTTGCGGGCCTCTTCGTTGGCAAGCCAGCTCCTACAACGGAAGAATCAGGCTTCAGCCGTCGCGCTGTAAAAACGCCAACAAGGCCCGGGTCACGAATTCCGGGTTTTCCCGGCTGGAAATATGCCCCGCGTCAGGAACCCACTGGTAAGGGCAGCCAATGCGTTCGGCCATCTCGAGGGTTTCCGCAGGTGGCCGCGGCTGGTCCTGGTCGCCACACAGCAACAAGGTGTTCGGCCCATCCAGGTGCTGCAGCTGATCCAGCACATCCGCCCGGCTGAAAGTGATGCGCCCCATGGGAATTACGCTCTGGCGCAGGCGCTCGGCCGGCAGTGCCGCGAGGCTGGCACGAAAATCCTGGAACAGCGCCGACTGCCGATCGATCCCCGGACGGAAGAAGATCGGCACCACGATGTCCAGCAGCGGCTCGGCGATCAGGCCGCTGTCCTCGATCTGCTGGAACAGGGAAAAGTAATACTGCCGGGTCGGTGCAGGCTCGGCGCCCAGGTAAGTGTCCATCAGCACCAGGCCGTCGATACGCTGCGGCGCCGCCAGGGCCAGGCGCGCGCCCCACATGCCCCCCACCGACAAGCCCACCAGGGTTACGCGCTCGATCTGCAAATGGTCGAGCAAGGCCAGCATCTGCCGCGCCACATCATCCAGCGACGCCGTGCCCTCAGGCAGCGCCCCGGACTGGCCATGGCCCCACAGGTCCACCGCGATCACCCGATACTGCGCCGACAGCGCATCGATCTGCGGCGCCCACATGCCGGTGTCCCACAAATAACTGCCGGCCAGGAACACCACCGGCCCCTGGCCCTGGTCGAGGTAGTGCAACGGTTGTCCATCGATGGTGGCGAACGGCATGGGCTAGCTCCTGCAAGGAAATGACGAAAAAGGTCCGACAGACTGTGCCGTGAAAAAAGCCCAGTCAATCGAACCCGTCCGACAAAACGTATCAGGAGATGCCCGGATTCAACGCCCGCGCTGACCGTCGAGCAAGGCTTCGACCACGGCCCTGGCCATTTCCACGGAATGCACCATGGACCAGATCAGCCCGCGCTCCAGGCCGCTGCCCTGCTGGGTGATTTCATCGCAGACCTCTTCGGCGCATTTGAGCAGCAGCGCCACATGCACCAGGGCCTCTTCGGCGCTAACGCCTTCGCGCACGCTGAACAGCGAGTCGGGGAAACGGGTTTGGCTTGGGTCGTGAGCTGGAACAGCGCGGGGTCCAGCGGTTGCCGGGCCAGGGCCACGCGCAGGGTGGCGTTGGCGGCCTTGAGGGCGGGATCGCGATAGGACGTGGGTGGATCGGGGACGAGCTTTTTCATGGTCAAACTCCTGGTAATGACAAGGAGCCGACACCGTTCGCTTGCACACGAATAAGGTGGCAGCCGTACGCGGGTGTGCAAGACCGAGTTACCAGAACCCCGGCAGATCCGAAGATCTCCCGCGCACGGCCGCCATAACACGGCGAACATGAAATCGCTCAGGCATGACTGAGCGCTTATGCGTCTGGTAACAGTCGGACTTGCACATCCGAGCCATCGATTGGGCGATGGCTCCAGCACCCTAGCCCGCCCACCAGGCGCATTCAAGCGGCCCGCAGTTTCTCGGAAATGCCTTACAAAAGAAAGCGACTAAACACCATTCCAGCGACCTTCCAGCTCGTTTCCGAAACCACCTTGCCCCAATCGGCATAGGCCTGTGGACCTATGGCCCTGCGGACCTGTAGCCGCTGCTGAGCCTTGGCGAAGCTGCGAAAAGGTCCGCAGGACCTTGCTTGGCGATCTCCCGTCAAAGACCTGAGGCGGCCTTGAGATCGCCGCGTCTGCTGCGCAGCCGTACGCAGCCTGCGGCAGCGGCTACAGGGTTGCCAGGGGTTGCTGTAGCCGCTGTCGAGCCTTGGCGAGGCTGCGAAAAGGTCCGCAGGACCTTGCTTGGCGATCTCCCGTCAAAGACCGCTGGCGGCCTTGAAATCGCCGCGTCTGCTGCGCAGCCGTACGCAGCCTGCGGCAGCGGCTACAAAAAACCGATTGGCATCAGCCGCAAGCATGACTCAACGGTATTCTTCCGGCGCTTCGCGTTCGAGGATTTCCTCCAGGTCGCTCAGGTCACCGCGCTCCTTGAGAATGCCGCTGACCTGGTCGATCCACGCCTGCTCCGAGGCAATCCCCGCCCAGGACTGGCTGCCGAAGCCGTGATACGGCCGGTCGTCGAAGGTGCTGATCAGCAACTGGTTGAAGCGCCCGGTGTCCAGTTTTTTGCGCTGGATTTGCACTTGCAGCGCCCCCAGCACCTTCTGCTGCTCTTGCGGGTTGGGGCGATAGCGGTAGAGCCGCGGCGAGCTGAGCACCAGAAACTCCGGCGGCAGGTTTTCATCGATGGCCGCCTGCAGGCGGTAATGGCCATCGAGAATCAGATAGCAGCTCAGACCGGTGACGTACCACAGCAGGATCGGCGGCAAGCTGCCTTCGCGGGCCTTTTTGCGCCACCACTTCAAGCGCCCGGAATGCGGGTCCACGGCATGCAGGCCGACTACTGCGCCACCGTACTCTCCCAACCCGACCCAGCGCGCCGTACCGGCCTGTTGGTTGTCGAGGATGTTGCGACCATAGATCGCCCACTGCGGCATATGGCTCAGGGCATCTTCACCGCCCTTGAAGTACCAGGCTTCGGTGCCCTCCAGCAGCGGCCGCATCGGTTTCTGCGATGCCGGGCGCAGGGCCCGCACCAGCCAGTAGCCGGGGTAAAAGAAGTCCGGCTGGTGCTGCATCAATTGCTCGACGAAGAAGCGACTCCAGGCCTTGAGGCGCAACGCCGGGTCGAGGCGCGCCTGTTGTTCCACCTGAGGCGAGTCGATGGGGCCCACCAGGGTTTGCGGCAGTTGCTCCGGCAGGTGATTGCGCACCAGCCATACGCCATACAGGCAGCGGGACATGGTGCCCCAGAGCAGGGTCTGGTCGCCGAGCACCAACTGCATACGGCTGTTGTTGCCACTGAGCAGGCACAGGTTGGGCTTGCCGCTGGCCGGGCGTTTGACGTCCACGCCGAGGCCGTTCCAGTGGCCGGCCAAATCCTCGATATCACGCCAGAAAATCTGTTCCACGATTGTCCCTAATCCTTGATCAATGACCGGCCCTGTGGCGGGCAGGCGCGACTATAGCAGAGGGCTGGAGGGCGCATTCGCCTGTAGGAGCTGGCTTGCCAGCGAAGGCGGCCAGCGCCTTACCCATGGCGGCCAATGACCGCGTCTACTTCGTCTGCCAACCCTTGCCCGCCCAGGCACTGACGCACCTCGTCGCACCACTGCGACTCCGGCTCATTGCCGGCCCAGGCCGGGGTAGCGCTGCGGTACTGCGGCCGGTCATCGAACGCCTGGATCAGCACCCGGTTGAGGTTCTCGGTGCTCAGGGCCGGGTTGCGCGGCACCGCGTCGCCGCGCTTGCGCAGTGAATCCATGACTCGTTGCTGATGCTCCAGGCTCGGTGCGAAGCCGCGCTCGCGGGTGGCGCTGAGGACGACGAATGATGGCGCGAGGTTTTCCGCGATGGCCGCCTGCAAACGGTAATGGCCATCGATCACCACGTAGGACGCCAACCCGCCGACGTACCACAACAGGATCGGCGGCAGGTTGCCTTCGCGGGCCTTCTTGCGCCACCACTTCAGGCGCCCGGCCTCGGGGTCGACACGGTGCAGGCCGATGAGCTTGCCGCCGCCATGCCACCAGTCGATCCACTCCAGGGTCTGGGGTTGCAGGTTGTCGAGAAAATCCTCGCCGTACAGGTGCCAGTTGGGCACATGGGTCAAAGGGTCGATCACCGAGGTGAAGCGCCAGTGGTCCAGGCCGCTCGCGGTGCTGGAGGGCTCCGGCAGCAGGCCCTGGGCCAGCCAGAAACCGGGGGTGAGGAAGTGCCGGGCGCTTTCACTGAGACGGCTGACGAAATAGCGGCTCCAGGCCTTGATCCGCAGCTCGGGCGCCAGGGCGGCGTGCTGCTCCACGGTGGGTGAGTCAATGGGTGCCAGCAGCCGGCATTCGGCGCCGTCCGCCAGCGGGTTGCGCACCAACCAGACGCCGCCGTGGTCCCGGGCCAGGGTGGCCCAGAACAAAGGCGTGTCGTGGTGCATCAGCTTGATCCGGGCATTGGCGCCGGTGCGCAGGTACAACGGCGGTCTGTCCGTGGAGCCCGGTTCGACCTCGACACCGAGGCCACTCCAATTGCCCAGGGAATCTTCGATGTCGCGCCAGTAAAGCTGTTCTGCCATGGTTCCGGTCCTTGAATGAAAACGCCCGGCGCAGGTGCTTGGACCTGGGCCGGGCGCGATCATAGCAGAGGACCTGCGGGCCTCTTCGCCCGTAGAAGCCGGCTTGCCAGCGAAGGCGTCGGCCAGGACGATGCAAGGCTTGCGGGCTTCTTCGCCGGCAAGCCGGCTCCTACGCCAGATGTCGGTCCTCCTGCTGCGCGAACAACGCCCCACCGCTCATCCGTCGATCACAGCCCCTCCAGTTCGGCCATCAGGTCGCTCAGCCGATCCACTTTCTCCTCGCTGATTTCATTGGCCCCCAGGCCGTCGATGTACGCGGCCAGCTCCTGCACCGTGCTGCATTCGAACATGGCCCGCAGCGGCACGTTGCGTTGCAGGGTCTTCTGTACCCGTGAAGCGATCTGGGTCGCCAGCAGGGAATGCCCGCCCAACTCGAAGAAGTTGTCGCGCACGCCCACCCGTTCGACCTTGAGCACCTCGGCCCAGATGTCCGCCAGGGTTTGCTCCAGCTCATTGCCCGGCGCTTGATAGTCCTGGCTCTGCAGCTGGCCGATCTCCAGGGCCGGCAGGGCCTTGCGATCGAGCTTGCCGTTGGCGTTGAGCGGCAGGTGCGCAAGCCACAACCAGTGCAGCGGCACCATGTATTCCGGCAGTTCGGCGCGCAGCCGCGGCTTGATCCGCTCCAGGCATTCGCTCGGGCTCAGGTTCGTGTCACTGGCCACCAGGTACCCAACCAGGTGCTTGCCGTTGACGCCCTCCTGCACGCCCACGGCGGCATCGCGCAATTCCGGCTGTTCATGCAGGCGCGCTTCGATTTCCCCCAGCTCGATGCGGTAGCCGCGGATCTTCACCTGATGGTCAATGCGGCCAACGTATTCCAGTACGCCGTCGCTGCGCCGGCGTGCCAGGTCGCCGGTGCGGTACAGGCGTTCGCCCGCTGCACCGAACGGATGGGGCACGAAGGCCAGCGCGGTACGCAACGGGTCGCTGACGTAGCCACGGCCAACACCGGTGCCAGCCACGCACAATTCACCCACCGCTCCCAGGGGCACCAGCTCCAGGGCTTCGTCCATCAGGTACAGCTGGTTGTTGTCGGTGGGCGTGCCGATGGGCAGGTAGGCGCCACGGGTCGAGGCCATATCGACACGGAAGAAGGCCACGTCATCGGAGCACTCCGCCGGGCCGTAGGCGTTGACCAGGCCGACCTGTGGATAACGCAGCAGCCACTGGTGCGCCAGCTCGGGCGGCATGGCCTCGCCGGTGGGCAGCATCCAGCGCAGGCCATCCAGGGCGATGGCGTCCTGGGCGAGCATGCCCTGGATCAGCGACGGCACGCTCTCCAGCACCGTGATGCCCTGCTCCTCGACGTGGGCCAACAGCCCCTGGGGATCGTGGGCGATGGTGTTGGGCACGATGTCCACCCGAGCGCCGAACAGCGGTGCGGCAAGGAACTGCCAGACCGAAATGTCGAAGCTCTGGGACGCGGTCTGGGCGATCACGTCGGCCTCACTTAAGTGCAGGTACGGCACCTTGCTCAGCTGGTTGTTGAGCATGCCGCGCTGCTCCACCATCACGCCCTTGGGCAGGCCGGTGGAACCGGAGGTGTAGATCACATAGGCCAGGTTGTCCGGCGCGCTGTAGCGGCCCGGGTTGTGCTCGGCATGCCCGGCGGCTTGCAGCTCTTCCCAGACCAGCAGCCGCGGACGCCCGGCACAGCCGAACTCGTCCAGCAGGGCCTGGGCCTGTTCGCGGCAGGCCGCGGTGCAGACCAGGATCGGCGTGCGGCTGAGCTCGATGATGCGGCCCAGGCGCTGGCCCGGCAGGCCCGGGTCCAGGGGCAGGTAGCCGGCCCCGGCCTTGAAGCTGCCGATGATCATGCCCAAGAGTTCCAGGCCGCGCTCGGCCAGCAGGGCCACCGGCTGATCAAAGCCCACGCCGTTGGCAACCAGGGCGTGGCCCAGGCGGTTGCTGCAGCGGTTCAACTCGGCATAGCTGTAACGCTGGTCCAGGCAACTGGCGGCGATGCGTTGCGGATGAGCCGCCACCTGGGCCTCGAACAGTTCCACGTAGCTGCGCTCCAGCGGGTACTCATGCTCGCTCTGGTTGCAGCCGGCCAGCAGGAAGTCCTGCTCTTCTTCGCCCAGCAGCGGCAGTTCGGCCATGTCGCCATGAAAGCCCTGCATCAGCGCCAGCAGCAGGCGCTTGAACTCGCCGAGCATGCGCTCGATGGTCGCCTGCTCGAAGTAGCGCTGGTCGTAGGACAGGTGCAGGCCCAGGTCATCCCCCGGGTAGCACACCGCGGTGATCGGGAAGTTGGTGTGGGTACGGCCGGAATCCGAACTGGCGTTCAGGCTCTGGGCACGGTCCAGCACCGAGACTTCCACCGGCGCGTTCTCGAACACGAACAGGCTGTCGAACAGCGGCTGGCCCTTGGGCAGTTCGCTGGTTTCCTGGATCGCCACCAGCGGCAGGTACTCGTATTCGCGCAGCTGCATGTTGCTGTCGAGCAAGGCGCTGAGCCACTGGCGCACACTGCAGCGCTCACCGTCCTGGGGCAGCTTGACCCGCAGGGCGATGCTGTTGATGAACAGGCCGACGGTGCGTTGCATCTCCGGCATTTCCACCGGGCGCCCGGCCACGGTAACGCCGAACAGTACGTCGCGATCGCCGCTCATGCGCCGCAGCACCAGGGCCCAGGCCGCCTGGGCAAAGGTGTTGATGGTGAGCTGATGCTGCTGCGCCAGTTCCCGCAGTTGCGCACCATCCCGGGCATCCAGGCGGGTGTAGCAGTCGCCGACGATCATGCCGCCGCTGTCACCGGCGTGTTCGCGCAGGAACGGCCGGTCGCTGGGGATCGGCGTGGTGCGTTCAAAACCTTCAAGGTTCTGTCGCCACCACTGCCGCGCCTCGGACAGGCTCTGGTGCTGCAGCCAGCCGATGTAGTCGCGGTAACGCGGCGGCACCGCCAGCTGCGCCTCGCGGCCTTCACCGAGGGCGGTATAGATTTCGAAGAAGTCGTTCATCAGCAGCGAGCGGCACCAGGCATCGATGAGGATGTGGTGGTTGCTCATCATGAACCAGTAGCGCGCAGCGCCGACGCGGATCAGCCGCAGGTGGAACGGCGCCTGGTTGAGCAGATCGAAGCCGGCCTCGCGCTCCTGCTTATGCAAGGCTTGCAGCTTGGCTTCCTGCTCGGCCTCGGGCACCGCGCTCCAGTCGAGAAACTCGATCGGGGTGCGGCCCGGCTTGTGGATAACTTGCAGCATGTCTTCGCCGACGTTCCAGCAAAAAGACGCGCGCAGGGCTTCGTGGCGCGCCACCACCGCCTGCCAGGCCTGGGCGAAACGCTCCGGGTCCAGTTCGCTGTTGATGCGGTAGCGGTCCTGCATGTAATACAGGCCGGTGCCCGGCTCCAGCAGGGTGTGCAACAGCATGCCCTCCTGCATCGGGGTCAGCGGGTAGACATCCTCGATCTGCACAGCCGGTACCGGCAGGCCATCGAGCTGGGCCTGGGTCAGACGCGCCAGGGGGAAGTCCGACGGCGTCAGGCCACCGGCATCGTCCTTCAGGCAATGGGCGATCAGGCTGTGCAGCTCACCCAGGTAGGCGTCCGCCAGCTCGCCGATCAGCTCGGCGTCGAAACGTTCGCTGCTGTAGGTCCAGCGCAGCACCAGCTCGCCGCCATACACCTGGCTGTCGATGCTCAGTTCGTTGGGCAACGGTGCTTCCGGTGCATGGGCCGGGCCCACGGATTCATCCAGCGGGCGCAGCAAGGCGTCGGCGCCGAAGCTCTGGTCGAACTGCCCCAGGTAGTTGAAGGTCACCGGCGCCAGCGGCAGCGCTGCCAGGGCCTCGCGGCAGGCGTCATCCGCCAGGTAGCGCAGCACGCCGTAACCCAGGCCCTTGTGCGGCACGGCCCGCAGTTGTTCCTTGATGGCCTTGATCGAGGCCCCCTGCCCGGCCGCTTCTTCCACCTGCAACGGGGTCAGGCGCAGTGGATAGGCGCTGGTGAACCAGCCGACGGTGCGGGTCAGGTCGATCTCGTCGAACAGCGCCTCGCGGCCGTGGCCTTCCAGTTGCACCAGGGCCGAAGGCTGCCCGCTCCAGCGGCACAGCACCCGGGCCAGGGCGGTCAGCAGCAGGTCGTTGACCTGGGTACGGTAGGCCGCCGGCGCCTGTTGCAGCAGTTGCCGGGTGCGCTCGGCATCCAGGGTCACGCTGTGGCTGCGGGCCTGCTGATGCTGCTGGCTGCCAGCGGCATTCAAGCCTGGCAGTTGCGCGGCCGGGCCGGCCAGTTGCTGCTGCCACCAGCCCAGCTCTTCACGCAGGGATTCGCTGCCGGCATAGGCTTGCAGGCGGCTCGACCAGTCCCGCAGGGCACTGGTCTTGGCCGGCAGCTTCAGGGCCTTTCCGGCTTGCAACTGACGATAGGCGTTTTGCAAATCTTCCAGCAGCACGCGCCAGGACACACCGTCCACCACCAGGTGGTGGACGGCCAGCAACAGGCGTTGCTCGCCTTCAGGGCCGTCCACCAGCACCGCCCGCAACAGCGGCCCGTGTTCCAGGTCGAGGCTGCGCTGGGCGTCGGCGAACAGTGCCTCGCAGGTGGCCATGGACGGCACCCGCACCTGCCACAGCAAGGGAGCATCGGACAACGGCAGGTACTCGGCGCGCCACTGCCCGCCCGCCTGGTTGAAGCGCAGGCGCAGGGCGTCGTGCTGCTCCACTAGCGCCAGCAGGGCTTGCTCCAGCAACTGGGCATCAAGGACACCCAGCGGCTCCAGCAGCAGCGCCTGGTTCCAGTGCTGCGGCTGGGGAATGCGGCTGTCGAAGAACCAGTGCTGGATCGGCGTCAGCGGCGCTTCGCCACTGAGCTGGCCCTGCTCGGCGCTGACGCGCTGAGTGTGGCTGGCGACCCGCGCCAGGGTTTGCACCGTCTGGTGCTGGAACAGATCGCGCGGGGTGAAGTGGATCCCCAGCTGGCGGGCGCGGCTGACCACCTGGATCGACAGGATCGAGTCGCCCCCCAGTTCGAAGAAGTTGTCGTTGAGGCCCACTTGCTGCACGTTCAGCACTTCGCCCCAGACCCTGGCCAGGGTCTGTTCCAGCTCGTTGCTCGGCGCCACGTACTGCTGGCGGTTGAGCTCCGGGTCCGGCAATGGCAGGGCCCGGCGATCGAGCTTGCCGTTGGCGGTCAACGGCATGCTGGCCAGGAGGATCAGGTGGGTCGGCACCATGTAGTCCGGCAACTGGGTTTTCAGCTGCTGCTTGAGGGCTTCACGCAGGTTGGCCTGCTGCACCTCGTTGTGCTCGGCCACCTCGGTCACCAGGTAACCAGCCAGCTGCTTGCCGGCCGGGGTATCCAAGGCCAGCACCACCGCTTCACGCACGGCCGGATGATCCAGCAGGCGGGTTTCGATTTCCCCCAGCTCGATGCGGAAACCGCGAATCTTCACCTGATGGTCCACCCGGCCGATGTATTCCACCTGGCCGTCGGCGCACTGGCGCACCAGGTCCCCGGTGCGATACAGGCGCCCGCCATCGGTGGCGAACGGATCGGCGACAAAACGCTCGGCACTCATCCCCGGACGACGGTGATAACCCTGGGCCAGACCGGCGCCGCCGACATACAGCTCACCGGTCGCCCCTTGGGGCACCAGCGCCAGATCGGCATCGAGAATGTAAGCCACCCGGGCCCCGACGATGCTGCCGATGGGCACGCTGGCCACGCCTTCGGCCAACTGCTGCGGCGCCAGGCTGGCCAGGGGCATGACCACGGTTTCGGTGGGGCCGTAGGCGTTGAAGAACAGGTTCGGCTGGAAGGCCGCACGGATGCGCTGCAGGTGTTCGCCGGTCAGGGCCTCGCCGCCGGTGATGCACATGCGCACCGGCAGGGTCTGCTGCTGGGTCGCCAGATGCTGGGCCAACTGGCTGCCGTAGCTGGGGGTGAAACCGAGGATGCTGATGCGGTGCTGACGGATCAGTTGGCAGATCTCTTCGGCGTCCCACTGGCCCTGGGCCCGCAGTACCACCTGGGCGCCGCTGAGCAGCGGCACCAGCAAGCGCTCGGTGGCGGCGTCGAAGTTGATGGAATAGAAGTGCAGCTCGCAGTCATCCGGGCGCATGCCGAAGCGGCGGATCACCGCCTGGCAGTGCATGGCGATTTCCCCGTGGGACACCACCACGCCCTTGGGCTGGCCGGTGGAACCGGAGGTGTAGATCAGGTACGCCTGATGCTGGGGCAGGCTGATGAAGGGCAATTCGCCCGCCGGGTAGTCGGCCAGCAGCGCACCGTCCTCTTCCAGGCACCAGCGGCCGACTCCGGCCGGCAGCTCGCCCAGGGCGGCGAACATCCGCGCATCGCTGAGCAGCAGGCCGATGCCGCTGTCTTCGATCATGTAGTGCAGGCGGTCCAGGGGGTATTCCGGGTCCAGGGGCACGTAGGCGCCGCCGGCCTTGAGAATCGCCAGCAGGCCGACGACCATTTCCAGGGAACGCTCCAGGGCCAGGCCGACTCGCACCTGCGGGCCCACACCACGCTCACGAAGCATCCAGGCCAGGCGGTTGGCGCGGCTGTCCAGCTCGCTGTAGCTCAGGGTCTGTCCGGCGAAGGTCAGGGCCGGGGCGTCCTTGCGGGCCAGGGCCTGTTCGCTGAACAGGTGGTGGATGCAC
This sequence comes from Pseudomonas sp. NFPP12, assembly GCF_900103205.1. Classification (NCBI taxonomy): domain Bacteria; kingdom Pseudomonadati; phylum Pseudomonadota; class Gammaproteobacteria; order Pseudomonadales; family Pseudomonadaceae; genus Pseudomonas; species Pseudomonas sp. NFPP12. The sequence continues at coordinate 54,134 of NZ_FMWW01000002.1, forward strand.
TGATCCAGGCGTTGCTCGCCAGGCTCGACGCTCAAACTGTCCAGCAGGTGCTGCTGTTCATCGGCCTGCAGCAGTGGCAACTCGCACAGGCGCCGTTGCGGGTCGTCGATCAGGACCTGCAGCAGATTACGCCAGTGGCCGGCCATGCGCGCAATGCGCGGCTCGTCGAACAGGTCGGTGCTGTAGGTCAGGCAGCAGCCCAGGCGCTGATCCAGGTCGGTGACTTCCAGGTTGAGGTCGAACTTGGTGGCCCGGGCATCGTTGACCAGGTATTCCACGGTCATGCCCGCCAGTTGCCGGCTTTGCTGGAATTCCCAGCGCTGGACGTTGCACATCACCTGGAACAGCGGGTTGTAGGCAGTGCTGCGCGGCGGTTGCAAGGCTTCCACCAGATGATCGAACGGCAGGTCCTGGTGCGACTGGCCCTCGATCACGGTGTGGCGCACCTGCTCCAGCAACTGGCCGACACTCATCTGCCCATCGAGCTGGCAACGCAGCACCTGGGTGTTGAGGAAGGCGCCGATCAGCCCTTCGCTTTCCGGGCGGATGCGGTTGGCCACCGGCGCACCGATGCGCAGGTCGCTCTGGCCGCTGTAGCGGTACAGCAGCACCGACAGTGCGGCGGTCATGGTCATGAACAGGGTCAGGCCGTGCTCGGCATTGAAGGCCCGCACCCGGGCCGCCAGCTCGTCGCTCAAGTCGAAGCGGTACAGCTCGCCCTGGTGGCTTTGCACCGCCGGGCGTGGCCGGTCGCTGGGCAGCTCCAGCAGCGGGTGTTCGCGGCCCAGTTGCCCGGTCCAGTAGTCCAGCTGGCGCTGTCGCTCGCCGGATTCCAGCCACTGGCGCTGCCACACGCTGTAGTCCAGGTACTGCACCGGCAAGGGTTCCAGGGGCGATTCGCGGTCGTCGAGGAAGGCTTCGTACAGCGCGCCCAGCTCGCGGGCGAAGATGTCCATGGCCCAGCCTTCGGTGACGATGTGGTGCAGGGTCAGGACGAAGTAGTGCTCCTGCTCGCCGGCCTTGACCAGGCAGGCGCGCAGCAAGGGGCCGGTCTCCAGGTCGAAGGGCTGGTGCGCTTCGCTGTCCGCCAGTTGTTGCAGGCGCTGCTGCCGCGCATCAGGGGCCAGGGCCGAGAAATCCTTCCAGGCCATGCGCAGGCCGGTGTCGGCATGCACCTGCTGGCGGGCCACGCCGTTGACGCTGGGGAAGGTGGTGCGCAGGGTTTCGTGACGCAGGATCAGCGCCTGCAACGCCGCCTCGAAGCGGCCCACGTCCAGCACCCCGGACAGCCGCGCCATGCCGCCGACGTTGTAGGCCGGGCTGTCGGGCTCCATCTGCCAGAGGAACCACATGCGCTGCTGGGAATAGGACAGCGGCACCGGCTGGCTGCGGTCTACCCGGGCAATCGGCGGCTGCTGGTTGCGCGCGCCGGACTCCTGGATCAGCAACACCTGTTCGGCAAAGTCCCCCAGCTCGCTGGCTTCGAACAGCGCCCGCAGTGGCAGCTCGACGTCGCAGGCCTGGCGGGTGCGGGAAATGATCTGGGTGGCCAGCAGCGAATGCCCGCCCAGGGCGAAGAAATCGTCCTTGAGGCCGATGCGTGGCTGGCCCAGCACTTCGCGCCATATAGCCGCGATCTGCTGTTCCAGTTCGGTGCTCGGTTCGACGTGCTCGCGCACCTGCCATTGCGGCTCCGGCAGGGCCCGGCGGTCGAGCTTGCCACTGGGGCTCAGGGGCATGGCGTCCAGACGCACCAGTTGCGCCGGCACCATGTATTCCGGCAGCTCGGCGGCCAGGGCAGTTTTCAGCCGGGCGCTTTGCTGCTGTTCATCTTCATCGTGCGCATTGGGCGTGTAGTAGCCGATCAACTGCGGGCCGGCCAGGGTGTCGCGCACCAGCACCGCGGCCTGGGCCACGCCGTCCTGGGCCAGCAGCCGCGCTTCGATTTCCTGCGGCTCGACCCGAAAGCCCCGCAGCTTGACCTGCTGGTCGAGGCGACCGAGGTATTCCAGCACGCCGTCGGCGCACCAACGCACCCGATCCCCGGTGCGGTACAGGCGCGCGCCCTCCGCGCTCAGCGGGTCGACCACAAAGCGTTCGGCGGTCAGCGCCGGGCGTCCCAGGTAACCCCGGGCCAGGCCCTGGCCGCTGATGCACAGCTCACCCGGAACTCCCGCCGGCAACGGATTGAGGTCCGCGTCCAGCACCCGGCACACCACGTTGCCCAGGGGCCGGCCAATGGGCGAACGCTCGCCGTCATCGACTGAACACTGCCAATGGGTGACGTTGATCGCGGTTTCGGTCGGGCCATAGCGGTTGTGCAGTTGCGCATTGGGCAACTGCTGCAACAGGCGATTGCGCAGCTCGGCCGGCAGGGCTTCGCCACCGGAGAACACCCGGCGCAGGCTGTGGCATTCGGCGCTCAGCGGCTCATCGACGAACAACTGCAACAGCGGCGGCACGAAGTGCAGCGTGGTAACGCCGTACTCCTGCACCAACTGGGCGATGCGATGGGGATCGCGGTGCTCGCCGGGGGCGGCGATCAGCAGGCGGCAGCCGGTGATCAACGGCCAGAAGCACTCCCACACCGACACGTCGAAGCTGATGGGGGCTTTTTGCATCAGCACATCGTCGGCCTGCAACTGGTAGCTGTCCTGCATCCATTGCAGGCGCTCCATCAGCGCGCGATGGGTGTTGCCGACGCCCTTGGGCTGGCCGGTGGAACCGGAGGTGTAGATCACGTAGGCCAGGTGTTCGCCGTGCAGGTGCAGGCCCGGCGCGTGGCTCGGCCAGCTGTCGAGCTTGAGGCTGTCCATGGCGATGGCGCTGACACCCGGGGCTTCGGGCATCCGGCCCAGCAGATGGGTCTGGGTCAGCAGCAGGCCCACGCCGCTGTCTTCGAGCATGTAGGCCAGGCGTTCGGCAGGGTAGTCCGGGTCCAGGGGTACGTAGGCGCCGCCGGCCTTGATGATTGCCAGAAGGCCGATCAGCAGTTGCGGCGAACGCTCGGCGGCGATGGCCACGCACACGTCCGGGCCGACGCCCTTGTCCCGCAGGTAATGGGCCAGGCGGTTGGCCTGGGCGTGCAGTTCGGCAAAGCCCAGTTGCCCGCCGTCCCAGACCAGCGCGGTGCGTTCCGGGCTCTGGCGCAGCTGTTCGTGCAGGCGCTCCGGCAGCCACTGTTCGGCCGGCGCGCAGGGGGCCACGCTCCATTGCTGCAGTTGCGCCGCTTCGGCGTTGCCGAGCAACGGCAAATCGCCCAGGGCGCAGTCCGGTTGCAGGCAGGCATGCTCCAGCAGGCTGATGAAATGCCCGGCCAGACGTTCGATGCTGGCCGCGTCGAACAGCTCGTCGGCGTAGTCGAAGGCCAGGCTCAGGCGGCCGTTGCGGTCCTCTTCGCTGTGCAGTTGCAGGTCGAACTTGGCCTCGCGGCTGTGCCACGGCAGCTCTTCGGCCAGCAGCCCCGGCAGGCGGCGCAAGGCACTGAGGTCGCGCTGCTGGTGGTTGAACATGACCTGGAACAGGCCCTGCTCACGGGCCTCGGGGAAGGCTTCGAGCAATTGTTCGAAAGGCAGGTCCTGGTGGGCCTGGGCCTCCAGGGCGGTGCGGCGGGTCTGCTGCAGCAGGTCGGCGAAGGACTGGCGCGAATCCAACTGCCCGCGCAATACCTGGGTGTTGATGAAAAAGCCCAGCAGGCCCTGGGTTTCCAGGCGCGGGCGGTTGGCGTTGGGCACACCGATGCGGATATCGCTCTGCCCGCTGTAGCGGTGCAGCAGGGTCTGGAACGCCGCCAGCAACAGCATGAACGGCGTGGCCTGCCGAGCCTGGGCGGTCTGGCGCACGGCTTCACTGAGGCTCGCGCTCAGGCGCAGGTCATGGCGCGCGGCGCTGTGGCGGACCTGGGCCGAACGCGGGTGGTCGGTGGCGAGGTTCAACACTGGGGCTTCGTCCGCCAACTGCTGTTTCCAGTAGTCCAGCTGGCGCTGGCCTTCGCCCTGGGCCAGCCACTGGCGCTGCCAGCTGCCGTAGTCGGCGTATTGCAGGGCCAGGGGCGCCAGCTCGAGGCTCTGGCCCTGGGCCGCGGCGGCATAGAGCCGCGAAAACTCGTCGATCAGCACATTCAGCGACCAGCCGTCGGCGATGATGTGGTGCAGGGTCAGCAGCAACTGGTGTTCTTCGTCATCCAGGCGCACCAGGGTCGCCCAGTACAGCGGCCCCTTCTCCAGATCGAACTGGGTCCGGGCCTCGTCTTCGCGGATCTGCCGCGCCCGGGCTTCACGCTCGGCCGGTGGCAGGTCGCTGATATCGATCACCTGCAGGTTGAATTCGCCGGCGGCATCCACCTGTTGCAGGGCCTGGCCGTCACGCTCGAAGAAGCGCGTGCGCAGCGCTTCGTGGCGCTGGATCAGTTGCTGGAAGCTGGCGCGCAGGGCCTCTTCGTCCAGCTCGCCGCGCAAGCGCAGGCCGCCGGGAATGTTGTAGGCGCTGCTCTGCGGGTCCAGTTGCCAGGTGATCCACAGGCGGTTCTGCGCCAGGGATTGGGGCAGCGGCTGCTGGCGCGACAGGGCATTGATACTGCCCTGGGCCACGCCGCCGTCCTGCTGCTGGCGCGCCACGGCAGCGCTGAAGGCACCCAGGGTCGGAGCCTCGAACAGCAGGCGCAAGCCCAGTTCCAGCCCCAGCTCTTCACGCAGGCGGGCGATCACCTGGGTAGCGGCAATCGAGTTGCCCCCCAGGAGGAAAAAGTGATCGTCGGCGGCCACTGAAGCGCATTGCAGTTGCTCTTGCCAAATGCGCCCGATCAGGGCTTGCAGCGCGTCACCGGCGCTTTCTGCGGCGTCAGCCGTTGCGCTGCCGGCCTGCGGGAACAGCGCGTAGTAATCCAGGCTGCCATCGGCCAACCGCGTGCGGCAGGCGGAACGCTGCAACTTGCCGCTGGAGGTTTTCGGCAGGGCCCCGGGGTTGAGCAGCACCACCACGCTCGGCGCTTCCTGGCAGGCTTCGGCCACCGCCTGGCGGATGGCCTTGATCAGCGCCTCGGGGGGCAGGATCTTCTGCACGCTGCGGCTGATTTCCGCGGCGATGCCGATGCCTTCCTGGCCCTGCTCGGTGACCGCAAACGCCGCCACCCGGCCCTTGCGCACCACTTCCACCTCGCGCTCGATGGTCTTTTCGATGTCCTGGGGGTAGAGGTTGTGCCCGCGCACGATCAGCAGGTCCTTCAGGCGCCCGGTGATGAACAGCTCGCCATCGCGGATAAAGCCCAGGTCACCGGTGCGCAACCAGGTACGACCGGCATGCTGGACGAAGGTCTTGGCGGTGGCTTCAGGATTGCGCCAGTAGCCATGGGCAATGCTCGGCCCGGCGGCCCAGACTTCGCCAATACGGTTGTCAGGCAATTCGCCCAGTTGCTGCGGATCCATCACCAGCACGGCGTGTTCCGGCTGGCTGAAGCCGCAGCTCATCATCGCACTGCCCTGCCCCGGCTCGGCGCGGTTCTGCGCCAGGGCCTGGTCGTCCAGGTGCAGGGCCGGGATGCCCTGGCCGCGCACGCCACCGGCCACGAACAGGGTGGCTTCGGCCAGGCCGTAGGAGGCGAGGAAGTTTTCATGGCTGAAACCGCAGGCGCTGAACTTCTCGGCGAAACGCTCCAGGGTGTCCAGGCGGATCGGCTCGGACCCCGAATAGGCCACGCGCCAGCCGCTGAGGTCGAGGCGCTCCAGGGCCGACTCGCTGACCCGTTCGCTGCACAGGCGGTAGGCGAAATCCGGGCCGCCGCTGATGGTGCCGCCGTATTCGCTGATCGCTTCCAGCCAGCGTACGGGCCGCGCCAGGAAGTAGGCCGGTGACATCAGCACACAGGGCACGCCGCTGAAAATCGGTTGCAGCAGGCCGCCAATCAAGCCCATGTCGTGGTACAGCGGCAGCCAGCTGACGATCACGTCGTCCGGGTTGAGGTCGATACCGAAGCCGCGACGGATCAGCAGTTCGTTGGCCACCAGGTTGCCATGGCTGACCTGCACGCCCTTGGGCAGCGCGGTGGAGCCCGAGGTGTATTGCAGGAAGGCGATGTCGTCGCCCTGCAGCGCCACGGCCTGCCAGTCTTCGGCCAGCCCGGCTTGCAGGGTGTCCACACACAGCAGTTGCGGCGCGCCTGGGGCCTTGAGTTCGTCCATCTGCAACAGTGAATCCCGCAGCCCGGCGCTGGTCAGCAGCAACCGTGGCTCGGCGTCGGCCATGATGGAAATCAGGCGCTCCTGGTGATGACGACGGGTGGACTCCGGCGGATAGGCCGGCACCGCGATCACCCCGGCGTACAGGCAACCGAAGAACGCCGCGACGTAGTCCGGGCCGCTGGGAAACAGCAATACCGCGCGATCGCCGAACTCGGCGTTGGCTTGCAGAGCCGCAGCAATGGTGCGCGCACGAAGGTCCAGGTCCCGGTAACTGAGGACCACGCTCTGATCCTGCTCTTCGGCGAGAAAGCGCAACGCCACTTGATCAGGTGCCAGGACTGCCCGGCGTTGAAGGGCTTGGGCCAGGGTGCTGGGGAGTTCGAACGCGTCCGTCATGGGGTTTCCTGCCAGGATTGTGCTTGCAATGGAGAGCGGGCCCTGCTCTCCCATAACTTTAATAACTATCTATCAATCAAATAGTTATAAGAAAGTCGTGGGCATCCGGAGGGCGCCGTGGCCGGGTCTGCTACCCGGAATCTTTCTCCAATGAGAACGGATGACGTCTTGAAATAATTAGTCCGCATCCTGCCCTTCAAGGCCTGATCCAGCCCACTGACGAGCAGCCGTTCGCAATCTGCACTGACAGAGAGCATTAGTTCTTTTTCTCAATTGACAATCATTATCATTCAGCCTAATTTGTCGCTCGATGTGTAGGACGGGTCAGATTTTTCTGACGTCCCACTAACCTCTTTGCAACAAGGTGATTTCCATGACGGAACAAGTATCCACAAGCAGGTGCGATTCACCGTTACTCCAGGCTTTTGTCGACAACCGTCTGATCCTGGTGAAGATTGCAGCCCGCATTACTGGCTGCCGATCCCGGGCTGAAGACGTGGTTCAAGATGCGTTTTTCCGCCTGCAGTCGGCGCCGCAGATCACCTCCTCGTTCAAGGCCCAGCTCAGTTACCTGTTCCAGATCGTGCGCAACCTGGCCATCGACCACTACCGCAAGCAGGCGCTGGAGCAGAAGTACTCGGGTACTGAAGAGGAAGGCTTGAATGTGGTTATTCATGGCGCTTCACCTGAAACCTCCCACATGAACTTTTCCACCCTGGAAAACATCGCCGAAGCCCTGACCGAGCTGCCCAGCCGCACGCGCTACGCCTTCGAGATGTACCGCCTGCATGGCGTCCCGCAAAAGGACATCGCCAAGGAGCTGGGGGTATCGCCGACCCTGGTCAACTTCATGATTCGCGATGCCCTGGTGCATTGCCGCAAAGTCTCGGGCAACCGCCCCGATACCTTCGCCCGTCGCTGACTGGCGCCCTGCATGACCCGGCTTGAAGGGTGCCTACACCTCAAGCAGGCCACTGCGGCCAAGCACCAGTAACGCTGCACGTTTATGCAACAGATCGAACTCCTGCTGGCAGAACCGACAACGGTCATGCGCAGCACAGGGCGGCGCGTGGGCGCCTGGCGCCGGCCGCTGCGCACCTGGCGGGTCCAGATACAGGGCATGTACCTGGGCCGACAGCCAGAAAGCCAGCCGATCCTGGCGCGCCGCCTCGGCTGCCTGGGCATCCACCGGCACGGGCGCCTGCCCCCGGCCCCGCAGAGACTCGAACAGCCTTTGGCGGGCGATGACCTCATCGATTCCCGTGAGCTGGCTAGTGGGCAGGGCTGCAACATTCAGCGGATCAACAGGGGACATGGCAGCGCTCACCGTCGGTTGGGCATTCAACCAAGTGACGTGGGCCGCCGCCGGAAATTTAGCCCGTCGCGGGCCGGGCCGGTCGCTGCGTGATGTCAGGCGTGGGGCACGCTCATCACCACAATGCGATAGGGATCGAAGATCTTGTGCATCTGGCCGTTGTCCCGCAGTTTTTGCAGGAGCCCGGAAAAGTCTTCGGCCGTGATCGGCGCCTTGGGCCGGATCAGGGCGTAATGGTGGTAGACCTGATCGATGCGTTCGGAAACCAGCAACTGCTCCGTGCTTTCGGCATTGCGCGCCAGGAAGTCGCTGAGGTAGGAGCGGGTCACCAGGGCGATGTCCGCCCTGCCCCGCAGGACCATCAGCAGGTTGCTGTCATGGGAATAGGTCAGGGTGGCGTTGTAGGTGTCGGCCAGGAACTTGGGGTCGGCGTTGAACTGGGCGAAGGCGTAGTGATAACCGCTGAACAGAGCCAGGCGCTTGCCCTTCAGGTTGGCGAAATAGTCCTGCTGGCGCCCGCCCTGACGCTGGGCGACGAAAATTTCCGCGTCTTCCAGGCCCATGTCGACACTGGTGTGGGCAATGTTCTGCCAGCCCCAGGCCGGGTTCTCGAAGATCGCCAGGTCCACCCGGCCCTGCTCGAAATCGCGGAAACGCCGGGGAATCGAGGTGGGCACCAGGACGAACTGATAGTCGCTCTGGGACTGGTTGAGGGCTTCCACCAGTTGCGGCAGCAAACCGGTGTCGGCACCGGTTTCTGGACGGACGGTATAAGGCGGGAAATGCGCCGCCGCGACCCGCACCAGCTGCGCCGAGGAGGCCGGACAGACCCAAAGTGTTGCCAGCGCCAGCAAGAGCATTCGCAAGGCTGACCGCAGCGGCAAGGACATCAAGGCAACACACCTCAAGGAAATGAAAATGAATGAGCTAAAGCTAGGCGTTTTCAGCCACTTCGACAACGTTGCCACGCACAATTAGCCAGCCGCTCAATGATCCTTGAGCACCAGCAGCAGGGCCTCCTGGGCCAGCTGTTCCAGAGTCATGCTGCCCTCGGCACGAAACCAGGTGGTGGTCCAGGACAGGGCGCCGGTGAGAAAGCGCCGGGTAATGAACACATCGCCCTTGATGAACCCCGCCTCCTTGGCCTCCCCCAGCACCTGCAGCCAGATCTGTTCGTAGATATCGCGCAGCGCCAGGACGGCTGCCTGGCCTTCCGGGGACAGTGAGCGCCACTCGTACACCAGCACTGCCATGGCTTCACCGCTGCCGCCCATGATCGACTGCAGTTCACAGCGGATCAGCGCCAGCACCCGTTCGCGCACGCTGCCGGCCTCGGCCAGTTCAGCGCGCATCAAGGCGGTGTTGTAGTGGATGGTTTCCTGCATCACCGCCCGCAGGATGTCGTCCTTGCTCTTGAAGTGATGAAAGATGCTGCCCGACTGGATGCCCACCGCGCTGGCCAGGTCACGCACGGTGGTGCGCTCGTAACCCTTGTTGCGAAACAGGTGCGCTGCGGTTTGCAGCAGTTTGCCCCGGGCGCTCTCGGGGTCGGTCACCTGGCCACTGGCGATCAGCTCGCGTACTACCTGCAGGGCTTTTTGCTCGTCCACCGGTGTTCTCCTACCTTCACGTCATCAATAGCTCAGCGTAACCCGGCAAATCCGGGCGCGGCGCGCGCAATTTAAGCCTCTGCCGGTTACCAAGCAAGCGCTTGGCCAGAAGAATAGGCCAACGTATTTACAAACCAAGCGCTTGCTTGGTAGCCTCCTCGCAGTTCTTCATTCGAGAGCCCTGTCATGACCAAGACCGTAAGAATCGGCTGCGCCAGTGCCTTCTGGGGCGACACCAGCAGCGCCGCGGCGCAGTTGGTGCAAGGCGGCCGCCTGGACTACCTGGTGTTCGACTATCTGGCAGAGATCACCCTGTCGATCATGGCCGGGGCGCGCATGAAGGACCCGACGGCGGGCTACGCCACGGATTTCGTCGAGGTGCTCAAACCCTTGCTGGGCTCGATCCGCGAACAGGGCATCCGGGTCATCAGCAACGCCGGCGGGGTCAACCCGCAGGCCTGTGCCAGTGCCTTGCAGGCCGCCTGCGAACAGGCCGGGGTGGCGCTGAAGATCGCCGTGCTGCTGGGGGACGACCTGCAACCGCAGTTCAAGCAGTTGAGCGACGCCGCCATTGTGGAGATGTTCAGCGGCGCGCCACTGCCGCCAATGTGCGTCTCCACCAATGCCTACCTCGGTGCCCCGGGCATCGTCGAAGCGCTGCGCCTGGGGGCGGATATCGTGATCACCGGCCGCGGCGTCGACAGCGCGGTGGTCAGCGCCGCCCTGGTCCACGAGTTCAACTGGTCCTGGCAGGATTACGACCGCCTGGCCCAGGCCGCCCTGGCCGGGCACATCATCGAATGTGGCGCGCAGTGCACCGGCGGCAATTTCACCGACTGGCGCCAGGTGCCGGACTACGAACATATCGGCTTCCCCATCGTCGAGGTCGGCGCTGACGGCCAGTTTGTGGTCGGCAAGGCACCCGGTACCGGAGGGCTGGTGAGCCCGCTGACGGTGGGCGAACAACTGCTGTACGAAATTGGCAACCCCAGGGCTTATCTGCTTCCGGATGTGGTGTGCGATTTCTCTCAGGTGGAACTGCGGCAACAGGGCCCGGAAAGGGTTCATGTACAGGGTGCCAGGGGCCTGCCCCCCAGCCACCAGTACAAGGTCAGCGCCACCTACCCGGACGGCTTCCGCTGCACCGCCAGTTGCCTGATGGCCGGGATCGACGCGGTTGCCAAGGCGCACCGGGTCAGCCAAGCGATCATCGACAAGACCAGCGAGATGTTCGCCCAGCGCGGCTGGGGGCCCTACAGCGAAGTGAACATCGAACTGCTGGGCAGCGAGGCCACCTACGGCCCCCACGGCCAGCGCCAGGACAGCCGCGAGGTGGTGATCAAGCTGGCGGTGCGCCATCCGAACAAGGCGGCGCTGGTGCTGTTCTCCCGGGAAATCGCCCAGGCCGCCACCGGCATGGCCCCGGGGCTCACCGGCATCGTCGGTGGCCGGCCGACGGTGTACCCGGTGATCCGCCTGTTCTCCTTCCTGCTGGACAAGGACGCCTGCCGGCTGGAGATCGACCTTGCCGGCCAGCGTCACCCTTGCGCCCTGCCGCACACCGACCGCCTGGACCCGGCGGCCCTGCCCGCCCCCCATTCCCTGCCCGCCCCCCGCGGCCGCGCCGATGCCAGCGTGGCGCTGGTGAAGCTGGCGGTGGCACGCTCCGGCGACAAGGGCAACCACAGCAATATCGGGGTCATGGCGCGCCACCCCGACTACCTGCCGTGGATCGCCGAAGCCCTGACTCCCGAGGTGCTGGTGGACTGGATGGGCCATGTGCTGGACCCGGTGCATGGCCGGGTCCAGCGCTGGTACCTGCCGGGCACCCATAGCCTCAACTTCCTGCTGGAGAACGCCCTGGGCGGCGGCGGCGTCGCCAGCCTGCGCATCGACCCGCAAGGCAAGGCCTTCGCCCAGCAGTTGCTGGAAATCCAGATCCCGGTGCCGCAGAGCATCGCCGACGCCGTCAATTAAAGGAGCTGCCGTGGTGTACGACTCGATTTTCAAAGCGCAATTGTTCGCCGGCCAGACCATCATCGTCACCGGCGGCGGCAGCGGTATCGGCCGCTGCACTGCCCACGAACTGGCGGCCCTGGGGGCCCAGGTGCTGCTGGTGGGGCGCAAGGCGGAAAAACTGCAGAAGGTCGCCGGCGAAATTGCCGAGGACGGCGGCAAGGCCGACTGGCAGGCCTGCGACATCCGCGACGAGGAAGCGGTCAAGGCCCTGGTGGCCCGCCTGATGGAGCGCTTTGGTCCGATCCATGGCCTGGTGAACAATGCCGGCGGCCAGTACCCGGCGCCCCTGGCCTCGATCAACCAGAAGGGTTTCGAAACCGTGCTGCGCACCAATCTGGTGGGCGGCTTCCTCATGGCCCGGGAAGTGTTCAACCAGTCCATGAGCCGCCACGGCGGCAGCATCGTCAACATGCTCGCCGACATGTGGGGCGGCATGCCCGGCATGGGCCACTCCGGTGCGGCGCGCTCGGGAATGGACAACTTCACCAAGACCGCCGCCTACGAATGGGGGCACGCCGGGGTGCGGGTCAACGCGGTGGCGCCGGGCTGGATCGCCTCCAGCGGCATGGACACCTATGAAGGCGCGTTCAAGGCAGTGATCCCCACCCTGCGTGAACACGTACCGCTCAAGCGCATCGGCAGCGAATCGGAAGTCAGCGCCGCCATCGTTTTCTTGCTCAGCCCCGGCGCGGCCTTCATCAGCGGCAGCACCCTGCGCATCGACGGCGCCGCCAGCCTGGGCAGCCGTGCCTGGCCCCTGGGCAAGGCACGCAACAGCGAGTCCTACAACGGCTTCCATCGCGCCTACCTGCCCGACGTACTCAAGGGCGAGGAATAAGCCATGCCGGTGATCCAGTCCCAACTCGACCCCCACGGTCCGCAGTTCGCACAAAACCGCGCAGCCATGCTGGCGGGCCTGCAACAGTTGCAGGAACTGCAGCAGAACCTGCTGGCCAAGGCCGCCGAAGCCAAGGCCAAGTTCGACCGGCGCGGCCAACTGCTGCCCCGCGAACGCCTCAACCTGCTGCTGGACCCGGGCGCGCCGTTTCTCGAGCTGGCCAGCCTGGCCGGCTACAAGCTGCACGACGACAAGGACGGTACCCAGGCCGGCGGCGGCCTGATTGCCGGCATCGGCTATGTGTGCGGCGTGCGCATGCTGGTGGTGGCCAACAACTGCGCGATCAAGGGCGGGACTATCTCCCCCAGCGGCCTGAAGAAATCCCTGCGCCTGCAACAGATCGCCATGGAGAACAAACTGCCAGTGGTGACCCTGGCGCAAAGCGGTGGCGCCAACCTCAACTACGCTGCGGAAATCTTCGTCGAAGGTGCACGCAGCTTCGCCAATCAGGCGCGGATGTCGGCCATGGGCCTGCCGCAGATCACCGTGGTCCACGGCTCGGCCACCGCCGGCGGCGCCTACCAGCCCGGGCTCTCGGACTACGTGGTGGTGGTGCGTGGCGAGGCCAAGCTGTTTCTCGCCGGCCCGCCGCTGCTCAAGGCCGCCACCGGTGAAGTGGCCACCGATGAAGAACTGGGGGGCGCCGAGATGCACGCCCAGGTGGCCGGCACCGCCGAATACCTGGCGGAAAACGACGCCGACGGCATCCGCATCGTCCGCGAGATCGTCAGCCTGTTGCCGTGGAACGCCCGACTGCCAGTGCAGCCCGCCAGGACCTGGAACGAGCCGCTGTATCCCATCGACGAGTTGCTCGGGCTGATTCCCGACGATCCGAAGAAGCCCTACGACGCCCGGGAAATCATCGCCCGCCTGGCAGACGGCTCGCAGTTCCTGGAGTTCAAGGGCGAGTTCGATGCCCAGACCCTCTGCGGCCACTTGCAGATCCAGGGCCGGCCCTGCGGCTTTATCGGCAACAACGGCCCGATCACGCCCCAGGGCGCGAGCAAGGCCGCGCAATTCATCCAGCTCTGTGACCAGAGCCAGACCCCGCTGCTGTTCTTCCACAACACCACCGGCTTCATGGTGGGCACCGAATCCGAGCAGCAGGGGGTGATCAAGCACGGGGCGAAGATGATCCAGGCGGTGGCCAATGCCCGAGTGCCGAAGCTGACCATCGTGGTCGGTGGCTCCTACGGCGCCGGCAACTATGCGATGTGCGGCCGTGGCCTGGACCCGCGCTTCATCTTCGCCTGGCCCAACAGCCGCACCGCGGTGATGGGCGGCGCCCAGGCCGGCAAGGTGCTGCGCATCGTCACCGAGGCCAAGCATGCGAAGAACGGCCAGGAAGCCGACCCGAAGATGCTCGACATGCTGGAACAGGTCACCGCGCAGAAGCTCGACAGCCAGTCCACGGCGCTCTACGGCAGCGCCAACCTGTGGGACGACGGGCTGATCGACCCGCGCGATACCCGCACTCTGCTGGGCTACCTGCTGGACATCTGCCATGAGGCGCAGGTGCGCGAGCTGGCGCCCAACAGCTTTGGCGTGGCGCGGTTTTGATAGGACATTTCGCGGTCTGACCCCACTTGAGGAGAACAACAATGATCTTCACCCAGGAACACGAAGAACTGCGGCGCACGGTGCGCCAATTTGTAGACCGCGAGATCAACCCCCACGTCGAGGAATGGGAAAAGGCCGGGCGCTTTCCCATCCACGAGATTTTCCGCAAGGCCGGTGAACTGGGGCTGCTGGGCATCTCCAAGCCGGAAAAATTCGGCGGCATGGGCCTGGACTACAGCTACTCCATCGTCGCCGCCGAGGAGTTCGGCACCATCCATTGCGGTGGCATTCCCATGTCCATCGGCGTGCAGACCGACATGTGCACCCCGGCCCTGGCGCGCTTCGGCTCCGATGAACTGCGCGACGAGTTTCTGCGGCCGGCCATCACGGGCGAGCAGGTCGGCTGCATCGGCGTCTCCGAAGTCGGCGCCGGTTCCGATGTGGCCGGGCTCAAGACCCACGCCCGCAAGGACGGCGACGACTACGTGATCAACGGCAGCAAGATGTGGATTACCAACTCCCCCAGCGCCGACTTCATCTGCCTGCTGGCCAACACTTCGGACGACAAGCCCCACGTCAACAAGTCGCTGATCATGGTGCCGATGAACACCCCGGGCATCAGCCTCAGCTCGCATCTGGACAAGCTCGGCATGCGCAGCTCGGAAACCGCCCAGGTGTTCTTCGACAATGTGCGGGTGCCTCAACGCAACCGCATCGGCCACGAAGGCGCCGGTTTCATGATGCAGATGCTGCAGTTCCAGGAGGAACGGCTGTTCGGCGCGGCGAACATGATCAAGGGCCTGGAGTACTGCGTGGACAGCACCATCGAGTACTGCAAGGAGCGCAAGACCTTCGGCAGCCCGCTGATCGACAACCAGGTGATCCACTTCCGCCTGGCCGAGCTGTCCACCGAGATCGAGTGCCTGCGGGCCCTGGTCTACCAGGCCACCGAGCAGTATGTACGCGGCCAGGACGTGACCCGGCTGGCTTCCATGGCCAAGCTCAAGGCCGGGCGCCTGGGCCGCGAGGTCAGCGACAGTTGCCTGCAATACTGGGGCGGCATGGGCTTCATGTGGGATAACCCGGTGGCCCGGGCCTATCGCGATGTGCGCCTGGTGTCCATCGGCGGCGGTGCCGACGAGATCATGCTGGGGATCATCTGCAAGCTCATGGGCATCCTGCCAGGGAAAAAGAAATGAACCCGCTCCCTGCCTGCCAGACCCTGCTGCTGGAGCCGCGCAACGGCGTGCTGTTCATCAGCCTCAATCGCCCGCAAAACCGCAATGCCATGAGCCTGCAGATGGTCGCCGAACTGCGCACGGTGATGGCCGCGGTCCGTGACCGGCGCAGCGTCCGTGCCCTGGTGCTGCGCGGCACCGGCGAGCACTTCTGTGCCGGTGGCGACCTCAAGGACATGGCCGGCGCCCGGGCCCATGGCAGCGCCGCCTACCGTGAACTGAACCGGGCCTTCGGCGCCCTGCTGGAAGAAGCGCAGCACCTGCCCCAGGTGCTGGTGTGTGTGCTGCAGGGCGCGGTGCTGGGGGGCGGTTTCGGCCTGGCCTGTGTCAGCGACATCGCCATCGCCGAGCACTCGGCCCAGTTCGGCATGCCGGAAACCAGCCTGGGCCTGCTGCCCGCGCAAATTGCCCCGTTCGTGGTGCAGCGCATCGGCCTGGCCCAGGCCCGGCGCCTGGCCCTGACCGCCGCCCGTTTCGATGGCGCCCAAGCCCAGCGCCTGGGCCTGGTGCACTTTGTCGAGAACGATGCCAAGGCCCTGCACGAACGCCTGGAGCAGCAGCTTTCCCTGGTGCTGCGCTGCGCCCCGGGGGCCAACGCGGCGACCAAGGCCTTGCTCCTGGCGAGTGTCGACCAACCGCAGGGGCCATTGCTGGACCAGGCCGCCAACGACTTCGCCGATGCAGTCCTGGGTGAGGAAGGGGTCGAGGGCACCCTGGCCTTCGTGCAGAAACGCAAACCGGCCTGGGCCAACTGAGCCCTTGTAGGAGCCGGCTTGCCGGCGAACGCCCCCCACCGATTCCCGGGAGCCTGTATGCCCAATTTCAACAAGATCCTGATCGCCAACCGTGGCGAAATCGCCTGCCGCATCCAGCGTACCGCCCAGGCCCTGGGCTATCGCACCGTGGCCGTGTTCAGCGATGCCGATGCCGAGGCCCTGCATGTGCAACTGGCTGACGAAGCGGTGCATATCGGCCCGTCCGCGGTACAGCAGTCCTACCTCGACGGCGCCGCGCTGCTGGAAGCGGCACGGCGCACCGGTGCCGACGCCATTCACCCGGGCTACGGATTTCTTTCGGAAAATGCCGAGTTCGCCGCCGCCTGTGAAAGCGCCGGCCTGGTGTTCATCGGCCCCAGCGCTGCCGCCATCGAGCTGATGGGCAGCAAGCGTCGCTCGAAGATCGCCATGCTCGAAGCCGGCGTGCCGTGCATCCAGGGCTATCAGGGGGCGGAACAGGACGACGCCACCTTGCAGCGCGAAGCCCAGCGCATCGGCTATCCGCTGATGATCAAGGCCAGCGCCGGCGGTGGCGGGCGTGGCATGCGCCTGGTACACCAGGCCGGCCAGTTGCTGGAAAAGATCCGCACGGCCCGCTCCGAAGCCCTGCACGCCTTCGGCAGCGACGAACTGATCCTGGAGCAGGCGCTGATCGAGCCGCGGCACGTGGAGGTGCAACTGTTCGGCGACCAGCATGGCCAGTTGATCTACCTGGGTGAGCGGGATTGCTCGATCCAGCGCCGCCATCAGAAGGTCATCGAAGAGGCGCCCTGCCCGGTCATGACCCCGGAGCTGCGCCAGGCCATGGGCGAGGCAGCGCTCAAGGCCGGGCGGGCGGTGAACTATGTGGGCGCCGGTACCGTGGAATTCCTCCTGGATGCGAGCGGGCAGTTCTATTTCCTGGAGATGAATACCCGGCTGCAGGTGGAGCACCCGGTCACCGAACTGGTAACGGGCCTGGACCTAGTGGCCCTGCAACTGCAAGTGGCGGCCGGCGAGCCGCTGCCCCTGGGCCAGGAGCAGGTGCGCCTCGACGGCCACGCCATTGAAGTGCGGCTGTATGCCGAGGACCCGGCACAGAACTTCCTGCCGCAGACCGGCCAGATCCTGCGCTGGGAGCCGGCACCGGGGATCCGCACCGACCATGGCTTGCAGGAAGGCCAATGGATCAGCCCGTTCTACGACCCGATGCTGGGCAAGCTGATCGCCCACGGTGCTACCCGCGAAGAGGCGCGGCGCAAACTGCTGCGTGGCGTCGAGGATTGCGTGCTGCTGGGGCTGGAAAGCAACCGCCGGCTGCTGGCCAACCTGCTGCGCCACCCGGTGTTCGCCAGCGGCCACTTCAGCACCGCCTTCATTGCCGAGCATTTTGCCCAGGACCCGAGCCTACGACCCCAGGAGCCCACTGCCGAGGAACTGGCCATCGCCGCTGCGCTGTTCCACCACCACAGCGCCAGCGCCCATGGCCCGGCGCTCAATGCCTGGAGCAACAATGCCGGGGTGCCCCTGGACTACCGGCTCGGGGTGCAGGACCGGCAATGGTCGCTGCACCTGAACGCACTGCCCTCGGGCGCTGTGCAGGTGCGCCAGGGCGATGGGCTGCTGGAGCTCAAGGTACGCAGCGCCGATGGCCGGCGGGCCAGCCTGGAGATCAACGGCATTCGCCGGCCGTGCGCCTATCGGCTGGAGGGCGGGGAGCTGTGGTTGAGCAACGCCAAGGGCAGCCTGCACCTGGTGGATCGCACCCATGCCCCGGCCCAGGGCCAGAACACTGCCTCCAGCGGTACGCTCAAGGCGCCCATGGACGGGGCGATCGTCGATGTACTGGTCAGTGAGGGCATGCACGTAAGCAAGGGCCAATTGTTGCTGGTGCTGGAGGCGATGAAGATGGAGCACCCGCTCAAGGCCGGGATCGACGGGGTGATCACCCGGGTCCAGGTCAACCTCGGGGACCAGGTGAAAAACCGCCAGGTACTGGTGGAAGTGGAGTAGCCCGGGCACCTTCCAGCAGATCCAGGCAGACGGGGCATCGGTCGGGACGATGCCCCCTCGATGCGCTCAAGCAGCCGTCCCCCTAGGCGGATGCCTCGGCTTTGGCTACGCTCAAGCCTCTTCAGGATGTTTCAAGGCTGGAATTCGTGATGCCCCACTGGCTGGTAATAGATCTGGAAGCCACGACGGATGAAGGGGGCTGGCCGGTGAGCGAGATGGAAATCATTGAGATCGGCGCCACCCTGGTCAACCGTCAGGGCCGGGAACAGGACCACTTCCAGCGTTTCGTCCGCCCCTTGCGGCGCCCCATGCTGACGCCGTTCTGCCGCGAACTGACCCACATCACCCAGGCCAATATCGACAGCGCCGCGCCCCTGAGCGAGGTCTGGGGCCTGTTCGAGCGCTGGCTCGGCCAGCATCAGCCGCGCCTGGAAGGCTGGGCCAGCTGGGGCGACTACGACCGCAAGCAGTTGCAGCTGGAATGGCACAACCAACAGCTGCACAGCCTGCTCAATGAGGTGCCGCACATGAACCTCAAGCAGCGCTTCGCCAAGGCCCGGCGCCTGGAGCGGCCCCTGGGGCTCAATGCAGCCCTGCAACTGGCCGGCATGCAGTTTACCGGCCAGCAGCATCGGGCCCTGGAAGATGCGCGCAATACAGCACGCTTATTACCGCTGATTCTTCCTTGACGGCGGCAGGTGACGGCCCTGAAGGCCTTGTGCATACTGGCCGCCCTTTTTGACCCTTTCTTGAGGAATCGCCCATGTTTAAAGTCAACGAGTACTTCGACGGCACCGTCAAGTCGATTGCCTTCGGCACGGCCGAAGGCCCAGCCACCATTGGCGTCATGGCCCCGGGCGAATACGAGTTCGGCACCGCACAACGGGAAATCATGCACGTGGTCTCCGGCGCCCTGACCGTGCGCCTGCCAGACAGCGCAGACTGGGAAACCTTCCCGGCCGGTAGCCAGTTCAACGTTCCGGCCAACAGCAAGTTCCAGCTCAAAGTCGCAGTGGACACCGCCTACCTGTGCGAATACCGCGGCTGATCGAGCATCGCGGCGTTACCCCGGAATAAAAAATGCCCGTCTCCCAGGAGACGGGCATTTTTCGAGGTGGCACCGGTTATTCGATGACCGTCACCGCCATCCCTACCTGCAAGCGACCGTTGCCATCATTGACCAGGTTCTGGCCGAACATCGCCCCATCGGCCTGGGCCCGGTACTTCTGCAAGGTGGCCAGAGGTTCGCGGTCGGCACTGCGCTCGCCGGTCTGCGGATCGATGGTGGTGAGAATGCAGCGCGAGCATGGCTTGACCACACGGAACTCGACATCGCCGATACGCACGCGTTTCCAGTCGTCCTCGGCAAAGGCCGCACTGCCCTCGACCACCAGGTTCGGTCGAAACCGCAGCATCTCCAGGGGCCGGCCCACGCGAGCGACCAGGTCATCCAGGGAGGCCTGGCCAATCAGCAGCAGGGGAAAACCATCGGCGAAGGCCACCTGGTCATCGTCCCTGCCATAACCGGCGGCGGTGCTCCGTGCCCGCTGCGCAGGAACCTGCACCAGGCGGCTGGGCTTGCCGATGAATTCGCTGACCCAGGCCGCGGCTTCGTCCCCCGCATCGGGAACCCGCAAGGTGTCCTGCCAGATGGTCACGCCGCGCAACGGTGCATCCGCACCCGGCAGCGCTACTTCAAGGGTGGAGTGGCCGGGGGCGCTCAGGGTCAGGCCACCCTGGTCATTCCACAAGGCCGACAGCTGACTCATCCGCGCTACGGCGCGCTGGGTCAGAAAACGCCCGCTGGCCTCATCCACCAACATCCAGCGGCGATCCCCTTGCAGCCCGAGCTTGTCCAGGCCGATCTGTTGCAGGGTTTCGCCCCTGGCGGATTTCAACGGGTATCGGTAAAGCGCGCTAAGACGCATGTCCAGCTCCCTGTATGGGCAAAAGCGCTCACCCTATACCAGCATCTAGCCGAAACAAAGGAGCGCCGGCGCAAGGCCCGTGTCAGGCGTCGGCTTCGTCCAGCATCAGCCGTTGGCGGACCACGTCCACCAGCTTGTCCGGCTGGAACTTGGACAGGAAGTTGTCGCAACCGACCTTCTTCACCATCGATTCGTTGAAGCTGCCGGACAAGGAGGTGTGCAGCACCACATAAAGCCCGCGCAAACGCGGATCGTTGCGGATCTCGGTGGTCAGGCGGTAGCCGTCCATTTCCGGCATTTCCGCATCGGTGAACACCATCAGCAGCTTGTCGGTCATCACCACGTCGGTGTCGGCCCAGGCCTTGAGCATGTTCAGGGCCTTGAGGCCATCACTGGCGATGTGCATCTTGACCCCGAGCTGGCCGAGGGTGTCGCGCAATTGCGAGAGGGCCACGTTGGAGTCGTCCACCAGCAGCACTTCGCGGCCACGGGCACGCTCCAGCACCGGATCTTCCAGCTTGTCCCGGGAAACCTTGGCGTTGTAGGGCACGATTTCCGCCAGGACCTTTTCCACGTCGATGATTTCCACCAACTGGTCATCGACCTTGCTGATGGCGGTCAGGTAATGCTGGCGCCCGGCGCTGGTGGGCGGCGGCATGATGGCTTCCCAGTTCATGTTGACGATGCGGTCCACGCCACCGACCAGGAACGCCTGCACCGAGCGGTTGTACTCGGTAACGATGATGGTGCTGTTGGGGCCCGGGACCAGCGGGCGCATGCCGATGGCCTGGGACAGATCGATGACCGGCAGGGTCTGCCCGCGCAGATTGACCACCCCACAGACAAAGGGATGGCGCTGAGGCATCAGCGTCAGCTTCGGCAGTTGCAGCACTTCCTGGACCTTGAACACGTTGATCGCGAACAGTTGCCGGCCGGCCAGGCGGAACATGAGGATTTCCAGGCGATTCTCACCCACCAGTTGCGTGCGTTGATCTACCGTGTCGAGAATGCCGGCCATTAATGACTCCTGGGCTTGTTCTGATGAATTCACTAAAGACAGATATCGGCCGGGTCTGCCGTATCTTGACCCGCATGCAAATTGCCACACAAAGCCGTTGATGTCACATTAACATCATGCTTTACTGGCGCGGTCAATTCAGCACCACCCTCTGCGCCGGCCAGACCTCTATTTCGGTGCAAGGTTCCCGTGCCTAGGGGAATCCCCTATCAACAATCAGGACCAGCCTGATATTCGCGATATCCAATAGCCATTAATGTGACGCCATTCTCATTGCATGAACGGAGTCAGGCTTTTGTTTTTGATCGCAGAAAGGTGGCTTGGCCCCCTTTCAAGCCCCACTACCCTCGCTCATCCTGCCCCAGCGCGCTTGCGCCGCCTTGCTGTGGCCGGCATGCGCGCACGGACCGGGTTCGAGGCCACTCGACTCGCTCGGCAGGCTGCGACCGCAGGCAAGCATTCAGCTATAACGTCAATCCAGCTGCACCTATCGCGTCCAACTTGCAAACCGTTCAGCCAACGCCCTATCAAGCCATCGGACACGCAGTCATGGAGATAAGCATGCTAAAGGACGGCCACGAGTGCGCCACACCGCTGCCCGAGTTCCTGCTTGAAGCCCAGGCCCTGCTGGCCAGATCGGAAGACTGCCTGAGCCACCTGCACCTGATCAGAAACGATGAAGAAGCCATCAACTGCCTGCTCGCCAGCCTGCTGAGCCTGGCCCAGGCCGCGGCCCGCCACGCAGTCAGCCCGCTGGCCGAATTCTCCCTGCATATTCATGGCGTGCTCAAGCGCACCCCCCATCCCCTGGACCTCAACGATCCGATCCTCGACGCCTTGAAGAGCTGCCTGACGCTGATGGCCTGGCAACTGGAACTGATCGACCCGCGCAACGGCCAGCTCAATCTGGACGACAGCGAACAAGTCATGCTGATCGAAGAACTGACGGAGCAAGTGGGACAGAACTGTAACTGCACATATCCATCTTGCAGCCACTGAAGTTGTATTTATCCGGCGGGGCAGCGGATAAAACTCTCGCCGATCACCGCCCTACTGCACAACATCGACAAAATATCGGGCCAACTGCCAAGCACCCGGTCGTTATTGATTAATTCATACCCAAGAGCGACATCAATCACTCCATAAAGCCAACTAGCAAGGTCACCGGGACTTGCTGTTCAACGCGCTGTGCATGCGGGCAAACCCGCTCCCCAGCACACTTTGCGCGATGTTCGGGCGCACGTGGCGCCAATGGTACCGACGTACCGCTACCCTCCAGTTCCTGACTCTGAAGTCCTATATGACTGAGCGTATAAACGCGACCGACGGTATCTTCGGTGGTATTATGCGGCGCATAAACGGACACAGTTAATGGCACATTGATTCCAATGGCGGCAGTTACTACTCAGCCTGTACAACACGAACAGACAGCGTTGATTGAAACCGGGTATTCAAAGAGCATCGTTTCCCAAACAAGCCTCGTCATCCATACTTGACCGGGCTCTTCGCAGCGAACATCCATTGGCTCCATCCGCTATGTACGCCAGCCTCAAGTCATTCTTCTCTTGGCCCCCCTCCCGTGATCACCTGCGCTGGCTCAGCCTGTTGCTGTGCTCCTGCTCGACCCTGGCCAGTGTGCTGGTCTACTGGTTGGGCCGGCCTCTGCCTCTGGGGTTGCTGGTCATCAACGTGGCGGCGCTGGCCTGCATCTGGATGCAATACGGTTATTCGCGCAAATCCATCCGCTTCCAGCCCCAGGAACTCGCCGAGCGCCTGCTGGAGGTCAAGGAAAACGAACGGCACCGTCTGAGCCGTGAACTGCATGACGACATCGGCCAACTGCTGACCGCCGCCAAGCTGCAGACCGACTGGCTCAAGCGCCGCCTGCCGGACGAGTTGCAAGAACATTGCGTGGTGCTGGGCACCACCCTGGAAGAGACCCTGGCCAAGGTGCGGGACGTCTCCGCCATCCTCAACCCGCGGCAACTGGCCAGCCTCGGGCTGGAAGCCAGCCTGCGCGCCCACCTGCTCAAGACCCTGGAAAACACCTCGGTGCACTGGAGCCTGGAGTGCCACCAGCGCCTGGCGGGCATTCCCGAGGAAATGGCCGTTGCAGCGTTTCGCATCACCCAGGAAGCAGTGACCAACATCCTGCGCCACGCCCAGGCGAAAAACCTGCTGGTACGCCTGCAACGACTGCCCGAAGGCCTGTCGCTGTTCATCAGCGATGATGGCCAGGGTTTCGCCCCGGCCAGCGACCCGGGCGCCCAGGGCCAGCGCGGCATGGCCGGAATGCAGGAACGAATCAGTCAGTTGGGCGGCCTGTTGAAGGTCACCAGCGAGGCCGACCAAGGCACACAGATCGAAGCACTCTTTCCCTGGGCCCCTCGCACTCTGGAGCGGGCCAGCACGAATAAGGTTTTACATTGACCTGTAATTTACTCTTGGTGGATGACCACTCGCTCATCAGGGCTGGCGTGCGTGCCCTGGTCATGGACATTCCCGGATACGCGGTGATCGGTGAGGCGGACGATGGCTCGTTCCTGCTGGAAATGGTCGAAAGGCTGCATCCGGACATCATCCTGCTGGACCTGTCGATGAAACACACCGGCGGCCTCGACGCCCTGCGCCGGCTCAAGGCGCTCCACCCGCAGAGCAAGGTGCTGATCCTGTCGATGCACACCGACCCGGCCCTGATCATGCAGGCCCTGGAATGCGGCGCCCACGGCTATCTGCTCAAGGACACCACCGCCACAGAACTCGAACACGCCCTCCAGGCCCTGCGCAACAATGAACGCTACCTGAGCCCGGCCATCGCCCACACGGTGATCAACCAGGCCCTGACCCGGGCTCAGAAGCAACCTCCGCCACCGGAGCAGAACCACAACCTGACGGCCCGCCAGCTGGAGATCCTGCGGCTGATCGTGCGCGGCAAATCCACCCGGGAGATCGCTCTGGGCCTGGGCCTGAGCATCAAGACCGTGGAAACCCACCGCTCGCAGATCATGAAGCGCCTGCAGATCTTCGACGTTGCCGGGCTGGTGCTGTTCGCCGTGCGCGAACGCATCATCAGCCTCGACGACTGACTCAGCGGGCGCCTCCCAGCAGCGGCGAATCCTCGGGCAGATGCACCTGCAACGCGCCAGGACGGGCGGTGAAACGCAAGGTATCGCCCTGCAGCGGCTCGCCGTCGAGGTTGATGTCCAGGCCTCGGGACGCCTTGATCTCGACCCAGGGCAGGCGTGCCCGGACAAACAGATTGTCGATCCCCAACCCGCCCGCCAGCAGGTTCTTCAATGTGCCCACCAGTTCCTGGGGCGCCGGCAGGATGCTGATATCCAGCAAGCCGTCATCGGCCAGGGCCCCCGGGCACAACTCGTGCCCGCCGCCCGCTTGACGGCCGTTGCCGATACCCAGGGCCAGAAGTTCGCCATGCCAGTGGAAACCCGGCCCCTGCAACTCGCCATAGGCCGCGCTCAGCTCGGCAAAACGTGACAGACCGGTGAACAGGTAGGCCGCGCCCCCCAGGACCTTCTTCAAATCCTCCGAGGTGTTGGCGGTGACCTGGCTGCCAAAGCCGCCCGTGGCCATGTTGAGGAACATCTGCCCGCCGACCTCCCCCAGGTCGATCGCCCGCGCCGGCACATCCAGCAGGTCCAGGGCCGCCGCCGGGGTCAGCGGCACGCCGGCAGCCCGGGCAAAGTCGTTGGCGGTGCCCAGCGGCAACAGCACCAGGCTGGCCGGGGCGTCGGCATTGGCCAGGGCTTCGGCGATGTCCCGCAGGGTGCCGTCGCCACCGCCGGCAATCAGCCGGGTATGGCCGGCAGCCAACGCCTCCTGCACCAGGCGCTGGGCATCCCCCGCCTCCCAGGTCAGGCGCACCTGCAAGTCCCAGCCGGCGGCGCGCCGGGCCTCGACGGCCGCGCGCACCTCCTCGTTGAGGGCCTGTTTGCCGTGCAGTATCAACAATGCCTTGCGCTCACTCATCAGCCCTGACTCCGGTTATGGATTCCATGAAGGATGTTGACCCTGCCGCCCGCAGAAAAAGTCTGTCGTCGGAATTTATTTTTTTGCCGGAAGCAGTCTGGCCATGGCCCCCCCGGCAATCCGGCAGCTTAGCCGCAGGGAGGCAGGGATTCGTCCGGCACGGTCCGGCTTCCAATTAGCGGGTCGCTGTTTCATGAGCTTTACTGACCCCTGTCGTTTAGATGAGGAAGTGCAGGTCATCACCTTGACCGGCGCCGGGGCCCCACCTGAATACGCAGAGGGCACGGTTTTCCCACTTGAATGCCGACCACGCCTGGGGATGAAGGGACGTGGCTTTTTTCGGTGCCGGGACCAGACGACGGGAAGTCGCAAACATTGCGAACTTCCTCGCGATCTCTCCAGTCAACCGATGTGCCTTAGGTCGAGGGAATTGATCTTATGCGGTTGCAACCTGTAGACAGCCTGTTACTGACTCGCCCCAGCATGGTCGAGTACTTCCTGTTCGGCATCCGTGTGGTTCATGGGCTGACTGCAATCCTTCCCGGGCTATTGCTGATCCTGCTGTCCAACAACAGCCAGGATGCCTTGAAAAGCGACCTGACCCTGCTGGTGTTCTTCGCCCTCATCAGCGTGCTGATCTTCCAGGCCCTGGGGGTGTACGCCGAATCCATCTTCAGCAACCAGCTGCGCTTCCAGCTGACCCTCTTCGCCTGGGCCTCGTCCTTTTGCGTGCTGCTGTTCATGCATCACTCGATGAAGATGTTCAACACCATCGGCAACCCCGAGCTGTTCGGCTGGTTTGCCGGCAGCTTCGTGCTGTTCGGCATCGAGCGCCTGGTGCTGCTGACCCTTTTCCAACAGTTGATGCAGCGCGGCGTGTTCTTGCAGAACGCGGTGATTCTCGGCGCCACGGAAAACGGCCAGCGCCTGGCCGAATACCTGGCCCAGCATCAGGACATCCGCTCCGGAGTGACCGGTTTCATCGACGACCGCATCGGCCGCCTGCCCAAGACCCTGTGCAACCTGCCGCTGCTGGGAAACTCCAGCGACCTGGAGCGGCTGATCCGCGAGGAAAAGGTTACCCAGGTCCTGGTGGCGCTGCCCTGGTCGGCGGAAAACCGCATGGCCTATGTCATCCGCGAGTTGCGAAGGCTGCCGGTGAACGTGCTGCTGGTGCCCGACATGGTGGCCTTCCGGCACGCCCACAACCGCATCACCGAAGTCGCCAACCTGCCGATGTTCAACGCCTCCGAAGTACCGTTGCGGGGCTGGTCGCCGTTCTTCAAGCGCCTGGAAGACATGGTGCTGTCGAGCATCGCCCTGGTGCTGCTGTCGCCGGTGATGCTGCTGGTGGCACTGGCGATCAAGCTGGACTCCAGCGGCCCGGTGCTGTTCAAGCAGAAACGCTACGGCTACAACAACCGGCTGATCGAGGTCTACAAGTTCCGCTCGATGCACCAGCACATGGCCGATGCACATGCCGAAAAGCAGACCACCCGGGGCGACCCGCGCATCACCCGGGTCGGGCGCTTCATTCGCAAGACCAGCCTCGATGAACTACCCCAGCTGTTCAATGTGTTCGGCGGCAGCATGTCCATGGTCGGACCGCGCCCCCATGCCACCGCGACCAAGGCCGCCGGCATTCTCTTCGAAGAGGCGGTCAAGGAGTACACCTCGCGCCACCGGGTCAAGCCGGGGATTACCGGCCTGGCGCAGATCAACGGCTATCGGGGCGAAACCGATACCCTGGAAAAAATCGAGAAACGTGTCGAGTTCGACCTGGAATACATCGAAAACTGGTCGGTCTGGTTCGACCTGTACATTCTCTTCCGCACTGTTCCATCCGTGATCATGACCCGCGAGGCCTTCTGAATGAGCACACTCATTCCCTGCATCATTGCTGGCGGCGCCGGCACCCGCCTGTGGCCGGTATCCCGCGAGGCGATGCCCAAGCCCTTCATGCGCTTGCCAGACGGCGAAAGCCTGCTGCAGAAAACCTTTGTGCGCGCCACCGCGCTCAAGGACGTCGGCCGCCTGTTGACGGTGACCAACCGCGAGGTGTTCTTTCGCACCCTCGACGACTATCGCCTGCTGAACAAGGCCAGGGTGGAGCTGGACTTCATCCTTGAGCCGTTCGGGCGCAACACCGCACCGGCCATCGCTGCCGCCGCCCTGCACGTGAGCCGCCTGTATGGCGATGACGCACAGCTGCTGGTGCTGCCCGCCGACCACCTGATCAAGGATGTGCAGGCTTTCGCCAACGCCGTGGACAGCGCCCGGCAGTTGGCCGAGCAAGGCTGGCTGGTGACCTTTGGCCTGGTACCCACCCACGCCGAGACCGGCTTTGGCTATATCGAGAAAGGCCAGGGCCTGAACAAGGACAGCTTCCAGGTCAGCCGCTTCGTCGAGAAACCCGACGCCGCCACCGCCCAGCGTTATGTCGATGGCGGCCTGCACCTGTGGAACGGCGGGATGTTCTGCATGCGTGCCGACGTGATCCTGCAGGAGCTGCGCGAGTTCGTGCCCGAGGTGGTCAGCGCCGTCGAACACTGCCTGGAGCAGAGCCACCGCAAGGAAGGCAAGCACGAACTGCAGGTGGAGCTGGACGGCGACAGCTTTGCCCAGGCCCCGGACATCTCCATCGACTACGCGGTGATGGAGCGCTCGAAGAAAGTCGCCGTGGTGCCCTGCCAGCTGGGCTGGAGCGACATCGGCTCCTGGCAGGCAGTGCGCGAGCTGACCCCGGCGGACGAACATGGCAACCAGTGCAACGGCGAGACCGTGCTGCACGATGTCAGCAACTGCTATATCGACTCGCGCAAGCGCCTGGTGGGCGGGGTCGGGCTCAACAACCTGATCATCATCGACACTCCGGACGCCCTGCTGGTGGCCGACGGCAACCGCAGCCAGGACGTCAGGCTGATCGCCCAGGAACTCAAGCGCCTGGGCCACGACGCCTACAAGCTGCACCGCACCGTGACCCGCCCCTGGGGCACCTACACCGTGCTCGAGGAAGGGCCGCGCTTCAAGATCAAACGCATCATGGTCAAGCCCAATGCCTCGCTGTCGCTGCAGATGCACCACCACCGCAGCGAACACTGGATCGTGGTCAGCGGCATGGCCCGGGTCACCAATGGTGAGGACGAATTCCTGCTCAATACCAATGAGTCGACCTTCATCAAGCCCGGCCGCACTCACCGCCTGGTCAATCCCGGGGTGATCGACCTGGTGATGATCGAAGTGCAGAGCGGTGAGTACCTCGGCGAAGACGACATTGTGCGCTTCAACGACATTTACGGGCGGGCTCCCGCCGAAGCCGCCAAGACCTGAACTGACGCTCCAAGCAGCAATCTGGCCCGACAGGGAGTTGTGACTATGCACGCCAGGAAGACCGCTCGATGAAAAGACTCCTGCTGATTTCCAGTGTTCTCATGCTCTGCGCCTGCTCCATTCCGGCAAAGGTGGAACTGCCGCCCAGCCAGGACCTGGAGGCCGCCCATCGGGCCGGCGATGCCCTGGCCGGCCAGCCGTTGCCGCCCCAGCGGATTCGCCCGGGGGACACCCTGCGCATCGTCCGCAACACTGGTGAGGCGCCATCGATCTCGGCATTCACCGCCAACTCGATCTACGAACTGACGCTGTTCACCGTGCTCAACGATGGCACCTTCGCCTACCCCTACGCCGGGCAGGTCAAGGCCGCGGGGCTGACTCCGCAGCAACTGACCCAGGTCCTGGAAAACAAGTTGAAGAACATCTATCAGGACTCGGCACTGACCGTGAACATCAACCAGGCACCGGGCAACACCGTGTTCGTCGGCGGCTCGGTACGCAACCCGGCGTCCCTGCCGGTGACCGTGACCACCACCCTGGAGCAGGCCATAGTCGGCGCCGGGGGCCTCTTGAACGTGGGCGACAGCCGCAATATCGCCCTGCTGCGCGAGGGCGAGGACGGCCGCTACAAGACCTATTTCTTCGACTACCGCAAATTCATGATCGCCGGCAACGCCGGCGCCGCCCCGGTGCTGCTGCAACGCGGCGATGTGGTGTTCGTGCCCAAGTCCAGCGTCGGCAACGGCATCGAGTGGGTGGACGTGTACCTCAACCAGTTGATTCCGTTCACCAAGTCGATCGGCATCGGGGCGAGCTACGAAATCAACCGTCAATCCACCAATTGATCGCCAAGGACAGCCCATATGATCAATATCCGTTCCTTTCGCGATTTGCTGCGGTTGTTCTTCATCTTCAAGCGCGAGGTCAAGATCACCGTCCTGGTGACCTTCGTCATCATCCTGCTGGGTGCCTTCCTGCTGCCCAATCGCTTCGAGTCCACCGCCCTGCTGCTGGTCAAGCCGGGGCGCGACACCAGCACCCTGCCGATCGAGATCGCCGATCGCCAGGCTGTGGTGATTCCCAGCGCCCAGCGTGATCCGATCATCGATGAGGAGCGCATCCTCGGCGGCGAACCCATCGCCCGCAAAGTGGCGGAAAAGTACCTCGACGACCTGTCCCGCCAGCCCCAGCCAAGTGGTGCCCTGGCCACCCTCAAGAACGCCGTGAAGGGCGCGGTGGAAGGCATCGTCGACCTGCTGCGCGGGGCCCTGCAACTGGTGGGCCTGGTGGAGAAGCAGACCCCGGTGGAACGCCTGACCGAACGCATGTTGAAAAGCTTCAGCGTGACCCACGCCGCAGGCTCCTCGGTGATGGAAGTGAGCTTTACCTGGAACGACCCCAAAGTGGCCCAGACAGTGGTCAAGAGCTGGATCGAGCAGTACCAGCAGGAACGCGCGCAAACCCTCGGGCGCAAAAGCCTGTACGCCTTCTATGAAACCGAAAGTGGCGCCACCAACCAGCGCATTCTCGGCTACAAGAAGCAGATCGCTGACTACCTGAACCAACTGGGGGCGGTGAGCATCGAGGAGCGCCTGAACGATATCTCGCGCAATCTCAACAACCTCAAGGGCGAACACCTCAATACCACCCGAGCAGTGGCGTCCACTCGCAGCGGCCTGGAGACCATCCAGAAGCAGCTCAACAGCATGAAGAAAGAAATCAGCATCGGCCGCCAGATGAGCCTCAACCCGGACCGCCAGGACCTGCAGCAGCGGATCAACGCCAAGCAGATCGAGCGTCAGGAAATGCTCCGCACCTTCAAGGAAGGCGCCCCTCCGGTTCGCGCCATGGATGCGGCAATCGCCAACCTGCAAGCCTTGCTGAAATCGGAAAGCGGCACTGTGCAACGCAGCGAAAACCTGGCCCCGAACCCAGTCTACACCCGCCTGCAGAACAGCTTCGCCGACCAGCAGGCCAGCCTCAGCCGCCTGCAGACCCAGGCCGCCCAGCAGGAAACCCAGTTGCTCAAGCTCGAACAGGAACGGCGCCAGGCGCTGGCCGTGGAACCTGAACTGGCACGCCTGCAACGGGAACTGAGCGCGGCGGAAAAAAGCTTCGCGCTGTACAGCGACAGCACCGAGAAAGCCCGCATCGACCGCGAGCTGGACCAGAGCCAGATCAGCAACATCGCGGTGATCGAAGAAGCCACCTTCAAACCCAGCCGGGTCTTTCCCAAGAGCCTGAGCATGCTGCTCGCCGCCATCCCCCTGAGCCTGGCGGTGGGCCTACTGGCGCTGTACTTCTTCTATCTGCTGGACCAGCGCATCCATGACGGCGACCAGATCGAGGAGCGCTTCGGGGTCAAGGTCTGGACCAGCCTGCAAGACCTCGACAGCCACCTGCCGCAACGCAACAGCGCCTTCACCGCCAGCCTCTACCGCCTGTACGGCATCCTGCCCCTCAAGCAGGTGGCCCTGCAGGGGCTGGTGATCGGCCTGACCTCGGCACGCCGCGGCGAAGGCGTGAGCTTCGTCACCGCGCACCTGCGCGACCTGCTCCAGGAGCGCGGGCACGTGGTGCGGGTCAATGGCGCACCCAACGCGGTGCCCGGCGAAATCGTCCTGCTGGAAGCCTCGGGCTTCTTCTCCAACCAGGAAGCCTTCGTCAGCCTGCGCGAGGCCGACCTGATCGCCCTGATCGTCGAAGCCGAAACCACCACGGTGCCCGTGCTGCAAAACGCCCTGTCGATTCTCACCACCGCCTTCAAGCGGGTCGACGGCATCATCATCAACCGCCGGCGCTTCGGCATCCCGGAGAACGTGCTGAACTTCCTGGCGCGGATCAGGAGCCCCCACTGATGCACATTGCCCTGCTGGCACCCATGCCTCCCGAGCAGAACGGCATTGCCGACTACGCCGCGCACCTGCGTGCCGCCCTGGAAGGCCTGGGGCTGAAAGTCAGCACGCCGCTGGCCGGGCTGGGCAACGACCCGCAACGCGCCATCGAGCGGGTGGCGCACAGTGACTGGCAGGGGATCGACCTGGTGCACGCCGAGCTGGGCGGTGGCCGGCTGGCGGAGTTTCATGCCCTCAAGGCGTTGCGCGAGCGTTTCCCCAGCCTGCCGCTGAGCGCCACGGTGCACGACCCCGAACGCCTGGTCTGGCGCCGGGCCAGCCTGCCCTGGCCGCTGTCCCTGGCCACGCGGCTGCCCTCACCGCTGCCACAGATCGCCACGGTACTGACCGACCCCTTGTGCCTGCACGAAGAAAAGCAGCTGGCCCGCAGCCTCACCCGGCTGATCACCCTGACCCACGCCGGCGGCGCCTGCCTGCGCCAGCGCATGGGGTTGCGTGCGGAGCAGATGGTGGTGATCCCCCATGGCAACCTGGCCATCCCCGCCCGGCCGCTGCCGCCGCTGACTCCGTTGAGGCTGCTGTATTTCGGCTTCATCTACCGCGGCAAGGGCATCGAGGATCTGCTGGATGCACTGGCCATGGCCTTCGCCCAGCAACCGGCAATGCGCGAGCGCATGCGCCTGACCCTGGCCGGGGGCAGTGAACCGGAAATGGCCTTCGGCAGCGCCGGCAGCTACCTCGACCAGTTGCGCCAGCACATCCAGCGCCTGAACCTGCAGGACAGCATCGACTGGCAACTGGACCTGCCGGCCACGGACATTCCCAAGGTGATCCAGGCCCACCACGTGATGGTCCTGCCCTACCGCGAGTCGAGCAAGCTCAAGCTCCTGGGCACGCTACGGGGGACCAGCGGCGCCCTGTCCTGGGCGGTGGCCTGCGGCCGCGGCGCCATCACCTCCGACGCCCGCTCCTTCGCCGAAGAGGTGGCCCAGGACAACGGCGTGATCTTTCCCCAGGGCAACGTCGCCGCCCTGGCCGCCGAACTCAGCCACTTGTGCGCCAGCCCGGAACGGGTGGAGCGCTGGGCCGAGCACGCTGCGGTGATCGGCTCCCGGCGGGTCTGGAGCCATACCGCCGAGCGCTTTGCCCGGGTGTTCAGCGATGCCTGTGGAGGCCCGGCCCATGCCTATGCGACGTAGCTCGGCGATTGCCCTGCTGGTGCTCGCCTGCCTGTCCTGGAACGCCCTGGCGGATACCACCCTGCGCGCGCCGCGAGCGGTGGTGTGGAAGGATTTTCTCGGGGTCAACGCGCAGTTCCAGTACTTCACCCCCGGCGTCTACCAGAAGCAGATGGACCGGCTCGATGCCCTGGGCCTGAGCTGGGTCCGCCTGGCCATTCACTGGGCCATGATCGAACCCAGCGAGAATGACCTGCAGCTGGACACCCTGGACGCCGCGATGAACGCCATGCAGGGCCGCCAGTACCGGGTCCTGGCCTACATGGTGGGTTCGGCGCCCTTCGCCGCCAACGTGCCCAGCGGCTCGCCCCCTTCCGACCAGTACCCGCCCAAGGACTTCAACGTCTTCGCCCAGCGCATGAAAATGCTCGCCCAGCGTTATCCCCAGGTGAACACCTGGCAGGTGTGGAACGAACCCAACATCGTCTGGCTGCCCAAGGAAGACCCCGACGCCTACGACCAGTTGCTCACGACCACCACCAGCGCCATTCGCGCGGCGATTCCCGACAAGCCTGTAGCGACCGCGGGCATGGCCTACTACAGCCAGATGCGCAGCACCCCGGGGCTGATGCTCGAAGACCTGCTGCAACAGGGCCTGGGCACGGAAAACCTGATTGCCGCCTACCACCCCTATTCCGAGCTCCCGGAAGGCGACGATGCCGCGGCCCAGGATTTCCTCGTACGCGGCAACTTCCTCAACAACGCGCTGCACAGCCAGGGCGTGCAACAGGTCTGGGCCACCGAGTGGGGCTGGTCGAGCTACACCAGCGGAGCCCGGGAAATGCAGGCGATGATCGGCGTCAACGGCCAGGCCGACTACACCCTGCGCCGCCTGGCCCTGATGGCGGCCATGGACTACCAGCGGATCTTCCTGTTCAACCTCAGCGACCTGGATGCCCGCGCCAGCAACCGCGACCAGTCCTACGGGCTGGTGGACCTGGCCGGCGAACCCAAGCCGGTCTACAACGCCCTCAAATATTTTCTCGACACCACCGGGCCGAGCCTGGCCCCGGCTGATCCCCCCGGCCTGAGCAACGCCCCGAGCGACTTGTACAGCATCGCCTGGACCCGGCCCGACGGCTCCCACGTCTGGATGTTCTGGAGCGCCAGCGGCGCCAGCCTGCAGGTTCCCGGGCTCAACGCGGCCACGCTGCATGATCCGCTGACCGGCACCCGCACCGAGCTGAGCGGGCAAGCGGGCCTGAGCGTGCCGTTGAAAACCAGCCTTCAACTGTTGGTGTGGTGAGCATGAAAATCCTCTGGACCCTGCCCTACCTGCCCTGGCCCGCCACCAGCGGCGGCAAGACCCGGCAATACCACCTGCTGCGGGCCCTGGCCGCCCGCGGGCACCGCATCACCTTGCTGGTGCAATCGAAAACCCCGTTGGACGACGCCACCCGCGCGGCCCTGGAGCCCTGGCTGGAACGCCTGATCGTGCTGCCGCGGCGGCCGTTGCGCAGCCTCAAGACCCTGTTCTCGGTGCTGTTCGCGCCCTACCCCATGCTGGCCGACGTCAACGGCTTGGCCGTGCCGCTGCAACAGCGTTTTCGCGAGCTGTTGGAGGAACCCTGGGACGTGATCCAGATCGAGCACAGCTACAGCTTCCAGCCCTTCGAACAGCCGCTCAAGCAATTGCAGCGCCCGTTCATCCTCACCGAACACAACGTCGAGTCGGCCCTCGGTGCCGCCAGCTACGACCGCCTGCCGGCCTGGTCGAAACCCTTTACCCGTTACGACCAATGGCGCTATCGGCGCTGGGAACGCCGGGTGTTCCAGCAGGCGGCCCGGGTCATCGCGGTGACCGAACAGGACGCCCTGACCCTGGCCCGGCTGAGTGGCAAACCGGCCGCGGTGGTGGTCAACGGCGTGGACTGCGGGCACTACGCCGCGGTGCAACCGGACCTTGGCAGCCAGCGCCTGCTGTTTATCGGCAACTACGAATACAGCCCCAACCTGGATGCGGTGCAATGGGCCCTGGAAGAGATACTGCCGCGCCTGTGGGCCATCAACCCCGAGGTGCACTTCGCTATCTGCGGCTACGCCCTGCCGAACAGTTTCCGCCAGCGCTGGACCGACCCGCGCATCGAGTGGCAGGGTTTTGTCCCCGACCTGCGGGACCTGCAACGGCGCTCGGCGCTGTTCTTCGCCCCGCTGCGCCAGGGCGGCGGCTCCAAGCTCAAGGTCCTGGAGGCCATGGCCGCCGGCCTGCCGGTAGTCACCACGGCCCAGGGCAGCTCCGGGCTGCAGGTGGAGAACGGCCAGCATTACCTGGGCAGCGAAGATCCCGGGGCCCTGGCGCAGATTCTCGCCCAGGCCCTGGCCGATCCCGAGCGCCTGCAACGCATCGGCGCCGCCGGGCGCGACTACGTGCTGGCCCACCATGACTGGAGCGCCGCGGCGGCCCAGCTGGAAGCGGTCTATCACCAACTCCCCTCTGACAAAGAAGAAGTGTCCGTATGCGCATAGGTCTGGATTACCGCCCCGCCGCGGGCTACAGCAACAGTGGTATCGGCCGGCAGAACCTGGCACTGGAAGACGCCCTGCGCGCCAATCCGCAGGTCAGCCTGCAATTGTTCGGCGTCGCCCCGGAAGACCATCCGCTGCGCCGCCGGGTGCATTGCCCCAGGTGGGGCGCACCACTGCAGGGGGTGCATCGCCTGCCGAACCGGCTGCGCTTCGAGGGCGGTTTTCTGCCCGAGGCCCTGCGTGAGGCCGAGGTGGAGCTGTACATCTGCAACTTCAACATGGGCCTGCCCCTGGGCAGGAAACCTAAGAACCTGCGCTATGTATTGCAACTGCATGACCTGTTCCAACTGACCCTGACCAACAGCCACGGATCGCGGCTCAAGGAGCGGGTCTATGGCCTCACCGACAAGCTCTCCATCGGCCATTCGGTAAAGCAGGCGGACCGCATCTGGACACCTTCGCAGTACACCGCCGACGAACTGGTGAAGCTCTTTCCCCAGGCCCGGGACAAGGTCCGGGTGCTGCCCAACCTGGTTACCGGTTTCCAGGGCGAACCCGCCGACATCCGCGACCTGCAACTGCCCGAGCGCTACTGGCTGGCGGTGGGCACCCGCGAGCCGCGCAAGAACATTCCCTGGTTCGTCGCCGCCTGGCAGGCCGCGCGCCAGCAATCCCCGGACGTACCGGAACTGGTGCTGATCGGCGCACCGGAACACCTGCCCAGCGAGCTGCGCGCCGTGCATGGCCTGCACTTTCTCAACGACCTCAGCGACAGCCAGTTGCATGGGGTGTACCGCCAGGCCCAGCGCCTGTGGCAGCCCTCCTACGCCGAGGGCTTCGGCCTGCCGGTGATCGAGGCCCTGAGTGTCGGCACTCCGGTGGCGGTGGCCAGCGGCTCGGCCCTGGACGAGATCACCCCGGCGGGCAGCCCGCGCTTCTCGCCCACCGACAGCGCCGCGCTGAGCCAGTTGATGGTGCAACTGGCCAGCGCCCCGCCGGAAGACCCCGCCCCCCTCAAGGCCTGGGCGGCCGGCTACGCCGAGGATGCCTATCGCCAGCGCTTCAATGAATTGCTCGAGGAGCTCAAGTAATGCCCATCGCCCTGCCGCTGGCGCTGATCTTCGGCCTGGTTTTCGGCGTGCTGATCTGGTTGCTGCCAGCGCTCAAGGTGCTGGTGCTGATGGTCGGCATCGCAGCGGCGGTGACCGTGGTCCGCCAGCCCATGCGCGGGCTGTTGCTGTTCGCGGTACTGGCGACCTTCCTGCCCTATTCGACGGTGCAGATCGGCCTGCGCACCACCGTCTCCGAAGCCCTGCTGCTGTTGGTCTGGGCCAGCATCCTGGCCCAGGGGCTGTTCTCCAACCTGCCCCGGCCGCCCAGGCTGCTGCGTACCGAGAAGCTGCTGCTGGCCCTGATGGCCTTCAGTGCCCTGCCCTTCATCATCGGCCAGGTGACGGTGAACGCCGATGGCAATGGCCCCGTGAACTGGGTCCGCTGGTTGCTCAACCTCTCGGCGCTGTTTCTGGTGCGGCGCCTGTTGCAGCAAGCCAAGGCCCGGGAGCAACTGGTCTGTGGCCTGTTGCTGGGGACCCTGCTGCTCCTGCTGCTGTCGATCCCGGTGTTTCTGAAGAACGGCAGCGCCACGGCCATGACCCCGATCCTCGAAAAGCTCGGCTACGGCGGCATCGCGGTACTGGGCGACAGCCTCAGCGCCCTGGCCAATCGCATGGGCTCGCCGTGGATGCACCCCAACGTCACCGGCGGCGCCATGGCCCTGCTGCTGCCCCTGGCCTTCTGTTTCGGCCTGACCCGCAGCGGCTGGCAGCGTAACCTCGGCCTGGCGGTGGCCTTGCTGGGGGCCGCCGGGTTGCTGCTCTCCGGTTCTCGCGGAGCCTTGCTCAGCCTGCTGATCGTGCTGATCTGGATGGCCCGCCAGCGGGTGCCCTACACCGGGCGCATGCTGATGGGTGGCTTCGTTCTGGGGGCCTTGCTGCTGATGTCCTATCCGCCCTTGCAGGACCGCCTGCTGACCCTGTTCACCTCCAACGATGCCAGCACCAGCGTGCGGGTCGACGAGTACTCGCACTTCCCCGCCGCCATGGCGATGTTCCCCTTCGGCATTGGCTTCAAGGTCGACCCACCCGTGCCCGGCACCGGCCTGTGGGGGATTTCCAACCTGTGGCTGAACTACATCTACAAGATCGGCGTGCCCGGCATGCTGCTGTTCGTCGCGGTGATCTGGAGCTGGTGGCGGGAAACCCGGGTTCCCGGGGTGGCCATCCAGTTGAATCGGGACAACGCCCTCTGGCTGGGCAGCGGCGCCGGCCTCAGCGCCGCACTGATCAGCGGCCTGTTCGACCATTACTTCAGCTTCACCCAGGTGTTGATCGCCCTGTTCTGGCTGCTGCTGGGCCTGAACCTGCATGAAGCCAGACGCCTGCGACTCAAGGCCGGCGCTGCGGCGCCCAGGGTTACTCCAGACTCCCCACCCTCAGGAATCCAGCCATGAAACATCGCCTCTTCCACTCGCAGAACCTGAAACAGGCCTTGCCTGACTATGCGCAGAAAATGGGGGTGAGCCTTGCAGAACTGGAGGCGGCCTATCAGTGGATGCTGGAGAACGACGTCGTGTTCGAGCAACCGCTCAAGGGCAACGTGCTGACCTACATCAGCTACCTGAACATCGAATCGAAGATCGAGCCGCCCCTGCCCCGGCGTTTCTACAAACTGCTGGGCCACGAACTCAAGGGGGCGCTGATTCCCATGTACGGAATCAACTGGCCGACCCTGCGCGACCGCATGCTGCGGGTCTGGGAGCAGATCTACAACATCCTCATCTGCAAGATCCCCAGCCACACCCTGCGCCTGTTCTGGCTGCGCCTTGGCGGCGCGAAGATCGGCAAGGGCTCCACGGTGTGGCGCAATACCGAGGTGCTGGGTGTCGACAGCCTGCGCATCGGCCAGGACAGTACCGTGGCCTGGCACTGCCAGTTGGACGCCCGGGGCGGGCTGATCATTGGCGACCATGTGACCATAGCCTCCCATGTGCTGATCATCGCCGGTGGCCACGACCTCAAGGAGCCGGAATTCTGGGCCATCGGCGGGCCGATCTACATCCATGACTACGCCTGGATCGCCAGCCGCGCCCTGCTGTCGTTTGGCGCCGAAATCGGCGAAGGCGCGGTGGTCGGCGGGCAGACCGTGGTGTCCAAGCCGGTACCGCCCTACGCCATCGTCAGCGGGCCGGACGCGGCGATCAAGGGCGAGCGCTGCCGCAACCTCAACTACAAAGTGGGCGGCAAAGGCCTGTTCACTTTGTTCCACTAAGCCCGGCCCATGTTCGGCGCGACGCTGTGGTTGACCCTGGCCACCCTGACCGGGCTGGCCGCCGGCTTTGCCCGGGAATGGCTGCTGGTGGCGGCCTGGGGCGCCAGTGGCCAGAGCGATGGTTTCCTGGTGGCGATGTTCCTGCCCGAGGCCCTGCGCATGGCCCTGGCTGCGGGCCTGCTGAGCGCCGCCGCGCTGCCGCTGTACCAGCAGCGCTCGGCCGGGGAGCAACAGGCCTGGCTCAGTGCCCTGGCCCCCCGCCTGTTGCTGTGTGGCCTGCTGCTGGCGTTGCTGCTGAGCCTCGGCGCGCCGCTATGGGTACGCCTGATCGGCCCCGGCCTGGGCAGCGACGGTTATGCCCTGGCCAGCGGCGGCCTGCACTGGCTGGCCTGGTGCGCGCCGGGGTTCATTCTCCACGGCCTGTTCTGCGTCCCTCTGCAGGCTCGCGCCCGCTTTGTCCTGGCGGGCCTGGGCTCGCTGCTGTTCAACCTGCCGCCAGTGATCTACCTGGCAAGCCTGCACCATGCCGCCACCCCCACCGGGCTGGCCGCGGCCTGTGTGCTCGGCAGCCTGCTGATGCCAACGGTGCTGTTGCCGAGCCTGCTGCGCGATGGCTGGCAGCCCTGGCGCATGCAGGCCGCGCCCGGGGCCGGGCGCGAGTTGCTGCAACGCATCGGCCCGCTGCTGAGCAGCAACCTCGCCAGCCAGGGCCTGGCCCTGCTGGAGCGCATGGCGGCCTCATTGCTGGGTGAAGGGGCGGTTACCTGGATCAACCTGGCACGCAAGCTGATCAACCTGCCGCTGATCGCCCTGATGAGCCTCAATCAGGTGCTGCTCGGGCTGATGAGCGGCAGCTCCGGCGAACAACGCCTGGACCTGCTGCGCAAAGGCCTGAGCAGCGCCACCCTGCTGACCATTCCTGCGGTGGTCGGGCTGATTGGCGCCGCCGCCGCGCTGGTGCACCTGCTGCTGCCCGATCAAGCGGCGGACAGCCCCTTGCCGGAGCTCTTGGCCTGGTTCTCGGTACCGCTGATGTTCGGCGCCTGGAACGCCCTGCTGGCGCGCTACGCCTATGCCGCCGGCGACACCCGCATGCCGCTCAACTGCGAACTGGCCGGCAGCCTGCTCAATGCCCTGCTGCTGGCGGCGCTGCCGTATTTCCTCGGTTTGATCGGCATCGCCCTGGCGGCGATCTGCGGGGTGATCCTCACCGGCCTGCTGCTGATGCGCCGCCAGCAGTTGCTGGGGCTGGTGCCTTGGCGCAGTCATTGGCTGATCGGCCTGGGTGGCATGGCCCTGGCGGCGCTGTTCCTGCATCCGCTGACCTCGATCTGGTGGCAACTGGGCCTGAGCAGCGCCTGCGGCCTGCTGCTGTTGCTGATCCTCGCGGCCTGGCTGCGGCCCTGGCGCCAGAACCTGACCTGAACCGGAGGCTTGGACAATGTCGACACTGCGCGTGGCCTGTGTGATTCCCACCTACAACGGATGCCAGGACCTGGCGCGGCTGCTGGATTCCCTGGAAATCCAGAGCGCGCCCTTCGATACCCTGATCGTCGACTCCAGCTCCAGCGACGGCACCTACGAGCTGGCGCTGGCACGCTGTGCCAATGTGCTGCGCATCGACAGCCGCGACTTCAACCACGGCGGCACCCGGCAACTGATGGTGGAGCGCAACGCCGACTACGACCTCTATGTGTTCATGACCCAGGACGCCTACCTGGAGGATGCCGAAGGTCTCGCCCGCATCGTCGCGCCCTTCGCCGACCCGCAAGTGGGAGCCGTGTGCGGTCGCCAGTTGCCGCACCTCGATGCCAGCCCCCTGGCCAGCCATGCGCGGTTGTTCAACTATCCGCCGACTTCCCAGGTGAAAAGCCTGGCCGATGTGCCGGCACTGGGGATCAAGACCGCCTTCATGTCCAACTCGTTTTCCGCCTACCGGCGCGAGGCGCTGATGCAGGTCGGCGGCTTTCCCAACCACGTGATCCTGTCCGAAGACATGTATGTGGGCGCGAAGATGCTGCTGGCCGGCTGGAAGGTTGCCTATGAAGGCAGCGCCTGCTGCCGCCACTCCCATAACTACAGCCTCAAGGAAGAGTTCCGCCGCTACTTCGACATTGGCGTATTCCATGCCCGGGAACCCTGGATCCGCCAGGCCTTCGGTGGCGCCGGTGGCGAAGGCCTGCGCTACGTCCAGTCCGAACTGCGCTTCCTCGGCCCCGGGCGCCTGGGGCAGTGGCCCGGGTCGCTGCTGCGCAACGCGGTGAAGCTCTTCGCCTACAAACTCAGCCAGCAGGAGCGCTACCTGCCCCTGGGCCTGAAAAGAAAGCTCGGCATGTACAAGCGCTATTGGGACAGCCCCTATGCCTGAACCGAGCCCCCAGGCCTAAAGTGAATTTTCTGACCGAAGAAAGAGAATCACCTGAATTGACCCTGCGGGGCCAATCAGTGACTGTGCATGTCAGGCACTGACGCCTCATACAAGGAAGTGCACCGTCATGAAAGACAAGGAGTTTTATCCGCAAGCGCGATCACCGCTCAAGCATCTGCAGGACCAGCCCTGGGTGGCCGCCCGCTCCCCCCGGGAGCTGGACCTGCCTCTTTCCTCGCAGCCGCTGCCGCGTCATTGTCGGCACCTGTCGTGGCTCAAGCGCCTGGCCAGGGCGGTACTGGCCGCTGCACTGCTGGCGGGCCTGGTGACCTGGGGTTTGCACAGCCGCTTCGGCCTGTTGCTGCTGTTGCTGCTGCGTTAAACCGCTCGGCGCGGGCCGGTGGCAGCCGGGCCCGCGCTGCCGGGGTCAATCCAGCACTTCACTCAGGGGAATGAAGTTGACCCGATCGCCCTGCACCAGGGTCCGCCCTTCAAGCACCTCCACCAGCCCTTCGGCCCAGGCCGCACTGCGCAACACGCCCGAGCTCTGGTTGCGGTAGATAATCGCCTGCCCATTCTCCAGGCGCCCCCGCAGGTACTCGCGGCGATTACCGGGCTGGGGCCAGGCAAAACCCGCCGGCACCTGGAAGCTCAGGGGCTGCACCTGCCGCACGCCCTGGCGACGCAACAGGTAGGGGCGCGCCAGCAGGGCGAAGGTCACCAGGGTCGATGCCGGATTGCCGGGCAGGCCGATCACCGGCACACCGCGAAAATGGCCGAAGGTCAACGGCTTGCCGGGCTTGATCGCCAGCTTCCACAGGGCCAGCTCGCCCTCTTCACGCAGGGCGATGCCCAGGAAGTCCGCCTCTCCCACCGAAACACCACCGGTGGACAGGATCAGGTCGACCTCCCCCAGTTCCGCCAGGCGCTGGCGGGTCGCGGCCAGATCGTCAGGGAGGATTCCCGCATCCAGCACCTCACAGCCCAGGCGCTGCAACCAACTGCACAGCACCACCCGGTTACTGTTGTAGATCTGGCCCGGCCCCAGGGGCTGGCCAGGTTCCACCAATTCGTCACCGGTGGACAGCACCGCCACCCGGACCCGGCGCACCACTTCAAGCTCGGCGCACCCCAGGGAGGCAGCCAGGCCTTGCTCGATCGGCCCCAGGCGAGTGCCAGCCGCGAGCACCTGCTCGCCCACCGTAGTTTCCTGGCCCTGAGGGCGAATGTTCTGACCCAGTTGCAGAGGTTCGCTAAACAGCACGCGCTGATCGTCCTGGACCTGGGCGTTTTCCTGCATCTCGACGCAGTCCGCCCCGGCCGGCACCGGCGCACCGGTGAAAATCCGCGCGCAGGTCCCGGGCTGCAGTGGCTCAGGCGCCTGACCGGCAAAGATCCGCTGACTGACCGGCAGGGGTTCCCCCCGCCAGTCCTCCAGGCGCAGGGCGTAACCGTCCATGGCGCTGTTAGGCCAGGGAGGCAGGTCCAGGCTGGATATCAGCGCCTCGGCCAGCACCCGGCCCTGAGTCGCCGCCAACGGCAAGCGCTCACGCTCGAGGATGGGGGCCGAACCGGCCATCGCCAACAGGCGCTCCAATGCCTCTTCCACCGGCATCAGCGCGCCCTGCTTGCCCGGCTTACCCGCGGGATTCACAGGGTGCCGCCTGTTTCAGGTGAGGAACGAAATTGCACGGCCGGTGCCGCGAA
Organism: Pseudomonas sp. NFPP12; assembly: GCF_900103205.1. NCBI lineage: Bacteria > Pseudomonadati > Pseudomonadota > Gammaproteobacteria > Pseudomonadales > Pseudomonadaceae > Pseudomonas > Pseudomonas sp. NFPP12. The sequence goes on from NZ_FMWW01000002.1 coordinate 96,338, forward strand.
TCCAGCTGTTCGGCGAGGATGCCGTCCCAGCCGGTGCGCACCGCATTGGTGGAACCCGGCAGGCAGCACACCAGGGTGCCATTGGCCAGCCCTGCCAGTGCCCGGGACTGCACAGTGGAGGTGCCGATATCGGCGACCGATATCTGCCGGAACAGTTCGCCAAAGCCGTCGACCTGCTTGTCCAGCAGGCAGGCCACGGCTTCCGGGGTGCTGTCACGGCCAGTGAAGCCGGTACCGCCGGTGATCAGCACCACCTGCACCACGTCGTCGGCAATCCAGGTCGCGACCTGGGCGCGGATCTTGTACAGATCGTCCTTGAGCAGCACCCGTGCCGCCAGACGATGGCCGGCGGCGCCCAGGCGCTCGACAAAGACCTGCCCGGAGGTGTCGGTTTCCAGGGTGCGGGTATCACTGACAGTCAGTACCGCAATGTTCAGCGGCGCAAAAGGTACATCAGCCTTGGCTTTCATAGGCTCGATCCAAAGGTAGGAGAAACAGCCCGTTGTTATATCACAGCGCTCCGGCCTGCCGCCGCTGTGGCCTCGGCAATAGCCCCCAGTGGGTAGACGCTGTTGCGAACTCGGCTAATCTGCCGCGGCGAACGCCTGCGATCTGCCCGGCAACGTGGCAGAATGTCCCTGGCCAAGGAACTTGCAGACGTTGTATACGTCTGAAGACCAGCACTCAAAAGTACTCATTTCGGAGACACACAATGACTCAACGGACCCTCGCCACTCTCATGCTCGCACTGGGCCTGGCCACTCTCGCCGGTTGCGCCTCGCCGACAGTGATCACCTTGAATGACGGTCGCGAAATCCAGGCCGTCGATACCCCTAAATACGACAAGGATTCCGGTTTCTACGAGTTTGAACAGCTGGACGGCAAGCAGACTCGCATCAACAAGGATCAGGTCCGTACCGTCAAAGAGCTGTAAGCCTGACGGTTGTCGACCTGAAAACAATAGAACCCGCCTGGTGCGGGTTTTATTGTTTCTGCGCCTGGGTATTCACCACTGCAGGCTGATGCGGCTCTCGAACTCGCGTTCCTGCCCGCTCAACGGGTCGATGAAACGCAGCCCCTGGGCCAGCAGCTTCAGCGGCCGGGCATAGTCGTCCTCGATGTCCTTGAGCACCTCGGGATAAAAGGGATCGTTGCAGATCGCCGCTCCCAGGGCATTCATATGCACCCGCAGTTGGTGCTTCTTGCCCGTGACCGGGTACAGGGCGTAACGCCACAGCTCGCCGTGTTTCTCCCTGACCTCGATGGCTGTTTCGGTATTGCTTGGCCCCTGCGCTTCTTGCATGCGGAAGAAGGGCTCACCGTCCACCAGCCGGCTCTTGTGCAGCAGCGGAAAGTTCAACTGCGGCAAGGCAGCGGCAATCGCCTCGTAGCGTTTTTCTATCTTGCGGGTGGGAAACAGCGCCTGATAGGCCGAGCGACTGTCTGGGTTCGCGGAGAACAGCACCAGCCCAGCCGTATGCCGGTCTATACGATGCAGGGGCACCAGGTGCGGGTTGCCCAGGCGCCGGATCAAGCGCCGCAGCAACGTCTGCTCGACGTACTCTCCTGCCGGGGTCACCGGCAAAAAGTGCGGCTTGTCCGCCACCACCAGATGCTCATCGGCGTAGAGGATGGTTTCCTCGACCGGAATCACCTTTTCATCCGGCACCTCGCGAAAGTAGTGAATCCTCAAGCCTTCGCGATAGGCCAGCTCCAGACTGATGGGCTGGCCCTGCCCGTCCAGCACCCGGCCACGGGCGATACGGTCCAGCCACTGTTCGCGACTGATGGCCTTGAAGTGATCACACAGGCAATCCAGCACCGTCGCCCAGGAGCCCGGGGGCAGGTACAGGGTACTGGCCTGATGCTGTGCAGCGGAAAAAGGTGCGGATGACATACAAAAAGCTCGAAGGATCAATGCAGGGCGGCATTATCCAACAGCCGCCACAAGGAACCTAGGAACAGTTTCCGAGGTTTCAGGCGCAGGACTGCTTGGCCTGGGCCGCGGCCTCGGTGAACTCCTTGAGCCAGCGCAATACATCCACCGCCTCCCAGCGGCCCGGATCGTAGAGGGCGTACAACAGCCCCTGGTAACCCACCACATCCAGTTGCCGGTGGTAGCCCGCACGCTGGAACAAGGCTTCGATCTCGGCAAAGCAGGTGTTGAAGTGCAGCTTGTTGAAAGGCGTCTTGCCTTCGGTGACCAACCCGTCCAGGCGCAGCTCAAGCACCGCTTCACGCACCACATCGGTGGACATGCTGTTCACGCTGTTTTTCAGTTGTTCGACATTGACCATCATCTATTCCTTTAACGGTTTGAAGCGTCCACCACACTCATCAGGGCTGCTTGCGCCCCACATAACTGACCACCCACAACACCACGCCCCAGATCTCGATCGAGCCCAGGTCATCCAGAACGATGGAGGGGATTGAAGGGCGCGCCGCCTTGAGCAGCAAGCCGCCACGAGGATCGGGCGCCAGCAGGCGCAGCGAGTATTCGCTGGCGCCCTGGGCCCGAACCACCAGGTACTGGTCGACCGCCGGAGTGGCCGAGCGGTCGACGATCAACCGGTCACCAGGGTAGATGCCGAACCCCAGCAGGTTGTCATCGTCCACCAGCAGGCCATGGATCTGCGGCGCGCCCAGGCCCAGGGTCCGGTCGAGGGAAAAACCGCTGCCGCTGGGACCATCGGCCAACGCCGCAGGCTCGCTGTCACCCAGCGGCGCAAAGCGGGCTGGCATCGGTTGCGAGCGTTCGGTACCGGTCAGGAAAGTGAGAGACATGGCGAGACTCCTCGATAGCTGTATATGCATACAGTAAACCAATCGAGAGCTCTCGCCAATGAATTCGCACGATGAGCGACGGGCGGAAACCCTGCCCACCCCCCTGGTGCATCAGCGCAGGAAGGCCACCACTTGCTCGGCGTCGAAGGGCCAGCCCAGCTCGGCGCCAGTATCCACCCGGCGCAGTACCGGGATGCGCAGGCCGTAGCTGTCGAACAGTTGCTGGCTGTCGGCGATATCCACCAGTTCGACCATCAGGCCGTGTTCCACCAGGGGCATCAGCTCGGCCTCGGCCAGTTCGCACAGGTGGCATCCAAGGGTGCCGAACAATTGGCATTCAGGGGGCATGGCTGGGCAACCAAAAAAGAACAGGTGCCTATTCTAGGCCCGAGAGAAAAAGCCGTCGACCAGGCGCCCTCAGAGAATGAAACGGACCCGGCGACTGGCCATGATCAACAGCGGCGCAACGCCAAAGGCCAGCAGCAGGACCAGCCCGGCCATGCCGTTGCCATAGGCCATGCCCAGGGACAAGGCGCCGAAGATGAACCAGGGATGCACGTAATACACCGCCGAAGACAGCTTGGCCGCGAAGTTGCTCCGGGAGGCCCGGAAGTACACCTGGGGCAACAGGAACAGGGCCGGAGCAATAACCAGCAACGAGGCGAGGAAGTCGAAATTCTGCTCTACATCGGCGCGCAGGGCGAAGTTCAGCGCCGCCTCGGCCAGGATCAGCCCCAACCCCAGCACTAGCCAGCAGCACACCCCGCGCCGGCTGAGCCGCTCTGCCAAGCAATGCCGGGCACAAAGAAAGCCGATGGCCATGAACGGGAAGCCCATGAACAGGAAATTGCGCGCGGTGTAGTCGTTCTGATTGAAGTGCTGGAGAAAGCCGTTGGGCAGTTCGTAGTAGACCCGCGCGTACTGCAGGCCCAGACCGATGAGGAACGCCGTCAGGGCCAGGCCGATCAGCGCACTTGAACGCCAGCGACGCAGCACCAGCAGCATCGCTGCGCCGCCGAGCATGCCCACCAGGTACCAGAGGTGGAAATAGCCGATCAGCAGCTTCTTCACGACCCCCAGCACCCCGCCCAGGCTGGCGATCGTGCTCGGGTCGATGTACTGCGGGCTGTAGACCAGCATCCAGAACAGGTAGAGCAGAAGGCCGCGCTTGAACCACTGGGCGAAGGAGTGGCCGCTCTCCAGGGTCTGGAAGAGGTAGTAGCCGTTGATGATGAAGAACGTCGGCACCGCCACCCGGAACAGGCCGTTGCACAGCAAGTAGCCGACCCAGGTGTAATTGCCCCCCAGCAGCTTGCAGTGCAGCGCCACCACCATCACCGCCAGCAGGACTTTCAGCGCGTCGAGGTTTGCGTTGAGCACTTTCGGCATCGATGGCTACCCGAGTAAGCAGGAAGGGCCGGACGACTACACCGGATCGTAGTGTTTGCGACGGGGGGCGGTACTGAACCGGCGCTTGCAGTAGGCCGTGGCACGATCGAGGATCGGCTTTTCATAAAAGTGATAGCCAACCCAGCCATAGCAGACCACCGCCGTCATCATCAGCACGATGAAGGCCAGGTTATCCACATAGCTCTCGGGCCAGGCGCCGATCACCTGCCAGGCCCGGCCGACGACCCCCAGCACCAGTAAGTGGGATAGATAGATGGTGTAGGACATATCACCGGTGGCTGTAAGAAACCCTGGCATACGGATCAGTTGCCGCCGCTCCAGCAAGGCCAGGGACAGGGTCAGGGTACCGAAGGTCAGGCCCACCGCGAGCATCCTCGGCAAGCCCTCGGTGAAGAACAGCTGGTACGCGTAGATCAGCGGAAACCCCACCAGCAGAGCCGCCGCCAGCGCGACCCAGACCAGCGCCGTCGGCACCCTGGCGCTATGGGGCCCGTAGAAGAACAGCGCCAGGGCACTGCCGGCAATGAATTCCAGGGCGTAGGGATGGAGGATGATCTTCAGCGCCGGGGAATAGTCCTGCCAGTTCTGCAGCAGGTTGAACAGCACCAGCGCCACCGCCCACAGCAGCAGGATCAGCGGCAGGCGCTTTTCCTTGAAGAACAGGAACAGGGTGAACATCAGGTAGAACCACAGTTCGAACAGCAGCGACCAGGCCACCATCACCAGCAGCACCCGGTCATTGGGCAGCAGCAGGAAGGACATCCACAGGTTGGAGCCGCCGTGGGAGCTGTTCACCAGCGCCGGCTGCCACAGATACACCCCCAGGGTGATGAAGAAATACAGCCAGTAGGTGGGGTAAATCCGGGACAGGCGGTTGAACAGGAAGCGCTGGGTCTCGACGGTTTTCTGAAAGCGCCCACGACTGACGATGACCATCACGAAGCCGCTGATGACAAAGAACAGGTCGACCCCGAGCTGGAAGAAATTCAGCATGACCGGCAGCAGGATGTCACCGCCCGAATACTTGATTTCCACCGACATCATGTGGAACAGCACCACGCCCAACACCGCGGCGCCCCGCAACCCTTGCAGTGAATACAGACGCTCCATACACCTCTCCGACACCTCACTGGCAGGGTCCTGTGGATAACCCCGTCACCCGGGCACCGCCTTTATCGACAGTTTCTGAGCATAGCGAAGGCTCATGAATATGAGACATTCTCGACAAACAATGACCTGAATCAGCGTCACTCTCTGCCGCCCGGGTAATCCTCGCGCCTTTTTTGCCTCTAGGCTTGCCTTGCCCGCCCCCCTGTCCGGAGATGCCCGTTGTTTGCCAATCTGCTGATCATTCTTGCCTCCTCGCTGGTGGTGATTGCGCTGTTCCGGCGCCTGAGCCTGCCCCCGGTGCTGGGCTATCTGTCGGTGGGCCTGATGGTCGGCCCCACCGCGCTGGACTGGGTCAACGACAGTGAGGACCTGCCCGACCTGGCGGAACTGGGGGTGGTATTCCTGCTGTTCTCCCTGGGCCTGGAGTTCTCCTTGTCGAAGATGCTTGCCCTGCGCCACGTGGTGTTTGGCCTGGGCAGCCTGCAAGTGCTGTGCACCGGCTTGATCCTCGGGGTCCTCCTGGCCCTGTTCGGCATGCCCCTGACCGCAGCGCTGATGCTCGGTACCGGGCTGGCCCTGTCCTCCACCGCCATCGTCAGCAAGGAACTGACCAGCCTTGGCGAGATCTTCAGCAGCCACGGGCAGAACGCCATTGGCGTGCTGCTGTTCCAGGACGTGGTGGCGGTGCTGTTGCTGACCCTGGTGCCGGTCTTCGCCGGCAGCAGCGAGCACGCCTGGTACTGGGCCCTGCCGGCGACCCTGGGCAAGACCGTGGTGCTGTTCGTCGGCCTGCTGCTGGCCAGCCGCTGGTTGTTGCCGCGGCTGTTCCATGAAGTGGCCGCTTCGCACTCCGCCGAACTCTTTGTGCTGCTGGCCCTGGTTATCGTCCTGCTCACCGCCTGGCTCACCCACCTGCTGGGCCTGTCACCGGCCCTGGGGGCCTTCCTCGCCGGCATGCTGCTGGGGGAAAGCCATTACCGGCATCAGATCGAGGCCGACATCCGCCCGTTCCGCGACATTCTGCTGGGGCTGTTCTTCGTCAGCATCGGCATGCTCATCGACCTGCAACTGTTCATCGACCATGCCCTGCTGATCACCGGCCTGACCCTGGCCCTGCTGCTGATCAAGGGTTCGGTGGTGGCGACCCTGCTCAAGCTGCGCGGCAGCGATGGCGAAACCGCCTGGCGCAGCGGCCTGGCCCTGGCCCAGGGCGGTGAATTCTGCTTCGCCCTGATGGCGCAGATGCAGCTCAGCCAGATGATCCCGCCCGACATCAGCAGCCTGCTGCTGGCCGCCACCTTCTGCTCGATGCTGGTAACCCCGCTGTTGCTGCGAGCAGCGCCGGTCATCACCGCCCGCCTGCACCGCAAGCCCAACCAGGCCGCGCAACTGGAGGAAATCAGCGCGCAGAACGCCGAGCTGCAAGGCCATGTGCTGATTTGCGGGTATGGCCGGGTCGGCCAGTCCATTGGCCGCTTCCTGCGCCACGAGCAACTGCGCTACATCGCCCTGGACGATGATCCGGTACGGGTCCAGGAAGCGTCTGCGGGAGAAAGCTGCGTGCACTACGGCGACTGCCGGCGCGGCGACCTCCTGGCCGCAGTCGGCCTGGAACGGGCGCGGCTGCTGGTGATCGCAGTGGACAAGAGCGATATCGCGCTGACGGTGCTCAAGGCGGCGCGGCGCCTGGACCGCACGGTGCCGATCCTGGTGCGCACCCGCGATGACAGCCAGTTGGCGGAACTCAAGGCCGCCGGCGCCAACGAAGTGGTGCCCGAACTGCTGGAGTCGAGCCTGATGCTCGCCTCCCATGCCCTGATCATGCTCGGCCTGCCGGAGCAGCGAGTGCAGAGCACCGTGGATGAAGTGCGCCACAGCCGCTACCAACTGTTGCACGGCTTCTATCACGGCACCCAGAACAGCGCCCAGGACAACCGCGAACCGCCGACGGTGCAGATGCACGCGGTCAACCTCGACGCCGATGCCCATGCCTGCAACCGGCCATTGCAGGAGTTGGGCCTGGAGGCACTGGGCGTGGATATACGCGGGGTGCAACGCGATGGCAACGACCTGCCGCTGAACCCCAGCCCGCGCCTGCAAGCCGGCGACCGGGTGCTGGTGTCCGGCCCGCAGGCGGCCATCGAGGCTTGCGAAGCACGCCTGCAAGCCGGTTGAAGCCACCCAGACCAAACCCCGGGCGGCGAGCGCCCAGGGTCATCAATACCAGGGGCGTCGTTTCAGTCCTGGCTCACCGCGCCGATCTTGTGCAGCGACAGGTCGGCGCCGTAGTACTCCTGTTCCTGGGTCAGGCGCAGCCCGCAGACCGCCTTGATCACCCCATACACGGCCAGGCCGCCCAGCAGCGCCACCGCCACCCCGAGGCCGGTGCCGATCAACTGGCTGACCAGGCTGACCCCACCCAGGCCGCCCAGGGCACTCTGGCCAAAGATCCCGCAGGCAATGCCGCCCCATACACCGCACAGGCCATGCAACGGCCAGACCCCGAGCACGTCGTCGATCTTCCATTGGCTCTGCGCGGCGATGAAGCACCAGACGAACAGCGCTCCGGCAATGGCGCCGGTGATCAAGGCGCCCACCGGGTGCATCAGGTCCGAGCCGGCGCAGATCGCCACCAGCCCGGCCAGCGGGCCGTTATGCAGGAAGCCCGGGTCGTTGCGGCCGACGATCAGCGCCGCCACCGTGCCGCCCACCATGGACATCAGCGAGTTCACCGCCACCAGCCCGCTGACGCCCTGCAAGGTCTGGGCGCTCATGACGTTGAAGCCGAACCAGCCGACAATCAGGATCCACGAGCCCAGGGCCAGGAACGGAATGCTCGACGGCGCGAACGCCACCAGCTTGCCGTCGCGGTAGCGGCCATTGCGCGGCCCCAGCAACAGCACCGCGGCCAGGGCCAGCCAGCCTCCCATGGCGTGCACCACCACCGAGCCGGCAAAGTCATGGAAGCCGGCACCGAAGCGCTGCTGCAACCAGGCCTGCACCCCGAAGTTGCCGTTCCACACCAGCCCTTCGAAAAACGGGTAGACAAAGGCCACGATCAGCACCGTGGCGCACAATTGCGGCACAAAACGCGCGCGCTCGGCGATGCCACCGGAGATAATCGCCGGGATCGCCGCAGCGAACGTCAGCAGGAAGAAGAACTTCACCAGGCCGTAGCCGTGATCGGCACTGATCACCGCCGCCGGTTGCAGGAAGCTCACGCCGTAGGAGATCCAATAGCCTATAAAGAAATAGGCCAGGGTCGAGACGGCGAAGTCACTGAGGATCTTCGACAGCGCATTGACCTGGTTCTTCTGCCGGACGGTGCCGACTTCGAGGAAGGCAAAGCCGGCGTGCATGGCCAGGACCATGACCGCCCCGATCAGGATGAACAGGGTATTGGAACCGTGGACCAGGGTGTCCACAGCGCTTTGCAGATTTTCCATGGAGTAGGCAGATCCGAAATCGGCCAGCCGTTCCCTGGCAGGGCGCCCCGCTCCTTGCACCAAGTTGGCTCCCGGGCGCGCCATTGCACGCATTCGGTGAACCGTTTTGGCGCGCCGGGGGCGGCACGACAAACCACGGGGTGAGGACTGACCTGAGGTTATGGTTTTCTTGGCCAGGGTTTACGCGGGCTACAGCGCGACCCTCGCTCGTTTTCGGCGCAGGCCCGGGGCCTGGCGCACCAGGACAAAGCAAAAGCTGTACCAGACAATTGCAGTGAACCTTCGCCCAGGGCTCACACTCATAGCTCACACAAGCAACTAACGGAGATGGAACCATGGCCAGCAAAACGGCAAAGACGGCTCAAGAAGTACTGATGGCGGATTTTCAGGCACTGGTCAGTGACACGGAGCGTCTGCTGGAACACACCGCGACCCTGGCCGGCGACCAGGCCGACGAGTTGCGCGAGCAGATCCACGACAGCCTGCTCAAGGCCCGGGAGACCCTGCAACTGACCGAAGACTCCCTGCGCCAGCGGGGCCAGGCAGCGGTCACCGCCGCCGAGGACTATGTGCAGAGCAACCCTTGGCAATCGGTGGGCATCGCCGCCGGCGTGGGCTTCCTGATCGGCCTCCTGGCGACGCGGCGCTGATATGGCTATCGGCGAATCCACTTCGTCCGGCAGCGGCCCGAGCGCGTCTTCGCGGCGCCTGGGGGCGGCAGTCCTGGGGCTGCTGCACAGCCATGTCGAGCTGTTCGGCATCGAGTTGCAGGAGCAGAAAGCACGCACCGTGAGCCTGCTGCTGTTCGCCGGGCTGGCCCTGGTGTTCGCCCTGCTGTTGCTGGTGGGGCTGTCGGCACTGGTGCTGATCCTGTTGTGGGACAGCTATCGCCTGGCTGGAATCATCGGCCTGTGCGTGTTCTACACCCTGGCGGCGATCTTCTGCGGATTGCGCCTCAAGGCAGCGATCTTCGATGAATCCTCACCTTTCCACGCCACCCTCGAAGAGTTGGCCAATGATCGGGAGCGCCTCCTGCCATGAAACTGCCTGAAGTCCCGCAGAACACTTCACGCCGGGAAATGCGCAAGGTACTGATCCGCCTGCGCATGGAAATGCACCGCCAGGAAATCCGTCACGAGTCCCAGCAACTGCTGCAACCCCTGCAACGGGTCCGCGGCCTGGGGCAGAGCTGGCAGGAAGGCTTGGGCATCAAGCACGCCCCGCTCTGGGGCGTGGCAGTGGTGACGCTACTGGGCTTCATCACCGGCAAGGGTGCCAAGAGCGGCGGTGCCGGCGGCCTCACACGCCTGGTTCGCCTGGGCACCACGCTGGTGCCGCTGATCAAGCTGGTGATGCAAGGCTCCTCGCGCAAATCCTGAGCGGCGCTATCTGGCTGCATTCTTGCTAAGCAACCCGGATCGGCCCCTTTACCCAGGGGCCGGTTCGTGGCCGCCTCCCCGTCAGCCACGGCCCTACTCCACCCAGACTCTTGTAAGGAGGCCCTGTGATCGACGGGCAACCGCTCGCCTGCTTCCAGCCCTTCATCGACACCGCCACCGGGCGTATCGCCGGGGTCGAAGCCCTGGGCCGCCTGCGCCAGGACAATGGCCAACTGGCGTCCGTGGGGCCGCTGTTCGCCGATCCTCGAACCCCCTCCAGCGCCCTGCGCCGCCTTGACCGGCTGATCCGCGACGACGCCCTGCGGCGCCTGCACGAGGCACCCGCGGACTGGTTCCTGAGCCTGAACATTTCCCCCCGATGGATCAGCCGCCTGCGCCCCGGGCAGCCCTTGCCCAGCCTCAAGCAATTGCAGCAGAACCGCGTAGACCCGCGGCGCATCGTGTTCGAGATCACTGAACTGGGGGGCAACAGCCAACGCCTCAGCGAAGTGGTGGCGCGCTATCGTCAGGCCGGGGCACGGATCGCCATCGACGACTTCGGCGCCGGCTACTCGCAACTGGACCGGGTGCTGGCCCTGCAACCGGACATCCTCAAGCTCGACATGCGCCTGTTCCAGGCCGCGGCCCGGGGTGGCCCCAGCAGCGACGTGGTCAAGGCCCTGGCGCAGATGGCGGAGAAGACCGGCTGCTGGATCATCGCCGAAGGTGTGGAAACCGAAGCCGAACTGGATTTCGCCCTGGAGTGCGGCTCGCGCTATGTACAGGGCTTCCTGTTTGCCCAGGCCGAGCAACAGTTTTACCCCAGCGATGCCTTCGTCCAGCCCTTCGCCCGCCTGCGCGAGCGCTACGTGCGGCACAAGCTGGCCGAACGCAACCGGCTGATGCGCATGCGCCTGCAACTGGCCGAGCTGATGAACCTGCTGCAGGCCTGGGCCCAGGCCCAGGCGCCCATCAGCCAACTGCCCCGGGTCGAGGCCTTTCCCTGGCTACTGCGTTTCTATCAGTGCGACCGCCATGGCACCCAACTGACCCCGAACCTGGAATGGCGCCACAACAGCTGGCAGGCCGACAGCAGCTACGTTGGCCACAACTGGTCCTGGCGCCCGTACTTCTATCACCTGCTGGCCGAAGGCTGGGAGGAGCGACGCCTGACCCTGTCCAACACCTACCGCGACGCCACCAGCAACCAGTATTGCCTGACCGCCGGGCAGTTTTTCGACAACGGCCAGCGCCTGCTGCTGATCGACATCGACGCGGCCGGCCTGTAACCCCGTCCCGTTTGCCGGCGAACGCAGCGCCACGATGGATGCACGAACTGCGGGCCCTTTCGCCGGCAAGCCGGCTCCTACAGGTGGGCCGCAGGCCAGGTCATTTCCGTGCAGGAGCTGGCTTGCCAGCAAAGGCGTCGACACAAGCGCAGACCATGCGCCTCTTGCGGCCACGCTCGAGAAACCGGAAGCTCTGCCCTTCAGTTTTTTTCGGAGAGACCCGCCTTGGATTGGCAGACCCTGCTCAACCGCGAACGCCTCGGAAAGCCAGTGCACAGCCCGGAAGAACTCGGCCGTAGCCCTTTCCACAAAGACCACGACCGCATCATCTTCTCCGGTGCCTTCCGCCGCCTGGGGCGCAAGACCCAGGTGCACCCGGTGTCCAGCAACGACCATATCCACACCCGCCTGACCCACTCCCTGGAAGTCAGCTGTGTAGGTCGTTCCCTGGGCATGCGCGTCGGCGAGACCCTGCGCAGCGCCCTGCCCGATTGGTGTGAGCCCAGCGACCTGGGGATGGTGGTGCAATCGGCCTGCCTGGCCCACGACATCGGCAACCCGCCCTTCGGCCACTCCGGGGAAGACGCCATCCGCCACTGGTTCCAGCAAGCCGCCGGGCGGGGCTGGCTGGATGCGATGAGCGAGGCCGAACGCCAGGACTTCCTCAACTTCGAAGGCAACGCCCAGGGCTTCCGGGTGCTCACCCAGCTCGAATACCACCAGTTCGATGGCGGCACCCGGCTCACCTACGCCACCCTCGGCACCTACCTCAAGTACCCCTGGACCGCGCGCCATGCCGACTCCCTGGGCTACAAGAAGCACAAGTTCGGCTGCTACCAGAGCGAGCTGCCGCTGCTGGAACAGATCGCCCACAAGCTGGGCCTGCCACAGCTGGAAGACCAGCGCTGGGCCCGGCACCCGCTGGTGTACCTGATGGAAGCGGCGGACGACATCTGCTACGCCCTGATCGACCTTGAGGACGGCCTGGAGATGGACCTGCTGGAGTACGCCGAAGTCGAGGCGTTGCTACTCGGCCTGGTGGGCGACGACCTGCCGGAAACCTATCGCCAGCTGGGCCCCAGCGATTCGCGCCGGCGACGCCTGGCAATCCTGCGGGGCAAGGCCATCGAGCACCTGACCAACGCCGCCGCCCGGGCCTTTGTCGAACAGCAGGACGCCCTGCTGGCCGGCACCCTGCACGGCGACCTGGTGGAGCACATGCATGGTCCGGCCAAGCGTTGCGTACTCAATGCCAAGGATGTGGCGCGGCGCAAGATCTTCCAGGACAAGCGCAAGACCCTGCACGAGATCGGCGCCTACACCACCCTGGAGATCCTGCTGAACTCCTTCTGCGGCGCGGCGCTGGAACAGCATGGCGGCAAGACCCCCTCGTTCAAGAACCGGCGGATCCTCGACCTGCTGGGCAATAACGCACCGGACCCGAACTGGCCGTTGCATACCTCGTTCCTGCGCATGATCGATTTCATCGCCGGCATGACCGACAGCTATGCCAGTGAGATGGCCCGGGAAATGACCGGGCGCTCCAGCCCGCAATAACCGTCATTCATCAAGTGCCCGGCCACTGTGCCAGGCACTTGATATGACCTGCGACATCCAATCTGCAACTAAGGGAATCCCCTAGCCAGAGTATCGCTACATAGTTTTCTATACGTCGATAATTTCGCCGGCGGCACCACCAGAAACTATGGGTGCAGTGCAGAATTCTTACCACCAAGACATCTAAGGAGATCCCCTAGCAACAACAGCCCGATCAAACAAGAACAACAATAGAGCAACTACTCAAACAGAAAGAGTAAGTAGCCGAAAACACTTGGCGCTCGCAAGTTGATATACGAACTGACGATTACAGAATTAAACATCCAGTTAGCCATTCAACCAAACATCCTACCTTTGAATAATTCACCCGAGCGCCACACCCCTTGCCAATCAGGGCTGACAAGCAAATTCCGTTAGCCTTCTATGTATTTACAATTTACGTACAAATAGCCTTTTGGGTTTCGGATAGTCTCGATTTCACAGGCTATTCCCCCCGCTGACCACCCCCGGAAAAATTAATTTTGCGCTGCGCTGTAACGTTTCCACTGCAACTCACTCAACCCTTTTGTCATACCTGAATTTGCACTAACCCATCCGGCACTTACTCAGGAACTGTCACTTCCGAGCACTTGAGCACTGAACCTCAGATATAGATATCGAAGGTATCTAGCGTTCACAGGGCAGAACTAAAAGCGACGCCACTAGTTGAGCCTCATACCCGGCTTTCCGAGTGTCTGTCACTTCGTCTTATTACAGTAAGGATGCCAAGTGCCCTATTCATTACGCACTGACCGCTCCCTTCTCCCCCACACCAGCACTTGGTGCCTGGGACTGCTGCTGGGCCTGACGTACCTGACGCCGGCCCTGGCCGATAACCTGCAACCGGGCCAGGAAGCCCTGCGCCTGCAGCAACAACAGCAACGGGACCTGCAACAACTGCAACTGGAACAGCGCCAGCGGCAGATGCAGCGCGGCAGTTTCAGCAGCACCCCGGCGGCCCCCAGCCAACCTGCGCAGACTGCCAGCGACGAGCGCTGCTGGCCCCTGAGCGGCACCCGCATCGGCGGCGTCAGCCTGTTCGACAAGGCCCGGCTCAACGCCTACATCAAGCCGTATGTCGCGCCGTGCATGGGGGCCAATCAGATCAACCAACTGCTGGCGGCCATCACTCGCCTCTATGTAGAGGCCGGCTACATCGCCAGCCGCCCTTACCTGGCCAGCACTCCGGCGGCCGGGCACAGCCTGGATATCCTGGTAGAGGAAGGCTACGTCGAAGCCATCGAACTGGCCGACCAGAGCCTGCCGGTATCCCTGCGCGGCGCTTTCCCGGGCATGCTCGGCAAGCCCCTGTACCTGCGGGACCTGGAGCAGGGCCTGGATCAACTGAACCGCCTGCGCTCCCTGGACCTGACCGCCGACATCGCCCCCGGCAGCCAGCCCGGAGCCTCGCGGATCATCCTGCGCTCGCGCAGCAGCGCCGCACGCTGGGGCCTGGGCCTGGGGGTGGACAACCTGGGCAGCGCCGGCACCGGGCGTGACCGGCAGTCGATCAACCTCAATCTCGACAGCCCGTTGCAGATCAACGATGCGCTGAACCTGAACTACAGCGACACCCTCAACCACGGCCCGCGCTACAGCCGCAGCAGCAGCCTGTTCTACTCGGTGCCCTACGGCTACTGGACCTACAGCCTGTTCGCCAGCCATGCCGAATACCGCGCGCCGCTCAAGCTGCCCCGCACCACCTTGTACAACAGCGGGCGTACCGACATGGTCAGCGGCCGCGCCGACCGGGTGCTGTGGCGCGACCAGAGCCACCAGCTCAGCGCCAACCTGCAACTGGCCTACAAGGATGTGGACAGCTACCTGCAGAAGGCCCACCTGCAGATCCAGAGCCCGACCCTGACCGTGGCCGAAGCCGGGCTCAACCTGTTCTGGCTCGACAGCGCAGTGTGGAACCTGGATGTGAATTACGCCCAGGGCCTGACCTGGTTCGGCGCCGACCGCGACTCGCAGCAGGTACAGCGCAACCTACCCCAGGCGCAGTTCCGCAAGTACCGCGCCGGCCTCAGCCAGTGGCGCAACGGCCAGCTGGGCACCCAGCGCTGGCAGTGGCAGAGCCAGCTCTCGGCGCAGTACAGCCCGGACCCGCTGCCGGCCATCGAACAACTGCTGGGCACCGACGATTCGGCGGTGCGCGGCTATCGCATCAACAGTGCTTCCGGCGCCATTGGCGCGGTATGGCGCAACACCCTGCGCCTGCCGCTCGACAACGACCTGCCGGTCAAGATCACCCCGCGCCTGGGGCTGGACAACGGCTGGATCAAGGCCGAGCACGGCGCCCGGAGCCGGCAGCTGAGCGGTGCCAGCTTGGGGCTCAACCTGAGCTGGAAAAAACTCCAGGTCGACCTGGACTACCAACGCAGCCTCAACACCCCAGAAGGTTTCCGAACGGAGCCGGAAGTCTGGCTGGCCAGGTTCAGCCTGCAGATTTGACCCGACCGCCGATTAGCCTGAATCAACCGACGAACCTGAGCATCACGCGCCGTTGCCCCCTTAGAAAGCAACGCCCGGCTCACCCCACTCAGAACGAGGTTCTCATGCCTGACAACACTCACAGGTTCCACCTTTCGCCCCAGGGCACATTGCGCTGGACCATCGCCGGCCTGCTGCTGGTCTCCCATCTGCCCCTGGCCCTGGCCGGCGGGATCACCGTGGCCGAGGGGCCCGGCGGCATCCCCCAGCTGCAAAACCAGGGTGGCGTACCTATCGTCAACATCGTCGCGCCCAATGCCGGCGGCCTGTCCCACAACCAGTTCCTGGACTACAACGTCGGGCAACAGGGCGTGGTACTGAACAACGCCTTGCAGGCCGGGCAGTCGCAACTGGCCGGGCAACTGGCGGCCAACCAGCAGTTCCACGGCCAGGCGGCCAGCGTGATCCTCAACGAAGTGATCAGCCGCAATGCCTCGCAACTCAATGGTGCCCAGGAGATCTTCGGCCGCGCCGCCGACTTCGTGCTGGCCAACCCCAATGGCATCTCGGTCAATGGCGGCAGCTTCATCAACACCCCCAATGCCAGCCTGGTGGTGGGCCGCCCGGAACTCCAGGACGGCAAGCTGCAAGGGCTCAACACCCAGGATGCCCGCGGCCAGTTGGCTATCCAGGGCGGTGGCCTGCGCAACGCCGAGGGTTCGATCAATCTGATCGCCCCGCGCATCGACAGCCAGGGCGCCCTCAAGGCCCGAGACCAGTTGAATGTCACCGTCGGTCGCAACCAGCTGGACTACCCCAGCGGCCAGGTGCGTAACGTCGACCCGGCAAGCCGCACCCAGGAGCAGCGCATCGACGCCAGCCTGTTCGGTGCCATGCAGGCCGGGCGGATCAATATCGTCAGCACCGCCGAAGGTGCCGGGGTGCGTGTCGGCGCCGTCCAGGTGGACGGCCGCGACGGGGTCAAGCTGAGTTCCGCCGGTGACCTGGACATCCGTGGCCAGGCCGTGGACAACAGCCTCGACGCGATCCGTGCCGGGGTCAGCAGCCAGGGCGACATCGAGCTGCACGGAGCCAAGGACCTGACCCTGGCCGCCACCGATGTCAGTGGCCGCAACGTCAAGCTCGACGCCGGGCGCAACCTGACCCTGAGCAGCATCGAAAGCCGCAAGCTCCAGGAAAAACGCCAGCAATGGGAAAACAGCACCATCGGCATCACCTGGGAAACCTACGACAGTACCCACACCGACAGCGACAGCCGCCAGCACGGTAACAAGGTCGTCGCCCGGCAGGATGCCGAGCTGAATTCCGGCGCCAGCACCCAGATCCAGGGCAGCAGCGTCGAGGCCGGCAATCGCCTGAGCGCCCAAAGCGGCGGCGACCTGCGCCTGACCGCCGCCACCGAGACCCACACCCAGCGTGACCAGGGCCAGCATCGCAAGCACCTGTGGAAGGAAAACTGGGACAACGCCAGCAGCGAGCAGCGCACCGTCACCAGCCAGCTCAAGAGCGGCAAGCAGCTGGAACTGACCAGCCAGCAGACACTGCAACTGCAGGGCGCCGAGCTGCACAGCCAGGGCGACATCCTGCTGAGCGCCAAGGACGTCGACATCACCAGCGCCAGCCGCCAGCAGAGCCAGAGCAACCAGCGCTACTCCGGCGACCTGGTGGGCGGTGGCTTCTTCGGCAAGAACGCCGACGGCGACCAGGGCAAGACCCAGAACCAGGGCAGCAAGGTCAACGCCGACGGCAAGCTGATCGTGCGCGCCGACAGCGTACGCATCAGCGGCAGCCAGGCCCGGGGTGGCACCGAGGCCAGCGTCATCAGTGACAAGGGCGCGCTGACCATCGACGGCGTGCGGGACACGTCCCACAGCAACAACCACAGCAAGGACAGCAAGTTCTTCGGCATTGCCAAGGACGAGAGCCGCCAGCAGAACAAGGGCAGCACCACGGTCGGCAGCCAGTTGCGCTCGGACAGCAACCTCAAGTTGCAAAGCGCCGAGGACCTGACCGTCAGCGGCTCCCAGGTTGCCGCAGCAGGGGCACTGGACGCCAGCGCCAAGGGCACGATCAAGGTCGCGGCCGCCGAAGACACCCAGCACGACAGCAGCAGCACCCAGAAGCGCGGCTTCGACGCCTACGCCAAGGAAAATGCACCGGGCACCGGCCAATACCGGGCCGGGGTGCGCTACCAGGATCAGCAGCGCAACGACAGCAACGACAGCACCCGGCAACAGGCCTCCAGCCTCACCGGCGGCACCCTGGCGGTCACTGCCGGCGAAGATCTCAAGGTGCAAGGCAGCGACCTTGCGGCCACGGCCGGCGATGCCAGCCTGAGCGGCAAGCATGTGCAGTTGCTGGCCGCGGACAACACAACCGAGAAGCACAGCGACAGCACCACCACCGGCGGCGGTTTCTATTACACCGGCGGCCTGGACCGGGCCGGCAACGGCGTGGAAGTGGCGCACAACAGCAGCCAGGACAGCAGCAGCAAGAGCACCGCGCAAACCAGCAACATCGGCGCCAGCGGCAACCTGACCATCAACGCCGGCAACCGCCTGACCACCGAAGGGGCCCAGGTCAAGGCTGGCGGTACCTTGCAGGTCAACGCCGGCGAGGTGGTGAACAAGGCTGCCCGCAACAGCGAAACCAGCCACCACCAGGACAACAACTGGGCAGTGGATGTCGGCGCCAACGTCGAATACAAGGGCGTCACCCGGCCGATCGAGAAGGCCATCCAGGGCGTGGCCCAACGCAAGTTCCATCAACCGGGAGTACTCGATGCCCTGGAACAGCCCAACGTCGGGCTGGACGTGGACGTCAGCCACCAGAACCGCCAGCTGGACAGCAGCAGCGGCACCGCAGTGGTCAGCCAGTTGAGCGGTGGCCAGGTCGAGGTCAAGGTCAAAGGCCAACTGCAGGACCAGGGCACCCAGTACCGTGCCACTGATGGCGCGGTGAAAATCAGCGCCGACAGCCTGCTGGCCAGCGCCGCCAGCAACAGCACCAGCAGCAGCGAACAGGCCCTGGATGCCAAGGCCGGCGTGCGGGTCTACACCAATACCGGCGAGGACCTGAACATCCGCGGCAGCGGCGCCGGTGGCAGCAGTACCGTCACCAGCAGCAAGGACCAGGCCCAGGTCGGCAGCTACAACGCCAGCCAGGGCGTGGACATCCAGCTGGCCGGCGACGGGCGCTTCGAAGGCAGCCAGTTCAATGGCGGTCAGGGTGGCGTGAAGCTCAAGAGCGGCGGTGAACTGGCGCTGAACCAGGCCAATGACCGCCAGAGCAGCAGCAACTCCAGCCTGCGTGGCGACGCCTCGCTGACCCTGGGCACCACCCCGGGCAGCAACGGCGGCAACCTCAACCTGGGTGCCGGTGTCCAGTTGGACCACAAAAGCCTGGAGCAGCAGGACAGCCAGGCGCGGGTCGCCAGCATCCAGGGCCAGGGCCCGGTGCAGCTCGACAGCGGCGCCAACCTGACGCTGCAAGGCACGCAGATCGGCAACGCGGCACGGCCTACCGGCGATATCCGCCTGGACGCTGGCGGCAAGCTGGACCTGCAAGCCGCCGTGGACACCCACACCAGCCAGGGCAGCAACCTGGGTGGCGGGCTCACCGCCGGTGCCAGTAAAACTAGCAGCGAGCAAAGCAGCGGCAAGAGCGCCAACCTCAGCGCCAACTTCAACATTGGCCGGGTCTCTGAAAACGACCAGGGCCAGCGCGGCGCGCAACTCTACAGCCAGGGCCAGGTCCTGCTGGGCAGCGCCGCCACCGGCGACGACGCGATTCACTTGCAGGGCACCCGGATCGATGCCGGCAAGGTCGTCCTGGATGCGGCCCAGGGCGGCATCTTCCAGGAGTCGGCGCACTCTACCCAGGCCCATGACAACTGGGGCCTGACCCTGGGCGCCGGTGGCAGCATGGGCAAGACCACCCTGGCCGATGCCAGCGAGCACGACTCGCCGAAAATCGACCGCGGGATCAACGCCCGGGCCAAGATCGACGTCGACCAGCGCCAGAGCACCACCCAGCACAACAGCCTGATCAAGGCCGACCAGGTGGTCCTCAACAGCGCCGGCAACGTGCATCTGGCCGGGGCCAACATCGACGCGCAACGGGTCGACGGGGCCATCGGTGGCCGCCTCGACATCGAAAGCCGCCAGGACCGCCTGCGCAGCACCCAGGTCAATATCGACGCCAAGCTGGAGGTGGCGAAGAACCAGCCCGGGCTGGTGGACAAGCTGGCCAAGCCGGCCGGCCCGCTCAAGGACGACCTGAAGGCCAAGGCCGAGAAAGGCTTCGACAAGCACCGCGAGAAACTGGAGAACGCCGTGGACAAGGGCGTCGACAAACTCGGCTCGGCCAAGGACAGCGTGGTCGCCCAGGCCAGCAACGCCAAGGAGCGCCTGGGCGAGAAGCTCAGCCGCAGCGGCAGCTACGACGTCAACCCCGAGCCCCGTGGCGCCTTTGGCAACGGTGTGGACAAGGCCAAGAGCTACCTGGCCGACAAGGCCGACGCCGTGGGCAATGGCTTCTCCAGCCTCAAGGAACGCTTCTGGCCGAAAACCAGCGACAGCTACTCGGTCAGCGAAAAGAACACTACCGGCAGCAAGGTGGCCAACACCGCTGAAGGCGTGCTGTTCGGCGACAAGAGCGGCAACACCTCCTACACCCCGACCTTGAACCTGGGCTTGAGCCATGCTGGCAAGGACAGTGTGGAGCAGGCCTCGGGCATCCGTGGCCAGCAAGGGGTGAACCTGCGGGTCAGCGGCGAAACCACGCTCACCGGTGCACGCATCGGTGCCAGCGAGGGTCGGGTCGACCTGGGGGGCTCCAAGGTCACCAGCAACGCCCTGGCCGGCTCGGACTACCGCGTTGATGCCGGGCTCAACCTGTCCAAGTCACCGGTCAACCTGGTCCTGGGCGCCGGTAGCGAGCTGACCCGCAAACAGGACGAAGCCACCAGTAAGGACCAGGTGTTCAACCTCGGCCCGCTGCGTGTCGGCGGTCACAGCAACAGCCAGTTGCTGCAAGCCGGTATCGATCAGAAAACGCCATGAGGCCATGGCCGCCCTCCCTCCTCGGAGGGCGGCCTGGGTGCCCCACCCTGTTGAACTTCCATTAGATGCCAACTGCCTGTAATCCCTCCCCTTATTCTGTGTAAGACGCTTCCTAGATTGCGTCTAACCGCTCTTTCGCAACTTTTCCCCTCCATCAGCTGGGCTAACGTTCGGGCTTTCCATTGGTCGGCTGGAGGCCTGTATGGGCTCGGTACTAATCATTGATGATCATCCCGTGGTGCGCATGGCCATTCGTATCCTGCTGGAGCACGAGGGGTATTCGATCGTTGGTGAAACCGATAACGGCGTCGATGCACTGCAGATGGTCCGTGATTGCGAACCGGACCTGGTCATCCTCGATATCTGCATTCCCAAGCTGGACGGGCTGGAACTGCTGGAGCGCCTCGGCAACATGCCGAGGCGCTCGCGGATCCTGGTCCTGACCGCCCAGTCCGCCGCCCTGTTCGCCAACCGCTGCATGCGCGCCGGGGCTTGTGGCTACGTCTGCAAACAGGAGGACATGAGCGAGCTGCTCAGCGCCATCAAGGCAATCTGCAGCGGCTACAACTACTTCCCCAGCCTGGCCCTGCAGGTTGACCGCAACACCCTTGGCTCGCCGCTGGAGTTGGCGCAGTTCAACTCACTCAATGACCGGGAGTTGATGGTCCTGCAGCTGTTCGCCATGGGCCAGACCAACAAGGAAATTGCCGCCGGCATGTTTCTCAGCAACAAGACCGTCAGCACCTACAAGAAACGCATCATGCAGAAACTAGCGACCACTTCGATGAGTGAACTGGTGGACATGGCCAAGCGTAACGCATTGATATGAACCGCCAGCCAGCCCCTTCCCCGATGTGCCGGGTACCCTGGCCATGACTCCGGCCCTGCTGCCGATGGGCGTTGCTGCCCTGCTGTTGCTGTCGATTGTTGCCGGGCTGGGCCTGGCCTGCCTGTACCGGCAACTGCGCCAACACCGGCAACAGGTCCAGGCGCTGCAACAGACGGTGGCAACCCTGGGCACCAGCCTGCAGCAGGCCGAACGGGCCAACCGCCTGAAAGGCCAGTTCCTCGGCCACCTTGGCCATGAGATCCGCACACCACTGAACGCCTTCATCGGCCTCCTGGAGCTGGTGCTGCAACGCACCGAGGCCGGCTCAGCCAACCGTGTTTCCCTAGAGCTGGCCCTGGGTGCCGCCAGTGACCTGCGGGAGCTGCTCGGCGACCTGCTGGACATCAGCCGGATCGAGTCCGGGCAACTGCAACTGAACCCGGCCTGGACCTGCCTGAGCCACAGCGCCGAGGCAGTGCTGGGGGTGTTCCAGGCCCTGGCCCGGCAGAAGAACCTGGACCTGAGCCTGGAATTCCAGGCTCCGTCCCCCGAACCCCAGGTACTGGTAGATGGCCTGCGTTTCAAGCAGATCCTGACCAACCTGTTGAGCAATGCCCTCAAGTTCACCCGACAGGGCAAGGTGCAGGTCAAGCTGCAATTGCTGCCGGCGGCGCGCCCCGGGCACTTCGACCTGCTACTGCGGGTGCTGGACACCGGCATCGGCATTCCCCCACAGGAGCGCCAGCGCCTGTTGCAGCCCTTCGCCCAGGTGGAACCGACCAGCCAGTCGCCACGGGACAGCAGTGGTCTGGGCCTGCCCATCAGCCATCAGCTGTGCCTGCAGATGGGGGGCAGCCTGAGCCTGCATGGCCGCACGGGCCCCGGATGCGAAGTGCAGGTCAGGCTGACCTTGCCCGGCCGCACGGCCGTCGCCCCCAGGCCCGTCGCCGCCACGCCGGCTGCAGCCCAACTGCCGCTGGATGTGCTGCTGGCAGACGATCACCCTGCCAGCCTGACCTTGCTGCAAGGGCAACTGGAGCACCTCGGGCACCGGGTCACCTGCGCCGGGAACGGGTTGCAGGCCTATCAGCTATGGCGCGAGGGCGATTTCGACCTGCTGATCGTCGACTGCAACATGCCCTTGATGAATGGCTACCAACTGGCCGAGGCCATACGCCGTAGCGAAGGTTCCGGCCCGGCGGTCAACCTGATCGGCAGCAGCGCCAGCAACGACCCGCAGACGCATCAGCGTGGCCTGGATGCCGGCATGCACGATTGCCTGTGCAAGCCCCTGGGGCTGGAGTTGCTGGGCTCGCGCCTGGCGACGCTGCGCCCCCTGCCAAGGCCGGACAGTTTCAGCATAGAAGCCTTGTTCACCCTGACCCATGGCAAGCCGCAGCTTGTCCGGAGCCTGCTGGAAAAATTGTTGCAGTGTTGCCGTGAGGATCGCCACCTGCTGGGGAGGATACCGCCCGACGATTTCGCCGCCCTGCTGGAACTGGCCCACAAGATCAGGGGCTCGGCGCTGATGGTCCGGGCCACACCCCTGCAGAACTGCTGTGAAAACCTGGAGCGGGCTTGCCTGGAACGGGCCGGGGCTACCGTCATCAGCACCGCTGTGCGCGCCCTGGACCTGGCCCTGATACGCCTTGCCCAATCCCTGCACCGACACCTCGAAGGCCAGGCTCAATCGCAACCTGCGCTGCCCCACGAAGCAACCCTGCCTGCCTCTTGCCAGGAAAATAGCAAAAGGCCAGTATTGCCTCGCCGTCAGCCACACCCATGAAACCCGTAGCAACGGTTTCCTCGACACCCTCGGTCCCCGGTAAAGCCAAGGCAGGCAGTGCCAGCCTTAACTATGCTTGGGTCCTGAGCCATGCCTCGTGTGCCTTTGGAGTGAATTGGAATGCTGAGCACCCTTGCCTTAGCGCAACGCCGCTTTCCTCTGCATATCCATATCAGTGCAATGTTCACCTTGCTGTTGCTCCTGACGGGTGTGGTGCTGGGCCTCTACAACTACCAGCAGACCACGCGGCTGATCCTCGACAGCAGCGAAAAGCTTTTCCAGCGCATCGAGCTGGATGTACGCAGCGACGTCAAGGCCACCTACGATCCCATGCGCCATCTGCTCAGCCTGCTGGCGGGCTCGCCGGCGGCCCAGGCGGCGAACCTGGAAGACCGGTTGACCCTGCTGCGGCCTTTCAGCCAGGCCCTGCTGGACAACCCGGACCTGGCTTCGCTGTACCTGGGCTACGCCAATGGCGATTTCTTCATGGTGCGGCCACTGCGCAATCCGCAGATCCGCGAGAGGCGCCAGGCCCCGCAGAGCAGTGCCTACGAGGTGTGGAGCATCGAACGCGACTCGCGCACCGGCCAAGTCCATTCCCAATCGCTGTTCTATGACCCCACGCTGGTATTGATCGACCGCCTGGAGCACCCCGACGAGCGCTACGACCCACGTAACCGCGACTGGTTCTCCAGCGCCCGGGGCGACGCCGACCAGATCACTACCCGCCCCTATGTGTTCTTTTCCACCCAGAACGTCGGCACTACCCTGGCCCGGCACAGCGGCAAGATGGCCGTGATCGCCGCCGACCTGACCCTGGAACAGCTGTCCTCGACCCTGGCCAAGCACCGCGTCACACCCTCCACCGAGGTTGCCCTGCTGGATGACCTGGGCAACGTCGTGGCCTACCCGGACAGCCAGAAGCTGCTGCCGGAACAACGCAGTGCGCGGCTGGTCAAGGCGAACGACCTGAGCCCGGCGCTCGCTGCCCTGATGCGTGGCCAGACCGAAGGCGGCCATCTGCAGGCCCAGGGGCGCAGCTGGATTGTCGCCAGCGGCCATATCGCCGAGGGCGGCCCCGGCGGCTTGCAACTGGCGCTGCTGGTGCCCGAGGACGAACTTCTGGCCGACGCCTATCGCCTGCGCTGGCAAGGCGCGCTGATCACCCTCACCACCCTGCTGCTGTGCCTGCCCCTTGGTTGGCTGATCTCCCGGGTCCTGGTACGGCCGCTGCACGCCCTGGTGCAGGAAGCCGACGCGATCCGCAGTTTCGATTTCGACTATCCGGTTTCCCGGCGTTCACCGGTGCTGGAGGTTGATCAACTGAGCATCTCGATGGCGCGGATGAAAGACACCCTGGCGAGCTTTTTCGAGATCAACGCCAGCCTGTCCGCCGAAACCCGTTTCGACCCGCTGCTGCAACGGGTGCTGTTCGAGACCGTGAAGATCGCCCAGGCCCAGGCCGGCCTGATCTACCTCTGTGAAAGCAAGGGCACGCGCCTGGAGCCCCATGGGCTGATCATCGATGGCCAGCCCCAGGACATGACGCAGTTCCCCATCGGCTCCCGGGAACTGGCGGACAGCCGGACTCCCGAGTGGCTGAGCCAGCTGACCCACAACGACAGCGTGGTCACCACCCTGGGATTCGATCAGGCCGCGGACCTGCAGAGCGTGTTGCTGGCCCTCGACAGTCCCAGTGCGCACCTGATGGGCATCCGACTGCGCAACCGGCACAACGAAACCATAGGCATGCTCCTGCTGTTCCTGGTGGACAGCGGCGCCGAGGCCGACCTGGACAAACTCAGCCCGGACCGCATCGCCTTTATCCAGGCCGTGTCCGCCACCGCCGCCCTGTGCATCGAGAGCCAGCGCCTGCAGAACAAGCAGAAACAGTTGCTGGATGCCTTTATCCAGTTGCTGGCCGGGGCCATCGACGCCAAGAGCCCCTACACCGGCGGCCACTGCCAGCGGGTACCGGCCTTGACCCTGATGCTGGCCGAGGCGGCCGCCGCCAGCCAGGACCCGCGATTCGCTGCCTACCAGCCCGGCGAGGACGAGTGGGAAGCCTTGCACATCGCCGCCTGGCTGCACGACTGCGGCAAGGTCACCACCCCGGAATACGTGGTGGACAAAGCCACCAAGCTGGAAACCCTGAACAACCGCATCCATGAAATCCGCACCCGCTTCGAGGTGCTCAAGCGCGACGCCTGGATCGACTACTGGCGCGCCCTGGCCCTGGGCGGCGACGAACAGCCTCTTGCCGCCGAGCGCGAGGCCCGGCTGCTGGCCCTGGACGATGACTTCGCCTTTGTCGCCCGCTGCAACATGGGCACCGAATTCATGGCCGAGGCCGATCAGCAGCGCCTGCAGCGCATCGCCCAACGCACCTGGAGCCGGACCCTGGACGATCGCCTGGGGGTTTCCTGGGAGGAGAACCAGCGCCAGGAACGCACCCCGGCGCCGAGCCTGCCGGTGCTGGAACCGCTACTGGCGGACAAGCCCGAACACCTGCTGGAGCGCAGCGCCACGGAAGTCATGGCGGCGGACAACCCCTGGGGCTTCAAACTGCAGGTGCCCAGCCACAAGTACAACCGTGGTGAGCTGTACAACCTGAGCATTGCCCGGGGCACACTGACGGCCGAAGAACGCTATGTGATCAACCACCACATCGTGCAGACCATCATCATGCTCGAGCACCTGCCCTTCCCCAGCCACTTGCAGAACGTGGCGGAGATCGCCGGCGGCCACCACGAGAAGATGGACGGCACCGGCTACCCCAAGCAGCTCAAGCGCGAACAGATGAGCCTGCCCGCGCGGATGATGGCCATCGCCGACATCTTCGAGGCCCTGACGGCGGCAGACCGCCCCTACAAAAGGGGCAAGACCCTGAGCGAGGCGCTGAACATCATGGCCATGATGTGCCGCGATGCCCATATCGATCCCGAGCTGTTCGAGCTGTTCATCCAGCAGCGGATCTACCAGCGCTACGCGGAGCGTTTCCTGACGCCGCAACAGGTCGACCCGGTGGACCAGGGTTCACTGCTCAAGAAGGCGGGCTTGAGCACCTGAGGGCTTCAGCAGTCGCTCAGGCGCAGAAAGATCGCCGCCAGTTGCTCGATTCCCGCCTGGTCGGCAACACCGAAGCGCGCCAGCTTCGGGCTGTCCAGGTCGAGCACGCCGATCAACCGGCCGTCCTTGACCAGCGGCACCACCAGCTCGCTGTTGGAGGCGCTGTCACAGGCAATGTGCCCGGCAAAGGCGTGCACATCTTCCACCCGCTGGGTCTGCAGAGTCGCCGCCGCGGTACCGCAGACGCCACGGCCAAACGGAATCCGCACGCAGGCGATCTGCCCCTGGAACGGCCCGAGCACCAGCTCCTGGTTGCGGTTGAGGTAGAACCCCGCCCAGTTCAGGTCCTCCAGCTGGCTATAAAGGAAGGCTGAAAACTGCGCAGCGTTGGCGATGAAATCACGCTCATCGGCCAGCAGCGACTCCAACTGCGCGCACAGCAGCCCGTAACCGTCCAGGCCTTGGCCGGCGCTTTGCAAATCGATCATGCTTTTTGCTCCAACAACTGCAGGCCCACCCAATAGCGGGCAAATTGATAGGCACAACGGCCATTGCGGTTGCCCCGGCCGGTGGCCCAGCGTACCGCGAGGATGTCCAGTTCTTCGTCACGCTGCCAGTCGAGGCCGGCCTTGCGCGCCAGTTCGCCGATCCAGTGCTCCACCACGTTGAGGAAGTGCTCCTGGGTGAAGGGATAGAACGACAGCCACAGGCCGAAACGGTCCGACAGGGCGATCTTGTCTTCCACGGCTTCACTGGGATGCAGCTCGCCGTCGACGCGCTTCCAGTTCTCGTTGTCGCTTTCCTTTTCCGGCACCAGGTGCCGGCGGTTCGAGGTGGCGTACAGCAGCACGTTCTCCGGGGCCTGCTCCAGGGAGCCGTCGAGCACGCTCTTGAGCACCCGGTAATCGCCCTCGCCGGCCTCGAACGAGAGGTCGTCGCAGAACAGCACGAAACGCTGGGGCAGCTTGACCAGCTGTTCCACCACCCGCGGCAGGTCCGCCAGGTGGTCGCGCTCGATCTCGATCAGCCGCAAGCCACCCTTGGCGTGCTCGGCCAGCAGGGCCCGTACCAGGGAAGACTTGCCAGTGCCACGCGAGCCCCAGAGCAGGGCATGGTTGGCTGGCAGGCCGTCAAGGAACTGCTGGGTGTTGCGCGCCAGTTGCTCACGCTGCTTGTCGACCCCGATCAGGTCGCTCAGGCGCATGTCCAGGCTGACTTCCAGCGGCAGCAGGAAACCGCTGCGCCCTTCACGCTGCCAGCGGGCCGCCAGGCACTGATTCCAGTCGATGGGCTGGCGCAGGGTGGGCAACAAGGGTTCAATCCGCGCCAGAACCGCATCGGCACGTTCAAGAAATGCATTCAATCGAGCATCCACGACTTTTCCTCAGGCACGTTCAAGGTAATGATGCGGCACACAGAGCAAACGCAATCCCGATCAAGGGGTCTATCGCTTTATCAGCTGCTGCCCGGCCAGCCCGGCAACCGAAAATGATCAGCTATGCTTGCGCAGCGAAGGGAAACGAAAGTGGTTCAACCCCCCATGGATATCAAGTTCACCAACCGCCTGTCCTATAAACAGGCCCGGCTCACCGTGCTGGTGGGTTTCATTCTGGGGACCGCGCTCAGTCTGCTGCAAATCGGCATCGATTATGCCAGCGAAGACGCCTCCATCAATCGTGAAATCCAATCGCTGCTGGAAATCAGCCACAATCCGGCCTCGCGCATCGCCTACAACATCGACGCCGAGCTGGCCCAGGAATTGACCCTGGGCCTGCTGCGCTCCCCGGCGATCATTCGCGCGCAATTGATCGACAACAACAATACCCTGCTGGCCAACGTCGAACGGCCACCGCAACAGAGCCGCTATCGGGCCATCAGCGACTTCCTGTTCGGCGCCGATCGCCAGTTCGAGGATCGCCTGTATCTGAGCCACCTGCCGGAGGAGTCCCTCGGCACCCTGCACCTGGATGTGGATACCTACGCCTTCGGCAGCCGTTTCCTGCGGCGTGCCGAAGTCACCCTGATCAACGGGTTCGCCCGCAGCCTGATCCTCACCGGAATTCTCCTGGCGCTGTTCTACGTGATGCTGACCAAGCCTTTGGTGCGGGTGATCCGCGAGCTCAGCAGCCGCGACCCGCGCAGCCCGAAACAGGCCAAGCTGGACTTTCCCCATGGCCACGAGAACGACGAGGTCGGGGTGCTGGTCAAGGTGGCCAACCAGCAGTTCGACATCATGGCCACCGAGATCCAGCAGCGACGCAACGCCGAAAACCGCCTGACCGAATACCTCGGGCAGCTGGAGAACATCGTCTCGGCACGCACCACCGAGCTCAAGGCCAGCAATGCCCGGCTCAGCCAGTCCAACGAGGAACTGGAGATCGCCCGGCGCACTGCCCTGGACATGGCCCAGGCCCGGGCGGCATTTCTGGCCAACATGAGCCACGAGATTCGCACCCCGCTCAATGGCCTGCTGGGGATGATCGCGCTGTCCCTGGACAGCCCGCTGAACCCCGAGCAGCGCCAGCAGCTGTCGATTGCCCATGACTCCGGCAAGGTCCTGGTGGAATTGCTCAACGATATTCTCGACATGTCCAAGTTCGACGCCGGGCAACTGGAGCTGGAGCGAATTCCCTTCGATCTCGGGGTACTGGTGGAGGACACCGCCAACCTGCTGTCGCAAAACGCCGCGGCCAGCGTGGAGCTGGCCTGCCTGATCGCCCCGGACTTCCCCGCCCTGGTACTGGGGGACCCGACCCGGGTGCGGCAGATCGTCAGCAACCTGCTGTCCAACGCCCTCAAGTTCACCCGTTTCGGCCGCGTCGATGTGCGCCTGAGCACCCTGGGCGACGGGGTGCGCATCGAGATCTGCGACACCGGCATCGGCATCGCCCAGGAAGCCCAGGTGCGCATCTTCCAGCCCTATACCCAGGCCGGCGCCGGCATCACTCGCCAATACGGCGGCACCGGCCTGGGCCTGGCCCTGACCTACAACCTCTGCGAAGCCATGGACGGCCGCCTGAGCATCAGTTCGGAAGTCGGCTTCGGCAGCCAGTTCTGCGCCGACCTGCCGCTGCCCTGCCACACTCCGGCCGCCCCGCCGCCGGCGCTGGCCGGGAAGATCATCGCCATCACCGAGGCCGGCAGCGGCCTCGCCGAGCTGCTGGCCAGCCTGTTGCCCAGTTGGGGCCTGAGCTATCAGCGCTGTGATATCGAGGACTCCCTGGCCGGCCTCGACCCCGACCTGCTGATCACCGACTGCCCGGAATGCCTGTTCGGCCTGCGCCCGGCGATCCGCGCGCCAATCCTGCTGGTGACCGCCTATGGCAGCTTCCTGCCCAGCGAAGAGGCCAACGCCCTGGCGCCGCTGCAACAGCAGGCCCGGCCCCTGGCGCGCAATGCGTTGTATCAGACCCTGCGACGCTCGTTGCTGGGGGAAACCATCACCCTCAACGACGCCCAGCTGGAAATGCCGGTGCAACGGCGCCGGGCGGACATTCTGCTGGTGGAGGACAACCCGGTGAACCAACTGGTGGCCAAGGGCATGCTGAGCAAGCTCGGCTGCGCGGTGACCGTGGCCGCCCATGGCGCCGAAGCCCTCAATCAGTTGGAGCTGCATCGTTTCGATCTGGTGCTGATGGACTGCAACATGCCGGTCATGGATGGCTACGAAGCCAGCCGGCAGATCCGGCGCAGCGGGCGCTGGCCGGATCTGCCGATCATCGCCCTGACAGCCAACGCCATGCCCGAGGAACGCGAACGCTGCCGCGCCGCCGGCATGAGCGACTACCTGGCCAAACCGTTCCGGCGCGAGGAGCTGATCGCCCTGCTCGACCTCTGGGTGCCGACTACGACAAAGCTTTGATCTGCTGCAGCAGTTGATCCAGGCCGGCGCGCAGCTGATCGAGGTTATCCAGATCGATCCCGCTGTCGCACAGCAGCGCCGCCTTCAGCGGCGGCACCTGCTCACGCAGAGCCAGGCCGCTATCGCTCAAGCTCAAGTGCACCTCGCGCTCGTCGCGCCCGGACCGCTGGCGCTGCACCAGTTGCAACTGCTCCAGACGCTTGAGCAACGGGGTCAGGGTCCCGGAATCCAGGGCCAGGCGCTCGCCCAGGGCCTTGACCGTCGGCAGGGACGGAGGCGTTGCCTGCCATTCCCACAGCACCAGCATCACCAGGTACTGCGGGTAGGTCAGGCCCAGGCGGTCGAGCATCGGCTTGTAGCCACGGACCACCGCCCGCGAGGCGGCGTACAGCTTGAAGCACAGCTGGGAATCGAGTTTCAGTGAATCCACGGACAGGTCGTTCATTTGAGCAGGGCTTCGATCTCGCGGCTCAGGTCCTGGGGTTTGGTTGCCGGAGCGAAACGCTTGACCAGCTTGCCGTCCTGGCCGATCAGGAACTTGGTGAAGTTCCACTTGATGCCTTGGGAGCCAAGCACGCCGGGTGCGCGCTTTTTCAACTGCGCGAACAGTGGATGGGCCCCGGCGCCATTGACCTCGACCTTCTTGAACAGCGGGAAACTCACACCGTAGTTGAGCTCGCAGAACTCGGAGATCGCCCCTTCGTTGCCTGGTTCCTGCTTGCCGAACTGGTTGCAGGGAAAGCCCAATACCACCAGCCCCTGATCCTTGTAGGTCTGCCACAGCTCTTCGAGCCCCTTGTATTGCGGGGTGAAGCCGCACTTGCTGGCAGTGTTGACCACCAGCACGGCCTTGCCGGCGAAGTCCGCCAGGGTCTTTTGTTCACCCTTGATGGTGGTGCAGGGAATGGTCAGCAGTGAGTCGGTCATGACGGCAACTCCATGTGTGGAAGTAAGAGGCAGCAAAATAGCGCTCAATTAAATTGCATGCAATTTAATTGAACAAAAGGCGATTCCGAAGAATCGCCAACCGGTCAGCGCGGCACCAGGTCCAGGCACACCGAGTTGATGCAGTAACGCAGGCCGGTGGGCGGCGGGCCGTCCGGGAACACGTGGCCCAAGTGCGCGTCGCACTTGGCGCAGACCACTTCGGTACGGATCATGCCGTGGCTCATGTCACGGATCTCCACCATGGCGCTGTCGGCAATGGGCTCGTAGAAACTCGGCCAGCCACACCCGGAATCGAACTTGGCCTTGGAATCGAACAGCGGCTCATTGCAGCAGATGCAGTGATAGACCCCATCGGTCTTGGTGCCGTTGTACTTGCCCGAGAAGGGCCGTTCGGTGCCCTTGAGCCGGCAGACGTTGTACTGCTCCGGGTCGAGCATCGACCGCCATTCTTCCAGGGTTTTTTCCAGCTTTTCCATGGTCCTTCCTCTGCAACGGAAAAAGCCCGATCTGTGTCTTTTCCACGGATCGGGCGGCACGTATGATTGCGCCTCGTCAGACGCCAGTCTGGCAGCCGCGTTACACCCATTCAAACGGATTTTGCCGCAGCCGGTGCGGGTTACAGGCCGGTGAGACACGGCAGGATTCCCAGTACGGTAGTTCATCCTCCGCCTGGATCGTTCATTTTCGGGAACACATCGCCATGCAGGTCAGCAAATCGAACAAGCTCGCCAACGTCTGTTATGACATTCGCGGCCCAGTGCTCAAGCACGCCAAACGTCTGGAAGAGGAAGGCCACCGCATCCTCAAGCTGAATATCGGCAACCCGGCGCCCTTTGGTTTCGAAGCGCCGGACGAAATTCTCCAGGACGTAATCCGCAACCTGCCCACTGCCCAGGGCTACAGCGACTCCAAGGGCCTGTTCAGTGCCCGCAAGGCGGTGATGCAGTACTACCAGCAGAAGCAGGTGGAAGGTATCGGCATTGAAGACATCTACCTGGGCAACGGTGTTTCCGAACTGATCGTGATGGCCATGCAGGCCCTGCTCAACAACGGCGACGAAGTGCTGGTGCCGGCCCCCGACTACCCGCTGTGGACCGCCGCGGTGAGCCTGGCCGGCGGCAACCCGGTGCACTACCTGTGCGACGAGCAGGCCAACTGGTGGCCGGACCTGGCCGACATCAAGGCCAAGATCACCCCGAACACCAAGGCCCTGGTGATCATCAACCCGAACAACCCCACCGGCGCCGTCTACCCCAGGGAAGTGCTGCTGGGCATGCTGGAGCTGGCCCGCCAGCACAACCTGGTGGTGTTCTCGGACGAGATCTACGACAAGATCCTCTACGACGACGCCGTACACATCTGCACCGCCTCGCTGGCCCCGGACCTGCTGTGCCTGACCTTCAACGGCCTGTCCAAGTCCTATCGGGTAGCCGGTTTCCGCTCCGGCTGGGTGGCCATTTCCGGTCCCAAGCAGCATGCCCTGAGCTACATCGAAGGCATCGACATGCTGGCCAACATGCGCCTGTGCGCCAACGTGCCCAGCCAGCATGCGATCCAGACCGCCCTGGGCGGCTACCAGAGCATCAACGACCTGGTGCTGCCCCCGGGCCGCCTGCTGGAACAGCGCAACCGCACCTGGGAACTGCTCAACGACATTCCCGGGGTCAGTTGCGTCAAGCCCATGGGCGCGCTGTATGCCTTCCCGCGGATCGACCCGAAGATCTGCCCGATCCACAACGACGAGAAGTTCGTCCTCGACCTGCTGCTCTCGGAAAAGCTCCTGGTGGTGCAAGGCACGGCCTTCAACTGGCCATGGCCGGATCACTTCCGCGTCGTGACCCTGCCGCGGGTGGATGACCTGGAGCAGGCCATTGGTCGGATCGGCAGCTTCCTCAAGTCCTACCGCCAGTAACGGAAAAATCGCAGTGCGATCCTTCTCTGGTCGCACTGCGATTAATTCAGCAACACATCTTCACTGCCCTGCTCCACTCCCCTTCTATAAGCTTGCACTTTCCGTCCTGCCCACTGTCACACGTCTGCACCGCAGCCGGGTGGCGGCCGCCCTGGCGTTGGCTCATGGCGTTGAACTACAAGCGTCTAGACCCGGCCTGTGCGACACAGTTTGAAATAGAAGCCGTATTGAATAGGCGGTTGTCGCACCTTATATACCCCGCAGTACGCTACATCTTTAGCTTGAGGAGATTTCTACAACCATGATGCGAATCCTGCTGTTTTTGGCCACTAACCTTGCGGTCGTGCTGATTGCCAGCATCACCCTGAGCCTTTTCGGCTTCAACGGGTTCATGGCGGCCAATGGGGTTGATCTGAACCTCAATCAGCTGCTGATTTTCTGTGCGGTCTTCGGTTTTGCCGGTTCGCTGTTCTCGCTGTTCATCTCCAAGTGGATGGCGAAGATGAGCACCAGCACGCAGATCATCACCCAACCGCGCACCCGCCATGAGCAATGGTTGCTGCAGACCGTCGAGCAACTGTCCCGCGAAGCGGGCATCAAGATGCCCGAAGTGGGTATTTTCCCAGCCTATGAGGCCAACGCCTTTGCCACCGGCTGGAACAAGAATGATGCGCTGGTAGCCGTCAGCCAGGGCCTTCTGGAACGTTTTTCGCCCGATGAAGTGAAAGCCGTGCTGGCCCACGAGATCGGCCACGTCGCCAACGGTGACATGGTGACCCTGGCACTGATCCAGGGTGTGGTGAACACTTTCGTGATGTTCTTCGCACGGATCATCGGCAACTTCGTCGACAAGGTGATCTTCAAGAACGAAGAAGGCCAGGGCATCGCCTACTACGTGGCGACCATCTTCGCCGAACTGGTTCTGGGTATCCTGGCCAGCGCCATCGTCATGTGGTTCTCGCGCAAACGCGAATACCGCGCCGACGAAGCCGGCGCCCGTCTGGCCGGCACCAACGCGATGATCGGCGCGCTGCAGCGCCTGCGTTCGGAACAGGGCCTGCCGGTGCACATGCCCGACACCCTGAATGCCTTCGGCATCAACGGTGGCATCAAGCAGGGCCTGGCTCGCATGTTCATGAGCCACCCTCCGCTGGAAGAGCGTATCGAGGCCCTGCGTCGTCGCGGCTGATCCACTGCAAGGCAATACCCAAAAGGGCGACGCAAGTCGCTCTTTTGCTTGGCCGCCAAAAACCTATCTCGCGGTACCCTGCTTGCTCAGGCGATAGACCCTCTCCACCAGCCGGGTCACGCCACCCTGGAGAAACTTCCAGCTCTCGCCAAGAATGTCGCGCTCCGTTTCTACATGCAGTTGCCAGACGCCCCCCAGACGTTGCCGGACCTCATCGTCGAGCACCGCAAATGGCGGGCCGTCCAACTGCTCTTGGGCGTAATCCATGGTGATCAGCAGCCCCTTGCTGCCATTCGGCAACAGGCCATTAAGGTGAGCGGCATAGCGCTGTCGCATGGGCGAGGGCAAGGCAATCATGGCTGCACGGTCATACAGGGCCGTGCAATCAGCGGTGTCCTCGGCGGTCAGGGCAAAGAAATCGCCGCACCAGAGCTCAATGGGCCCGTGGGCGTAGACCTTGAACACCCCGTGCTGGCTGATCTGCGGCTGCAACTGGTGCTCACTAAAGAAATCCTCCACCGCCTTTTCCGCCAGTTCGATGCCCAGCACCTCGAACCCTTGGTCGGCAAGCCAGATCAGGTCCAGGCTCTTGCCGCACAAGGGCACCAGCACGCGGCTTTGCGCCGCCAGGCCCAAGGCCGGCCAGTACTGCTGCAGGTAAGGGTTGACCTCTGCCAGGTGAAAGCCGATCTGATCGCGCTCCCAGCGCTTTTGCCAAAAGTCCGCTTGCATGAGAAGTCCTTAAAATTCGATCAAAAAGCGCTAAAACTTATATTAGATTTAGATCATTGATCTGATTGAAGATGGCGCATCTTAACCTTCAGGAGCCTCTTCATGCTTCCCAGCCTGTTCATCTCCCACGGCTCTCCCATGCTGGCGCTGGAACCCGGCGCCAGCGGCCCGGCCCTGGCTCGCCTGGCAGCCGAGCTGCCCCGGCCCAGGGCGATCCTGGTGGTCTCGGCCCACTGGGAAAGCTCCGATCTGCGAGTCAGTTGCAACCCGCACCCGGAAACCTGGCACGACTTTGGCGGCTTCCCCGCCGCGCTGTTTGCCGTGCAATACCCGGCCCCGGGCGATCCGGAACTGGCAGCCCAGGTAGTGGAGCTGCTCCAGGCCGAAGGCCTGCCCGCCCAACTGGACAGCCAGCGCCCCTTCGACCACGGCACCTGGGTACCGCTGTCGCTGATGTACCCGCAGGCGGACATCCCGGTGGTCCAGCTGTCGCTGCCCAGCCGCCTGGGCCCGGCCCTGCAGACCCGTATCGGCCATGCCCTCGCGGGCCTGCGGGAACAGGGTGTGTTGCTGATCGGCTCCGGCAGCATCACCCACAACCTGCGGGACCTGGACTGGCACGCTGGCCCGGAAAGCGTCGAACCCTGGGCCAAGGCCTTTCGCGACTGGATGATCGACAAGCTGGCGGCCGATGACCAGGCGGCCCTGCATGACTACCGCCAGCAGGCACCGAATGCCGTGCGCAGCCACCCCAGTGATGAACACCTGCTGCCGCTGTATTTCGCCCGGGGCGCCGGTGGCGAATTCAGCGTGGCCCACCAGGGCTTCACCCTGGGCGCCCTGGGCATGGACATCTACCGATTTGGCTGATGGCCGCCAGCGCCAAGGCAAATGACAGGCAAAAAAAATCCCCGAACCAGTCGGGGATTTTTTATGCCTGATCAATCAGCCCAGGGGCCGATCAATCTTCGCGATAGCGACGCAGCTTCAGCTGCTTGCCGGCAACGCGAGTGTCCTTGAGCTTGGTCAGCAGACGGTCCAGACCGTCCTCCGGCAGCTCGACCAGGCTGAAGCTGTCACGCACCTGGATGCGGCCGATAGCTTCACGGGCCAGGCCGCCTTCATTGAGGATCGCGCCCAGAAGGTTCTTGGCAGCGATGCCGTCACGGGCACCCAGCGCGGTACGGCAGCGTGCACGACCTTCGCCCAGAGGCATTGGCGCGCGACGCTCACGGTCACCACGATCAGGACGGTCACCGGAACGCTCAGGACGATCGCCACGTGGGGCGCTGTTGGGCACCAGTGGACGCTCTTTCTCGATCGCGGCCAGGTTCAGCGCTTGACCGTTGGTAGCCTTGCGCAGCAGGGCTGCGGCCAGGGCACGCGGGCTGCAACCGATGTCGGCGGTCAGGCGATCAAGCAGATCACCGTGGGTCGCTTCAGCATCAGCCACCAGCGGCGACAGGCTGTTGGTCAGCTTCTTGATGCGGGCATCGAGAACGGCTTGGGCGTCCGGCAGGCGAACTTCGGCAACCTTCTGACCGGTTACACGCTCGATCACTTGCAGCATGCGGCGCTCACGTGGAGTCACCAGCAGCAGCGCGCGGCCTTCGCGACCGGCACGGCCGGTCCGGCCGATACGGTGCACGTAGGATTCCGGGTCGTACGGCATGTCCACGTTGAATACGTGGGTGATGCGCGGTACGTCCAGACCACGGGCGGCTACGTCGGTCGCCACAACGATGTCCAGGCGGCCATCCTTGAGGGAGTCGATCACGCGCTCACGCTGGTTCTGGGCGATGTCGCCGTTCAGCGCAGCGGCTTTGTAGCCTTTGGCTTCCAGGGCACTGGCCAGGTCCAGGGTCGCTTGCTTGGTGCGCACGAACATGATCAGGGCGTCGAAATCTTCAACTTCCAGCAGGCTCAGAACGGCAGAGGTCTTCTGGTCGGCGTGAACCAGCAGGTGAGCCTGCTCGATTGCGGTGACGGTCTGGGTCTTGCTCTGGATCTTGACGTGTTTCGGGTCCTTCAGGTGACGCTCGGCGATGGCCCGGATCGACTGCGGCAGGGTGGCCGAGAACAGTACGGTCTGGCGGGTCTCCGGCATGGCCTTGAAGATCACTTCCAGGTCATCCATGAAGCCCAGCTTGAGCATCTCGTCGGCTTCGTCGAGAACCAGGTGGTTCACGGTGGCCAGGACTTTTTCGTCGCGACGCAGGTGGTCGCACAGACGGCCCGGAGTGGCGACAACGATCTGTGCGCCATTACGGATTGCTTTCAGTTGTGGGCCCATCGGCGCACCGCCGTAGACGGCCACAACAGTCACGCCCGGCATTTGCTTGGCGTAGGTTTCGAAAGCGGTTGCTACTTGCAGCGCCAACTCACGGGTTGGGGCCAGGATCAGAGCTTGCGGCTCGCGCTTGGACGGATCAATGCGGTGCAGGATAGGCAGGGCAAAGGCAGCGGTCTTACCGGTACCGGTTTGCGCCTGACCAATCATATCGTGACCGGCAAGGATGATCGGGATCGACTGCTGCTGAATAGCCGAAGGCTCTTCATAGCCGGTAGCGACTACTGCAGCGACAATATTGGGATGAAGTTCAAGAGCGGCGAAGCCGCCGATTTCCTGGGTCATGGGTCTGCCTCTAAGTGCATCCGCAAAGACCCATGCTCCAAAGCTGCGCATGCCGTGTAAGACTCAAGAGTCACCCTGGCAGCTTTGTCGGCGGGGATTTGCGAAAACGATTGGATGAATGGATCGTCAAGGATAGTCCGCGCAGCGGACAAGCAGCCGAAGCTGACTTCGGGGAATTGCATTACCTAAACGTGGCCCGGCTAAAGGCCGGCGCGCACTATACCGGAATTACTCAAAAAAGGGAGTTTTTTTTATCGGAAAAATCCGCTGAACACCCGATTGTCATGGGCTTTGCGCAGACTTCGGCGGCGCGCTATTTTGCTCAGGCCCGGCGCTGTTGGTCATCGCGCTTAAACGGTTCACCTTTGTGCACGAAACCGCCCGCGCCAACCTCCCCTCTTTATTCCCAGGACAGCGCTCATGAATCAGCCCAGTGCCAGCCGTGTCAGCCGTGAACTACGTGGTCACCTGTTCCTTATCGGCCTGGACCGGGTGGCCAAGCGCAATGCCTTCGACCTCGAGCTGCTCAACCAGTTGAGCCTGGCCTACGGCGAGTTCGAAGCCAGCAGCGAGGCGCGAGTGGCGGTGGTGTTCGGCCACGGCGAGCACTTCACCGCAGGCCTGGACCTGGCCAATGTCGGCGCCGCCCTGGCCCAGGACTGGCAAGCACCAGCCGGTGGCTGCGACCCCTGGGGCGTGCTCAGCGGCCCACGGGTGAACAAGCCGGTGATCGTCGCCGTACAAGGCTACTGCCTGACCATCGGCATCGAGCTGATGCTGGCCTCCGACATCAATCTCTGCGCCAGCAATACCCGCTTCGCGCAAATGGAGGTGCAACGCGGAATCTTCCCTTTCGGCGGCGCGACCCTGCGCCTGCATCAACTGGCCGGCTGGGGCAATGCCATGCGCTGGCTGCTGACCGGGGACGAATTCGATGCCCATGAAGCCCTGCGCCTGGGCCTGGTGCAGGAGGTCATGGCCAGCGAAGACCTGCTGCCCCGGGCTATCGAACTGGCCGAACGGATTGCCCGCCAGGCACCGTTGGGGGTGCAGGCGACTCTGATGTCGGCACGCCAGGCCAGGCTCGAAGGGGAAACGGTGGCCGCCCAGGGGCTGGCGCCGCTGGTGCACAAACTGATGAACAGTGAGGACGCCAAAGAGGGCGTGCGAGCGATGATCGAAAAACGGCCCGGGGTGTTCAAGGGCTGTTGAACAGGGGCCGGCAGATCGGCTTCGCCGGCCAGCCGGCGCCAGCAAGGGCTTATGTGGCCGGGCGGATCGCCTTGATCAAGGGTTGCAGGGAGTAGCCCAAGCGTGGGGCCAGGGCTTGGGCCCGGGCATTCAGGCCTGGCAGGTCCAGCTCTTGGTCGAGGTCGGACGGCACGATCAGAATCACGTTGCCCTCCTTTACCGGCAACTCCCAGTAATGGCGGTGATAGAGCCCGCGCAACAGGGCGGCGCCCAGGGGCTTGCCATCATCGGTGGCCCACTGATTGATCACCAGCCAGCCGCCGGGGTTGAGGCGCTTCTGGCAGTTCTCCAGAAACCCCCAGGCCAGATGCCCGACGCCGGGGCCGACGTCGGTGTACAGGTCGACGAAGATCAGGTCGGCGGATTCAGCACTGTCCAGCAGCTCCAGGGCATCGCCGACTCTTATATATAGACGCGGATCGTCGTCCAGCCCCAGGTACTCGATAGCCAGGCGCGGCACGTCCGGTCGCAGTTCGATGGCTTCCACATCTTCCAGGGGCAGGAACTTCAGGCAGGCCTGGGTCAGGGTGCCGGCGCCCAGCCCGAGAAACAACGCGCTCTCCGGCGCCTCATGGCACAGGGCACCGATCAGCATGGCCCGGGTGTAGTCGTACTCCAGCCAACTGGGGTCCGCCGTGAACACACAGCTTTGCTCGATGGCATCGCCAAATTCGAGAAAACGATAGTCCGCCACTTCCAGGACCCGGATCATGCCGAATTCGTCATGCACTTCGGCGAGCAGGCGCTCGACGCGCTCCTCAGTCATTTCATCTCCTAGCCGCGCGGGCACAGAACCTTGCCGGCGCGATAAACCAACCGCTCGGCAGCGAGCGGGAAAGGCGCGATTGTCGGCCAAGCGAGAGGAGCAGGTCACGCACTAATTTGCTGCTAACATGCCTCTCCCACCGTTAAAGCACTCGAGTCTGCGATGAGCCAACCCTGGAGCCCCGACAGCTGGCGCGCCCTGCCGATCCAGCAACAACCCCACTACCCCGATGCCGCGCACCTGCTGCAGGTCGAGCAAAGCCTGGCCAGTTATCCACCGCTGGTGTTTGCCGGTGAAGCCCGGGAGTTGCGTCGCCAGTTTGCCGAAGTCACCCAGGGCCGGGCGTTCCTGCTGCAGGGTGGCGATTGTGCCGAGAGCTTCGCCGAATTCTCCGCGGCGAAGATTCGCGACACCTTCAAGGTGCTGCTGCAGATGGCCATCGTCATGACCTTTGCCGCCGGCTGCCCGGTGGTCAAGGTCGGGCGCATGGCCGGCCAGTTCGCCAAGCCGCGCTCGGCCAACGATGAAACCATCAATGGCGTGACCCTCCCAGCCTACCGGGGCGACATCGTCAACGGCATCGGCTTCGATGAAAAAAGCCGGGTGCCGGACCCCGACCGCCTGCTGCAGTCCTACCACCAGGCCACCGCCACCCTCAACCTGCTGCGAGCCTTCGCCCAGGGCGGTTTCGCCGACCTGCACCAGGTGCACAAGTGGAACCTGGATTTCATCGCCAACTCGGCCCTGGCCGAAAAGTACAGCCAACTGGCAGACCGCATCGACGAAACCCTGGCCTTCATGCGTGCCTGCGGCCTGGACAGCGCGCCGCAACTGCGCGAAACCAGCTTCTTCACCGCCCACGAAGCGTTGCTGCTCAACTATGAAGAAGCCTTCGTGCGCCGCGACAGCCTGACCAACGACTACTACGACTGCTCGGCGCACATGCTGTGGATCGGCGATCGCACCCGGCAACTGGACGGCGCCCACGTGGAGTTCCTGCGCGGGGTGAATAACCCGATCGGGGTCAAGGTCGGCCCGAGCATGAACACCGACGAACTGATCCGCCTGATCGATATCCTCAACCCGGAAAACGATCCCGGCCGCCTCAACCTGATCGTGCGCATGGGGGCGAACAAGGTTGGCGATCACCTGCCACAGCTGATTCGCGCGGTGGAAAGCGAAGGCAAGCAGGTGCTGTGGAGCTCGGACCCGATGCACGGCAACACCATCAAGGCCAGCAGCGGCTACAAGACCCGGGATTTCGCGCAGATCCTCACCGAGGTCAAGCAGTTCTTCCAGGTCCACCAGGCCGAAGGCAGCTATGCCGGTGGCATCCATATCGAGATGACCGGGCAGAACGTCACCGAATGCATCGGCGGTGCCCGGCCGATTACCGAGGATGGCTTGTCGGACCGTTACCACACCCATTGCGACCCGCGGATGAATGCCGACCAGTCTCTGGAACTGGCCTTCCTGATTGCCGAGACCTTGAAGCAGGTCAAACGCTAAGAGCGCTTTCGCCGGCAAACCCGCTCCTGCAAGGGCTGTGTAGGAGCGGGCTGGCCCGCGAAGCTCTTCACCCCAGCACCTCACGCAGGCGTCGCGCGCCATCACGCTGGCAATTGAGCTGAATCTGTTCCAACCCCAGCCAGTCGGCCATCTTTCGCAATTGCAGGGCCAATGCCCGGACACCCTCGTCGTCCAGACCGAATGGCTCCTCATGCACCGCGTGCACCGCCAGACGCCCCTGGGCCCGCTCCGCCCGCAGGTCGACCCGGGCGGCAATCCGCTCGTTGTGCAGGAACGGCAGCACATAATAGCCATAGACCCGCTTGTGCTCAGGCGTGTAGATCTCCAGGCGGTAGCGGAAATCGAACAGCCGCTCGGTACGGCTACGCTCCCAGATCAGGGAATCGAAAGGTGACAACAGCGCGCTGGCTTCGACCTTGCGCGGCACCCGCGCCTCGGGCAGGCAATAGGCACTTTGCTTCCAGCCCTGGACCTCACAGCCCAGCAGTTCGCCGGACTCGCACAACTCGGCAAGCCGCGCGCGACTATCGCCGGGATCGAGGCGAAAGTAGTCCCGCAGGTCCTTTTCCGTGGCTACCCCCAGTGCCCCGG
This sequence comes from Pseudomonas sp. NFPP12, assembly GCF_900103205.1. NCBI lineage: Bacteria > Pseudomonadati > Pseudomonadota > Gammaproteobacteria > Pseudomonadales > Pseudomonadaceae > Pseudomonas > Pseudomonas sp. NFPP12. The sequence goes on from NZ_FMWW01000002.1 coordinate 137,969, forward strand.
CCGCCTGCAGCAGCAACCGGCGCTGGGCCTGGGCTTCCTCCAACGGCATCTGCTGGAGGATCGCCGCCGGGATCACTCGTTCCGGCAAGTCATACAGACGCTCGAAACCGCGGCGGCCGGACACCGTCACCTCACCGGCAGCGAACAGCCATTCCAGGGCATGCTTCTCATCGCTCCAGTCCCACCAGGGGCCGGCCCGTTCTTCGCGGGTGGAGAGGCTGCCGGCCCCCAGCGCGCCCTGCTGCTCCACGGCCGCCAGCACCCGGCGCAGAGTGGCCTGGCGTTCCTGGCCGAAACGCGCCAGTTGCGAGTAGATACCCTGCCCCTGGCGTGCGCGCTGCATGCGCCAGCGCATCAAGGGGTACATGGACATCGGCAGCAGCGAGGCCTCATGCCCCCAGTACTCGAACAAGGTGCGCTGGCGCCCCTGGCTCCAGGCGGCCTGATCGAGCAGCGGCTGTGGATAACTGCCAAGACGGGAAAACAGCGGCAAGTAATGGGCGCGCACCAGGGCGTTGACCGAATCGATCTGCAACAGGCCCAGGCGCTCGATCTGCTGATTGAGTCGGGAGGCCTTGATCGATGCCGGCGGCTGGCGCCCGCCGAAGCCTTGGGCGGCCAGCGCCAGCCGGCGGGCCTGCTTGAGCGAGAAAGAAGGTAGTGCGGGCATGAGCGTCTCCTGGTCTGCCCGCACGCTAGCGCACCCTGGACCGGCTTGTGTAGTGGTCACCGGGTTATTTGTGCATCGGGTCGTCCCAGAACGGGCGGACCGCTTCATGCTCCACATCCGCCCGGCTCAGCCCCAGGTCATGCAGGGCCGAATCGCTCAGGCCGGCAAGCATCCGGCGCTCCTGCGCCAACTCGTGCCAACGGACCACCTGGCGCCATAGTGCACGTAACGACAACGCCTGAATTGGCAGTTTGTGAACCAGCAGATAACCCTTTTGCGCTTTCATGATCCTGTCCTCCAGTGGGGATGAGCACAGTCTCTTCCCCGCACAAGGATCAATCCAACGAATGTTTCTTATGCAATACATCTCATGGTTTGATGCATTGGTTCCCCGCCAGTGTTTCCGGGAACCACTTTCAGATCCGGTAATCCCCGGGCCAGCCGCCCAGTGGATCGCGACCGAAACCATCGAGGCTGGCCGCCGCCGACTCTTCACAGGCCAGCAGGCTGTAGCCGCCAAGATCATCGGGCAACGGCAGAGCCGAAGGGGGAGTCAGGACAATGGACGGGTGCAGTTGCCCGAGCAACTCTTGCACCGTGCTGCTGACCGCGGGCCGGGCGCCGTTGATGGCCAGCACCGCCGCCTGCGGGGTCAGGGCTTCGGCAAGGATGGTGTAGCCATGGTTACTGCAACTGACCGGCAACCGGTGTTCCTGGCGCTGTTCCTCGATGACGCGGGCCGGCTGCTCCTCCACCGACAGGACCACCCCGCAACAGCCGGTTGCAGCAATGATCCGCGCGTCCGGGTAGTGGTTGCGCAGGCTGCTGTAGGTGGACTGCTTGCCGGTGAGCACGATCAGGCCATCGCGCCCATGAAACTGCCGCACCAGCTCTGCCGAGGATTCCTCACTGACCCGCAGCCAATCCTGTACGCCAAGCACGGCCGCCAACTCGCCAATCACTGCACTGGCCTCCTGATAACGGTCGTGACGCACCGACACCGTGGTGGGTATGCCCATCAAGGCAAAGGGCGCGGCGCGGCGGATTGCATGCAGACAAAAGCCGTAATAGGGCAGCAGGCACAGGACTTCCTGGCCATAGCCCTGGCCCGCCCCCTGATCATCCAGGCTCTCCCTGGCGCGAATCAGCCCCCAGCGAAACAGCGACAGGAGCTCGCCATGCAACACATCGCGCCACTTTTCCAGAGCCATCCTGGGTTCTGGCAAGCGCCTGGCCAGGGCCTCGAAGTCATCATGCTCGAATAACAATTCCTGCAACTGCGCCAGGGGCTCCAGGTTCTGGAAATAGGGCTGGTTCATGTTGCGCTCCAGGCCTGGCGCTGCAGCACCGCGTCCTTGCCGGTGCAATAGTGCTGGCGGATGCCATCCAGAAAGCTCCAGGCCAGTGACGGCAGCATGGCCGCACGTGCCACCGAGTCACGGCCCACGTCGCCCCGCGCCAGCAGGTACTCGATGTTGAGCGACGGCCGCTGATCGTGGCCCAGCTCGTCATCCAGTTCGTCATGGGCCGCCATGGCCCCCAGCAACGCTGCACAGCGCGGGTTGTTGGCGGACACCTGCGAGTAGAAACGCAGGTGACGATCATCGCCACGGCATTCGCTCAGGCTTTTTTGCAGATAGGTCGAACCGATCAGGTAGCCCTTCCAGTCATGCCGTGCCAGGTCGCTGAGATAACCGACAAAGGCAGTGGTGGTCGGCAAGGGTCGCATCGCTTCCGGGCGCCGGACTCCCAGTTCGCGCAGCCTGGGCTTGAGGATGTCGCAGTGGGTCAGCTCATCCTGCAGGTGCTGCAACAGGTTCTCGCGGATCCGCGCATCCGCACAGGCGGCAATGGCCGGGCTGACATGTCGGGTCGCCGAGGCCAGGTAATGATAGTTCTCCAGCATGTAGCCGATGATCAGCTCATCCGCGCAGCCCTCGGTCATCTGTTGCCACAGGCCGTGGCCGTCCACCGATACCAGCCAGTCGGTGGTCATCTGCTCGATGGCCGCCACACTCTCGGCGCTGGAGCTCTGGCCATTGAGCAACTGCTCATGCACCTGGCTGATCAGTGCGCCAAAAGGCGCCGGGCTCATGACCAGTTGCGTCATTCGCGGCCCCAGGGCATAGCAGGACGCAACGACGGTATCGGCAGGGTTGTCATCGCCGCAACGCTCACCGTTGACCAGGCTCATCACACTGGACGGCCAGACCGGCAGGCCCTGGAAAATTTCCACGTCCAGGGGCGAATCAGCGGCGTGCAACAGTTGGTCCAGCCCCTCCTCGGCCACCAGTTGGGCCGCGGTGACAATGGAGCTGGCACATCCCTGCTCCAGCGCAGTCAGCCAGCGGTAGATCATTTCGCTGAGGCTGCAGACTGCATTGAGCACCGTGGCCACTACCGGCGCGGGGTAGCAGTCCTGGGTGCGCACGGCCTTCTTCCAGTTATCCGAATGCCCATACTGGATGTCGGTGGAAAAATGCCCCAGCACCTTGTCTGTCGCCTTGCGGCTCAACAGGTTGTGGCCCACCAGCAACTCATGCCAACCCAGCACCGCCTCCTGCTCCACCGAGGAGTGCTCCATGAAACCGGAGCAGGCCGCCGACACCAGCTCGCCCATGGCCGCGATCTGCCGGGACAGGTGAATCCACTCCAGGGTTGCGGGCAAAGGCCGGGCCAGCCTGACCATGTCGCCGGAACAGCCGATCAGCTCCAGGGCCTCATTGAAGAACTGCGCATGATCCCACTCCTCCAGCGCATGCCTGGACAGCATCAGGGAGATCGGCGACAACCCTATGCCCGGGCTGACCGAGGGGCACATCCTCGAGGCCGCGGCAGCCAGGTAGTGCCGGGTTTCCAGGATATAAGCGTAGAGCGCAGCTTGATCACCCTCTCTTATCTTTCGCCAGATGGGGTGACCATAAACAAACTCTTCTGCAGCGGTATATTGCTCGTTCAGCAGAAAAATAACTTCTTCCGCATTGAACTGGGCGCCCAGCGCCGACAAGTTGAGACTCTGGGCAATGCGTTCGACAATAAAAGCATTATCACTAAGTGTAGAGATAGGCGCTTCCAGACTTCCCAGCAGCAGTACCGAGTGACTGCCGATAGTGCTGCGCGCTAAAAATGGAGGGCTACGCAACGGTTCAGATATATCGATATGAGTAGTTCGAGTAGTGAGGTCCATTTCTGATCCTGCCCTCCAAAGCGTTAGCGTCATTTACTCGACGATGGCTGCCCTAAGTTGCTTCGCCGCCTTCTCCGTACGTTCCACCAGGCCCACCAGCGCCTTGAGGTCTTCCGGCGCCAGCTTGCCGGCCTTGAGCTTGGTCTTGAGCTGTGTCAGCTCGGCAGTGGTTGGCTCAGTGTGTTCCGCTTTCACGTTCATGAAAGGACCCTCCAAAGTTGGTCGCAATCCCAGTACAGACCATCTGTACATGGCAAGCGCAACACTAGTAGCGGATGTTTCTTTAGGCAAACCCAAACAACGACAAAGTTGACCATTAATCGGCCCAGGGCATATTCATTGATTTTTATCGCGCAGCGAAATTAGCAAACGACAACTTATAGCCAACACTCCAGACCTTTTTGAAAACTTATAGCCAGCACCGATAAGGCTTATCGCCAATAACACAGCACAACTAAAGCCAAAGACAAAACCAATAAAAGCCACGCGCATTAATTGCTGGATCGAACATCATTTATCCGCAGTACTACTTGAACTGAAGGAGCACTATCGACACTCTGTTATCCAGCTATCCCTATTGCGATTGCCCAGCACTACTGATCAGGAGGAAGCGTCATGAGAGACATGCTGAGCGTGGACTGGTCGCGTATCCCGCCCCCCCAGGACGATGGCGCAGCCCGTCACTTGCAAGGCCTGCACTTGCCAGGGCTGCGATTGCCCTCCACCTCGGGCGAAGGGGTCGACCTGTCGACGCTGCCCGGCATAACGGTGCTCTATGTCTACCCGCGCATGGGACGACCGGATTTGCCGCTGCTGGAGGGCTGGGACATGACCCCCGGCGCCCGCGGCTGTACCCCGCAGTCCTGCGGCTTTCGCGACCTGGCCGAGGAACTCGCGGCCGCCGGGGCGGCGAACCTGTTCGGCCTCTCGAGCCAGGACAGCGACTATCAACGTGAAGCCGTCGAGCGACTGCACCTGCCCTTTGCCCTGCTCTCCGATGCACAGGGGCAATTGACCGAGGCCCTGGGGCTGCCGATGTTCGAATTGAACGCCACCCGCTTCCTGAAACGCCTGACTCTGATTCTCAAGGCCGGGCAGATCGAAAAGGTGTTCTACCCGGTGTTTCCACCGGACCAGAACGCCCGGCAGGTGCTGGCCTGGCTGCAAGCGCAACGCCAGGGATGACGCCGTGGCCTTTCGAGGAATAAGATCAGGCCCAGGAATGCTTCCTGCCCCATGCATCTCAGGATTTGATCAATGTCCCAGTTCCCCAGCATCGACACCGAAGTGCTGCGCACCTTCGTCGCCATCGCCGATGAAGGCGGTTTTACCCGGGCTGGAGAACGGGTCAACCGCACCCAATCGGCGGTGAGCATGCAGATGAAGCGCCTGGAAGAGGACGTGCTGCAACGCCAGCTGTTCCAGCGCGACGGACGCCAGGTCAAGCTGACCGCCGAGGGCCAGGTACTGCTGGGCTATGCCCGGCGCATCCTGAAACTGCATAGCGAAGTGTTCAATACCCTGCGCGAACCGCACATGGTGGGGCTGGTGCGCATTGGCACGCCGGATGACTATGTGATGCGTTTTCTGCCGGGGATTCTGTCGCGCTTCGCCCAGAGCTACCCGCTGATCCAGATCGAAGTGCATTGCGAATCGTCCAAGCAACTGCTGCAACGCCAGGACCTGGACCTGACCATCGTCACCCGAGAGCCGGGCAGCGAGATCGGCCAACTCCTGCGCAAGGAGCGCTTCGTCTGGGCCGTGGCCCAGTGCTTCACGCCCCATGAACAGACGCCACTGCCACTGGCGATGTTCAACAGCGACTGCTTTTGCCGGCTGTGGGCCTGCAACGCCCTGGATGCCATCGGCCTCGACTATCGCATTGCCTACAACAGCTCCAGCCTGTCGGCAATCATGGCGGTGGTCAGCGCCGGGCTGGCGATCACCGCGCAGCTGGAAAGCCTGATCACGCCGGACCTGCGCATCCTTGGCGAGAACGAAGGGCTGCCGGAGCTGCCCGAGGCCAGCATCATGCTGCTGCGCAACCTCAACCAGCCCTCGCCCATCACCGAATGCCTGGCCGAACACATCGTCGAAGGCTTCAAACTTTAAACGCCAGCATCACCGCACACACCACCAGGAAGCCGCAGAACAGGCCGCGCAACAGCCGCTCGGGCAAGGCGTGGGCGACCTTCACCCCCCAACTGATGCTCAGCAAGCCACCGGCTGCCAGCGGCAGACCGATCGCCCAGTCCACCTGATGGTGAAAGCCATAGGTCACCAGGGTGACCCCGGTGCTGGGTAGCGCCAGCGCCAGGGACAAACCCTGTGCTACCACCTGGGTGGTGCCGAAGACACTGGTCAGTACCGGCGTGGCAACCACTGCGCCCCCCACCCCGAACAGCCCACCCATGGCCCCGGAAGCGGCGCCCAATACCCCGAGCCAAGGCCAGGGGTAACGCATCCCGCTGCTGGCCGGAGCACTGGCCATGAACATGCGCAGCAGGTTGTAGGCCGACAGCACCAGAAGAAAGGCGACAAAGCCGATGCGCATCTTCTGTGCATCGATGCCCACCGCCCAGATCGAGCCCAGCCAGGCGAAACTGAACCCCATCAGGGCCAGGGGCAAGGCGTGGCGCGCCTCTATGCGGTTGCGCTGGTGATAGCGCCACAGCGCGAGTAGCACATTGGGTACAACCATGACCAGCGCCGTGCCCTGGGCAATCTGCTGGTCCAGGCCAAACAGCACGCCGAGCACCGGAATCGCGATCAAGCCACCGCCAATACCGAACAGCCCGCCCACCGTGCCCAACGCCGCGCCCAACAACAGATACATCATCAACTCGATCACAACCGCTCTCCTCACCTGAGAGCTGCATGCTACGCAGTCGGCCCTGGCACGGAAACGCATAGCAACGCACAATGGCTTTGCCGTTTTCGCATAAGCGAGTTGATCATGAATCCCAATACACTGACCGAACAACTGGGGCTGTTTCTTGATGTGCTGGAAGCGGGCAGCTTTTCCGCCGCGGCACGCCGCCATCCGCTGACGCCCTCCGCCGTGGCCCGGCGCATCGACAGCCTGGAAAACGCCGTGGGCACCACTCTGTTCATGCGTACCACCCACGCCGTGGTCGCCACCGCCGCCGGCCAGGCCTTTGCCGAACGGGCCCGGCGTATCGTTGCCGAGCTGCAACTGGCTCGGGCCGAGGCAGTTTCCCTGAGCCATGCCCCGGAAGGCCTGATCCGCATCGACGCCCCCGCTGCCTTCGGGCGCCGCCACTTGGCGCCGGCCATTGCCGATTTCCTGGTGCTCTACCCCGGGCTGGATGTGCAGTTACACCTGATCGACAGCTTTGTCGACATGCAGGGCTCCCACCTGGGCAAGGTCGACCTGGTGCTGCGCGCCGGCCAGCGCGTGGACACGCGGATGGTCGCCACCTCCCTGGCCAGCATCGTGCGTATCGCCTGTGCCAGCCCCTCCTACCTGAAAAGCCGCGGCACCCCCAGCCACCCCGCCGAACTCAGCCAGCACGACGGCCTCGACTGGGATGGCCTGGCGCCGCTGTTCGCCTGGCGCTTCGAGCTTGACGGCCAGGTGCAGAGCCATCGTCCGCAGCGTATACGCCTTGGTGCCAACAACGCTGAAGCCCTGCTTTCCGGGGCCTTGGCCGGGTTGGGCATTGCCCACCTGCCCACCTGGCTGGTGAGTGAATACCTGCTGCGCGGCGAACTGGTGCCGCTGTTCTGCGAAGGCGGCCTGCCCAAGCCGGAAACCGCCGGCATCTACGCCTTGCGCATGGAACAGCACCCCAATGCCCGTAGCCGCCTGCTGCTGGAGTACCTGAAAAGCCGCTTCAGCCCGGTTCCGCCCTGGGACCTGGCATTGCAAAGCGCGATGGGCTGAGACCTGAGGAGAATTATCTGGCGCATTAAAGACTCGCCCGCTAGATTCATGACCATTAATGATCAAGGCCGCCAACATGACCACCGAACGCTCCCCCCTGGACTCCTGCGATCAACTGCTGCTGGACAACCAGGTGTGCTTTGCCCTGCACTCCACCTCGCTGATGCTGACCAAGGTCTACAAGCCTCTGCTGCAGAAGCTGGGGCTGACCTACCCGCAGTACCTGGCAATGCTGGTGCTCTGGGAACGGGACGGGCTGACGGTCGGCGAGATCAGCCAGCGCCTGCTGACCGACCCCGGTTCCCTGACCCCGCTGCTCAAGCGCCTGGAGGCCGAAGGTCTGCTCAGCCGCACCCGCAGTCGGGAAGATGAACGGGTGGTGATTGTCCAACTGACGGAACAGGGCCGGGTGCTGCGCGAGCAAGCCCGGGACATTCCCCAGTGCATCCTCGGGGCCAGCGGCCGGAGCGTGGAGCAATTGCGTCAGTTGCAGGAAGATTTGCAGGTGTTGCGCGGGCATCTGCAGGACAGTCTTTGACGCTTTACTGGCAAGCCAGCCCCCTACGGCTAGGGCTAGCTTCTCAACCGAAAAAATATCTTTTTCAGAATCAATGAGTTGCCCATGACTCAAGGCTAATGAAGAGATTTTCAGCAAAATTTATCTTGCGCGCTAAATATTAGCGAGATACATTTATTTCGCACTTACTTAGCGCGCAAATAATTAGCGCAAAAATCACCTACCACGAGGCTTCCACCATGCAAACTCTCTACACCGCCGTTGCAACCGCCACCGGTGGCCGTGATGGCCGCGCTGTTTCCAATGACCAGATCCTCGACGTCAAACTGGCCACCCCCAAGGAACTCGGTGGTGCCGGTGGCCAGGCGACCAACCCTGAACAGCTGTTCGCAGCCGGTTACTCGGCCTGCTTTATCGGTGCCCTGAAGTTCGTCGCCAGCCAGAGCAAGCGCAAGATCCCGGACGACGCTTCGATCACTGCCCATGTCGGCATCGGCCAGATCCCCGGCGGCTTCGGCCTGGATATCGACCTGCATGTGAGCCTGCCCGGCCTGGCCCAGGACGAAGCGCAAAGCCTGGTGGATGCCGCGCATCAGGTCTGCCCCTACTCCAATGCCACCCGTGGCAATGTGGATGTGCGCCTGCACGTTTCGGTCTGAAACGGCAAATTCCAGGCATAAAAAAGCCCGACTCAAGGTCGGGCTTTTTCGTCTACAGGGGCGAGCCAGGTTTAAACCTTGGCGCGGCCTTTGTAGGAACCGCCTTCGCGGGTATCGATCTCGATCATGTCGCCGATTTCGATGAAGTCCGCAACGCTCAGCTCGGTACCGTTTTTCAGTTTGGCAGGCTTCATCACCTTGCCCGAAGTGTCGCCGCGCGCGGAACCTTCGGTGTAGTCAACCTGGCGCACGATGGTGGTCGGCAGGTCAACGGAAACCAGACGGTCTTCGAAGAACACGGCTTCGCAAACGTCGGTCATGCCTTCTTCGATGAACGGCAGAACCGCTTCGATGTCTTCGGCGTTCAGCTCGTACATGGTGTAGTCAGTGGTGTCCATGAACGTGTAGGTGTCGCCGCTGATGAACGACAGGGTCGCTTCTTTGCGATCCAGGATCACGTCGTCCAGTTTGTCGTCCGCACCGTAAACGGTTTCGGTCTTGTAACCGGTCAGCAGGTTCTTCAGCTTGGTCTTCATGATCGCGCTGTTACGACCGGACTTGGTGAATTCAGCTTTCTGAACCAGCCAAGGATCGTTGTCGATACGGATCACGGTACCGGGTTTGAGTTCTTTACCAGTTTTCATTGCGAATATCCGAATTTGGATGGGATTTACAAAAATCTAGGCCGCGTATCATATCCAATTTAGGTAAAACTGCACCAGCGCCGCAGCAAGATCGGGCTGGGAGCCTTGTTCCAGACACCATTGCTCGGCGTGCGCGGCGACTTCCGGCCAGTATTGCAGCAGGTTTTTCCAGGGTTCGGCCATCGATGCTTCGCTGTTCCAGGCCTGCCACAGGGCCAGTACTGCAGCCTTGGCCCCCGGGGAAAGGGTGCGGGTATAGAGGCCGAGAAAAGCTTCGAGCTTGTCCAGGTGGATGTCTTCATCCTGGCGATAGATATGCCAGAGCATCGGACGCCCGGCCCATTGCGCCCGAACGAAGGAGTCCTCCCCGCGCACCGCGTTGAAGTCGCAGCACCAGAGCAGCCGGTCGTAATCCTCCTGGCGCACGAAGGGCAGCACCTGAACGGTCAGCGACTGGCGTACCTGGGGACAGCCCGGCGCCAGCGGTTCCTCTCCCAGCCAGCGCTGCACATCGGCCAGAACGCGGCCTTCGGGCACCAGCAGATGAGTCGGCTGCCCGTCGTCGGCCAGGGCCTGCAACCAACTGGCAACCCCGGCATTTTCGTAGGCGAACAGCGAGATCAAGCGACTGCCGGCAACAGGCGATGCGCCCAGGGATTTCAGGAAATCCAGCCGGGCCTGGGGCCTGTCCTGGAAATCCCGGCGCTGCTCGAGCAGCCCGGCCTCGCGCAGCAAGCCGCCGGTATCGGCCTGGAATCCGGGAAAGAAGAAGTACTTCTGCACCCCGCGAAACTTCACGGAAGGCAGGCCATGGCACCCGCCGACCCAGTCCTCGGCGCTCAGGTAGTCCAGGTTCAGCCACAGTGGCGCACGCGCACGGTCGGCCATGGCGTCCATGTAGGCGTGGGGCAACTGGCAGGCGAAAGCCGCGATCACCACATCGGCCGCCGCCTCGTCCGGCCACTGGACGGGCCAGTGCCGCACCTGGACGCCATCCTGAATCTGGCTGGCCTTTTGGCTATCGATCTGCGGGCAGATCTTTTCGAAAGCGCGCAAATCATCGACCCACAGCCGCACCGCACATTGATGCTCGGCCACCAGTTGCCGGGCCAGGCGCCAGGTCACGCCGATGTCGCCGTAGTTGTCGACCACGCTGCAGAAAATATCCCAGGAGGCTTTCATTCCACTCCCCGATTGGCAAAGGCGCCGATTGTCCGCATAAATGCTCCTGCGCAGAAGAGCCAACCGCGATTATCTTCGTGCGACAATCGGCCCTTGCCCAACACCGCCCGCCAGGAGGCAGCCATGTCCCATCGTCCCACCGCACGTCGCTCCTTGCGCATCAGTTTCAACTTCCTGGCGCACACCGCCAGCATTGCCCTGGGCCTGTGGCTGGGTTTCCTGGCGATCGCCCTGACCTGCTGGCTGGCCTCGCACTACCTTTTCAGCCAGCAATTGGCTCCGGTCGCACAAGCGGTGCAGCAGTTGGCAAAACCACCGGTGGCCGCGCCACCTGAGCCACAGAACCGAATGTTCGAGCAGTACCAGGAAAACCTGCGCAAGAACGAGGAACTGCAATCCCTGGACAACGCCCGCAGCAACCTGCGCAACCTGTCCAACCCCAAATGCCAGTTCTGGTTGCAGCAGGACCAGACCGCGCCGAGCGAAAAAAGCCGGGCCAACGTCCTGCAATTCTGTAATTGACCATGAATAAACAGTCCGTCTGCCAACTGATTCTGCACCAGCTCCGGGACGACCTGGAGGTCGCGGTGCGAGCGGCACAAACCGCTTACGAAACCGCCACCCACGAAGAAAATATCGCCGAGAACAAGTACGACACCCTGGGGCTGGAAGCTTCCTACCTGGCCGCCGGCCAGGCTCGACGGGTCGAGGAAATCCGCCAGGCCCTGGGCCTCTGGCAGAACCTGAGCCTGCGCCCTTATGACCCGCAGAAGGGGATTCAGATCGGTGCGCTGTTGGGGCTGGAAGATGAGAACGGCCACGAACAGTGGCTGTTTCTCGGCCCGGATGGCGCGGGCCTGAAGGTCTACGTAGTGGGGCAACTGGTGACCGTCATCACCCCCCGCTCGCCCCTGGGCAACAGCCTGCTGGGCAAGTTCGAGAACGATGAGGTGGAGATCGTGGTGGCGGGCGCCCGGCAACAGTTCACTGTCACCGAGGTCCGCTAGGCAGGCTGGGGATCAGTGGACCGGCAATTCGACGCCGTCGAACAGCTCTTCCAGTTCCTGCTTGTTATGGCAGGCAATGGCCTTGGCCATGACTTCGCGGGTCAGGTGCGGGGCGAACTTCTCGATGAAATCGCACATGAAGCCACGCAGGAAAGTGCCGCGACGGAAACCGATCTTGGTGATGCTCGATTCGAACAGCTCGCTGGCATCCAGCACCACCAGGTCGCTGTCGAGCTTGGTGTCGACCGCCATCTTGGCCACGATGCCCACGCCCAGGCCCAGGCGCACATAGGTCTTGATCACGTCGGCGTCGGCAGCGGTGAATACTACCTTGGGCGTCAGGCCGCGATGGCTGAAGGCTTCGTCCAACTTGGAACGACCGGTAAAACCGAACACGTAAGTGACGATCGGGTACTCGGCCAGGGTTTCCAAGGTCAACTTCGGCAGCTTGGTCAGCGGGTGGCCCTGAGGCACTACCACGCAGCGGTTCCAGCGATAGCACGGCATCATCACCAGGTCACCGAACAACTCCAGGGCTTCGGTAGCGATGGCGAAATCCACAGTGCCGTCAGCGGCCATTTCGGCAATCTGCATCGGCGAACCCTGATGCATGTGCAAGGCCACATCCGGGTACTGCTTGATAAAGCTGCTGATCACCGGTGGCAAGGCGTAGCGCGCCTGGGTGTGAGTAGTGGCTATGGACAGGGTGCCCTTCTTCTCGTTGGAGAACTCCTGGGCGATCTGCTTGATGCTTTCGACCTTGCGCAGGATCTCGCCGGCGGTGGTGATGATGCGCTCGCCGGCCGGGGTCACGCGGGTCAGATGCTTGCCACTGCGGGCAAAGACCTCGACCCCGAGTTCGTCCTCGAGCAGACGGATCTGCTTGCTGATACCCGGTTGCGATGTGTAAAGGCTTTGCGCGGTAGCGGAGACGTTGAGGTCGTGGTGCGCCACTTCCCAGATGTAGCGCAATTGTTGAAGCTTCATATCAATCCCTCAAAGCAGGTAGACGCCACGGGTATCAGCGACGGTATATAACTATATTAATGGTCAGGAGAATAAATCTAGAACTTTTATTCAGAATTTTCCATTCCATCCTCAGGTATCGCCCTGACGTCGACGCTGCACCAGAGGCACCAGGTAAACCGGGACTTTGGCCAGTTGCAGAACTCGCGTTGCGGTACGCCCCAAAGGCGTTTGCGCCCCCACCCCATGGCTGTGACTTCCTACGATCAGCAAATCCACAGAGAGTTTCCCTGCCTGCTCCAGAATCACCTGGGACGGGTCCCCCTGAAGCACCCGCACCGACTGGATCAAGGTCAGGTCCTGCATCCCCTCCCCCAGTTCCTCGCGAAAACTGTCCAGCACCCGTTGCTCTATATTGGCCATCACTGTATTCAGGCCCTGGCGGTGAAACTCATTCAGCGACTGCTCATCCAGGTAGCTCTGCAACACTGATTCGGCGAACAGGCCCATGGGCTCCACGGCGTGCACTACATGTAAGTCGGCATTGAACGTTCGAGCCAGCTCCAGGGCATGTTGCATCACAAAGGGCGCATACAGACCGAGGTCAGTGGCATACAGCATCGAACGAATCATATGACCTCCTCAACTGCCAAGATGGCGGAGATTGATTCAGCTTAGCAGTGCCTGGAACTGTGGGAGGTCCGAGGAAAAACCACGGATTTTAGGACTCAAGCCTTGGTTTCGTTGCTCACGCCGTGCGGCACGTGACCGGTGGCGACCACTTCGCGAGCCAGCTCGCAGTGACCGGCCTGGTCGTCGAAGAACACGTCGGCTGCAAAGGCTTCGAGGAAGGCGGCTTTTTCCAGCCCGCCAAGGAACAGCGATTCGTCCAGGCGGATGTTCCACTCGCGCAAGGTGCGGATTACCCGCTCATGGGCCGGCGCGGAACGGGCTGTCACCAAGGCGGTACGGATCGGACTGGCCTCATCGGAAAACTCTCCCTGCAGCAGGTTGAGTGCCGCCAGGAACCCCTTGAACGGCCCGCCCGGCAACGGTTCTCGTGCCGACTGCCGCTCACTGGCCTGGAATGCCTCCAGGCCGCCGGACTGGTAGATACGCTCCGAGTCATCGGAAAACAGCACCGCATCACCGTCGAACGCTATGCGCAGTTCGCCATTTTCGGCGCGCCGGGTGCCGCCGGACAGAATGGTTGCCGCAGCAAAGCCGGCCTCTAGTGCACTGCGCACATCATCGGCATGGGTGGAGAGAAACAGGTCGCTGCCAAAGGCCGCCAGATAGGGATAAGGGCTGCGCCCGCCGACGAAGGCTGCTCGGGAAATGCCCAGGCCGTAGTGCTCGATCGAGTTGAACACACGCAACCCGGTGTCGGCACTGTTGCGCGAGACCAGCACCACTTCGACCCGGGCTCGGCCCAGGCTGGCATTGAGGCTGAGGAGTTTCTTGACCAGAGGGAAGGCATCACCGGGCTCGAGGACTTCCTCTTCATGTTCGATCTGGTACTGCCGATAGGCCTCGACCCCCTGGGCCAGATAGACCTTGTGGCTGTCGCCCAGGTCGAACAGCGCCCGCGACGAGATCGCCACCACCAGCTTGCCATCCAGGCCCTTTGCCATATTTCATCCCCTTAAAGGTAATAAGCCCAACTCAGGCGTGGTGCCGGTCGATGAAACTCAAGGCCTGGTACAACGCCTGGATCTTCGGCAGCTCACAACCTGCGGCCCGCGCTGCCGCCAAGGGTGCAGCATAGATAGCTGCCAGTTCCAGAGGACGCTGGTGCAGGAAGTCATGGTACATGCTGGGCCAGTAATCCGGCATGTGCTCGGTGGACTTGAACAGTTGCTGCGCATAGGCCGCAGGGATGACATGCCCGCAAGCCGCCGCCCCTTGCAGCACTTCCTGCATCAGGTCCTGGATCAGCTCGCGGCTGGCGGGGTCGGCCATCAGTGGCGTGGTACTGGCTCGGAGCAGAACCGACAGGCCGTTATACGGGACATTCCACACCAGCTTCTGCCAGCGCGCCTGCTGCAGGTTGCCCATGGCCTGGGAATCGAGCCCCGCCTCGCGAAACAGCGCGGCGCCCTCCTCGACTATCGCCTGGCTCAGGGTCGCATCGGCACTGGCCGGGCCACTGTGGTAACCCAGGTTTACCGCGCCAAGCGCCTGGTGCTCGATCTGCCCGGGCCCGGCGCGGTGCACACAGATAAAGCACAAGCCGCCCAGAAGATGCAGCGAATCGGGAAGCACCGCGCGCAGGTCGTCTTCGACATCCAGCCCATTCTGCAGCACCAGAACCTTGGCATCGGTGGCCGCGGCCTGAATGATCGCCGGCGCCAGATCAAGGTTGCTGGTGGTCTTGGCGCCCACCAGCAGCCAGTCGCAAGGCGGCATCTGTTCGGCATTGGCGTAGGCCTGCGCCGGCTTCAACGTCAGCTTGCCGTGCTGGCTGCTGTTGACTTGCAGCCCATGCTCGAGCACTGCCGGATATTCGCTGCGCAATAAAAAGTGCACGTCGAAACCGGCACGTGCCAGCATCACCCCGTAAAAACCTCCGATCGCTCCGGTCCCGATAATGCCTACACGCGGTTTACGGCCTGCACCCATCAAGGCAACTCCTCTGGTATTCGATTAAGCGCCTGACGCAGGCTCTCGCTGAGATCCTGCTGCGTCAGGCGCGACTGTAGCGCTCCATGAAACTCACCGTCGCGGACCACGAACAAAGCTGGCAAGTGGAACACCTGATAGCGCTGAACCGCACCGCCATTATCACCCGCATCGACCCAGCAAAGACGGTCGATGGGTAGCTCCAACTCCGGCAACCGCGCCCGGGCCCAACGGCAACTGGAACAGCCGACACTGGTGAAAACAACCAGGGAAACGCCGCCAAGGGCCAGTAATTGCTGGTCGATATCGAAATCGGTCAGTTCCAATTCGAGCACTATACTGGGGGAAACAATGTCAAATGGACGACACTCGGAGTCTGCGGTCATGGGACGTTTTCTGCCTCATCCTGATGATGTTCCGGTTGAACTGACCTTGCGCAAGCACGCCTGTATTTCACGCCAGCGGTTGCACACTATCAGCCTCGGTGGCATGGCGTGCAATTACCACCGTGCCTGGCGCCGCGGTACCGCGCTGGAGGTGTACATGCCGACGCTGGGGGATAACGCCCGTTACAACGGCTATGTCGCCTGGTGCCTGAAACGCAAGCGTGGCTACCTGGTGGGCATCGCGTTCGTCGACGAACAAACGTTGTTTGGCGCGCGCATGGGTGAGCAGGTGTGCCAGATCGCCCGCTACTGTCGCCTGCATGAACCTCAGAGCGAACAGCAATGCATTGAGGCACTGGCGCTGGATTGGGTCGAGCAGCACGCAGAAGACTATTCCGAAGACCGTGTGCACCAGGCCTTTGTACAGCCATAGCCCAATAAAACCGCCACCTGCCCATTGTAGAGTCACCGGCTAACGCGCTAAGGTTCCGCTCCCCGACGCGCTCAAATCCGCTGTGCTCCGCCGCGCGGGGATCGCTGGCGGCCGGCACCCGTGACCTGACGAGTAACACGATGGCTGATTTACCGATCAACGACCTTAACGTCGCCTCCAACGAGACCCTGATCACCCCTGATCAACTCAAACGAGACATCCCGCTGAGCGACACCGCCTTGCGCACCGTGACCAAGGGTCGCGAAGTGATCCGCAATATCCTCGACGGCACTGATCACCGCCTGTTCATCGTCATTGGGCCCTGCTCGATCCACGACATCAAGGCAGCCCACGAATACGCCGAGCGGCTCAAGGCACTGGCGGCTGAAGTTTCCGACACCCTGTACCTGGTGATGCGCGTTTACTTCGAGAAACCGCGGACCACCGTCGGCTGGAAAGGCCTGATCAACGACCCTTACCTGGACGACTCGTTCAAGATCCAGGACGGCCTGCACATTGGTCGCCAATTGCTGCTGGACCTGGCTGAAATGGGCCTGCCTACTGCCACTGAAGCCCTGGACCCGATCTCCCCGCAATACTTGCAGGACCTGATCAGTTGGTCGGCCATTGGTGCACGTACCACCGAATCCCAGACTCACCGCGAAATGGCTTCGGGCCTGTCCTCGGCCGTGGGCTTCAAGAACGGCACCGACGGTGGCCTGACTGTGGCAATCAACGCCTTGCAGTCGGTTTCCAGCCCTCACCGTTTCCTGGGGATCAACCCTCAGGGCGGCGTGTCGATCGTAACCACCAAGGGCAACGCCTACGGCCACGTGGTGCTGCGCGGCGGCAACGGCAAGCCCAACTATGACTCGGTCAGCGTCGCCGTCTGCGAGCAGGCCCTGAGCAAGGCCAAGATCAAGCCGAACATCATGATCGACTGCAGCCACGCCAACTCCAACAAGGACCCGGCACTGCAGCCGCTGGTTATGGAAAACGTGGCGAACCAGATCCTCGAGGGCAACCAGTCGATCATCGGCCTGATGGTGGAAAGTCACTTGAACTGGGGTTGCCAGGCGATTCCGAAGAACCTGTCGGAACTGCAGTACGGCGTATCGATCACCGATGCCTGCATCGACTGGGAAAGTACCGAGAAGACCCTGCGCGGCATGCACGCCAAGCTCAAGGACGTCTTGCCGAAACGCGATCGCAGCTGACCCTTTCCTGCAGACACAAAAACGCCGGGCCAAGCCCGGCGTTTTTCATGGTCGCCCCGGTCAGAGCTTTGCTGCGTGGCGCTGATGACGCTCCATATAGCGCTCTACGTACGAGCACGACGGAATCACTGTGTAGCCCATGCGTTCGGCGTACTCCAGCGCCTGCTCGGTCAACGCCGCAGCAATACCGCGCCCACGCAGTGCGTTGGGCACGAAAGTACGATAGATATCCAGGGTCTGCTTACCCAGGTCCATATAGGTCAGGTAGGCACGATGACCGTCCACATTGGTCTCGAACTGATGACCAGCCTGGTCATGGTGGATGGACAACGCCTCGCTCATCACTACTCCTTGCGGGTCTGGAATGCTGACCCCTACCTTACCGATGTTTTTCCGGCGAAGGAACAACTTACGCCACCTCGTGCCTGTCGGCCGCCCCGTAGAAGCTCTCGTCCTTGCGCCATCAGCACGTTACAAAATATAGGCGCCATTGGCACAAATGCTCAAGCCACACTCGTCACAGATCGGCGCAAAACCTTGTTGAGGCTGTGTACGATCCTTAGTCGGGATCGATACCCAAACGTCTTGAGACGGTACATCGCCGGATGCTGAAACATAAGACGAGCGCCGCCTCTTAAAGTCACCCACAAGATGCTTAAACATAGGTTCAGGGCTGAACAAATTCTGAAGAAAAGTGCAGTCGACACAATATAGACCGACTTTAGCCTAGGCTCTGAAACAGCGCCTGGAAACTCCGATAACGATGCTGGCAAACAAGCAGCATTCGGCCCCGGAGCTTCGTCGCTGAATATTTTTTATACAACCCGCTAAAAAGTTGCTCGAAAAAGAAACAACGCCTAGAATTTTTTTTGCTTCTTGCGCTACGTCAGTTTACTTACTACAAGTAATGGGTAGTATGTACGCCGGCTATTTCCTCACTCTGAGGTGATAGCTACTAATAGAAAGTCCTTGAAGGGGAACACGATGAACAACGTTCTGAAATTCTCTGCTCTGGCTCTGGCCGCAGTTCTGGCTACCGGTTGCAGCAGCGTATCCAAAGAAACCGAAGCTCGTCTGACTGCTACTGAAGACGCAGCAGCTCGTGCTCAGGCTCGTGCAGACGAAGCCTATCGTAAAGCTGATGAAGCTCTGGCTGCTGCTCAAAAAGCACAACAGACTGCTGACGAAGCTAACGAGCGCGCTCTGCGTATGCTGGAAAAAGCTAGCCGCAAGTAATAGTCCCTCGGGATTGTTATCGAGCCGATCCATTTTTTGGATCGGCTTTTTTATTGCCCGGAGTTCTTCACCGGCAATAAAAAACCCGCCGCTACCAGCAGGTATCGGCGGGTTGCACTTAAGCGCTTACTGCTGCAAATCGTAGGTCGCGTTGGACATTGTTGTCACAGGCGCTGTCGTCGGCACGGCGATCTCCACCGGCAAGCCATCTTCGGCTGCCACTACATCACGCACCACATCCCAGTTCATGCGCAGGTTGTTGGCCAGGTCCTCACGCTTGAGCAAGGCATTGATCACTGCAGTGTGCTTGTCGACCACCGAAGGATTGCCTTTGTCATCCAACGGCGTATGAGCTTCCAGGTAGACTTTCCCGCCGCTGATACCGAACTTGTACGGATCATTGATGATGCGCACCGAAGTTCCCACCGGCACCATGCCGGCCATCTCCAGCACGTTGTTGTTGAGCATGCGGAAACAGCCGTGGCTGGTGCGCATGCCGATACCGAACTTCTTGTTCGAACCGTGAATCAGGTAACCCGGTGTGCCAAGGGTGAACTTGAATGGCCCCAAGGGGTTGTCCGGCCCAGCCGGTACCACGTTCGGCAAGGGGTCACCGTCGGCGGCATGCTCGGCCTTGATCGAAGCCGGGGGCGTCCAGGTCGGATTCGGGGTTTTCGCGGTAATGCTGGTGTGTGCGATCGGTGACCCCCAGCCTTCACGACCAATACCCAGCGGGAAGGTGTAAACCACGTTCCGACCCTTGGGATAGTAGTACAGTCGATACTCAGCCAGGTTGATCACGATGCCTTCGCGCGGCCCGGGCGGCAGAATGAAACGCGTAGGCAGGATCACCTCAGTGCCCGCCCCCGGCAGCCAGGGATCGACCCCCGGGTTGGCCGCGACCATTTCCAGGTAACCCAGGTCGTAGGTCGTGCCCAGGTCGGCGAAGGTATCCTCGTACTTGGCCTTGATCACCTGTACCTGGCCGACGATGTCTTCACCCGGCGGCGGTAGAGGCAATTCCAATGCGGCAACAGGACCGGCCACACACAAGGCGGCGAGTGTCAGGCAGCGGGTGACGACAGGGAGGCGGGGCAACATCCGGATAATCCTTCGCATGAACAACGAATGAAAGAAACACGATTGTACACCCCGCCCTCCGGCTTCGGCAGCCAGGCCGGGGAGACAAGCGCAGACACATGAATTCCCTGTCGAAACGGCCTGCTGGCGACCGCCTACAACTCGAAACGCAGCTCAGGCCAGATTGGCGGCGTGCCACGTTTTTGCGACTCCAGAATCGCCCGGCACAACGGGCAGAGTCGCTGGTCCTGGAAAATCGTCCGATCCACGCTCGACCAGCGCGGTTGCGCGGGCAACAAAGTGCCGCACAAGGTGCGGTCGGCAGAGCCGCCCAACTCCAGTTGACGCGTCACCAGATGCACCCGAACTTCCTGGCAGGCGAACAGGTCAAGCTGCTCATCAGGCTCGATCAGTTGATAGGCAAACAGGGACCAGGCGGGACGCGGCATCGGGGGCTCCAAATCGGGGGCGCCACATTAGCCGAAACACTGTCACTAGAAAAGCGTCAAAGCAGCGGTTTTAGCGTCGGCCAGACATTTTCCAGCAACTTGCCCTGGGCCGCTGCCGCAGGGTGCAGACCGTCTGCCTGCATCAGTTCGGAATGCCCCCCGACCCCGTCAAGAAAAAACGGCACCAAGGCTACCTTTTTCTCGCTGGCCAACTGGCTGTAGACCTGGGAAAAGGCCTGGGTATAGCGCACGCCATAGTTGGGCGGCAATTGCATGCCTAAAAGCAGCACCTTGGCACCCTGGGCCTGGGAGCTGTCGATCATCGAAGCAAGATTTTGTTGCAATTGCCGGGGCGGCTGGCCGCGCAAGCCATCGTTACCCCCCAACTCGAGAATCACCACTTCAGGCTTATGCTCTGCAAGCAGCGCCGGCAGCCGCGCCTGGCCCCCGGCACTGGTGTCACCACTGACCGAGGCATTGACTACCCTGTCGGTAAAACCCTGGTCCTTGAGCCTCTTTTCCAGCAGAGCTACCCAGCCCTGGCGGGTATCCAGGCCGAAAGCCGCACTGATACTATCGCCAACGATCAGGACCGTACCCGCCGCTACGTTCTGGGCCATGCACATCAAGGCCAGGCCGGCACTCAAAAACCATACACGCATCGGATTCTCCATGGGCGCAAGCATTCTCACTGCGCGGAACCTTAGCAAAGTGGTTCCCAGCGCGGAAGGTGAACTGACCATCCTGCATGAACTCAGCCTCGAGCTGAACCAGGGCGACAGCCTGGCCATCGTCGGCGCCTCCGGCTCCGGCAAATCGACCCTGCTGGGCTTGCTGGCGGGGCTCGACCTGCCCAGCAGCGGCGAAGTCACCCTCGCGGGCCAGGCCCTGAGCCAGCTGGACGAGGATCAGCGGGCCCGTATCCGGGCCGAGCATGTAGGATTTGTCTTTCAGTCCTTCCAATTGCTCGACAGCCTCAATGCCCTGGAAAACGTCATGCTGCCCCTGGAGCTGGACGGCCGTCGCGATGCCCGCGAGCGGGCCACCGAACTGCTGCAGCGGGTCGGCCTTGGCCAGCGCCTTAGCCACTCGCCACGCCAGCTTTCCGGTGGCGAACAACAGCGGGTAGCCATTGCCCGGGCCTTCGCTGCCGAACCCGATGTGCTGTTTGCCGATGAACCCACCGGCAACCTCGACAGCCATACCGGTGAACGCATCAGTGACCTGCTGTTCGAACTCAACAAGGAAAGCGGCACCACCCTGGTGCTGGTGACCCATGATGAACGCCTGGCCCATCGTTGCCGGCGCCTGATCCGTCTTGAAGCGGGCCTGCTGGTCGCCCCTCTGGAGCCCTGATGGCACGTCTGCCGCTGCCGCGCCTGTTCAGCCTCGCTGTCCGCCAACTGTTGCGCGATGCCCGTGCCGGAGAGTTGCGGGTACTGTTCTTCGCCTTGCTGGTAGCGGTTGCGGCCAGCACGGCCATCGGCTACTTCGGTGCACGCTTGAACGGCGCCATGCTGTTACGCGCCACCGAGTTCCTCGGCGCAGATCTGCTGCTGGAAGGCAGTTCCCCAGCACGCCCGGAACAGCTCGACAGCGGCCTGAAACTGGGGCTGGATCATGCGCGGATTGTCGAGTTCTCCAGCGTCATTGCCACCGACAATGCGATCCAGCTCTCCAGCATCAAGGCCGTCGACGAAGCCTACCCCCTGAGGGGGCAGCTCAAGAGTGCCCCAGCCCCCTATGGGGTCGAGGAGCCCGGAGGCGGTCCCGCGCCCGGAGACGCCTGGGTCGAACCGCGCTTGCTGACTGCGCTGGACCTCAAGATTGGCGACAGCATCGACGTCGGCATGAAAACCTTGCGCCTGGCCAGGGTGCTGACCTACGAGCCTGACCGGGCCGGCAACTTCTACAGCCTGACGCCCCGGGTCCTGATCAACCTGCAAGATCTGCAAGCCACCGGCGTGGTCCAGCCTGGCAGCCGGGTCAGCTTCAAGGAGCTGTGGCGCGGACCGGCTCCGGCGCTTGAGGCCTATCGTCAACAGATCAAGCCGGCGCTGGCCGCCAACCAGCGGCTGCAGGATGCCCGCGATGGCAACCAGCAGATCGGTGGAGCCCTGGGCAAGGCCGAACGTTATCTGAACATGGCCAGCCTGGTAGCGGTGCTGCTGTCAGGGGTTGCAGTAGCCTTGTCGGCCAATCGCTTCGCCACGCGACGCTTTGATGCCAGCGCCCTGCTTCGCTGCCTGGGCCTCTCACGCCGGGAAACCATGCTGCTGTTCAGCGTACAGCTGGGCGTTCTGGGTCTGCTGGCCAGCCTCAGTGGGGCGTTGCTGGGATGGCTGGCCCAGCTCGGCCTGTTTTACCTGCTACATGACCTGCTGCCCAACGACGTACCACCCGGAGGATTGCTACCCGCCATCGCCGGCATCGGTACCGGGCTGGTGGCCCTGGCCGGATTCGCCTTGCCGCCCCTGGCTGCGCTGGGACGGGTGCCGCCGCTGCGCGTACTGCGGCGCGACCTGCTGCCAATCCCCTCCAGCACCTGGATGATCTACGGCGCCGCTCTGTTGGCCCTGGGCCTGATCATGTGGCGCTTGAGCCTGGACCTGGTGCTGACCTTCGCCCTGCTGGGCGGTGGCCTGCTGGCGGCACTGGTATTGGGTGGCTTGTTGTTGCTGCTGTTGCAAAGCCTGCGGCGCCTGCTGGCCCGCGCCGCCCTGCCCTGGCGCCTGGGCCTGGGCCAGTTGCTGCGTCACCCCCTGGCTGCGGCCGGGCAATCCCTGGCTTTCGGCCTGATTCTGTTGTCCATGGCGCTGATTGCCCTGCTGCGTGGCGAACTGCTGGACACCTGGCAAAACCAATTGCCGAAAAATGCCCCCAACTACTTCGCACTGAACATTATGCCGGCGGAAAAACAGGCCTTCAGCGAGCGCCTGGTGCAGCTCTCCGCCCCTTCGGCGCCCTTGTACCCCGTGGTTCCGGGGCGCCTGGTGAGCATCAATGGCGAGCCGGTAAGGGAGATCGTCAGCAAGGATTCCAGCGGTGATCGGGCCATACAACGCGATCTGAGCCTGACCTGGGCCGCCGATCTGCCCAGCGGCAACAGCATTATCGAGGGCAGTTGGTGGTCAGCCCAGCCGGATGACGGGTTGCCCGGCGTCTCGGTCGAGGCCAAGGTGGCGCAGAGCCTGAAGCTTAAGCTGGGTGATCACCTGACCTTCACGGTCGCCGGCGCCAACCGGGAGGCCCGGGTCACCAGCCTGCGCAGCATCAACTGGGACAACTTCCAGCCGAACTTCTTCATGATCTTCCAACCGGGCACCTTGAAGGATCTGCCCGCCACCTACTTGACCAGCTTCTACCTGAGCCCTGGGCACGATCAGCAGATTGTCGAGCTGTCCCGGGCCTTCCCGGCAGTGACCATCCTTCAGGTCGAAGCCCTGCTGGAACAACTGCGCAGCATCCTGGCCCAGGTCACCCTGGCGGTGGAATATGTGTTGCTGTTTGTCCTGGCGGCAGGAATGGCAGTGCTGTTTTCCGGGCTCCAGGCCACCCTGGACGAACGCATTCGCCAGGGGGCGCTGCTGCGTGCCCTCGGGGCCGAGCGGCAACTGCTGGTGAAAGCCAGGCGGATCGAGTTCGGCCTGCTGGGCGCAGTCAGCGGCCTGCTGGCAGCACTGGGGTGCGAACTGGTCAGCCTGGTGCTCTACCGGTTCGCTTTCGATCTGCCCTGGCACCCGCATCCATGGCTGTTACTGTTGCCTCTGGTGGGGGCGCTGCTGGTAGGCGGGGCGGGAGTTTTCGGTACCCGTCGAGCATTGAACGCCAGCCCGCTGAATGTATTGCGCGAAGGTTGAAAGCCCAAGGCTCGCCTGCCCAGGTCGGCGAGCCTACTTCACATAATCGATCTGGTTGATCCACCAGCAGGTTTCACCTGCCGGGGTGTGGACAACGGCCTCGTCACCCACTTCCTTCTTCAGTAACGCCCTGGCCATGGGCGAATCGATGGAGATGTAGTCCTTGCGCAGGTAGATCTCGTCGTAACCGACGATACGAAAGCGCTTGATCTCGGCCACCTCGTTTTCGACTTCGACCCAAGCACCAAAGAACACCCGCCCCTCCTGCTCAGGCGCGTAGGAAACCACCTTCATGTCTTCCAGGCGCTTGCGTATGTAGCGCACCCGACGGTCGATTTCCCGCAGAAGCTTCTTGTTGTACTGATAGTCCGCATTCTCGCTGCGATCGCCCAGCGAGGCCGCCCAGGTGACCTTCTGCGTGATATCCGGGCGCTTCTCCCGCCATAAATAGTCCAGCTCTTGTTTCAGAGCGTCGTAACCATCCTGTGTGATGAGCTTGGTACTCAATTGGCTAATCAGCCTCCAGCCTTATGCATGCTGCGCATTAGTTGTATGAGCCGACAAAGCCGGCACGTCATGAGCGGCATCTGCCACCGATCTATGGACATCACTATCAGATTTGTCCGATTTAGATTTCAGAGAGGTCAGCCAATCATAGGGCCAAACAGCCGAGCCGTACGGCCCAGGGCATAGGTTCGACAAGAGCGTCGGCAATCGGCACGCCACACTGCTTGATACCCATTCCCCACAGAGCTAGCCAATAACTACCAACACCTCAAAAGCAAAGGGAAAGTACCACATGGGCAACATCATTATCGTCGATGACCATCCACTGATCAGACTGGCCATCAGGTCGGTGCTGGATCCTCATAATCACAATATCGTCGCCGAAGCCGACAACGGTGCCGATGCCGTGCAACTGGTGCGCAAACACCTGCCGGACCTGCTGATCCTCGACCTGGGCATCCCCAACCTGGATGGGTTCTCGGTCATCGCGCACATCAAGTCCGCCGGGCTGCACGTCAAGACCCTGGTACTGACCTCAAGTGATTCGAAAAACTTCGCCCTGCGCTGCCTGCAAGCCGGAGCCGCAGGTTTTCTGTGCAAGACCGAGAACCTTCACGAATTGGCCAATGCGGTAAAGGCCATCCTTTCCGGGTACAGCTACTTTCCGGAAGACACCATTAATATCCTGCAGCAGAACACCAACGCCGCCAACCAGGAGAGTGTGTTGATTTCCCGCCTGACCGACCGCGAGATAACAGTGCTGAAACTGCTGGCTACCGGTCTGAACAACCAGCAGATTGCCGATGCGCTGTTGATCAGTCACAAGACCGTCAGCACCTACAAAGTGCGGTTACTCAAGCGTTTCAATGTGTCCAACCTGGTGGCCTTGGCCGAATTGGCCAAACGCAATGCCGTAGTTTGATCATCAAGCCATTAATCGCCACCAAATGACGGACAACCGCCACGACTGAAGACTTTCCAGCCGGTGTCTGTTCAATGGAGTTCCGATCTGTACAAGGCGCAGTTCAGCAGCCGTGATGCACTACCGGCGGGTCAACTGCTGAACTGGCGGCGGATGATCAACCCCTGGCGAGCGACGCGGGTCAGTTGCTTGATGACTTCCGCAGCATCCGCCGCACTGGGTGCCGGAATGACCGCCAGATCGAAGCTGTCACTGGCAAAGCGTGCCAGGGACTCACCTTCTTCGACAAATTGAATCAGAAACGCCGCTGGGCCCGGGGAACGTCGTGGCCAACCGTCGAGATAACGCAATAGTGTGGGCTGGTGCTTGCCACCCAGGAGGATTTTCGGATTGCGCTGGGAAAGACTCGCCGTGATCGGCGCAAGACGTACAAGGGGGCGTGGTGCATTCATCGTATTGTGTCTCTGCCTCAGATTTCTGCCGGGCAGGTGAGAGGCAACACCGAACCAGCGCTTTAGCGGTATTTCGAAGCCTGACTATAGCTTCTATCAGTGATCTTTCGACTCACCTGGCGCCCCGCAAGTAGCTGTTTAAATCGGCGCATGAGCAGCATCCTAGAGAAGCCGGCAGGTCAGTGTCAAGATTTGTCAGCAACGAAAAAGGCCTGCATTCGCAGGCCTGGGATAACTTCTCCCACGGCTGATCCAGAGCCTCTGGAACACCGCCCGCGCATCGACTTACCTGGCGATTGCCGCATCCAGGGACAGCTTGCCGGCCCCCTCAATCAGAACTGCAACAGTGCCGCCAAGCAGTGCCAGAGCGAACTCATAACCGTTGTTGGCCATGAACAGGCCATGGCTGATATGCACCGAGAAAATCGCCACCAGCAAGGTAAACGACAGGCCCAATGCAGCGGGACGCGCCAGCAGGCCAATGATCAGTGCCAGACCGGCAAAGAATTCGGTGCCCCCCGATAACAACGCCATCAAATAGCCGGGAGCCAGGCCGATACTCTCCATCCACTGCGCCGTTCCCGCCAGACCGCCACCACCAAACCAGCCAAAGAGTTTCTGCGAGCCGTGAGCCACGAAGATGATGCCGACGAAGATCCGCAGTACGGTCAAGCCGTAGCCCGCGCGAGTGCCCAGTAGCTTGTTGGTCAGTGTGCTCATGCTGTGTAGTCCTGTGTGAAGGTAGGAAAGTTGGTCGCCATACTAATCAGTTTTAATCATGTTAAAAGCGGAAATTACTCAAGAAAATAATCGATTTTTTAGATCATTTACGTGACGCAACTTTCCGCTCCGGAGGCTCCAGGGAGTCTCGTTCACGATCAAAGGCCAGATAGTATTTGTTGACGCTATTAACATAGCTGACGGCCCCCATGCCCACTTGCTCCATGGCGATGCGCTCCACCTGGAAGAACCACTGGTTGGGGTTGAGCCCCCGCCGCCGGGCTTCACTGCGCATACCCTGCACCCGCTCCGGCCCCATGTTGTAGGCCGCCAGCACAAATGCCATGCGCTCGCGCTCATTGAGTTTGGGGCTGGCAAAAAATTTACGGCGAATCATCGCCAGGTACTTGGCCCCTGCTTGCACATTGCTATCTACGGACTGAATATTGTTGACCCCGACCCGCTGCGCTGCCGAAGGCGTGATCTGCATCAGCCCGGTAGGGCCGCTGCCGCTTCTGGAAGGGGGTTGCAACGCTGACTCCTTGAACGCCAGCGCCGCCAGGTTCAGCCAGTCCATGCCCTGTTCGCCGGCATGCTTCTGCAAAACCGGACGCAATTTTTCCAGACGCTGACGGTCGGCCCGGGCCAGGGGATAGTGCACCTGATACTGGCGTCGGTAGATACGCAGGAACGCCACATCCTGATCCGCCGGCGCCTTATAGGTCTTGAGGAAGCGGTCGATACTCGCCCGCAGCATCGACGCATCGCGCCGGACAAACCAGTGTTCTTCACCCGGCTCACTGATCTTCAAATGCCTATCCAAACGCAATTTGGGCAGGATCTTGCTCCAGCGTTCGGCAATCGGCTGCTCGACAACCGTCAGGTGGAAAATGCCGCCCTGGACCATTTCCAGCACATCCTCCACCGCCAGGCTGGGGTCGACCCACTCCACCTTGATCGGCGCCAGCTTGTGCAGGGCCAGCTTCTGATTGATCTGGCTGACCGCGTCCCCCGCCGCACTACCGGTAGTCAGGGTCAGGGTCTTGCCGGACAGCTGTTCGATCCGTGTATAACGGCGCTCACCCTTGATCCCGACCAGCAGCAGGGGAACATTACTGACGATCGGGTCGCTGGAACTGACCGCATTTCCGGGCTGGGCTTCCAGCAGCTCACCAGGCGCCACCAGGTCGCCCTCGCCCCGCTGCAATGCACCCAGCAATTGATCCTTGGCTTTGGGAATGATCTTCAGGCTGATTTCCTGGCCGTCGCGAGCATGGCCATTGAGGTACTGCTCGAACGAGCGCAGGCGGTGGTACTCGACACCTATGGCCTGGCCCTGGACTTCTCCGGAGCTATTGCGGCTCTGATTGACCAGCACCCGGAGTACCCGGCTGCTGCGGATTTCCGCCAGGTCGCGCACTTTTCCCGTGGCGTGCGCTTCCAGTGGCCCGGGCAAGCGCGCCAGCGCCGGCAAGGGCAGCAGCAATGACAGGCACAGCGCGAGCAATATCGAGGATCGGGTCATCCGTTCTCCGCAAAGAATACTGTTCAACCCTTCGTCGCTTTTTGAAGAATTGATTGCCAGAAACAGAGCGCCTTGAGCGCTGGCAAGCTGCGAAAGACCCGTGCAATGGCGCTGAAGAACGTGGCCGTTGCTCTGGTCCGGCAGCAAAAGACAGCTATAACTCGTTGTAGTTCTTGGTTTTTCTTATAAATCTACAGCTCTGATATGCTTTCCGGCCGCAGGCGGAGATAGCACCATGCAACTCATCGATATCGGCGTCAACCTGACCAATCCCAGTTTTGCCGAAAAACACCAAGCCGTTCTCAATCGTGCTTATGAGGCTGGGGTGTGCCAGTTGGTCCTCACCGGAACCAGCGTCGAAGGCAGTGAACAGGCCCTGGAGTTGTGCCAGAAACTGGACGCCGACGGGCAGAGACTGTTTGCCACCGCCGGGCTGCATCCCCACAGCGCCAGCGACTGGAATGCCGACAGCCCGCGACGCTTGCGCGCTCTGCTTGGAGAGCCACGGGTACGCGCCGTGGGCGAATGCGGCCTGGACTTCAACCGGGACTTCTCTCCCCGCCCGCAACAGGAAAAAGTCCTGGAAGAACACCTGGCCCTGGCTGTCGAGTTGCAGCTGCCAGTGTTTCTCCACGAACGTGACGCCAACCTGCGCTTGCTGGACATCCTGCGGGATTTCCGTGATCGCTTGCCGGCTGCTGTAGTCCACTGCTTTACCGGTGAACAAAAGGCCCTGTTCAGCTACCTCGACCTGGACCTGCACATCGGCATCACAGGCTGGATCTGCGACGAACGCCGCGGCACCCACCTGCACCCGCTGGTACGCGACATCCCCCGCGGGCGCCTGATGCTGGAAAGCGATGCCCCCTACCTGCTACCCCGCAGCTTGCGGCCAAAGCCGAAAAATGGTCGTAACGAACCGGCCTATCTGACCGAGGTTTTACGAGAAGTTGCGTTGCACCGCGGTGAAACCCTAGAAGACCTTGCAAGCCACAGTACCGCCTGCTCTCGGGCGTTTTTTCGCTTGCCAGAGATTGCTTGACCCACATCAAGATTTTTCCGAGATCATGGCGGCACAATAATGGCACCTTGCCAATACTGTTTCGCTCAATCAGAGAAGACCTTCCATGGGTGCCTGGCTTAGCAATATCTCGCTGAAGTACAAATTCTGGGCGGTCAATGCAGTCGCCTTCGTCACCACCTTGTTATTGGTGCTGTACGCCGTGCAACTGGAGCAACAGGCTCGCAGCCAGACAGCCCAGGCTGCCGCCCAGGCCGAGGCGAAGCTGCTCGGCGCCTGGCCCGAAGGACAGGCGCTGCCCAGCGCCGAACACCTGTTGTATTTCTCCCGGGGACAGACACCCAGCCTCAACGAGCAGACTCTCAGCGAACTCAACGGCGCCAACGGCTGGGTCGAGCTCAACCCTATGCCGCTGTTCGGTGAAAATCCGCTACTGGGCGCTGACGTGATCCAGCGCGCCGACGGCCAGCAGGTCGCCGTACTGGCCTACGCCCCGAGCCTGGCCCAGGTCTTCAGCGATCGTTTCACCAATTACGCCGTCGCAGTGTTCATCCTGATGTTCGCCATGCTCTGCGCCTCGCAGTTGCTGATCCGTTTTCTCCTCAGCCAGCTCAACACCCTCAAGGACGTCATGCTGCACGTGGAGAAGACCGGCGACCTGTCTGCTCGCGTGCCGCTGTCCTGCAAGGATGAGGTGGGTCAGATGGCCAGCGCCTTCAATGCCATGCAGGCCGGATACCAGCGGGTAGTCAATACCGTGGCCAATACCGCCCGGCAGCTGGACCAGGGCGCCGCACGCCTGGCCTCGAGCATGAACGATGTACGCCACGGCATGCTCGGCCAGCAGAGCGAAACCGATCAGGCCGCCACGGCCATCAACGAGATGTCCGCCACCGTCTATCACATCGCCCAGCATGCCGGTGCCACCCGGGACCTGTCGCAGACCGCCGACACCCTGGCCGGTACCGGCCATGAAGTGGTGGGCCGGGTGCAGAAATCCATCGCCGGGCTTTCCAATGGCGTGCAGCAGACCGCCGAGATGATTCAGAAGCTCGCCGAGGACAGCCAGAAGATCAATGGCGTGGTCAACGTTATCCACAGCATCGCCGAGCAGACCAACCTGCTGGCCCTCAATGCCGCCATCGAAGCCGCTCGAGCAGGGGAAATGGGCCGCGGTTTTGCCGTGGTAGCAGATGAAGTACGCAACCTGGCCAAGCGTGTGCAGACCTCCACTGACGAGATCACCAGCATGGTCTCGGCCCTGCAGGCCGGCACCCGGGATGCCGTGGATTTCATGCAGGAAAGCTCGTTCAAGGCCGATGACTGCGTGCAACAGGCCCAGGAAGCCGGCGCGGCACTGGCGGAAATCACCGGCGCCGTAGCCCAGATGCGCGAAAGCAACACGCAGATCGCTGTCGCAGCGGAACAGCAGAGCCAGGTAGCGGAAGAAATGAACCGGGCGGTGGTGAGCATTCGCGATGTCACCGAGAACACCGTGCAACAGACCGTTGCCTCGGCCACCACCAGCAGTGAACTGGCGACCCTGGCCGGTGAGTTGAGCAAAGCCATAGGCCAGCTGAAACTCTGATCCGAGTGCCTCTACCCCCCTACTGGCTATCGCACCGATAGCCAGCCTTGATTCGCCGCCATCCCAACTGGCCCCTATCCTTGGTTCATGAGTCTTAAAGAACTAAGGATGATCATCATGGGCAAACGTCACCCCAACCTCCCCGCCTGGCAATGGCGCGTCTACCCGCAGAATCACCAGCACCCTGCCAATCTGGTATTGCACCTGATTGCCGTACCGCTATTCATCATCGGTTTTCTGCTGATTGTTTCGGGCGTGTTTTCCTTGAGCTTCCTGAGCCTGGCCATCGGTGTGGTCGGCATCCTCGCAGCCCTGGGCCTGCAGCGCCACGGACACAGCCTGGAGGCCCAGGCCGCCGAGCCCTTCAGTGATCGCAAGGATGCCGTGCAACGGCTGCTGGTGGAACAGTTCGTGACCTTTCCGCGCTTTGTCCTGAGCGGTGCCTGGTGGCGTGCCTGGTTGCAGCGCCACCGGCACTGATGGCTCAGGCGAAGATGGTCACCGTCTGGCGGCTCAGGGCGATCAATTGGCCCTCAGCATTCCACAAGGCCGCTGCCGCATGCCCGTAGCCGTCACGCGCGTGTTCGATTTCCACCCGGTACTTGCACCAGTCCAGAGTGCTCAGTTCCAGCAACGGCTGGACGAACTCGATGGTCCAGGTCAGGGTGCTGCCCGCGGCGGGCTTGGTCAGGTGCGGCAACAGCGCCGGCGGCCAGGCATCCACCAGTGCCAGGATATGCGCCTCGGTGACCGGTTCTTCCTTCACATCCCCACGCAAGCGCACCCAACCGCCCATGTCGCGGGAACGATTGCCGGTGAATGGCAGGCCACCGATGCTCCAGCGCATTGCCAGATGACGCATGAACTCCGGCGTCACGCCCTGGATATAAGGCAGCTCCTGGCAATCATCCCAGTGTTTCATTTCGGGCGCAGGTTCGGCGGCCACACTGACGGACGATTCACGGGAAGCGCCAAAACTGCCCTGCACCAGAGTCACCACCTGACCCTCCTGCATGACCCGCCCCAGTACCTGGCTGACGGCCTTGCCTTCGCGCAGCACATCCACCTCGAAACTGACCGGCACATCTGGCGCCACCGGGCCGACAAAGGTGACCGCCAGCGACCGCACGGGGCGGTCCGCCGCAACCTTGGCCCGCATCGCTTCATACTGCAGAGCAACCACCAGGCCACCGAAACTGGCGCGCCCCTGGGCCCATTCCGCCGGAATGGTCAGCGCCTGGGGCTGGCCGCGAACGGCTTCGAGCAAATCATAGAAACGCATGAAAACCTCGGGGGACAAAAAATAGACTGAGGGATCTTAACCAGCGTCGCAGAGCCACACAGCCATTATTCCGGCCAAAGCAGCGGACAGATAAGCCGCCCTTCGGCCCTCACCGCTTGAAGCAATCGCGATGCAGTTGCTCCAGCACCTGATCGGAACGGGCCTCGGCCTTGAGCATGGTTCTGCGCCAGACCGCCACACAGGGCAGTAAATCCAGTTGCTGCTCGGCCTGGGCCAGCCATTGCCAGCAATCATGCCAATCGCCCAGGGCGCTCTGAGCCGCCTTGAGGCGCTTCATCGCCTGGAAGGGCAAGCGATCCAGCTCGGGATAGGCATCGGCGGCGTAACGCACCCGCTTGATCAGCAGACGCAGGCGATGACGGTCGTGGGCAGGGTCCAGCAGCGCCTGGCCCAAGGCTTTCCACTGCTTGGCCAGGCGTTTTTCGATACTGCCGCGCAGGCCCCGCAGCAAACCTTGGCGCTCAGAGGCCCGGAGGAACCTGGGGAAGACATCCAGCACCAGAAACAACTGCGCCAATTCCGCCCCCGCGGCCACTGCCGAGTACTCATGCAACAGCTGTGAGGTACGACGGTCGGCAGCGGCATGCTGGCCATGCTGATGCAGATAGGCCGCCAATACTTCACGATCACGAATCGGCGTCGTCACCCGCCCCACTTCGCTGGCCGCGGCTTCCAGTTGCTCCACTCCGGGCAGGCCACGCAACGGGCGCAACAGGCTGCGCAAGCGTCGCACGCTGATGCGCAGATCATGCAAGGCCTCGGCATCCGTGGCGGCCGACAAGCGGGCCTGACAAGCCAGCAAACTCACTTCCAGGCCCAGAACCTGAGCCACCAAACGATCAACCAAGGCAGACATCAAGGCTTCCCCAACACGAGTCAAAAGCCTGACTTCGGCTTATCCAGTTCCAAGAACGGCACCGCGAACCGGCGACAGGCATTGCGCCAGATCATTCAGGTTCGCGGTGATGATTGTCGGACCAGCTTAGCGGCTGTCGCGGCTCAGCGCCCGGCCCGGGATTCACGAATGTAGAAACGCGCCTTCTCGGCCTTGTTGGTGCAGCCTTCGAAGGCTTCGAACTGCTGCTGGGTCTTGGCGCCGGTCAGCAGCGACAACGCCTTGGAGTAACTCACGGTGCCAGCGAAACCTTCGGCCTTGGCCAGGTCCAGCTCGTGCCAGGCAGCGTCCAGCTGCGTGCCGCAACTGTCACGGTAGGCAGTCTTGCCTGCACAACCGGTCAATACCAACGCAATCAGGGGCAGGCAGATCCAGGCTTTCATCGATGACACCTCAAGATAGGGAAAACAGTCGTACAGGTTAAGACGATGGCCGCAGGAAAAAGTGCCAGTCCCACCCCTTGGAAAATATAGCTGCAGGAGCATAGCCTCGCGGCCCCGGCGGCCCTAGAAAAAAACTCACAGGCCCCGCAGCGCATCAGCAATTGAACCACGAGGCGCTATGGGTGCATTGTTGCAGCCTGTTTGTCGAAGGGACGAATCATGAGCAAACGTGTCGCATTGGTCCTTGGGTCGGGGGGCGCTCGCGGTTACGCCCATATCGGCGTCATCGAGGAAATCGAAAAACGCGGTTATGACATCGCCTGCATTGCCGGCTGCTCGATGGGCGCAGTGGTCGGCGGCATCTACGCCGCAGGCAAGCTCGCCGAGTACCGGGAATGGATCGAAAGCCTGGACTACCTCGACGTGCTGCGCCTGGTGGACGTGAGCTTTCGGCTGGGGGCGATTCGCGGCGAGAAAGTCTTCGGCCAGATCCGCAAGATCGTCGGCGAAGTGAACATCGAAGACCTGCGCATCCCCTATACCGCCGTCGCCACCGACCTGACCAACCAGCAGGAAATCTGGTTCCAGGAAGGCTGCCTGCATCAGGCCATGCGTGCTTCCGCCGCGATCCCCAGCCTGTTCACCCCGGTCATGCAGGGCAACCGCATGCTGGTGGACGGCGGCCTGCTCAACCCGCTGCCCATCGTTCCGGTGGTTTCCAGCCACTGCGACCTGATCATTGCGGTGAACCTCAACTCTACCAACCAGCGCCACTACCAGTTACCGGTGATCCAGCGCCCACCCGCGTTCAAGAGCCGCTTTGACAGCCTGATCAACTCCCTGGGCTCACACCTGCCGTTTCGCCGCAAGCAGGCCGAACAACTGCTACTGCTCGAGCAGGAAGCTTTCAAGAGCGAAGCCGCGGAGATCAATCCATGGGTCGAGGGCGCCGAGCCGGAAGCCCAGCAACCGGCCGCCGCGCCGCAAACCGACGGCGCGCCGAAATCCGCCAGCGGCTCCTTCATCATCGACAACGTCGGCCCGGCGTCATTGCTGGACCTGGTCAACCAGAGCTTCGAGGTCATGCAGACCTCCCTGGCGCAGTACAAGATCGCCGGTTACCCGCCGGATATCCTGATCAACGTGCCCAAGCGCGTCTGCCGCTTCTTCGAGTTCTACAAGGCGCCGGAGCTGATCGCCCTGGGCCGTGAGATTGCCAGCGATACCCTGGACCGCTACGAGCAGGACCAGTAGCGAAAGGCCGCAAACTCAGGAATCGGCGCCCAGCAGGCGGTAGCCGACCCCCGCCTCGGTGACGATGAAGCGTGGCCGGGTCGGATCGTCCGCCAGCTTCTGGCGCAAGTGCCCGACCACGATCCTCAGGTAATGACTGTCCTCGGTGTGGGTCGGGCCCCAGATGTCCTTGAGCAGTTGCTGCTGGGTAATTACCCGCCCCGGGTGCCGCGCCAGCTGGGCCAGCACCGCATATTCCTTGCGGGTCAGGGCCACTTCGACACCGTCCAGCAGCACCCGCCGATAAGCCAGGTCGACCGTCAGCGGCCCCACTTGCAACGCCGCCTCCTGCACTTCCCCGCTCGGCGCCTGGCGCAACAGGGCGCGAATCCGCGCCAGGAACTCCTGGATACCGAAAGGCTTGGTCACATAGTCGTTGGCACCACCATCCAGCGCCTCGACCTTCTGCAACTCGCTGGCACGCACCGAAAGCACCAGCACCGGCACCGCCGACCACTCGCGAAACTCGCGCAGCACCTGCTGCCCATCCATGTCCGGCAGCCCCAAATCAAGTACCAGCAGGTCCGGCTTGTTCAAGGCGGCCTGGGCCAGGCCTTCGGTGCCGGTCCCGGCTTCAATCACTTTGTATCCCTGGGACGCCAGGCTGATGCGCAGGAACTTGCGAATCTGCGGCTCGTCGTCGATGACCAGGATGGTCGCGGTCTGGCTCATGGTTTCAGTTCAAGACAAATTAAGAGGCAAAAGCGTAGCGCAAGGCATGCCGCATCCGTGTGGCGCTGACGCGGCAAGGCCGCAGCGCGTTCTACAGGTATTCACAGGTCGGACTCAAGCTCCGGCTGGGTCTGCAACGGCAGGTGCAAGGTGATGCATGTCCCCTTGCCGCCAATGCCCTCAGCGACACTGATATGCCCGCCATGGGCGCCGACCATGCCCTGGCATATCGCCAGGCCCAGGCCGGTGCCTTGCCCGCCGCGGTCGCCACGGGCAGCGGTGTAGAACATGTCGAAGATCTTTGCCCGCTCATCCTCGGGAATCCCCGGGCCCTCATCACTGACGGCGAAGCTCAATTCCTGCTCGCTGGCACTGACTTTCAACTGCAGATGGCCCTGGGGTGGCGAGAAGCGGGCAGCATTCTCCAGCACATTGACCAGCGCCTGCTCGATCAGCGCCGCATGAACGTAGAGCAAGGGCAAGTCCGCTGGCAGTTCGGTGGCCACTTGCAACGGCGCCAGCACCGCCCGCAGGCGGTTCAGGGCACTGCCGACGATATCCCCCGGCGCGACCCAGTCCCGGGCCAGCTTCAGGGCCCCATGGCCGAGCCGGGTCATGTCCAGCAGGTTCTGTATATAGCGGTCCAGGCGCTCGGCCTCATCCCGCGTGCCCTCCAGCAGCTCTCGCCGATCTTCCAGGGGGATCGCTTCCCCCAGGGCCAGCAGGCTGTCGATACTGCCGCGCATTGAGGTCAGCGGTGTGCGCAGGTCATGGGATACCGAAGCCAGCAAGGCGCTGCGCAACTGTTCGGTCTCCCCGTGCAGCCTCGCCGCTTCCAGGTCCTCGGCCAGCCGCGCCCGTGCCAGGGCCTGGGCCAGTGGCTGGCTGAGCGCAGTGAGCAGGCGCCGGCGCTGGCCGCTGAACTCCTCGCCCTCACGGGGGCAGACACCGAGCAACCCCAGGGGCCCGTCATCCACCGACAGCGGCCACCACCACCATCGACCAAAGGGCAAGGTCCCGGTGCCCAGCCCCGCCGGCTGGTCATGCTGCCAGGCCCAGTCGGCCGCCGCGCGCTCGGCCTCGGAGAACTGCGGCGAACCACCGGTCTCGACTTTCCATCCACCCTGCCCGTCGCGGTTGATCAGGCAGACACGCAACTCGTCGCGACCATTCAAATGCTGGGCCGCGGCGCTGATCACCGCTTGCCGGTCAGTGGCGGCAGTCAACTTGCGCGACAGGTCCAGGAGCTCGCCGGTTTCCTCCTGGGTATCGCGCAAGGCCTGCAACTGCCGGCGCTGGCGGGCCGCCAGATTGCCGGTCAGCGCGGCCATGAGCAGGAAGAACAGCAGGGTCAGCACATCCTCTTCCCGCTGGATGGCCAGGGAGAAGTTCGGCGGAATGAACAGGAAGTCATAACTGAGAAAGGACAGCGCCGCGCAAGCCAGGGCCGGCCCCAGGCTGCTGCGCACTGCCACCAGCAGCACCGCGGCGAGGAACACCAGGGAGATGTTCGGCAACGGCAGGACACTGGCCACCCCCCAGGCCAGGGCGCTGGCCAGGAGGGTGGCCAGGACTGCCAGGACGTAGTCGAACCAGATCAGCGAATGCTTGACCCGCAGGCCCGGCTGATGGGGCTGGGGCTCGCTGTCCAGGACATTGATCTCCAGGCCATCCGCATTGCGCAGCAAGCGCGCCGCCAAGCCGCCACCGAACCAGCGCCGGCGCCAGCGGCGCCTGGACTGCCCCACCAGCAGCAGGCTGGCGCGACGCTCCGCGGCGTGCTGGATCAGGGTCTTGGCCACCTCGCCGGCGCGCAACAGGACCACTTCCCCGCCCAGGCGCTCGGCCAGTTGTTGAGCGGCCTGCAAGCGCAAGCGTGCCTGCTCGTCGCGCAACCGGCCGTTATCCACATGCACCAGGCTCCAGGGCAGGTGGCGACGCTGAGCCACACGGCTGGCGTGACGTACCAGCCGCTCGGCCTGGGCATCGCCGTCGATACCCACCAGCAGCCGCCCGCGCACCGCTGGTGCCGCCTGCCCCAACTGGCGATAGCCCTGGGCCAGGTCGTTGTCCACCTGGGCGGCGGCGGTCTGCATCGCCAGTTCGCGCAGGGCGGTGAGGTTGGTCTGGGTGAAAAATGCATCGATGGCCGCCCGCGCCTGCTCCGGCACATAGACCTTGCCGTCCCGCAGACGCTCCAGCAGCTCTCGGGGCGGCAAGTCCACCAGCAGCAACTCATAGGCCTCTTGCAACACCCAGTCAGGCAGGGTTTCGCGCACCTGGACCCCGGTAATGCCGCGCACCTGGTCATTGAGGCTTTCCAGGTGCTGGACATTGACCGTGGTGAAGACGTCGATCCCGGCCGCCAGCAACTCCTGAATGTCCTGCCAGCGCTTGGCGTGCCGGCTGCCCGGGGCATTGCTGTGGGCCAGTTCGTCCACCAGTACCAGCTTGGGCTTGGCCTTGAGCAGGCCGTCGAGGTCCATTTCCTCCAGCAATACGCCACGGTATTCCGAACGCACCAAGGGCTGCTGGGGCAGCCAGCTCAACAAGGCTTCGGTCTCGGCGCGGCCGTGGGTCTCCACCACCCCGGCAAGCACCTTGACCCCTTGGCGCAGTTGGCTATGGGCCGCCTGGAGCATGGCGTAGGTCTTGCCAACCCCGGGGGCGGCGCCCAGGAACACCTTGAGCCGGCCGCGGCCGTCCCGTGGCAGCTCGGCTAGCAGCGCGTCGGCGCGACCGGAATCACTCATGGGTTATCTCTCTGCGACAAGACATTCGGTTCAATCTGCGCTCACTTCAGTTGCGTTTGCCAGCGCTCCCTGAGGCTGGAAGCCCCCGCGGGGCATTTTGCAGCCTCGCAGGTTCGGCAGCGGCTACAGCTGTTCCAGGGCCAGGTTCAGGGCCAGTACATTGACCACCGGCGGCCCCACCAGCGGCTGCTCTATATGGGCGTCCACCAGGGCCTGCAATTTGGCTGGCGACAGGTTGCGCGCCGCCGCGACCCGCGCCAGTTGATAGTCAATTGCCTGCGGTGGCAAGTGTGGATCGAGGCCGCTGCCCGAAGTGGTCAGCAATGCCAGGGGCACCGGCCCCTGCCCCGGTACCAGGAGCTTGTTGGCATCCTCGATCACCCGCGTGGCCAGGGCCGGATGGCTCGGCGCCAGGTTGCTGGCAGAGCTGGATACCGTGGCAAAGGCCCCCGCCGAAGGGCGCGGATGGAACCAGGCATCACCGACGAAATCCTGGGCGATCAGGGCCGAACCCCGCACCCTGCCGTCGGCATCGCGCACCAGGCTGCCATTGGCTTGTTGCGGGAAGGCCAACTGGGCCACGCCGGTCACCACCAGGGGATAGGCCACACCGGTGATCAGGGTCATCAACACAATCAGGCTCAAGGCCGGACGCACTACGCTAGTCATCTCTCACTCCTCGATTCGTTCAGATCTGCAGGCCGGTTACACCAGGTGCAGCGCAGTCAACAGCATGTCGATCAGCTTGATCCCGACAAAGGGCACGACGATGCCACCCACGCCGTAGATCAACAGGTTGCGCCGCAGCAGGTGCGCGGCACTGGCCGCCTGTACCCGCACCCCACGCAATGCCAGGGGGATCAGCACCACGATGATCAGGGCGTTGAACACGATGGCCGAAAGGATTGCGCTCTGCGGGCTGGCCAGCCCCATGATGTTGAGCACCCCCAGCTGTGGATAAATCGCCGCGAACAGTGCCGGCAGGATGGCGAAGTACTTGGCCACGTCGTTGGCGATGGAGAAGGTGGTCAGGGCACCCCGGGTCACCAGAAGCTCCTTGCCGATCTGCACCACATCCAGCAGCTTGGTCGGGTCGCTGTCCAGGTCGACCATGTTGGCCGCTTCGCGCGCCGCCTGGGTGCCGTCGTTCATGGCCATGCCGACATCGGCCTGGGCCAATGCCGGTGCGTCGTTGGCGCCGTCACCGCACATGGCCACCAGACGCCCGTCGTTTTGCTCGTGGCGAATGCGCGCCAGCTTCTTCTCCGGCGTGGCCTCGGCCAGTACATCGTCGACACCGGCTTCGGCGGCAATGGCCGCGGCGGTCAGCGGGTTGTCGCCGGTCACCATCACGGTACGGATACCCAGCTTGCGCAACTCGGCGAAACGCTCGCGAATGCCGGGCTTGACCACGTCCTTCAGGTGAATGGCGCCGAGCATCCGGCCCTCGGCACAGACCAGCAGCGGGGTGCCGCCGCTCTGGGCGATCTTGTCGATCTCCCGGGACAGGGCCGGTGCCAGCTCGCTGCGTTTGAGGCCGACGAAACTCAACACCGAATCCACTGCCCCCTTGCGATAGACCCGGCCCTGGTAATCGACCCCGGACAATCGGGTTTCAGCGCTGAAAGGCACTGCCGTCAGCAGATCGCTGCCCGGCTCGGGCTGTGGATAAAGCTCCCGCAGGTACTCGACGATGGACTTGCCTTCGGCAGTGTCGTCCGCCAGGGAGGCCATCAAGGCCGCTTCGGCCAGTACCTGGGCACTGACGCCCGGCGCCGGGTAGATGGCGCTGCAACGGCGGTTACCGAAAGTGATGGTGCCGGTCTTGTCCAGCAGCAACACGTGCACGTCACCCGCCGCCTCCACCGCACGCCCGGACTTGGCGATCACGTTCAAGCGCACCAGGCGGTCCATCCCGGCGATCCCGATGGCCGAGAGCAGGCCGCCGATGGTGGTGGGGATCAGGGTGACCAGCAGCGCCACCAGGAACACCAGCGGCAGGCTGCCATTGGCAAAGTGGGCGAAGGGCTGCAGGGTCACCACCACCAGCAGGAAGATCAGAGTCAGGCCGATCAGCAGGATATCCAGGGCCACTTCGTTCGGTGTCTTCTGCCGCTTGGCACCTTCCACCAGAGCGATCATGCGGTCCAGGGTCGACTCGCCGGGGTTGCTGGTAATGCGCACCAGCAGCCAGTCGGAGACCAGCCGGGTGTTGCCGGTCACCGCCGAACGGTCACCGCCGGATTCCCGGATCACCGGAGCCGATTCACCAGTGATTGCCGCTTCGTTGACCGCGGCGATACCTTCGATCACCTCGCCATCGCCGGGAATCATTTCGCCGGCTTCAACCCGCACCACGTCGCCTTTGCGCAGATTGACCGCCGGCACCAACTGATAGCTTCCGTCGCTGGCCCGGCGGCGGGCGCTCAAGCCCTCACTGCCGGCCTTGAGGCTGTCGGCGCGAGCCTTGCCGCGGCCTTCCGCCAGGGCCTCGGCGAAGTTGGCAAAGAGCACCGTGAACCACAGCCAGAGAGCAATCTGGGCGGCGACGAAGGTCGGCACTGCGGTGTCCGGAATGAAACACAGCACGGTGGTCAGGATCGCTGTCAGTTCCACCACCAGCATCACTGGCGAGCGCTGCAACTGGCGCGGGTCAAGCTTGACGAAAGCCTGGATCAGCGCCGGGCGCCACAGGGCAGAGATTGCGGTACTCGCCACTTCGGCCTTGGCCGGCTGGCTCTTGGCGAGCGCATCGGCGGCTTTGTTCGAGGCAGGAACATGCATATTCATCATCAGGTCCTCAGAAGCCCATGCTCAGGTGTTCGGCGATTGGGCCCAGCGCCAGGGTCGGCAGGAAGGTCAGGCCGCCCACCAGCAAGATGGTCACGGTCAGCAAGGCCACGAACAGCGGGCCATGGGTGGGAAAACTGTTCTGCCCGATGGGTGCGGTCTTCTTCATCGCCAGGCTGCCGGCCAGGGCCAGCACCGGCAGGATGTAGCCGAAGCGACCGATCAGCATGCCCAGGCCCAGCATCAGGTTATGGAACGGGGTATTGGCGCTGAAGCCACCGAACGCCGAGCCGTTGTTGGCGCTGGCCGAAGTGTAGGCGTAGAGCAGTTGACTGAAGCCATGGGGCCCCGGGTTGCTGATGGCTGCTGCCGGCCCCGGCAAGCTGGCGGCCAGGGCGCCCAGCACCAGGACGCCGATGGGCATCACCATCAGGGTCACTACCAGCAACTGCACCTCCTTGGCCTGTAGCTTCTTGCCCAGGTATTCCGGGGTGCGACCGATCATCAGCCCGGCCAGGAACACTGCGATCAACACGTTCAGCAACATGCCGTAGAGGCCCGCGCCGACGCCGCCGAAGATCACTTCGCCGACCATCATGTTGATCAGCGCCACCATGCCGCTCAGCGGGTTGAGGCTGTCGTGCATGCCATTCACCGAACCGTTGGAGGCCGCAGTGGTGGTCACCGACCAGAGCACCGTGGCAGTGGTGCCGAAGCGGGCTTCCTTGCCTTCCAGGGGCGCAGCCTGCTCTACCGCTGCGTTCTGCAACGCCGGGTTGGGTTGATACTCCGCCCACAGCGAGGTAGCACCGCCGATCAGGAACAAGGCGAACATGCAGGCGATGATCGCCCGGCTCTGACGCAGGTCCTTGACGTAATGGCCGAAGGTGAACACCAGGGCCACCGGAATCAGGATGATCGATACCAGTTCGAACAGATTGCTCCAGGCCGTGGGGTTCTCGAACGGGTGCGCCGAGTTGACGCCGAAGAAACCGCCACCGTTGGTGCCCAACTGTTTGATGGCAATCTGACTGGCGGCCGGGCCCAGCGGAATGACCTGGTCATTGCCCTGCAGGGTCAGGACATCCACGTAATGGGCAAAGGTCTGGGGTACGCCCTGCCAGACCAGGAACAGCGCCAGCAGCAGGCACAGCGGCAGCAGGCCGTAGAGGGTGGCGCGGGTCATATCGACCCAGAAGTTGCCCAGGGTGCGCACCGAACGCCGGCCAATGCCGCGGCACAAGGCAACCAGCACCGCCAGCCCGGTGGCAGCGCTGACGAAGTTCTGCACGGTAAGGCCGACCATCTGGCTGAGGTAGCTCAGGGAGGCTTCGCCGCTGTAGGACTGCCAGTTGGTGTTGGTCATGAAACTGACTGCGGTGTTGAACGCCAGCGTCCATTCCTGCCCCGGAAGATGCTGCGGATTGAGCGGCAGGTGATCCTGAAACAGCAAGATGGCAAACAGCAGGACAAACCCGGCCAGGTTGAAGGCCAGCAGAGCCAGGGTGTATTTCTGCCAGCTCTGCTCAACCTGTGGATCGACCCCGGAGATTCGATAGCAGACACGCTCCACCGGGCCCAGAACCGGGGTCAGCCAGGTGCGCTGGCCCTCCATCACC
This sequence comes from Pseudomonas sp. NFPP12, assembly GCF_900103205.1. Classification (NCBI taxonomy): domain Bacteria; kingdom Pseudomonadati; phylum Pseudomonadota; class Gammaproteobacteria; order Pseudomonadales; family Pseudomonadaceae; genus Pseudomonas; species Pseudomonas sp. NFPP12. Next base: position 180,434 of record NZ_FMWW01000002.1, read on the forward strand.
CGGTAGTAGAAGCGCCCCAGCCAAGGTGCGGGCAACAGCACCAGAGCGAAGAAGGCGAGGATCAGCCAATAGTCATAACTGTGCATAACCGCAGCTCCTAGTTCCGATCCGCGCGCAGCAGCGCAACCAATAGATAAATGAACAGGCCCACTGCCAGCAGCAGCGACACCGCGTCCAGAATGTTCATGGAATGTCTCCGTGGTACGGCGATTGCCGCGAATGCAGGCATTGTCCGCAGGGTGCCTGTAAAGGAACGAGATCGACGGGGCGGGCAGCGCATAAAGAAAGCGTAAAGACTGGCGTCATCCAGCCTTTACGAGGGGCGATGAAGCGCATCGCTCGCTTCTGGAGCGCGGCTGCCCCGATGCGAGGCATCACGCCCCCATGCACTGAAGGTCAATAGTGCTAAAAATCGGCGAAACATCCTCGATACGACAGCTTTTCGTGCATTACGACGGTGTTCCAGGAACTGGCATGGGCACTGCACAGAACAGCCGCGAGCACGTCCTAATCGTTCAGGGAGCAACCGATGAACACACAACTCAAGCCCACCTTGGGCACGCTGCATTTATGGGGCATCGCAGTCGGACTGGTGATTTCCGGGGAGTACTTCGGCTGGAGCTATGGCTGGGGCGTGGCAGGAACCCTGGGGTTTCTCGTGACCTCGCTGATGGTGGCGACCATGTATACCTGCTTTATATTCAGTTTCACCGAGCTGACCACGGCGATTCCCCACGCCGGAGGCCCGTTTGCCTACAGCCGTCGCGCCTTTGGTGAAAAAGGCGGCTTGATCGCGGGGCTGGCCACCCTGATCGAATTCGTCTTCGCCCCTCCCGCCATCGCCCTGGCCATCGGCGCTTACCTGAACGTGCAATTCCCGGCCCTGGATCCGAAACATGCCGCGGTTGGCGCCTACATCGTATTCATGGGCCTGAACATTCTTGGGGTGAAACTGGCAGCCACCTTTGAACTGGTGGTCTGCGTGCTGGCGGTGGCCGAACTACTGGTGTTCATGGGCGTGGTGGCCCCGGCCTTCAGCTTCAGCAACTTCGCCCTCAATGGCTGGGCAGGCGCCGACGCCTTCGGCGCCCCGGCAATTGCCGGGATGTTCGCCGCCATTCCCTTCGCCATCTGGTTCTTCCTGGCCATCGAAGGCGCGGCCATGGCTGCCGAAGAAGCCAAGGACCCCAAGCGCACCATTCCCAAAGCCTATATCAGCGGCATCCTGACCCTGGTGCTGCTGGCCATGGGGGTGATGTTCTTCGCCGGCGGCGTGGGGGACTGGCGCAGCTTGTCGAACATCAACGACCCGCTGCCCCAGGCGATGAAGACCGTTGTGGGTGACAGTTCCGGCTGGCTGCACATGCTGGTATGGATCGGCCTGTTCGGCCTGGTGGCAAGTTTCCACGGGATCATCCTCGGCTACTCGCGCCAGTTCTTCGCCCTGGCCCGGGCCGGTTACCTGCCTGCCTCCCTGGCCAGGCTGTCGCGCTTTCAGACGCCACATCGGGCGATCATCGCCGGCGGCCTGATCGGCATCGCCGCCATCTACAGCGATGGTCTGATCAACCTTGGCGGCATGACCCTCACTGCCGCCATGATCACCATGGCGGTGTTCGGTGCCATCGTGATGTACATCATGAGCATGCTCAGCCTGTTCAAACTGCGCAGGGCGGAACCGAATCTGCCACGCAGCTTCCGCGCCCCGGGCTATCCGCTGGTGCCGGCCATCGCCCTGGCACTGGCCGCGGTCTGCCTGGTGGCCATGGCCTGGTTCAATGCCCTGATCGGCCTGATATTTCTGGTGTTCATGGCCCTGGGCTTCATCTACTTCCTGCTGACCGGGCAACTGCGGGCCGACGCACCGGTGGACGCCATGCTCACCGGCCGTTGAACCGCGCTCTGCTCGCACCAGGCGGATCAGGCATACAATGGAACCACTGCGAAGCGCTTTAACTCAAAGCGTTATAGGCAGGCCCGAAGGCGAACCTTCGCCTGCGGGCTACTGCCCATTAAGGAGAGCCCTATGCCCTGGTATGCCTGGTTGATTCTGGTGGTTGCTATCGGTTCTATCGTTGGCGGCTTGATGATGCTGCGCGACACCGCCAACAAGGTCGAGCTGACCGATGAGCAACGCAAGCGCGTGGCCGAGCGCAACGCACAAATGGATGCCAAGGAAGCGCAGGATCGTTAAGCCTACAGCCCCTTCACCCTAACGTGCAGGGGTTGCCTGGATGCTCAGCGCTCCCATTCGGCCTTGGCAATGTGCAACCCGTGCTGGCCCTTATAGGCTGCACGTTGCGGCTGGCTCCAGCCTTCGAGCAGCGACTCGTCCAGACGATAGATTTCCACTCCCAGTGGACGGCACACGCTTAACGGATCCTGAGCTTCAGGCCCCCACATCGGCAAGGACAGATCTCCGCCCGGACAGGTCGACAATGCACAGAGCAGGTCGATTTCGGCGAAGAACTCCAGATAATCCCCCTTCTGCGCCGGGCAGGCCTTCATGAAGTACATGTCGTCATGGTTCAGGCCCGTGCACTGGAAGATGTTCAACACATCATGCACATCGAACTCGGTCAGGCCATGAGGCAGCACTGCCCGCGTCAGGTTGGAATGGCAGTGATGGTGAAAGTCCTCGCCGGTAAGCATGCGATTCACATAGGGGTCGCAACGGGTGCCCAGTAGATCGTGCAGACGGCCACCATGCTCGTCGATGCCGTAATGGGCCAGGCTGTCATCGGTGATGGTCACCAGCGGCCGCAGAAAAGGCAGGTTCGACCAGAGCCGGTCGTGGGTACTGACATGCGCCCCCTGCAACTGCCGGGTGCGCGCAGCCCAGAGGCGCTCACGCGGATCGTTGGCATTCCATACGTTGAAGTCGCCCACCTGCGGCCCTACCGGGGTGGTCACCCGAAATACGTGCCCGGCGGGCACCTTCCAGGCGCGTCCGGTACGAATCGGAACCTCGAACTGCTCGATCAGATGGCGTTGGCCTTGATTGTGCCGAATGCGCTCGTAAAACGCCTTATCCACCTGTAGCGCCGAACCTTTACTGACCTGATAAGCCGCTGGATAGTCTTTGTACATGGGTATCGCCCTCTTTCAGTGACACAGGGATTGGTCGAGCATGTCCAACAGCAGGCGCTCCGAGTCGTCCAGATACAACTCCATGGCCTCGATGGCGGCCGCCTTGTCACCCCCCAGAAGCCATTCATGGATCTGTCGGTCACGGACCAGCCAGGGCGCCTGAAACCGCGCCTCATCCGGCGCCGTACAAAACACCAGGCGCAACTGCGCCACCACGTTGGTGAAGAACTCATCGAATAGTGGCGAGCCCAGCAACCCCACCACATGCTGGTGAAAACGCAGGCCATGGGTTCCCACGGCGCGCCAGTCCTCGCGCTCCCGGGCAAGCTCCGCCGCTTCCATGGCATCGAGCATGCGATCGGACTGGTACTCGCGTAGCGGGCGAGCATTGGCGATGGCCTGCAACTCCAGGGTACGGCGCACTCGAAACAGATCCCGCACGTCATCAGCACCAAGGCGACGGACCACTACGCCTTTGTGCCGTACGTACCAGGTCAACCCTTCCTGCCCCAGACGGTGCAGGGCTTCACGGATGGTATTGCGTGAGGCGCTATAGGCACTGACCAGCTCGCTTTCCACCAGCGCCATTCCGGGCAATAAACGACCACCGATGATGTCAGCCCGCAGTTCCACAGTAATGTGATCCGCCAGGGATAGTCCGTCGCTCATGGGGCACCTCACGATTGTTCAACAATTCATGAACAGCAGGTAATCACTTATCGTGCCAACTTCAATCACCCCTTATGCCCTCACGAAAAGCTGTCGGGAAGCTGTCAACGCTGACAATCCCTGCCTAGAAGTAGGGGCATGATCTGAGAATCCTTGGTTAAAATGGTCTTCTAGTTGCGGAGGTTTCTCAAATGCGTTACTCGCCAGACCATAAAGCCCAGACTCATCAACGCATTATCCAGGAAGCTTCAGAACGTTTTCGGCGTGACGGGATAGGTGCAACAGGTCTACAGCCCCTGATGAAAGCCCTGGGGTTGACCCATGGCGGCTTCTATTCCCACTTCAAGTCCAAGGATGAACTGGTAGAAGAAGCCCTGCGCGCCGCCGCCCAAGAGCTGGACGTCCATTGCGCTGCACTGTTCGCACAAGAGCATCCACTGCCAGCCTTTATCGATAACTACCTCTGCGAGTGGCACCAGAAGTCCCCTCATCAAGGCTGCCCGCTACCGACCATGAGCTCGGAACTCGGCCAGCGCGGGCAACCCAGTGCGACTACAGATGAGGTGCTCAACACCAGGCTCGAACAACTAGAATCGGTGCTGGAAGGCGAACAGAAAGCCGAGCGAAGCCTGATGCTCATGTCCACCTTGGTCGGTGCACTCATGCTTTCTCGCAGCGTGGAAAACCCGCAGTTGGGAACTCGGATACTGGAGGTGGTTCGCGAGGGCCTGAAGCAACAGGAGCGGCGCTGAAGCGATACGCTCCACCTACTCTTCTTATTTATAGCGAGCGGCCGCACTGCTCCTGGACAGATTGGGGCCAAGAGCCAAGCGTGCCGCCACCAAAGCCTGCCAATCCGCAGGATCGGGTAGCGAAGGCAATGTAATCAACTCGCCCTGATCCAAGCCGCTCAACGCTGCATCGACCATCTCCTGTACCTCCATCACCATTTCCGCCGGAATGGTCTTGGCATCGAGCCCTGAACGCTCCCAGATCTCGGTACGAGTGACACCCGGCAAGACAGCCTGGACACGAACCCCGCTACCCTTCAACTCAGCCTGCAGCGACTGAGTCAAACTGAGTACATATGCCTTGGTTGCACTATAAGTCGCGTTGAAACGCTCAGGAATCAAGGCCACCACCGAGGCAATATTGATAATCGCCCCACGCCCAGTCGCAGAGAAACTCGTTGCAGCCACCCCGGCCAGCCGGGTCAGTGCCACTACATTGAGCTGAATCATGTGTTCCATCTGATCCAGGTCGGCGCCAGCCAAAGCCCCGCTGGCAGCTACTCCCGCATTGTTCAGCAGCAAGCTGATACGGGATTCGTCGCGCAAACGTTGCTCGACACTCAGCAAGTCCTTCTTGAGCGTCAAATCCGCCTTCAACACCTCCACCTGCACGTTATATTTATCGCTCAACGCATTGGCTGCCGCCTTCAAACGTCCCTCATCCCGAGCAACCAGCAACAAATCAAAACCTCGCGCCGCCAGTCGCTCGGCATAAACCGCTCCAATACCGGATGAGGCCCCAGTGACCAATGCTGTACCTTGGGATTGAATCGAACTCATAGCTGGACTCCTGACAATGCATGAAAGTAATGAGCGCCTTCGGCCAGAAACATTTGGCGCCCGAAAATATTATTATCATAATATTTCCGAATCATCATGAAAATAATCAATCCAGGCAATAGAGATACACTGTCAGCTACCCCACTCATGAAATGCAAAAGGCCGGTCATAGACCGGCCTTCAAACGTTATGCGGGAGAACTCAATTGACTTCGAGCTTATCCAGATTTCGTTCCAGAATCGCCCTCCCAATCCCCTTGACCTCTAGCAACTCGTCCACCGAAGCAAAGGGCCCATTTTCTTCCCGATAAGCAACAATCGCCTTGGCCTTGGCAGCCCCCACCCCAAAAAGCTCGCGTTGCAGCACAGCCTCATCCGCCGTATTGAGATTGACCTTGCTCGCTTGAATCGGCGCCTGCTCCGCCACTTGCGCAGAACCGGGCTGGGTCTTAGGACCCGGCGCTGCTTGAGTGACAAGTGCAAAGCTGGCGAGAAAAGCAAAGATCAATGAGATGAAAAAAGAGTTACGCATAGTGACGCTCCATGACATCGAGTAAGGAAAGCAGCTTTCCAAAGCTGCCTTCCAAACCTAGGTTGATGCCACGGGCAAATCAAAAGCCAGAGAGTTACTGCTTATGTAGATTCAAGGTTTGAGACGACGCTGCTGATAGACCCAGTCGACGATTTCACCATCCGGTGTGTAGCCACTTACGGTCTCGCGAAGCAACTGGCGAACTCTTGCATAGTCGTCCAACTCAAGGGCTGCAAGGAGTTCAGCGAGCTTCAGCTTGAGTGTTTCCCACGGTAGATGATCCTCGTTGGCACTCATGATCATCGGGTGCTGAGTAGCGGCGACGTTGTCTCCAATCAGCAACTCTTCGTAAAGCTTTTCACCAGGCCGCAAGCCAGTAAACTCAATCGCGATATCACCATGAGGATTTTTTTCCGAGCGAACACTCAGCCCGGAAAGATGAATCATTTTTTCTGCCAGCTCGACAATTCTGACTGGCTCGCCCATATCCAATACAAATACGTCCCCACCCTGCCCCATCGAACCTGCCTGAATGACCAATTGGGCAGCCTCTGGGATGGTCATGAAATAACGGGTGATCTTTGGATGCGTAACCGTTAATGGGCCACCAGACTTGATCTGCTTATGGAATAGCGGAATAACCGAACCTGAAGAGCCCAGTACATTCCCGAAACGGACCATGGTGAAACGAGTTTTATTAACCCGTGACACATTTGACAAATCATCGAACAGAACCGGGGCCAGCTCCTTGCTCAACGCCTGCAACGTAAGCTCCGCCAGTCGTTTGGTACTACCCATGACATTGGTTGGGCGAACCGCCTTATCCGTAGAAATCAATACAAAGTTGGCTACCCCACATTGCAGTGCGGCCTGCGCGGTATTGAGCGTCCCCATGACATTATTAAGTACACCTTCAGCGATATTATGTTCTACCATCGGAACATGCTTATATGCAGCCGCGTGATAAACCGTATCGACGCTCCAGGTCTTCATGACTGACAGCAACTTCTCGTAGTTGCGTACCGAACCAAGAATTGGCAATAGTTTTACAAGCCGAGACTCTCTCGATACACGCTGTTCAAGTTCGGACAAGATACTGTAAAGATTAAACTCACTGTGATCGAGCAATATTAGCGTGCTAGGGTCCTGGAGCAGAATCTGCCGACAAAGTTCAGAACCGATAGACCCTCCAGCACCTGTCACCAGAACTGTCTGCCCCTTTATACAATGCGCCAACAGGTCAACTTGAGCCGGGACCGCGTCACGCCCAAGCAGATCAGCTATGTCCACCTCTTGAATGTCATCGACTTTCACTCGGCCACTGGCAAGATCCATGAAACCGGGAACACTTCGTACATGTAAGGGGAACCCTTCCAAATACCCCAGAATCTCTCTTCGACGGCTACGACTGGATGAGGGAATTGCCAGGAGAATCTCTTCTGCCCCCGTGTCATCAATCATTTGCTGCAAATGCTTGGGTTTATACACCTGCAGCCCGGCGATCATCCGATCGGCAATACTGCCGTCATCATCGATAAAGGCCACAGGACGCATCAACCGCCCCAATCGCAACGCCGCCACCAGTTGATTGCCTGCCGCTCCAGCACCGTAGATAGCCACCTTAGGCAAACCATCATCACGATTGGTAAAAGGTACATGCTGGGCGGTGGTGAACCAGTCACCAAGAAAGTACTGACGCATCGCCAGCCTAAGTCCACCAATCATCACCATACTCAACCACCAATAGTTGAATACGATTGAGCGCGGCACCACGGTCTGGTGATTGCTATACACATAGACCACCAGCGCGAGAGTCAAAGCCGACAGGGTTACGGCCTTGACGATAGCAATAAGAGCATCGTTACCGAAGTAACGCATGACCGCGCGATACATCCCGAACCGAATGAACAGAGGAATGGCAACTATAGGAGCGCTGGCGAATAGCCAGAAATGCACAATGAAAGGATTGTTCAGATCGTCAAAACCCAACCTGACGACAAATGCCATCCATAGAGCGACCCACACCAGCAAAATGTCGGTGACCACCTGCAGCACCCTCTTCTGCCGCCGCGGGAGCTTCAACAGAAGTGTTCGTATCTTATCCATAATTCCTTTTTCGAACCTCGGCCTTCAGCCTCGATCTATGTTGCATACTGATGGAAAGCGCCCTATTTGGTAGTCCCGAATACTAGGCAGTATCAGCCTGTTTCTCCAACTCACCCGCCCGAAACCTGAAAGCAAGTAAAACCAGCGGCGCGTAAGCCAGTGCTAGACCAATAATACCATCCAACCCGAACAGCCCCACGCCTATGGCGATTGGCAGAAGCCAGAGTGTATTGATACCCAAGACCGCCAAGGTCACTGGTAGATGCCGACCAAACTGGCGGGAGGCGAACTGATAAGCATGACTACGATGCGCTTCATAGACCTTGTCTCCGCGAACTAACCGCCGAGTCAGAGTAAAGGTCGCATCAACAATGAAGACGCCAAGAAGAATCAACCATACCCAAAGAAAGCGCGAGGATGCCCAGGCTGCTTGTACGGAAAGTATCCCCAGAACAAGTCCAAGAAAACCGCTGCCAGCGTCCCCCATGAAAATACGTGCAGGAGGGAAGTTCCAGTAAAGGAAACCCAGCACTGCCATCGACAATAACAGTGGCAGCCAAATCAATGATGGAGCATCAGCAAACCAGTAAATTACGCAGGCACCAAGACATGTACTCACAGCCTGAACACTGGCAATCCCATCAATACCATCCATGAAGTTGTATAGATTGAGCATCCAGACCAGATAAAAAACTGCGCAGATATGTCCCAACCATGAAAGATTGAGATCCATGCCAAATACATTAATCGCAGGCAATCCACCTAGCCAAGTCAGAGCCCATATCGCCGCGATAAAGTGCGCAAGCAGTCTCCAACGCGCTGCTATATGCCCATGATCATCTAAAAAACCAACTACAGCTATCAGGGCACCTGCTCCCCATAAAGCCCCTATGGAAAGCAGAGGAATATCTACCAGCACGCTTAGCAGAGGCGCAGCAGCCAGAAAGCTCAGGACAATTGCAACGCCCCCCCCTCTGGGGGTAGGCACGGTGTGAGAGCTGCGACTATTGGGAACGTCCATCAAGCTGCGAGCTAGAGCATAGCGTCGCAACACCCACGTTAGCAGAAGCGAAACACTGGCTACTACTAACATAAAGAACCAAATCACCATGTAACTTCAATCCTTAAAGCGCATGAAAAATCGATAATCATTAGAGTCATACCCTTTAAACCAGAAAGCCTCTTCAAATGAGTTAAAACTCAAGCACAACTATCAATAAAGTATTTCGCTGTAGCATCAAGTGCTTTATTTACACTCAGAGGAGGAGCCCACCCCAATAGCTCAAGATTCTTGGATATATCAACCTGAAGAGAACCACACAGCCGTTGGGAAATGGATTTTTTACCCAACAATGCAGCACTAAAACTCAAGATCCCACTGGGGATGGCCAGCAGACGAGCAGGCTTACCCAATGCATTACCCATTCTTTTTAGCAGTTCGGTTGTCGAAAGATCGTCCCCATCACTAACTAAAAACACCTGATTGGCAGCTAGCGGATGATCAATGCACGTAACTATCAGATCCACCAAATTATCTAATGCCACCAAACTCCGGCGGTTATCTATTGCCCCAAAAGGTAAAGGAACTCCCTTATACAACCAGCGCATCATATTAAGAAAGTTAGCTTTAACGCCAGGACCGTATACAAGAACTGGGCGAATAATTACAACTTCCATTCCCGTTTGAGAGGCAATGAGAGCCAAGCCCTTTTCCGCTTCCATTTTGGAAATACCATATGGATCTGTAGGGGCAGGCTCATCATCAGCAGTATAAGGAACATTGAGTGATGTCCCCTCACCATTAACCTTGATGGAACTGATAAAAACGAATCGACCTACACCACGCTGGGCAGCCTGGCGAGCCAAATTTAGCGTCCCTTCCACATTGACCTTCCGGAAGGCCTCGAGAGGATCGAGTGAGGACTCATGCATTACATGGACACGGGCAGCGGCATGTACTACGACATTGCAATCAAGCAATATCGAACTCCAGTCCGTCAGACCATCAATCTGTTCTACCTGAGTAACAGACGTGGTAGCCGCTAAAGCCGGAATGGGCTTTCGCACCACGACAGTTAACTTATGGGGTGAATTTTTAGATAAACACTCATGAACAGCGCCGCCTACAAAACCGGATGCTCCCGTCAAAAGGATCCTGGCCATTATCTACCGTACCTTCTAAAACTGGCGCCACAGAGTAGTATCTGAAACACTCGAAAATGACATTATGCGCCGTCAACAACCTGCCGAGCCATACTATCCATCAAAAAAACATCCCGGTCTCAATGCAACGCAGAATACCGCAGACACAGCTCAAGATAATCGCGCAAGCAGCAGAGCTGCCATCGCAAAGCATCATTCAATATCAAAATGACCCAAAGCCCACTTCGGCTGAAAGAAGAACAATCAACCCTGCGAGATTTTAAGATGGTAGAAACAAGGGAGTCGCTAGGAGAAACCTAGGACCGACACTATAAAAACAGCTTAAAAGCAATCCCACTCAAGCCAATGACCTGTTCGATCACCGACAAGCATTCCGCCTTCCTCTGCGAGCGAACAGCATACTAAAAGCGACTTCATCTAGAGTGTTTTTATCTTAGGCTCACAGGCCATCCACCTCCTCTTCGTTAACTCGATCACGAAGCTCCTTACCCGGCTTAAAGTGGGGAACGAATTTTCCATCCAAGCTAACTGACTGACCTGTTTTTGGGTTACGACCTACCCGAGGCGCACGATAGTGAAGCGAAAAGCTACCAAAGCCACGAATCTCAATTCGATCGCCAGTGGCTAGGCATTGAGACATCTGTTCAAGCATCGTCTTTATCGCCAACTCGACATCCTTGGATGAGAGCAGCCCTTGATGGGTGACAATTCGTTCGATTAACTCCGACTTCGTCATATTTTTCCCTTCTTTTTCAAGCAGCTAGGTCAGTGCTTCAAAGGTTTTAGCATGCTCTGAGGGTTTTGAACAGCCCATCTGCGACGCTAATACAAACTCCTTTCTTGCAGAAGATGCCGTGACAAAAACGCAAAGCCGCCCTATCGACACATGACCAGTATCGTTCGGGTCAGATAACCCGCCGGATTCCAACCGAAGGGATAATCCCCCTCCTCATCCTTGGCATCACTGGACTTGGTAATGACCTTGTAGCCATTGGCCTTACACTCACGCGCAGCACGCTTGTAGCATTTGTCCCAATCCGACCCCAGCCCCGAACAGTCAATTTCTATGCCACTGACCCCGCGCACCGCATGGGTCTTTACATTGGTCGTACACCCAGTCAAAAGAAGCACCAAAACTACGACACCCAACCTGCTCATGCTCTTCCTTAAGGCAGCTTATGCTGCTTGAGTAATGCACCCATTGGGTAAGCCTAGACCCTGACACGGCAGCCAACCCACCTAAGAAAGAGACAACTCATTGCACAGATTGGTTTCCCCGGCCCCCTGCTCTGACCCTCTCGAATTTCAGGCACAAAAAAGGGCGACCGAAGTCGCCCTTTTTTATGGTCTGACAGAACTTAGTTCTGCTTTTCCATTTGTGCACGCAGCAGGTCACCCAGAGTAGTAGGACCAGCAGCGATATCCGAAGCAGCTGGCTTGTCGCGCAGGCTCTGGATAGCTTCTTTCTCGTCTTCAACGTCTTTCGACTTGATCGAGAGCTGGATTACACGGCTCTTACGGTCAACGCTGATGATCTTGGCTTCAACTTCTTCGCCTTCTTTCAGAACGTTACGCGCATCTTCGATGCGGTCACGGCTGATTTCGGAGGCTTTCAGAGTAGCTTCGATATCGTTAGCCAGGGTGATGATGGCGCCTTTGGCGTCAACTTCTTTTACAACACCCTTAACGATTGCGCCTTTGTCGTTCTCTTGAACGTACTCGGAGAACGGATCGCTTTCCAGTTGCTTGATACCCAGGGAGATGCGCTCGCGCTCAGGGTCAACCGACAGGATAACGGTGTCCAGCTCGTCGCCCTTCTTGAAACGGCGTACGGCTTCTTCGCCCACTTCGTTCCAGGAGATGTCGGACAGGTGAACCAGACCGTCGATGCCACCGTCCAGACCAATGAAGATACCGAAATCGGTGATCGACTTGATGGTGCCGGAGATCTTATCGCCCTTGTTGAACTGGCCAGAGAAGTCTTCCCATGGGTTGGACTTGCACTGCTTGATGCCGAGGGAGATACGACGACGCTCTTCGTCGATGTCCAGAACCATAACTTCCACTTCGTCGCCGACTTGTACGACTTTCGAAGGGTGGATGTTCTTGTTGGTCCAGTCCATTTCCGAAACGTGTACCAGGCCTTCGACGCCTTCTTCCAGCTCAGCGAAGCAACCGTAGTCGGTCAGGTTGGTTACACGAGCGGTAACGCGGGTGCTTTCTGGGTAACGAGCCTTGATAGCAACCCATGGATCTTCGCCCAGTTGCTTCAGGCCCAGGGAAACACGATTGCGCTCGCGATCGTACTTCAGAACCTTGACATCGATCTCGTCGCCAACGTTGACGATTTCGGAAGGATGCTTGATACGCTTCCAAGCCATGTCGGTGATGTGCAGCAGGCCATCGACGCCACCCAGATCGACGAATGCGCCGTAATCGGTGAGGTTCTTGACGATACCTTTGACTTGCTGACCTTCCTGCAGGGATTCCAGCAGAGCTTCACGCTCAGCGGAGTTCTCGGCTTCGAGGACGCTGCGGCGGGAAACGACAACGTTGTTGCGCTTCTGGTCGAGTTTGATGACTTTAAACTCGAGCTCTTTGCCTTCCAGGTGCGTGGTGTCGCGCACTGGACGGACGTCAACCAGAGAACCTGGCAGGAACGCACGGATGCCGTTAACGTCGACAGTGAAGCCGCCTTTAACCTTACCGTTGATAACGCCCTTGACCACTTCTTCGGCTGCGAAAGCTGCTTCCAGAACGATCCAGCATTCAGCGCGCTTGGCTTTTTCACGGGAGAGCTTGGTTTCACCAAAGCCGTCTTCAACCGAATCCAGAGCAACGTGAACTTCATCACCAACATTGATGGACAGTTCGCCAGCATCGTTGTAGAACTGCTCAAGCGGGATCAGCGCTTCAGACTTCAGACCAGCGTGAACGGTTACCCAACGCGCTTGGTAGTCGATGTCGACGATAACACCGGTGATGATGGAGCCTGCCTGAAGGTTCAGGGTTTTTAGGCTTTCTTCAAAGAGTTCCGCAAAGCTTTCGCTCATTTTAATTCCTGTTGATAAGGGCGAAGAATCCGCCCATCTGCCACATCCCAGACGATGTGGGTTACGTTCATATAAAAGAACGATCGCAGGACTATGACTGGTCCCCTGCAACCCTTCTTGTTCACCCGGTGATATCGCGAATGGCGATTTCACTCAAGATGCGTTGCAACACCTGATCGATGGACAACTCCGTGGAATCCAGCTGTATGGCGTCAGCCGCCGGCTTGAGCGGGGCCACCGCTCGCTGGGTATCGCGCTCATCACGCGTACGGATCTCATCTAGCAGACTCGACAGACTAACACCATCGACCTTTCCCTTCAACTGCAAGTAACGGCGACGAGCACGCTCCTCGGCACTGGCAGTCAGGAAAATCTTCAACGGAGCGTCGGGAAACACCACGGTTCCCATGTCGCGGCCATCGGCAACCAACCCCGGCGGCTCCTGAAAGGCACGCTGACGCTGCAGCAGGGCGTCTCGCACAGCAGGCAACGCCGCAACCTGAGAAGCCCAGGCCCCGACCTGCTCGTTGCGCAGGTCATCCGTCACGTCATCACCCTCAAGAATGATCCGCTGCGGATGGTTCTCGGTAGCCCCGAGAAACTGCACATCCAGGTGAGCCGCCAACAATTTCAGCGACTCTTCATTGGTCAGATCGACGCCATGATTGCGCGCAGCGAACGCCAGCAGCCGGTACAGCGCTCCGGAGTCCAGCAGACACCAGCCCAGATGCTTGGCTAGCTTCCCGGCAATGGTGCCCTTACCCGAACCACTCGGCCCATCGATGGTGATCACCGGCGCCTTGATATTCACGACTGGGCCTCTTGCGCGACACGGATCCCCACTTGCGCGCACAGCGCAAGGAAGTTCGGGAACGAGGTCGCGACGTTGGCGCAGTCATGAATGCGGATCGGCGCATTGGCGCGCAGCGAGGCAACACTGAAAGCCATGGCGATACGGTGGTCACCATGCCCATGAACCTCCCCGCCGCCGATCTGGCCACCCTCGATGATGATGCCGTCCGGGGTCGGTTCGCACTTGACCCCCAGGGTCAGCAGGCCATCAGCCATCACCTGGATACGGTCAGACTCCTTGACCCGCAGTTCTTCAGCGCCACGCAGCACCGTGCGCCCTTCGGCGCAAGCGGCCGCGACGAACAACACAGGGAACTCATCGATTGCCAGCGGTACCAACTCTTCGGGAATCTCGATCCCCTTGAGCTTGGCGGCGCGCACATGCAGATCGGCAACCGGCTCGCCACCCACTTCGCGCTGGTTTTCCAGACGAATGTCAGCGCCCATCAACCGCAGGATATCGATCACACCTGTACGGGTCGGGTTGATGCCCACGTGCTCCAACACCAGTTCGGAACCTTCGGCAATGGATGCAGCCACCAGGAAGAACGCCGCGGAAGAAATGTCCGCAGGCACCTCAATATGGGTTGCCTTGAGCTTGCCGCCGGATTCGACTGAGGCCGTGGCGCCGTCGACACTCACCGAGTAGCCGAAGCCACGCAGCATGCGCTCAGTATGGTCACGGGTCGGAGCCGGCTCGGTGACCGTGGTTTTCCCTTCGGCATATAAACCCGCCAACAACAGGCAGGACTTAACCTGCGCACTGGCCATCGGCAAGGTGTAGGTCAGCCCCTTGAGCTTATGACCGCCACGAATCACCATCGGCGGGCGACCCTCGGCAGCAGTCTCAATGACCGCGCCCATTTCCCGCAGCGGGTTCGCCACACGATTCATCGGACGCTTGGACAGGGACGGATCGCCAGTCAACGTGCTGTCGAAGCTTTGTGCAGCCAGCAAGCCCGACAACAGGCGCATCGAGGTACCGGAGTTCCCCAGGTAGATCGGCCCCGGAGCCGGCTTCAAGCCGTGCAAGCCAACACCATGAATGGTCACACGACCATGATGCGGCCCTTCGATGACCACGCCCATGTCGCGAAAAGCCTGCAAGGTCGCCAGAGCGTCTTCACCCTCGAGGAAACCTTCCACTTCAGTGGTGCCCTCAGCCAGCGAGCCAAGCATGATCGAGCGGTGAGAAATCGACTTGTCGCCCGGTACACGAATCCGCCCAGACAGGCGGCCACCAGGATTTGCCAGAAAAATCAGATCGTTGGAGTTCATAGCGTCCACATAGGCCCGGCGGGCCAGGATTTTACCGAAATGCTCGCGGGCAACCCGGGCGCGAGTGAATACGCCCAACAATTGATGCCCGTCCCCTGCATCGACCGCGTCACGCAGAGCGTCGAGGTCGTTGCGAAATGTATCGAGTGTGCGCAGTACCGCCTCGCGATTGGCAAGGAAGATGTCGTGCCACATGACCGGGTCGCTGCCGGCGATTCTCGTGAAATCGCGGAACCCGCCCGCAGCGTAACGGAAGATATCGAGATTTTCACTGCGCTTGGCCAGGGAATCGACCAGACCGAACGCCAGCAGGTGCGGCAAATGGCTGGTCGCCGCCAGGACTTCATCGTGACGCTCGACCTGCATGTGCTCGACATCCGCCCCCAGCTCACGCCAAAGCCTGTCGACCAGGTCCAGCGCCGCGGCATCAGTCTGCTCCAGAGGCGTAAGGATCACCTTGTGCCGACGAAACAGCTGCGCGTTGGAGGCTTCCACACCACTCTGCTCGGAGCCCGCAATGGGATGCCCCGGGACAAAACGCGCAGGCATGCCGCCAAAAGCTTCTTGCGCAGCGCGCACCACATTGCCTTTGGCGCTGCCGACATCGGTCAGCACCGCCTGGCCCAGATCCATGCCGGCAAGCAGAGCCAGCAGCTTTTCCATGGCCAGGATCGGCACCGCCAGTTGAATCACATCGGCGCCCTGGCAAGCCAGGACCAGATCCTCTTCACAGCGATCCACCACCCCCAGTTCGACCGCCAACTGGCGTGACTGCGGATCCAGATCGACACCGACTACCTCGCGACACAGGCCACTTTCACGCAAACCCTTGGCAAAGGAACCGCCAATCAACCCCAGGCCGATCACCACCAGGCGACCGATCATAGGCACAGCAGATTGCATTGGAATGACATCAAGCACGGGCCAGAACCTTGGCCAAAGCCTCAAGGAAACGAGTATTTTCCGCCGGCAGGCCGATGGTGATACGTAAATGATTTGGCATGCCGTAGTTGGCCACCGGCCGCACGATCACCCCCTCGCGCAACAACCCCTGGAAAATCGGCGCAGCCTCACGCCCCAGGTCCACGGCAATGAAATTGCCCTTGGAAGGAATCCAGCTCAGGCCCAGATCACGGAACCCCGCCTCCAACTGCTGCATGCCGGCCTCGTTCAGACGACGACTCTCAGCCAGGTAGTCCACATCCTCAAGTGCGGCGCAAGCCGCAGCCAAGGCCAGGCTGTTGACGTTGAAAGGCTGGCGCACGCGGTTCAGCACATCCGCCACCACCGGGGTCGACAGCCCATAACCGACCCGCAGGGCTGCCAGGCCATAGGCCTTGGAGAAGGTTCGCGAAACCAGCAGGTTCGGGTAGGCCGCCAGGAAGTCCAGGCCATCCGGCAGGTCGCTGCCTTCGGCGTACTCGATATAGGCCTCGTCCAGCACCACCAGCACGTGGGCCGGTACATCCTGCAAAAACTCGTCCAGCTCCTCGGCACCGAACCAGGTACCGGTCGGGTTGTTCGGGTTGGCGATGAACACCACGCGGGTCCGATCATCGATCGCCTTGAGCATGGCTGGCAGGTCATGCCCCCAGCTCTTGGCCGGAACCACGCGAGCCTGGGCTCCGACAGCCTGGGTAACGATGGGGTAGACGGCAAATGCGTGCTCGCTGAACACCGCATTCAAGCCAGGCGCCAGGTAGGCACGAGCCACCAGCTCCAGAATGTCGTTGGAACCGTTGCCCAGGGTCACCTGGTCGATTTCCACACCGCAGCGCTCGGCCAGCAGGGACTTGAGGGCAAAACCGTTGCCATCCGGATAACGGGTCAGCTCGGCAAGCTCGTCGCGAATCGCCGCCAGGGCCTTGGGGCTGGCGCCCAGCGGGTTTTCATTGCTCGCCAGCTTGACGATGGTGGCCGGATCAATGTCCAGCTCACGGGCCAGTTCGTCCACGGGCTTGCCCGGAACGTAAGGCGAAAGTTGTTGCACGCCTGGTTGTGCCAGTGCGAGGAAGTCGCCACTCATTGTTAAAGCCTCAGAGAACCGCTTTCGGGTAGGAACCCAGCACCTTGAGTGCTACTGCTTCCTGACTGATCTTTTCCAGCACACCCTTGACCAACGGATCACGGTGGTGGCCGACGAAGTCGATGAAGAACACATAGGTCCATTTGCCACTGCGCGAAGGTCGGGTCTCGATTCGAGTCAAGTCGATGCCATTGTCGTGGAATGGCACTAACAGCTCGTGCAAGGCACCGGGCTTGTTGCTCATGGACACGATGATCGAGGTCTTGTCGTCGCCGGTCGGCGGCACTTCCTGATTACCGATCATCAAAAAGCGCGTGGAGTTGTCCGGACGATCCTCGATTTTCTCTGCCAGGCGCGTCAGGCCATACAGGCCTGCCGCCATGTCGCCGGCGATCGCCGCCGAATTCCACTCGCCCTTGACCCGCTTGGCCGCCTCGGCGTTGCTGGACACCGCCACGCGCTCGACATTCGGGTAATGGGCGTCCAGCCACTTGCGGCACTGGGCCAGGGACTGGGCATGGGAATAGATGCGACTGATGCTGTCGGTCTTGGTGTTCTCGCCCACCAGCAGATGATGGTGAATGCGCAGTTCGACTTCACCGCAGATCACTATGTCGTGCTCGAGGAAGCTGTCGAGAGTGTGGTTCACCGCACCCTCGGTGGAGTTTTCCACCGGCACCACGCCGAAGTTCACGGCGCCGGCCGCCACTTCACGGAACACCTCGTCGATCGCCGCCATCGGCTTGCTGATCACCGCATGACCGAAGTGCTTCATGGCCGCGGCTTGGGTGAAGGTACCTTCAGGACCGAGGTAGGCCACTTTCAATGGCTGCTCCAGGGCCAGGCACGAAGACATGATTTCGCGGAACAAGCGCGCCATCTCTTCATTGCCCAGCGGCCCCTGGTTGCGCTCCATCACCCGCTTGAGCACCTGGGCTTCACGCTCGGGACGATAGAACACCGGCACTTCGCCTTCGGCGAGGGAGCCCATCTTGACCCGCGCCACTTCCTGGGCACAGCGCGCGCGCTCACTGATCAGTTCCAGGACCTTCTCGTCCAGGGCGTCAATACGCAAGCGCAGGGCCTTGAGTTCTTGCTCAGACATCAGCCGTGTTCCTTCTCGAACTCCGCCATGTAGGCCACCAGCGCATTGACTGCGTTGATGTCCACGGCGTTGTAGATGGAAGCGCGCATGCCACCCACCGAGCGGTGGCCCTTGAGGTTCAACAGGCCGCGAGCCTCGGCGCCCACCAGGAACGGTTTGTCCAGGCGATCGTCGGCCAGACGGAACGGTACGTTCATCCAGGAGCGGTCGGTCTTGTTGATCGGGTTGCTGTACAGGCCGCTGGCGTCGATGAACTCATACAGCGTGCGCTGCTTGACCTCATTGAGCTTGGCGATGGCTTCCACCCCACCCTGCTCCTTGAGCCATTCGAACACCAGGCCGGACAAGTACCAGGCCAGGGTCGGCGGTGTGTTGTACATCGAGCCGTTGTCCGCCGCGACCTTGTAGTCGAGCATGGTCGGGCACAGCGAACGGGCACGCCCCAGCAGGTCTTCGCGAATGATGTTCACCAGGATGCCGCTGGGGCCGATATTCTTCTGCGCGCCAGCGTAGATCATGCCGAAACGGGAGATATCCACAGGGCGCGAGAGGATGTCGGACGACATGTCGGCCACCAGGGGAACGTCGCCGGTTTCCGGGATCCAGTTGAATTCCAGGCCGCCAATGGTTTCGTTCGGCGCGTAGTGCACGTAGGCCGCATCTTGCGACAGCTGCCATTCATTCTGGCCGGGAATTGCGAAATAGTCGTAAGGCTTGGCAGTGGCCGCCACATTCACCTGCCCGTAGCGGGAGGCTTCTTCAATGGCTTTCTGCGACCAGATACCGGTGTCGACATAGTCGGCCTTGCCACCCTCGGGCAGCAGGTTCAGTGGGATCTGGGCAAATTGCTGGCTGGCGCCGCCTTGCAGAAACAGCACTTTATAGTTCGAGGGGATATTCAGCAGATCACGCAGATCCTGCTCGGCCTTGGTGGCAATGGAAACGAACTCATCGCTGCGATGGCTCATTTCCATGACCGACAGGCCCTTGCCATGCCAATCCAGCAATTCGGCCTGGGCACGCAACAGGACAGCTTCAGGTAGCGCAGCGGGACCTGCGCAGAAGTTATAGGCTCGTTTGCTCACATCCACTCTCGCTATGCATTCACGGTAGCGGACAGAGCAAACACTCTGCCCTGCTACGATTTATTTAGTCTTGCGACTCTTCTTCGCCTGCGGCGTCTGCCTGTTGGCCTTCGGCTGCCTCATCGGTATCGGCAACCGCATCCAGCACGGCTCCCTCGAATTCAGCACCCTCTTCACCTTCGAACTCTTCGCCCTCGATTTCCGATGGCTCCTGCACCCGCTCCAGGCCCACCAGGGTTTCATCGCTGGCCAGCTTGATCAGGGTCACTCCTTGAGTGTTACGGCCCAGGCTCGACACTTCGTCGACACGAGTACGCACCAGGGTGCCCTGATCGGAAATCAGCATGATCTCCTCACCATCCAGCACCTGCACCGCGCCAACCAGGCGACCGTTACGCTCGTTGCTGACCATGGCGATAACGCCCTGGCCGCCACGCTTGTACTCGGGGAACTCGCCAATGGCGGTACGCTTGCCGAAACCACGCTCGGAGGCGGTGAGGATCTGGCTGCCTTCTTCCGGAATCAGCATGGAAATCAGCTTCTGACCTTCCGCCAGGCGCATGCCGCGCACACCGCGAGCGGTACGGCCCATGGCGCGCACGTCGGACTCCTTGAAGCGAGTGACCTTGCCTCCGTCGGAGAACAGCATGACTTCACGCTCGCCATCGGTGATGGCGGCACTGATCAGCACGTCGCCTTCGTCCAGCTCCAGGGCGATCAGGCCCACGCTGCGCTGACGGCTGAAGGACTCCAGCGGGGTCTTCTTCACGGTGCCGTTGGCGGTCGCCATGAAGATGTAGTGACCTTCGGTGTACTCCTCTACCGGCAGCATGGTGGTGATGTATTCACCCTCATCCAGCGGTAGCAGGTTGACCAGCGGACGACCGCGTGCGGCACGGGATGCTTCAGGAATTTCATAAGTCTTCAGCCAGTACACCTTGCCCTTGCTGGAGAACAGCAGCAGCGTGGTGTGGCTGTTGGCAACCAGCAGGTGAGCGATGTAGTCCTCATCCTTGACGCCTGTGGCCGACTTGCCTTTACCGCCACGACGCTGGGCCTGGTAGGCAGCCAGCGGCTGGGTCTTGGCGTAGCCGCCGTGGGAAATGGTCACCACACGCTCTTCTTCCGGGATCATGTCACCCAGGGTCAGGTCGAGGCGGGCATCGAGAATCTCGGTGCGGCGCACGTCGCCGTATTCGGCGCGGATCACTTCCAGCTCTTCGCGGATCACTTCCATCAGGCGCGTGGCGCTATTGAGGATGCGGATCAGCTCGCCGATCTGGTTGAGGATCTCCTGGTACTCGGCCAGCAGCTTTTCGTGCTCCAGGCCAGTCAGGCGGTGCAGGCGCAACTCCAGAATGGCTTGTGCCTGTTCCGGGGACAGGAAGTACTTGCCGTCGCGCAGACCGTATTGCGGATCAAGGTTTTCCGGGCGGCAGGAATCCGCACCGGCACGCTCGACCATGGTCATGACCGCGCTGGACTCCCAAGGGGTGCTGATCAGCGCTTCCTTGGCTTCCGACGGCGTCGGCGAGGCCTTGATCAGGGCGATCACCGGATCGATGTTGGACAGGGCAACGGCCTGGCCTTCAAGGATGTGGCCACGCTCACGAGCCTTGCGCAGCTCGAACACGGTACGCCGGGTAACGACTTCACGACGGTGACGAACGAAGGCTTCCAGCAGATCCTTGAGATTGAGGATCCGCGGACGGCCGTCGATCAGCGCCACGATGTTGATGCCGAACACTGCTTGCAGCTGGGTCTGGGCGTAGAGGTTATTGAGGATCACCTCAGGCACTTCGCCACGACGCAGCTCGATCACGACGCGCATACCGTCCTTGTCGGACTCATCGCGCAGTTCAGTGATGCCTTCGAGTTTCTTCTCTTTCACCAGCTCGGCGATCTTCTCGATCAACCGCGCCTTGTTCAGTTGGTAAGGCAGCTCGGTGATGACGATCTGTTGGCGGCCGCCAACCTTGTCGATGTCTTCGATGATCGAGCGGGCACGCATATAGATGCGGCCACGGCCGGTGCGATAGGCCTCGATGATGCCTTCGCGACCGTTGATGATCGCCGCGGTCGGGAAATCCGGGCCGGGGATGTACTGCATCAGCTCGTCGACAGTCAGCTCGGGATTGTCGATCAGCGCCAGGCAACCATCGATGACTTCACCGAGGTTGTGCGGCGGAATGTTGGTCGCCATGCCCACGGCGATACCGCTGGAACCGTTGACCAGCAGGTTGGGGATCTTGGTCGGCATGACCGCCGGGATCATCTCGGTGCCGTCGTAGTTCGGCACCCAGTCCACGGTTTCCTTGTGCAGGTCGGCCAGCAGCTCGTGCGCCAGCTTGGTCATGCGAACTTCGGTGTATCGCATGGCCGCCGCGTTGTCGCCGTCGACCGAACCGAAGTTACCCTGGCCGTCTACCAGCAGGTAGCGCAGGGAGAATGGCTGGGCCATACGAACGATGGTGTCGTACACCGCGGTATCACCGTGCGGGTGATACTTACCGATCACGTCACCGACAACACGGGCAGATTTCTTGTACGGCTTGTTCCAGTCGTTACCGAGCTCGCTCATCGCGTACAGCACACGCCGGTGCACGGGCTTCAAGCCATCGCGCGCATCAGGCAGTGCCCGCCCGACGATTACGCTCATCGCGTAGTCGAGGTAGGACTGTTTCAGCTCGTCTTCGATATTGACCGGGAGGATTTCTTTGGCCAGTTCGCCCATGAGAAGCCTGATTCCTTTTTCTGGTGAAACTTCGTCACATCCATATGGGACGAACGAAGCTCGCCGCTGCAGGCCTAGTGCCATGCACCGACTTACGACAAATCAACAAGTTATGCCATGGATTTGCGCAGTGAAGGCAGCCGCGTCGGACCACCTTGGAAACCGCCGGATGTTATCACAATCGCCGCCACGCACCTATCCCCCTGACGCGCATGGAGCATAGTTAGTTGACCGGTGACAGCCTGATAAGAGACGAGAGGGGCTCAGAGGCCAAATTCGCACATAATTAAGCGCTTTTTTCTGAGCTGACAGCTTTCCCGGGAAGCCGGCACTGACGACTTGCCCGGACACTCGTCAGTGCAAGCGCTTGCGGCACATCAATTGAGCCATCTTGGCCGTGTCCGGCCGCTCGACAACGCCCTTCTCGGTGACGATGGCATCGATCAGGTCCGCTGGCGTGACATCGAACAGCGGATTGAAGCCTTCTACTCCCTCCCCCATGCGCTTGCCCGCGATCTCCAGCAACTCCTCGCCCGCCCGCTCTGCCAAGGGAATGTCATCACCGCTGGCAAGGCTCATGTCGATGCTCGAACTGGGCGCCACCACCATGAAGCGAACACCGTGGTGCATGGCATTGACCGCCAGCTGGTAAGTGCCAATCTGGTTCGCTACATCGCCATTGGCAGTGATGCGGTCCGCCCCCACCACGACCCAGGTCACGCCCTTGGTCTTCATGATGTGCGCGGCGGCTGCATCGACATTTACCGTTACCGGAATGCCTTCGCTGGCCAGCTCCCAGGCCGTCAGGCGCGAACCCTGCAACCAGGGCCGGGTTTCATCGGCGTAGACCCGCTCCACCATACCTTCCAGCCAGGCCGCGCGAATCACCCCCAGGGCCGTGCCAAAACCACCGGTGGCCAGGGCGCCGGTATTGCTGTGAGTCAACAGGGCCTGGGGGTTGCCCTGATGCCGCCGGATCAGGTCCACACCCAACTGAGCCATGGTCAGGTTGGCTTCGCGATCGCTCTCATGAATGGCCAGGGCTTCAGCTTCCAGCGCTGCCAACGGATCAGCATGTTCCCTGACCCGCTCCAGGCGCTCGCGCATGCGATTGAGCGCCCAGGACAGATTCACCGCCGCAGGAGCGGCATCCGCCAGCAAGGTGAAATCCTGTTCCAGCGCCGTAAACCAGTCGCCACCTGCGACAGATCGTCCTCGCGCCGCCAGAACCAGGCCGTAGGCAGCACTGATGCCAATGGCCGGCGCCCCACAGACCACCATCGAGCGAATCGCCTCGGCCACTCCAGCGGCGCTGTCATAGGCAATCCAGGACTCCTCGAAAGGCAAGGCCCGCTGATCGAGCAGGTACAGAGTGCTATCCCGCCATTCAATGGCCCTGACTTTCTCCGCAGCCAACAGACGATCGCGCATCCCTCACCCCGCACTCATGAACAAAAGCCGCCGATTATAGCGATCCCCCTGCCAGGACGCTCGGGTATACTTCGCCATCCTTTTATATAAAGCCCTGGACCGATATTCGATGCCGAACCGCGACATTGCGCTCGACCTGCTGCTGCTCCCGACCTGGCTGGTGCCGGTGGAGCCGGCCGGCGTCGTCCTCAGGGAACACGGCCTGGGCATTCGTGACGGGCACATCGTGTTCATCGGCCCACGCACCGAGGCCTTGAAGTATCGCGCCACGGAAATCCGCGAACTGCCCGACACTCTGCTCACCCCGGGCCTGATCAACGCCCACGGGCACGCCGCCATGACCCTGTTTCGTGGCCTGGCCGATGACCTGCCGCTGATGACCTGGCTGGAAAAGCACATCTGGCCAGCCGAAGCCAAGTGGGTGGATGAAGCCTTCGTCCGCGACGGCACCGACCTGGCCATCGCCGAGCAGATCAAGGGTGGCATCACCTGTTTCTCGGATATGTACTTCTTCCCGAAGGTTGCCAGTGAGCGGGTGCACAACAGCGGCATGCGAGCACAGGTCGCCATCCCCATTCTCGACTTCCCGATTCCCGGTGCCCAGGATGCCGACGAAGCCATCCGCCAGGGCGTAGAGCTGTTCGGCGATCTCAAGCACCATCCGCGGATCAACATCACCTTCGGCCCTCATGCACCCTACACCGTTGGCGACAAGAACCTGGAAAAAATCCGGATCATTGCCGAAGAACTCGACGCTGCGATCCACATGCATGTGCATGAGACCGCCCACGAGGTGCAGCAATCCGTGGAACAGCACGGTGAGCGACCACTGGCGCGCCTGGCTCGCCTGGGCCTGCTGGGACCACGCTTCCAGGCCGTTCATATGACCCAAATCAGCGATGACGACCTGGCTTTACTGGTAGAAACCAACACCAGCGTCATTCACTGCCCGGAATCCAACCTGAAACTGGCCAGCGGCTTCTGCCCTGTAGAACGCCTGTGGCAGGCCGGAGTCAACGTGGCGGTAGGCACCGATGGCGCCGCCAGCAACAACGACCTGGACCTGCTGGGGGAAACCCGTACCGCCGCGCTGCTGGCCAAGGCCGTGGCCGGGTCGGCTACCGCCCTGGATGCCCATCGCGCACTGCGCATGGCTACCCTCAACGGCGCCAGGGCCATGGGCCTGGAAAGCCAAATGGGCTCCCTGGAGATCGGCAAGGCCGCAGACCTGACAGCCTTCGACCTGTCCGGTCTGGCCCAGCAGCCGATCTACGACCCGGTGTCGCAACTGATCTACGCCACCGGCCGAGACTGCGTGAAACATGTATGGGTCGCCGGCAAGCAACTGCTGGATGACCGACGCCTGACCCGCCTGGACGAGCATCAGCTGGGCGCTACCGCCCGCGACTGGGCCCGGCGCATCAGCGGCCACCACCCATAACCCGGGCCTTGAGCACAGGCTCGAGGCCCGACAGAGAATTTTCTAGCTTTGGAGCACTACCCATGAGCAACGTCGACCACGCTGAAATCGCCAAATTCGAAGCCCTGGCCCATCGCTGGTGGGACCGTGAAAGCGAGTTCAAGCCCCTGCACGACATCAACCCCCTGCGGGTAAACTGGATCGACGAACGGGTCGGCCTGGCGGGCAAGAAAGTCCTCGACGTCGGTTGCGGCGGCGGCATCCTCAGCGAAGCCATGGCCCAGCGCGGCGCTACCGTGACCGGCATCGACATGGGCGAGGCCCCGCTGGCCGTGGCGCAATTGCACCAGTTGGAATCCGGCGTCAACGTCGAGTACCGGCAGATCACTGCCGAGGCCCTGGCCGAGGAAATGCCCGAGCAATTCGACGTGGTCACCTGCCTGGAAATGCTCGAGCACGTGCCGGACCCTTCGTCGGTGATTCGCGCCTGCTTCCGCATGGTCAAGCCCGGTGGCCAGGTGTTCTTCTCCACCATCAACCGCAACCCCAAGGCCTACCTGTTCGCCATTATCGGCGCTGAATACATCATGAAGCTGCTGCCGCGCGGCACCCACGACTTCAAGAAGTTCATCCGCCCATCCGAGCTCGGTGCCTGGAGCCGCTCTGCCGGCCTGACCGTCAAGGACATCATCGGCCTGACCTACAACCCGCTGACCAAGCACTACAAGCTGGCCCCGGACGTGGACGTCAACTACATGATCCAGACCCTGCGAGAGGAGTAAGACATGGCTATCAGAGCCGTTCTCTTCGACATGGATGGCACCCTGCTCGATACCGCTCCGGACTTCATCGCGGTGTGCCAGGGCATGCGCCGTGATCGCGGCCTGCCGCCCATCGCCGACCAGCACATTCGCGACGAGATCTCCGGCGGCGCCCGCGCCATGGTGGCGGTGACCTTCTCCATGGACCCCGAGTCCCCGGGCTTCGAGGAACTGCGCCTGGAGTTTCTCGAGCGCTACCTCAAGCATTGCGCCGTGCACAGCAAGCTCTTCGACGGCATGGCCGAGCTGCTGGCAGATATCGAAAAGGCCCACCTGGTCTGGGGCGTGGTCACCAACAAGCCGCTGCGCTTCGCCGAGCCGATCATGCAGCAACTGGGGCTGGCCGAGCGCTCGGCACTGCTGATCTGCCCTGACCACGTGAAGAACAGCAAGCCCGACCCCGAACCGCTGATCCTGGCGTGCAAGATGCTCGACCTGGCCCCGTCCAGCGTGCTGTTTGTCGGCGATGACCTGCGCGATATCGAATCCGGCCGCGATGCGGGCACCAGGACCGCTGCGGTGACCTATGGCTATATCCATCCGGACGACAACCCACGGCACTGGGGCGCCGACGTGGTGGTCAGTCACCCGCTGGAACTGCGCCAGGTTCTGGACAACGCGCTGTGCAGCTGCTGAGCAGCGGCATGCCCGGCTAAGCGCCGGGGACGATCCAATTTCTGTTGAGGCCTTTTATGTTTGATTATTCCGCTCGCCCAGAACTGCTCAAGGACCGGATCATTCTGGTCACCGGCGCCGGTCGTGGCATCGGCGCCGCCGCCGCCAAGACCTTTGCCGCTCATGGCGCCACCGTGCTGCTGCTGGGCAAGACCGAAGCCAACCTGACCGAGGTCTACGACGCCATCGAGGCGGCCGGCCATCCGCAGCCGGCGGTAATCCCGTTCAACCTGGAAACCGCCCTGCCGCACCAGTACGACGAACTGGCGGCCATGATCGAAACCGAGTTCGGCCACCTCGACGGCCTGTTGCACAACGCCTCGATCATCGGCCCGCGCACGCCTCTGGAGCAGCTCTCCGGGGAGAATTTCATGCGTGTGATGCAGGTCAACGTCAACGCCATGTTCATGCTTACCAGCACCCTGCTGCCCCTGCTCAAGCTGTCCCAGGATGCATCGGTGGTCTTCACCTCCAGCAGCGTTGGCCGCAAGGGCCGGGCTTACTGGGGCGCCTACGGCGTGTCGAAGTTCGCCACCGAAGGCTTGATGCAGACCCTGGCCGACGAGCTGGACACCGTGGCTCCGGTGCGTGCCAACAGCATCAACCCAGGCGCCACCCGCACCAGCATGCGGGCCCAGGCCTACCCGGGAGAAAACCCCAGCAACAATCCGACCCCGGAAGAAATCATGCCGGTCTATCTGTACCTGATGGGGCCGGACAGCACCGGGATCAACGGTCAAGCCTTCGACGCGCAGTAATACCCCCTCCCGTTCGTCGCGACGGAATACCGTCGCGACGCCTCGGCAATGCCTACCCCGCGTAGGTTTCAAGCCAAACAAATGTCATTTTTGACGACAGCCTTTTTACGCCGAAACCCAAGCTACTGAATCCAAACAAGTTTTCCCAATATGAACCGAATGGCACGAGTTTCGCTCTAACGACACTCAATACACAGTGCATTGACGCTGTGGAAAACGGCTTGCGCTGAGGGCTTTATAGCCACAGGCGAGACGGCCTAAAATATGCGCGTTGTCCTACGGGACTGATGGAACAGTATGACGCGCAGCTCTGAGCCGCTCTCACCCAGGCAGTTAGACCGTACACAGTGCTCAGGGGGCTCAAGCTCAGATGAAAACACCGACCCAGACCAACGCAATTGACTTCGATAGCGCCAAATTGCAACGCCTGGGCTTTGGCCAGCAGTCGCCACTGATCAAGCAGCCCATCAGCCTCGCCCAGTTGCGCCAGCAACTGGGCCTGCAGCTGCAGACCAGCCTTGAACCGCAACGCATCCTGGGCCTGTTCTTTCGTGAGGTTCAGCGCCTGGTCCCCCTGGATGCCCTGCAGTACCAGCACACTCCGAGCGACCTGCGCCTGGAGTTCGGCCAGCGCGGCCATCACTCCATCAGCTACAGCCTGAGCCACGAAGGCGAACCGATGGGCGAGCTGGTCTTTCGCCGCAACCAGCGCTTCAGCGAATCAGAACAGGGCTCCCTGGAATCGCTGCTCTCGACCCTGCTGTACCCGATGCGCAATGCCCTGCTGTATCGCGCCGCCACTCGCAGTGCCCTGCGGGATCCGCTGACTGATACCGGCAATCGCATCGCCATGGACCAGACCCTGCAACGGGAAATCGAAATGGCCCGTCGTCACCTGCTTCCACTGTCGCTGCTGATGCTGGACATCGATCATTTCAAGCGCATCAACGACAACCACGGCCACAGCGCCGGCGATCAAGTGCTCAAGGCCGTTGCCGCGGCAATCAAGGGGCAATTGCGCAATGTCGACATGGTGTTTCGCTTTGGCGGGGAAGAGTTCTTGATCCTGCTGTCCAACACCGGGCGCGAAGCCGCGGCGATGGTGGGCGAGCGTCTGCGCCATGCCGCCCAGGCCCAGGACTACCGGGCCGATGGTCAGCCGATCGAACTTACCGTAAGCCTGGGGTGTTCGACTCTGCTACCGGGAGAATCCGCAGAAAGCCTGTTGCGACGCGCCGACAGCGCGCTGTACGTGGCCAAGCGCGAAGGGCGCAACCGCCTGGCAATGGCGGGCTGAGCACAAGGTAGCGCCCTGCCCCATTGATGCACGGGCAACTTCATCACCCCACACGTCCAGCGTGCGCGGCAATCGAAGCGCCCGACATTCCCTGACTCAGCCTTCGGCCAGTGCCAGGCGCTCGCGGGTCACCGCAGTCTTTTCCTGCTGCATGCAGCGTTCCAGGAACAGGTACATATAGTCATAGCTCTTGCAGATGGCCTGACGCAGCTCGACCTGCAGGGCCTTGCTCGGGTTCAGCCCTGCCAGGGTGACGATGATTTCCAGCGCTTCCCAGGGATGGGCGTCGTCGTACTGGGCATGCATCTTCAGCCACTTCATGGCACGTTTGCGATCCTCTTCCGGGAACGCCGCGGCATAGATGCCGTTGGAACACACCAGCGCCGACCACTCGCCCGTGGCCCCTTCAATGGCGTAGTTGGTGGCGGCAATGGCCACGATCAGGGAATCGGCAGAACTGGTATGCCAGCACCAATGGCTCAAGGCATGCAGCTCTGGCGGTACTTGCTGGGCCTGCAGGTCTTCCAGGGTCACGCCATGGGCCCGGCTCCAGTGCACCCAGTAATCGGCATGATTGAGCTCGACCCGGATATTGCGCATTAGCCAACGACGCGCCATGTCTTCGCCGGGATGGCGGGCAAAACGGGTCTTGGTCAGGTTTTGCGCCATGTACAGGGCGAACTGTTCAACCACCGGCCAGCCGCCAATCAGATACTGACGCATGACTTTGGCACTGAGTTTGTTATCGCGCATGCGCTGGTACAGCTCATGCTCCACGACGCGGCGCTTGCTCTCGCTGCAGTCCTGGATCAATTGCTGGGTCCAGGCGGGGTAACTGGCAGCTTCCATGAGCGGGCCGGTTCGGCTGAATGTGTCGATCACTGTCGGGCTCCTTTTGATTGTGATGTACGGATCCAAAAGAGGTTTCAACGGAACGTACCGGGCGCCTTGAACAACAGTGGCTGTGGTCTCACGGGTCGACACTGCAGGCTGTCACAGGTGAACAATTGCGGGCGTTCAATAATGTAGCCTTGAGCATAATCCACGCCGATCTCAAGCAATGCCTGCTCGATCTGCGGTGTTTCAACAAACTCGGCAATCGTGCGCTTACCCATGACATGCCCGATGTGGTTGATCACTTCGACCATGGCGCGGTTAATCGGGTCGTCCAGCATATCCTTTACGAAACTTCCATCGATCTTGAGGAAGTCTACAGGCAAATGTTTGAGATAAGCGAACGACGACATTCCCGCACAAAAATCATCCAGGGAAAAATGGCAGCCTAAGCCCTTGAGTTCATTTATGAAACGAATGGCACTGCCCAAATTGGCAATCGCACTGGTTTCAGTAATTTCAAAACAGATCAACTTTGGCGGTACGCCATAGACGACAAACTGCTCGCGCAAGAAGTCGAGAAACGCATCATCACCGATGGTGATACCCGACAGGTTGATGGCGCACATTGCCATTGGCCCTTCACGGCCTTCGGCAATGCATTGGGCAATGATCTTGAATACGTTCTGTACCACCCAACGGTCCAGAGAGGTCATCAGGCCGTAGCGCTCCGCCGCCGGAATGAAGCTGTCCGGCAGAATCATCCGGCCCGCCTCGTCATGCAGGCGCAACAGAATCTCCACATGCCCGCCGCCACGCTCGACATGCCCCAGGGCGGTGATCTCCTGCGAATAGAGGCAGAAGCGGTTTTCCTCCAGCGCCATGTGCAGACGCTGGACCCAGGCCATCTCGCCAAAGCGCAGCGACAGCTCGGAATCGTCGGCATGGTAGACCTGCACCCGGTTACGTCCCTTTTCCTTGGCCATGTAGCAGGCCATGTCCGCCGCTCTCAGCGAGGCTTCGAGGGTGGTCGGGGTCTGGGCGATGTGCACCAGGCCGATACTCACGGTGGTCACGAAGGGCCGGCCTTTCCAGACGAAATGCAGATTCTGCACGGTCTGGCGCAGCCCCTCGGCAATCTTCTCCGCGGCCTCTGGCGAGCAATTTTCCAGGAGGATGCCGAACTCGTCCCCACCCAGCCGTGCCAGGGTGTCGCCTTCGCGCAGGCCCGATTGCAGCAGCGCGCAGATATGCCGCAGCAGCTCGTCCCCGGCAGCATGGCCACAGGTGTCATTGACCAGCTTGAACTGATCCAGATCGAGGAACATCAGCGCATGCCGTGCCGGCTGGCGAATCAGGCTGTGCAGGGCCTGCTCCAGGCGGAACTCGAACTCCCGGCGATTGGCCAGGCCGGTCAGGGCGTCATGGGTCGCCTGCCAGGAGAGGTTGGCGATGTATTGCCGTTCCTGGGTCATGTCGTGCAGCACCAGCACCGTGCCGCTGACCTTGCCGGCATTGCGGATCGGCGCCCCCACCAGGGTCACCGAGACCGTGCTGCCGTCCAGACGCTGGATCAGTTTGGAATGCTCGCTGCCGCCGCTGAGCTGACCGCTGAGGATGTGCTCGATGAGGGTAAAACCGTCAGCCTGGGCATTTTCATCCAGCAGGTTGAACAAGGCTGCCAGGGGCAACCCCACTGCCTGCTCGGCCTTCCAGCGAGTCAGGTCCTCTGCCGCCGGGTTCATGTAGGCGATAGCACCTTCGACGTCGGTGGTGATCACCCCGTCGCCGATGGACTGCAGGGTGATCTGCGCCCGCTCCTTTTCCAGTTGCAGCGCGTCGGCAAAGGCATGGCGCTGGGCCAGCAGTTTGTGCGTGCGCAGCAGGGCCAGGGCAATCAGCACCAGCGCGGTTGCCAGGTTGGTCACCAGCAACAGCCGCAAGATCACCCGCGAACCCTCGCCCAAGGCATCGCTGAAGGCCTTGGCAGCGGGAGTGACGCCGTCATTGATGGCGAAAATCTGACTCTTCCAGCGCTGCACGTCGCCTTCGCTGGCGCTGTTGCTGCCGATCCTCTGGTGCATCTCCCGGGCCACGGTGTCCAGTTGCAACAGGTATCCGTCCCCCACGGTCCACAGATCGATGGCCTTTTCCAGGTAGCTGAAATGACGGAAGTTGAGGTACAGCCAGATCAGGCTGGAGACATCGTCCGGGTGATTGCCGCCCTTGAGGATGCCCAGGCGTGCGGCCTCCAGATCCGGTGGCTGGTGATCCAGGGCAACCCGCAACTCATGCCCGCCCTGGGGCACGGCAATTGCGTTCTGGTACTTGAGGAAAGTGCCTTCGTCGCGGCTGTCGGCATACAGATTGAGGTAGTAGATGGCATCTTTCTGGCCCTTGGACCAGAGGCTTTCACCTGCCACATAGCCCCGTACCGCCGACAGTACGTACAGGCTGAGGCCGCCCAACAGCGCTTGAAATAACACCACGGCGATGAAGGGCCAGACGATGCCCAACAAGCGCGGCGTTGTGAAAGTCCGCTTTTGCTTCATGAGGGTCCTTGCTTGCGCACAGCCAAATGAACACCCAGTAGTTGCGCCTCAGACAGCACAGGTTAGGCCAATTTCCACAGAACCGGCGCAGGGCAGGCTGCCGCTGGCGCAGACCGGCT
The DNA here is from genome assembly GCF_900103205.1 of Pseudomonas sp. NFPP12. Taxonomy (NCBI): domain Bacteria; kingdom Pseudomonadati; phylum Pseudomonadota; class Gammaproteobacteria; order Pseudomonadales; family Pseudomonadaceae; genus Pseudomonas; species Pseudomonas sp. NFPP12. The sequence goes on from NZ_FMWW01000002.1 coordinate 212,604, forward strand.
GGGGAAACGGGCCGCCGCACTAAAGCTGAAACGGTTGTTCCACCAGGAAATTCAAGCACTAAGCACAGAAAGACGGATAAAACTCAAGGCTATCGAACCTGCTGCAAATGCCCGTACAGCTTGGCGTAAAGGCCGCCATCGGCAATCAGCTGCTGATGGTCGCCATCTTCGGCAATCTGCCCGCCATCGAACACCAAAACCCGGTCCGCCTGTTTTACCGCTGACAAGCGATGGGCAATGATCAGCGTAGTCCGCCCACGCAGAAAACGCGTCAAGGCCTGATGCAGGTTGTACTCGGTGGCGGCATCCAGGGCGGAAGTGGCCTCATCGAGGATCACCACCTTGGGCTCGGCCAGAACCATCCGCGCAATCGCCAGGCGCTGGCGCTGGCCCCCGGACAAACGCACGCCGGAACGCCCCACCACGCTGTCCAGCCCCTGCGGCAAGGCCCTGACGGTAGCGTCCAACTGGGCAATTTCCAGGGCCTGCCAGCAGGCTTCGTCACTGCGCTCGCGCCCCATGGCCAGGTTGGCGCGGATGGTGTCGTTGAACAGCGCGGGATGCTGCAACACCACCGCCACGTTCTCCCGCACCGTCTCCAGGCCAATTTCCTGCTGGGTCGAACCACCAAAGCGGATCACCCCGGTCTGCGGTGTGTAGAGCCCCAGCAGCAACTGCACCAGGGTGCTCTTGCCGCCACCGCTGGCACCGACAATGGCTACCTTTTCACCGGGAGCGATGGACAGGTCCATATTGTCCAGCACCCGCTCGTCACCGTAGCCGAAGCTCAAGCCGCGGACCTCGATGCCGACGGTCTCGCGCCCCACGAACGGGTCCGCACCCGGGCCGTACTGCGGTTCGTCGGCCCGCGCCAGCAGCTCGTTGATCCGGGTCAGTGCGCCGCCCGCGGCGTAGTAGGCGTATTGCAGGTTCAGCAACTGTTCCACCGGCCCGATCATGAACCACAGGTAACTGAATACCGCCAGCATCTGGCCGATGGACAGGTCGGAGAACAACACGGTCAGCATCGCCGCCGCGCGGAAGATATCGATGCCGAACTGGAATAGCAGCCCGCTGGCGCGGCCCGAGGCATCGCTTTTCCATTGCGAGGCCACAGCGTAGTCCCGCACCTCCTCGGCACGCCGCCCCAGGCGCCCGAGAAAGTAGCCCTGGCGATTGCTCGCGCGAATTTCCTGGATAGCCTCCAGGGTCTCGGTCAGGGCCTGGGTAAAGCGCGAGGTGCTGTCGTTTTCCAGCTTTTTCAGGTGCTTGACCCGCTTGCCCAACTGCACCGTGGCGAAGATCACCAGCGGGTTGAACAGCAGGATCAGCAAGGCCAGTTTCCAGTGCATCCACATCAGGATGCCCGCTGTGCCCACCAGGGTCAGCATGGCCACCAGGAAGCGGCTGAGGGTCTCACCGACGAACTTGTCCACAGTGTCCAGGTCGGTGACCAGGTGAGTGGTGACCGTACCGCCCCCCAGGCTTTCGTATTCCCCCAGGGAAATGCGCTTGAGCCGCTCGATCAGTCGCACGCGGATGCGGTAGACGATGTCCTTGGCCAGCCCGGCAAACAGCCGCGCCTGAATCACGTTGAACACCAGCGCCGAGCAGCGCAGGATCAGCGTCACCATGAGCATCAGGCCGATATAGCCAGCGGCACTCTGCCATCCCTGGGGCAGGAAGCGGTTCATCACCTGCAAAGCGGCATCGCCGTGCCCCAACAGCACCTCATCCACCAGCAAGGGCAGCAGCAGCGGGATCGGCACACTGCACAGGGTCGCCAGCACAGCGACGCCGTTGGCGATCCACAGAGATTTCTTGTGCTCAAGAGCCAGGCGACGGATATGCGCCCAGCTCAGGCGATCGATCGGCTTACCGCTGACGCTTGAATCCACCGGTTCAGGCACAGGCGGCGCGCTCCAACCAGCGCCCCAACAGAGGGGACAGCTCGCTCAGCGGCTGATAGCCGTTGGTCAGCAATGCCAACTGGCCATTACGCTCGGCCAGCAAGGTAGGAAAGCCGGCGATTCCCAGGTCCTGGACCCAGGTGAAATCCGCCGCGGTAGCCACATGCTGCTCGGCTCGGTCGAAGGCCTCGGCGAATTCGATGCGCGGCACCCCTGCCCGCTCCGCCAGCTCCACCAGCACACTGGCCAGGGTGACATCCCGGCCTTCGACATAGAACGCCTGCTGGATCAGCCCCAGCAGGGTCCAGGCGCAGTCCGCCGCCAGGCCACGTGCGGTGACGATGGCGCGACAGGCCGGTTCGGTGTCATAGACAAAGCCATCGGGCAAGGCGCCCTCGAAGCCGAACGGTTGGCCGGTGGCCTGGTGCACCGCCTGCCAGTGCTCGAGGATGTAGCGCCGGGTATTGGGTTCCAGGGCCGCACCGCTACCGGTACGCAAGCCCCCCACCACCAGGTGCACCTCGACCCCGGCGGCCCGGGCCTGCTCCGCCAGGGCCTGGGCCACGGGCGCAAAGCCCCAGCACCATGAACACATCGGGTCCATCACATAGAGCAGGCGGGCAGACATGGCTCAAGCCTCGGAAGAAGATTGCTTGTAGTTGTAACCAATCGGGTGCGGCATGTTGCGAGCCTTGGCCAATTCGATCTGCTTCTGCCGGTCGATGGCGCTGCGGCGGGTCTTCTCGCTCAGCTTGTCCCAGCAGTGCGGGCAGCTGATACCAGGCACATAGTGCTCGGATGCACGATCCTCGACGCTCACTGGAGTACGGCAGGCATGACATTGATCGTAGTCGCCTTCGCTCAGGTCGTGGCGCACGGTGACCCGGTTATCGAACACGAAGCAGTCGCCCTGCCATTTGCTCTCTTGCTGCGGTACCTCTTCGAGGTACTTGAGGATCCCGCCCTTGAGGTGGAACACCTCGTCGAAGCCTTCGCTGAGCATGTAGCTCGAGGCCTTCTCGCAACGGATGCCGCCGGTGCAGAACATCGCCACCTTCTTGTGCTTGCTCGGGTCGAAGTGGGCTTTGATGTAGTCCGGGAACTCGCGGAAGCTGGTGGTCTTGGGGTCGATGGCGCCTTCGAAGGTGCCAATGGACACTTCATAGTCGTTGCGGGTATCGATCAGCAGCACTTCCGGATCGCTGATCAGGGCGTTCCAGTCCTGAGGCTCGACGTAGGTCCCGACCTTCTTGTTGGGATCGACGCCGGGCACGCCCAGGGTAACGATCTCTTTCTTGAGCTTGACCTTGGTGCGGTAGAACGGCTGCTCGTCGCAGTAGGATTCCTTGTGATCGATATCCACCATGCGCGGGTCGTTCTTCAGCCAGGCCAGCAGCCCGTCGATGCCTTCGCGGCTGCCGGAAACCGTGCCGTTGATGCCTTCTTCGGCAATCAGCAAGGTGCCCTTGATGCCGTTGTCGAGCATTGCCTGCAACAGGGGCTCACGCAGGTTGACGTAATCTTCGAGGGTGACGAACTTGTACAGTGCCGCCACGACAATAGGTTGTGCCATGGGTAATCTCCAGGTGGCTACCCTCGTAAAGGGTGAACCGGATGCAAAAAAAAACGCGCCGGCATAAGCGGCGCGTTGCGGATTCTAACAAAAAAACCGCGGTTAATGCTGACTGCCACCGGCACAGGTCGGCGAAGCCGGAGCCACACCGATCTTCGACCATTCCTCAGGCGTATAAGTGTGCAGCGCCAACGCATGGAACTGGCCCATCAGCTCACCCAGGGTGGCGTAGACCTTCTGATGGCGCTTGACGCTGTTGAGGCCGGCGAACTGTTCGCTGACCAGTACCGCCTTGAAGTGGGTTTCCAGGCCACGGCTGTGCATGTGGCTTTCATCCAGCACTTGCAGGTGCTCGGGCTGCAATGCCCCGAGCGCCGCTTCGATACGTTGTTGCATGGTCATTGCGGGCTCCGCTTACTTCTTCTTCGCCGGGGCAGCCTTGGGCTCGAGCTCGGCGGTCATGTCGGCCAGCAGCTTGTTCACCACCGGTACCGCGCTTTCCAGCTTGGCCTGGGTCATCTGCGCCGATTGCTGGGTCAGCTGGGGCATTTTTTCCAGGACTTTCTTGCCCAGTGGCGACTGATAGAAAGCCACCAGTTCCTTGAGCTCCGATTCGCTGAAATTGCTGGTGTAGAGCTTGACCATGTCCGGCTTCAGCTTGTTCCAGCCAATGGCCTGGTCCAGGGCGGCATTGGCCTTGGCCTGGTAGGTTTCCAGCAGGGCACGCTTGGATTCCGGGGCTTTGGTCTGCTCGAAGCGCTGGGCGAACATTTGCTGAACTTGCATGTACACCGGGGTACCGAGCTTGTCCGCATGGGCCAGGGTCAGGAAGGCCTCGGCACTGGCGTTGTGGCTGGCGGTATCGGCAAGAACCTGGCCGCTGGCACACACCAGAACAACCGCGGTACAGATGGCACGAAAACGGGTCATCGAGTTTCCTTTATCTAGCAGGCGAGGTAGAACCCCAAGGGCGCCCATTCTGCGCCTATTAATCCGCGTCCCTCAACCCCACGCCGACCGGCCCCCCATTTTGCTCGGCCATGGCGGGGAAAAACCCCCGGCATGGAACCCGAGCCGCGGATCACGGCCTAAACTGGCCTGTCAGACTAGGAGGATTGCCACGATGAACCGAATCGAAACCGACAGCCTGGGCCAGGTTGAAGTCCCGCAAGAAGCCTACTGGGGCGCGCAGACCCAACGTTCGCTGGTCAACTTCGCCATCGGCAACGAACGCATGCCCTTGGCGGTGCTGCATGCCCTGGCCCTGATCAAGAAAGCCGCGGCGCGGGTCAACGACCGCAACGGCGACATCCCTGCCGATATCGCCCGCCTGATCGAACAGGCCGCCGACGAAGTGCTCGCGGGCGAGCATGACGACCAGTTCCCTCTGGTGGTGTGGCAGACCGGCAGCGGTACCCAAAGCAACATGAACGTCAACGAAGTGCTGGCTGGACGGGCCAACGAGCTCGCGGGCAACCCTCGGGGCGGCAAGACGCCGGTGCACCCCAATGACCACGTCAATCGCTCGCAAAGCTCCAACGACTGCTTCCCCACTGCCATGCACATTGCGGCGGCCCAGGCCGTGCAGTTCCAGTTGCTGCCAGCGATCACCGAGCTCTCCGGCGGCCTGGCCGAGCTGTCGGCGCGGCACATGAAGCTGGTGAAGACCGGTCGCACCCACATGATGGACGCCACCCCCATTACCTTCGGCCAGGAAATCTCGGCCTTCATCGCCCAACTGGGGTACGCCGAGCGCGCCATCCGCAGCGCTTTGCCGGCCGTCTGCGAACTGGCCCAGGGCGGCACCGCGGTAGGCACGGGGCTCAACTCACCCCACGGTTTCGGCGAGGCCATCGCCGCCGAGTTGGCGGCGCTCTCGGGCCTGCCCTTCGTCACGGCGTCGAACAAGTTCGCCGCCCTGGCCGGCCATGAACCACTGACCAGCCTTTCCGGCGCCCTGAAGACCCTCGCCGTGTGCCTGATGAAAATTGCCAACGACCTGCGCCTGCTGGGCTCCGGGCCACGGGCAGGCCTGGCCGAGGTCAAGCTGCCCGCCAACGAGCCCGGCAGCTCGATCATGCCCGGCAAGGTCAACCCGACCCAGTGCGAAGCCCTGTCGATGCTGGCCTGCCAGGTCATGGGCAACGATGTGACCATCGGCTTTGCCGCCAGCCAGGGCCACCTGCAACTGAACGTGTTCAAGCCGGTGATCATCCACAACCTGCTGCAATCGATCCGCCTGCTGGCCGATGGCTGCAGCAACTTCCAGCACCATTGCATCGCCGGGCTGGAGCCCGACCCGCAACAGATGGCCGCGCACCTGGAGCGCGGGCTGATGCTGGTGACCGCGCTCAATACCCATATCGGCTACGACAAGGCCGCCGAGATCGCCAAGAAGGCCTATGCCGAGAACCTGACCTTGCGCGAGGCGGCGCTGGAACTCGGGTACCTGACCGATGAACAGTTCGATGCCTGGGTCCGCCCGGAAAACATGCTGGAGGCCGGGAAGCAGGGGTAAGACCGCAGTCGCCTTCGCTAGCGAGCCAGCTCATGCCACAACCCGACTGCAGGAGCTGGCTCGCCAGCGAAGCTCAGCCCGCCGCGATCCGCTGCCGCCGCGCTCGCAACCCCGCCATCAGCGACGGACCCAGTGCCGTCAGCGCCGACCCCAGCACCACCAGCAGCGCCCCGCCATAGCCCAGGCCATTGATCTGCTCGGCCTGCACATACTCGGGCCAGAGCCAGGCGGCCCAAGCCACCGCGACAAAGGTCACCAGCGGCGTAATGGCCAGGGTCGCGCTGACCCGCGACGCTTCCCAATGGGCCAGAGCCTCGGCAAAGGCGCCATAGGCAATCAGGGTATTGAGGCAGCACGCCAGCAACAGCCAACCCTGCAACGGGTTCAATTCCAGCGCCTCCAGCGGGTGAGCCCAAGGGGTGAGCAACAAGGCGCAGAACAGGTAGATCACCATCATTACCTGCAGGGAATTCCACACGCTCAGCAGTTGCTTCTGGCCCAGGGCGTAGAAGGTCCAGACCGCGGAAGCGGCAAGAATGGTCAGGACCCCCGCGGTGTAGTCGCTCAGGGAAGTCAGCAGTTCGCTCAGGCGCTGATTGAAGAACAGCCCAAAGCCGATCAGCAGCACCAGAAGCCCCAGGCCCTGGCCGAGACTGAACCGCTCCTTGAATACGAACAGGCTGGCGATCAATAGCAGGATAGGCCCCATCTGCACCACCAGTTGCGCGGTGCCCGGGCTCAACAGATTGAGGCCCATGAGGTACAGCACGTAATTGCCTACCAGGCCACAGACCGAGATCGGCACCAGCCAGATACCCTTGGGCCCCAGCACCCGCCAGCGCGGCAGGCGCCCCACCGCCGCCAGGTAGGCCAGCAGGCAGCCACCGGACACCGTCAGGCGAAACCAGGTCACGGTGACCGGGTCCATCACTTGCAGTACCTGCTTGAGCTTGATGGGCAGGATGCCCCACAACAGCGCGGTCAATAAGGCCAGGAACAGACCATAGACCCAGCGACCGGACGAGACGTGCATGCGAACCCCACAAGGCCTTACGAGCAAGGCTCACATACTAGGCCCGCGCCGGCAGCCGACACAGAGACAGTTGGCGACAAAGCGCAAACAGGATTGTGCAGGTCGCAAACCGGCCCCACGGGAGCCGGCTTGCCGACGAAGCGAAACCTAGCGTACCGCCTCGAACAACCCCGTGGCCCCCATGCCGCCGCCCACGCACATGGTGACGATGCCATAGCGCAGGTTGCGCCGCTGCAGCTCGCGCACCAGATGCCCGACCTGACGCGAGCCGGTCATGCCGAACGGGTGGCCGATGGAGATCGAGCCGCCATTGACGTTGTAACGGGCGTTGTCGATCTCCAGGCGGTCGCGGGCATACAGGCACTGGGAAGCGAACGCTTCATTGAGCTCCCAAAGATCGATGTCAGCCACGCTCAGGCCCTTGGCCTTGAGCAGCTTGGGCACCGAGAACACCGGGCCGATACCCATCTCGTCCGGCTCGCAGCCGGCCACGGTAAAGCCGCGGAAGAACGCCTTGGGCTTGAGCCCCAGGGCCAGGGCCCGCTCCAGGCTCATCACCAGGGTCATCGAAGCACCGTCGGACAGCTGCGAGGAATTGCCCGCCGTCACCGAACCGTCGTCGGCAAACACCGGCTTCAACGCCGCGAGATTTTCCAGGGTGGTGTCGGGGCGGTTGCAATCGTCGCGGTCCACCACGCCATCAAGGATCTGCACCTCACCGGTGTTCTTGTCCTCGACCTTGTACTTGACCGTCATCGGCACGATCTCGTCGCTGAAAAGGCCGGCGGCCTGGGCCAGGGCGGTACGCTGCTGGCTTTGCAGGGAGTAGCGGTCCTGGGCTTCGCGGCTGACACTGTAGCGCCGGGCCACCACTTCGGCGGTCTGGCCCATGGGGAAGTAGATGCCCGGTACCTGCTCCTTGAGCAGCGGATTGACCAGGTTTTCGGTGTTGACGCTCTTCATGGTCAGGCTGATGGATTCGACGCCACCGGCCACGATGATGTCGCTGCAGCCGGAGGCGATCTGGTTGGCGGCGATGGCGATCGCTTGCAGGCCCGAGGAACAGAAGCGGTTGAGGGTCATCCCCGCGGTACCGGTGCCCAGGGCCGAGAGCACCGCGACGTTGCGCCCTATGTTGAAACCCTGGGCCCCTTCATTGGAACCGGCGCCGACGATGCAGTCCTCGACACTGGCCGGGTCGATGCCGTTGCGGGCGAGCAGCGCATTGACGCAGTGGGCGGCCATGTCATCCGGACGGGTCTGGTTGAACTTGCCCCGAAAGGACTTGGCCAGGCCAGTCCGTACGCTGTCGACGATCACCACTTCACGCATGACGCACCTCATTGTTGTTGGCGGCAGGAAGAGCATCGAGCATAGATCCCCCTCCTGTCCCGCCGCGACAATCATTCACTGGGCGTATGCGCGACCATCGACCTACTTCTTGTCTTTCTTGTCTTTCTTGTCGTGCTTGTCCGAGCGCTCGAACGCGGCTTCCAGCGCGCGGTTGATGGTGCGCAGAACCTTGACCCGGGCCCAGCGCTTGTCGTTGGCCTCCACCAGAGTCCAGGGCGACACCTCGGTGCTGGTGCGGTCGACCATGTCGCCGACGGCAGCGCGGTAATCGTCCCACTTGTCGCGGTTGCGCCAGTCGTCCTCGGTGATCTTGAAACGTTTGAAGGGAATCTCCTCCCGGGCCTGGAAGCGCTCCAGCTGGGTGTCCTTGTCGATGGCCAGCCAGAACTTGACGACGATCACCCGGGCATCGGCCAACTGCTCCTCGAAGTCGTTGATCTCGCTGTAGGCCCGCAACCAGTCGGCGGGGCTGCAGAAGCCCTCGATGCGCTCCACCAGCACCCGGCCGTACCAGGAACGATCGAAGATGGTGAACTTGCCCCGGGCCGGGATATGCCGCCAGAAACGCCAGAGATAGGGCTGGGCGCGCTCCTCTTCCGTGGGCGCGGCAATCGGCACGATGCTGTACTGGCGCGGGTCCAGGGCCGCCGCGACCCGGCGGATGGCCCCGCCCTTGCCCGCCGCGTCGTTGCCTTCGAACACCGCCACCAGGGCGTGCTTGCGCATGCGCTTGTCCCGCAGCAGGCCGGCCAGGCGCGCCTGCTCGGTAATCAGTTGTTCTTCGTAGTCGTCCTTGTCCAGGTGCTGGGTCATGTCCAGGCTGTCCAGCAGGCTGAGCTGATCCACCGCCGGAGGCAGCGGCGCCGCGTTGACCTGGGTGGCTCGCAGGGGCTGGCGGTTCAGCGCGCTTTGCAGCCCTTCCAGGAGAATCCGCCCCACGGTAAGGCTGCGGTAATGCGGATCGACGCCCTCGATCACGTGCCAGGGCGCATAGTCGCGGCTGGTGCGGCGCAGCACGCGCTCGCCGTACTTGACGAACTTGTCGTAGGTTTCTGACTGCTGCCAGTCCAGCGGGCTGATGCGCCAGCTGTGCAGCGGGTCGTCCTGCAACGCCTTGAGGCGGGCCTTCATCTGTTTCTTGGACAGGTGGAACCAGAACTTGAAGATCAGTGCGCCTTCATCGCAGAGCATCTTCTCCAGGCGCTCGGCGCCGTTGATCGCCTGGTCCAGGCGTGGGTCCTTGATCTCGCCATGGACCCGGCTCTGCAGCATCTGGCTGTACCAGTTGCCGAAGAACACCCCCATGCGCCCCTTGGCCGGAAGCATCCGCCAGTAGCGCCAGGCCGGTGGCCGCGACAGTTCCTCGTCGGTCTGCTGGTCGAAGGTGCGCACCTCGATCAGCCGCGGGTCCATCCATTCGTTGAGCAGCTTGACCGTCTCGCCCTTGCCCGCACCCTCGATCCCGTTGATCAGCACGATCACCGGAAAGTTCGCCTTCTGGCGCAGTTCGAACTGGGCTTCGAGCAAGGCCTCGCGCAACGCCGGCACCTCGGCATCGTAGGTTTCTTTGTCGATGGCGTGACCGATTTCAGCGGATTCGAACATGGGTGGCTCCCTTCCAAGAATTTTCCAAGACTAGCGGATCGACCTCGGCCAGGGAAAACAAATCCCCCGAACCTGCAGCGCCTTGCCATGGATCAAGCGCCGCCGGCGCGATGGGCTAGAATGGCCGCCTTGCGCAACATGAGCCGAACATGATCCCTGAACTGCCCCACGCCCAGCTCGACTGGGACGACCAAGGACGCCCGCGCTCGCGGGTCTTCGACGATGTGTACTTCTCCAGCGAATCGGGCCTGGATGAAACCCGCCACGTGTTCATCGAACAGAACCGCCTGGGCCAGCGCTTTGCCGCCCTGGCCGATGGCGAACGCTTCGTTATCGGTGAAACCGGCTTCGGCACCGGGCTGAACTTTCTCTGCGCCTGGCAGTTGTTCCAGCAACAGGCCCCGACCGGTGCCCGGCTGCATTTCGTCAGTGTGGAAAAGTACCCCTTGAGCCCTGCCGACCTGCAACGGGCCCTGGCCCTGTGGCCGGAACTGGCGAGCCTCTGTGCACCGCTGCTTGAGCAGTACGTGGCAGTGCATGGCGGCTTCCAGCGCATCGTGCTGGAGGGCGGGCGAGTGACCCTGACCCTGCTGATCGGCGATGCCCTGGAGCAACTGCCGCAACTGGACGCCCAGGTCGATGCCTGGTTTCTCGACGGTTTCGCACCGGCCAAGAACCCCGACATGTGGACCGCCGAGCTCTTCGCCGAACTGGCGCGCCTGGCCGCCCCAGGTTCCACTATCAGTACCTTCACCAGCACCGGCTGGGTGCGCCGGCTGCTGAACAGTGCCGGCTTCAAGATGAAACGTACCCCGGGCATCGGCCACAAATGGGAGGTACTGCGAGGCGAGTTCCTCGGCTGGCCGGAGGATGCGCCGGCGCCGGCCAGGGCCAGGCCCTGGTTCGCCCGCCCCGCACTGCGAGAGAAGACCGCCCTGGTGATCGGCGGCGGGCTGGCCGGTTGTGCCAGCGCCGCCAGCCTGGCCGCCCGCGGCTGGCAGGTGCAATTGCTCGAGCGTCATGCAGAGCTGGCCCGGGAGGCCTCGGGCAATCCCCAGGGCGTGCTCTACCTCAAGCTCTCGGCCCACGGCACCGCTCTGTCGCAGATGATCCTCAGCGGCTTCGGCTATACCCGGCGCCAACTGGAGCACCTGCAGCGCGGCCAGGACTGGGATGGCTGCGGCGTGCTGCAACTGGCCTTCAACGCCAAGGAAGCCGAGCGCCAGGCCCAACTGGCCGCGGCCTTTCCCGCCGACCTGCTGCACCTGCTGGACCAACCCCAAGCCCAGGCCCGGGCCGGTATCGGCCTTGAGCACGGAGGCCTGTTCTACCCCGAAGGTGGCTGGGTGCATCCGCCGGCCCTGTGCCAATGGCAGGCCAGCCACCCGCGGATCCAGGTCCTGGCACACCGGGAAGTCCTGGAACTGCGCCGGGTCGATGAGCAATGGCAAGCCTGGGACGGCGACCGGATGCTGGCCAGCGCCGCGGTGGTGATCCTCGCCGGTGCGGCCGAGATCAAGCGCTTCCCGGCCAGCGCCGACCTGCCCCTCAAGCGCATTCGCGGGCAGATCACCCGCCTGCCCCAGACCGCACAAAGCCAGAGCCTGGCCACGGTGGTCTGCGCCGAAGGCTACGTCGCCCCCGCGCGCCTGGGGGAACACACCCTGGGCGCCAGTTTCGACTTCAAGAGCCAGGACCTGACCCCCACCAGCGCCGAGCATGCCGGCAACCTGGAGATGCTGCGGGAAATCTCCAGCGACCTGCTGCACCGCCTGGGTGCCGAGCAACTGCCCCTGGACAGCCTGCAAGGCCGCGCGGCCTTTCGCTGCACCAGCCCGGACTACCTGCCCATCGTCGGCCCCCTGGCGGACCCGCTTGCCTTTGCCGAAACCTACGCCGCCCTGGGCAAGGATGCGCGCCAGGTGCCGGACCTGCCCTGCCCCTGGCTCGACGGCCTGTACATCAACAGTGGCCACGGTTCCCGTGGGCTGATCACCGCGCCGCTGTCCGGCGAGCTGCTGGCCGCCTGGCTGGAAAACGAGCCCCTGCCCCTGCCCAGAAGCGTGGCCGAAGCCTGCCATCCGAACCGTTTTGCCCTGCGTCGCCTGATTCGCGGCAAGGCCTGAAGCAGAGCGGCGGCGCTGACTTTCCAGCGCCGCCAATGGCCGCTGGCCAGCACCAAGCACTACATCCAACCGTCCGGCCCCACTCAACTGCTTATAACCGATCGATCTAAAACTCCCGAGTTACGCACAGGTCAGTTTCCAGGTAGCCGCCCTTTTGACGGCGGCAGATTGACTCTCCCCAACGGAAAAACCGGTAAGGACTTATGTGCGGACTAGCTGGCGAATTACGCTTTGATCATCAACCTGCCGACCTGGCAGCGGTTGAACGAATCACCCACCACCTGGCCCCTCGCGGCCCGGACGCCTGGGGCTTTCACAGCCAGGGCCCGATCGCCCTCGGCCATCGACGGCTGAAAATCATGGACCTTTCGGACGGCTCGGCGCAGCCCATGGTCGACAACCAACTGGGCCTGTCCCTGGCCTTCAATGGCGCGATCTACAACTTCCCCGAACTGCGCGCCGAACTGGAAGCCAAGGGTTATGCCTTCTATTCCGGCGGCGACACTGAGGTGTTGCTCAAGGGCTACCACGCCTGGGGCGCGGACCTGCTGCCCAAGCTCAACGGCATGTTCGCCTTCGCCATCTGGGAGCGCGATGCCCAGCGCCTGTTCATCGCCCGCGACCGCCTCGGGGTCAAGCCGCTGTACCTGTCGCGCACCGGCCAGCGCCTGCGCTTCGCCTCGGCCCTGCCGGCGTTGCTCAAAGGTGGCGACATCAACCCGTTGCTCGACCCCGTGGCGCTCAACCACTACCTGAACTTCCATGCCGTGGTGCCAGCACCGCGAACCCTGCTGGCAGGCATCGAAAAACTGCCGCCGGCCACCTGGATGCGTATCGAGGCCGACGGTCGCACCGAGCAGCAGACCTGGTGGACCCTGCCCTACGGCCCCCGTGCCGACGAAACCAACCTGACTCTGGAAGACTGGCGTGACCGGGTGCTGGACAGCACCCGTGAAGCGGTGGCCATCCGCCAACGGGCAGCGGTGGATGTGGGCGTGCTGCTGTCCGGCGGTGTCGACTCCAGCTTGCTGGTGGGCCTGCTGCGAGAGGTGGGGGTGGACAACCTGTCGACCTTCTCCATCGGCTTCGAGGACGCCGGTGGCGAGCGGGGCGACGAGTTCCAGTACTCCGACCTGATTGCCCGGCACTACGGCACCCGGCATCACCAGTTGCGCATCGATGAACGTGAAATCATCGAACAGTTGCCCGCGGCCTTTCGGGCCATGAGCGAGCCGATGGTCAGCCACGACTGCATCGCTTTCTACCTGCTGTCCCGGGAAGTGGCCAAGCACTGCAAGGTAGTGCAAAGCGGCCAGGGCGCCGACGAACTCTTTGCCGGCTACCACTGGTACCCGCAGGTGGACGGCGCCAGCGACCCCTACGCGGCCTACCGTGCGGCCTTCTTCGACCGCAGCTACGACGACTACGCGGCCACCGTACAACCGCAGTGGCTGACCGCCAACGATGCCGCCGGGGATTTTGTCCGCGAGCATTTCGCCCAGCCCGGCGCCGACGCAGCTGTGGATAAGGCCCTGCGCCTGGACAGCACGGTGATGCTGGTGGATGACCCGGTCAAGCGTGTGGATAACATGACCATGGCCTGGGGCCTGGAGGCGCGCACGCCGTTCCTCGACTACCGCCTGGTGGAGCTTTCGGCCCGGGTGCCGGCGCGCTTCAAGTTGCCGGACGGCGGCAAGCAGGTGCTCAAGGAAGCTGCGCGGCTGGTGATCCCCAGCGAGGTGATCGACCGCAAGAAAGGCTACTTCCCAGTGCCGGGCCTCAAGCACTTGCAGGGCGCGACCCTGGAATGGGTACGCGAACTGCTGCTGGACCCGAGCCAGGATCGCGGCCTGTTCAAGCCGGCCATGCTCGACCGCCTGCTGACCGATCCCCAGGGCCAGTTGACGCCCTTGCGCGGCTCCAAGCTGTGGCAACTGGCGGCATTGAACCTGTGGCTCAGCGAACAAGGAATCTGACCGATGAAAGCTCACGCCACGGCTTACAGCCAACGCCTGCTGCGCGGCCAGGCGCCGTCCTATGAACGCCTGCAGGCGCGCTTCGCCGAAGACGGCAGCGAACCCGGGTGCGAACCGATCGCGGTACATTGCGGTTGGGGCCGCCTGCTGATCGGCCATACCTTTCCCGACCCCACCAGCCTGGCCGGGGAGTTGCTCAACGAGCGACCTGGCGAGCGCGACATCGCCCTGTACGTGGCGGCACCACAACAAGTGCTGGGGCTGGAGCCGGCGCAACTGTTCCTCGACCCTTCCGATACCCTGCGCCTGTGGTTCAGCGATTACCGCCAGGCCACTCGGGTATTTCGCGGTTTCCGCATCCGTCGCGCCCAGAGCGAAGCCGACTGGCAAGCCATCAACCAGCTGTACCAGGCCCGCGGCATGCTGCCCATCGACCCGCAACTGCTGACCCCGCGCCATCAAGGCGGGCCGGTGTACTGGCTGGCCGAGGACGAAGACAGCGGCGCGGTGATCGGCAGCGTCATGGGCCTCAATCACCACAAGGCCTACCAGGACCCGGAACACGGCAGCAGCCTCTGGTGCCTGGCAGTGGACCCCGACTGCAGTCGCCCGGGCGTCGGCGAAGTGCTGGTGCGCCACCTGATCGAACACTTCATGAGCCGCGGCCTGAGCTACCTCGACCTGTCGGTGCTGCACGACAACCGCCAGGCCAAGAACCTCTACGCCAAACTCGGGTTTCGCACCCTGTCGACCTTCGCCATCAAGCGCAAGAACGGCATCAACCAGCCGCTGTTCCTCGGCCCCGGGCCCCAGGCGGAGTTCAACCCCTATGCGCGGATCATCGTCGAGGAAGCTCATCGCCGGGGCATCGATGTTCAGGTGGATGACGCCGACGCCGGGCTATTCACCCTCAGCCACGGCGGGCGCCGGGTACGCTGCCGGGAATCGCTGAGCGATCTCACCAGCGCCATCAGCATGAGCCTGTGCCAGGACAAGAGCCTGACCCACAAGGTGCTCAAGGGTGCTGGCTTGAACCTGCCGGCGCAGCAACTGGCGGGCAACGCCGATGACAACCTGGGCTTTCTCGACGAGCACCAGCGGGTGGTGGTCAAGCCCCTGGATGGCGAACAGGGACAAGGCGTGGCGGTGGATCTGCGGACCATCGAAGAGGTGCAAAAGGCCATCGACCACGCCCGCCGCTTTGACAGCCGGGTATTGCTGGAAAGCTTCCACGAAGGCCTGGACCTGCGCATCCTGGTGATCGGCTTTGAAGTGGTGGCAGCGGCTATCCGCCGTCCCGCGGAAATCATCGGTGATGGTCAGCACTCCATCGGCGCGCTGATCGAAGCCCGCAGCCGTCGCCGCCAGGCGGCCACCGGCGGCGAGAGCAAAATCCCCCTGGACCAGGAGACCCAGCGCACCCTGCACGCCGCCGGCTACGACTACAACAGCGTACTGGCCGCCGGGGAGCGGCTGTTTGTACGGCGCACCGCCAACCTGCACACCGGCGGCACTCTGGAAGACGTCACCGGCATCCTTCATCCGACCCTGGCCGACGCCGCCATCCGCGCAGCCCGTGCCCTGGACATTCCCGTGGTGGGCCTGGACCTGATGGTGCCGGCGGCGGATCAGCCCGAGTACGTGTTCATCGAAGCCAACGAACGCGCCGGGTTGGCCAATCACGAACCGCAACCCACCGCCGAACGTTTTGTCGACCTGCTGTTTCCCCACAGCCAACCGGCGCCGTGATCCTTCGCCGGCAAGCCGGCTCCTACCCTCACTGGTAGGAGCCGGCTTGGCAGCGAAGGCGCCCCCTGGCCCTCCATCCATGCCCTCATCGAAACCATCGATGGCCGTTTCTCATCAGGAGTTTCCATGACCCGCAAGATTCCCGAACCCGACCTCGCCTACCTGCAGAAAGTCCTCCTGGAAATGCTCGCCATTCCCAGCCCCACCGGCTTTACCGACACCATCGTGCGCTATGTCGCCGAACGCCTGGAAGAACTGGGCATCCCCTTCGAGCTGACCCGTCGCGGCACCATTCGCGCCACCCTCAAGGGCCAGAAGAACAGCCCGGACCGGGCCGTCTCGGCGCACCTGGACACCATTGGCGCCAGCGTGCGCGCGGTGAAGGACAACGGCCGCCTGACCCTGGCCCCGGTGGGCTGCTGGTCCAGCCGCTTTGCCGAGGGCAGCCGAGTCAGCCTGTTCACCGACAACGGCGTGTTGCGCGGCAGCGTCCTGCCGCTGATGGCCTCCGGGCACGCCTTCAACACCGCGGTGGACGAACTGCCCATCAGTTGGGACCACATCGAGCTGCGCCTGGATGCCTACTGCACCACCCGCGCCGACTGCGAATCCCTGGGGATAGGCGTGGGTGACTTTGTTGCCTTCGACCCCTTGCCCGAGTTCACCGAAAGCGGCCATATCAGCGCCCGGCACCTGGACGACAAGGCCGGTGTCGCCGCGCTGCTGGCCGCGCTCAAGGCCATAGTCGACAGCGGCGAGCCGCTGATGATCGACTGCCATCCGCTATTCACCATCACCGAAGAAACCGGCAGTGGTGCAGCAGCGGCCCTGCCCTGGGACGTCAGCGAGTTCGTCGGCATCGACATTGCCCCGGTCGCCCCGGGCCAGCACTCCAGCGAACATGCGGTGAGCGTGGCCATGCAGGACTCCGGTGGCCCCTACGACTATCACTTGTCCCGCCACCTGCTGCGCCTGGCCGGCGAACACGAGTTGCCGGTGCGTCGCGACCTGTTCCGCTACTACTTCAGCGACGCCCATTCGGCGGTCACCGCCGGCCACGACATCCGCACTGCGCTGCTGGCCTTCGGTTGCGACGCCACCCACGGCTATGAGCGCACTCATATCGACAGCCTGGCGGCACTCAGCCGCCTGCTGGGGGCCTACATCCTCAGCCCGCCGGTATTTGCCAGCGACGCGCAACCGGCCCAGGGCTCACTGGACCGCTTCAGCCATCAACTGGAGCACGATGCACAAATGGAAAGCGATACCCGGGTGCCCTCGGTGGACAGCCTGGTGGGGCAGAAATCCTGAACCCGCCCCGGAGTTTGTGCACGCCCTGGCTGGCGGCACGGCCCCGGGCGCAGTAGGATCCCGGATTGTTTGCCGGAGGCCCCCATGCTGATTCCCCACGACCAACTTGAAGTCGACACCCTGACCCGCCTGATCGAGGACTTCGTAACCCGCGAGGGCACCGACAACGGTGATGAAACGCCCCTGGAAACCCGTGTGCTGCGGGTGCGCCAGGCCTTGACCAAGGGCCAGGCGGTGATCGTCTTCGATCCGGACAGCGAACAGTGCCAACTGATGCTCAAGCACGATGTGCCCAAGGAGCTGTTCGACTGACCCTGCCCCCGGCCCAGCTTCTCTGGGCCGGGTTATTCAGCCATTGGAAAAGCGCGGGCCGAACAGAATCACACTGGCCCCGATCACGCACAGCGCCAGCCCCAGCCAATCCGAACCCAGGGGCCGTACCCGCTCCACCACCGCCAGCCAGCCAATCGAAGCGACGATATAGATGCCTCCGTAGGCGGCATAGGCGCGCCCGGCGTAGGTGGCCTCGACCTTGGTCAGCAACAGGGCGAACAGGGTCAGGCTGACCAGCGCGGGAATCACCCACAAGGCACTCTTACCCTGACGCAGCCACATCCAGAACGCATAGCAGCCGGCGATTTCAAACAACGCGGCGAGGAAGAACCACAGGTAATTGAGCATGCAGGAACTCGTCAGGATTGTCGGATGCCGGCAACCCTAACGACGCCCAGGGGGATTGGGCAAGCTCAACTGGCGCTTTGCTTGGCCTTGGCGCGCATCTTGTCGGCCATCAGGGTCATTTCGTCGTACAGCGCCTGGGGATTTTTCTGCTTCAGGGCCCAGGCCATGCGGCCCTGCTCGTGGGGCAGGATCATGAACTGGCCGGCATCGACCTGGGCATGGATGTAGTCGGCGATCTCGGCGGCGGTGATCGGCGAGTTTTCCAGCAACTTGCCCACCTGGGCCTTCATGGCCGGGGTCGGCCCTCGGAAGGAGTCCAGCAGGTTGGTCTGGAAGAACGACGGGCAGACCACATGCACGCCGATTTCATGCTGCGCGAGCTCGATCAACAGGCTCTCGGAAAGCGCCACCACTCCGGCCTTGGCCACGTTGTAGTTGCTCATGGCCGGGCCCTGCATCAAGGCCGCCATGGAAGCGATATTGATGATCTTGCCCTTGCTCTGCTCCAGCAGCGGCAGGAAGGCCTTGCAGCCCTTGACCACCCCCATCAGGTTGATCGCGATCTGCCAGTCCCAATCCTCCAGCGACAGTTCACTGAAGAACCCGCCAGAGGCCACGCCGGCGTTGTTGACGATGATGTCGATACCGCCGAACTTCACCTCGCAGGCCTGAGCGAAGGCGGTCAACTGGCTGTAGTCACGCACATCGCAACGCTGCACAAAACCGTCACCACCGGCTGCACGCACCAGCTTCAGGGTTTCCTGCAGGCCCGCCTCGCTGACATCGGACAAGGCCAGCCGCCAGCCCTCGCGGGCCCAGCGCAAAGCGATTTCGCGACCCAGGCCGGAGCCGGCGCCAGTGATCATCATGCGATTTTGCATAAGAGTTGCCTTGTTGTTCCGGGGAAGATGAGCCGCAGTGTAGCGAAGGCCCCTGCGCCACCCACGCACCATCAGGGTGCTGAATGCCCCGGGCAAACCGCCGGCCCGGTGCCCCCGACCTGTCATCCGCCCCCCTGCTCCGGGCAGGCGCAAAGGAAATAAGACCGAAAGCGGAAAGCTTTAAAAATACTTGGAATTTTCTGGAGGGGCGCAGAGTCGGATTTATTAAGCGGTTCGCTTTATCCCTAAAACGAACTTGTCCTTGAATAACTGCGTTGTTCAACTCTATTCCAATAAGGAAACAGCCATGGGCACCATTCTGATCGTTATTCTGATTCTGCTGCTGATTGGCGGCCTGCCAGTATTCCCGCACTCCAGAAGCTGGGGTTATGGGCCTTCAGGAATCATTGGCGTCGTGCTGGTGGTGCTGTTGGTACTCTTGCTGCTGGGCAGGATATAACGCCCTTATTGCTCGCCCCAGAGCATGTTTGAACGTAAAAAGGCGCCGGTCTTCACCGGCGCCTTTTTATTAGCCCGAATAAAAAACACCCCACTTGTGGGGTGTTTTATTCACGCGGGCAACTTGCGCCAACCCCGCATGACAGGGCCGGCGCTACAGCGTTTAGTCCGGTTTCCCGTTGACCACGCCTGCGGTGTTGTCGAGCAAGCTCTTGGTCGCCGTCTGCAGGAAGGATTCCAGCTTCTGCTTGAGCTGCGCCTCATCGGCAGAATCCGGGATCAGTTCGCCCCCCGGTGCCGAACCCAGTTCGTACTTGTACAGCCGTGGCGGCATTTCCTTGGGCAATACCAGCACCCGGTCCGCCGTCAGCAGCGCTACGGTCTGGTCACTGCCCGAAGGCTTGATCACGCCGAAGCCCTTGTCGCCTTCCGGCAGGTTGAGCAGGTCGCGCCCCCAGCACTGGTGCAGTACGTCGCCACCCAGGCGGCCCATGATGGTGGGCACGATGTCGATCTGGGTGCCCACGGTGTGGTCACGCTGGCCGAACTTTTCCTGGATGCCCGGAGCGATCATCAGCATGGGCACGTTGAAGCGCCCCAGGTCCATTTCGGTGATCTGCTGCTCGTTGCCGAAGCCATGGTCGCCCACCACCACGAACAGGGTTTCCTTGAAGTAAGGCTCCTTGCGCGCTTTCTCGAAGAACTGGCCCAGGGCCCAGTCGGAGTAGCGCATGGCCGTCAGGTGTTCGTTGAGGCTGCCGCGGTCGGTCACCTTGTCCACCGGCAAAGGCGTGGGCAGGGCATACGGCGTGTGGTTGGACAGGGTCTGCAGCAGGGCATAGAACGGCCCCTTGCCTTCCCGGGCCTTCAACTCTTCCAGGCCGCGGTTGAACATGTCCTGGTCGGACACGCCCCAGGTCGGGTCGGAGAACACCGGATTGACGAAGTCGTTACGGCCGATGAAGTTGGTCATGCCCTGGTTGCTGAAGAACCCCGACTGGTTGTCCCAGGCGAAATCGCCGTTGTAGACATACACGTCATCGTAGTTGCGAGCACTGAGCAGTTGCGGCAGGCCGGACAGCTTGTGGCTGCCTTCCGGGGTCTGCATCAGGTATTCGAAGCCAGGCAGGTTGGGGAAGCACGCCATGGTGGCGAACATGCCCTGGTGGGTGTGGGTGCCGTTGGAGAAGAAGCGGTCGAACAGCAGGCCTTCCTTGGACAGTTTGTCGAAGTACGGAGTGATCTCCCCCGGACGTCCCAGGGCGCCCACCGAATGCCCGGCGAAGCTTTCCATCAGGATCACCACGACGTTCTTGATCGGCAGGGTCTTTTCCCCATCCGGCGTGTAGGTGCGGCGTACAGCGGCGATGTCGGCATCCACCAGCTTGTCACTCGGCACCAGCAGCATGTCGCGCACGGTCTGCTGCGCCAGAGGCTGAGGCAAGGTGGCCTTCCAGATATTGGTGCGGTCCTCGGACAGACGATCCTTGGCCGCCGCCATCAATTGCAGCGTGCCATTGAGGCCCAACTGGTTGGCGAAGTTGGATTCGGTGGTGTAGACGTCACCCCAACGCATCGGCGGGCCCTGGCGCAGAGTGCCACGGGCTGCAACCACGCAGATCAGCAGACACACCACGAACACCGCAATGCGCGCATACCAGGGGGCAATCTGCCGGGTGCCGACATTGCCGCCGCTGAACGGGCCGCGGGGCCGGGTGGCGCGGTCGGCCCCCTTGAATGCCAGGCTCAGGATCCAGGTGCCCACGGCCCAGGCCAGCAGGTAGCGGACCACCGGGAAGCCGTACCAGAGCATGCTCATCACGGTTTTCGGGTCTTCCTTCACATACTGGAAGACCAGGCCGTTGAGGCGCTGGTGGAACTCGCGGTAGAAGTCCATCTCCATCAGGCCGAGGAACAGCGCGATGCTGGAGGTGACCGTCAGCCAGAAGCGCAACACCCCGCGAGCCGCCATGGCCCGGGCGCTGAACAGCGCCAGCAGCAGCGGTACGCTGAGGTAGACCACCAGCCGCAGGTCAAAACGCAGCCCGTTAGCAAACGCTTCGAGGAAGGTCGAGGCCGGAGTGTCGAGAATCATCTCGCGGTTGTAGATCAGCAGCGCGACGCGCAACAGGGAAAGCATCACCATCATGACCAGGGCGCACAATAGCGTGTAGGCCAGATGGGATTTAACGGTCGGTTGCAGCAGGCGATTCGAGGATCGCTGCTGACTCAGGGCATCCGAGTTTGCCATGTGGTTTTAGGACCCATTGGAAGTTTAAGTTGCAAAGATAAAGCTGCGTTCTGCCCTCTTGTTGCCGCCAGGGCGACGGGGGAATTCGCGGTGCGCAAATGTTGCACGATCACTCAAGGCATTGCCATTGATTAGTGGGCAGCACCGAAAAACCCACTGCCAACGGCTCTGGGACAAGAGATTGCAGAGAGTTATACCGGGGGAAAAGCGCCGGCGAATTGTCTTAGAGCGTTTGTGAAAATTTCGTTCAACGCATGTTTAGTCACACAAAAAAGGGCCTGACGGCCCTTTTCCCTGTGCAACCTGCGTCTTCCGCTTCAGAGCCGCACATTGCCTCGCGGCCCGGCGATCGCCCAGATGATCAGCCCCAGCACCGGCAGGAGAATGATCAAGAGCACCCAGAGGATCTTCATCCCGGTTTCGGCGCCGCTTTTGAGTACGTTGATGATGGCCCAGATATCCAGGGCCAGAATGATCAGGCCAACCAGGCCATTGAAGGTGGAACCCATGGTGTCGCTCCCTAAATGATGGCGTGCCTCTTTAGGATAGCCGTGCTGGATCAGGGTTCCGTTTTATTCCACAGCCGCTCGGGCTTCAGACATGAACGGCGATCTTCAAGGCTTCCAGGGCCGGCGCTGCGGCGATCCCGACCTCGGCGCACAGCTCCAGCACCCGCGGCACGTCGTTGCCGTAGACCAGTACCATCTGCAACTCGTCATCCAGCAACTGGCTGAAGTTCATCAACACATAGCCGCCGTTTTCCGGGTTCATGCTGCCCATCTGGATCTGGATGCGGTTCAAGGCCGTCAGGGCTTCGATCTTGGCCAACTGCTTGGGCTTGATGTTGAAAGCCACGTCCTTGCCGAACGAGGCGACGATCTGGGCGAACAGGTCGACATAGGTATCGGCCTGAAACAACACGGTTTCCGGCAGGCTGCCGACCACCACCCATTCCCCCAGGGAAATGGGGAAGCTGTCGTCGTAGTTGATATCCGGGTTGGCTGCCAGGAATCCCTGAGGGTCGGCGTAGGCCTGGCTCGCCTCCTCGGCGATCTGCTGGATCTCGGCATCGCCCATGCACCCGGAGCTGATCTTGCTAATGAGTTCGATAAGGGCGGTTTTCATGGGCACATCCTGGAAGCTAGGAAATCAAGGGGCGCGAAGGATAGCCTAAAGTGCCCGAGCTATCACGCCAGGCAGCATCTGACGCCTGCACGCCCTGATCATCGCCGGCTCAGGCCAGGAGTTTTTCGAGCTGCGCCGTGGTATCCATGGCGCCCATGGTCTTGGCCGCTTCCAGGGCACTCACGCCATTGCTGTCGCGGGCCTTGGGGTCGGCGCCCTGGCTGATCAGGTAGGTGACGATTTCCGTGCGATTGAACATCGCCGCCATCATCAGCGCGGTACGTCCGTCGAAGGACGAGCCTTCCACCTGGGCGCCCCCCTCCACCAGCGCCTTGACCACCGCCAGGTCGCCCTTGAAGGCAGCCCCGGCAATCGGGCTCTGGCCGTTATCGTTGCGGATCTCGGGGTCGGCCTGGTGCTTGAGCAGCACCTGCACCGCGTCCACATGGCCGTGATAGGCGGCGAGCATCAGCAGCGTGTCGCCCTTGTGATTGCGCAAGTTGACCGGCAGGCCACTGGCAGCCAGCTTGTCGAGCATCTGTGCGTCGCCCTGGCGGGCCACGTTGAACACCTGTTCGACAAACTGGGCGGCCTCTTCTTCAGTCATCTGGCGGCTTTTGTCGGTCATCGGAAACTCCAGGTTCGGCAATTCGGAAAGGCGCTAGTTTCCCCAAGCCGGCGCCAGCCTGTCATCCCTTTTTTCCCGAGAGCCACCATAGGCAGAATCAATAACGCAGGCGCCCACCCTGAATGTCCGCGAGAATCTGCGGGGTCAGCCGCACATAGGTATCCGAGCCCGGCAACCAGGCATACACCGGCTCGTCCCCGATTTGCTGCAGATCGAATGCCTGCTCCTTGAGGCGACTCTTCTGGTACTTGAAGGTGCCGGTGGTGTCCATCTTCACTTTGATCCGCAGGAACAGCGGCACTGCATAGGCCGGCAACTGCTGCCGGGCGAACTGCAGCAACTCGCTGAAATCCAGGGTCGCCAGGGATTCTGCCGGAGTGATCGCCACCATCCCGGCCCGACCGTTGGTGTTGTGGATCTCGACCCCATAGGCCACCACCTCGGCAACCTGCGGGTGCCCCAGGAGGACGTTCTCCACCTCGGTGGTGGAAACGTTCTCTCCCTTCCAGCGATAGGTATCTCCCAGCCGGTCGACGAACTGCACATGGCCAAAGCCGATATCGCGCAGCAGATCGCCGGTGTTGAAGTAGCAGTCGCCCTTCTCGAATACGTCCTTGAGAATCACCTTGAGGTTCTTTTCCGGGTCGGTGTAGCCATCCAGGGGCGCCTTGTCGTCGATCTTCGCCAGCAACAGCCCCTGGCCGCCCTTGGCCACCTTCTGCATGAAGCCCTGGCTGTTGCGTAGTGGCGCACCGGTGTCGTGGGCGTATTCCACCAGCGCCCAGGGGATCAGGGAAAAGCCCACGGTATTGTCGAAGTTGAGGATGTTGCTGAAACCGATATTGCCGTCACTGGCGGCATACAACTCACAGATATGACCGACGCCGAAACGTTGCTTGAACTCGCTCCAGACGCCCGGGCGCAGCCCGTTGCCGATCATCTTCGAGACCCCGTGCTCGGTATCCCGTGCGCAAGCCGGCTGGTCGATCAGGTAGCGGCACAACTCCCCGACATAACCCACGGTCGTGGCCTTGTAGCGGCGCACGTCATCCCAGAACTGGCTGGCGCTGAATTTGCGGCGGATGGCAAAGCCCGAGGCGCCGGTAATCGCCGAGCCCCAGCACACGCACAGACCCGTGGCGTGGTACAGCGGCAAGGTGCAATACACCACGTCGCCGGGCTGCATATCCAGGGCGATGGTGCCGAAGCCGGCAGAGGTGCGCATCCAGCGCCCATGCTTGAAGATCCCGGCCTTGGGCAACCCCGTGGTGCCGGAGGTATAGATGTAGAAGCAAGGGTCGTTGAGGAAGATGCGCTGGGTCTGCGCCAGGTTGTCCGATGGGTAACCGGCGCTCTCGGCCATCAGGTTGCGCATTCCCTCGGGGGTCGTCCCGGGGTCGGCAAAGGTGTCCTGATCGGCCACGAACCAGGTGCGCTGCGGATCGATGCCCACCTGCTCGCGTACCGCCGAGTAAGCGGCCTGCAGCTCGCCGCCGAGGATGATCGCCGCCGGTTTCACCAACGCCAGGCTGTGCGCCAGCACGCCCTGGGTCTGCGCGGTGTTGAGCATCGCGCAAATGCCTCCGAGCTTGGCCACCGCCAGCACCGTGACCAGCAATTCCGGGCGGTTCTCGATGAAGATCGCCAGCACATCACCCTTGCCGATGCCCTGCTCCTGCAGGTAGGCAGCAATGCGGTTGGCCCATTGATTGACCTGTGCATAACTGAGCACCCGATCACCGTACAGCAAGGCCGGCCCCTCGGGGTTGCGCAGGGTCGCCTGCTCAAAGCTCCAGCCCAGGCCGCAGGGCTGGTCCGGGTTGTCGATATTGCCCGCCTTCATGCCCCGCACCACCCGCGGCAGTGCCCTGGCAATGGAGGGCACCTTACGCAGCATCATGCCCCAGGTGATCATGTCGCTCTTGTGCTTGTTCATGGTTGCTCCGGTTGCACAGCAAGGATCTGGGCCCGGGCCTGGCCGGCCGGGCGTTGGCAACAGCGGCGCAAGGCTCAACCGGGGGTAGCGATCCAGGGTGCGGCGAGCGGCACGCGGGAGCTGTGGATATCTCTCGCAACGGGATGAAGGCAGGACAAGCGCAGGGCTGCAAAGAGCACCGGCGATGAGGCGCAGGAAAGGTTCATGGAGAGCGTCCTATGTTCTTATTATTGGTCGGGCGGGATCGCAAGATCGCGCCACAACACATTCCATGTCGCAGAAACGCCGTTCAAGCCGCTTTCGCGGGGCCGCCGAGGCCAGGTTGAACCAACGTGACTGGCTGGAAAATACGTCAGCTCTCGCGACGCTGTACACGGGGTTTTTGCAAACTTTTGTATCTACCCTCGGTCTCCCCACGCAGCGTACTTGTCCCCGCTTCAACGATTGAATTTTCCACCCTGGCCCGCGGTCACAACACTGCCACGGCACCCGCCAACACCCCCTGCGGACCTGCAAAATGCAGGATGCACGATGGCCATTCATGCAATTTGCACGAACAGGCGCTTTTTTGATTTTTATAAGTTGTTGTTTTTAAAGCATATTTTAAAAAAACAATACTGGCACAATCGCTGCACCTATCACTCCACGCTTGCCCTTCAAGAGCTAACGGAGCTGATAGACATGAGCCTGATCCAAGAAAAATTTTCTTCCCTGTTCTCCAACTTCGAAGTGACCACCCAGCCACGCCCTGACGGTGGCATCCTGTTGACCCTGCGCAGCAGCGAAGGCAAACAGTTCAAGCGTTCGATCTCCTACGCACAGTTGCACGCCGCCGACCAACTGTCGTGGGTCATCAGCGCAATTCGTCGGGACTTGGCCGAACAGGCCAGTGAGTTGCCACAGATCTCCATGCTGCAAAGCCAGAACCGCTTTGCCCTGCCGACTTACCACTCCGCGTAAGCCGCTTGCGCTGCACCTGTCCGGGCCGGCCCCATCTTGCGTGGGTCCGGCCCGTTGACGTTGTGCTCCCCGCTCAATCGTCCAGGCGTGGGAACTGGCTGGCGATCGCGTCTCCGGTCAGGCTGGCGTTCCAGCCCTGGGGGTTGTTGAACAAGCGGATGGCTACCAGGTTCGGCCGCTCGCCCATGTCGAACCAATGGGCGGTGCCCGCCGGCACCGAGATCAGGTCATTCCTCTCGCACAGTACGGCGTACACATAGTCATCGATGTGCAGGTTGAACAGGCCCCGGCCCGCAACGAAGAAACGTACTTCATCCTCGCTGTGGCGGTGCTCATCGAGAAAGCTGGCGCGCAGTTCGGCCTTCTGCGGATGGTCTTCATCGAGGCTGATGACATCCACGCTGGCATAGCCACCCTCGGTCATCAGGCGATCGACCTGCTCCTGATAGGCGCTTATCACTTCTTGCTGGCCGGTGCCCGGTGCAACACGCGTGGTGGCAGGCCAGCGGTCGAAACGAATCCCCTGCTCGGCCAGGGTTGCAGCGATATCGTCGAAGTGGGTCAAGACCTTGTTCGGCAGGTCCGGACTGGATACGTGGTAGACGGACAGGCTGCTCATTACGGCAACTCCTCTTGCATGCGGGTGGCAATGATAACGGCTGCGGCCAAGGCTGCGACGCTGGCAATACTAAAGGTCAATGTGGGGCCCAGGACATTCCAGCTATAACCCGAATACAGGGCCCCCAGGGCGCCCCCGGTTCCCGCCAGGGCCGCGTACAACGCCTGGCCCTGGCCTTGCTGGCGGGCACCGAAACTGCGCTGCACAAAATGAATGGCGGCGGCGTGGAAACTGCCGAAGGTCGCCGCGTGCAGCACCTGAGCCAACAACAGCACCCCGAGGTGTTCCGCCAGGCTGCCCAGCAGCAACCAGCGCAGAGCCGCCAGCAGGAAGCTCGCCAGCAGCACCCGCCGCACGGAAAAGCGCGCCAGGAGCCAGCTCATCGCCAGAAACATCAACACTTCGGCCACCACACCCAGGGCCCAGAGCATGCCGATCAGCCCGCGGGTATAGCCCAGGCGCTCCAGGTGCAGAGTCAGGAAAGTGTAATAGGGGCCGTGGCTCATCTGCATCAGTGCCACGCACAGGTAGAAGGCCAGCACACCGGGGCTACGCAGTTGCCTGACAAAGCCCTCCCCGGCGTGCCGCGGCCCCTGCACCCGAGGCTGGGCGTTAGGCACCCACAGGCTGCTGAGGACGATGCCCGCCATGATCACCACCAGCGCTACCGGGTAGATGTCCAGGCTCAACCACTCGAACAAACGCCCCAGGGCCACCACGGTAAGAATGAAGCCGATGGAGCCCCAGAGGCGGATCTGGCTGTAGCGCGAGGCCTGGCCTTGCAGGTGCGCCAGGGTGATCACTTCGAACTGCGGCAGCACCGCGTGCCAGAAAAAAGCATGCAGGGCCATGACCATGGCCAGCCAGGCATAGCTCTTGTCGACGAAGATCAGGGAGAAACAGACCAGGGTGCAGAACGCACCAAAACGCACGATCGCCAGGCGCCGCCCGGTATAGTCCCCCAGCCAGCCCCAAAGGTTGGGCGCCACGCAGCGCATGAGCATGGGAATGGCCACCAGTTCGCCGATGCGCGCGCTGGAGAACCCCAGGTGATCGAAATACAGCGCCAGGAATGGCGCGGTCGAGCCCAGCAGCGCGAAATAGAACAGGTAGAAACTGGAAAGCCGCCAGTAGGGAAGTGCCGCCACGGCCTTCAGACCGTGGCGACTGGCAGGACCGGCATTACAGCTGGCCCAGCACCGGCGTGCTGACGCGCACGTCGGCATTCTGGCCGCGGTGGCGCAGCAGATGATCCATCAGCACGATGGCCATCATCGCCTCGGCGATCGGCGTGGCGCGAATGCCCACGCACGGGTCGTGGCGCCCCTTGGTGATCACGTCCACCGGGTTGCCGTCGATATCGATGGAGCGCCCGGGGGTGGTAATGCTGGAGGTCGGCTTGAGCGCCAGGTGAGCGACGATCGGCTGTCCCGAGGAGATGCCGCCCAGAATGCCGCCGGCGTTATTGCTGAGGAAACCTTGCGGGGTCAGTTCGTCACGGTGCTCGGTGCCGCGCTGGGCAACGCAGGCGAAACCGGCGCCGATCTCCACGCCCTTGACCGCGTTGATGCTCATCAGCGCATGGGCCAGCTCGGCGTCCAGGCGATCGAAAATCGGCTCGCCCAGGCCCGGCATCACCCCTTCGGCCACCACAGTGATCTTCGCTCCGACCGAATCCTGGTCTCGACGCAACTGGTCCATATAGGCTTCCAGTTCCGCAACCTTGTCCGGATCGGGGCTGAAGAAGGCGTTGTTCTCTACCGAATCCCAGGTCTTGAAGGGAATCTCGATCGGGCCCAGCTGGCTCATGTAGCCGCGAATCACGATGCCCTGGCTGGCCAGGTACTTCTTGGCGATGGCCCCGGCCGCCACGCGCATGGCGGTTTCCCGGGCCGAGCTGCGGCCGCCACCACGGTAGTCGCGGATGCCGTACTTGTGGTGGTAGCTGTAGTCGGCGTGAGCCGGGCGGAACAGGTCCTTGATCGCCGAATAGTCCTTGGACTTCTGATCGGTGTTGCGGATCAACAAGCCGATGGAACAGCCGGTGGTCTTGCCTTCGAACACCCCGGAGAGGATCTCGACCTCGTCGGGTTCCTGGCGCTGGGTGGTGTGGCGGCTGGTGCCAGGCTTGCGCCGGTCCAGGTCACGCTGCAGGTCCTCCAGCGTCAGTTCCAGGC
The DNA here is from genome assembly GCF_900103205.1 of Pseudomonas sp. NFPP12. Lineage (NCBI taxonomy): Bacteria > Pseudomonadati > Pseudomonadota > Gammaproteobacteria > Pseudomonadales > Pseudomonadaceae > Pseudomonas > Pseudomonas sp. NFPP12. The sequence goes on from NZ_FMWW01000002.1 coordinate 241,475, forward strand.
CCGGCGGGCAGCCGTCGACAATGGCGACCAACGCCGGACCATGGCTTTCGCCCGCGGTGGTGACAGTGAACAGCTTGCCGTAGGTATTGCCGGACATGCAGGGAGCTCCGTGAAATCAGCCGAAATAACTCAATCTGGATTAGCGCGTGCGCCAGTATACGCAGGCTACCCAACTAGTTCATCCTCGAACCTTCTGCCTGTTACCGAGTCAAACCGGCACCTTATCCATGATGGCGCGATGATGCTGCGAGTTCTTCTCTTGAGCCTTTCCCTGTTCACCGGCCTGGTTCATGCGGCCGTCCTGCAACGCCCCGTGAGCCTGGACACCGGGCACGGTGAGCTGTACGGCTCGCTGCTGCTACCCAAGTCCGAGCAGCCGGTGCCGGTGGTGCTGATCATTTCCGGCTCCGGCCCCACTGACCGCGACGGCAACAACCCCGATGGCGGGCGCAACGACAGCCTCAAGCGCCTGGCCTGGGTACTGGCCAAGCACAACATCGCCAGCGTGCGTTATGACAAGCGCGGCGTGGCCGCCAGCCTCGCCGCGACCCCGGACGAACGCAACCTGACCCTGGACGCCTATGTCGCAGATGCCGTGGCCTGGGGCAACAAGCTCAAGGCCGATCCACGCCTGGGCCAACTGATAGTCCTGGGGCATAGCGAAGGCGCACTGATCGCCACGCTGGCGGCACCGCATCTGAATGCCGCAGGCGTTATCTCGATCTCCGGAACCGCCCGCCCGGTGGACCAGATCCTGCGCCAGCAGTTGAGCTACCGCCTGCCACCGGCGCTGATGCTGCGCAGCAATGAGCTGCTGGACAGCCTCAAGGCCGGCAAGGTCGACCCGGATGTACCCCCTGCCCTGCAAGTCATCTTTCGCCCCAGCGTGCAGCCTTACCTGATCACCCTGTTTCGCGAAGACCCGGCGGCGGCCTTCGCCCGCCTGAAGATGCCGGCGCTAATCATCCAGGGCAGCAACGACATCCAGGTCAGCGTCGATGACGCCAGGGTCCTCAAGGCCGCCAAACCGGATGCGCAACTGGCACTGATCGAGGGCATGAACCATGTAATGCGCATCGTGCCCAATGACCTCAAGCGCCAGCTGGCCTCCTACAAGGACCCGCAATTGCCCCTGGCAGCGGAACTGGGCAGCGCGATCATCGATTTTATTGACGGACTTCACACCCGTTAGGCTGTTTTTGCCCTCCAGTCCTGAAAAAAACGGCCGATAAGCCTTTGCCGGCCGTTCAATTGCTGTCGGCGCGCAGCGATTGGACAGGATCTCGCCGTTATGACTGATACCCCGAATTCACCCGCCACCGAGCAGGAAGCCGCCGCCCCTGAAGCGCCGCCGCTGCCGTGGGCCGATGTGCAGGCCGAGCACCACAAGATGCTGCGCCTGGCACCCTTGCAGACCGATCGCGCCACGGGCGGACGGCCTCTGCGCTTTGTCGAGTTCGGTTATGCCGAACGCAACAACAAAGAGCACAGCCTGCTGCGCATGACCATCAGCCTCCCCGGCCAACGGGTGCGCAAGGAACAGAATCACCTGGATGTGTGGGTCGAGCACGACACTCGCCGGGTGCACTTCGAGCCCGAAGGCGGCCTGCAGGTCGAACCGCTGAACCGCGGAATCGGCCGTTTCCTGCTGGCCCAGGCAGCGCAGTGGGCCCAGAAGAAGTGGCCGCACTACCGGGTCGACGGCTTCGACCTGGCAAACAAGGATGCCCTCAACGAAGACACGCGCCTGCGTCGCGACCACGTGCTGCGCACCCAGGGTTTCGATGTGGTGTATGCCGATGCCCAGCACCTCAAGGGCAGCGTCAAGGATGTCCAGGTGGGTGAACTGCTGGGCCAGTGGAATAGCGAAAAACTGCAGTTCGTGGAGATTCTGGAAGCGGCGCAGATGCTCCAGCAGGCCGAACAGAATCTTGAAGAACTGGAAGTGAAGCTGCGCAAGCAGGAAGAGAAAGTCACCAAGTACAAGCGCGAGGACACCGGTCTGCGCTTCACCATCACCTGCCTGGTGGCCTTTGCGGTGTTCCAGGCCGGGCTGCTGATCTGGATTGCGACTCATCGCTGAGCCGCAACGCCTGACCACCAGAGGCCCGCGCTGCGCGGGCCGGCAATCGGCTCAGACCCGGGACGCGAACAACGCCTGATGTTCGCGGCACTGCTCCGCGGTCAGCATGAACACACCGTGGCCACCGCGCTCGAAGTCCAGCCAGGCGAAGTCGACCTCCGGGTACAGCGCCTCGACATGCACCTGGCTGTTGCCCACCTCGACAATCAGCAAGCCCTTCTCGGTCAGGTGGTCCGCCGCCTCGGCTAGCATCCGCCGCACCAGGTTCAGGCCATCCTCGCCACAGGCCAGGCCCAGCTCGGGCTCGTGCTGGTATTCATCCGGCATGTCGGCGAAGTCTTCGGCATCGACATAGGGCGGGTTGGACACGATCAGGTCGAAGCGCTGCCCGGGCAGGCCATCGAAGCCGTCGCCCTGGACCGTGAACACCCGCTCATCGACGCCATGGCGCTCGATGTTCTGGTTGGCCACTTCGAGGGCTTCGAAGGACAGGTCCGCCAACACCACCTCGGCATCACGGAATTCATAGGCACAAGCGATACCGATGCAGCCGGAACCGGTACACAGGTCGAGAATCCGTGCCGGCTCGCTGCCCAGCCAGGGTTCGAAACGTTTTTCGATCAGCTCGCCAATCGGCGAACGGGGGATCAGCACGCGCTCATCGACAATGAACGACATGCCGCAGAACCAGGCCTCGCCCAGCAGGTAGGCGGTAGGCACGCGCTCCTGGATACGGCGCTTGAGCAGGTGCTGCACATGGACCAGCTCGTCGTCTTCCAACGCGCAATCAAGGTAACTGTCGGCAATTTCCCAAGGCAGGTGCAAGGCGCCGAGCACCAGTTGACGGGCCTCGTCCCAGGCATTGTCGGTACCATGGCCGAAGAACAGATCCTCCCCATGAAAGCGGCTGACAGCCCAGCGGATATGGTCGCGCAAGGTGCGCAGGCGGGAAGTGATCACGGGACAGACTCCTGACAAAACGACCGGCGATTCTAACAGCCAAAACGCTTGCCGACGACGAATGAAAAACCAGCGACGGGCAATGGTGTTCAAGCGTTTTTTTCTCGGGAAGGCTGCATACCTTGCCCCACTTGACAAGGCTACAGGCCAGCAACGGCGCACCTTACGTTAGTAGCGATTCACAGAAGCGCTCCGCCAGAGGACAATGGCGCAAAAGCCCCACTCACAGGAGCCCCAGAATGTCCGTTCCAAAGACGATGTTTCAACTCAGCGGTCGTGGTTATGCAGCGGCCAATTTGAGCCACGCGACCCTTGTGATCATCGACGCCCAGAAAGAATACCTCAGCGGCCCGCTGGCCCTGTCCGGCATGGACGCGGCAGTGGCCAACATCCGCCAACTGCTGGCCGCGGCCCGGGCTGCCGGTCGCCCAGTGGTGCACGTACGCCACCTCGGTACCGTCGGCGGCCTGTTCGACCCACAAGGCGAGCGCGGCGAGTTCATTCCCGGCCTTGAACCCCAAGGCGACGAAACCATCATCGGCAAACTGCTGCCCAGCGCGTTCCACGGCACCGAACTGGAAAAGCGCCTGCAAGACCTCGGTTCCCTGGACCTGATCGTCGCCGGTTTCATGAGCCACTCCAGCGTCAGCACCACCGTGCGCGCGGCCAAGAACCTGGGCTTTCGCTGCACCCTGGTAGAAGACGCCTGCGCCACCCGCGACCTGCCCTACAAGGGTGGCATCCTCAGCGCCGAGCACGTTCAGCAAACCGAAATGGCAATCATGGCCGACAACTTCGCCACCCTCGCCCAGACCGCAAGCCTGATCTGATCAGCCCTGGTGAGCGGCTGGCGGGCCGCTCATCCATAAACCCCTCGCCTTTGCAGCAATTGCCTTAGCCTCAGGAACCACCCGGTCAACTTCCGGTCGAAGGGCCGATACCCATTGAGGAAGGTCGGAATGAAGATATCCGATGGTTTTGACGCACGCCGATTGCGGCCCAAAAGCCCGCGAAACTGGCGGTTGCGCCTGGGTGCGGGATTCTCCGCGCTACTGGCGACATTTGGCGTGCTGCTGGCGATGGCCGGTACTGCGAGCCTGCTGGGCCGCGCCCCGGCGCTGGGGGAAATGAATGCCAGCCCGGCGGGCTCGGCGGTGATCCTGGTGGTCGGCCTGTTGCTGCTGTATGTCGGCGTACGCTTGTGGCGGCGCTGCCGGCGGCGCATGCGCCAGCCCCTGGCGCTGAACATGGCGCCGCACCTGATGAAAAAACACGACTGACATTCCCGAGGCGCGATTTGCGCGCCTTAAGGTGTTCCGAGTTGGGTAAACTAGCCGCCCTTCGCGGAGGCTGACATGCAAGACGACGATTTTTCCCTGTTCAAAAACGAGATCCGCGGCGTCAAGCCGATCAAGCACGATCGTGCCGATACGGGCAAACCCAAGAGCGACCGGGCGCAGATCGCCAAGTTGCGCCAGGCGGCCACCGTACGCAGCGAGACCACCACAGTGGACGGGCTGTCCGACCAGTTCGTCATCGACGTGGGGCCGGAAGATGAGCTGATGTGGGCCCGCGACGGGGTCCAGGAAAGCCAGATGCGCAAGCTGAAGATCGGCCAGATCCCCTTTGAAGGCAGCCTCGACCTGCATGGCATGACCGTGGAAAAGGCCCGGGAAACCCTCTGGGCCTTTCTCGCTGAAGCCACCCAGTTCGAAATCCGCTGCGTGCGCGTCACCCACGGCAAGGCTGTGCGCCTGGACGGCAAGCGACCGATGATCAAGAGCCACGTCAACACCTGGCTGCGCCAGCATCCGCAGGTGCTGGGCTTCACTTCCTGCCAGGCCAGGCATGGCGGTACCGGGGCGCTGTACGTCATGCTCAAGCGCACCATGATGGAAGGCCGTGACGAATAAAGCCGCTGCATCACGCTTGCAGCGTCGTGTCCGCCACCGTACCCTTGCCCTTTGCGTAAAATCCCACAGGTAGTTTCATGTCCCTGGAACAGAATTACACCGCGATCCTCGGCCAACTGGGCGAGGACGTCTCCCGCGAGGGCCTGCTCGACACGCCCAAGCGTGCCGCCAAAGCCATGCAGTACCTCTGCCGCGGTTATGCCCAAACCCTGGAAGAGGTCACCAACGGTGCCTTGTTCAGCTCCGACAACAGCGAAATGGTCCTGGTCAAGGACATCGAGCTCTACTCGTTGTGCGAACACCACCTGCTGCCGTTCATCGGCAAGGCCCATGTCGCCTACATTCCCAGCGGCAAGGTCCTGGGGCTGTCGAAAGTCGCGCGCATCGTCGATATGTACGCCCGCCGCCTGCAGATCCAGGAAAACCTCAGCCGGCAGATCGCCGACGCCGTCCAACAAGTGACCGGCGCCCTCGGGGTGGCCGTGGTGATCGAGGCCAAGCACATGTGCATGATGATGCGCGGTGTGGAGAAACAGAATTCGTCGATGATCACCTCGGTGATGCTGGGCGAGTTCCGCGAGAATGCCGCGACCCGCAGCGAATTCCTCAGCCTGATCAAGTAACAGGCTGCAGGCGAAAAAGCCGGCGTTGATCGCCGGTTTTTTTTCGCCCGGGAAAAATCAGGTAAGCTGCCGCCCCTTCATTCATGGGCAAGAGGCAATAACCGTGATCGTCAAAGCGCTGCGAGTCGGCCTGGGCCAACTCATCATTTTCATCGACTTCATCACCCGCCCACGCAAGCAGCAGCGGGACGCCGCCGCTCAGGCGCAAGTCGTGGAAGCCGCCAAGGGCCTGACCCTGTACCAGTTTCACGCCTGCCCGTTCTGCGTGAAGACCCGCCGTACCCTGCATCGCCTGAATGTGCCGGTGGCCTTGCGCGACGCAAAAAACAACGAGCAGGACCGCCAGGCCCTGTTGGAGCAGGGCGGCAAGATCAAGGTGCCGTGCCTGCGCATCGAAGAGAACGGCCAGACCACCTGGATGTATGAATCCAAGGTGATCATCGATTACCTGAACCAGCGCTTCGCGACCGTCTGACGCCCTCCCCGGGGCTCTTCAGCCCCGAGCCAACTGCAAGTCAAGCAAGGCCGCGCCCAAGCACTTGCCGTGGGCATCCAGCGCCAGGGAGCGGGTCACTCCGCCGCGCAGGATGCCCGGCAAGACAAAGTTCAAGGCCCGCACATTCTCCAGGACATAGCGCTGCACCGGCGCCGCATCGCTCCCCAGCAAGCCGGCGAAATATTGCGCCACGCGCTCGGCGGTAAGCTGCTCGCAAAGAAAGGCAAAGTCCTCGGCGCGGTAGGCAATCACCGAAATATTCGAAGTGTCGCCCTTGTCCCCCGTACGCGAGTGCGCCAAGTCACGCAATTTGACCTCATTCATGCCCGTACCTCCTGATGCAAGGTGACCCTGACGGCCTCCCGGGGCAGTAACAGCGAAGCCACCGCCACCACCTGCCGCAGGCTTTTACTGGCCCCGCCGCCACCAGCGGGCCCATTGGTATAGAGGGTTTCCACCTCATTGCCGACGCGCACCGCTTCGGCCTTGTCCGTGCAGCGAGCCGCCACCCGCAGGCGCACTTCCCAGGGTTCGGCAGGCGCTCGCTGGCCCAGTTCAACACCGTGCAAGGCATCGATGCCGATCAGCTCCGCGCGCACTTCCTGCATCTGTACCCCGGTCAGGGCCAGGCGCTCGAGCACGATATCCCGGGCCAGCCGCGCCCTGGCCACAGCCCCAGGGCCGCCATAGGAAATCTGCCCTTCGCCGATCCAGCCATCCAGGTAGCCGACGCTGACCTTGAGCCGCTCAGGCCGTGGGCTGCCTGCCGCCCCTTGCAGCCGCACCCGGTCCGGTGCCTCCTCGACAAAGCCCACTGCGGAAAAGTCGGCACAGACATCCGGCGTCAGGTAGGCCGCCGGGTCATGCACTTCGTAGATCAACTGCTCGGTACAGGTAGCGCTGCTGACCTGCCCCCCGGAGCCCTTGACCTTGGTGATCAGCGCCGCGCCCTGTGCATCCACTTCGGCCAGGGGGAACCCCAGGCGCGCCAGACCGGCCACATTCTTGACCCCCGGATCGGCAAAGTAGCCGCCGCTGACCTGCCCTGCGCACTCCAGCAGATGCCCCACCAGGGTCCCGCGCCCCAGGCGCAGCCAGTCATCCTCGGCCCAGCCGAACTCGAAGATCTGCGGCGCCAGGAACAACGAGGGGTCGGCCACCCGCCCAGTGATCACTACGTCGGCATCAGCCCGCAGCGCGTCGACGATGCCCTGGGCGCCCAGGTAGGCATTGGCGGAAATCAGCCGCTGCCCCAGCGAGCCCAGGGTCTGCCCGTTGTCCAGCACCCACTCCGGCCGGGCCCGCAGAGTCTCGAGCACATCGTCCCCCAGCACCGCGATCACCTTGAGCCCTGGCAAGCCCAACTCGGCCGCGATCCGTTGCACCTCGGCCACCGCCGCCAACGGATTGGCCGCCCCCATGTTGCTGATGATGCGCAAACGCCGCCCCGAGGCCGTGGCGCCGACAAAGGGCAGCACCCCGCGCATCCGTGCCCCCAGCAACGGGTCGTAGCCGCTGTGCGGGTCGGCCAGGCGCGCCTGCTGCGCCAGGGCGATGGTGCGCTCGGCCAGGCATTCGAACACCAGGTAATCCAGGTCGCCCTGTTGCGCCAACTCGATGGCGGGCTCGATACGGTCACCGGAGTAACCGGCGCCGGAGCCGATACGTAGGCTTTTCATCTTAAAAAACTCCCAGCAGCAGCGCGGTCAGGGTCATCAACACTGACGCAGCGAATAGAAAGGGGATGGTGAAACGCTGGTGGTCGGCCAGTTCGATCTTGCACAGGCCCACCAGCAGGAAGGTCGCCGGGGTCAGCGGGCTTACCGGGAAACCGGTGGTGTGCACGCCGAGCAACGAAGCCTGGGCCACTTGCAGCGGGTCGACACCCAGGGCCTTGCCCACTTCGGCAATCACCGGCATCACCCCGAAGTAGTAGGAGTCGGGGTCGAACAGCATGCTCAGAGGCATGGACAGGAACCCCACCACAGTCGGAATCAGCTTGCCGTGACCGGCAGGAATCTGCGCCACCGCCACTTCGGCAATCGCCTTGAGCATGCCGCTGCCCTGCATGATGCCGGTGAACACACCGGCCGCCAGGAGAATGCTGGCCATGGTCAGGGCCGTCTTGGCATGAGCATCGATGCGTGCCCGCTGGGCCTCGACATCCGGATAGTTGATGCACAGCGCCAGCACCGTGCCGACCATGAACATCACCACCGGATCGACCCAGCCGGCAATCATCACCAGCATCACCAGCACCGTGAGCAGCAGGTTGATCCAGAAGCGCCCGGGACGGCGTAGCGCCTCTTCGGCGGGGCTCAATACCCGGGTCGGGATGCCTGCACCGGCCGTGGCATCGGCACCGAGCCCCAGGCGGCGCTCCTCCCGGCGGCCGAGCCACCAGGCGCTGGCGAAGACGAACAGCAGGCCGACGATCTGCACCGGGATCAGCGGCTGGAACAGATCCGCCACCGGCACATGCAGGGCCGCTGATGAGCGCAGTACCGGGCCGGTCCAGGGCAGGAAATTGACCCCCGCGGCCATCGCCGCGACGCAGGCCAGAATCCGTCGATCGATGCCCAGCCGGGTATACAGCGGCAGCATTGCCGGCACCGTCACCAGGAAGGTCACCGCGCCGGAACCGTCCAGGTGCACCAGCAGCGCCAGAAGCGCCGTACCGACCACGATCCGCGTCGGCCGGGTGCCGACGGTACGCAGGATGCGGTCGATGATCGGGTCGAGCATGCCGGCGTCGGTCATGATGCCGAAGAACAGGATAGCGAACACGAACATGCCTACCACGGGGGCGACGTTCTTGATGCCGGTGACGATGAAGGCGCTGGTCTGCAGACCGAAGCCGCCGATCAGCGCGGCGATGATCGGCAGCGCAATCAGCGCGACCAGAGGCGACAGGCGCTTGCTCATGACGGCCGCGAGCAGGCAGAGAATGGTGATGACACCCAGGGTGGCGAGCATGGAGCAACTCCAGTGTGCCGCCTCTTCAAGCCGGGGCGGGAAGGCGGACGGTTATTGTTTTTCTGGAGTATTGAAATCGCGCTAGTCTTTGTAAATTGGAATATTCGGCGCCTTGCATTCGGAAAAACAAAATGAAGAACTCGATCCAGCATATCCAGGCCTTCCTCGCCGTGGCCCGCAGCGGCAACTTCAGCAAAGCCGCCGCCGAGCTGCACCTGTCGCCATCAGCCCTTACCGTGCAGGTCCAGCAACTGGAGGAATGGCTGGGGGTCGCCCTGCTCGATCGCAGCCCGCGCCATGTCAGCCTGACCGCTGCTGGGCTGCAGGCTCGGGGACCGATGGAGAAACTGCTGCTGGACCTGGACAACATCGTCAGTGGCTCCCGGGACCTGGCCGCCCTGCGTCGGGGCGTGGTCACCCTCGCCGCGCTGCCGTCGGTCTGCGCCGGGGTGCTGCCGCCGGCCTTGCGCCAGTTTCGCGAGCAATTTGCCGGAATCGAGGTACGCCTGCAGGACCTGGTGGCTCACCGCATTCATGCCCAGGTCCGGGCCGGCGAGGTGGATTTCGGTATCGGCGGGCGCGCCCGGCTCAGCCACGGGCTGGATTTCCAACCTCTGCTGGAGGATCGCCTGTGCCTGTTCGTGGCCACCGATCATCCCCTGGCCCAGCGCCAGTCAGTGACGCTGAAGGACCTGGCCCGCCAGCCGATCATTCTCACCGGCCGCGACAGCAGCGTGCGCGAGCAGGTCGAAGCGCTGTTCGACGACAGCCGACTGTCCCTGCTTCCAGCCATGGAAGCCAACTACATGAGCACGGTGCTGGCGCTGGTACGCCAGGGGCTGGGCATTACCCTGCTGCCGGAATCCGCCGATGACGGCCGTGAGGGCCTGCGCCGGATTGCCATCAAACACCCGGGGGTCAGCCGCGAGATCGGCCTGATCCGCCGCAGTGGCCAGCAACTGAGCCCAGCGGCGCAGCGCTGTTATGAGTTGCTGCGCCAGAACCTGGCCGGCAAACATCGTTAGCGGGCCCCACAACGCACCGAACCGGCACAAGGCCGGTCCAGTGGGGATGAAAGCACCCGCTCAGTCGAGCATCGGCACGTGTCGCGGATGGCTTTGCACCCGCTGCATCCAGGCCTGGATGCCCGGGTAGCGGCTCAGGTCGAAACCGCCCTCATCGGCCACGTGGGTGTAGGCATAGAGCGCAATATCGGCGATCGAATAGTGCTCGCCCACCAGGTACGGGGTGCGGCTCAATTGTTTCTCCATCACGTCCAGCGCCTTGTAGCCACGCTTGTGCAACTTCAGGTATTCCTCGCGGCGCTCCTCCGGCAGCCCTTCGTAAAGCTGGATGAAACGCGCCACCGCGATGTAGGGCTCATGGCTGTACTGCTCGAAGAACTGCCATTGCAGAACCTGGGTGCGCAAGCGCGGTTCGCTGGGCAGGAACTGACTGCCGTCGGCGAGGAAGTTGAGAATAGCGTTGGACTCCCACAGGCAGGTGCCGTCTTCCAGTTCCAGAACCGGAATCTTGCCGTTGGGGTTCTTTGCCAGGAAGGCCTCGGTCTGGGTATCGCCCCCGAGAATATCCACCGCCTGCCATTCATAAGGCAGCCCCAGCAGATTGAGCATCAGCTTGATCTTGTAGCAGTTGCCCGAACGGTAATCGCCATAAACCTTGTACATGGCCCTCCCCTTAGGCTGCCTGTGCAGCCTGTGCTTGACGTATCACGGTGGCCAGCCGCTTGAGGCCTTCGTCCAGCCGCGCCGGATCGATATGGCTGAAATTCAACCGCAGATGCCCGGGGTTGCGTTCCGGATCGGCAAAGAACGGCTCACCGGGCATGAATGTGACGTCGTGCTCCAACGCCGACTTGAGCAAAGTGCGGGTATCCAGGGGCTGTTTCAAGCTCAGCCAGAAAAACAATCCGCCCTGGGGCACCTGCCAATCCGCCAGATCGGCGAAATGGGTGAGCAAGGCGCCCTGGAATTCATCCCGGCGCTGGCGATAGAAACTGCGCAACTGATCCAGGTGCGCCTGATACCGCTCGCTGCCGATCCACTGCATGGCCTGCCACTGGCCAACCCGATTGGTGTGCAGGTCCGCCGACTGCTTCAGCCGCAGCAGGTGCGGAAACAGGTCCGGGCTGGCAATCAGGTAACCCACCCGCAGGCCCGGCAACAGGGTTTTAGACACGGTGCCGGTGTAGATCCAACTGGCTTTTTCCAGACGGCCGACAATAGGCGTGGCACTGCCACCATCGAACGTCAGCTCACGGTAGGGCTCGTCCTCGATCAGGGTCACGCCGAACTCGTCCAGCAAAGCCGCCACGGCATCACGCTTGGCTTCGCTGTAGCGCACCGCCGAGGGGTTCTGGAACGTCGGAATCAGGTAGATGAACGCCGGCCGGTGCTGCTCCAGGCGCGCGCGCATCTGCACCAGGTCCGGCCCATCGGCCTGCAGCGGTACGGTCAGGCAGTCGGCGCCGAACAGCTGGAAAATCTGCAGGGCGGCCAGGTAGGTCGGCGCTTCCAGCATGATCTGGGTGCCCTTGTCGATGTACAGCTTGGCTGCCAGATCGAGGGTCTGCTGGGAACCACTGACCACCAGCACCTGGCTCGCCTCGCAAGGCACCCCGAGCTGGCGCGCCTGGGCCGCCAGGGCTTCACGCAATTGCGGCTCGCCTTCGCTCATGCCGTATTGGCCCATGGCCAACGGCATGTCCTGCCATTGCACCTTGGGCAGCATCACTTCGGCCGGCAGGCCCCCGGCGAACGACATCATTTCCGGGCGCTGGGCCGCGGCAAGGATTTCACGGATCAGAGAGCTTTTGAGACGCGATACACGTTCGGAGAAGGCCATGGAGATCACCGCTAGCGAAGGCTGAGGAAAATACGTCAAACTGCTTGACCGAAATTACGCCGACCTTTGCAGATACGTCAATATGCTTGACCTTAAAAACCAGGCTTCGCAACAAGCGGCCATGGAAGCTTTCTTCTTCGGCTATCAGGCGTTTACCGCCAAGGCCGACGAAATGCTCGAACGCCGGGGCCTGAGCCGGGTGCACCAGCGCATCGTGTTTTTCATCGCCCGCTATCCCGGGCTCAGCGTCAAGGAACTGCTCAATCTGCTGGGGGTGAGCAAGCAGGCATTGAACACACCGTTGCGCCAATTGATGGAAATGCACCTGGTGGACAGCGTCGCCCCGGACAGCGACAAGCGTAAGCGCCTGTTGCAGTTGACCGCCGATGGCACAGGCTTCGAGCAATCCCTGCGCCGCGAGCAGGTCAAACTCCTGCAACGGGCCTTCAGCGAAGCTGGCGAGAGTGCGGTCAATGGCTGGCTGGCGGTGAACCAGGCGCTGGCCGGCAAACCCGTCGAAGACTGAGCCCCTGCGGGCGCCATTCATTGGTGCGCCGGCCCCGGCCTTGCCCCAAACCCTTGCACACCCCGGCGCAACGTCGGGGCCGCGATATAGCCATGTTCGCGGATTTTTCGCACACAACCCCAAAAACATTATTTGCTTTCTTTGTATACAAACGCATAATTCGCCCGACGAGTTCTTGACCCACAGGTCAACAAAACCCGCACGCCTTACCTGCCTCAAAGAGCCGCTGCCCACCCTTGCGTGTCCGGCTCTGGAAAAAACAATAAAACTCTTGAGGAGTACTCGCTGTGGAAAGCCGCAAATCCGAAGCCTCTACGCTCGATCTCTCGCCGTCGCTGAACAGCGGCTGGCTGGAGCGCATCTTCAAACTCAGGTTGCATGGCACCACGGTGAAGACCGAGTTGATTGCCGGTCTGACAACCTTCATCACCATGGCCTACATCATCTTCGTCAACCCCAACATCATGGCCGACGCCGGCATCGATCACGGAGCAGCCTTCGTCGCCACCTGTATCGCCGCCGCCCTGGGCTGCCTGTTGATGGGCCTGTACGCCAACTGGCCGGTGGGCCTCGCACCGGGCATGGGGCTCAACGCCTTCTTCACCTACACCGTGGTCGGCACCATGGGCTACCACTGGGAAACCGCCCTTGGCGCGGTGTTCATTTCCGGTGTGCTGTTCATGATCCTGACCCTGTCGCGGGTACGTGAATGGCTGCTCAACAGCATTCCGGTGAGCCTGCGGTTCGCCATGGGTGCCGGGGTCGGGCTGTTTCTCGGCCTGATCGGCCTGAAGACGGCCAACATCATCGTCGACAGCCCGGCCACCCTGATCAAGCTCGGCAACCTGCGAGACCCCGGCCCACTGCTGGCGGCCGTCTGCTTCTTGATGATCGCAGTGCTCAGCTATCACCGGGTCTTCGGCGCGATTCTCATCAGTATCATCGCCGTGACCCTGGCCGGCTGGGGCCTGGACCTGGTGCACTACAACGGGATCATGTCCACTCCGCCGAGCCTGGCGCCGACCTGGATGGCCATGGACATCGCCGGGGTGTTCAACGTCAGCATGATCAGCGTGGTCCTGGCGTTCCTCTTCGTGCACATGTTCGACACCGCCGGCACCCTGATGGGCGTGGCCCAGCGCGCCGGCCTGGTGAACGCCGATGGCAAGATCGAGAACCTCTCCCGCGCACTCAAGGCGGACAGTGCCTCCAGCGTGTTCGGTGCCGTGGTCGGTGTACCACCAGTCACCAGCTATGTGGAAAGTGCCGCCGGGGTCGCCGCTGGTGGCCGCACCGGGCTGACCGCGGTCACCGTGGGCGTGCTGTTCATTGCCGCAATGTTCTTCGCTCCCCTGGCAGGCATGATCCCCGCCTATGCCACCGCCGGCGCGCTGATCTATGTGGCGATGCTGATGATGGGCGGCATGGCCCACATCAACTGGGACGAGGCCACCGACAGCATTCCGGCCATCGTCACCGCGATCATGATGCCCCTGACCTTTTCCGTCGCCGATGGCATTGCCCTGGGCTTCATCACCTATGTGGTGCTGAAGGCCGGCACCGGCAAGTACAAGGAAATCTCCATCAGCCTGTATGTGCTGTGCGCGATTTTCATCGCCAAGTTCATTTTCCTCTAGGGCGCCCTGCTCCACACAGGCCCCGTCCCGCTGGATGGGGCTTTTTCATTGCCGATGATCGGCTGTGGCCAGCAAGTCCGGGGCGGTCACAGGGCCCTTTCGGCGGCGAGCCGGCTCCTGCGGGATCGAGTGGAGCCGACGACCAGTGAAGGCTTTATGCCAGACGAAAAAAAGCCCGCAGTGTGGGCGGGCAAGGACCAAAGAAGCTATTTGCGCAGGATTCTTGGGGGGAAAGTCCTAGCTTCCTCTGTAGGTCGAATAGCTGTAAGGCGAGATCAGTAGCGGTACGTGATAGTGGTCCTGCTCGGCGCTGATGCCGAACCGCAGTACCACCACATCCAGGAACGCCGGCTGCGGCAGTTGCACACCACGGGCACGGTAGTAGTCACCGGCATGGAAGTGCAGTTGGTACACCCCGGAACGGTAGTCATCACCCTGCAGCAGCGGCGCATCGCAACGGCCATCGCTGTTGGTCAGGGTGCTGGCGACCAATTCCAGCTGGGTCCCTTCCACTCGATACAGCTCGACCTTGATAGCGCTGCCAGGGCAGCCATGTGCGGCATCCAAAACGTGTGTAGTCAAACGTCCCATTGATTCTGCGTGCCTGGCGCCTTCAAGCGTTCAGGCCTCGCGCCTCCCGGAGTCAGTAATTGAAGGAGACCGCAGCGTTTCGACCAGTGAAAAGCTGCGGCGAGAGCAAGATTAAGACATTTTTCAAAAAAATTGTACACAATAATAATCGCAAATATTCCCGGCCCCGAGCCCCTTCGAATGCATCAGCGGATTTGCCTGAACGCCATAGCGACAGACGACTTGTCATCCATTAGCTGACCATCCAGGCAAGTTTCTTGCAGGTGACAGCCATAGCGATGAAAGCGGAAAAATGCAAAAAATCAGGCTTACAAAGTGAAGACAAACTTGTATACAATAATTCCATCGCAGTGACGCCCACCTGGCTTTCCGGCTTCAGGTTCCGCCACGCCACCGTTATCACGAATAAGAAGGAAGACTGCAGTGAGCGCTGACTACCCTCGCGACCTGATCGGTTACGGCTCCAACCCTCCTCACCCTCACTGGCCGGGCAATGCCCGCGTCGCCCTGTCCTTCGTGCTCAATTACGAAGAGGGCGGCGAGCGCAACATCCTTCATGGCGACAAGGAATCGGAAGCCTTCCTCTCGGAAATGGTCTCGGCGCAACCGCTGCAGGGCGAGCGCAACATGAGCATGGAATCGCTGTACGAGTATGGCAGCCGTGCCGGCGTCTGGCGGATTCTCAAGCTGTTCAAGGAATTCGACATTCCACTGACCATCTTCGCCGTGGCCATGGCCGCCCAGCGTCACCCGGACGTGATCCGCGCCATGGTCGAAGCCGGCCACGAGATCTGCAGCCACGGCTACCGCTGGATCGACTACCAGTACATGGACGAGGCCCAGGAACGCGAGCACATGCTCGAAGCGATCCGCATCCTCACCGAAATCACCGGCGAACGCCCACTGGGCTGGTACACCGGCCGCACCGGCCCGAACACCCGGCGCCTGGTGATGGAGGAAGGCGGCTTCCTCTATGACTGCGACACCTACGACGACGACCTGCCCTACTGGGAACCCAACAACCCCACCGGCAAACCGCACCTGGTAATCCCCTACACCCTGGACACCAACGACATGCGCTTTACCCAGGTGCAGGGCTTCAACAAGGGCGACGACTTCTTCCAGTACCTGAAGGACGCCTTCGATGTGCTCTACGCCGAAGGTGCCGAAGCGCCGAAGATGCTTTCCATCGGCCTGCACTGCCGCCTGATCGGCCGCCCGGCGCGCCTGGCCTCGCTCAAGCGCTTCCTCGAATACGTCAAGGGCCACGAGCAGGTGTGGTTCAGCCGCCGGGTGGACATCGCCCGTCACTGGCAACAGACCCACCCTTACCAGGGAGCGGCGAAATGACTGCCTTCCAGAGCCTCAAGCCCTCGACCCTGAGCCGCGAAGATTTCGTCAGGGCCTTCGCCGACATCTACGAACACTCGCCGTGGGTTGCCGAAAAGGCCTACGAACTGGGGCTCGACGCCTCCGTCGACCAGATCGAGACCCTGCACCAGCGCATGAGCGACATCCTGTTGAGCGCCGATCACGCCAGCCAGCTGGCACTGATCAACGCTCACCCGGACCTGGCCGGCAAAGCCGCCGTCCAGGGCCAGTTGACCGAAGCCAGTACCAATGAGCAGGCCGGCGCAGGTATTCACCAATGCACCGCCGAAGAGTTCCAGCGCTTCACCGAGCTCAACGACGCCTACAAGGCCAAGTTCAAGTTTCCCTTCATCATGGCGGTGAAGGGCAGCAATCGGCACCAGATCCTCGCCGCATTCGAAACCCGCATCCACAACTCGGTGGACACCGAGTTCAAATGCGCACTGGCAGAAATCAACAAGATCGCCCTGTTCCGCTTGCTGACCCTGTAGCGATTGCCCGCCTGGCCCGAGAAAGCATCTGCACCGATGCATTTCCCAGGGCCTCGCGAGCACCCCGGCCACTGAATTCAAGGCAGACAAGAAGAATGAAAACCAACGCCGTAGCTTTCGAGAAGTTCGTCAACCTGGCCGATGCCCGGCTGGGGACCAAGATCATCTCGGTCACCGATGACTGGTTCGCCGACGCCAACCGCCTGTTCCAACCGACTCCGGCGGTGTGGAAGGAAGGCGTATTCGATGACAACGGCAAGTGGATGGATGGCTGGGAATCACGCCGCAAGCGCTTCGAAGGCTACGACAGTGCGGTCATCCGTCTCGGCGTGGCCGGCTCGATCAAGGGCGTGGACATCGACACTTCATTCTTCACGGGCAACTTCCCGCCCTCGGCCTCCCTGGAAGCCTGCTTCCTGGCCGCAGGCGAACCGGATGAAAACACCCAGTGGACCGAAGTGCTGTCGGCGGTGGAGTTGCAGGGCAACAGCCACCACTACCACGAGATCCACCACCACCAGCCGTTCAGCCACCTGCGCTTCAACATCTACCCCGATGGCGGCGTAGCACGGCTGCGGGTCTACGGCATTCCCTACCGCGACTGGTCGGCCATCGGCGATGACGAACAGGTCGACCTGGCTGCCGCCCTCAACGGCGGCCGCGCCCTGGCCTGCTCCGACGAGCACTTCGGGCACATGGGCAACCTCCTCAACCCCGGCCGCGGCATCAACATGGGTGACGGCTGGGAAACCGCCCGGCGCCGTACTCCCGGCAACGACTGGGTGATCATCGCCCTGGGCCATGCCGGTGAAATCGAAAAGATCATCGTCGACACCCTGCACTTCAAAGGCAACTACCCGGACAGCTGCTCGATCCAGGGCGCCTTCGTCAAGGGTGGCACCGACAGCCAGATCGAAACCCAGAGCCTGTTCTGGCGTGAACTGCTACCCAGCCAGAAGTTGGAAATGCACGCCGAACACAGCTTCGTCGAACAGATCAGGGCACTGGGGGCTATTACCCACGTGCGCCTGAATGTATTCCCGGACGGTGGCGTCAGCCGCCTGAGACTGCTGGGCAAGGTCAAAAAATAAAGGGTCGCGCAGCGCGCGGGCGACCGGTTTGCCCGCAGTAGCCACGGACCAGACAACAACGAACTCGAGATAAGAAGAACAGCATGCGCACATTAGTGATTGAGCCCCTGAGCAAAGAAGCCTTCGCCCCTTTCGGTGACGTAATCGAGACCGACGGCAGCGATCACTTCATGATCAACAACGGTTCGACCATGCGCTTCCACCGCCTGGCAACGGTCGAGACCGCTCAGCCGGAAGACCAGGCCATCATCAGCATCTTCCGCGCCGACGCGCTGGACATGCCGCTGACCATCCGCATGCTGGAACGCCATCCGCTGGGCAGCCAGGCTTTCATCCCGCTGCTCGGCAATCCCTTTCTGATCGTGGTCGCGCCACTTGGCGATGAACCTGTATCGGGCTTGGTCCGTGCCTTTGTCAGTAATGGCAGGCAGGGCATTAATTACCATCGCGGCGTCTGGCACCACCCGGTGCTGACGATCGAAAAGCGGGATGACTTCCTGGTGGTTGATCGCAGTGGCACTGGCAACAACTGCGATGAGCATTTCTTCAAAGAGGATGAGCGTTTGATCCTCGCCCCCCACCAATAAGAGAAGGTCTGATCACCCGACAACAAGGGTGGCAGGCAAGAGGTAAAGACTGTGGAAGCACATCTGTTGGAATGGCTCAACCTGAGCGTGCGTTGGGTACATATGATCACTGGTGTGGCCTGGATCGGCGCATCGTTCTATTTCGTCTGGCTGGAGAACAACCTCAACCGCGTCAACCCCAAGGACGGCCTGTCCGGCGACCTCTGGGCGATTCACGGCGGTGGTATCTATCACCTGGAAAAATACAAGCTGGCACCGCCCTCGATGCCGGAGAACCTGCACTGGTTCAAATGGGAAGCCTACTTCACCTGGATGTCCGGGATTGCCCTGCTGTGCCTGGTGTTCTACTTCAACCCGATGCTCTACCTGGTTGCCCCCGGCAGCGGTCTGACCGGCCCTGAAGGCGTGGCCATCGGTATCGGTGCGTTGATCGCCGGCTGGTTCGTCTATGACTTCCTCTGCGATTCGCCACTGGGCAAGAAACCCGCCCTGCTCGGCTTCATCCTGTTCCTCCTGCTGATCGGCGCTGCCTATGGCTTCAGCAAGGTGTTCAGTGGCCGTGGCGCGTACCTGCATGTGGGCGCCATCATCGGCACCATCATGGTGGGCAACGTGTTCCGCATCATCATGCCGGCCCAGCGCGCGCTGGTGGCAGCGATCGCGGAAAACCGCACCCCCGACCCGACCCTGCCGGCCAAGGGCCTGCTGCGCTCGCGTCACAACAACTACTTCACCCTACCCGTGCTGTTCATCATGATCAGCAACCACTTCCCGAGCACCTACGGCAGCCAGTACAACTGGTTGATCCTGGCCGGGATCGCGGTCCTGGCGGTATTGGTGCGTCATTACTTCAACACCCGTCATGACAGCCACAAGTTCGCCTGGACCCTGCCCGTCGCGGCACTGGGCATGATCTGCCTGGCCTACGTGACCGGCCCGACCCCGGCGCCAAGCGCTCCGGAAGTGGCCAAGGCCCAGACCCAGTACCAGCCACTGCCTGAAACCGCCCTGGGCGGCAAGCCGGCAACCTCGGCTGCGACAGAGGCACCGCCACCGGCCGCTCCAGCCGCTGCGGCAACGGCTCCGGCCAGCGCCCCGGCGCAGGCGGCCAATGCCGGCCCGTCCTTCGACAAGGTGCATAGCGTGATCCAGGAGCGTTGCGCGGTCTGCCATTCGGCCAAGCCAACCAGCCCCCTGTTCAGCGCAGCACCGGCAGGGGTGATGTTCGACACTCCAGAGCAGATCCGCCTGCAAGCCGCGCGGATCCAGGCCCAGGCCGTCGCCAGCCAGATCATGCCGCTGGGCAACATCACCCAGATGACCCAGCAGGAACGTGAACTGGTCGGTGCCTGGATTGCCCAGGGAGCCCAGACCAACTGATCAGCCTGGTTCCCGGCTGATTCGCGAGCAAGCTCGCTCCTACAGGACCGCAACTGTCTGTAGGAGCGGGCTTTCTTGCCATCAGTCAGAAGATTCGCCTGTTGCAAACACGTTGCGCGTAAAGACGCAGCGGTTAAATCACAAGAATAAAAAGATCCGAGGTGTTGCATGTCCGATTCATCCGAACAGTGCGTCCCCGATGCGCCCGCCATTCAGCGCTTGCCCTTCCTGCAACTGATCCTGGTCGGTCTGCAGCACGTCCTGCTGATGTATGGCGGTGCAATCGCGGTACCGCTGATCATCGGACAGGCCGCTGGCCTGAGTCGTGAAGAAATCGCCTTCCTGATCAATGCCGACCTGCTGGTTGCCGGGATTGCCACCATCGTCCAGTCAATGGGCATCGGCCCCATGGGCATTCGCATGCCGGTGATGATGGGGGCCAGCTTCGCCGCGGTGGGCAGCATGGTGGCCATGGCCGGCATGCCCGGCATCGGCATGCAGGGAATTTTCGGCGCAACCATCGCCGCCGGTTTCTTCGGCATGCTGATCGCGCCGTTCATGTCCAAGGTGGTGCGCTTCTTCCCGCCGCTGGTCACTGGCACGGTCATCACCTCGATCGGTCTCTCGCTGTTTCCCGTGGCGGTGAACTGGGCAGGCGGAGGCAGCAGCGCAGCCCAGTTCGGCTCGCCCATCTACCTGACCATCGCCGCCCTGGTGCTGGGTACCATCCTGCTGATCCACCGCTTCATGCGCGGCTTCTGGGTGAACATCTCGGTACTGATCGGCATGGGCCTGGGCTACATCCTCTGCGGCCTGATCGGTATGGTCGACCTCAGCGGCATGGCCCAGGCACCCTGGCTGCAGGTGGTCACACCGCTGCACTTCGGCATGCCGCAGTTCCACCTGGCCCCGATCCTCTCCATGTGCCTGGTGGTGGTGATCATCTTCGTCGAGTCCACCGGGATGTTCCTGGCCCTGGGCAAGATCACCGGCCAGGAGGTCACCCCACGCATGCTGCGTCGCGGCTTGCTGTGTGATGCCGGGGCATCGTTCTTCGCTGGCTTCCTCAACACCTTCACCCACTCCTCCTTTGCCCAGAACATCGGCCTGGTGCAGATGACCGGCGTGCGCTGCCGTTCCGTGACCATGGTCGCCGGCGGCCTGCTGATCGTCCTCAGCCTGCTGCCCAAGGCGGCGTTCCTGGTGGCGTCGATTCCACCGGCGGTGCTGGGGGGCGCGGCCATCGCCATGTTCGGCATGGTGGCTGCGACCGGGATCAAGATCCTCCAGGAAGCTGACATCGCCGACCGGCGCAATCAGTTGCTGGTGGCCGTGAGCATCGGCATGGGCCTGATTCCCGTGGTGCGCCCGGAGTTCTTCGCCCACCTGCCCCTGTGGATGAGCCCCATCACCCACAGTGGCATCGCCATGGCGACCTTGAGTGCGCTGGTGCTGAACCTGCTGTTCAACATTCTCGGGGGCAGCGAGCGCGCGGCCAGCAATGCGCATCACGCCCATCAGCACTGAATCACCAACAGGGTGCCGGCTCGGCGCCCTGACCTTGCTTCACCGTTCACGCTTGACCGCAGCGCTCGCCCACTCAGGATCGAGCGCTGCCCATTAGACGCTGCGCCTTGAAAATAAGAACAAACAGGGAGCAACACCTATGCAGCCTGCCCAGGCTTTCCTGGCGGTGGCCGCTGGACGGCCATTAGCGCCATGCAATCCCCCTGACGGCCGCCAGTCATTGGCACTCTATTGCCCTTCAATGCGGATGCTTGCCTGAGATGGCCCGCATACCCGCCCCAAAGTGGTTGCAAGTGCGCCGTTGCGGAGCACTTGAGCCCTGCCGTGAGAGCCAGTATTCTCCGCGGCCGCGCAAGTCTGGTCTAAAAAAAAGCCCGGATGAAAAACCTGACCCAATAGCCAACTTATCCCGGCCTGGACAGGTAACAAGGCGCAAGAAAACATCGCGAAAAACACTCTCGCCCGGCGGTATCGCTACAGCCGGACGGGAGTTTTTTGCTTTTTTTCGGCCTTGGCTCAGCTCTTGCTAACAGCAACAAAGCTGACCGATCGGATGGTTTTTTGCAGCAACGAAAAAAGGCGCCAAACCAGAGCGCCAAGCCAAAAAAACGTGGAACTACCTACTTGGGAGCAACCGAATGAAACCGATGTGCAAGAGCCTGATGTTGGCCGCCAGCTTGCTGGCCGGGGGGCAGGCCGTGGCTGGCGACCTGTTGCAATGGCAGAACAACAGCCTGACTTACTTGTATGGCAAGAACTTCGAAGTTAACCCGCAGATTCAACAGACGGTTACTTTCGAACATGCCGATGCCTGGAAGTACGGGGATAACTTTTTCTTCCTCGACCGCATCTTCTATAACGGCAAGGAAGACGGCAACGTCGGCCCGGACACTTACTACGGCGAGTTCACGCCACGCCTGTCGTTCGGCAAGATCTTCGACCAGAAACTTGAATTCGGCCCAATCAAGGACGTGCTCCTGGCGTTCACCTACGAGTTTGGCGAAGGTGACAACGAGTCCTACCTGATCGGCCCGGGCTTCGACCTGGCAGTCCCTGGCTTCGACTATTTCCAGCTGAACTTCTACCAGCGCCACACCGAGGGCAGCCGCCCGGGCGACAACGTCTGGCAGATCACGCCAGTGTGGTCCTACACCATTCCCGTGGGCCGCTCGGACATCCTGATCGACGGCTACATGGACTGGGTGGTGGACAACGACCAGAACGCCAAGGGTACCTACCACGCCAACCTGCACTTCAACCCGCAGATCAAGTACGACCTGGGCAAGGCGCTGAACTGGGGCGCCAAGCAGCTGTACGTCGGCTTCGAGTACGACTACTGGAAGAACAAGTACGGTATCGAGGACTCGCGCAACTTCGAGACCAACCAGGACACCGCCAGCCTGCTGGTCAAGTACCACTTCTGATGCTTGGCTGATGCCGCCTGCGCCCCTCCATGGAGGGGCGCAGGCGGTATTTGCCATCAGGCAATGCGTGAACCGGAATCCCGCCAGAATGCCGGATCGGCACTCTTGAGCCGCTCCACCGCGTTATGGATGTGGCTCAGCGCCGCTTGCCTCGCCCCTTCGACATCCCGCGCCGCAATCGCCCGATAGACCGCCAGATGCTCGGCGCGCACCGTGCGCGCCAGATCCTTGCGCCGTTCCTCATTGGAGCGGGTGATACGAATCGCTTCCTTGATGAATTGCGCAATGAATTCATGCAGGGAGGGGTACAGCGGGTTACCGGTGGCCTGGGAAATCGACAGATGGAACGCCAGGTCCTGCTCCACCCCATCCTGACCCGCCTGCTCGGCGCTATCGATAGCCAGCAGCGCCTGATGAATCGCCTCTAACTGCGAAGGGGTATGGCGCTGGGCCGCCAGGGCCGCCGCCTCGCCTTCGATACCACGACGCAGTTCGGTGACCCTGAGCACCGCCTCGATCGAGCCACGTACGTCCAGGTCGATAGTGAACGCCTTGATATGGGCGCCCTCACACACCACGGTGCCGCTGCCTTGGCGCACCTCCACCAGACCCGCCGATTTCAAGCGCGATATGGCCTCGCGGATGACGGTGCGGCTGACGCCGAAACGCTCGCACAGAACCGGTTCGGTGGGCAGGCGCGCTCCCGGCGGGACTTCGCCATTGGCGATGTGTGCCTTGAGCGCCGCAGTCACCTGGTCCGCCAGCGTGCCCTTGGCCGAATCCTTGAGCGTCGCCAGGGAATCGGCAGCGGGGAAAGCGTTATCAGGCTTGGACATGGGCATCTCGGTAGTCAAATTGGCTAACGGTACTGCATTTCAGGCGCGCCGTCCTGCCCGAAGCCCGCCATTGAATTCGTATGATGTATTATGTTATCTAAGCCATGTCAGCAAGTCCGATAAAAACAAAATCACCCAAATACAAGAAACAAGGATGGGTAAAGACATGCCTGAATCACTGTCGCAAACCGCATCGGCCCCGGTCACCGCCTCCTTCGAGGACCTGGCCTACCGTAAAGTCGCCTGGCGCATCCTGCCGCTACTGTTGCTGTGCTACCTGGTGGCCTATCTGGACCGGGTCAACGTCGGCTTCGCCAAGCTGCAGATGTCCGAAGACCTGCAGTTTTCCGAAGCGGTCTATGGCCTGGGCGCCGGGATCTTCTTCATTGCCTACTTTCTGGTGGAGATCCCCAGCAACCTGATCCTGCATCGAGTCGGCGCGCGGCTGTGGATCGCGCGCATCATGATCAGCTGGGGCCTCATTTCCTCGTGCATGGCCTTCGTCAACACCCCCACTTCCTTCTATGTCATGCGCTTTCTACTGGGCATCGCCGAGGCCGGGTTCTACCCGGGGGTGATCCTCTACCTGTCGTACTGGTTCCCCTCCAACCGCCGCGGCAAGATGTACGCACTGTTCGCTACCGCCGTGCCGCTTTCGGGGCTGATCGGCGCACCGCTATCCGGCTGGATCATGAGCGCCCTCAATGGCCATCACGGATTCGCCGGCTGGCAGTGGATGTTCTTTCTCGAAGGCCTGCCCTCGATTCTGGTGGGCGGCCTGGTGATCTACTGCCTCAGCGACCGGATCGCCGACGCCGGCTGGCTGACCCGGGAACAGAAGACCCTGCTGCAGAGCAGGATCGAAGCCGAAACCGACGGCCACCAGGTACACAGCGTGCGCCAAGTGTTCGGGCAGCCACGGATCTGGCTGCTGACCGCCATCTACTTCTGCATGATCGCCGGCTTCTACACAGTCGGATTCTGGCTGCCCTCCTTGATTCGCCAGGCAGGCGTCAGCGACGTCTTCCAGGTCGGCATGCTCACCGCGATTCCCTATGCCGCAGCGGCACTGACCATGGTGTTGATATCCCGCAGTGCCGACCGCCTGCGCGAACGTCGCTGGCACCTGGCGCTGACCGCGGTGCTGGGTGGGGTGGGGCTGATGATTTCCGCCACCTGGAGCGACAACTTCACAGTGTCGATGATCGGCCTGACCCTGGGAGCCATGGGCGCCTTCAGCACCCTGCCACTGTTCTGGAGCCTGCCCACCGCCTTTCTCGGCGGTACCGCTGCGGCAGCCGGGATTGCCCTGATCAACTCCTGGGGCAATCTCGCCGGGTTCGTTTCGCCCTACCTGATGGGCTTTCTCAAGGACCTGACCCAGAGCACCACCATCGGCATGTACGTGATGGCCAGTGCGCTGTTCGTCGGAGCCCTGCTGGTCTTCAAGATCCCCGGAAAACTGGTCAATCGCTGATAGTTGGAGTCACTCATGAATATTCTTGTCACCGGCGCCGCCGGGTTTCTCGGACGCCGCCTGATCCAGGCCCTGCTCGAGCGCGGCTCACTCACCGACCGTCACGGCCAGTTGCGCCCCATTCAGCGGATTACCGCGTTCGACCGCGACCCCGTGCAAGGCCTCGACGACCCTCGGGTCCAGGTCAAGGGTGGGGATATCACCGATCCCCAGGTACTGGCGCACCTGATCGACGCCGACACCCAAAGCATCTTTCACCTGGCCGCAGTGGTCTCCAGCCAGGCAGAAAGCGATTTCGATCTGGGCATGCGCGTCAACTTCAGCGCCACCCAGGGACTGCTGGAACGCGCGCGACAGTTGGGTGCTTGCCCAAAGTGGGTGATGACCAGCTCGGTGGCCGTCTTCGGTGGGCAACTGCCGGACACCGTCGGCGATGATCAAGTCTGGTCACCTCAGAGTTCCTATGGCACCCAGAAAGCCATGAACGACCTGCTGCTGGCCGACTATAGCCGTCGCGGCTTCGTCGATGGCCGCAGCCTGCGCATGCCCACCATCGTCGTGCGCCCGGGCAAGCCGAATCTGGCGGCATCAAGCTTTGCCAGCGGCATCATCCGTGAGCCCCTCAACGGTCAGGCCAGTGTCTGCCCGGTGCCCTTGAACACCCGACTATGGCTGATGTCACCGGCACAGGCCATTGCCAACCTGGTTCACGGTCACGAGCTGGCCGCCGAGCGCTTGAGCCAGGGCCGAGTAATCAACATGCCCGGTTTGTCACAGACAGTGGAGCAGATGATCGATGCGCTGCGCGAGGTGGCCGGTGACGCAGTAGCCCGGCAGGTTCAATTGCGGCCGGATGCAGCCGTCGAGCGCATCGTCGGCTCTTGGCCGGGAGCGTTCAGCACACCTTATGCAAACCAACTGGGCTTCACCGCGGACCCGGACTTTGCCAGCGTGATCCGACAGTTCATCAGGGATTATCTGCATCGTTGAACAACGGACCGCCCCCAGGATGGCCTCCTTGAGCTGGAGGCCGTCCTCGCTGGGTTTGCCACAAGACCTGCAAGCACTACCAGCTGTAGCTCAGGTTCAACTGCCCGCCGTAACCGTACTCGCTGGCGCTTCCCGAATGGCCGAATAGATGACTGGATAGCTCCACATCCCGAGCGACCCGCACCTGGGCTCCTACCTTCAATTCCAGAGCATCCCGCGATGGCCTGGCATCGAAGCTGTTACTCCCCATCCGTACCGACGGCACCGCTTCGCTATGCAGCCAGTTGGCTTCGAGAAAGGGTCGCAGCACCGATTCATCGGCTGCCTGACCAGGCTGCTGGTAGAGCCGCACGCCAATACTGGAACGCCAGGAATCGGCAGTGCCACTGCGCAACCGCGTATCCCGCAAGTCTGCGGCCCTGGCGGTATAACGGCTATAGATCAGCTGCCCGCGAGGCTCCACCACCCAGGCCCGGAAGGGAGAATCAGCGGCAAATGGCGCCAATGCATAGCCGGACTCCAGGGAGGTCGACCATAGGTTCGAATCATAATCGGCGGACCCCAGTTCACTGCTCAGCCGGTTGGTATAGCGACCGTACTGCAACCAGGTGTCGACATAGGCGCCCAGCCGGTTCACGTCATCCGCATAGAAAGTGCCATACACGCCCGCCGAATAACCCGAGACCTTGCCATGGGCCTTCGCGCGAACAGCAGTAT
Source organism: Pseudomonas sp. NFPP12 (assembly GCF_900103205.1). Lineage (NCBI taxonomy): Bacteria > Pseudomonadati > Pseudomonadota > Gammaproteobacteria > Pseudomonadales > Pseudomonadaceae > Pseudomonas > Pseudomonas sp. NFPP12. The sequence continues at coordinate 268,036 of NZ_FMWW01000002.1, forward strand.
TGGTGTCGCGGCGCATCAATGTGGAGGTCGAGTCGATGCGCGCGTCGCCATAGCCCGCCATGAGCCCGGCATAGAGCGCGCCTTGCGCGCCCACCGGCCGACGCAGCAAGGCTCCGCCCATCTGCACCACATCGCTGCTGGAATCGATATCGACCTTGCCTTCGGCCATGCGCATGCCCTTGTCATGCCGCCCCTGGGCCCGCATCCAGAGTCCCGAATCCTGGCGGTCGGCCCCCAGGCTGCGCTTGCTGGCACGGTCCTGCAGGCCATGGTCGAACATTGTCCTGGTGGCCTGCTGGGTGCCGATATATGCCCCGCCTTCCGGTGCCACCTGGTGGGCTTCTGAGGTCAGGTACCAGTCATTCGTGTTGCCCGAGTTGCCACCTTGCACCAGGCTGTACTCATAGCCATTGATCGAAAGGCTGCCGACGCTCCAACGATAACCGCTGGAGCCCGTGTCCAGGTAGAAGGCGTCGGCTGCGATGGTTCCGCCATTGATCGCCTGCACCAGGGGGATCCCCACCTGCGTCAGCCCCCCCTTACCGCCAGCGTTGAGCACTCGCACTGCGGTTCGGCCACTAGCCGTTCCACCATCGATGACCAGCCGGTCGCTGGGGGACGTGTCGTCGCCCAGGTGGCTGCTGAATACCATCGTGCCATTACCGATGTAGTCGTTAACGGTCAGGGTCTGGAAACCTGCTGCGCCGAACACCAGCGTACCGTTGTTGGTCAAGGTGCCCAGTGTCGAGTCACTGCGTATGTTCCAGCGGCTGCTGTCATCGAGCAGCAGGCTGTTGATCCGCCCTCCACTCTCGGCCCGCAGAGCCCCCGTCAATTCCGAGCCGGCGCTGAGGCTCAGGTCCACACTGCCGCTCTGGGCAAAGACATCGCCCACCAGCGTCGAGCCGCTGGCCTCGACACTGACCTGGCCGGTATCGACGGGAACATTGTTCAACATTGCCTGGTGGGTCTGCAGAAAGATGCCCTGGGCCTCCTGCCCATCGGCACGCGCAACAATGCTCGAGTTCATCAGAGTGAACTGATGATCGCCGCCACTGGCCAGCAAGCCTGCGCCATCCTGGGTACTGATCTGACTGCCGGTCAGCGAAAGGCTATTGCTCGCCGTCCCGCTGTTGACATAACTCCAGACGCCAGACGCCAGGTCCCCGTGAGTGGCCAGCCGGGAGTTCTCCAAAATTGCTACCGCACCATTGCCCAGTGCCAGGGCGGACGCACCGTTGCCGTTGGTGATGACCTCGGTGCTACTGGCGGCCAGACGTACATCGTCCGCCCGCACGAACAGACCATGGGCCGCTTGCCCATGGGTGACGACCTCAGACTGTGCCAGGCGCAGGTCGGCTCCCGTAGTTTGTGCCAGGGCGCCGAAGGATCCGGCGCCGAAGGTTTCAATCCTGATATTGCTCGCCTCAATGCTGGCATCGCTGTCGAACTGGTTGTACAGGTACAAACCCAGCGAATTCGCACCGTGAGTAGTGATGCTGCCGTTGCTCAGCGTCGCCTGGCCGGCCCGATTATCCAGCCCGTGGGCAGACTGGGCGCCGTAGGTGTCGATGCTGAAGCGATCGGCCACCAGCTTCGTCTCGGGCATGAACATCCATATTCCGCCTGCTTGAGCTCCAGAGGAACTGATGCGGACGTTATTCAACGTGGCGCTGGCGGCGTCGCCATTGAGGTTGAGCCCATAGCCATTGCTGGAGCTCAGCGTTGCATCGCGAATATCGGCTGACGAGCCAACGCCGTCGAAGTCGTACCCCAGAAATACTGCGTCCTCGTGGGCGGTGAGGCTGCCGCCAAGCATCGAGAACTTGCCACCATAAAGTCGGGCGCCGGAGTAGCTTGCAGAAGTGCCATGGCTGTCGATGAAGGCCAGGCTTGATCCGGCCCCCCTGACATACAGAACCGAAGCGTCCTCGCCCGCCGTATTGATGGTGACCGCCTCCAGCGTCATTGAGGCGCGCTGGGACACCTCGGCGCCATATCCGTTGGCATTACTGGTAGAGATGCTCAGATTGCGAGCGTCCAGAGCCGTTCCCGCGTCCGAGGCGACCACGCCATGACCATAGGTGCCGAGGGTGGTAATGCTGCCACCGTCAAGCGTGATACGGCCCCCACCGTGCGCGTACGCACCAAATGATTGCCGGGAAGTGAGCGAGGTGCCACTAGCGACGATCTCACTGCCAGAGCCACGGGCTTCGAGCGCGTAAGTGCGGTGGCTCAGTACCTGGCTATCCACCAGAGTCACGTGTCCACCATCGCTGGCGCTGACCCCAACCGTGAAGTTGCCGACCGGGGAACCGGCCTGGATATCAACCCCTTCGGCATTCAGGTCATTGCCCTTGGCCGAAATGTTGATCGCCGCCCCCGGGCCGTCATAGATCACGGAGTCGCCCGGATGCAGGCTCATCGAATCACCGCCAGCCGGATTGGAGAGATCGATCTGGCCGTATTCAGCAGCTCGCGCCTGGATCGACACAGCCACGAGGGACATCGTAAAAAGGCCCGACAGCGTCGAGCGGACCAATAGTTGCATGGGACTACCTACCACATTTGCGTCGCAGGCTCCTCAAGACAATGTCCACAATTGACAGCAAATGGCCGCAGAAAGCAGGAGGAACCGCGATGATGATCGACATTGATCTCCACCATCATCCAAGCGATCCCGAACCTTTGTAATCAGATTGCTCTTAAAAGACTGCGCCGGCCCTTGGCAGCGCCGGCAATAGAGAGCAGGCAGGGCTGCGCGCATTGTTCCGCACGCAGGCGCTTGCATGCTTCCAAGCGGACTCAGGCCCGTGGCGCGCTCGCCAGCCCAAGGAAGCGCGCCAGCTCCTCGCGCTTGGCCAGGGCGTCACTGCGGCCCAGCTCGATCAGCTCGTTGCAGTAGGCCGCTTCGAACAGCAGATAGCTCAAGACCCCTGCGCCGCTGGTGCGGGTCGCCCCGGGGCCGCGCAGAAACACTCGCAGCGCCGCTGGCAACTCATGCCGGTGGCGTGCTGCTATCTCGTCGATAGGCTGGCTGGGGGCAATCACCAGTACTTCCACTGGAGCAATACCCAGGGCGCGGTCGGCCGCACTGCCGGGCAGCAACCGGCTGAAGTGATTGAGCCGCTCCAGCAATTCGATATCGCTTTCCAGGCTGTCAATGAAGGTGCTGTTGAGCATGTGCCCGCCAATCTGCGCCAGGGTCGGCTCCTGACCGGTATAGGTCCGCTGCCCGGCACTCTCCGGATCGTTGCCCCGCGGGTTGCCGCTGACGCCCACCACCAGCACACGGCTGGCCCCCAGGTGCAGGGCCGGGCTGATGGGCGCCGACTGGCGCACCGCCCCATCGCCGAAATACTCCTGGTCGAGCTTCACCGGCGCGAACAGCAAGGGTATCGCCGAACTGGCCAGCAAGTGATCCACCGTCAGATGGGTGGGAATGCCGATCCGTCGATGCCGCAGCCAGGGATCGATCACCCCGCCCCCTTGATAGAAGGTCACCGCCTGGCCGGATTCGTAGCCGAACGCGGTTACCGCCACAGCGTGCAATTGGCCCTGGGCAATCGCGTCGTTGATGCCCGACAGGTGCATGTGTTCGTTGAGCAGCTCGCGCAGCGGCGAGTTGTTGATCAGCGCCACCGGCACCTGGGCACCCAGCCCCAGCAGGCTGTGGCCGACAAAGCGGCTGGCCTGGCGAATGACCCCGGGCCAGTCGCTGCGCATTACCTGATCACTGCGAAAGTTGCGCCAGAACGCCGTGAGGCGCTGGATCGCCGCAGAAAAGTCCGCGGCGCCACTGGCCAGGCTGACGGCATTGATGGCCCCCGCTGAAGTGCCGACGATCACCGGGAACGGGTTGCGCGCCCCCGGGCCCAGCAACTCGGCAATCGCCGCCAGCACGCCGACTTGATAAGCGGCCCGGGCGCCACCGCCGGAAAGAATCAAACCTGTTACCGGTCCAGCACTCATTGCTTCACTCCATCCATGGCGTACCAGGGCCGCTCATCAAGGCCAGAGGATCAGCCGCGCTTCTTATAGAGCTTGGGCTCGCCTGGCGGCCGGCTCTTGAAGCGACGGTGAGCCCAGAGGTACTGCTCGGGGCAGGCGCGCAAAGCGGTTTCCACCCACTGATTGATCCGCAGGCAATCCTCTTCTTCGGTGGCGCCGGGAAAATCCGTCAGGGGAGCATGGATCACCAGACGGTACCCACTGCCATCGGCCAGGCGTTCCTGGGTGAAAGGCACCACCAGCGCCTTGCCCAGGCGGGCAAACTTGCTAGTAGCGGTGACCGTCGCGGCCTGGATACCGAACAGCGGCACGAAAACGCTCTGCTTGGCGCCATAGTCCTGGTCCGGCGCATACCAGATCGCCCGCCCGGACCGCAGCAGCTTGAGCATGCCGCGCACGTCGTCGCGCTCCACCGCCAGGGAATCGAGGTTGTGGCGCTCGCGCCCGCGGCGCTGGATGAAGTCGAACAGTGGGTTCTTGTGTTCGCGGTACATGCCATCGATGGTGTGTTGCTGGCCCAGCAGCGCCGCGCCGATCTCCAGGGTGGTGAAGTGCAGGGCCATGAGAATCACCCCATGACCGTCGCGCTGGGCCTGCTTGAGGTAGTCCAGCCCTTCGACATGGGCCAGCCGAGCCAGCCGCGGCTTGGACCACCACCAGCTCATGGCCATCTCGAAGAAGGCGATCCCGGTGGAGGCGAAGTTCTCCTTGAGCAGGCGTTTGCGTTCCTCGGCGGACTTTTCCGGGAAACACAGTTCCAGGTTGCGCTTGGCAATTCGCCGGCGCTCACCGGCCACCCGGTACATCAGCGCCCCGAGGGCGCGACCGATGTGCAGCAGTGCGGCATAGGGCAACTGGACAATCAGCCATAACACACCAAGCCCCAGCCACAGCGGCCAGAAACGTGGAGACAAGAATGCAGCTCGAAAACGCGGGCGATCCATTACAGATTCCGGGACAGACAACAAGGTCGCGCATTCTACATCGGTTCGACCTGGCTTGCGGGGCGCGGGCGATCTCGTTATAAGTCTCGGCACTTTTAGTGACAAGCCGCCTTCTGCAGACCATGAGCCAAACCGAATCGCTAGACCAAGATCCTGTGTTCCAGTTAAAGGGCAGCATGCTCGCCATCACCGTGCTGGAACTGGCCCGCAACGACCTCGAAGGCCTCGATCGCCAACTGGCCGCGAAAGTCGCCCAGGCGCCGAACTTCTTCAGCAACGCCCCGCTGGTACTGGCCCTGGACAAGCTGCCTGCTGGCGAAGGCTCGGTGGATCTGCCCGGGCTGATGCGCGTCTGCCGCCAGCACGGCCTGCGGACCCTGGCGATCCGCGCCAGCCGCATCGAAGACATTGCCGCGGCGATTGCCGTCGACCTGCCGGTGCTGCCACCTTCCGGCGCCCGGGAGCGGCCGTTGGAACCACCGGAAAGTGAAATCAAGAAGCCGGAAAAACCGCCGGAACCCACCATCAAACCGACTCGCATCATCACCTCGCCCGTACGCGGCGGGCAGCAGATCTATGCCCAGGGTGGCGATCTGGTAGTGGTGTCCTCGGTCAGCCCCGGTGCGGAACTTCTCGCCGATGGCAATATCCATGTATACGGCCCCATGCGCGGTCGCGCCCTGGCCGGAGTCAAGGGTGACACCAAGGCGCGGATTTTCTGTCAGCAATTGAGCGCTGAACTGATCTCCATCGCAGGCCAGTACAAGGTTTCCGAGGACCTGCGACGCGACCCTCTGTGGGGCTCCGGAGTCCAGGTCAGCCTGTCGGGTGACGTGTTGAACATCACACGTCTTTAACGGATACTGCCGCATTTTCCAAGCATCTCTAAAACGTAGCGAAAACGGCTCAAACGAAGTAGGAAATTGGCAATCAGCAGTGTTTATCGACGATAAACCCTGTCGCTGACCGAGCTCCAGCCAAGGCTGTCCGACTGCAGTAGTTTTCAAGAGATGTTTTTCAGGGGCTAAAAGTCCTTTTTCCTTAGGGGTGAAACACCTTGGCCAAGATTCTCGTGGTTACATCCGGCAAGGGTGGTGTGGGTAAAACCACCACCAGCGCCGCTATCGGTACCGGCCTCGCTCTGCGCGGCCACAAAACAGTGATCGTCGACTTCGACGTCGGCCTGCGTAACCTCGACCTGATCATGGGCTGCGAGCGTCGCGTGGTGTATGACTTCGTCAACGTGGTCAACGGCGAAGCCAACCTGCAGCAAGCCCTGATCAAAGACAAGCGCCTGGAAAACCTCTACGTACTGGCCGCCAGCCAGACCCGCGACAAAGACGCGCTGACCCTGGAAGGCGTGGAAAAGGTCCTGATGGAACTCAAGGAAACCTTCGAGTTCGTGGTCTGCGACTCCCCGGCCGGTATCGAGAAAGGCGCGCACCTGGCCATGTACTTCGCCGACGAAGCGATTGTCGTGACCAACCCTGAAGTGTCTTCGGTGCGTGACTCCGACCGTATGCTCGGCCTGCTGGCCAGCAAATCCCGTCGCGCCGAAAAGGGCGAAGACGCGATCAAGGAACACCTGCTGTTGACCCGCTACAACCCGGAGCGTGTCAGCAATGGCGAAATGCTCGGTGTTGAAGACGTCAAAGAAATTCTGGCAGTGACCCTGCTCGGCGTCATTCCGGAATCCCAGGCAGTGCTCAAGGCTTCCAACCAGGGCGTGCCGGTGATTCTCGACGACCAGAGTGATGCTGGCCAGGCCTACAGCGATGCGGTTGACCGCCTGCTGGGCAAAACCGTGGAGCACCGGTTCCTTGATGTCGAGAAGAAGGGATTCTTCGAGCGCCTGTTTGGAGGTAGATAATGAATCTTTTTGACTTCTTTCGTGCCAGCAAAAAGGTCAGCACCGCGTCGGTAGCGAAAGAGCGTCTACAGATCATCGTGGCGCATGAACGCGGCCAGCGCAGCACCCCTGATTACTTGCCCGCCTTGCAGAAGGAACTGGTGGAAGTGATCCGCAAGTACGTCAATATCGGGTCCGACGACGTGCACGTCGCTCTGGAAAACCAGGGCAGCTGCTCGATCCTGGAACTCAATATCACCCTGCCTGATCGCTGATTGATCCGACGGGAGCCACGGCGGCTCGCGGGCCTCATGCATTGCATCGAGGTCGGCGAGCCGCCGTTGGCGTTTGTTACGAGGCTGTTTCAATGCCGTTGTCGAATATCCACATCCTGCATCAGGACGCCGCCGTCCTGGTGGTGAACAAACCCACCCTGCTGCTCTCCGTCCCCGGCCGCGCCGACGACAACAAGGATTGCCTGATTACCCGCCTGCAGGAAAACGGCTACCCGGAAGCCCGCATCGTCCACCGCCTGGACTGGGAAACCTCGGGGATCATTCTGCTGGCTCGGGACGCAGACACTCATCGCGAACTGTCCCGACAGTTTCATGACCGCGAAACGGAAAAAGCCTACACCGCACTCTGCTGGGGCCAGCCAGAACTGGACAGCGGCAGCATTGACCTGCCCCTGCGCTACGACCCGCCCACCAAGCCCCGGCACGTGGTGGACCACGAATTCGGCAAGCATGCCCTGACCTTCTGGCGCGTCCTGGAACGCTGCGGCGATTGGTGCCGGGTCGAATTGACCCCCATCACCGGCCGCTCCCATCAGTTGCGGGTACACATGCTGTCCATCGGCCACCCGCTGCTGGGCGATGGCCTGTACGCCCATCCCCAGGCGCTGGCGGCCTGGCCACGCCTGTGCCTGCACGCCAGCATGCTCAGCTTCACCCACCCCCAGACCGGCGAGCGCCTGCGCTTCGACTGCCCCGCGCCGTTCTGAGCGCACGCCGCCCAAGCCGGCTTGCGGGCAAAGGCCGCCCCAGCGGCCCTTGCCCGCAAGCCGGCTCCTACAAGGCACTCCTATACGTTAAACTCGCGCCACTGCTGTCTGGAGCTACTTATGCGCGAAGAGTTGAACCAAGGCCTGATCGACTTTCTCAAGGCCTCCCCTACCCCTTTCCATGCCACTGCCAGCCTCGTTCAGCGCCTGGAAGCGGCGGGTTACCAGCGCCTCGACGAGCGCGAGCCATGGACCACCGAAGCCAACGGCCGCTACTACGTCACCCGTAACGACTCCTCCATCGTCGCCTTCAAACTGGGCCGGCATTCGCCCCTGCAAGGCGGTATCCGCCTGGTAGGCGCCCACACCGACAGCCCCTGCCTGCGGGTCAAGCCCCAGCCGGAACTGCAACGCCAGGGCTTCTGGCAACTGGGCGTCGAAGTCTACGGCGGCGCATTGCTGGCTCCGTGGTTCGACCGCGACCTGTCCCTGGCCGGCCGCGTGACCTTCCGCCGCGACGGCAAGGTGGAAAGCCAGCTGATCGACTTCAAGGCACCGATCGCGATCATTCCCAACCTGGCCATTCACCTCAACCGTGAAGCCAACCAGGGCTGGGCGATCAACGCGCAGAACGAACTACCACCGATCCTGGCCCAGTTCGCCGGTGACGAGCGGGTGGATTTCCGCGCGGTGCTGACCGACCAACTGGCCCGCGAGCATGGTTTGAACGCCGACGTGGTGCTGGACTACGAACTGAGCTTCTACGACACCCAGAGCGCCGCGGTGATAGGCCTGCACGGTGACTTCATAGCCGGTGCACGCCTGGACAACCTGCTGTCCTGCTACGCCGGGCTGCAGGCCCTGCTGACGGCCGACAGCGATGAAACCTGCGTACTGGTGTGCAACGACCACGAAGAAGTCGGCTCCTGCTCGGCCTGCGGCGCCGACGGCCCGATGCTCGAACAGACCCTGCGCCGCCTGTTGCCCGAAGGTGACGAATTCGTCCGTACCATTCAGAAGTCGCTGTTGATCTCCGCAGACAACGCCCACGGCGTGCACCCCAACTATGCCGACAAGCACGACGCCAACCACGGGCCGAAGCTCAATGCCGGCCCGGTGATCAAGGTCAACAGCAACCAGCGCTACGCCACCAACAGCGAAACCGCCGGCTTCTTCCGCCACCTGTGCATGGCCGAAGAAGTGCCGGTACAGAGCTTCGTGGTGCGCAGCGACATGGGTTGCGGCTCGACCATCGGCCCGATCACCGCCAGCCATCTGGGGGTACGCACTGTGGACATCGGCCTGCCGACCTTCGCCATGCACTCGATCCGCGAGCTCTGTGGCAGCCATGACCTGGCTCATCTGGTGAAAGTGCTGAGCGCCTTCTACGCTAGCCACGAACTGCCATGAGGCAGAGGGCGGGCGCGTGGACACACGCCCGCCTGTTTCTGATGCACATCAACCCGGGCCGCGACAAAGCGACCTAGACTTACAGTTACTCCTCCTGACAAGGCTGTCGCCATGATCTCGATGTCTTCGTTCCACTCCATGCTCATCCCCATTCTCACGGGCATGATCCTGCTGGCCATCGGCTTCAACTTCCGGGACAAGAACCTCGGTGTGTTCAGCATGTGGATCGGCATGCTGCTGATTCTCGGCACCGTGGTCTACAAGATCCTGGCCAAGCTCGCGGAATAAATGCAGCACTCACCCTCGCATTGAATTTGGCGGCCTCGTACACTCGGTCGATCCATTTTCCCCGAGGTTGACCGCCCAGTGTTCGCTCGTCTTTTTGCCCTGCCCTGCTATGTGCTCGTCTGCCTGCTGACCCTGCTGCCCCTGGGGAGCGCCCAGGCGGTGGGCTTGCCTGGCTTGCTGGGCAACCAGACCAAGGCGCAGCCCCAGGCTGAGGAACCCCTGGGGCAATCCCTGGACGAGGTGATCAAGTCCCTGGAGAACGACCAGCAACGGGCCAAGCTGCTGGCGGACCTGAAGAAACTGCGGGATGCCACGAAAAAAGCCCAGCCCACGCCAGAAGAAGGCGTACTGGGCCTGATCGGCGGCACCCTGTCGAACCTGGAAAAGCAATTCTCCGGGGCCGACAGCCCGGTTACCCGCTGGTCCGACGAGTTCGACCTGGCCAAGGAAGAACTCTCGGCACTGATGCTGCCAGCCAGCCAGTGGCTGCCGATCATCTTTGCCTTTGCCCTGATCCTCATGGTCTGGAGCCTGCTGGCAGCAGCGCTGATCTGGCTCAGCCACCGGGTGCGCCTGCGCTTCGGCCTGACCGAAGACCTGCCCCAGCACCCCAAGACCTGGGACCTGCTGCGCTTTGCCCTGCGCAAGCTCGGCCCCTGGCTGATCGCCCTGTTGATCACGGTCTACATGACCTACTCCCTGCCCTCCTCCCTGGGCAAGGACCTGGCCATGGTCCTGGCCTACGCCCTGGTGGTCGGCACCTGTTTCTCGGCGATCTGCGTGGTGGCGTTCTCCGTACTCGACGGCCCGCACCGCCATCGCGCCCTGTACATCCTGCGGCGCCAGGCCTTCCGCCCGCTGTGGTGGATCGGCAGCTTCGCCGCCTTTGGCGAGGCCCTGAGCGACCCACGCATGGTGGCCAGCCTGGGCCAGCACCTGGCCCATACCGCGGCGACCTTCGCCAATGTCATGGCAGCGCTGTCCACCGGCGTGTTCATCCTGCGTTTCCGCCGCCCCATCGCCCACCTGATCCGCAACCAGCCGCTGTCACGGCGCCTGACCCGCCGGGCCCTGAGCGACACCATCGAGATCATTGGCACCTTCTGGTACCTGCCGGCCCTGGTGCTGGTAGGTATCTCGCTGTTCGCCACCTTCGTTTCCGCCGGCGACACCAGCACCGCCCTGCGCCAGTCGTTGCTGTGCACGGTACTGCTGGTGCTGTGCATGGTGATCAACGGCCTGGTACGCCGCCATGCCCTCAAGCCCCAGCGCGGGCACAAACGCCATGCGCTGTACTCCGAGCGGCTGAAAAGCTTCTTCTACACCCTGGCTCACCTGGCGGTCTGGCTGGCATTCATCGAGCTCGGCCTGCGGGTCTGGGGCATGTCGCTGATCCGCTTCACCGAAGGCGATGGCCATGAAGTCAGCGTCAAGCTGTTCAGCCTCGGCGGCACCCTGATCTTTGCCTGGCTGATCTGGATTCTCAGCGACACCGCGGTGCATCACGCCCTGACCCGTTCGCGCAAGGGCCTGGCCAACGCGCGCGCGCAAACCATGATGCCACTGATCCGCAACGTGCTGTTCGTGGCGATCTTCATCATTGCCACCATCGTTGCCCTGGCGAACATGGGCATGAACGTCACGCCGCTGCTGGCCGGTGCCGGTGTCATCGGCCTGGCCATCGGTTTCGGCGCCCAGTCCCTGGTGGCGGACTTGATCACCGGCCTGTTCATCATCATCGAGGACTCCCTGGCCATCGACGACTACGTCGATGTCGGCGGCCACCTGGGTACCGTCGAGGGCCTGACTATCCGTACCGTGCGCCTGCGGGACATCGACGGCATCGTGCACACCATCCCGTTCAGCGAAATCAAGAGCATCAAGAACTACTCCCGGGAGTTCGGCTACGCGATCTTCCGCGTGGCGATCCCGTACAACATGGAAATCGACGACGCAATCAAGCTGATGCGCGATGTCGGCCAGAAGATGCGCACCGACCCCCTGCAGCGCCGCAATATCTGGTCGCCGCTGGAAATCCAGGGGGTGGAGAGTTTCGAGTCCGGCAGCGCCATCCTCCGGGCCCGCTTCAAGACCGCACCGATCAAGCAGTGGGAAGTGTCCCGGGCGTTCAACCTGTCCCTCAAGCGTCACCTCGACGAAGCCGGGCTGGACCTGGCTACGCCGCGCATGAGCATCCAGGTGATCACCGCAGGCGGCGGCGCGGAAAAGGAGTAATCCTGTAGGAGCCGGCTTGCCGGCTAACGACACTGGCGCCTAAAGAACGTCAACACCGACATGAATCGCGTCATGGCGCCAGAACTCCAGGTCGCAATCGATCAGCCGCTCGTGCTGGTCATAGTTCACCCGGGCAATCCGCAGCCCCGGGCTGCCCACCGAGACCTTCAAGGCCGCCGCCGCTTCCGGCTGCAGTGAGGTGGGCACGATTTCAAAGCGCACCCGTCCGTAGTGCAGGTCGTAATGCCGGGCATAGAGTTCGGTGATCGACTGGTTCAGGTCCAGATCGAGAATCTTCGGAAAATACTTGGGGTTCAGGTAGTGCTCGACATACAGCACCAGCCGCTCATCGATGCGTCGTGCGCGGCAGATCTGGATCACGCTGGACAGTGCTGGCAATTGCAGCCAGGCGCAGACCGCCGCCGATGCCGGTTGCAGGCGCGCGGAAATCACCTCGGTGGAGGGCACCCGCCCCTGGGCGCTGACCATGGCGTGGAAGTGGCTGCGCTGCATCAGGTTGTAGGCCAGGCGCGGCGGCGAGACAAACCAGCCACGACGCTCTTCACGGTAGATCTGGCCCTGGGCCTCCAGTTGCAGCAGGGCTTCACGCACAGTGATGCGGGTGGTGGCGAACAGCTCGCTGAGCTTGCGTTCGGCCGGCAGCTTGCTACCGGGCGCCAACAGCCCGTGGGCGATCTGCTCCTGCAGGACCTGGCCGATGGCTGTCACCGCTTTGGTTGCATCAATACGCATCAACGTTACCTATCTGGACTAGACCAGCACTGTTTCAGGGCAGCGCAATGGCCGGGGCAGTGCTCTGCATCCGTGCCCAAAGCCTAGGCAATGCATATGACTGACAGATGACAAAGGCGCTCAACGGGCCTGCCACCGACTTGCAAATTACCCGCCAGATCCTTGCTCTGCGCGTGTTTGGCCATGGTCTACGCTTATTTCGCAGCCCTGGACCTGCGCCCTAATCCTCGCGCCGATCATGGGTACCGACATCAAAGTGTCATCCAACCCACCTAAATTGGCTCAGGTATTGCTGACCTAGACCAACCCACCGCAAGACTGTCGATAAAACGCAGCGTTGAACACGCCCAAAGGAGCTTCGGATGAAACAGCTTTTCCTGGCATCACTGTTAGGCTCGACCATTGCCCTGTGCACCGCCGCCATGGCTGCTGATAACGATTTGAAAACCCTGGAAGCCGCTGCGAAAGCAGAAGGCGCGGTCAACAGCGTCGGCATGCCCGATGACTGGGCCAACTGGAAAGGCACCTGGGAAGACCTGGCCAAGACCTACGGCCTCAAGCACATCGATACCGACATGAGCTCGGCCCAGGAGATCGCCAAGTTCGCCGCCGAGAAAGACAATGCCAGCGCCGATATCGGCGACGTTGGCGCAGCCTTCGGCCCGATCGCGGTCAAGCAGGGCGTGGCCCAGCCTTACAAGCCGAGCACCTGGGCCCAGGTCCCAGATTGGGCCAAGGACAAGGACGGCAACTGGGCGCTGGCCTACACCGGCACCATCGCCTTCATCATCAACAAGAAGCTGCTGCACGGCTCCGAAGCGCCGAAGAGCTGGGCCGACCTGGAAAAGGGCAAGTACAAGGTTTCCATCGGTGACGTGAGCACCGCCGCCCAGGCCGCCAACGGCGTACTGGCCGCCGCCATCGCCAAGGGCGGTGACGAGAAGAACATCCAGCCGGCGCTGCTGATGTTCGCCGAAATTGCCAAGCAGGGGCGCCTGTCCCTGGCCAACCCGACCATCGCCACCATGGAAAAGGGTGAAGTGGAAGTGGGCGTGGTCTGGGACTTCAACGGCCTGAGCTACCGCAACAAGATGGTCAACAAGGACGACTACATCGTGCTGATCCCGTCGGACGGCTCGGTGATCTCCGGCTACACCACCATCATCAACAAGTACGCCAAGCATCCCAACGCCGCCAAGCTGACCCGCGAGTACATCTTCAGCGACGCCGGCCAGACCAACCTGGCCCGCGGCAATGCGCGGCCGATCCGTGCCGAGCACCTGACCCTGCCGGCGGACGTCCAGGCCAACCTGCTGCCCAACGAGCAGTACAAGCACGTAACGCCGATCAAGGACGCCGATGCCTGGGAGAAAACCTCCAAGGGCCTGCCGCAGAAGTGGCAGGAAGAAGTGATCATCAACATGCAGTAAGGCTGCATCCCTGTAGGAGCCGGCTTGCCGGCGAATGGCTCAAAGGCGCTGCACAGACAAGCGCACACAGGCCACTCGCCGACAAGCTGGCGCCTACACACCCGATCCCGGAGTCCTCCACCTCATGAAGCACAACGTCATCCTTGTGGTGCTCGACGGCCTCAACCACGAAGTTGCCCGACACGCCATGGGGCACCTGCAAGCCTACGTCGGTGCTGGCCGCGCCGCCCTGTACAAACTGCAATGCGAACTACCTGCCCTCTCCCGCCCGCTGTACGAATGCATACTCACCGGCGTGCGGCCGATCGACAGCGGTATCGTGCACAACCAGGTCTCGCGCCTGTCCAACCAGCGCAGCCTGTTCCACTACGCCCGCGAGGCCGGCCTGAGCACTGCCGCCGCGGCCTATCACTGGGTCAGCGAGCTGTACAACCGTTCGCCCTTCAACGCCCCGCAAGACCGGCACACCGCAAACCCTGAACTGCCGATCCAGTACGGCCACTTCTACTGGAGCGATCATTACCCCGATTCCCATCTGTTCGCCGACGCCGAGGACCTGCGCCTGCGCCATCAGCCCAACCTGCTGCTGGTGCATCCGATGAACATCGACGACGCCGGACACAAGCATGGCCTGGACAGTTCGCAGTACCGCAACAGCGCGCGCTCGGCGGACATCATTCTCGCCGACTACCTGCAAGGCTGGCTCAACGCCGGCTACCAGGTGCTGGTGACGGCCGACCACGGCATGAACAACGACCGCTCGCACAATGGCCTGCTGGCCGAGGAGCGAGAGGTCCCGCTGTTCGTTCTCGGCGACGCTTTCAGCCTCGACCCCGCTGCCGCGCCGAAACAGACCGAACTGTGCGGCACCGTCTGCCAATTGCTGGGCGAGCCCCATGACAAACCTTTCTGCCGGGAGCTGTTGAAGTGAATTCAGTCACCCGTGGCAAATGGCTGGCGGCCCTGTGCCTGGTGCCCTTCGCCCTGTTCTTCATCGTGTTCCAGATTGCCCCCCTGGTGTGGGTGCTGATCAACAGCCTGCAATCGGAAGAGTTCGGCTGGGGCCTGGCCAACTTCACCAGGATCTTCAGCTCGAAGTTCTACCTGCAGGCCATCCAGTACAGCCTGGAGATCAGTTTCTGGTCCAGCGTGTTCGGCATCATCATCGCGGTGCTGGGCAGCTACTCGCTGCGCCGGGTGGATTCGCGCCTGCGCAACTTCGTCAATGCCTTCGCCAACATGACCAGCAACTTCGCCGGGGTGCCCCTGGCTTTCGCCTTCATCATCCTGCTGGGCTTCAACGGCACCATCACCATCATGCTCAAGCAGTCGGGGATCATTCAGGATTTCAACCTGTACTCCAAGACCGGGTTGATCATTCTCTATACCTACTTCCAGATCCCCCTTGGCGTGCTGCTGCTCTACCCGGCCTTCGACGCCCTGCGCGAGGACTGGCGTGAGTCCGCCGCCTTGCTGGGAGCCAACGGCTGGCAGTTCTGGCGGCATATCGGCCTGCCGGTGCTGACCCCGGCGCTGCTGGGCACCTTCGTCATCCTGCTGGCCAACGCCCTGGGCGCCTACGCCACGGTCTACGCCCTGACCACCGGCAACTTCAACGTCCTGCCGATCCGCATCGCCGCCATGGTCTCCGGGGACATCTCCCTGGATCCGAACATGGCCAGCGCCCTGGCCGTGGTGCTGGTGGCGCTGATGACCCTGGTGACCATCGTCCATCAACTGCTGTTGAAGAGGAGCTACCATGTCTCGCGCTGAACCCGGCTCCGCCGCGCTCTACCACCGAGTGATGGTCTACCTGCTGTTTGCCGTCCTTCTGCTGCCGCTGCTGGGGACCTTCGTCTACTCGATTGCCAGCAGCTGGTCGGCGACCATCCTGCCCAGCGGCTTCACCTTCAAGTGGTACCTGCAGCTGTGGAGCGACCCACGGTTTCTCAATGCCTTCGGCCAGTCATTGCTGGTCTGCGTGGGTGCGCTGGTGCTTTCAGTGGTGCTGATCCTGCCGCTGCTGTTCGTGGTGCACTACCACTTCCCCAAGCTCGATGCGCTGATGAACATCCTGATCCTGCTGCCCTTCGCGGTGCCGCCGGTGGTGTCCTCGGTGGGCCTGCTGCAACTCTATGGTTCGGGGCCCTTCGCCATGGTCGGCACGCCCTGGATCCTCATCGGCTGCTACTTCACCGTGGCATTGCCGTTCATGTACCGGGCCATCACCAACAACTTGCAGGCGATCAACCTGCGGGACCTGATGGACGCGGCCCAACTGCTGGGCGCCAGTACCTGGCAGGCGGCCTTCCTGGTGGTCCTGCCGAACCTGCGCAAGGGCCTGATGGTGGCGCTGCTGCTGTCCTTCTCGTTCCTGTTCGGCGAGTTCGTGTTCGCCAACATCCTGGTGGGCACCCGCTATGAAACCCTGCAGGTCTACCTGAACAACATGCGCAACAGCAGCGGCCACTTCACCAGCGCCCTGGTGATTTCCTACTTCTTCTTCGTGCTGCTTCTGACCTGGGCCGCCAACATCTTGAACAAGGACAAAAGCCAATGAGCTTCGTCAGCGTCCAACACCTGCAAAAGAACTATGCGGGCACCACGGTATTCAGCGACATCAATTGCGAAATCCGCAAGGGCGAGTTCGTCACCCTGCTCGGCCCTTCCGGCTGCGGCAAGTCGACCCTGCTGCGCTGCATCGCCGGACTGACCCCGGTGGACGGCGGCAAGATCCTCCTCGACGGCCAGGACATCGTGCCCCTGAGCCCGCAGAAACGCGGGATCGGCATGGTGTTCCAGAGCTACGCGCTGTTTCCCAACATGACCGTGGAACAGAACGTCGCCTTTGGCCTGCGCATGCAGAAGGTCGGCGCCGAAGACAGCCGCAAGCGGGTCCAGGAAGCCTTGCAACTGGTGGAGCTCAACGACTTCGCCAGCCGCTACCCGCACCAGCTGTCCGGTGGCCAGTGCCAGCGCGTGGCCCTGGCCCGCTCTCTGGTGACCCGCCCGCGCCTGCTGTTGCTGGACGAACCGCTGTCGGCCCTGGATGCACGGATCCGCAAGCACTTGCGCGAACAGATCCGCAACATCCAGCGGGAACTGGGCCTGACGACGATCTTCGTCACCCACGACCAGGAAGAAGCCCTGACCATGTCCGACCGGATCTTCCTGATGAACCAGGGCAGGATCGTCCAGAGCGGCGATGCCGAAACCCTCTACACCGCCCCGGTGGACGCCTTCGCCGCGGGCTTTATCGGCAACTACAACCTGCTGGATGCCGACAGCGCCAGCAAGCTGCTGCAACGGCCGGTCAGCGGCCGCATCGCCATCCGGCCGGAAGCCATCGAACTGCGCAAGGAAGGCCCACTGGATGCGCTGGTACGCAGCCACAGCCTGCTGGGCAACGTGATCCGCTATCGGGTCGAGGCCCGAGGCGTGGAGCTGGTGGTGGATGTACTCAACCGCTCAGCCGATGATCTGCACGCCGACGGCCAGCGTCTGGCATTGAGCATCGATCCGACAGCCCTGTGTGAGGTAGCCTGATGGCATTCACGCAATTGATCCTGAAGAGAGAGCGGCACTGATGGCCTTGGCAATTTTTGATCTGGACGAAACCCTGATTCACGGCGACTGCGCCACCCTCTGGAGCGAACAGATGGGCCGCCTGGGCTGGGTCGACAGCGAGTCGTTCATGCGTCGCAACCATGAGCTGATGGACGCCTACAGCCATGGCAAGCTGGCCATGGAGGAGTTCATGGACTTCAGCCTGGAACCCATGAGCGGACGCACCCCGGAAGAGGTCGCGCACCTGGTCGAACCCTGGGTCGAAGAGGTGATCGAGCCGATCATCTTCAGCGACGCCTGCAAGGCCATTGCCGCCCACCGCCAGGCCGGCGACCGGATCCTGGTGATCTCGGCCTCGGGCACTCACCTGGTGAAGCCGATTGCCGCGCGCCTGGGTATCGACGAAGTCCTGGGAATCGAGCTGGAGGTGCAGCATGGGGTCTACAGCGGCCGCACCGTTGGCACCCTGACCTACCGCGAGGGCAAGATCACCCGCCTGCTGCAATGGCTGGATGCCGAGGAAGAAAACCTGGAAGGCGCGACCTTCTACTCCGACTCGCGCAATGACCTGCCGTTGCTGCTGCGCGTGGACCACCCGCAGGTGGTGAACCCGGATCCGGTGCTGCGTGAACATGCGCAGAAAGCCGGCTGGCCGATCCACCACTGGAAGTGACCCGCCCCAGAGATCCCCGGAGCTGGCTTGTGTAGGAGCTGGCTTGCCAGCGAACAGACCGCCAGGCCTGACGCCCCCTTCGCCGGCAAGCCGGCTCCTGCAGGGCTCAGGTCAGGCTGGGGTCGATCACCAGCACCAGCTTGCCCGAGACCTGATTGGTCGCCAGCTCCGCAAAAGCGGCTTCTGCATCCTGGATCGCAAAGGTCCTGGCCAATTGCGGGCTCAGGCGCCCTTCGCTGAACAACGGCCAGACATTCTGCCCAAGGTCGCTCAACAGGTCGGCCTTGAACTGGTCATTCCGGCTGCGCAGGGTCGACCCCAGAAACTGGATCCGCTTGGCCAGCACCTGGGCCAGGTCCAGCTGCGCTTCGCGCCCGCCCATCAAGCCGATCAGCACCCAACGTCCATCCAGGGCCAGCAGCTTGAGGTTGTTGGCCACATAATTGGCGCCCACCGGGTCGAGAATCACATCAAAAGGCCCAAAGTCCCGCAGCGCCTCAATGCCATCGGTACGCACCACACCGCCCTGGGCACCGAGGCTCTCGCAGTAGGCCAGGCGATCGGCTGAACCAACGCTCACCCAGCACGGGTTGCCGAACGCCTTGCACAGCTGGATAGCCGCCGAGCCGACGCCACTGGCGCCAGCGTGCAGCAGGACCTTCTCGCCCGGCTTGAGCGCTGCCAGCTGGAACAGATTCAGCCAGGCTGTGCTGTAGACCTCGGGCAGCGCCGCAGCCTCGGCCAGGGACAACCCTTCGGGTACTGGCAGTACATGGCGGGCATCGACCACCACCTCTTCAGCCATGCCTCCGCCCGCCAGCAGGGCACAGACCCGATCACCCACTTGCCAGGACGAACCCGGGCCCACTTCACTGACTACCCCGGAGCATTCCAGGCCAAGGGCCTTGCTGGCTCCGGGAGGTGGGGGATAGAGCCCCGCACGCTGCAACAGGTCGGCCCGATTGAGGCCAGCAGCCGCCACCCGAATGCGAACTTGCCCCACATCACAGGCCGGACTTGGCTCTTCCACCCACTCCACATGACCTTCAACGCCTTGCAATGCTTTCACAGTGCCTCCATAGTGAGTCTGGACTGAGCCCGGAGCGGTAGCACCGGGCTTTTTGCATTATGCGACCGGTCCTTATGGAACCGGCGACTTCAAAGACGGCCTAATATGCGTTATCAATTGCCCCCGCGTCGAATCAGCATGAAGCATTTGTTCCCCAGCACCGCCCTCGCTCTTTTCATTGGTTTCGGCCTGCTGCCGATGTCGACCAATACGTTCGCAGCCAATAGCTGGGACAATCTTCAGCCCGATCGCGATGAGGTAATTGCCAGCCTCAATGTCGTTGAACTGCTCAAACGTCATCACTACAGCAAACCGCCGCTGGATGATGCGCGCTCGGTGATCATCTACGACAGCTACCTGAAGCTGCTGGATCCGTCGCGCAGCTACTTCATGGCCAGCGACATCGCGGAGTTCGACAAATGGAAAACCCAGTTTGACGACTTCCTCAAGAGCGGCGACCTGAACGCCGGGTTCACCATCTACAAGCGCTATCTGGACCGGGTCAAATCCCGCCTGGACTTCGCCCTGGCCGAGCTTAACAAGGGCGTCGACAAGATCGACTTCACCACCAAGGAAACCTTGCTGATCGATCGCAAGGATGCTCCTTGGCTCAAGACCACCGCCGAACTCGACGACCTGTGGCGCAAGCGCGTCAAGGACGAAGTGCTGCGGATGAAGATCGCCGGCAAGGATCCCAAGCAGATCCAGGAAACCCTGACCAAGCGCTACAAGAACCAGCTGGCGCGCCTGGACCAGACCCGTGCCGAAGATATCTTCCAGGCCTACATCAACACCTTCGCCATGTCCTACGACCCGCACACCAACTATCTGTCGCCGGATAACGCGGAAAACTTCGACATCAACATGAGCCTGTCGCTGGAAGGCATCGGCGCCGTGTTGCAGAGCGACAATGATCAGGTCAAGGTCGTGCGCCTGGTGCCGGCAGGTCCTGCCGACAAGACCAAGCAGGTAGCCCCTGCGGACAAGATCATCGGTGTGGCCCAGGGCGACAAGGAAATGGTCGACGTGGTGGGCTGGCGCCTGGACGAAGTAGTCAAGCTGATCCGTGGTCCGAAAGGCACCCTGGTACGCCTGGAGGTAATCCCGGCCAGCAATGCGCCAAACGACCAGACCAGCAAGATCGTGCCGATCACCCGCGAAGCGGTGAAGCTCGAAGACCAGGCGGTGAAGAAGTCGATCCTCAACCTCAAGCAGGACGGCAAGGACTACAAGCTCGGGGTGATCGAGATCCCGGCCTTCTACCTGGACTTCAAGGCCTTCCGCGCTGGTGATCCGGATTACAAGAGCACTACCCGCGACGTGAAGAAACTGCTGACCGAGTTGCAGAAAGACAAGGTCGACGGTGTGGTCATCGACCTGCGCAACAACGGCGGCGGTTCCCTCCAGGAAGCCACCGAGCTGACCAGCCTGTTCATCGACAAGGGTCCTACCGTGCTGGTGCGCAACGCCGACGGCCGGGTGGATGTACTGGAAGATGAAAACCCCGGCGCCTTCTACAAAGGCCCGATGGCACTGCTGGTCAACCGTCTCTCGGCTTCGGCTTCGGAGATCTTCGCCGGCGCCATGCAGGACTACCACCGCGCCTTGATCATCGGCGGCCAGACTTTCGGCAAAGGCACCGTGCAGACCATCCAGCCGCTGAACCACGGCGAGCTGAAGCTGACCCTGGCCAAGTTCTACCGGGTTTCCGGGCAGAGCACCCAGCACCAGGGCGTGCTGCCGGATATCGGCTATCCGTCGATCATCGACACCAAGGAAATCGGCGAAAGCGCCCTGCCTGAAGCCATGCCATGGGACACCATCCGCCCGGCCATCAAGCCTGCGGTAGACCCGTTCAAACCGTTCCTGGCTCAGCTCAAGGCCGAACACGAAAGCCGTTCGGCGAAAGATCCGGAGTTCGTGTTCATCCGCGACAAGCTGGCCCTGGCACAGAAGCTGATGGCGGAAAAAACCGTCAGCCTCAACGAAGCCGATCGCCGGGCACAGCATGCCGACATCGAAGCCAAGCAACTGGCCCTGGAAAACGCCCGTCGCAAGGCCAAGGGCGAGGAGCCACTCAAAGAGTTGAAGAAAGAAGACGAGGACGCGCTGGCCGCTGCCGAGCCGGACAAGACCAAGCCGGAAGACGACGCCTACCTGAGTGAAACCGGGCGCATCCTGCTGGACTATCTGAAGCTCAACACCTCGGTGGCCAAGCACTGAGGATGATGGCAATTTAATTCGATCACGCCTCGGATCGTCATTAAACAGTCATCATTCTGTCGTGAAATAAAGGACCGGGCGCCGCTCTCTAGCCAGAGCCGCGCCCGGTCCTTTTTTTATCGACAGAGATCGCCATGACCACGACCGAACAGCTCAGTGCATTGAGTTCAATCCTGGCTCAAAGCGGTTTGCACAGCCTGTTCCAACCGATCATTTCCCTGTCCGAGCGGCGCATCCTGGGTTATGAGGCCCTGAGTCGCGGCCCCTCAAACAGCCCTCTGCACTCCCCTGTCGCGCTGTTCGCCGTCGCGCGCCAGGCCGGGCGCCTGAGCGAGCTGGAGATTGCCTGTCGGCAAAGCGCCTGCAAACGCTTCAGCGAACAACAACTGCCCGGCAAGCTGTTCCTCAACGTTTCACCGGAATCCCTGCTGGAGGCCGCCCACCAACCAGGGCGTACCTTGCAGCTGCTTGAGGACTTCGGCATACCCCCCAGCCAGGTGGTGATCGAGCTTACCGAACAGACCCCGATCGACGATCTCCAGTTGCTGCAGAACGCCCTGCACCATTACCGCGACATGGGTTTCTCCATCGCCCTGGACGACCTGGGCGCCGGTTATTCGAGCCTGCGCCTGTGGTCGGAACTGCGCCCGGACTACGTGAAAATCGACCGGCACTTTATCGACGGCATTCACCAGGATGCCCTCAAGCGCGAGTTCGTCGGCTCGATTCTGCAAATCGCAAAAGCCTCCCGCGCCCAGGTGATCGCCGAAGGGATCGAACTGACCGAAGAACTGGCAGTGCTGACCGAGATGGGCGTCGACCTGGTCCAGGGCTACCTGTTGTGTCGCCCCCAGGAACAGCCGCCGAGGGACGCTCGGGCAATGATGCCCAAGCATGATCACACCAGCGTGGCCCTCAACGATGATGGCAGCGACCTCAGTGCGCTGCTCAACGAGCAACCGGCCGTTGCCCGCAATACGCCCACCGCCAACGTCCTGGAAGCCTTTCGCCGGCAAGCCAACCTCAACTCCCTCGCGGTGCTGGACGAACAGGGGCAGCCTTGCGGCATCGTCCATCGGCACTCGCTCTCCGACGCCCTGCTCAAGCCCTTTGCCACCGACCTGTTCGCCCGCAAGCCCATCAGCCGCCTGATGAACGATGACTTTCTCGCGGTCGAACTCAGCCAGTCCCTGCAGCAGGTCAGCCGCCTGATCACCAGCCGCGCCCGCCAACGCATCGAGGAAGATTTCATCATCACCTTGAATGGCCATTATCTGGGGCTGGGGCGGGTCATCGATGTGCTCAAGCTGATTACGGAGCTGAAGATCCAGCAAGCCCGCTACGCCAACCCGCTGACTCTGCTGCCCGGCAATGTGCCGATCCAGCAGTGCCTGAGCCGCCTGCTGCAGCAAGCACGGGAATCGGTGATCTGCTACGTCGACATCGACAGTTTCAAACCCTTCAACGATATCTATGGCTATGGCCGCGGCGATGAGGTGCTGCTGTGCCTGGCCCAATGCCTGAACGACCGGGTAGACCCGAGCCGCGACTTCGTCGGACATATCGGTGGGGATGACTTTCTGCTGGTGCTGGGGCCGGAAGACTGGCGCCGACGGCTCAACCAGTTGCTGGATGACTTCCACAGCCAGTGCCGGCGCTTCTACCGCAGCGAACACCTGGAGGCTGGCTGCTTTGTCGCCCCCAATCGGCAAGGTATCCGTCAGGAATTTCCCTTGCTGTCACTGTCCATCGGCGTAGTGCACCTGTATCCACAGGCCTGTGGCCAACTGGACTCCAGCCAACTGGCGGAGCTGGCCTCCCAGGCCAAGCATCACGCCAAGAATATCCAGGGCTACAGCATCCATGTGATCGACAGCCTGGAAGCGGCAGCCAGCCTGGGAGCGCAAAACCTCAGTGAGCCGCTGCGGGATCAGTCGGCTGATCGAGCTGCGTCAGTTTGAGCGCCGCAAGAGGATGCCCGGCCTGGGCCGAAAGCGTCCACCAGCGCGCCGCTTCGACAGCGTCGGGAGCCTTGCTGGGCGAGCCGGCCAGGCTGATCACGCCCAACTGATAGGCTGCCTTGCCATCCCCCGCCAGTGCAGCCAGACGCAGCAGGCGTTGACCTTCTTGACGGGCGCCAAGCCCCTGCCCACGAAAAGTCAGGATGTGCCCATAAAAGCTCAGCGCACCGACATTGCCCAGATTGGCCATGCGCGCGAACTGACCTTCCATCCAACGCCAGACACGGGGTTGGCGGACAAACCACGGCCAATGAAACAAACGGCGCGCCAGCCAATAGCCGAGTCGCGCCTTGAGTGCCAGGAACATTCAAGCCTCCGCTGATTCGGGATACTCGTACTCGAAGACCCGCACCACTTCCGAGGCATGCCATGAAGCCGCGGCAACACCGTCGGAAGGGCCGGAAAAACGCCCCAGACGCTCCACGCACTCGAAGAAGCCGGTACGCGGCAAGCGGCTGGCCCCCTGGCTGATCACCAGGGAACTGCGCAAAGGCTGTTCGGCCCGTGCATCCAGCGCTGCCAGATGCTCCAGCGCGGCTGTCAGGGTCTGCATGGCCGGGCTGGGCAGTTGCAAGCGCTCCAACAAGGCTCGATAGGTTAAAAGATGCCGCTGACGACGGGCCTGATCCAGCTCACCCAACAGCCCATCCCAGTGCTGACGACTGATCCTTACACTCACGATTGCTCCCTCCACCCCGGCACCGTCAACTCCCAGGCCAGGCTGCGGCGAATCGCAGCGTCGGGTTGACGCTCGCCACTTTCAATCAGGGCCAGGTAAGACGGACTGATACCAACTTTGCGGGCCAGCGCCTCGATGGCGATGCCCTTCCCTTCGCGCAGACTGCGCAATTGATCCAGGCCCGGAAGATTCTGGGCTGGTGGCGCTGCCTGAGAAGTTGCGACAGCGTGCGGTGGTTGTTCGGTAAGACCTGCGGCTGACAATAAAGCTTGATACTGAGCCCACGGCAGAACCGCATATTCGGGCTCGCCATCGCGTTCAATAATCTGAATATCCATTACTACCCCGTAGGACAACGACACTTAGCGAGTCGGACTTTTCCCTTGAAGTGTAATCCTAACAGCGGCAATGGTCGCGGGGAGCATGATTGTTGTGGGAGGCGGTGAATACCCTTAGTTTTTCTGCGGTCCTTCCAGCAGCAATTGCTCCGCAGTGTCCGGCAAGCGCTCGACAACCGCGAGCTTTTCCGGCATTTGCCGATTGCGCCAGGCTCGGAAGGCGTTGAGTTCGTCATCCAGGGTTTTCATCAGCCAAGCCAGAACGGCGATATCGTCAAGCATGCCGAACACAGGAATAAAGTCGGGAATGGCATCCACCGGGCTGAGGAAATACATCAAGCCTGCCACCACCGACAGCAGCGCCTTGGGGCTGATGGCCCGGTACTCGCCACGCCAGTAGGCCAGGCACAGTGCCTGCAACAAGCGCAGGTCCTGCTTGACCTTGCCCAGGCGTCCGCCCTGGCTGGCGCCTTTGCTCGCCACGGCGAACAGCAGCGTGGGCAAACGACCGCGGCTCAGCAAGCGCCCCGCCAAAGGCAGGAAACGAGCAAAATTCCAGGGTGCTTTCATCATCACTCCCACTGAAATGTTATCCACACAAATTGTGGATAACCTTGTGAACAGAGCTATTTTTCACGGCTGAAAGCCCCGTTTCATAAGGGCTGAGCTCAGATCGGGCGTTTTTTACTCACATAAAAAAACCCATAATTTCATTGACTTGGCAGGCTCCAGCGACTAGCTATCGCTCATACCCTGTTCAGACCACCCACACTGCCGTCGGTTCGGATAATTTGCCAGCAGCAACCTGCAGAAACGACAACGCCCCGTAAGAACGGGGCGTTGCTTCAGGCGCTAACGCAGGTTACTTGGCGGCGTCCTGCTTGGCTGGATCCTTGATACCCAGCAGCTCCAGTTCGAAGACCAGCACCGAGTTGGCTGGAATCGCCGGGCTCGGACTCTGGGCGCCGTAGGCCAGGTCGCTCGGGATGTACAGCTTGTACTTCTCGCCCACGTGCATCAGTTGCAAGCCTTCGACCCAACCCGGGATCACGCCGCTGACCGGCAGATCGATCGGGCTGCCACGCTCTACCGAGCTGTCGAACACAGTGCCGTTGGTCAGGGTGCCGGTGTAGTGAACAGTCACGACATCAGTCGGCTTGGGCTGAGGACCGTCAGCCTTTTTCAATACTTCGTACTGCAGACCGGAAGCGGTGGTGGTCACACCGGTTTTCTTGCCGTTCTCTTCGAGGAATTTCTTGCCGGCAGCCGCCGACTCTTCGCTCATCTTGGCCATGCGCTCTTCGGCACGCTTTTGCAGCGCGGCGAAGGCTTCGACCAACTCTTCATCCTTCAGCTTCTGTTCTTTCTTGCCGACGGCATCTTCGATGCCCTGGGCGACCGCTTTGGAATCCAGGTCATCCATGCCTTCCTGAGCCAGACTCTTGCCCATGTTCAGGCCGATACCGTAGGAAGCTTTTTGCGCCGGGGTTTTCAGCTCTACGCTGGTCTGCGAATCACAACCCGCAAGTACCAGGCTAACCAGGGCCACCGCCGCCGCCAACCGATGCTGTTTCATGCTATTTCCTTGTTCATGCGCCTAAAGGGCAATCGAATAAAGCCGCGAGCTTATCAGGCGACCACGACCAATGGCTACCGGCGTAAGAGTAGTAAATGGCCGATAAGTTCACGTCTTTAAACGCGTTTTCATGCTCTGGGGTACACCCTGCCCAGGCCGCTTACCGAGGCGCTTGAACGGGCGCGAATAACCATAGCTCAAGTAATGGCTACTTGCCGCGTCAGATGAGCTCAGGCATAAGGAAACGAAATTCGACAAGGAAGTACATCTTGCGCCTCATCTATCGTGTGTTGCTGTTGATTGCCGTGCTGATCGGCATTGTCCTGGCTGTGGTCCTGTACTACGTGGCCAATCCGAAACTCCCCGACTATGTACCCGTTGAACAGGTGCACTACCTGGACCAATGGGATGCCAAGGATCGCCAGACCTACTATTTCACTCCCCAGGGCACCCAGGTCAAAGGCCTGCGCTATGAATGGTTCAGCGCTCTGGAACTGCCGTTCTCCGAGCAGCCCTTTGCCGCTCCCGAGTACCTGGCCCGCTTCGGCTTCCTGGTGGAGCCGGGGCAGAAAGCCACAGCGCAGAATCCCGGCAACCTGCCCGTGGGCTTCGCCCGCCATCAGAATCCGGGCAGCGCGGAACAATACCTGGACATCACCTGTGCTGCCTGCCACACCGGCGAGCTGCGGTTCAACCATCAAGCCCTGCGCATTGATGGCGGCTCGGCGCAGCACGTACTACCGTCCAGTGTACCGACCCTGCGTGGTGGCAGCTTCGGCCAGGCCCTCGTGGCCAGCCTGACCAGCACCTACTACAACCCCTGGAAATTCGAGCGCTTCGCCCGCAAGGTGCTGGGCGCCGACTACGAAGCCAGGCACGAACAGCTGCGCAAGGACTTCAAGGTCTCGCTGGATAACTTCCTGCGGGTGGCCTGGAATGATACCCATCGCGGCCTCTATCCAACCGAAGAGGGTCCGGGCCGTACCGACGCCTTTGGCCGCATCGCCAATGCCAGCTTCGGCGACGCCATTTCCCCTGAGAACTATCGGATCGCCAATGCCCCGGTGGACTACCCGCAACTCTGGGATATCTGGACCTTCGACTGGGTCCAGTGGAACGGCTCGGCGCAGCAACCCATGGCGCGCAATATCGGCGAAGCCCTGGGGGTTGGCGCCACCCTGAACCTGTTCGACGCCAACGGCCAACCCCTCACCGGCGAGGCCCGCTACCCTTCCAGCGTACGTGTCCGCGATCTCAACCTGATCGAGGAAACCTTGCAGCGCCTCAAGCCACCGGCCTGGCCAGAAGCCTTGCTGGGCACGATCGACAAGCCGCTGGCCGCCAAGGGCCGCGAGCTGTTCGCCAGCAACTGTGCCGGCTGTCATGTACCCTCGGTCAGCGACAACAACGGCCGCCCCGTGCAGCAGTTGAAAATGCTTCCGGTAGCGGTGATTGGCACCGACCCGAATTCGGCGAGCAATATCGCCGACCTGCGTTATGACCTGAGCTCCTTGCAGTGGGATACCGCCGAACTTGCCAGGTCCAATGTCGAGCTGCACCCGACACCCAGCGAACCGCTGGACCTGCGTCAACTCTCGGCTGCCAAGGGCCTGGCCTACATCACGGCCTTTGTCGAAGAGCGCGCCTATAGCGACGCCAAGGTCACCCCCGAGGAGCGCCCGCGGCTGGACGGCTACGGGCTGCCGATCGGCGTACGCGAGTTGCGCGCCTACAAGGCCCGCCCGCTGGCCGGGGTCTGGGCCACACCGCCGTACCTGCACAACGGCTCGGTACCCAACCTCTATCAACTGCTGTCTCCGCAATCAGAGCGCTCGACAACCTTCTACCGCGGCACCTTCGAGTACGATCCCAAGCACCTGGGCTATCGCCCGGAAGCCTTCAAGAACGGTTTTGAATTCGATACCCGCATCAGCGGCAACCACAACAGCGGCCACGAATTCCGCGCCGGCCAGCGCGGCAATGGCGTTATCGGCCCACTGCTGCAGCCAGAAGAACGCTGGGCCTTGCTGGAATACCTAAAAGTGCTGGGCGGACCATTGGAGTCGCAATTGCCATGAAACTCGATCTCGCCAGAAAACGACCGTCCCTGCTGGCCCGACTGTGGCTGCGCCTCGGCGCCTTGCTGGGCAGGGCCCTGTTATTGCTACTGGTCATCAGCCTGCTGGGCTGGGCACTGTCCAGTGCCTGGTTCGCCTGGCACCACCGAGGCCCGGTAGCGGTGCAGGAGCAGGTTCCTGCCGATGAGGCAGCCCGCACCCAGGACATCATCCAGACCGCGGTGCGCATCGTTGACCAGCACCGCGAAGGCACCCGCTACCTGCGCGATGCCCATGCCAAGGCTCACGGTTGCGTGAAGGCGCAAGTCCAGGTCCTCAACGACTTGAGCCCGCCACTGCGCCAGGGAGTATTTGCCACCCCTGGCCAGACCTGGCAGGCCGTCGTACGCCTGTCCAACGGCAACGCCTACCCGCAGTTCGACAGTATTCGCGACGCCCGCGGCATGGCGATCAAGCTACTGGATGTTCCCGGGCAACAATTGATGGCGTCGGAATCACAACGCCGTGAACAGGACTTCGTGATGTTCAATCATCCGAATTTCTTCGTCAGCGACGTAGCCGAATATCAGCAGAACATCGCCGCCCAGGCGGACGGCAAGAAAGTCGGAGCATTCTTCCCCGGGTGGGATCCGCGCACCTGGCAGGTACGGCATCTGTTCATCGCCCTGGCGACCCTGTCACCGGCCCCGGCCAGCCCGACCCAGACCATCTACTACTCGGTCTCGCCCTACAAGTTCGGCAATGCCAACGCCAAATTCCGGGTCATGCCGGACCCCGAGAGTTGCCCGGCCTACAGCCTGCCAGCACAGAACCAGGATCTGCCCAACTTCCTGCGCAGCGCCCTGACCCAGCAGCTCTCCACCGATCGGGTTGCGGCCTGTTTCGTACTGCAGGTCCAGCGCCAGGACCCGAACCGTTTCATGCCGATCGAAGACACCAGCATTGAGTGGAAAGAAAGTGACGCCCCCTTTGAAACGGTGGCGCGGGTAACCCTTCCCGCCCAGGACTTCGATACCCCGGCGCAAAACCTGGCTTGCGACAACCAGTCCTTCAACCCCTGGTTCGGCCTGGAAGCCCATCGCCCCATCGGCGGCATCAACCGTCTGCGCAAGGCTGTGTATGAAGCCGTCAGCGACTACCGGCACAGCCGTAACGCCGAGCAGTAGGCAAAAACGCAAAAAGCGGCCCTCGGGCCGCTTTTTTCATGCGCAGGATTCGAACCGATACAAATCCCAGACAGCAAAAAGCCCGCATTGAGCGGGCTTTGTGTGGCGACCTGGCGTTCAGTGTTCCAGGTTGCCGAATATGGCGCAGCGGACGGGACTCGAACCCGCGACCCCCGGCGTGACAGGCCGGTATTCTAACCGACTGAACTACCGCTGCGCGTAGCGTTGAAAGTAAGTGGTGGGTGATGACGGGATCGAACCGCCGACATTCTGCTTGTAAGGCAGACGCTCTCCCAGCTGAGCTAATCACCCTTTACCTTCGTTGCGGGGCGCATTATGCCACAGAAATCCTTAAAATGTTGATTTAATTAATAATTTTATTAAAAAAACCAAATTTCCATGTACAGCAACACAACCCACGTAACTCTTTACAGCAAAAAGCCCGCGTTAGCGGGCTTTCTGTGGTGACCTGGCGTTCAGTGTTCCAGGTTACCGAATATGGCGCAGCGGACGGGACTCGAACCCGCGACCCCCGGCGTGACAGGCCGGTATTCTAACCGACTGAACTACCGCTGCGCGTAACACTGAATGCGAATGGTGGGTGATGACGGGATCGAACCGCCGACATTCTGCTTGTAAGGCAGACGCTCTCCCAGCTGAGCTAATCACCCTTCACGTTCGGTGTGGCGCGCATTCTACGGAGCAGCCCCCACTCTGGCAAGCACTTTTTATAATAATTTTTTCAGGCCTTCCAAAGGCTTAGCGAAGGGTTGGCCTGAGCAGCAGCGAAGAGAATAATGCCCTCCTTTGTATAAAGGAGAGATTCACCCCATGTGGTTCAAAAACCTGCTGATCTATCGCCTGACCCAAGATCTGCCTTTTGATGCTGAGGCGCTGGAAACTGCACTGGCGACCAAACTGGCGCGCCCCTGTGCAAGCCAGGAGTTGACCACTTACGGTTTCGTCGCCCCTTTCGGCAAAGGTGAAGACGCCCCGCTGGTTCACGTCAGCCAGGACTTCATGCTGGTAGCCGCGCGCAAGGAGGAACGCATCCTGCCTGGCAGCGTGGTGCGCGATGCGGTGAAGGAAAAGGTCGAAGAGATCGAAGCCGAACAGATGCGCAAGGTCTATAAGAAGGAACGCGACCAGATCAAGGATGAAATCATCCAGGCCTTCCTGCCCCGTGCGTTTATCCGTCGCTCCTCGACCTTCGCCGCCATTGCCCCGAAACAGGGCCTGATCCTGGTCAACTCGGCCAGCCCGAAGCGCGCCGAAGACCTGCTCTCCACCCTGCGCGAAGTCCTCGGCACCCTGCCGGTTCGCCCGCTGACCGTGAAGATCGCTCCCACCGCGATCATGACCGAATGGGTCAAGACCCAGAAAGCCGCCGACGACTTCTTCGTACTCGACGAGTGCGAACTACGCGACACCCACGAGGACGGCGGCATCGTGCGTTGCAAGCGCCAGGACCTGACCGGCGAGGAAATCCAGCTGCACCTGAGCACCGGCAAGGTGGTCACTCAACTGTCCCTGGCCTGGCAGGACAAACTGTCCTTCATGCTCGACGACAAAATGGTGGTCAAGCGCCTGAAGTTCGAAGACCTGCTGCAGGATCAGGCGGAACAGGACGGCGGTGATGAAGCCCTCGGCCAGCAGGATGCCAGCTTCACCCTGATGATGCTGACCTTCGGCGACTTCCTGCCGGCGCTGTTCGAAGCCCTGGGCGGCGAGGAGATTCCGCAGGGCATCTGACGCCTTGCCCGGATAACCGCTACGCACTAGACGCCACCGCCTTCGGTGGCGTTTTCACATAATAAGGAACAGGTCATGCGCGCACTGGCTGCACTGAGCCGCTTTGTCGGCAACACCTTCGCTTACTGGGTACTGATCTTCGCCATCCTGGCATTCTTCCAGCCTGGCTGGTTCGTCGGTCTCAAGGGCGCCATCGTGCCGCTGCTGGGCCTGGTGATGTTCGGCATGGGCCTGACCCTGAAACTCGAAGATTTCGCCGAAGTGGCCCGCCACCCATGGCGCGTGGCCCTGGGAGTGGTGGCCCATTTCGTGATCATGCCCGGGGTGGCCTGGGTGCTCTGCCAGGCATTTCACCTGCCGCCGGAAATCGCCGTCGGGGTGATCCTGGTCGGCTGCTGCCCAAGCGGCACCTCTTCCAACGTGATGACCTGGCTGGCCCGCGGCGACCTGGCGCTGTCGGTGGCCATTGCAGCGGTTACCACTCTACTGGCCCCACTGCTGACCCCGGCGCTGATCTGGTTGCTGGCCTCGGCCTGGCTACCGGTCTCGTTCATGGAGCTGTTCTGGTCGATCCTGCAAGTGGTGCTGCTACCGATCGTGCTGGGAGTGCTGGCCCAGCGCCTGCTGGGCCAGCGGGTGCAGCACGCGGTGGAAGTACTGCCGCTGGTTTCCGTGGTGAGCATCGTCATCATCGTCACCGCGGTGGTGGCCGCCAGCCAGGCGAAAATCGCCGAGTCAGGCCTGCTGATCATGGCCGTGGTGATGCTGCACAACAGCTTCGGCTACCTGCTGGGCTACTTCACGGGTCGTCTGTTCAAGCTGCCACTGGCGCAACGAAAATCCCTGGCCCTGGAAGTCGGCATGCAGAACTCCGGCCTGGGCGCGGCCCTGGCCAGCGCTCATTTCTCGCCACTGGCGGCGGTACCCAGCGCCTTGTTCAGCGTCTGGCACAACATTTCCGGGGCCCTGCTCTCGACCTATTTCCGGCGAATGGAAGATCCAGCCGAACAAAAGCTGGAAATACAGCGAGGCCATGACTGAGGAAAAAAATACTCGCCCACGTGAGAGTGGGCAGTATACTGCGCATCGCGAGGACGACCTCGCGACTCATTCGAGCGATCAATTCCGGGGACGACCCCATCAACCGATGAGGTAGGCATGTCCTGGATCATTCTGTTTTTTGCCGGTTTGTTTGAAGTGGGCTGGGCCGTCGGCCTGAAATACACCGATGGCTTCAGCCGCCCGCTGCCCACCGCCCTGACCATCATTGCCATGGCCATCAGCCTCGGCCTGCTGGGCCTGGCGATGAAGGAACTGCCCCTGGGCACGGCCTATGCCATCTGGACCGGAGTCGGCGCCGTCGGCACGGTGATCGCCGGCATCATCCTGTTTGGCGAATCCATGGCTCTGGTGCGCCTGGTCAGCGTGGCGCTGATCATCGCCGGCCTGGTGGGCCTGAAAGTCAGCGCCAGCTGAAAAGCCCAGGCAGAAATGAAAACGCCCGCAAATGTGCGGGCGTTTTCGTATCCGGCAGCTAGCGCCGTGGGCCCCGCAACTGCGCCACCATGGCCTGCAACTGCGCCGGTTCGGCCGCGTCCACCGCCACCGATGGCCCGGCCACCAGGGTCACTCGCGACCAGAAGCGGTGGAAGAAACCCTTGCTCGGATCGCGACTGAAGAAGCTGCCCCACAAGCCTTGCAGAGCCATGGGAATCACCGGCACCGGGGTTTCCTCGAGAATCCGTGTCAGCCCGCCCTTGAACTCGTTGATCTGGCCATCGGCAGTCAGCTTGCCCTCGGGAAAAATGCACACCAGCTCGCCATCGCGCAGGTACTGGGCAATGCGCTGGAAGGCTTTTTCATAGATCTGCAGGTCTTCATGCCGACCGGCGATGGGAATGGTTCCAGCGGTACGGAAGATGAAGTTCAACACCGGCAGGTTGTAGATCTTGTAGTACATGACGAAGCGAATCGGCCGACGCACCGCACCGCCAATCAGCAAGGCATCGACGAAAGACACGTGGTTGCACACCAGCAGGGCAGCACCTTCATCAGGGATCAACTCCAGATTGCGATGCTCGACGCGGTACATGGAATGGCTGAGCAGCCAGATCATGAAACGCATGCTGAACTCGGGCACCACCTTGAAGATGTAGACGTTGACCGCAATGTTGAGCAGCGACACCACCAGGAACAAGTGGGGAATGGTCAGCTGGACCATGCTCAGCATCACGATAGAGACAATCGCCGAGACCACCATGAACAGCGCATTGAGAATGTTGTTGGCGGCTATCACCCGGGCCCGCTCGTTTTCCGGGGTACGGGACTGGATCAGGGCATACAGCGGCACTATATAGAAGCCACCGAAGATCCCCAGGCCAAGGACATCGAACAGCACCCACCAGGCATGGGCAAAACCCAGCACTTCAATCCAGCCATGACCCGTGGCGCTTTCCGGGATACCACCGGAATGCCACCACAGCAGCAGGCCGAACACCGTCAGGCCAAAGGAGCCGAACGGTACCAGACCGATCTCAACTTTGCGCCCCGACAGCTTCTCGCACAGCATCGAGCCTACGGCAATCCCCACCGAGAACACCGTCAGGATCAGGGTTACCACGGTCTCGTCGCCGTGCATCCATTCCTTGGCATAGGCCGGAATCTGGGTCAGGTAGATGGCGCCGACGAACCAGAACCAGGAGTTGCCGACAATCGAGCGCGACACCGCCGGGGTCTGCCCCAGCCCCAGGCGCAAGGTGGCCCAGGACTGGCTGAAGATATTCCAGTTCAGGCGCATCTCCGGGGTCGCCGCGGCAGCCCGGGGAATGGCGCGGCTGGCCAGGTAGCCCAGTACCGCCACACCGATCATGGCGCTGGAGACTATCGGCGCGTAATGCTCCGAGGACATCATGACCCCAGCGCCGATAGTGCCGGCCAGGATCGCCAGGAACGTGCCCATTTCCACCAGGCCGTTGCCTCCCACCAATTCCTCTTCACGCAAGGCCTGGGGCAGGATCGAATACTTCACTGGGCCGAACAGCGCCGAGTGGGTGCCCATGGCGAACAGGGCCACCAGCATCAGCGACAGGTGATCGAAGGCGAAGCCCACCGCCCCCACCACCATGATCGCGATCTCCCCCAGTTTGATCAGGCGGATCAG
Source organism: Pseudomonas sp. NFPP12 (assembly GCF_900103205.1). Lineage (NCBI taxonomy): Bacteria > Pseudomonadati > Pseudomonadota > Gammaproteobacteria > Pseudomonadales > Pseudomonadaceae > Pseudomonas > Pseudomonas sp. NFPP12. The sequence goes on from NZ_FMWW01000002.1 coordinate 302,261, forward strand.
CGAGTCCTTGGCGAACTTCTCGCCAAACTGCCCGGCCAGGGCGGAAAACAGGAAGAACGGCAGGATGAACAGCAAGGCACAGAGGTTGACCCAGATCGACCGGTCACCCTCGATGCTCAGCTTGTAGAGAATGGCCAGGATCAGCGACTGCTTGAAGATGTTGTCGTTGAAGGCACCGAGGGATTGCGTGATGAAAAACGGCAGGAACCGCCGCTTGCGAAGCAAGGTGAACTGCGAAGGGTGACTCATCTTCCATGTCCCTGAGTGGCGTGGATACTGTTATTGGAATGTCGAATATCGATCCAGGCCACAACCTTACCTATCTTTGCCGATTATTTCCGTAACCCCGCAATGCACGGCGAGACAAACAGCTCTCCTTTATAAGCCCCCTGCACCGTTCGCTTGGCCACGATCAGCCACATCACCGCCAGCGCCGCCACCAGTACCGCGCCAAACACACTGAAAAACCCCAGGTGCAAGGTGCTGCCCAGTTTAAGGGTGGCCAGCGAATACACGCCCAGAGGAAAGGTAAAGCCCCACCAGCCAAGATTGAAGGGTATGCCTTCGCGCAGGTAACGGCGGGTGATGAGCACGGCCATCAACATCCACCACAGACCGAACCCCCACAATGTGAGCCCCGCCACCAGGCCCAGGCCGGCGGCAATCTCACCGACGCCGGGCAAGCCATTGGCAGCAAAGATCGCCGGTGCATCGGCGCCCAGTACCAGCATGCCCAGGGCACCGGTGCCGATTGGCCCCAGGGCCAGCCAGCTCGACGCCGCCATGCTTTCATGGGGCAGTTTGTGCAGCGCCATGCGCAACAGCAGGATGGTCAGGATGCTGAACGCCACCGGCAGCGAAAAGGCCCACAGCACGTAGCTGGTGCTGAGCATTACTAACTGCCCGTGGGCATCCAGCAGATGAGGCGCAAGCAGGCCGCCACTGGCCGCCGCCACTTCGGCCGCCACCACTGGCAGCAGCCAGACCGCGGTCATCTGGTCGATGCTGTGTTCCTGGCGGGTGAACATCATGTAGGGAATCAGGATCCCGCAGGCCAGGGACATGGCCACATCCAGCCACCACAGCAGTTGCGCCACCTCCACCACACCATCGCCCCAGCGAGGTATGCCGAACACCAGCAAGCCATTGATGATGGTCGCCAGGCCCATGGGGATGGTGCCGAAGAACATCGAGACCGTGGAGTGCCCGAAAATCCGCCGCGCCTCGTCGAAGAACAGTACCCAGCGTGCGGTATACATCGCGGTAAACAACAGGAACAGGGCGATGGTCAGCCACCAGAAACCCTCTGCCACCTGGTGCAAGCCGGGAACCTCGGCCGGCCACTGGGCCAGCGCCAAGGCCAGAACCCCGGTGCCCATGGTGGCGGCGAACCAGTTGGGGGTGAATTGGCGAATGGCTTCGAGGGGATGCGGCAGATGGCTCAATGGCCAGTGGCCGGTTTTAACGCTATTGGGGCATGTCATGGTCGTGTCTCCTGTCCTCCGATGAGGTAGGAAACATGGTAGAACCTAATCGAATATCTATATAACGGGTAATTTCTCTATCTGTTATCTATTTTGCAGATAAACATCTATGCACGGCCCCAGGAGCGATCACCGCAATCGGACCGCGCCCGGCGACACGCCCGTATCTGATTGGCGTACAGCACCTCTCCCCTGCGGCTTCCCAGGCACAATCCCGCAGCCCTTGAAGCCTCGGGCTCAAAGCCCCGACGCCCCACACGCCGTCACCGGGCGCTGGCGCATCAGGGCCAGCAGTGCCCCGAGGGACAAGAGAACCAGTACCGCACCATAGCCGTCGGTAGTAGCGATCAGGCCGAAGCTGCGGGTCAGGTTGCCAGCCAACAACGCCGGCAGACAGAAGGCCAGATAGCTCAGCACATAAAACGCCGACATCAGACCCGCACGCTCATGAGGCAGGGCCAGTGGCACCACACTGCGCAGCGCACCGAGAAAACCGGCACCAAAGCCGCTGCCCAGCACCAAGGTGCCAAAGAAGAACAACGGCAGGCTGGCGCTATGCACCGCAGCGAGGATCAGCATCACTCCCGTCGCCAGCATCCCGGCGCCCAGGCGCAGCACCCTGTCTGCAGGACGCTGACGCAGGGAATAGATCATCAGCGCGCCGCTGAGTGTCAGCACCGCCACCAGGCCACCGCCGATCAGGTTCGAGGTGGAGCCGGTCGCCGCACGGACCAGCGAAGGCGCCAGCGACAGATAGAAGCCGCCCACCGCCCACACCGCCACGTCCACCGGCAAGGCCAGCCATAACGCGCGCCGCGCTTGCACCGGCACATGCAGCGTGGGTTTCAGCGAAGCCCAGGCACCGGGTTGCGGGCTGACACTTTCCGGCAAGCGCCAGACATACCCGGCCTGGAGCACGAACACCCCGAGCAGCAGCCAGTAGCTCAATTGCAGCGGCCAGGGCGCAAACTCCACCAACAGGCTGGCCCCCATGGCACCACAGGCCATGCCCAATAGCGGCGCAACGCTATTGACCAACGGCCCCTGCTGGCGATCGGTATCCAGCAGGGCCGCCCCCAGCACACTGGTGGCCATGCCGGTGGCAAAGCCTTGCATCACCCGCGCGGCAATCAGCCACTGCACTCCGCTTTCATTGATGAACAGCAACATCGCCAGGATATTGAGCAGCAAGGCGACAAAAATCACCGGTCGCCGCCCCAGGTGATCCGACAGCGACCCTACGGTCAGCAGAGCCGCCAGCAGGCTTATCGCGTAGACCCCGAATATCAGGGTCAGCACCGCCGGGGAAAAGTGCAGGTTTTCCTGATACAGGTGGTACAGCGGGGTCGGTACGCTGGAGGCAGCCAGAAAACTCAACAGGGTAATGGCCAGAAACACCAGACTGCGACGGTTGGACACGCAAGTGTCGATAGCACCGGACATAAGCACGCTCCACTAAAGCTAATATTTTGCTTTTGCGCAGTGTGCTACCCGCCAATGCTTAAAGCAAATTCTTTGTGTTAAGGTGCCGCCCCATGGCTATCAAAGAAGGTCTGCGCCCCGGCGGCCGTAGCGCCCGGGTCCAGGAATCCATTCACACCGCGGTCCGCGAGCTCCTTGAAGAGCAGGATCGCTCGTCCCTCACCGTGCCGCAGATCGCCGCCCGAGCAGGCGTCACTCCGTCGACCATCTACCGGCGCTGGGGCGACCTGTCGGCCCTGCTGGCCGATGTCGCCCTGGAACGAATGCGCCCGGACAGCGAACCGGCCAATACCGGCAGCCTGCGCGGCGACCTGCGGGCCTGGGCCGAACAGTATCTGGACGAAATGAGCTCGGAGCCCGGGCGCAACATGATGCGCGATGTGCAATGCAGCGCGACCCCGGGCTATTGCGTGACCATCCTCAGCGGGCAGTTGCAGTGCATCCTCGAGCGCTATCAGGGCCACACGGAAAACCTGCCGGACATCGACCGCCTGCTGAACCTGCTGGTAGCACCCACAGTGTTTCGCATCCTGTTCTCCGCCACGCCACTGCCGGTTCAGGAACTCCATGAACTGATCGAGATCGCTCTGCAGCCGTAGCCCTTCCCCGCCTCGGCTCAGCCCTGCGACATCAGGCCGCGCTGATACCTTGGTCGACACTGACGCCAATCCAACATCGTGCCAGACTGTCTGGCCGGGCTGAGGTGCCCGGTGTCTTTGTTCCGGAGTTTCCATGTCGTTGTCCAGCGGGCTGATCGCCGCCGTTGCCCTGGCCTATATGGCCATCATGTTCGCCATCGCCTTCTACGGTGACCGCCGCAGCGCGCCACTTCCGCCGCGGGTGCGGGCCTGGGTATACAGCCTGTCGCTGGCGGTCTACTGCACCAGCTGGACCTTCTTTGGCGCGGTGGGCCAGGCGGCCGAGCAGCTCTGGGCCTTCCTGCCGATCTACCTCGGCCCCATCCTGCTGCTGGTGTTCGCCCCCTGGGTGCTGCAGAAGATGGTGATGATCAGCAAGCAGGAGAACATCACCTCGATCGCCGACTTCATTGCTGCCCGCTATGGCAAATCCCAGTCGCTGGCGGTGGTGGTGGCGCTGATCTGCCTGGTGGGGGTACTGCCCTACATCGCCCTGCAGCTCAAGGGCATCGTGCTTGGGGTCAACCTGCTGATCGGTGCTGGTGCAGACGCCATGGGCACCCGCGCCCAGGACACGGCGCTGATCGTGTCGCTGATCCTGGCCCTGTTCACCATCGTCTTCGGGACCCGCAACCTCGATGCCACCGAGCACCACCGCGGCATGGTGCTGGCGATTGCCTTCGAATCCCTGGTCAAGCTGTTTGCCTTTCTCGCCGTCGGCGCCTTCGTCACCTTCGGCCTCTATGACGGCTTCGACGACCTGTTCAACCAGGCCATGCTGGCTCCGCGACTGGAGCAGTACTGGAAGGAAACCATCAACTGGCCGTCGATGGTGGTGCAGACCGGAGTGGCGATGATGGCGATCATCTGCCTGCCGCGGCAGTTCCACGTCACCGTGGTGGAAAACATCGAACCCCAGGATCTGCGCCTGGCCAAATGGGTGTTCCCGGCGTACCTGGCCCTCGCCGCGCTGTTCGTGGTGCCCATCGCCCTCGCCGGGCAGATGCTCCTGCCCAGCAGCGTATTGCCGGACTCCTTCGTCATCAGCCTGCCCCTGGCCCAGGCCCACCCCGCCCTGGCTCTGCTGGCATTCATCGGCGGCGCCTCGGCGGCCACCGGCATGGTGATCGTCGCCAGCGTGGCGCTGTCCACCATGGTCTCCAACGACATGCTGCTGCCCTGGCTGTTGCGCCACAAGAATGCCGAGCGGCCGTTCGAAGTCTTCCGCCACTGGATGCTCTCGGTGCGCCGGGTGAGCATCGTGGTCATCCTGTTGCTGGCCTACGTCAGCTATCGCCTGCTGGGCTCCACCGCCAGCCTGGCCACCATCGGCCAGATCGCCTTCGCCGCCGTGACCCAGCTGGCACCGGCCATGCTCGGGGCGCTGTACTGGAAACAGGCCAACCGCCGCGGTGTATTCGCCGGCCTGGCTGCCGGTACCTTCATCTGGTTCTACACCCTGATCCTGCCCATCGCCGCCCACAGCCTGGGCTGGTCCCTGAGCAGTTTCCCCGGCCTGGCCTGGCTGCACGGCAATCCGCTGAACCTGCCGATCACCCCGCTGACCCAAGGCGTAGTGCTGTCCCTGGCGGGCAACTTCACCCTGTTCGCCTGGGTCTCGGTGCTCTCGCGCACCCGAGTCTCCGAGCACTGGCAGGCCGGACGCTTCATCGGCCAGGAAATCAGCGGCCGCCTCAGCTCCCGCTCGATGCTGGCGGTACAGATCGACGACCTGCTGAAACTGGCCGCGCGTTTTGTCGGTGAGGAACGTGCGCGCCAGAGCTTCATCCGCTTCGCCTATCGTCAGGGCAAAGGCTTCAACCCGAACCAGAATGCCGACGGCGAGTGGATCGCCCATACCGAGCGCCTGCTGGCCGGTGTGCTCGGCGCCTCTTCCACCCGCGCGGTGGTCAAGGCCGCCATTGAAGGCCGGGAGATGCAGCTCGAAGACGTGGTGCGCATCGCCGACGAAGCGTCCGAGGTGCTGCAGTTCAACCGGGCCCTGCTGCAAGGGGCGATTGAAAACATTACCCAAGGCATCAGCGTGGTCGATCAGTCGCTGAAGCTGGTGGCCTGGAACCGCCGCTACCTGGAGCTGTTCAACTACCCCGATGGGCTGATCAGCGTGGGCCGGCCAATTGCCGACATCATTCGTCACAATGCCGAGCGCGGCCTGTGCGGACCTGGCGAGGCAGAAGTCCATGTGGCCCGGCGCCTGCACTGGATGCGCCAGGGTCGGGCTCATACTTCCGAGCGGCTGTTCCCCAATGGCCGGGTCATCGAACTGATCGGCAACCCCATGCCCGGCGGCGGCTTTGTCATGAGCTTCACCGACATCACCCCGTTCCGCGAAGCCGAGCAGGCCCTCACCGAGGCCAATGAAGGGCTGGAACAAAGAGTGGCTGAGCGTACCCACGAACTGTCGCAACTCAACGCAGCACTGACTGAGGCCAAGGGCACGGCGGAAGCGGCCAACCAGTCGAAGACGCGTTTTCTGGCCGCGGTCAGCCACGATCTGATGCAACCGCTGAACGCCGCGCGCCTGTTCTCCGCGGCCCTGTCCCACCAGGACGACGGCCTGTCCGCCGAAGCCCAGCAACTGGTGCAGCATCTGGACAGTTCGTTGCGCTCCGCCGAGGACCTGATCAGCGACCTGCTGGACATCTCGCGCCTGGAAAACGGCAAGATCACCCCTGATCGCAAGCCCTTTGCCCTCAACGAACTGTTCGACACCCTGGGAGCCGAATTCAAGGCCCTGGCCCAGGAACAGGGCTTGCAGTTCCGGGTGCGCGGCAGCCATCTGCGCATCGACAGCGACAGCAAGCTGCTACGTCGGGTGCTGCAGAACTTTCTGACCAATGCCTTCCGTTACGCCAAGGGCCCCGTTTTGCTGGGAGTGCGCCGCCGTGGTGAAACGTTGAGCCTGGAAGTCTGGGACCGGGGGCCGGGTATTCCCCAGGACAAGCAGCAGGTGATCTTCGAAGAATTCAAGCGCCTGGACAGCCACCAGACCCGCGCCGAGAAAGGCCTGGGCCTGGGCCTGGCGATTGCCGATGGCCTGTGCCGGGTGCTCGACCATCCGTTGCAGGTACGTTCCTGGCCCGGCAAAGGCAGCGTATTCAGCGTCAGCGTGCCCCTGGCCCGCAGCAGCGTGGTGGCTCCAGGCAAGGCAGCCGAGCTCAACGGCCAGCCCCTCAATGGCGGGCAAGTGCTCTGCGTCGATAATGAAGACAGCATTCTGATCGGCATGAACAGCCTGCTCACCCGCTGGGGCTGCCAGGTCTGGACCGCCCGCAACCGCGAGGAATGCGCGGCGCTGCTCAAAGAAGGCATCCGCCCGCAACTGGCCCTGGTGGACTACCACCTGGATAACGGCGAGACCGGAACCGAGGTCATGGCCTGGCTGCGCACGCAACTGGGCGAGCCGGTACCGGGGGTCGTGATCAGTGCCGATGGGCGCCCTGAAATGGTCGCCCAGGTCCACGCAGCGGGCCTGGACTATTTGGCCAAGCCGGTGAAACCGGCGGCCTTGCGCGCCCTGCTGAGCCGGCACCTGCCCCTGGGCTGACGGGCCTTTGCCGGATTACTCCGGCAATTCCAGCTCGCGTCCTTCGGCGTCGGTCATGGCCCGCTCCAGCAAGTCCGCCGGCAAGCTCTTGCTGGCCCGGGCGCCAAGCAGCTTGAGCTGCTCGCTACGGCTGACCAGGTTGCCACGCCCTTCAGTCAGCTTGTTACGTGCAGCGGCGTAGGCCTTGTCCAGTTGTTGCAGGCGATTGCCCACTTCATCCAGGTCCTGGATAAACAGCACGAACTTGTCGTACAGCCAGCCGGCGCGCTCAGCGATCTCCCGGGCATTCTGGCTCTGGCGTTCCTGCTTCCACAGGCTGTCGATCACCCGCAAGGTGGCCAGCAACGTGGTTGGGCTGACGATCACGATATGCCGGTCAAAGGCTTCCTGGAACAGATTCGGCTCGGCCTGCAGAGCCGCGGAAAACGCTGCCTCGATGGGCACGAACAGCAGCACGAAATCAAGGCTGTGCAAGCCTTCAAGGCGCTTGTAATCCTTGCCGGCCAGACCTTTGACGTGATTGCGCAAGGACAGCACGTGCTGTTTCAGAGCCGCCTGGGCGACCTGCGGATCGTCGCTACCGACGTATTGCTGGTAAGCCGTGAGGCTGACCTTGGAATCCACTACCACCTGCTTGTCACCCGGCAACATGATCAGCACGTCAGGCTGGAAGCGCTCGCCATCCGGGCCCTTGAGGCTGACCTGAGTCTGATACTCGCGGCCCTTTTCCAGGCCGGCGTGCTCCAGCACTCGCTCCAGAATCAGCTCGCCCCAGTTGCCCTGAGTCTTCTGGCCCTTGAGGGCACGGGTCAGGTTGGTGGCCTCATCGCTCAGGCGCAGGTTCAGCTGTTGCAGGCGCTCCAGCTCCTTGGCCAGGGAGAAGCGCTCCCGGGCTTCGGCCTGATAGCTTTCCTCGACCCGCTTCTCGAAGGACTGGATGCGCTCCTTGAGCGGGTCCAGCAACTGCCCAAGGCGCTGCTGGCTGGTCTCGGCGAAACGCTGTTCGCGCTCATCGAAGATCTTGCCCGCCAGCTCGGCGAACTGGGCCCGCAACTCATCCCGCGAGCCTTGCAGATCGGTCAGGCGCTGCTGGTGGCTGTCCTGCTGCTCACGAAGCTCGGCATTCAAGGACGCCGCCAGGGCATCCAGCCGGCGCAATTCGTTTTCTTTGGCGGCCCGTTCCAGGTTCCAGGCGTGGGCGGCATCACGGGCGTTATCGCGCTCGATCTGCAGCAATTCGACCTCGCGGCGCAGGGCTGCCAGGTCCGCCTGCTTCAGAGCATTGGCCTGGCTCAGGTCGCTGACTTCATCGCGGCTGGCATCCAACTGTGCTGCCAACCCCTCCTGGGCCAATTGGGCCGTGGCCAGGCGCTCTTCCAGCAGGCTCAGCTCAGTCTGGCTGGAACTGGCCCGGCGTTGCAGTTGCCAGGCCAGAACCAGTAGCGGCAGCGCCGCTCCCGCCAGGCCAAGCAGCAAGCTGGTCAAGTCCATAGCCATAGCGATTCCTGCCGTAGAAAGAAGAAATGAAGGTTAACCAAGCGTCCGAGTGTTGGACAGCTCAGTCTTCGATCCGGCCCAGCTCCAATTGCGCACGGCGGTCGCCGGCACGGGCAGCCTGGCGCAACAGGTCATGGCCGATGCGACGATCACGGGCGTTGCCGCATTCGCGGCACATCAGCTGGCCCAGGCGACTCTGCGCCGCGACCACGCCTTCCCGGGCCGGCTGCTTGAGCAGGCGTCCAGCAAAATGCTTGACGTTGGGGTTGTGACCAAGGCGCGGGCTGTCCAACAGCCAGAGAGCAACGCGCAGGGAAAACCGCTTGGGTTCGGTAACACTGGCAGGGGTCGCGGTAACAGAAGGTGATACGGAGCGAAACTTCATAAAGCACTGTGGGGCAGATCGGAAGGCGCGCCACTCTACTCCTTTTTTCGCCCGGGTAAAGCCTAAAAGAGCCAGCACGCCCGTCCTAGAGCAAGCGCTTGGGACAATCCACAGAAGCTGTGGATAACTCAGTGGACAACCCCTCCACAACCCTCCCAAAGCCCCATGAGACGGGCCTTGCAGTCAAACTGACGATTTTTTCACCAGTAAAAAAAAGCGATGTTTATCATTGACTTAAATTCTCGAGACAGGCTAGGGGGCAGGCGTTGGGGAAGGTGACAACGGGGTGACACGCTGCGCAACAAGTGTGCACAACCTTGCGCAGATTAACGCCGGTAACGCACTGTTTTCGTACACGCCACAACAGCAACGGTTACACAGCTGATGCTTGAGCCTCTGGCCTCTTCTGAAAGTTTTTTCCTAGCACACTTGCATTATGTCGTTCAACTCAATAGAATTCTCGCCGTTAGTACCAAGCTGAAAGTCAATTCTGGTCGAACAAGTCCCATCGACAGCGTCTCCAACCGAGCACAACGTCGAACACCAAGGACCGACCACCTCGATGGTTTCCAGGTAAAGCTCACCCTATCGCCCTTGATACGAATTCAACGGCAGTGCTCGAGCCATTTACTCTGACCGAACCAACCTGCAAATTGATCAGGATCTCCACCCTGGGCCCCGAACCTTTGCCCTTGCTGTGTTGCCTGCCCTCCTAAGTACCTACCTGCCAGCCCTAGCGCAACCAATCAACGCGCTGCAACTGGCTGCTTTGTTCCAGTCAGGTTCTTCGTTTGACCAATGCTGGTCGACGTTTACTGGAACGTTTTAACGTTGCACGGTTCTTAACCGTGTCATTTGTAGGAACACCTAATAATTATGTCTACTCAAATCCAGACTCAGGATGCCATTCGCACCCTAACCCACGCCTTTGCACCGTTGAACTGCCTGATCATGGCCGCTCGCAAAGGTTGCTTCAGCTTCACCCTGGTCAACGAACATGGGATCGCCCGTCACAGCGAACGCCTGTATCCCGACCAGTATTCCAGCGCCGAACCGCTGCAGGCAGTGATCGAACGTGCGCGCCAGGCACTGGTTGCCTGATACGCCGAACTGCTGAAAACCCTGAAAAGCCTCGCCTGATCGCGGGGCTTTTTATTGCCTGCGATTTGCCCATTTACCCTACAGAGCAAAGTACCAATCGATATAAGGCTTATAACAAGAGGACGGAAATATTTTAAAAACAGTCCTTTACAGCACAGATATGACACTACACTTCAACTCGAGCGGCCTGAACCGCTTCCGGCAAACCTGATCCTTTTTTGCTGCCAAGCGCCCTTCAGGTTTCGCCGGCCATTTCACGCTTCGAGGGCTTTATGGGTATCGCCGCCAGCGAGTTGTGCCGCTATGTGATCCGCCCGACGCTGATGTACCTGGGCAGCCATAGCAAAACCGCTGAAGTCCTGCTGCTGGGCATTGCCGCCAGCCAATCGGCGCTGGGCTCAGCCCTGCACGATCGTCGTGGCCACGGCCTCTACCGCATCACCGAGTTGCGCCATCAAGCCCTCTGGGACCAGTACCTGGCACTGGATCCGGAACGGGCCAGCCTGGTTCGCGGGCTGGCCAGCCAGCATGCGTTCCTCAGCGGGCCGCACCTGGAACTGACCGTCAACCTGCGTTACGCCACCGCCATTGCCTGGTTGCTGGTGGAAGAGCAACACACGCCGCTCCCCGCTGCCGACGACCTGCTCGGCATGGCCCGCATCTGGAGGAAGACCTTTCAACCACAAGGACGTTTAAGAGATTTCGCCTACGCCTGGCAGACCTGCATTGCACCGTTAAACCAGGTCGCCTGCTGACAACGACTTTTGCAAAATCGGAGAAAGAAGCCGATTTTGGTCGGATTGTCCTACAAAACCGCTCTAAATCAACTGTTGCAGCCTATAGCGCCGAGATCGAAATGTTGGTAATTTTCGCCTCGGTGATCACCAGGAGTTCTAATAATGAAAAAAGTAATGCTCAAATCCACCATAAGTCTCGCGGTTGCACTTGCCTCTACCCAACTTTTCGCCAGCGGTTTTGCTCTTAACGAACAAAGCATCAGCGGCATGGGTACCGGCTTCGCGGGTCGTTCCTCTTCTGCCGAAGATGCCAGCACCGTTTACGGTAACCCTGCCGGCATGTCCCTGCTGCAACGTGACCAGGTAACGGTCGGTGTAGCGGCAATCGATGCCAAGACCAACCTGAAAAACGTCAAGGGCGGCCCACCCGGCGGCACCAGCGACGGCGACATGGTTCCGTTCACCAGCGTTCCTATGGGGTTTTTCGTCAAACAACTGGGCAACGGCTGGGCATTGGGTCTGGGCGCCTATGCACCCTTCGGCCTGGTTACCAACTATGAGTCCACTTCTGCCAGCCGTTATTACGGCGACAAGAGCGTAGTCAAGGTCGTCACCCTGCAACCGACCGTCAGCTATGCCTTCAATGACATGGTATCGATCGGCTTCGGCCCGACCATCAACCGCCTGAGCGGTGAACTGACTTCCGCGACCCCGTTTCCAAACCCTGCGCTCTTCGGCCGCAATGATGGCAGCGTGAAGATCAAGGGTGACGATACCGCCATCGGCTACAACGTCGGCATCATCGTACAGCCTACCGACACTACTCGCCTGGGCCTGACCTACCACTCGAAGGTCAAGTACAAGCTGGAAGGCCACACCAACATCGCCGGCCCGGGCTTCGGTCCGTTCAATGGCGGCCGGTACGACGCCTCGCTGGACATCACCACTCCGGAAGTCGTCGACTTCTCTGTCACCCAGAAACTGGATGACCAGTGGACCGTCTACGCAGGTAGCACCTGGACTCGCTGGAGCCGCCTGAAAGACATCACCGTGAACAACGAAGGTGTTCCTGCCCTGCTTGGCGGTTCCAGAGGCCCGATCGGCACCATCACCGAGCCACAGAACTGGCACGACACCTGGGCCTCGGCTGTTGGTGTTTCCTACAAGGTCAACAAAGAGTGGGTTCTGCGCAGCGGCCTCTCGGTTGACCAGGCGCCAACCAACAACACCGACCGTTCCGTACGTATCCCTACCGGTGACCGTAAGGCCATCAGCTTCGGTGCCGGCTACAGCCCGACTGAAGACCTGACTCTGGACCTGGCGGTTTCCTACCTGAAGGAAGAAGACGTCAACGTCAACAGGACCGGCAAAGGCAATGCCTACAGCGCTACTTACCAGAACAGCGCATGGGGCTACGGCCTGGGCGCCACCTACAAGTTCTAACGAACTCTAGGACGCGCAGTTTCAAACCAATAAAAAACCCGCAGATGCGGGTTTTTTATTGGCTAATGAATAGGCTTTCTCAGGATTTCGACGCCAATGCCTTCTCCACCGCTTCGATGAATTCCGGATTGTCCGGCTTGGTCAGGCTGGAAAAATTGGCAATCACATTGCCCTGGCGATCCACCACGTATTTATAGAAATTCCACTTCGGCGCGCTGCTCTGCTGCGCCAGCACCTTGAACAGGTGCACCGCATCCGCCCCCCGAACCTTCTGCGGCTCGGTCATGGTGAAGGTCACGCCGTAATTGACATAGCAGACCTTGGCAGTCTCCGCGCCATCCTTGGACTCTTGCTTGAAGTCATTGGAGGGCACGCCCACCACTTCCAGCCCTTGATCCTTGTAACGCTGGTACAGCGCCTCGAGGCCTTTGAATTGCGGAGCAAACCCGCAGAAGCTCGCCGTATTGACCACCACCAGCGGCTTGCCGGCAAAGCGCTGGCACAGATCGATGGATTCCTTGGCGTGCAATTTGGGCAAGGAGCCCTGCAACAGGGGCGGACAGTCCACCGCCCATGCAGAGCCGGCCAAGGTCGCGAGTAAAGCTGGGACCGCAAACCAGCGCATAGCCATGTCCAGAATCCTTGTCAAAGTGTCGGGCTACGACGTTACTCGCCCCCTCGTTCCCCTAGCAAGCGCCCATGCCCAACTGCATCAGCGCCAGCCCGCCCCGGTGCCAGCCCCACCAGGCCAGCAGCAACAATAGAATGCCGAGGCCCAGGCCGGCACCGCGCAGCAGCCAGCGGTTCATGCCGCGCTGGCCTGCAAACGCGCCACCGGCCGCTCGCGCACCGGCCAGTTCAGTGCTGCAGCCAACAGACTAAGGAGAATCGCCACCTGCCAGATCAAGTCGTAGCTCCCGGTACGGTCATACACCACGCCCCCCAGCCAACCACCAAGGAAAGACCCCAATTGGTGGAACAGGAACACAATGCCGCCGAGCATGGACAGGTTGCGCACGCCAAACAAGGTGGCCACGGTGCCGTTGGTCAAAGGCACGGTGGACAGCCAGAGAAAACCCATGGCCATGCCGAACAAGTAGGCGCTGGTCTGAGTCACCGGCAACCACAGGAACAGCCCGATCACCACCGCCCGTAGCAGATACAGGCCCGTCAGCAGGCGCGGCTTGGACATCCGCCCACCCAGCCAGCCGGCGGTATAGGTACCAAAGATATTGAACAGGCCAATCAGGGCCAGCACCGTGGTGCCCACGGTCGCCGGCAAGTGCTGGTCCACCAGATACGCCGGCAGGTGCACGCCGATGAACACCACCTGGAAGCCACAGACGAAAAAGCCGAATGCCAACAGCCAGAACCCTGAATGGGAACAGGCTTCACGCAAGGCCTCCATTAGGCTCTGCTCATGCCCCAGCGCCGGCAGCGGTTTGTCCTTGAGCATGCTCACCAATGGCACGATCAAGGCCACCAGCAAGCCCAGCACCAGCAGCGCCGTAGACCAGCCCAGCCAGCCGATCAGCCCCAGGGTTCCGGGGAGCATGGCAAATTGACCGAAGGAACCTGCCGCACTGGCAATCCCCATGCCCATGCTGCGTTTTTCCGGCGGCAAGGCGCGGCCGACAACACCGAGAATTACCGAGAAGGACGTACCCGACAGACCTATGCCGATCAGCAGCCCGGCACTCAGGGACAGGGTCAGGGCCGAATCCGACAGCCCCATGAACACCAGCCCGACCGCGTACAGCACGCCACCCACCAGCACCACTTTCGCCGCACCAAAACGATCGGCCAAGGCTCCGGTAAAAGGCTGGGCCAGCCCCCAGATCAGGTTCTGCAGGGCAATGGCGAAGGCGAAGACTTCGCGCCCCCAGCCAAACTGCGCGCTCATGGGCGGCAGGAACAGGCCGAAGCCATGCCTTATCCCCAGCGACAAGGCCAGGATCAATGCGCTGCCGAGAAGCACCCAGCCACTAGTACGCCACATCGATGACATTTTTATTCTCCAGTTACGGGTATGTACCCGCTTATAGTCGAACGAAAGGCGCTCAAGACAGTTCGTTCAGCAAGGCCAACAAGGTTTCACGCTTTTCCACCCCCAGGCGATCGATCAACCGCTGCTGAGCCGCTTCCCACGCAGGCAAGGCCGCCACCAGCCGCTCATGCCCGGCCTCGGTCAACAGCACCAGCCGGTTTCGCTGATCGTCGCCTTCCTGCAGGCGCACCAGCCCTGCAGCTTCCAGGACCCGCACATTGCGCCCGAGCGTGCTGCGATCCAGCCCCATGGCTTCCGCCAGGCTGGAAATGCTTGGCTGATCAAGGCGCAGCAGGTTGTTCAGCAGAGAATACTGGGCAACGTTGATCCCGAAGCCATCAAGGGCGCCGTCGTAGTACCTGCTGACGCCACGGGCGGCGCGACGCAGGTTGGTGCACAAACACTGAGAGGGAAGCATGATGCGTGTATATACCCGTGATTATTCCAAGGCAAGATTTTTCATGAAAATTGTCAATCCCGTGCTCCACTCAAAACAGCGCCACCCCGAACAATACGGCAGTTTCCAACAGTTCAAGCACAGCCCCGGCAGTGTCTCCAGTGGTACCACCCAGGCGCCGCATCATCACTTGCCGCAGCCAGAAGAACAGCACAGTGGCCAGCAGCACTGCCCATAACCCGCTGTAGCCCCCCAGCAGCAAACAGGCCAGTACGCTCAGGCCCAGCACTTGCCGCCCGGCCAAACGTGGCAGGTGGTCAGCCAGCGCCTGCCCCAGCCCACCGGCACGCACATAAGGCGTGCAGAGAAACAGGCCTAGCAATGCCCCGCGGCCGATCAGCGGCGCCAGCAACAAGGCAAAGCCCTGCTGCTGTTCGATCAGCGCCACCAGGGCGGTGAACTTGAGCAGCAGCACCAGCACCAGGGTCACCACGGCGATCGGACCACTACGGGGGTCCTTCATGATGCTCAGAGTCCGCTCTCGATCGCCAAAGCCCCCCAGCCAGGCATCGGCACTGTCCGCCAGGCCATCCAGGTGCAGACCACCGCTGAGCAGGACCCAGGCGGTCAACAGCAAGGCCGCATGCAGCAACAGGGGAACACCACCCAGCATGGCATTCAGCACCCACAACAGCACGCCGAACAGCAGCCCCACCAACGGATAGAACAACAGCGAGCGGCCCAGCTCTTCAGGCCGAGGCATGCCCGGCAGGCGGACCGGCAGGCTGCTGAGAAACTGCAAGGCAATCCAGAACGGCAACATCTCAGCCCTCCTCGCTCATCCGGCCTTCGCTGGCGACCTGCAGGCGAAACAGCGCGCCATGACCCACTTCAACGTTCAACAACTGCTGGCGCGGCAGCCCTCGAGCCCGGGCCAGCAGCAAGCGCATGACCCCGCCATGGCTGACCAGCAGCACACGCTGCCCGGCGCAGGCCTGGTACAAGCGCTCTATCGCCCCCAGCACCCGCAGGGAGAACAGCTCTACCGGCTCGCCCCCAGGCGGGGTGAATGCATAGGGATCGGCCCAGAAACGCCCCAGGTCATCGGCGTCGGTTTCCATCAGCGCCGCCGCGCTCTGCCCTTCCCAGGCGCCAAAGTGCAGCTCCTGAAGGTCGGGCTCAAGGCTCAGCGGCAACTGCAACTGCCCCGCCAGCTCTTGGGCGAAACGCGCACAGCGCTGCAATGGCGAACTCAGTACCCGGTCCCAGGGCCCCCGCCCCTGGACGGCTTCGCGCATCTGTTGCCAGCCCGTTGCAGTCAACGCATCGTCCAGGCTGCCGCGCAGGCCACCACCCAGTTCGGTTTCACCGTGGCGCAACAGGTCCAGGTACAAGGTCATGCCGGACGATCCGCCACCGCTGCTTCGGCGAAAGTCGCCATCTGCCCGTGCAGGTCACAGGCCAGCCGCAGCAACGGCACTGCCAGGGCGGCGCCGCTGCCTTCACCCAGGCGCAGGCCCAGGTCCAGCAAGGGTTCGGCTTGCAGGGTCTGCAGCACATGCCGGTGCCCGGGCTCGGCGCCCTGGTGGGCGAACAGCAACCAGGGCGCGCAGGCCGGATTCAGACGCACCGCCACCAACGCGGCGACGCTGCAGATGAAACCGTCCACCAGCACCGCAATGCCCTCCTGGGCACACGCCAGGTAAGCCCCCGCCAGCGCCGCCACTTCAAAGCCACCCAGGTTGAACAGGGTCTGCAAGGCATCGCCGCGAGAGGCATCGTGCAGCGCCAGGGCACGCTCGATAACCTGCGCCTTGTGATTGACCCCCTCGGCATTCAGGCCGGTGCCCGGCCCGGCCAGTTGTGCCACTGGAATACCCAGCAGGGCACAGGCAATGGCACTGGCCGCGGTGGTATTGCCGATGCCCATTTCACCGCCGATAAACAGCTGGGCGCCGTCGGCATGAGCCCGCAGCGCGCTGTCGCGGCCGGCTTGTAGGGCCTGCTCGCCCTGTGCACGGGTCATCGCCGGCCCCTGGACAAAATTCTGCGTGCCGGGCCCCAGGTTCAGGTGGCGCACCCCCGGCAGGTTCAAGCCTGGCGTCACTGTTCCCAGA
The DNA here is from genome assembly GCF_900103205.1 of Pseudomonas sp. NFPP12. Taxonomy (NCBI): domain Bacteria; kingdom Pseudomonadati; phylum Pseudomonadota; class Gammaproteobacteria; order Pseudomonadales; family Pseudomonadaceae; genus Pseudomonas; species Pseudomonas sp. NFPP12. Next base: position 319,157 of record NZ_FMWW01000002.1, read on the forward strand.
TCCACCACCTCCAGTTGCGCCTGCAGTTGCCGGGCCAGCACGCTGATGGCCGCTCCGCCGCTGACGAAGTTCAACAACATCTGCCCGGTGACTTCCTGCGAGTAGGCGGAAACGCCCTCGGCCACCACCCCATGGTCACCGGCGAAGATGGCGATCCATAGCCGCTCGATGCCGGGCTTGAGCCGTCCTTGCAGGCCCGCCAGGCGTACCGCCAGTGGCTCCAGGCGCCCGAGAGAGCCGGCCGGCTTGGTCAGTTGCTGCTGACGCGCCAGGGCCTGCTCGACCATCTGGGTGTCGATTGCCTTGCAGGGTTCCAGCCACCAGGAGTTACTCATAACGCAGTTCCTTTCAAAGTCAGGGGCAGGCCGGCGACCGTCAGCACCACTCGCTGACAACGCTCGGCCAGGGCTTGATGCAGCCAACCGGCTTCATCCACATAGCGGCGAGTCAATTCGCCCAACGGCACGACACCCATTCCGGTTTCGTTGCTGACAAAAATGATCTCCCCCGGCAAGCTCGCCACACACTGCAACAAGGCCTCGCGTTCGGCGGCCAGGCGCTCGGGGTCCTCAAGCATCAGCAGGTTGGTCAGCCACAGGGTCAGGCAGTCCACCAGCAGGCAGCGCCCTTCGCCGGCAGATTCCTGCAGCACACGAGCCAGCTCCAGCGGCTCCTCGATCAAACCCCAATGGGCCGGACGCCGATCGCGATGATGGGCAATGCGTTGATTCATCTCGCCATCCAGGGGCTGGCTGGTGGCGATGTAGGTCACCGCCAGGGCGCTGTCGCCGGCGAGCTTTTCAGCGAGGCGGCTCTTGCCGGACCGGGCACCGCCGAGGATCAGTTGCAACATGCTTGGGCACCTCTGATAGGGAAGACGGCCTGGGTTGAGCGCTCAAAGGCCACAGAGCCGACGCAGTGCAGCGGTGTCCAGGTGATGCTCCACCAGATCCGCCAGACGCTCGATATCGCGTTCACGCAAGGCGTGGTAATCCACCTCCTGCACCGCTTCGAGCCCGGCCCAGCGCAACAGCGCACTGCAGGCCGCAGGGGTTTCGAACAGACCGTGCAGGTAGGTGCCGAGGATCTGCCCGTCGGCGCTGCAGGCGCCATCGCTGCGACCGTCGTCCAGTTGCACGGCGGCAAGCTCCAGGGCCGGCCCGCGAGTGACCCCGGCGTGAATTTCATAACCACTGACAGCGGCATTCTCCAGGCTCAGGCGACCGCTGACGTTACGCAGCTGCTTCTCTTCTTCGAGCACGGTTTCAAATGCCAGCAGGCCCAGGCCGGGGCTGGAGCCCGCAGCGTCTTCGAGCCCGAGCGGGTCATGCACCTGCTCGCCAAGCATTTGCAGGCCTCCACAGATGCCCAGCACTTTGCCGCCGTAGCGCAGGTGGCGGGCAACCGCCCGATCCCAGCCGTTGCTGCGCAGGTAGGCCAGATCGCCCCGTACGCTTTTCGAGCCGGGGAGGATGATCAGATCGGCAGCAGGAATCGCCTGGCCGGGGCCGATGAATTGCAAGTCGACCTGAGGATGCAGGCGCAACGGATCGAAATCCGTGTGATTGCTGATGCGCGGCAGCACCGGCACCACCACCTTGAGCAACTGTTCGACCTTACCCACCTGGCGCTGGTCGATACCGTCCTCGGCTTCCAGGTGCAGGTCCAGGACATAGGGCAGCACGCCGATCACCGGCTTGCCGGTGCGGGCCTCCAGCCAGTCCAGGCCCGGTTGCAGCAACGCCAGGTCGCCACGAAAGCGGTTGATGATGAAGCCCTTTACCCGGGCCTGCTCACTGGGAGACAGCAGTTCCAGGGTGCCCACCAAATGGGCGAAGACTCCACCGCGGTTGATGTCGGCGATCAGCAGCACCGGGCAGTCCACCGCCTCGGCAAAGCCCATGTTGGCAATATCGCCGGCCCGCAGGTTGATCTCCGCCGGCGAGCCGGCGCCTTCCACCATCACCACCTGATAAGCGCTTTTCAGGCGCTCATGGGAAGCCAGTACGGCCTGCATGGCGATGGCCTTGTAGTCGTGATAGGCCACCGCGTTCATGCTGGTCACGGCGCGGCCGTGAATGATTACCTGAGAGCCGGTATCGCTGTTGGGCTTGAGCAGCACCGGGTTCATGTCGGTGTGGGGCGCCAGATTGGCCGCCTGGGCCTGGACGGCCTGGGCCCTACCGATCTCGCCGCCATCGGCAGTCACCGCACTGTTGAGGGCCATGTTCTGGGGCTTGAACGGCACCACGCTGAAACCCTGGCGCCGCAGCCAACGGCACAGGGCCGTCACCAGGGTGCTCTTGCCGGCATCCGAGGTGGTGCCTTGAACCATCAGAGTGCTCATGGATATTCCTTGCGATAGGCCTGCAGCGCCTGTTCCAGGCGATCCCAATCGGCCTCCTCGGCGGGCAGGCCGAAGCGCAGGCTGCTGTTATGGGTAAACAGCCGCAGGAGAATGCCGCGGCGCGCCATGAAGTGATAAAGCGATTCGGCCTCGGCACTGATCAGCCACTGAAACAGCGCACAACCGCCCTGGGGCTTGAGACCATGGCGCTCGAGGACTTCAACCAAACGCTCGCTCGCCGCTTCGCTGCGCAACCTTTGCCGGGCGTGCCCCTGGGTATCGCGCAGGCAGGCCTGCCCCACCACCCGGGTCGGCCCGCTGACCGCCCAGGGTCCGACCTGCTCCGCCAGCAGTTTGAGCAGCCGGCGCTCGGCCAGGACAAAACCCAGGCGTACTCCGGCCAGACCAAAGAACTTGCCGAACGAACGCAACACAATCAGCCCCACCTGATGGGCGTGGCGGGCCAGGCTCAGGTGCGGGGTGTTATCCATGAAGGCTTCGTCCACCACCAGCCAGCCGCCACGCTGAGCCAGGCGCGCGTGCCAGTCCAGCAGGCGCTCCGGGGTCAGGCTCAGTCCGGTAGGGTTGTTCGGGTTGACCACCACCAGCACATCGAGGCTGTCGAGGAAGAAATCCACTTCCTGCTCCAGCACTTCGCGTACCCGGTAGCCGCTGCGGCGCCAGGCTTCGGCATGTTCGGCATAACAGGGCGACAGCACACCGACCTTGCCCGCTCGACGCAAGCGCGGCAGCAACTGGATTGCTGCCTGGGAGCCGGCCACCGGCAGCACTTCACTGGCGCCGTAGTATTCGCGGGCCGCCTGTTCCAGTCCGTCATCGGTTTCCGGCAGGCGCGCCCAGGCACGCAGCGCAATGGGCGGCAGGGGAAACGGCCAGGGCGCCAACCCGCTGGACAAGTCCAGCCAGGCATCTTCGGCAATCCCGTATTGCTCGGCCGCCTTGCGCAGTCGTCCGCCGTGCTCAAGCATAGAATTCAGCCCCCAGGCAAAGAATCAGCAGCCACAGCCAGACACCCCGCTGCACCAGCTGCCAGCCACGATCAATGGAACCGGCACTGGCCGGCTCGCCTTCACCCAGTTGCGGGCGCTGATGCAGCTCACCGTGATAAATCGCTGCGCCACCCAGCTCCACTCCCAGGGCGCCCGCCCCGGCCGCCATCACCGGGCCAGCATTCGGGCTGTCCCAGGTCGGGCCCTGGCGGTGCCAGCACTTGAGTGCCAGTCGGGTCTTGCCCAGCAAGGCGTAAGTCAGGGCCACCAGGCGCGCGGGAATGTAATTGAGCAGGTCGTCAATCTTCGCCGCAGCCCAGCCAAAGCGTTCGAAGCGCTCGTTGCGGTAGCCCCACATCGCATCCAGGGTATTGCTCAGACGGTAGAGCACCACCCCGGGCGCGCCGGCCACGGCAAACCAGAACAGCGCGGCGAACACCGCGTCGCTGCCGTTTTCCAGCACCGATTCGGTGGCCGCGCGGGCCACTTCGGTGGCGTCCAGTTCACTGGTCTGGCGACTCACCAGAAACCCCACCCGGCGGCGCGCTTCTTCCAGATCGTCACTGCGCAACGCCTGGGCCACCGGCTCCACATGCTCGCCGAGGCTGCGCAGGCCCAAGGCGCAGTACAACGCCAGGATTTCCACCAGCCAGCCGACGTAGGGCAACCAGGACAGCGCTGTGGCCACCAGGGTCAGGGGCACCACCGCCAGCACCCAGGCGGTGACGCCATGGCTGCGCCAGCCACGGCCGGCGGAGTTGAAACGTTGCTCGATACGATCGGCCACACGGCCGAACGCCACCAGCGGATGCCAGCGCCTGGGTTCGCCCAGCAGCGCATCCAGCGCGACCCCGGCGACACTCAGCAAGGCCACACTCATTGACTCACTCCCCAGTAATTCTCATACAACAACTCACTCAGCGGCCGCGGTTGCGCCCAGCCTTCCAGGGCCAGCATCGGCGCCGGGTAGAATTCGGTGACCGGGCCCAGGCACAGCACGGCCACGGGCTTGGCACCTGCCGGCAGCCCCAGCAGATCGGCCAGGGCCTGAGGATCGAACAAAGACACCCACCCCATTCCCAAGCCTTCGCTGCGGGCCGCCAGCCACAGGTTCTGGATGGCGCAGGACAGGGACGCCAGGTCCATCTCCGGCAGGGTCCGACGGCCGAAGATGTGTCGTTCGCGGTCATCCATCAAGGCGGCCACCAGCACCTCGGCACAATCGTTGATGCCTTCGACCTTGAGCTTCATGAACTCGTCGGAACGCTCACCCAGGGCTTGGGCGGTGCGCACCCGCTCCACCTCCACCAACTGCTGGATGTGCTTGCGCAACAGGCGGTCGCTGATGCGAATAAAACGCCAGGGCTGCATCAACCCGACACTGGGCGCCTGATGCGCTGCTTCCAGCAAGCGCCGCAACACTGCCGGCTCGACACTGCCACCCGCGAAATGACGCATGTCGCGGCGCTCGGCGATGGCCCGGTAGACCCCCTCGCGCTGCGCCTCAGAGAACCCCTGCTCACTCACCCGCCACGCCCTCGGCTAAAACCGGCTCAACAGGCGCGCCCGGCGCAAACAACGCCGCCACCGCCGCCGGATTGGACGGGAAATAGAAGTGCACATAAGAGGCCGTCATCCGTCCCTGGCGATACACCGCTTCCGCGCCGCGCCCGCCGTTGGGGCTGAGCCCACGGGCGATGGGCAGCAGCTCGGTGCTGGTCAGGGAATGGTGATAGGTGTGGCCGCGCAGACTGCCTTCGGGCAAATCCACCGCCTGCAAGGCCAGTGCCGCCAGGCGCTTCTGCATTACCGCATCTCCGGGCAGCAGGCCCAGGAGCTCGGCACGCTGGCCTTCGACATCGGTCAGGGAGTCCAGCAGGTAGAGCATGCCGCCGCACTCGGCGAGCAGCGGCTTGCCGGCCGCGTGATGGGCACGAATGGCCTGCAGCATGCTGCTGTTGCGGGCCAGGGCCTGATGGTGCAATTCGGGATAGCCGCCGGGCAGGTACAGGCTGTCCGCGTCGGGCAGCTGGGTATCGTGGATCGGCGAGAAGAAGCTCAACTGCGCCCCCATGGCTCGCAACAGATCGAGGCTGGCGCCATAGGTGAAGGCAAACGCCTCGTCCCGCGCCACGGCAATCCGCACGCCCTTGAGCAGCGGCGCGCAAGCCACCGGCGTGGGTGCGGCAAAACTCACCGCTGGCGGCAGTTCCACCTGGCAACTGCTGGCCAGGGCCTCGGCGGCGGCATCCAGGCGCAGGTCCAGATCATTCAACTCGCTGGCCTGCACCAGCCCCAGATGGCGGCTGGGCAGCTCGATATCGGTTTCCCGGGACAAGGCGCCATACCAGCGCAAGCCTTCCGTCAGGCTGCCTTCCAGCAACTGCGCATGGCGCAGGGTACCAACCCGGTTGGCCAGCACCCCGGCAAACGGCAGGTCCGGCTGGTAGCGCGCCAGGCCCAAAGCCAGGGCGCCGAAGGTCTGGGCCATGGCGGTGCCATCGATCACCCCCAGCACCGGCACGCCGAAATGCCGCGCCAGATCGGCGCTGGAAGGGGTGCCATCGAACAGGCCCATGACCCCTTCGATCAGAATCAGGTCGGCCTCTCCCGCCGCCTCCCAGAGCAGACGGCGGCTTTCCTGCTCGCCCACCATCCACATGTCCAACTGGTACACCGCGGCACCACTGGCGCGCTCAAGAATCATCGGGTCGAGAAAATCCGGGCCGCACTTGAAGACCCGGACCTTGCGCCCCTGGTTGCGGTGCAAGCGGGCCAGGGCCGCGGTCACCGTGGTCTTGCCCTGGCCGGAAGCCGGTGCGGCGATCAACACTGCCGGGCAATGACGAACATCAGTCATGAATTCACGCTCACAGCTCGACACCTTTCTGCGCCTTGATCCCGGCCTGGAAGGCGTGCTTGACCATGCCCATCTCGGTCACGGTATCGGCCAGCTCGATCATCTCCGGCTTGGCGCCGCGACCGGTCACTACCACATGCTGCATGGGCGGACGGGCCTGCAGGTCACTGAGCACCTGATCCAGGTCCAGGTAGCCGTGCTTGAGGGCAATGTTCAGCTCGTCGAGCACCACCAGGCCAATATCCGGGTTGCTCAGCAACTCCCTGGAAACCGCCCAGGCGGCTTCAGCCGCAGCGATATCGCGCTGGCGATCCTGGGTTTCCCAAGTAAAGCCTTCGCCCATCACGTGAAAGCGCACCTGCTCGGGGAAACGCCGGAAGAACAGTTCTTCGCCGGTGCTGTTACGCCCCTTGATGAACTGCACCACGCCACACTGCATGCCGTGGCCCATGGACCGCGCCAGCATGCCGAAGGCCGAGCTGCTCTTGCCCTTGCCGTTGCCGGTCAATACCAGCAGCAGGCCGCATTCGTTGGGCGAGTTGGCAATGCGTTCATCGATCACGGCTTTTTTGCGCAACATGCGCGCCAGATGGCGCTCGTCACGATCGGGGGATTCACTCATGGGGCAGCTCTCCGTTGGGGCTGGGGAACGGGGGGCAGGGAAAAGGAACAGACGGCGCTAGCCTGGCATCGCCCACCGTGATGCCGTTGGATGGATCAGGCCGGTCTCCGGGCTCATGAGCGGCATGGCTGCCGGACTGCGCGCCTTCCCGTGTCATTGACACAGTGGCGTCAGGCGCAGTCTTGACTCATCTACCGTTGCGGGGGCAGCGCCGGAATCGTCGTCGGCTCCATCACTGGAACAGACCCTGACCGGCTTCCCTGTTTCACTCTGTCGGCCACGGGCCACAGAGCACCTGAAACAAGTCGCGAAGGTTAGAGGGTTGGGGGTGGAGCGTCAATTAAAGCCGGCCGTCGCCCCCAGCACAAAACTGCACTGCATCAATAAACTGACGCCAATCTTGTGCCACACTCAGAGCAATGATATCAAATAGCCACTTTTCAGCGCCCCAGGCGCCAACCACACAACAATAAGGGGTGAGTTCGATGCAAGGCATGATCATCAGCAATCCGAAGCTGGAATTCCTGCGCCCGATGCTGGAACGCTGGTTCGATTGCATCGATCGCTACAACGCGGTTCGCGGCGATAACGAAACGCCCTACTGGTTCGACGAGCAGGCCAATCTCGGGCTGCTCAGCGCGTCGGCCTGGATGGCCGAGATGGTCAGCCTGGAACACAGCCCCAGCAGGAAACAGCAGGAAGAAGGTGCGCGCAACGCCCGCACCGACCTGTACCTGGCCACCAAGGAAGAGCGCGCCTACATCCACGCCACCCAGCGCTGGCCAAGGGTCAACAGCCTGAACCTGACCCAGGCACTGCTGGACGTTGCCCAGGATGCAAAAAAGATCAGCTACGCCAGCGACCTGAGACTGGGTTGCCTGTTCGTTGCCCCACAAAAATCCCAGCACAGCGCTACGCCGGAAGAGCTCCAGGACATGCTCGACGAACTGCAGAAAGAGCACTGCTGCGCCGTGGCCTGGTACTTCCCCTACGCGTATCGCAAGCTGCACAACGAGGCCGGCCACTACCACCCGGGCGTCGCCGTGCTCTTCAAGGAGGCCCGCTGATCAGGCGGAACCATCGACTGGCTATGCTTCTCTATGACTACGACGTCCGTGCACTCATAGGGAAATTCGCATGCTCAAGCTTCAGCACAGCCTACTGATCGCCATCGCCGCCGGCCTCGCCGCCTGCGGCGAAACTTCCAGCCTGCAGGTGTCCGACGGCACCGGCCCCAACCCCAAGCTGCCGGAACCCAACCCGACGCTGATCCCCACGGTCAACATCGCCCCCGCCATCGGCTGGCCGCAAGGCGCAAAACCCCAGGCCGCGGCCGGCACCCAGGTCAAGGCTTTCGCCGAGAACCTCGACCATCCACGCTGGCTCTACGTCCTGCCCAATGGCGATGTGCTGGTGGCGGAAACCAACGCCCCGCCCAAACCGGATGACAGCCAGGGCATTCGCGGCTGGATCGCCGGCAAGGTCATGGGCCGTGCCGGGGCGGCCGTGCCCAGCGCCAACCGCATCACCCTGCTAAGGGACCAGGATCACGATGGCGTGGCGGAGACCCGCACAGTGTTTCTGGAGAACCTCAATTCGCCCTTTGGCATGACCCTGGTGGGCAATGACCTGTATGTGGCCGATACCGACAAGCTACTGCGCTTTCCCTACCAGAGCGGCGACACCCAGATCAGCGCAGCCGCCACCAAGGTGGTCGACCTGCCCGGCGGCACCCTCAACCATCACTGGACCAAGAACGTCATCGCCAGCAAGGACGGCAGCAAGCTCTACGTCACCGTGGGCTCCAACAGCAACGTCGGCGAAAACGGCCTGGACAAGGAGCAAGGCCGGGCGGCGATCTGGGAGGTGGACCGTGAAAGCGGCCAGCACCGCCTGTTCGCCACCGGCCTGCGCAACCCCAATGGCCTGGCCTGGGAGCCGGCCAGCGGCGCACTCTGGACCGCAGTCAACGAGCGGGACGAAATCGGCAGCGACCTGGTGCCGGACTACATCACCTCGGTCAAGGATGGCGCGTTCTATGGCTGGCCCTTCAGCTACTACGGGCAACATGTGGATGTACGGGTCAAACCGCAGAACCTCGACCTGGTGGCCAAGGCCATCGCCCCGGACTACGCGGTAGGCCCGCACACCGCGTCGCTGGGGCTGACCTTCGCCGACGGCAGCAAGCTCCCCGCCCCCTTCACCGAAGGCGCCTTCATCGGCCAGCACGGTTCCTGGAATCGCAAGCCCCATAGCGGCTACAAGGTGATTTTCGTGCCATTCAGCGCCGGCAAGCCCAATGGAGCGCCGATCGATGTGCTTAGCGGCTTTCTCAATGCCGACGAGAAAGCCATGGGACGCCCGGTCGGAGTGGTGATCGACCAGCAAGGCGGGTTATTGGTGGCCGACGATGTCGGCAACAAGATCTGGCGAGTCTCCGCCGCCAAAGCCCCCTAGGCTCAACGCTTGCGGCACAGCGTCAGACCATCTCCCAGCGGCAGCAGCGACAGATCGATACGCGAGTCATCCTTCAAGGCGCGATTGAGCGCCTGGATGGCTCGGGTATCCTCGCTCAGGGAATCGGTCTCCAGCACGCGCCCGCTCCACAGGGTGTTGTCGAACACCAGCAGCCCGCCAACTCGCAACAGGCCCAGCGCGGCCTCCAGGTAGGCCGGGTAGTTGGCCTTGTCGGCATCGATGAAGATCAGGTCGAAACAACCAAGCTGCCCCGCTCGCTCCAGGCTGGCCAGGGTATCCAGGGCCGGGGCCAGGCGCAGTTCGATGCGCTGACCCACCCCCGCCTCCTGCCAGTAGCGCAGGGCCGTAGCGTTGTAGTCCCCGGGAATGTCGCAGCAGATCAGAGAACCGTCTTCAGGCAGCGCCTGGGCCATGCACAGGGCGCTATAGCCGGTGAAAGTGCCGACCTCCAGCACGCGACGGGCGCCGGTCAACTTCACCAGCAATGCGAGGAATTGGCCCTGCTCGGGCGCCACCTGCCAACGGGCTGTGGGCAATACCTGGGTTTCGTCCCGCAGACGACGCAGCAGAGGCGTTTCACGCAGGGAAACGTCCAGCAGGTAATGGTAGAGAGCATCGTCGAGGTTCAGCGTCCGAGCGGTCACAGGCACCTCGACCAGAGAAGATTAGGGATTGCGCGCCAGGTGTTCTGGCTGCAGGACGCGCTTGGCGCTCAGGTAGGCCTTCTGCCAATAGGCCTTGGACAGGCTGTCGAGCTTCACCGTGCCGCCAGTGGCCGGCGCATGCACGAAGCGCCCTTCACCCACGTAGATGCCCGCATGGCTGACCTGGGAGCCGCCATTGGTGGCGAAGAAGATCAGGTCGCCGGTCTGCAGCGCGTTCTTGCCCACATCCGGCGCCTGCATGCCGATCATTTCCCGGGTTGAACGCGGCAGGGAAATACCCGCCGCATCGCGGTAGACGTAACCGATCAGGCCACTGCAGTCGAAACCGGAATCCGGGGTGTTGCCGCCCCAGCGATAAGGCGTGCCCACCAGTCCAAGGGCGCGGAATAGCACGTCTTCGGCAACCGGAGAGAAGGTTTGGGAGGAGTTGAACACCGGAGCACGCACCACAGGCGCAGGCGGCGGGGTACGGCTGGCACAGGCGCTGAGCAGCGCTGCGAGGGCAATGAGAGCGAAACGGGCTGAGGTCGACATAAGCTGGACAATCCTGATCGGGATGCGGCTTTCTCTGCCGTGGCACTGAAAACAAAACCGCGTAAGCAAGGCTTACGCGGTTAGTTTCAACAATAGATCAGGATTCTAGCGCCTACACGCCAAACTTCAAGTAAGACTTTAACTTCGCCCTACAAATAGTCCGCTTATTTACGTGCAGTGACCACGGTTGGAGCCATGGCGAGTGCGCGCTTGGCTTCGATGAAGGTCTTGCTCCAGTAGCTATCGCCCAGGCTGTCGACCCGCACACCGCCACTGCGACGGCTGCTGGAGTGGATGAACTGGTCATCGCCCAGGTAGATACCTGCGTGGCTGACGCGCCCACGGCCGTTGGTGCTGAAGAACAGCAGATCACCCGGCTTGAGATTGTTGCGCGCTACCAGAGGCGCTTTCACGTTGATCATTTCGCGAGTGGAACGCGGCAGGTTCATGCCCGCCTCTTCACGAAACAGATAACCGATGAAACCGCTGCAATCGAAGCCGGCTTCCGAGGTACCGCCGAAACGGTAACGGGTACCAATCAGGGACATGCCGCGCTCGAGGATGCTGTCAGCCAGAACTGGCAACTGGTAAGGCTTGCTGTCAGAGAACTCTGCCAGTTCCTTTTCAGTTGCCAGCTCTTCCTGATAAACAGCGGAAGACTGGTTTTTGACGGAGACTTGAGCCTGCTGGACAGGTTGCTGCTGGGACACCGGAGTGTGGGAGGCGCAACCAAACAACAGGGTGACGAGTGCGAGAGGCACGAGGGGTGCGAAGCGATTTAGCATGGGCACGACCGTGGCTTGAAATAAAAGAAGACGCGACTATGCCTTCTATCGCCCTCATTTGCAAATTCAATCGATCAGAATGTGACTTATGAGTTTCTTCCGTACATCTAAGGCTTTAAGCCCATTTTAAGTCCGCCCACCCCTGGAACCCCTTCCAAAGGTGCGTTTTCTGGCGCCTGGAATATGCCGAAGGTCGCTCCAGAAAGCCCTGGAAGCCTTGTCGTTACCAGCCCAGGGTCTCTTTCAGAAAAGGGATGGTCAGCTTGCGCTGGGCCTGCAACGAAGCCTGGTCGAGGCGCTCGAGAAGCTCGAACAGGGCACTCATGCTGCGAGTACCGCGGGTCAGGATGAAATGCCCGACCTCGTCGGTCAGATGCAGCCCCCGGCGGGATGCCCTTAGCTGCAAGGCACGCAATTTGTCTTCGTCGGAGAGCGGGCGCATCTGAAAGATCAGCGCCAGGGTCAGGCGGGACTTCAAATCCGCCAGCTTCACCGGCAACTCGCGAGGCGAGGTCGAGGCCGCGATCAACAGGCGCCGACCACTGTCGCGCAAGCGGTTGAACAGATGAAACAGCGCTTCTTCCCAATCCGCCTTGCCAGCCACTGCCTGCAGGTCATCCAGGCAGACCAGCTCGTACTGTTCCAGGTTGTCGAGAATCTCGATACCGCGATCCAGAAGCTCCGCCAGCGGCAGATACACCGCCGGCTCCCCCAACTGCTCGAAACGCAGGCACGCGGCCTGCAGCAAGTGCGTGCGGCCCACGCCATCCTTGCCCCAGAGGTAGATCAGGCTTTCGGTCCAACCGGCGTCGGCTTCGCAGAGGCGCTCGACGTAGCCGAGTGCTGCGGCATTGGCGCCTGGGTAGTAGTTGATGAAGGTGGCGTCATCACGCAGACGCACACCTAGGGGCAGCTGAATCGGTTTCATGCTGACTGAACAGTTCCAAACGAACCGTTAGTGGCCTCTGTGTAAAGTTTGCAAAGTTTATACCCGTGACGCCGAGCGCACAATGCAGCAGACCACAAGCAAAATCAAAGGTTTGCGACAGCCAAACCCAATCGAAGGGCGTTCCTTGACAGCTACCCTGACGGCCGGCCAAACGCCGCCAACCGTCACGAAGGCCCGCGCGCCCCTTTACAACTCGGGGTCTTCAGCACCGCTGTAGAGATCCGAATCCTTGTACAGATCATGCACATGACGCACCAGCACCATGATCACCGCCGCCACCGGCAGCGCCAGCAGCACCCCGGTAAAACCGAACAGTTCGCCGCCGGCAAGAATGGCAAAGATCACCGCCACCGGGTGCAGGCCGATGCGATCGCCCACCAGCAACGGCGTCAGCACCATGCCCTCAAGGGCTTGCCCCACCATGAATACCGCGACAATGCCGATCATCGGATACAGGTCGCCACCGAACTGGAACAGCCCGGCAATCAGCGCCGCGCCAATGCCGATGACAAAGCCCATATACGGCACGATTGCCGCCAGACCGGCAATCAGACCGATCAACAGCCCCAGCTCCAGCCCCACCAGCATCAGGCCCGCGGCGTAGATCACCCCGAGAGCCAGCATCACCAGCAATTGCCCGCGAACAAAGGCCCCCAGCACTTCATGGCACTCCCCGGCCAGAGACACCACCTGCTCTTCGCGGCTGCGTGGCAACAGGCTGCGGATCTTGGCCATCATCAAGTCCCAGTCCCGCAGCAGATAGAAGCTGACCACCGGGATCAGCACCAGATTGGCCAGCCAGCCGATCAGCGCCAGGCCCGAAGCCGTTGCCTGGCTCAGCACCACGCCGACGATATCGGTGGTCTGGCCCATGTGCTCGCTGATGGCCGCCTTGACCTTGTCGAACTTCCAGAAGCCGTCCGCCAGACCGAGCTTGGACTGCACCCAGGGCATGGCGCTGTGCTGGACCCAATCGAGCATCTGCGGCGCCAGTTCATAGAGCCGCACCAACTGCTTGGCCAGCATGGGCACCAGCACCAGCAGCAGGGTCATGACGATCAGGGTGAACAGGGCGAATACCGCCACCACGCCCCAGGTCCGCGACAACCCCCATTGCTCCAGCCGGTCCACCAGCGGATCGAACAGGTAGGCCAGCAACAGCGCTACCAGGAACGGACTGAGGATCGGGTGCAGCAGGTAGACGAACCCGCAGGCCAGGAGCACGACACCCAACCAGACCCAACGACGCGTATCAGCCATATACCTCTCCAGCTTCTATATAGAAGGAAACAACCTGCTACCAACGAAAACGCAGTTGGGCCTGCGGCGCCACCGGGGCGGCCCCTTCAGCGCCTTGTGCAGGAGCTTGCGGCGCAGGCGCTTCACTCGCCGGAATCTCTTGCAGCTTGGCCAGCGACAGTTGCGCCCGCAGTTGCTCCGCACTGCCGTTGACGCGATAGACGATCCGATCACCGTCAACGCTCTGCAACTGCGCACCAAAAGGCTCCAGCAAGTGCCCAAGGGCCGCGTAATGCTCCAGAGTCATGCCCTGCACTTCCAGCAACTGCTCACTGGAAGCACCAGGACGAGTGACGAAACGGGGCGCCAGACGCTGGCTCACCGCCAGCAACACCCCATCGGCCAGGGCCGCGGTATCGGCGCCCTGGACAGTGCCCTGCTCCTTCTGATCGCCCAGCCACAGCCGCCACTTGGCTTGCCATTGGCCACCTTCTTCCCGGGCATGTACCGCCAGCAACGCATCAGCACCGTAACGCTCGGAGGCTTCACGCAGCGGCGCCGGATCGGAACCTTCAAGATTCGGCGCCGTGGCGACGATCTGCTCGTTCAGATCCCCCAGCGGCAGGCGCAGGGGCAAGCCACGATGTTGAGCCGCACGCCGCAAGGGCGCCGCGCTGGCCTGGCCATCACCCACCAGGCTCGAGCCTTCGGTGGAATCACTCAGCCACCAGCCGATGATCGACGGCCGGTTGTTGCCCCAGAGCGATAGCCCGGCCTGACGCAGGGCGCGATCGGTGGTGACCGGATCGAAATCCACCTGCAGGCTTTCCGGCGGGCCGGCGTCGTAGCCGTACTGACTGATGATCTGCTGCGGGTCCTTGCGGATCGCCGCCAGCCCTGGCCCCTGGGCGGCCTTGGCGTCGCCAGTGAGGCGCAGCACCAGGGTTTCCAGGGCCCGTTGCGTGGCCTGGTCGCGCTCTTCGGGCGACTGGCTGCTCACAGGCTCACGCACTTGATACAGGCCATTGAGGGTTTCGGCATGACTCGCCAGGCTGACCAATGACAAACAGCCCACAAACAGAAATTTACCCAGACGCATGGAAGATTCCCGACGACAGAAAACGATTGAAACAGCGCACTTGAACCGCGGCGAGCAAGGCTGTGACCACAAGCCTGGGCAAAACATTCACCCGGCGCTCGATAGTTTTCGCGCTGTCATAACGATAGCCACTTGAGCGCTATACCTTATACAGGCATGGGCAGGAGCACCAACACGGCCAATCGCGGTTTTTTTAACAGGATATGCCTCTCCCCGTCGGCCCGAGGATGGCCGCTGCCCCTCAAGCCTGATAAAATCGCGCGCCTTCGCAGACCGGCATCAGCTGGGCACCCTGAAACACTTTTCCTGTGTTTCCGGCAGTCTCACTGATTCGGTCGATACCCCTGAATCCCCCCTAAAGGCCTGGATCATGAGCAAGCAACCCTCCCTGAGCTACAAAGACGCCGGTGTAGACATCGACGCCGGTGAAGCATTGGTCGAACGCATCAAGAGCGTCGCCAAGCGCACTGCGCGCCCGGAAGTCATGGGCGGCCTGGGCGGTTTCGGCGCCCTCTGCGAAATCCCGGCCGGCTACAAGCAACCGGTGCTGGTCTCCGGCACTGACGGCGTCGGCACCAAGCTGCGCCTGGCCCTGAACCTGAACAAGCACGACAGCATCGGCATCGATCTGGTGGCCATGTGCGTCAACGACCTGGTGGTCTGCGGCGCCGAACCGCTGTTCTTCCTCGACTACTACGCCACCGGCAAGCTCAACGTCGATACCGCAGCCCAAGTGGTAACCGGCATCGGCGCTGGCTGCGAGCTGTCCGGCTGCTCCCTGGTGGGCGGTGAAACCGCTGAAATGCCCGGCATGTACGAAGGCGAAGACTACGACCTGGCCGGCTTCTGCGTAGGCGTGGTGGAAAAGGCCGAGATCATCGACGGCTCGAAAGTTGCCGCCGGCGATGCCCTGCTGGCCCTGCCCTCCTCCGGCCCGCACTCCAACGGCTACTCGCTGATCCGCAAGATCATCGAAGTCTCCGGCGCCGACATCGAAAGCATCCAGCTGGACGGCAAACCACTGACCGACCTGCTGATGGCGCCGACCCGCATCTACGTCAAGCCACTGCTGAAGCTGATCAAGGACACCGGCGCGGTCAAGGCCATGGCCCACATCACCGGTGGCGGCCTGCTGGACAACATCCCGCGCGTGCTGCCAAAAGGCGCCCAGGCCGTAGTCGACGTGGCGAGCTGGCAGCGCCCGGCGGTCTTCGACTGGCTGCAGGAAAAAGGCAACGTCGACGAGCACGAAATGCACCGCGTGCTGAACTGCGGCGTGGGCATGGTCATCTGCGTGGCCCAGGATCAGGTCGAGAACGCCCTGAAGGTCCTGCGCGAGGCGGGCGAGCAGCCATGGGTCATCGGCCAGATCGCCACCGCAGCCGAAGGCGCGGCCCAGGTCGAGCTGAAGAACCTCAAGGCTCACTGATGCAAGAGCGGATGTCGCCGACCTGTGATGTTGTGGTGCTGTTATCCGGCACCGGCAGTAACCTGCAAGCCTTGATCGACAGCGTGCACACCGGCGACAGCCCGGTGCGCATCGCCGCCGTGATCTCCAACCGCGCTGACGCCTATGGCCTGCAGCGTGCCAAGGACGCGGGTATCGCTACCCGCTTCCTCGATCACACCGCCTTCGAAGGCCGGGAGGCCTTCGATCAGGGGCTGATCGAGCTGATCGATACCTTCCAACCCAAACTGGTGGTCCTGGCCGGATTCATGCGTATTCTCAGCGCCGGATTCGTCCGCCACTACGAGGGCCGGCTGCTGAATATCCACCCCTCGCTGCTCCCGAAATACAAAGGGTTACACACTCATCAGCGGGCGCTGGAGGCCGGAGATACGGAGCATGGCTGCAGTGTGCACTTCGTCACCGAGGAACTCGATGGCGGCCCTCTGGTCGTACAGGCTGTGATCCCGGTAGAGTTGCACGACTCGCCGCAGAGCCTGGCGCAGCGAGTGCACGTCCAGGAACACCGGATTTACCCCATGGCCGTACGCTGGTTTGCCGAAGGTCGGCTGACGCTCGGCGGTCAGGGTGCTTTACTGGATGGTCAAATACTGGCCGCCAGCGGCTATTTGATTCGAACCTAGGAGATTTTATGCGTCGCGCCCTGCTCTTCGCTTGCGCTCTGTTCGCCCTGCCGGCTGTGCAGGCGGCAGACCTTCACCCGTTCTCCGCCAGCTACACCGCCGACTGGAAGCAACTGCCCATGAGCGGCACTGCTGAACGCAGCCTGGAAAAAACCGCCAATGGTGCGTGGAAACTCAGCTTCAAGGCATCGATGATGATCGCCAGCCTGAGCGAGGAAAGCACCCTGACCCTGGACAAGGACACCCTGGTGCCCCAGTCCTATCGCTTCGAGCGTGGTGGTCTGGGCAAAGCCAAGAAAGCCGACCTGGATTTCGACTGGAAAGCCAAGATGGTCACCGGCACCGACCGTGGTGATGCGGTCAAGCTGCCGCTGAACACCGGCATGGTGGATAAGTCCACCTACCAGTTGGCCCTGCAGCACGATGTGGCAGCCGGCAAGAAGACCATGAGCTATCAAGTGGTCGACGGCGGTGAAGTCGACACCTATGACTTCCGTGTCCTGGGCTCGGAGAAGGTTGACACCAAGGCTGGCCAGATCGATGCGATCAAGGTCGAGCGCGTTCGCGACCCGACACAGAGTAAACGCATCACCGTGATGTGGTTCGCCAAGGACTGGGATTACCTGCTGGTGCGTCTGCAACAAGTAGAAACCGACGGCAAGGAGTACAACATCATGCTCCTCAACGGCACCGTTGACGGCAAGACGGTCAAAGGCAGCTGAGCCGCAGCAGTCTCGAAGCCTCGCGAAAGCGGGGCTTTTTTTTGCCCGGGATTTGGCTCCTCGCCCGCGCAGCAAGCCCCGGCACAAGCCCTCGAAGATGAAACTTTTGTCATGAAGCGGTACGCCCTGCGGCGAAATGTCACGGTTTACGCGGGCTGCAGGATTCTCTTCGATTCTGCAAAGGTTTGTTGCAGCGTCAGGCAATTTACTTAGCAAGCTAACAAAATATATAACAGAGTCCTGCACACGCCTTGCTGCAGATCAACAGAGATTGGAGCTAGCAGATGACTGTAAAAGTAACTGAACGCGACGATTCACATATGTCCCATGAAGGCGTAGCCGCGGGTGTACGGATATGGGATGTACATCAACAAGACATGCTGGTGGGCATGTTCCACTCCGAGAGCGACGCCCACAGCTACAAGGCTGAATTGGAAAAACTCGAGCAGAACCGCGCGCCCCAGAGCTCCTGACTCGACCTCAGTGCCGGAGTGCCGGGATCTCCACGCGGATCAACGGCCTCCCCCACAAACGACAAACCCCGCCATGAGCGGGGTTTGTCGTTATTCAAGGCTTACCACATCAGATCGTCGGGGATCTGGTAGGCCGCGTACGGATCATCTTCATCCGGCGCTTCGGTAGGCGTATTGAGCTGCACGATACGGCGCGGGTCGCGCTCCTGGATCTTCAGCGCGGCTTCCCGCGGAATCACCTCGTAGCCGCCGCCATGGTGGACGATGGCCAGGGAGCCGCTGCTCAGCTTGTTGCGCATAAGGGTATTCACCGACAGGCGCTTGACCTTCTTGTCGTCGACGAAGTTGTAGTAGTCCTCGGTGTTCAGCTTGGGCAGCCGCGACACTTCGATCAACTGCTTGACCTGCGCCGCACGGGCTTTCTGCTCGGCCTTTTCCTGCTGCTGACGGTTGAGCTCCTGGTCGCGCTTGACCTTCTCGGCCATGGCTTCCTGGGCCGCACGCTGCTGGGAGTCATCGAGTTCGATCTGGCCTTTGTGGGCCAGGCGCTGCTGCTTCTGTTTGTCTTTGCTGACCTGCTTGGCCTGCTTTTGGTTGACCAGCCCTGCTTTGAGCAACTGGTCGCGAAGGGAAAGGCTCATGGTGCTTACTCACTTAGGCAACGGCCTCAGCCACAGCTGGGCAAATTCTTTTCCTGACGTTTGGCTTCGCCCCACAGGGCATCCAACTCTTCGAGGGTGCAATCTTCCATGGGACGGGCAGTGTCGCGCAATGCCTGCTCGATAAATCGGAAGCGTCGGTCGAACTTGGCGTTGGCACCGCGCAGGGCGGTTTCCGGGTCGACCTTGAGGTGCCGGGCCAGGTTGACCACGACAAACAGCAAGTCGCCGATTTCATCGGTGATCGCCGCCGCATCGTTGTCGGCCATGGCTTCCAGCACTTCATCCAGTTCTTCACGAACCTTGTCCACCACCGGCAGGGCTTCGGGCCAGTCGAAACCGACCTGGGCCGCACGCTTTTGCAACTTGGCGGCGCGGGACAAGGCCGGCAAGGCCACCGGCACATCATCGAGCAGGGACAACTGCTGGGGAGCCTCGGACTTCTCCGCGCGCTCCTCGGCCTTGATCTGCTCCCAACGCTCCTTGACCTGGTCTTCATCGAGCCGCGGGATGTCCAGCGGCGCGTACAGGTCCCCGGTGGGAAATACATGGGGATGCCGGCGGATCAGCTTGCGCGTGATGCCGTCCACCACCGCGTCGAACTCGAAACGCCCCTCCTCCCGGGCCAGCTGGCTGTAGTACACCACCTGGAACAGCAGGTCCCCCAGCTCGCCCTGCAAGTGGTCGAAGTCGCCGCGCTCGATGGCGTCGGCCACTTCATAGGCCTCTTCCAGGGTGTGGGGGACGATGCTGGCGTAGTTCTGCTTGATGTCCCACGGGCAGCCGTACTGAGGGTCGCGCAGGCGCGCCATGAGGTGGAGCAGGTCTTCAAGGCTGTACATCAGCTCATCCATTTCATACTGGCATCAGGGGGTCCGGTTGCGCCGGGTCTCGATGATGTTAGGCAACTGGGAAATCCGCCCCAACAGGCGACCCAACGCGTCCAGCCCCGGGATCTCGATAGTCAGGGACATCAACGCGGTGTTGTCCTCCTTATTCGAGCGGGTGTTGACCGCCAGCACGTTGATCCGCTCGTTGAGCAGCACCTGGGACACATCACGCAGCAGGCCGGAACGGTCGTAGGCGCGGATGATGATATCCACCGGATAGGTCAGCACCGGCACCGGCCCCCAGCTGACCTGGATGATCCGCTCCGGCTCGCGCCCGGCCAGTTGCAGCACCGAGGCGCAGTCCTGGCGGTGAATGCTCACGCCGCGGCCCTGGGTGATGTAGCCGACGATCGCATCCCCCGGCAATGGCTGGCAGCAGCCGGCCATCTGGGTCATCAGGTTGCCCACGCCCTGGATCTGGATGTCGCCACGCTTGCCCGGCTTGTAGCCGGCAGCCTTGCGCGGAATCAACTCCAGTTGCTCGTTGCCCCGCTCCGGCTCCACCAGTTGCTGGGCCAGGTTGACCAGTTGCGCCAGGCGCAGGTCGCCCGCGCCCAGGGCGGCGAACATGTCCTCGGCGATCTTCATGTTGGCCTTCTCGGCCAGCTTGTCGAAATCCACCTGTGGCAGGCCGAGTCGGCTCAGTTCGCGTTCCAGCAGGGTCTTGCCGGCGGCGACGTTCTGATCGCGGGCCTGGAGCTTGAACCAGTGGACGATCTTCGCCCGCGCCCGGGACGTAGTGACATAGCCCAGGTTCGGGTTCAGCCAGTCGCGGCTCGGCGTGCCGTGCTTGCTGGTGATGATCTCCACCTGCTCGCCGGTCTGCAGGCTGTAGTTGAGCGGTACGATGCGCCCGTTGATCTTCGCGCCCCGGCAGTTGTGGCCGATCTCGGTGTGCACCCGGTAGGCGAAATCCAGCGGCGTGGCGCCCTTGGGCAGATCGATGGCGTGACCGTCGGGGGTGAAGATGTACACCCGGTCCGGTTCGATATCCACCCGCAGCTGTTCGGCCAGACCGCCGATATCCCCCAGTTCCTCATGCCATTCGAGCACCTGGCGCAACCAGGAGATTTTCTCTTCGTAATGGTTGGAGCCGGACTTGACGTCGGTGCCCTTGTACTTCCAGTGCGCGCAAACCCCCAGCTCCGCCTCTTCGTGCATGGCGTGGGTACGGATCTGCACTTCCAGCACCTTGCCCTCAGGGCCGATCACCGCCGTGTGCAACGAGCGGTAGCCGTTCTCCTTGGGGTTGGCGATGTAGTCGTCGAACTCTTTGGGGATGTGCCGCCACAGGGTATGCACGATGCCCAGCGCGGTGTAGCAATCGCGCATTTCCGGCACCAGCACCCGCACCGCACGCACGTCGTAGATCTGGCTGAACTCCAGGCCCTTGCGCTGCATTTTGCGCCAGATGGAATAGATGTGCTTGGCCCGCCCACTGATGTCGGCGTTGACCCCGGTGGCCTTGAGTTCGTTCTGCAGCTGGTTCATCACGTCGCTGATGAAACGCTCGCGATCCAGGCGCCGCTCATGCAGCAGCTTGGCGATCTGCTTGTACTGCTCGGGCTCCAGGTAACGGAAGGACAGGTCTTCCAGCTCCCACTTGATATGCCCGATACCCAGGCGGTGAGCCAGGGGTGCGTAGATGTCGAAGACTTCCCGGGCAACCCGGTTGCGCTTCTCTTCGTCGGCGCTTTTTACCGCTCGAATCGCACAGGTACGCTCGGCCAGCTTGATCAGTGCAACCCGCACGTCATCCACCATGGCCACCAGCATCTTGCGCAGGTTTTCCACCTGGGCCTGGGTGCCCAGCACCAGGGACTGGCGGGGGCTGAGGCTGGCGGTAATGGCCGCCATGCGCAGCACGCCATCGATCAGCTTGGTGACCACCGGACCAAACCGCTGGCTGACCGCCGGCAACTGGATCTGGCCCTCGCGGACACCCCGGTAGAGCACCGCGGCAACCAGGGAGTCCTGATCCAGCTTGAGATCGGCGAGGATCTCGGCGATCTCCAGGCCCGTGCTGAAACTCGACACGTCCTCGGGGCTGAGATTCTTCGTTGCTATGTGCTGCAGTTCCGCCTCGCGGGCGAACTCGCAGGCTTCTTTCAAGGCTTCACGGTCCAGTGCCATGTCGACGCTGACCGTATGATCGAGCCATGCCTCGAGATTGATACTGCCGTCGGTGTTGATCGGCTGGTGCGCTCTCACCTGTACCATCTTGCTTTACCTTCCCTACGACGCACATTCAATGCGTCAAATCGCTGACCTTCAACGCTCGGGTGCGGCTCGCAGGGCCAGCGCGCCACTCCCGAAAGACCAGTCGGATTAGACAAGCCATCCTAGCTCGCTTCGAATAACGCCATGGCCTCGACATGCGCCGTCTGAGGAAACATATCGAGAATCCCGGCACGTTTTAACCGATAGCCCTGCCTGATCAATTCGACCGTGTCACGGGCCAAAGTTGCCGGGTTGCATGACACATAGACCAACCGCTTGGCGCCGAGGGTCGCCAGCTGGCGGACCACCTCGAAAGCACCGTCGCGAGGTGGGTCCAAGAGTACCGCAGAAAAGCCTGCATCGGCCCACTCGGCAGCACTCAAAGGCTGGGATAAATCGGCTTGAAAAAAGCGCGTGTTATGCAAATTGTTGCTGGCGGCATTCTCCGCGGCGCGCGCCACCATGGTCGCTACGCCCTCTACCGCCACCACTTCCCGCACCTGTCGGGCCAACGGCAAGGCAAAGTTGCCCAGGCCGCAAAACAGGTCCAGCACCCGCTCATCAGCTTGCGGCGCCAGCCACTCCAGGGCCTGGGCGACCATCGCTTCATTGACCCCCGCATTGACCTGGACGAAGTCACCCGGCCGATACGCCAGGTGCAGGTCCCAGGTCTCCAGGCGGTAGCCCAGAGCCTGCGATGGATCAAAGGGTTGCGGCTCTCCTTCACCGTGCAGCCACAATTGCGCCTGATGGAAATCGCAAAAGTCCTTGAGGATCGTCAGGTCGCTGTCGGACAACGGCGCCATGTGGCGCAACAGCACCGCCAGGGCCGAACCGCTGAACAACTCCACATGCCCCAATGCCTGAGGCTTGCTCAAGCGTCGCAGCATGGCGGGCAAACGGTTCATGACAGGTTGCAAGGCCTGTACCAGCACCGGGCAATCGTCGATGGCGACAATGTCCTGGCTACCGGCAGCGCGAAAACCCACCTCAAGTTGCTTGACCTTGGCGTCCCAGCGCACCGCCACCCGGGCACGGCGCCGATAGCCGAACTCGGGACCGCTCAAGGGGGCGGCCCAGGCCTCGGGCTCGACACCCGCGACCTTGGACAACTGCTCGGCGAGCATGCGCTGTTTCAGGGCAAGCTGTTCGTCATGGGGCAAGTGCTGGACACTGCAACCGCCGCAACGCCCGGCATGGGCACAGGCCGCCGGGCGACGCAGATCACTGGCGTTGAAGATGCGCTCGGCACGGGCCTCCACCACTTTGCCGTGGCTGCCCAACACCCGAGCTTCGACTTCTTCACCGGCCAGGGCACCGCTGACAAACCAGGTACGCCCTTCGACAAAGGCAATGCCACGGCCGTCGTTGGCCAGACGCTGAATCGTCAAACGCTGTTTCTTGCCCACTGGAATCTGCGGCGCCCGGCTACCGCCCGCCGGCTGGAAGCGCAGGCCTCTATCGTGCTTAGCCATCAGTTGGGCGCATCGAAAATGCCGGTCGACAGGTAACGATCGCCACGGTCGCAGATGATCGCGACCATGACCGCGTTTTCCACTTCCCGGGACAGGCGCAGCATCGCTGCCACCGCACCGCCGGAAGAGACGCCACAGAAGATCCCTTCTTCACGGGCCAGGCGCCGAGTCACGTCTTCGGCCTCGCTCTGGGCCATGTCGACGATCCGGTCGACCCGACTGGCCTGGTAGATCTTCGGCAGGTATTGCTCGGGCCAGCGGCGAATGCCGGGAATGGCCGAGCCTTCCATCGGCTGCAGACCGACGATCTGCACCGCCGGGTTCTGCTCCTTCAGGTAACGCGAGGTGCCCATGATGGTGCCGGTGGTGCCCATCGAGCTGATGAAGTGGGTAATGCTGCCCTGGGTCTGGCGCCAGATTTCCGGGCCGGTGCCGCTGTAGTGGGCCTCAGGGTTGTCGCCGTTGGCGAACTGGTCGAGCACCTTGCCGCGGCCTTCGGCCTGCATTCGCTCGGCCAGATCGCGGGCGCCTTCCATGCCTTCTTCCTGGCTGACCAGAATCAGCTCGGCGCCGTAGGCGGTCATGGCCGCCTTGCGCTCGGCGCTGGAGTTGTCGGGCATGATCAGGATCATCTTGTAGCCCTTGATCGCTGCAGCCATGGCCAGGGCGATGCCGGTATTGCCCGAGGTCGCTTCGATCAGGGTATCGCCGGCCTGGATCTGCCCGCGCAACTCGGCGCGGGTGATCATCGACAGTGCCGGACGGTCCTTGACCGAACCCGCCGGGTTGTTGCCCTCGAGCTTTAGCAGCAGGGTATTGCTGGTGGCGCCGGGCAGGCGCTGCAGGCGGACCAGGGGGGTGTTGCCGACGCAATCGGCGATGGTTGGGTACTGCAAGGTCATGGCGTATTCGCAATCCAGACTGCGGGGGCGCCTATCATACCGGCAAACGACCGAGCGCCATATCACGCAAAGTGCGAGCCTTATGGCTTATTGGAATAAGGCAGCCCAGGGCAAGCCTCAGGCCGCCAGCAGGCGCACGTGGATGCGCAAGCCCTGGGCCAGGTTTTGCGCCCACAACTGCCCACCCTGACGCCCTACGGCATTGCGGGCGATGCTCAGGCCCAGGCCGAAACCGCCATCCCCCGGCCGTGACCCATCCAGACGAGTGAAGGGAGCGAAGATCCTTTCCAGATCCTCTTCAGCCACCCCCGGCCCTTCGTCATCCAGCCACAGGTGCCAGTACTTGCCCTCGCGCTGGCCTCCGAGGCTGACCCGTGCTCCGACCGGCGAATGCCGAATAGCGTTGCGCAGGATGTTTTCCAGGGCCTGGGCCAGGGTATTGAGGTGCCCGCGAACCCAGCAATCGGCCTCCAGCTCGCAACGCAGCTGCTGCGCGGACCAGCCACTCTCGAAGCAGGCATTTTCGCTGAGCATCTCCCACAACGCCTGGACCTGGATCTGCTCTTGCGGCAGTGGCGCACGCTCGGTGTCCAGCCAGGCCAGTTGCAGGCTGTCCTCCACCAGGCGCTGCATGCCGTCGACCTCCCGCGCCAAGCGTTCGCGCAGCGCGGCAAGATCACGCTCGCCATCGCAGGCCACGCGCAGGCGGCTCAGGGGGGTGCGCAACTCGTGGGACAGGTCCCGCAACAACTGCTGCTGCACCGCCACGGTACTCTGCAGACGTTCGGACATCTGATCGAACGCCCGTCCCAGTTCGCCCAGCTCGTCCCGACGCTGGGTGGTTTCACTGGACAGCCGCACGTTCAACTGCTCCGCCCGCCAGGCGTTGGCCTGCTCGCGCAACTGGTTCAGCGGCACCACCAGCAAGCGATACAGGCCGACACACAGCAACAAGGTGAACAGCCCGGGAATCACCCCATTGGTAATCACCTGCCAGAACACCCGGTAGCGCCCCGGCATGAAACGTTGCGGCAACTCGATCACCAGGCTGCCCAGGGACGGATCCTCGGGAAAGGGTACTTTCAGCCACGGCAGGCCCCGGGCGTGCCGGCTCACCGGCCAGTCGGCACCGCGCAGGAACGTCAGGCGCTGGGCCTCCGCCGGCGTCAACGGGTAGCTGCTCAGGGATTGCAGGTCACTGCCAATCACGCCGATCCAGGTTTTCTCGCGGCTGGCGATCTGCTTGATCCAGGCATCGACACCGGCACTCTGGCCGCCCTTCCAGGCCTGCTCGGCCTCGCGGGCGTAGCTGCCCAAGGTGGCTCTGGCCTCATCGGAGAGGTAGAGGTTCTTCTGCTCCACATAACGCCCCCAGGACCAGCTCAGCCAGATCATCAACAGGCAGAAAGCTACCAACAGGCACGCCAGCTTCCAGAACAGCGAATGCCGCCCCGGCAGATCAGACCAGTTCATCTAAGGCACTCAGCACATAACCCTTGCCCCACACGGTTCGCAGCTCACGCTCGCTGTAGCCCAGCGCCTTGAGCTTGCGGCGGATCTGGCTGACATGCATGTCCAGGCTGCGGTCGTGGGCCGCATAACCGCGTTGCAGTACATGCTGATAAAGGAAGGCCTTGCTCAACACCTCGTCGCCATTGCGGTGCAAGGTATCCAGCAGGCGGTATTCACTGCGGGTCAGGCCGGCCCATTGCTCGGCAAAGAACACGTCGCTGCGCTCATCGTCGAAGCGCAGGCTCTGGGCCAGGCTGACGGGTACCGGCGGCATCGGTCGCCGGTCCAGGGCGACCCGGCGCAGGATGGCCTCGATGCGCACACGCAGCTCGGCCATGCTGAATGGCTTGGGCAGGTAATCGTCGGCCCCCAGGCGGAAACCGCTGATTCGGTCGGCTTCCGCTCCCAGGGCGGACATCAGCAGCACCGGCGTGGAATGGCTCTGGCGAAAGTGCGTGAGCACTTCCAGGCCATCCATTCCGGGCAACAGGATATCCAGCAGCACCACATCGAAAGGTCGGCGCCGGGCAATGCCCAGCCCTTCCGGGCCGTTCTGGCACCAGGTCACGGCAAAGCCACAATGCTCCAGTTGCTCGCACACATAGGCACCCAGCACCGGGTCATCTTCAATGGTCAGAATACGTGGCGGCTCAACAGATACGGGAGTCATTGACTTCTGCAAGTGATTCTCAGTTGGGCGATTATTCAAGATTGCCCGGATCGCGGCAACCAGTGCCTTGGTCGCAGCCCGGCTTCAGGCATTTCAGGCGACGGCCGCCCTGGCGCAATTTGCCAAGATCAGCCCCCGGCAAATCGTTACACTGCGCAGGTGGCGCATCACGGACGTGCCCGTAGACCTTTCAAAACAGCGTGGAAGCAGGAGAGTTGCGTGCTCAAGAAACTGGGAATCAAAGGCCGCGTACTGTTGCTGACCTTGTTGCCAACCAGTCTGATGGCTTTGGTGCTGGGCGGCTACTTCACCTGGATGCAGCTCTCGGACCTGCAGACCCAGCTCCTGCAGCGTGGCGAGATGATCGCGGAACAACTGGCCTCCCTGGTGGCCCCGGCCATGGGCAACCACAACACCCAGATGCTCGAGCGCATTGCCACCCAGGCGCTGGAACAGCAAGACGTGCGCGCCGTATCGCTCCTTGCCCCGGATCGCAGCCTGCTGGCCCACGCCGGCCCCAGCATGCTCAACCCGCCTCCCGCCGGTAACAGCAGCCACATGATGCAACGCTCCGGCAGCGACGCGACCCGCTATCAACTGCCGGTCTTCGGCCGGCACCGCAACCTGGCCGGCGACCTGATTCCCGATGAGTCCGACCGCCTGCTGGGCTGGGTGGAACTGGAGCTGTCCCACAGTGGCATGCTGCTGCGCGGCTACCGCAGCCTGTTCGCCAGCCTGCTGTTGATTGCCGCCGGGCTGGCCGGCACCGCCCTACTGGCAGTGCGCATGGGCCGCACCATCAACAACCCGCTGACCCAGATCAAGCAGGCCGTGGCGCAACTCAAGGACGGCAACCTGGAAACCCGCCTGCCACCCCTGGGCAGCCAGGAGCTGGATGAGCTGGCCTCGGGCATCAACCGCATGGCCAGCACCCTGCAGAATGCCCAGGAAGAATTGCAGCACAGCATCGACCAGGCCACCGAAGACGTGCGCCAGAACCTGGAAACCATCGAGATCCAGAACATCGAGCTGGACCTGGCGCGCAAGGAGGCCCTGGAGGCCAGCCGGATCAAGTCGGAATTTCTGGCCAACATGAGCCATGAAATCCGTACACCGCTCAACGGCATTCTCGGCTTCACCCACCTGTTGCAGAAAAGCGAGCTGACACCACGCCAGCTGGACTACCTGGGCACCATCGAGAAATCCGCCGACAGCCTGTTGGGCATCATCAACGAGATCCTCGACTTCTCGAAAATCGAAGCCGGCAAACTGGTGCTCGACAGCATCCCGTTCAACCTGCGGGACTTGCTGCAAGACACCCTGACCATCCTCGCCCCGGCCGCCCACGCCAAGCAGCTGGAACTGGTGAGCCTGGTCTATCGCGATACGCCGCTGTCGCTGGTGGGCGACCCGCTGCGGCTCAAGCAGATTCTTACCAATCTGGTGAGCAACGCCATCAAGTTCACCCGCGAAGGCACTATCGTCGCCCGGGCCATGCTGGAAGAAGAACACGAAGACAGCGTGCAACTGCGCATCAGCATCCAGGACACCGGTATCGGCCTGTCGAACCAGGATGTACGCGCCCTGTTCCAGGCCTTCAGCCAGGCTGACAACTCGCTGTCGCGGCAACCCGGCGGCACGGGGCTTGGGCTGGTGATTTCCAAGCGCCTGATCGAACAGATGGGCGGCGAGATTGGTGTCGACAGCACCCCGGGCGAAGGTTCGGAGTTCTGGATCAGCCTCAACCTGCCGAAAACCCGCGACGACGCCGAGGACCTGCCCGGCCCGCCGCTGCTGGGGCGGCGCGTGGCGGTATTGGAAAACCACGAACTGGCGCGCCAGGCCTTGCAACACCAGTTGGAGGACTGCGGCCTGGAGGTGACCCCGTTCAATACCCTGGAGGCCCTGACCAACGGCATTACCGGCGTGCACCAGAGCGAACAGGCCATCGACCTGGCGGTACTGGGCATCACCACCAACGACATGTCGCCGGAACGCCTGAGCCAGCATATCTGGGACCTCGAACACCTGGGCTGCAAGGTCCTGGTACTGTGCCCGACCACCGAACAGACACTGTTCCATCTGTCGGTGCCCAACCCTCACAGCCAGTTGCAGGCCAAGCCCGCGTGCACCCGCAAGCTGCGCCGGGCCCTGTCCGACCTGGTGACCCCGCGCCGGGCTCGCAGCGAACCGGAGGAAACTCTTTCCAGCCGCGCGCCGCGAGTGCTGTGTGTCGATGACAACCCGGCCAACCTGCTGCTGATCCAGACCCTGCTGGAGGACATGGGCGCCAAGGTGCTGGCGGTGGACAACGGTTACGCCGCGCTGAACGCGATCCAGACCGAACCCTTCGACCTGGTAATGATGGACGTGCAGATGCCCGGCATGGACGGCCGGCAGAGTACCGAGGCGATCCGCCAGTGGGAAAGCGAGCGGCACGGTACGCCGCTGCCCATCGTCGCCCTTACCGCCCACGCCATGGCCAACGAGAAGCGCGCCCTGCTGCAAAGCGGCATGGACGACTACCTGACCAAGCCCATCAGTGAGCGCCAACTGGCCCAGGTGGTGCTGAAATGGACCGGCCTGGCCCTGCGCAACCAGGGCCCGGAGCGGGCCAGCGAGCGCCCGGAACTGGGGCTGGAGCTGCAGGTACTGGATCAGGATGAAGGCCTGCGCCTGGCCGCCGGCAAGGCCGATCTGGCGGCGGACATGCTGGCCATGTTGCTGGCGTCCCTGGACGCCGACCGCGAAGCCATCAAGGCAGCGCGGGCCGCCAATGACCAGAACGCCCTGATCGAACGGGTCCATCGCCTGCACGGTGCCACCCGCTACTGCGGTGTGCCGCAATTGCGCGCCGCCTGCCAGCGCAGCGAGACCCTGCTCAAGCAGGAAGATGCCAAAGCCTTTGCCGCCCTGGATGAACTGGACCACGCCATCGGCCGCCTGGCTGCCGAAGCGCGGACCAACGCCTGACCCAGGGCAAGACCTGCCCGGCGCCCAGCCGCCATGCTGGGCGCCCCGAACAAGGATGCAGCCATGCGTACGATTCTTTTCAGCAGCCAGAACTACGACCGCGAGAGTTTCCTCGGCGCTCAACTGCCAGCAGGCATCGAACTGCAATTCCAGGCCGCCCGCCTGAGCCTGGATACCGCCGCCCTGGCTGAACGCCATGAAGTGGTCTGTGCCTTTATCAACGACGACCTCAGTGCCCCGGTACTGGAACAGCTGGCTGCCGGTGGCACCCGCCTGATCGCTCTGCGCTCGGCCGGCTACAACCACGTCGACCTGAGCGCGGCCCAGCGCCTGGGGCTGGATGTGGTGCGGGTCCCGGCCTATTCCCCCCATGCGGTCGCCGAACATGCCGTGGCCCTGATCCTGGCGCTCAACCGCCGCCTGCACCGGGCCTACAACCGCACTCGCGAAGGCGACTTCACCCTGCACGGCCTGACCGGCTTCGACCTGGTGGGCAAGACCGTGGGCATTGTCGGCACCGGCCAGATCGGCGCGACCTTCGCCCGGATCATGGCCGGCTTCGGCTGCCAGCTGCTGGCGTACGACCCCTTCCCCAATCCCGCCGTAGAAGCCCTCGGTGCCCGTTACCTGGACCTGCCCGAGCTGCTGGCCCAGTCGCAGATCATCAGCCTGCACTGCCCGTTGACCGAGGACAGTCGTTACCTGATCAACCAGCAGAGCCTGGCCCACATGCAACCGGGAGCAATGCTGATCAACACCGGGCGTGGCGGCCTGGTGGACACCCCAGCGCTGATCGAGGCGCTCAAGAGTGGCCAACTGGGCTACCTGGGGCTGGATGTCTATGAAGAAGAGGCGCAATTGTTCTTCGAGGACCGCTCCGATCTACCCCTGCAGGATGACGTGCTGGCGCGGCTGCTGACCTTTCCCAACGTGATAGTCACTGCGCACCAGGCGTTCCTGACCCGCGAAGCCCTGGCGGCCATCGCCGAGACCACCTTGCACAACATCGCCAGCTGGGCAGCTGGCCAGCCGCAGAACCGGGTCCACGGCTGAAATCCGCGCCACGGGCTGATCGAAGGTCACCTGCCCGCAACCTGCGCCGCAGGGGCCCGTGCTAGCATACGCGGCAGATTTGGAGGACCCATGGTCGAACACGATTTCCGCTACAACCTGATGAACCCGCAACACACCCTGATCGAATGCCGTGCCCTGGTGCCCGGCCGCTATCAAGTCACCGGCAACGGTGGCTCGATCCGTACCGACGACGTGCTTCTGGTCACCCTCAAGGGCAGCAAGGACCTCTCCATGCGCCTGACCGTGGACACCGTGCGCCACTTGATCAACCCCGTCGGCCAGTGGGTCGCCGTGGCGCGTGGCCCGGTATTCGGCGAACTGGCGATCCACCAGTGGCAGGTCAATTGCGACAGCTGCGACGCCACCCTGGACTTCGAGTTCGCAGTGGATGCCAAGCTGGGCAGCAAGGCCCAGAAGCCTGCCGCCAGCGCGCGCATTGCCGAGCTCGGCTGGCGTAGCGAGGGTGAGCATCACCGCTGCCCGAAATGCCAGCAGGCCGGCCAATGAAACGCCTGATACTGACTGCGGCGCTGGGGGCCGGCCTGCTGGGCTGCGCCGCCGAGCCGCTGAAGTTGCAGCAGGACCGCAGTTACGTCCTGGAATGGATTGGCGAGCGTCCGCTGATCGATTACAGCCACCTGACCATCACCCTCGGCGAGGACGGTCGGGCCTATGGCAATGGCGGCTGCAACCACTGGTTCGCGCCCTACACCCTGGACGGCGAAAAACTCAGCTTCGGCAAGGTCGGCAGCACCCGCAAACTCTGTGCACCGGCGTTGATGGAGCAGGAGCGGCGCTTCCTTCAGGCGCTGGAAACCGTTGAGCGCTGGGACATCTCGCCGATCGAGCAGGTGCGGTTCTGGCCTGCCGAGGGCAAGCCGTTGCGCTGGTGGCTGGAAGAAGGCTGATAGTGCGCTAGCCGCTGCCGAGCCCGCGAGGCTGCGAACGGGACTCCAGGATGTTCCTGGATGAATCTCTGGCGAGTTTCAGGCCCCCGCGTCACTTGAGGGCGCCCGCACTGCGCGGCAGCGGCTCCAGATCCTCGCGCCCTCAATGCCCGCGCAAGGCCTGCAGTTTCGCCAGCACACCGGCTGCAGTCTGCTCGCCCATCATCTGCTCACGTACCTTGCCCTTGTCGTCGATGATGTAGGTCACCGGCAGCGCCTCGCTGCGTGGCAGATCGAAGAGCTCCGCGGGGTTCCGTGCCAGCACGGTAAACTTGATCCCCAGCTTCTCGCTGGCGCTCTTTAGCTCTTCACCCTGCACATTGTCGAAGTTGACCCCCATCACCGATGCCGACTGCCCCTTGAGCTGCTCGTTCAGGGCATTGAGTTCCGGGATCTCGGTACGGCAAGGCCCGCACCACTCGGCCCAGTAGTTGAGCACCAGCCACTGCTTGTCGATACGCTCGGCGGCGACTTTCTGGCCATACTGGTCGACCCCGTAGTCATTGCCACAACCGCCCAGCAGCAGGGTTGTGATGATCGCCAATACCGCCGCCAATTGCCTTGCCATGCGCTGTTTCCTGTCTTGAAAGATGTCTTGAAAAATAACCGTCGACCCAGGGTCGCTGCGACCTAACGACTCCCAAGGTTCAGGAGTGCCCGTCGCGCGGGTAGAATAGCCGCCACCTTACGCAAGATGCGACCCGCACATGACCGATCTGACGCTTTATCACAACCCGCGCTGCTCGAAATCCCGCGGTGCGCTGGAACTTCTGGAACAACGCGGCCTGGCCCCGACCGTGGTCCGCTACCTGGAAACCCCACTGGATGCCGCCCAGTTGCGCAGCCTTCTGGCCAAGCTCGGCCTCAGCGCGCGCCAGCTATTGCGCACCGGCGAGGACGAGTACAAGACCCTCAACCTGGCCGACCCGAGCCTCAGCGAAGAGCAACTGGTCGCCGCCATTGCCCAGCACCCGAAACTCATGGAGCGGCCGATTCTCGAAGCCGGCGACAAGGCCATCATTGGCCGGCCGCCGGAGAACGTGCTGGAGATCCTGCCTTGAGCGCGCCCTATATCCTGGTCCTGTACTACAGCCGCAACGGCTCGACCAACGAGATGGCCCGGCAGATCGCCCGCGGCGTCGAGCAGGCCGGCCTGGAGGCTCGTCTGCGCACTGTCCCGGCGATCTCCGCGGAATGCGAGGCGGTCACCCCGGACATCCCCGACAGCGGCGCCCTGTACGCCAGCCTCGACGATCTGAAGCACTGCTCAGGGCTGGCCCTGGGCAGCCCGACCCGCTTCGGCAACATGGCAGCGCCGCTGAAGTATTTTCTCGACGGTACCAGCAACCTCTGGCTGACCGGTGCCCTGGTGGGCAAGCCTGCCGGCGTGTTCACCTCGACCGCCAGCCTGCATGGCGGCCAGGAAGCCACCCTGCTATCGATGATGCTGCCATTGCTGCATCACGGCATGCTGATCACCGGCCTGCCCTACAGCGAGTCGGCCCTGCTGGAAACCCGCGGTGGCGGCACGCCGTATGGCGCCAGCCACCATGCCGGAGCAGATGGCAAGAGCCCACTGGACGAACACGAGATTGCCCTGTGCCGGGCCCTGGGCCTGCGTCTGGCGAAAACCGCCCTGCGACTGGAGAACGGCCGTGGCTAAGAAGCCGAAGATCCTGCCCCCGGTGGAATGGCTGGAGCCCCGGGTCCGCCTGATGCGAATCCTCAGCCTGGTCTGCTTCTTCGGCCTGGTGGGGCTGCTTTGCGGGTATTACCTGCTGGTGGCCGATCTGCACGGTGCCCGCCCCTGGGTCATCCTGCTGATCGAGCTGGTGCCGCTGCTGCTGATGGCCCCCGGCATGCTCAGCGGCAGTGCCCGTGGCCATTCGTGGATGTGCTTCGTGGTCAACCTGTACTTCATCAAGGGCGCCCTGGCGGCCTACGACCCGAACCGCCAAATGTTCGGCCTGCTGGAGATGTTCGCCAGCCTGGCCGTGTTCACTTCGGCGCTGCTCTACGTGCGCTGGCGCTTCCAGCTTGATCGCCGGCTCGCGGGCGAAGGCGCCAGCCCGGCCTGAATCCGCCCCAGGTTCCCCGGCCCCCGGGGAACTTGTAATGCCGCCAAAGGCCCCAACCTTGGTCAACAGACTTTCCGACCCTCCCGACCGTCCCGGAGCAGGCATGCACGATTACAAATGGCTGAATGAATACTGTCTCAACCGCTTCGGTTCCGCTGCGGCCCTGGAAGCCCAGTTGCCCACCCCGGCCAGCGACGACTACCTGCGCGCATTGAGCGCCGATCGCTACCTCTCGACCCTGGCTCTGCGGGTTTTCCGCGCCGGGCTCAAACACAGCCTGGTGGACGCCAAATGGCCGGCGTTCGAGCAGGTGTTTTTTGGCTTCGATCCGGAGAAGGTCGTGCTGATGGGCGCCGAGCACCTGGAGCGGCTGATGCAGGACACGCGGATCATCCGCCACTTGGGCAAGCTCAAGAGCGTGCCGCGCAACGCGCAGATGATCCTCGATGTGCAAAAGCAGCACGGCAGCTTTGGCGCCTTCATCGCCGACTGGCCGGTGCATGACATCACCGGGCTCTGGCAGTACCTGGCCAAACATGGCAACCAGATGGGCGGGCTGTCTGCCCCGCGCTTCCTGCGCATGGTGGGCAAGGACACCTTTATCCCCACCTGGGACGTGGTCGCGGCCCTCAATGCCCAGAACATCATCGACAAGGTGCCCAGCAGCAAACGCGACCAAGCCCTGGTGCAGGAAGTATTCAACCAATGGCAGCACGAGAGCGGCCGGCCACTGTGCCAGCTGTCGGCAATGCTGGCCTACACCGTCAATCACTGAGCCGCCCGCTCCCCGGCATCACTTCCTGCCCGAAACAACGGGCAGGAAAACCTCCCTTCTCATGCCCGTCCTCCAGCCCAAGCTGACAATAAGCTGAACTAAACGCGAGGTTTTTTCATCCGCTGTTTTTTATCGGATAAAGTTCGCCTCGCACTTGCCTCAACGATAAAAACGAAACTCCGGGAATAACCTCTCGAAGCCATCTGACGTGCATAACCGGATAACAAAGCAGCGTTCGGGCCAACAACCTGAACAAAGGCTGTCTGGTTTTAAAAGAACTGCCGTCGACCATTCGTTTTTTTCACATTGCTTTCACTCTTCGCCCACCTGGCCCGACCTAAATTGGCCCCAGTTGCAGTGCGGGCTCCAGTGACTGCATGTCGTTCGTCTTCAGCGCACCAGTTCCAACCCGAATAACCAACACTCGGCAAAAGCCTACTCAGGTACACCTCGTGCTCAACACCGCTGAATCCGGCACTGGCAACAAGCCCCCCCGAACCTGGCGAGTCGTCGGTGGCGTCTGTGCGGCGACCCTGGCAATCCTGGTCAGCGGCTTTGTCCTGTGGCCCGTCACGCCTCGCGACCTGGGGGTCGGCAACCAGATGCAGCAGGCCAACATCTACCGTCACTGGCAAGGGGGTGAAGTGATAGTCCTGGTCCGCCATGCCGAGCGTTGTGACCGCTCCGCCAACCCCTGCCTGGGGCCCGCCGATGGTATTACCCAATTCGGAAGCCACAGCGCCAGCGACCTGGGACGAGCCTTTCGCACCCTGGGCATGGCCGCCACTGATGTCATCAGCAGCCCCGCAACCCGCACCCGGCAAACGTCGGAATTCATGTTCAGCGGTGCGGCGCAGACCCAGGACTGGCTGGCCACCTGTGACGAGCATTTCCAGCAGACGATCAAGGCGCACAAGTCACTCAGGCGCAATCTGATCCTGATAACCCACAGCGACTGCATCAGCAGCCTGGAACGCCAACTGGGCTACCCGCACGCCCTGGCCAGCGAATACACCAGCTCGCTGTTTATCACCCTGGATCCGCAAGGCCACATGCAAGTACTGGGAACCCTGGATGCAGGCAGCTGGCAGCGTGTACTTGATCAACCCCTTGAGTAACTAGTAACTGTTTTTAACAACATACCAACAGACTTTATTAGGGGAAGCGACACACTTGCCGGCTAATTAATTGACTTAACAAGTTTCTGTACTAATAAGAAACGGAAAGCCGCATTTATGAAAAAACTCTCAAACAAATGAATGCTGCCCGCTGAAACTTCGCGAACTTTGGAAAGCCAGTAATTCGACCAAATTGACGCTTTGTCAGCAACCCCCAGCAAATAACGAAATCGCTATCGGCCAATGACTTCGAGGATACAAATGCACCGCACTTCGCCGCCCCCTGCTTATGGAGCAAGCGCCCCGCCGTCCGGCTTTACCCTCGGCGCAAGTACAACCAGCACTCTCCAGCGCTGGGCACTTCCTCTGTTGCTCGTGGCCTTCGGCCTGTTCTACCTGGTACCTCTGACCAGCCACGGCCTGTGGATTCCCGACGAGACCCGCTACGCCCAGATCAGCCAGGAAATGCTGCTCAGTGGCGACTGGGTGGCGCCACACTTCATGGGCATCCGCTATTTCGAGAAGCCCATCGCCGGCTATTGGTTGATCGCCATCGGCCAAGCGATCTTTGGCGACAACCTGTTCGGCGTGCGCATTGCCTCGGCCCTAAGCACCGGCCTGAGCGTACTGCTGGCCTACCTGATCACCCGCCGCATGTGGAACGACCCGCGAAAGAGCCTCGCCGCCGCCTTGCTTTATATGAGCTTCGGCCTGATTGCCGGGCAAGCCGGATACTCCAACCTTGATCCGCAGTTCACCTTGTGGGTCAACCTGAGCCTGGTAGCCCTGTGGTTCGCCCTGGACGGCCGGACCACCCGCGAACGCCTGCTGGCATGGGCCGGGCTGGGCGTCGCCTGTGGCATGGGCTTCATGACCAAGGGTTTCCTGGCCTGGCTGTTGCCCGTACTCATCGCCCTGCCCTACATGATCTGGCAACGCCGTCTGGGTGAACTGCTGCGCTACGGACTGGTGGCCGTGCTGGTAGCGATCGGCATCAGCCTGCCCTGGGTATTGAGCATTCACGCCCACGAGCCCGACTTCTGGCGCTTCTTCTTCTGGCACGAGCACATTCGCCGCTTCGCCGCCGACAACGCCCAACATACCCGCCCCTGGTGGTTCTACCTGCCGCTGCTAGTGGCCTCCAGCCTGCCCTGGGCAGCCCTGTTGCCGGGCACATTCATGCAAGCCTGGAAAGACAAGCGCCAGGCCCCGACCGGTTTCCTGCTGCTGTGGTTCCTGCTGCCCCTGGCGTTCTTCAGCCTGAGCCGCGGCAAGCTGCCAACCTACATCATGCCGTGCCTGCTGCCTCTGGCCGTGCTCATGGGCAGCGCCCTGATCGACCGTATCAACGCCAGCCAGGGCCGGAGCATCCGCATCAACAGCCTGCTCAACCTGCTGATCGGCGTGGCGGCCATGGTGGCCCTGCTGTACATCCAGCTCACCCGGCCGGTCTACGGCCACAACGAGATGCTCGGCCTGTCCCTGGTGTTCATCATGCTGATGGGCTGGATCATCGCCAACCTGCTGCCGGCCGCCCGTCCGCTGCAGTACTGGGCGGCCCCGGCCCTGGGCATCTGGTTGCTGGTGGCCCTGCTGCCGGCGGGCATGCCGGGGTTCATCGTGCATAACCAGATGCCGGACCAGTTCATCAAGGAACATATCGAAGAACTCAGGCAGACCAAGAGCCTGCTGAGCAATGACCTGGGCACCGCCTCGGCCCTGGCCTGGCGCCTGCAACGCCCGGAGGTGACGCTGTACAACACTGAGGGCGAATTGAAATATGGCCTGGCTTATGCTGATTCGGCGCAGCGCAAGGTAAGCATGGCCGAGGTCGGGCAGTGGGTCAGCGAGGCCCGCAAACAGGGTTCGGTGGGTGTGGTGATGCGGGTCAAGGACGTGGTGGAAAGCGAGGAAGTGGCGCTGCTGCCGCCCGGAGGCAAGCGCTATGAGGAAGGCAATATGCTGGTCCTGATCCTGCCACAAAGCCAACCCTGACCCTGGGTACCCTTGTAACGATAGCGCCGACCAGGGTTGGCGCTGGCTTTTCTTCACGCTTCGATGCCCTGGATGGCTGCGACTTTTCCCACCGCCGCTCTGGAAATCCATCTATGAATCTGTTTCGCAGCGAACGCGGGGCCCTGGCCCTGCTGCTCGGCGTGTCTGCCTTGATCCTGCTGCTGGGCCTGGGCTCCCGTGAACTCTGGGGGCCGGAGACCCGCTGGGCCAACATCGCTTTGCAGATGTTGCAGAGTGGCAACTATTTCGACCCTTACCTCAAGGGCGCTCCCTACTACGACAAGCCCCTGCCCTCCTACTGGCTGATTACCGCTAGCGCCTGGCTGATGGGGGGCCTGGGGCACTGGTCGCTGCGCCTGTCCTCGGTGATCGCCGCATGGCTGAGCATCTGGCTGGTTTACCTGATCGGCGAACGGCTGTTCCACAAAGGCACTGGGCTGATCGCCGGCTGGATGCTGGCCACCACCTTCTATTTCGCCTTCTGGGCGCGGGTGGCCACGGCCGACATCCTGACCGTCTGTGGCGTATTGGCTGCAGTGTGGTGGTACTGGCGCGGCCCGGGAGATACCCGCCTGGGCCGCTATACGGTGTTCTTCCTGATACTGGCGGCGACCTCGCTGCTCAAGGGGCTGATCGGCTTCGTCCTGCCGGGGCTGATCCTGTTGCCACACCTGCTGAGCCAGGGGCGCTGG
Source organism: Pseudomonas sp. NFPP12 (assembly GCF_900103205.1). Taxonomy (NCBI): domain Bacteria; kingdom Pseudomonadati; phylum Pseudomonadota; class Gammaproteobacteria; order Pseudomonadales; family Pseudomonadaceae; genus Pseudomonas; species Pseudomonas sp. NFPP12. Next base: position 357,032 of record NZ_FMWW01000002.1, read on the forward strand.
AAACGCCACCTGAACCTGCGCCTGGTGCTGGCCTTGAGCATCGCCGCGCTGTTCTACATGGTGCCCTTCGTTCTCTCGCACCTGTACGGCGCTCCCAGCTACGGGGAAAGCGGCCTGAGCCTGGTGTTTCGCGAGAATGTGGTGCGTTTCTTCAACCCCTTCGACCATGTCGGGCCGATCTACACCTACCTGATCTACCTGCCGGCCTATACCTTGCCCTGGGCACCCTGCTGGATCCTCGGCCTATGGCTGGCGGCCCGGCACTGGCGCCAGTTGCAACCCAATGAACGCTGGCTGGTGTGGGCCCTGGGGCTGCTGTTCCTGTTCTTCACCGCCAGTGGCAGCCGGCGCAGCTATTACGTTCTGCCCCTGGTGCCTTTCGCTCAGTTGCTCGGTGCCTGGTGGCTCAACCGTCGGCTGCAGCTACGCCAGGCCGCCGGCAAACCCGTTTCCCGTGGCTGGCCCCTCGGCTTCTCCTGTGCGGCCCTGGTCATGCTGCTGGCGCTGGGGGTTGCCTACCCCTGGAGCAACAGCGGCGGGGGGGTGATGCAGTTCAGCGCCGATACCCGCGCTGCCGCGAGCCGGATCGCTCCCTGGAATCAATGGCGGATGGTCATGGTGGAAATCGATAACAAACTGCCGATGTACCTGCAGAACCAGGGCGCTCCCTTCTACTACGTGGCAGAAACTGCGGATTTCCCGCGTAACGGCAGCAGCGCGGACTTCATGGCCTGGCTGGACAAGACCAGTGGCCAGCACTGGGACCCGCAGCGCACCCTGATCTTCGTCCAGCAGAAGCACGATGAACCGCTGATGCTGGGGTATCTGGGCGAAGATCATCAACTGCTCCGCACCATCCCGACCAACGGTGAGCGCCTGGCCAAGAAACCGGCGCAAGGCAGCGTGGCCTTCATTCCCCGCATGCCGGGGAGCTGAATGACCGGGCTGCGCAAGCGCAGCCCGGATTCACCAGGATCGGATCAGAGGTTCACCACATTGACGAAACGCGGCGTGGCGCTGTCGTCGATGCGCAGGCTGGTGAAGTCGAACAGAGTGCGGTCCGCCAGTTGCGAGGGGATCACGTTCTGCAGGCCGCGGAAGATGCTTTCGGTACGCCCTGGAGTCTTGCGCTCCCATTCCTGAAGCATCTCCTTGACCACCTGGCGTTGCAGGTTCTCCTGGGAACCGCAGAGGTTGCACGGGATGATCGGGAACTGCTTGAGGTCGGAATAGGCCTGGATGTCCTTCTCGCTGCAGTAGGCCAGCGGCCGGATTACCACGTTGCGCCCGTCATCGGCCAGCAGCTTGGGCGGCATGGCCTTGAGCGAACCGTTGTAGAACATGTTGAGGAAGAAGGTCTCGACGATATCGTCGCGGTGGTGACCCAAGGCCATCTTGGTGGCGCCTATTTCGTCGGCGAAGGTATACAGGGTGCCGCGACGCAGGCGCGAGCACAGCGAGCAGGTGGTCTTGCCTTCCGGGATCAGCTCCTTGACCACCGAATAGGTGTCCTTCTCGACAATGTGGTACTCGATCCCCAGTTCCTTGAGGTAGGCCGGCAGCACGTGCTCGGGAAAGCCTGGCTGTTTCTGGTCCATGTTCACCGCGACGATCTCGAACTTGATCGGCGCCACCTTCTGCAGGTGCAGCAGCACGTCGAGCATGGTGTAGCTGTCCTTGCCGCCGGACAGGCAGACCATGACCTTGTCGCCCTCTTCGATCATGTTGAAATCGGCGACCGCCTCGCCCGCCTGGCGGCGAAGACGTTTCTGCAGTTTGTTCTGGTTGACCGTAAGAGTGCCCATGGCGCTTGAAATCCGCGAGGTATGTGACGAAAAGCCGGACATTTTACGCAAAAACCCCAGCCCCGTGAAAGCGCCGCAGAGCAGCGGTGCCGGTGCTGCAATGACAGATGCAGCAGCGATTAGCCCGGGGGTTTACAGCGCAATTTGCTCTAAAGGTGCGCACATCTGCGGAAAACTCCTCCCTATACTGCGACATAAGGTCGCACGCACATATAGACCTATACTGACTGTGCCACTTGGCTGTAAGCGCTCCGTTGGGGGGCGATGGCAACAATAAAGGAGTGACTGACCATGATTCATCATGTCGTAGGACTCTTCACCCACCCCGATCAGGAATGGCGAGACATCCGTGGCGATGCCGAGGAAAGCATCAGCCACATGTACCTCACCCATACGCTGATCCTCGCGGCAATCCCCGCCATTTCGGCTTTTATCGGCACCACCCAGGTCGGCTGGGTCATCGGCAATCGCGCGCCGGTGATGCTGACCATGGAAAGCGCCCTGTGGATGACCATCATGTCGTACCTGGCCATGCTCGGCGGCGTGGCGGTGATGGGCGCGTTCATCCACTGGATGGCCCGGACCTATGACGCCAGCCCGAGCCTGGCACGCTGCGTGGCCTTTGCCACCTACACCGCCACACCGCTGTTCGTCGGTGGCCTGGCGGCGCTGTACCCGCACATGTGGCTGGGCATGATCGTCGGCACTGCCGCCATCTGCTACACGGTCTACCTGCTGTATGTCGGGCTGCCGACCTTCATGAATATCCCGTCGGACGAGGGGTTCCTGTTTTCCAGCTCAGTGCTGGCAGTAGGCCTGGTGGTACTGGTCGCGATCATGGCCTTCACCGTGATTGTCTGGGGCCTGGGCGTCGGCCCCGTGTACACCAACTGACGCCGCACCAATAATAATCCTCTGTCTGCCAGCACAGGCCGCCGCAAGGCGGCCTTCTTATGGGCGCAGGATGGATGACCATTCGGCGCCTGGGCGATTCGGAATCCCCCCTGTTTGCGGCATACTCACTCCCTCTGGAGAGCCGTTAAGCATGCCCGAGCAACTCAATACCCGCGTCGAAGATTGTTTCCAACTCGCTGAATCCTTTTTCAAACGTCCTTTCAAACGCCCGGTGGTCAGCCTCAAGTTGCGTGGCCAGAAAGCCGGTGTCGCCCATTTGCACGAGAACCTGCTGCGCTTCAACCCGCAGCTGTACCGGGAAAACACCGAGGACTTCCTCAAGCAGACCGTGGCCCACGAAGTGGCACACCTGATCGCCCACCAACTGTTTGGCGAACGTATCCAGCCCCACGGTGAAGAGTGGCAACTGATCATGCGCGGGGTGTACGAACTGCCGCCCAATCGTTGTCATACCTACGACGTCAAGCGTCGCAGCGTGACCCGCTATATCTACCGCTGCCCCTGCGCCGAGAGCGATTTCCCGTTCTCCGCCCAACGCCACAAACTGGTGGCCCAGGGGCGTCGCTATCTGTGCCGGCGTTGCCGGCAAACCCTGGTCTACAGCGGGGAAACCAGGGTCGAGTGACAGTTTTAAAGCACTGCCTCGGCAAACCCGCAGCTACGCGATGACCCGCTCGCGCCGCAGTGCCTCGATGCGCTCGGCGCTGTAGCCCAGTTCCTCCAGCACCTGATCGGAATGCGCCCCCAACCTGGCGCCGATATGCCGCGGCTCTGGCAGCCCCTCGGAAAACTTCAACGGGCAGGCCATCTGCGCCTGCCGGCTGCCGTCTTCACGGGGCACCTGGCTGACCAGTTGCCTGGCCTGCAACTGCGGATGTTCCAGGGCCTCGCCCAGGCTCAGCACCGGCTCGACGCAGGCATCGAAACCAGCGAACAGCTGGCACAACTCGGCGAAATCGTGTTTCTCGAATTCGACCTGCAAGGCCTGCTTCAGTGCCTGTTGCTGTTCGGGCAAGGGAGACAGCCCTTGGGCCGCCAGTTCCGGGCGGCCCAGGGCCTGACACAACTGCTGCATGAATACCGGCTCCAGACTGCCCACCGACAGCCAGCGCCCGTCCCGGCTGCGGTAGTAGTCATAAAAGCTGCCACCATTGAGCACCTGCTGCTCCATTCCGGGCTCGACCCCACAGGCCAGGTAGCCGGCACCGGCCATGGCGTTCAGGCTGAACACGCAGTCGGTCATGCTCACGTCCAGGTACTGTCCCTGGCCGCTATGCTGGCGCGCGATCACCGCCGCCAACAGGCCGATCACCCCATGTAGCGAGCCCCCGGCGATATCCGCGGCCTGGATGCCCAGGGGTAATGGCCCCTGATCGCGGCGGCCGGTCTGGCTGGCCAGCCCGGCCAGGGCCAGGTAGTTGATGTCATGCCCGGCGCGGTCCCGGTAGGGGCCGGTCTGGCCATAGCCGGTAATGGAGACGTAGATCAGCCGCGGGTTGATCGCCTTCAAGGCCTGGTAACCCAGCCCCAGGCGCTCCATCACGCCCGGGCGGAACTGTTCGAGAACAATGTCGTAGTCCTGCACCAGTTGCCGCACCACCTCCAGCGCTTCGGGACGCTTGAGGTCCAGGGCCAGGCTGCGCTTGTTGCGGTTGAGATAGGCATGGCTGGCGGAAACCCCGGCATCGTGGGGCGGCAACACCCGCAACAGATCCATGCGGGTCGGCGACTCGATGCGCAGGACCTCGGCGCCCATGTCCGCCAGCAGCAACGAGGCGAAGGGCCCCGGCAGCAGGGTGGAGAAATCCAGTACCTTGAGTGACGCCAACGGCCCTTGCATAGCCCTCTCCTCTTGATCGGCAGCCCACAGAGTAGGCAGCCGCGACGCCCGCAACAATCACCGCAACAGTCAGCCGGGCTGACCGTTGCGCTCAATCGCCAGGCAATAAAAAACCCGCCGAAGCGGGTTCTTTATATAGCTCAAGGCTTACTTGATGCTCGGTGCCGGGCCTTCGGCCACACCCAGGTCATCGGTTTCACGGGTGTCGGTAATCGGCCGGCCACCGGAAGCCAGCTCGGATTGCAGCTTGTCTTCGTCCAGCTCCTTGACCCACTTGGCAACCACTACGGTAGCCACGGCGTTGCCCACCAGGTTGGTCAGGGCGCGAGCTTCGGACATGAAGCGGTCGATACCCAGGATCAGCGCCAGGCCGGCCACCGGCAGGTGCCCCACGGCCGACAGGGTCGCGGCCAGGACGATGAAGCCACTGCCCGTCACACCGGCAGCGCCTTTGGAAGACAGCAGCAGCACCAGCAGCAGGGTGATCTGGTGAGTGATGTCCATGTGGGTATCAGTGGCCTGGGCGATGAACACCGCAGCCATGGTCAGGTAGATCGAAGTACCGTCGAGGTTGAACGAATAACCGGTAGGGATCACCAGGCCGACCACCGACTTCTTGGCGCCCAGGCGTTCCATCTTGATCAGCATGCGCGGCAGGGCCGATTCCGAGGAGGAAGTCCCCAGCACGATCAGCAGTTCTTCACGGATGTAGCGGATCAGCTTGATCACGCTGAAGCCGTGGGCGCGGCAGATTGCCCCCAGGACCACCAGTACGAACACCACGCAGGTGATGTAGAAGCAGATCATCAGTTGGCCCAGTTGCACCAGGGAACCCACACCGTAGGCACCGATGGTGAACGCCATGGCGCCCAGCGCACCCAGGGGCGCGAGCTTCATGATCATGTTGATGATGTTGAACATCACATGGGCGAAACGGTCGATGAAATCCAGCACCGGCTTGCCGTAGGCACCCAGGCGATGCAGGGCGAAACCGAACACCACGGAGAACATCAGCACCTGCAGGATATCGCCATTGGCGAAGGCGCCGACGATGGTGGCCGGGATGATGTTGAGGATGAAGCCGACGATGCTCTGGTCATTACCGGCAGTCACGTAGGCTGCAACTTTCGAGGCGTCCAGGGTCGAAGCGTCGATGTGCATGCCGGCCCCCGGCTGCACCACGTTGACCACGATCAGGCCGATCAGCAGGGCGATGGTGGAGACGATTTCGAAGTACAGCAGCGCATAGCCGCCGGTCTTGCCCACCGACTTCATGTTCTGCATGCCGGCGATACCACTCACCACGGTACAGAAAATGATCGGAGCGATGACCATCTTGATCAGTTTGATGAAGCCGTCACCCAGGGGCTTGAGAGCCACGCCGGTCTGAGGGTAGAAGTGGCCGAGCAGGATGCCGATGGCGATGGCAACGATCACCTGGAAATACAGGGATTTGTACAGTGGCTGACGAGTCGTCATTGCAAGTTTCCTCAAGAGCCCCGGCATGCACTTTCCGTCGATGCATGCGGTGCCTAAAGTGCGAACCCTCCTGCGCTGGAGGGATTTGTTGTGTCGAGCTGCGTGCTGGCAGATCTTCCGGCTCTATCGCAAAGCCCGTGCCACCTTGTGAAAAAGCCTTGCAGGCCTTTAGACATCAGGGGTGCGAGCTGATCCTTGCATCCGTTGCGCAGGTAGAAGCTGGCGGATTTCCGCCCACTCACCCTCTCTCGTCCTACAATTTGGCGGATATCCGCCTTGCTCCCTTCCTGGGGGCTGGCTAAGATCCGCCACTCAATGGACGGACCTGCCTGCATGCGCGAACGCACCATCGCCAGCCACTTTGCCCGTGCCGCCCTGGGCGGAGCACGCCGGCACGGCTATGACTACGCGCCCCTGCTGCATCAGTTGGGCATCAGCCCCGAACTGCTGAACCAACCCAAGGCCCGTATCGCCCCCGAGCAATTCACCCGTCTATTGCAGCAACTGTGGCTGGAGCTGGATGACGAGTACCTCGGGTTCGGCCATGGCCCCAGCAAGCGCGGGACCTTCGCCATGATGTGCCACGCGCTGATCCACTGCCGTACCTTGGAAAAAGCACTCAATCGCGGCTTATTATTTTATAGCCTGTTTCCGGAAGCCCCGCGTCTGAGTCTGACGCGTGAAGGAGAAATGGCCCGGCTGAGCCTGGATGATTCCGAGCTATGGGATCCCGAGCACTTTCTCAGCGAGAGCCTGCTGGTGATCTGGCATCGCCTCGGCAGTTGGTTGATCGGCCAGCGCATCCGCCTGGAGCAGGCCTGCTTCAGCTACCCCAAACCCGATCACGGCGCGGAATACGACCTGCTTTTCCCTTGCCCGCTGCAATTCACCCAGGAGCGCAGCAGCCTGCTGTTCCACAGTCGCTACCTGGGCATGCCGCTGCTGCAGGACGAACGCACCCTCAAGCACTTTCTCGAACGCTCTCCCGCCGACCTGTTGTCGCGCCCGGATGAAGGCGACAGCCTCAGCAGCCAGCTGCGCCGCCTGCTCAGTCGCGACCGCGAGCACTGGCCCGACCTGGAAAGCGTCGCCCAGCACCTGCACGTCAGCCCGCAGACCCTGCGCCGGCATCTACGCGAAGAAGGTTCGAGCTTTCAGGAGCTGAAGGATGAGCTGCGCCGCGACATTGCCATCTACCACCTCGGCCGGGCCGACCTGTCATTGCAACAGATCGCCGAACAACTGGGCTTTTCCGAGCCCTCGGCCTTTCACCGGGCGTTCAAGAAATGGACCGGCCTGACCCCGGGCGCCTACCGCGCCCGGGAACAGTAGCCCCCCCTACAGGGCCGGAAAGTGAATCCGGAAGGCCGCCCCCCCCAGGGCCGAATCCCCCAGGGTCAGTTGCGCGCCGTAGCTCTCGATGATGTCCTTGACCACCGCCAGGCCGATGCCCTGCCCCGGGTGCTGGCGATCCAGGCGCTCACCGCGCTGCAGAATCCGCGCCCGCTGATCGGGTGGCACGCCGGGGCCGTCGTCTTCCACACACAACTCGGAGCCTTCCAGGGTCTCGCGCACGCTGATGCGCACTGAGCTCAAGCACAGGCGATAAGCGTTCTCCAGCAGGTTGCCGAGCAACTCCAGCAACGCGCCGTGCTCGATCGGCAGGTAGCAGCGTTCCGGCAAGTCGAAGGACACCCGTACCTGCTTGTCGCGATAGACCTTGTCCAGGGTGTCGCAGAGGCTTTGCAGCACCGGCCGCAGCCGCACCTGGTGGCGCACCAGGCCGCTCTTGCGCAGGCTGGCGCGCTGCAACTGGTAACTGATCTGCTGGCTCATGCGCTCGATCTGCGCCTGCAGCACCCAGGCCTGCTCACGATCCTGGGGCCGTTGCGCCATGTCCTCGCTCACGCCCTGCAACACCGTCAACGGGGTTTTCAGGCTGTGGGCCAGGTCATCCAGGGAGTCACGATAGCGGCTACGCTGCTCACGCTCGCTTTGCAGCAGGCGGTTCAACGAGCCCGTCAGGCGCAACAGCTCGCGCGGGTGCTCCTCACTGAGGCTCTGGCGGGTGCCGCTTTCGATCTGGTCCAGCTCCTGGCTCAAGCGTCGCAAGGCTTGCAAACCCCAGGTCAGGCCGAGCCAGAGCAGTGCCAGGAGCACCAGCAAGGCCGCGCCGAACCCCAGGTAGAGGTTTTCCCGAACGCCTTCCAGGGTTTGCTGGTACTCACGCACCGGCTGCAGCGCGACGATACTGAAGGCCGCGCTCTTGCCCCCCAGCAGCTTGATCTCGACGTCGTAGACGAAGAACTCCTGGCCGTTGGCTTCGCGGATCCTGGCGAACTCATTGCCACGCCCGTCGTACCGCGGCCGGTAGTTGATGTTCTCTTCCTGGGTTGCTCGCGAGCGCCAGACCAGGTGCCCTTCGCGATCGTAGATGTAGCCCAGCAGGCGGCTGTCGGCGAGGTTGAAGCGCTCGTCGGGCAATTGCGCCGGCATCTGCAGGCGGTTGTTCTCGATCCGCGCCGCACTGATCAGGGTGGTGACATCGGAAGCCAGGCGCTGCTCGATAGAATCCTGCAACGCCAGGCTGAACGCCCCCTGCATGGCTGGCAGCAGGGCCAGCATGAACAGCACCGCCAGGGTCGTGGCGGCCAGCATCAGGCGCAGGCGCAGCGATCGAATCATCGGCAACGCTCGTTGAACAGGTAGCCCAGGCCACGCACCGTATCGATCGGCTTGAAGCCCGACGGCCCCTCAAGCTTGCGCCGCAAGCGGCCCACCAGCACTTCGATGACATTCGGATCGCGCTCGTCGTCGTCCGGGTACAACTGCTCCATGAGCCGGTCCTTGGCCACCACTTGCTGATGGTGACGCATCAGGTATTCGAGAATCCGGTACTCATAGGCCGTCAGGGCCAGGGGCTGCTCATCCAGGGAGGCCTGCTTGCGATTCAGGTCCAGCAGCAGCGGCCCGGCAATGATGGTGGACTGGGTGAAGCCACTGGAGCGCCGCAGCAGCGCATTCAGGCGCGCATCCAGCTCTTCGAACTGGAATGGCTTGACCACATAGTCGTCCGCACCGGCCGCCAGGCCCTCGACCTTGTCCTGCCAGTTGCCACGGGCCGTGAGGATGAGGATCGGGAACGTCTTGCCACGGTTGCGCAACTGGCGGATCAGGTCCAGCCCGCCCATGCCGGGCAGGCCCAGGTCGATCACCGCCAGATCGTGGTTGAACTGCTCGGTCTGATACAGCGCCTCCTCGGCGTTGGCCACGGACTCGACGACATGACCGCTGTCGGTGAGGCGGGTTTGCAAATGATGACGCAACAGCGCCTCATCTTCGACGACCAGCAACTTCATAACGCTCTCCCAGGCAAAATTCGACATCTCCAGGGGCGCCCCTGCGCCCTGATGATTAATGCGCCAACGCCGGACCGTGCCCAAGGCACGATCCGGCGCGGTCCAGGCCAGGCCGCTTATCAGAAAGCGTAGTTGGCCGACAGGTAGGTCTGGGCGCTGCTGGTAAGGCTCAGCGAACCCTGCTTGCTGCCACCGCGCTCGCTCATCTCGGTCCCGGCATTGCTGCGCAGGTAACGGTAGCCGAGCTCCACCGAGGTGTTCTGTGAAACCTGTTGCAGGACGCCGGCCTGTACGCCCACCGCGTAACCAATGTCGCTGTCACGGCTGAAGCCCGGAGACTCCTGAGTCAGCTTGGTCAGGCCGGCCGTGCCGCCGCCAAAGAGTTTGGTGCTGCTGGTCACCGGCAGGAACATATCGTAGCTGCCCAGCAGATTCTGCTGGCGCAGTTTAATGCCGTTGTGGGAGCCAGACACATAATCATAGGTAGCGTAGTAGCGACCCTGGTCATTCTGTTGACCGGCGCGTACACCCCAGGTGTTGTCCTTGCCGATCACGCCATCGGCGTTCGGATGGCCCAGGTTGCTGTTGAGCTGGCTGGACTTGTTGATCTTGTCGCTGGTCTGGCCGAAGGACAACCCAACGAAGTTGCTGTCAGCGGCTTGGGCGGCGGCGCTGGCGCCGAAGACGGTAAAGGCCAGGAACAGTTTTTTCAATGAAGTCATAGGAAGTTTCCTTTGCGCTATTGGCTTTTTGGGTACGGGGCTAGAGTAAACAGCCCGCCCTGAACTCCCCCTGAACACACCCTTAACCTCGCCTGAACCAGATCGACTAGGCTGTGCTGACACCTTTTCAACCGGAGTTCCCCTCATGCGCATGCTCGTCGCATTGGTCCTGTTAGCCCTCGGCGGCCTCAGCCAGGCCGCCATCAAGACTCAGGAAATTCCCTATCGCAGTACCGACGGCACTCAGTTGATCGGCTACTACGCCTACGACGACGCCCTACAGGGCCCGCGCCCGGGCATCGTGGTGGTGCATGAATGGTGGGGCCTCAACGACTACGCCAAGCGCCGGGCCCGGGACCTCGCCGCCCTTGGCTACAGTGCCCTGGCCATCGACATGTACGGCCAGGGCAAGCACACCGAACACCCGGCGGACGCCATGGCCTTCATGCAGGCCGCGCTGAAGGACAGTGCCGCTGCCAGTGCACGTTTCAACGCCGGCCTTGAGCTGTTGAGACAGCAACCGCAGACCGATCCGCAGAAACTCGCCGCCATCGGCTACTGCTTTGGCGGCAAGATTGTCCTGGACGCCGCGCGCCAGGGCCTGCCCCTGGCCGGCGTGGTGAGTTTCCACGGTGCCCTGGCCACCGCCACACCGGCTACCCCCGGCAGCGTCAAGGCCAAGATCCTGGTGGAACATGGGGCCCAGGACAGCATGGTGACGGCGGACAACGTCACCACCTTCAAAGCGGAAATGGACAAGGCCGGCGCCGACTACCGCTTCGTCAGCCTGGAGGGAGCCAAGCATGGCTTCAGCAATCCCGATGCCGACCGCCTGAGCCATGGCGAACACGGCGGGCCGGACATCGGCTACAACAAGGCCGCCGATGAGCGTTCCTGGGCCGACATGCAGGCATTCTTCAAAAAACTGTTTGGCTAGCCGCCGTACCTGGGTTGCCGTCAGTGCGCTGCGGCAACCCTTTGCGCTTCACCCGACTACCCTCAAACGCAGCAACCCGGCACACTAGCGGCCATGAATGCTCTCCCCCCCCTCCCCGCTTGCTGCACCCCTCTGGACGCTGCCTGGCCGCTGCCGAACGTCCTGCCCCAAGCCCTCTGGCTAAGTACCCGGTTCGATCCCGGGCAACTTGCCGCGGATGATTTTCAGCGCAGCGGCATCGAAGCACCGCCGAGTATCCAGCGTTCGGTGGCCAAGCGTCAGGCCGAATTTCTCGCTGGACGCCTGTGTGCCCGGGCCGCCTTGCAGCAACTGCAACGACTGGACTGGGTACCGCCCATTGGCGATGACCGAGCGCCGATCTGGCCCGAACACATCTGCGGTTCGATCACCCACAGCAGCGGGCGCGCCGCGGCCATCGTCGCCGACAAACGACACTGGCGTGGCCTGGGAATGGACCTGGAACACCTGCTCAGTGCAGAACGTGCAGCCAAACTGGCGGAGCAGATCCTGACCCCGGCCGAACTGCAGCGCCGCGACCAGTTGCCGGCCGAGCTGCATGCACTGGCGGTAACCCTGACCTTCTCGATCAAGGAAAGCCTGTTCAAGGCCCTGTACCCGCTGGTGCACAAACGCTTCTATTTCGAACACGCCGAAGTCCTGGAATGGTCTGCCGAAGGGCCGGTGCGGATGCGCCTGCTGATCGATCTGTCCGAGGAATGGCAGCACGGCCGCGAACTGCAAGGGCAGTTCGCCGTGCAAGACGATCATCTGCTGAGCCTGGTGGCCATCAAGGCCTGAACCGGGGCCGCCCTCAGCGGGGTTCCTGATGCCGTGGCCAGCTCAGGCTGAAGCAGGCACCGCCCAGATTCTTGCTCTTGCTGATCAGGGCGCGGCCCTCGTGCCAATGGATGATCCGCCGCACAATCGACAGCCCCAGCCCATGCCCGCCGGAAGCCCGGGTGCGGCTGTCATCCAGGCGCAGGAATGGGGTGAAGATCTTTTCCCAGGCATGTTCCGGCACGCCGGGACCGTCATCTTCCACATCCACCCGGCAGCGCAACTGCCCTACCTGATAGCTGACCGTCACCTGGGACTCGGCATGACGCATGGCGTTGCCCACCAGGTTCTGCAAGGCCCGGTGCAGGTAGCGCGGCTCGGCCTCGACCCACGCACCGTCACACTCGGCGGCAGACAGGCACAGGCCACGCCGGACCTTGAGATTGGCCCGCAACGGCGCCAGTTCGCTGATCACCTGGTTGATCAGCGCATCCAGGTCGATACGCTGGAAATTCAGGGCCGGCGAGCCCTGCTCCAGGCGGGCGTAGGTCAGCATTTCGTCCACCAGCCGGTCGAGGTCCTGAATGTCGTTGTCCATGCCGTCCAGGTACTTCTGCCGGGCCTGATCGGTGCTCGCCGAAGCAATCATCTCCAGGCCGAAACGCAGCCGCGCCACGGGTGTGCGCAACTCATGGGACACCGCACGTACCAGCTCGCGCTGAATCGCCAGCAGGCGCTGCAAGTGCTCGGCCATGCCATTGAAGGCCGCCGCCAGGCGCCCCACCGAGTCCGCGCCACGGGCCGGCACGCGGGTTTCCAGGCTGCCCTTGGCGATCCGCGTGGCCGCCGACTCCAGGCCGCTGAGGCGCCGCTCCAGCTGGCGCACCAATAGATAGACGATCAGGCCGATCAGGCTCAGGCCCAGCACGGCAATCAGCACCAGCCATTGCGGCGGATAGGGATTCATCTGATACAGCGGGCCGATCTCCAGCACCCAGGGCGTGCCCACCAGGCCGGCGAAGACCCGGATCGAATCGCCACCCTTGCCCAGGGCCATCACCGTGTCGCCCTCGGCCACCCGGCGCCGCTGATCCTCGTCCATGTCGGCGGCGTCCAGAGTCGACAACTGCATATCGAAGCCGAACCCCTTGGCTTCCTTGAGTGCAGCCAGGCGCTGGGGTTGCTCTGCCACCGGATAACGCACCAGCTCATCCGCCAGCAGGTAGATAGTGGCCCGGGCCAACTGCTCGCTGATCTGCTGGACCTCGGCACTGAGCAGCAGCTGTTCCTTCTCGCTGACCAGGCGATAGACCCGGGCGGCGAAGGGGCCGGTCTGCTCCACCAGCGCCTGGCCGCGCAGCACCCGACCGCGCTGGCTACTGTCCAGGTCGGTCTGGCTGAAGGTCTTGAGACTCAGGGGAATGCCCAGCAAGCGCTCCCACACCGCCAGCGCCCGGCGACGCTCGATCTCGCTCATCGGCTGCAGGTTGTCCGCCATCAGCGAAAAAGTGCCGTGGGCCAGCCGCTCGCGGTACTGCTCGCTGCGCACCTGGTTCAACAGATGCAGGGCCAGGACCCCAAGCAACGCCACGAGGATCAGCGCGGCGCACATACCGCCGTAGATCCGCAGGAAGATCGAGTTCACGAGCGCATGTCGGCGGCGGCTTCGGGGACGAACAGGTAACCCTTGCTGCGAATGGTCTTGATCAGCCGCGGGTGCTCCGGATCGTCACCGATCTTCGGGCGGATGCGCGAGATCCGCACATCGATGGAGCGGTCCTGGCCGTCATAGCCGATGCCACGCAGGGCGGTGAAGATTTCTTCCCGGGACAGGATCCGCCCGGCATTGGCCACCAGCAGCCACAGCAGGTCGAACTCGGCACTGGTCAATTCGATCCCGGCATCGCTCAGCCAGGCCTCGCGCAGGGCATTGTCCACCACCAGCGGGCCGAACTGCAGGCGGCGGGTTTTCTCCACCGCCGGCTCCGGCGCTTCGCTACGGCGCAGCAGGGCCTGGATGCGCGCCAGCAGCAACCGCGGGCGCACCGGCTTGCAGACATAGTCGTCGGCACCCAGGTCCAGGCCCATGATCTGGTCCATGTCATCGGTACGGGCGGTGAGCATGAGGATCACTCCGTCATAACGATCCCGAACCTTGCGGCAGATGCTCAGGCCGTCTTCACCGGGCAGCATCAGGTCGAGGATCACCAGATCCGGCTGCTCGGCAATGATCCTGGCCGCGGCCCGGGCACCGTTGCCCTCGATCGCCACCTGCAGGCCATTGCTTTCGAGATATTCACGGGTCAACTCAGCCAGACGCTGGTCATCCTCGACAATCAGTACCTGCCAGGCTTCCTGTTCCACGCACGACCTCTTCTTGTTCTATTGCCAGTCCACCTTGAGCAGTAAAGCCCCCGTCTTTCTGTCATGAAAAAGGCGGATAACACGCTCTGGGAAAGGTGGCTGGTTTGCCATGGGAAAGGCCGGGAAACCCCGGTCGATCGCTGCCGATTGTAGCAACCGGCACAGGCGCCGACACAAGCGGCTAAAACGACTCGGTCAGGGCGTTTTTTTGTGATAGGGTTCGCGCCCGCAAAAATCCGCCCAAGGCAATTTTCGACGGTAAAAAACAGTGACAAACGGTTCCATCCACTGGGACTGCGGGCTGCGTGAGTTTTACCCAGTCCATACACAATTTACGCACAACCTTATCCACAGGCAGTACGTTGCAATCAGCCCCCCAAACGCATTATCTTGTAGCCCGGCGGCTAAAAATCCCTATATCTAGGGTTTTGCGCAAAAAACCAAACACAATTCAGCCAAGAAACTCAAGCCCTTTTCTTGCCCCGTTTGGTGGAACCAATCGCTGTTTCAGAAGACCAAGACCGCGCGTGCGGATGGCATCGTTTTCCACCCTGTCCAGGAGAAAGCGGTACGGGTGTTGCAGCAACAAGACTGTCACCCACCAGGAATAAGGTGCCGAGCCCCGGCTCGGCACCCATGACTTCGGCATGGAAGCGGCGCCTATAGCCCCCTTCCTGAACTGTCCCGAAGTCGTTATGCCCGGCCTCTGCCGGCTGTAGTGCTTCAGGACGGAACGGTGGGCACCCAAACGGTGCCCAAACAAACATAGAGAACGTGGAGACACCCATGCAAACCGACACAACTCGCGAGAACCCGCAGGCCAATGCGCCGCAGGCCGCCGATTCCACTCAGGATCTGTCTGCTACCGCACCCGGCCAATTGCGCGTGATCAAGCGTAACGGCACTGTCGTTCCTTATACCGATGACAAGATCACCGTCGCGATCACCAAAGCGTTCCTCGCAGTTGAAGGCGGCACCGCCGCTGCCTCGTCGCGAATCCACGACACCGTGGCGCGCCTGACCGAACAGGTCACCGCAACCTTCAAGCGTCGCATGCCTTCGGGCGGCACCATCCACATCGAAGAGATCCAGGACCAGGTCGAACTGGCCCTGATGCGCGCTGGCGAGCAGAAAGTCGCCCGCGACTACGTGATCTACCGTGACTCCCGCGCCAAGGAACGGGCCACCCGCTCCACCAGCGAAGAGCCGGTACAAGCCCACCCTTCGATCCGCATCACCCGCACCGATGGCAGCTTCGCGCCCCTGGACATGGGCCGCCTGAACACCATCGTCAGCGAAGCCTGCGAAGGCCTGGAAGAAGTCGACGGCGACCTGATCCAGCGCGAAACCCTGAAGAACCTCTACGACGGCGTGGCACTCAAAGACGTCAACACCGCCCTGGTGATGACCGCCCGCACCCTGGTCGAGCGCGAGCCGAACTACTCGTTCGTGACTGCCCGCCTGCTGATGGACACCCTGCGTGCCGAAGGCCTGGGCTTCCTCGAAGTAGCCGAAAGCGCCACCCACCACGAAATGGCCGAGCTGTACGCCAAGGCGCTGCCGGCCTACGTCGCCAAGGGTATCGAGTTCGAATTGCTGAACCCGGTACTGGCTGAGTTCGATCTGGAAAAACTCGGCAAGGCGATCAACCACGAGCGCGACCAACAGTTCACCTACCTGGGCCTGCAGACCCTGTACGACCGCTACTTCATCCACAAGGATGGCGTGCGTTTCGAACTGCCACAGATCTTCTTCATGCGCGTGGCCATGGGCCTGGCAATCGAAGAGAAACAGCGTGAAGACCGCGCCATCGAGTTCTACAACCTGTTGTCGTCCTTCGACTACATGGCTTCCACCCCGACCCTGTTCAACGCCGGCACCCTGCGTCCACAGCTGTCGAGCTGCTACCTGACCACCGTTCCGGACGACCTGTCGGGCATCTACGGCGCCATCCACGACAACGCCATGCTGTCGAAATTCGCCGGCGGCCTGGGCAACGACTGGACTCCGGTACGTGCACTGGGCTCCTACATCAAGGGCACCAACGGCAAGTCCCAGGGCGTCGTGCCTTTCCTGAAAGTGGTCAACGACACCGCGGTAGCCGTGAACCAGGGTGGCAAGCGCAAGGGCGCTGTCTGTGCCTACCTGGAAACCTGGCACATGGACATCGAGGAGTTCATCGAGCTGCGCAAGAACACCGGTGATGACCGCCGTCGTACCCACGACATGAACACCGCCAACTGGATCCCCGACCTGTTCATGAAGCGCGTCTTCGACGACGGCAAGTGGACCCTGTTCTCGCCATCGGAAGTGCCTGATCTGCACGACCTGACCGGCAAGGCCTTCGAAGAGCGCTACGAGTACTACGAAGCCCTGACCGAGTACAACAAGATCAAGCTGTTCAAGACCGTCCAGGCCAAAGACCTGTGGCGCAAGATGCTGTCCATGCTCTTCGAGACCGGCCACCCATGGCTGACCTTCAAGGACCCGTGCAACCTGCGCAGCCCGCAGCAGCACGTGGGCGTGGTCCACAGCTCGAACCTGTGCACCGAGATCACCCTGAACACCAACAAGGACGAGATCGCAGTTTGCAACCTGGGCTCGATCAACCTGCCGAACCACATCGTCGACGGCAAGCTGGATACCGCCAAGCTGCAACGCACCGTGAACACTGCCGTGCGCATGCTCGACAACGTGATCGACATCAACTACTACTCGGTGCCACAGGCGAAGAACTCCAACTTCAAGCACCGTCCGGTCGGCCTGGGCATCATGGGCTTCCAGGATGCGCTGTACCTGCAGCACATCGCCTACGGCTCCGATGCAGCCGTCGAGTTCGCCGACAAGTCCATGGAAGCGGTCAGCTACTACGCAATCCAGGCTTCCTGCGACCTGGCCGACGAGCGCGGCGCCTACGAGACCTTCCAGGGTTCGCTGTGGTCCAAGGGCATCCTGCCGCTGGATTCGCAACAGATCCTGATCGAAGCCCGCGGCCAGAAGTACATCGATGTGGACCTCAACGAATCCCTGGACTGGGCACCGGTTCGCGCCCGTGTACAGAAAGGCATTCGTAACTCCAACATCATGGCCATCGCACCGACCGCCACCATCGCCAACATCACCGGCGTGTCGCAGTCGATCGAACCGACCTATCAGAACCTCTATGTGAAATCCAACCTGTCGGGCGAATTCACCGTGATCAACCCGTACCTGGTTCGCGACCTGAAGGCTCGCGGCCTGTGGGACTCGGTCATGATCAACGACCTGAAGTACTACGACGGTTCGGTACAGCAGATCGAGCGCATCCCGCAGGAGCTCAAGGAGCTCTACGCAACTGCCTTCGAAGTGGAAACCAAGTGGATCGTCGACGCCGCCAGCCGTCGCCAGAAGTGGATCGACCAGGCTCAGTCGCTGAACCTGTACATCGCCGGCGCTTCGGGCAAGAAGCTGGACGTGACCTACCGCATGGCTTGGTACCGTGGCCTGAAAACCACCTACTACCTCCGCGCCCTGGCCGCCACCAGCACCGAGAAGTCCACCATCAACACCGGCAAGCTGAACGCTGTTTCCAGCGGCGGCAACCACGGTGACGACTCGGTCCTCGCGGCTCCAGCCGGTCCAGCTCCTGTACCTAAGGCTTGCGCCATCGACGAGCCGGATTGCGAAGCTTGCCAATAAGCTGAGCCGACAGGTGCCTGCGGGCACCTGCCCCAACCCTCGATAGACCTCCGGTTTATCGGGGGTTTTCTTTTGCCCGCAACAAAGCTGCAGAAGCCTGCTTGCCAGCGAAGAGCCCCGAAGCCTTGCACTGCACCGAGAGCACCCTCGCTGACAAGCCAGCCCCTGCGGCAGCGGTTCTTGCAGAGCGAACAGCACTATCGAACAGGCACAAAAAAGCCCCTCGAGGAGGGGCTTTTCGTAAAGCGTTTCAGCCAACCAGCATCAGGTCATCTGGATGATGGTCTGCATGATGGTGCTCTGGGTGGAGATGGTCTTGGCGTTCGCCTGATAGTTGCTCTGGGCCTTGATCAGGTTTACCAGTTCGTTGGTCAGGTTGACGTTGGACTCTTCCAGGGAGTTGGACTGAATCGCCCCCAGGGTGCCAGTCTTCGGTGCGTCATAACCTGGAATACCGGACGAATAGGTCTCTTTCCACTGAGTGCCACCTACCGGCTGCAGGCCCTGCTCGTTGGTGAAGCTGGCCAGGGAGATCTGACCGATCGGCTTGGTCTGCTCGTTGCTGAAGTTGGCCAGCATCACGCCAGTGCCGTCGATGGTCAGGCTGCTGATCTGGCCAGTGGAGTAGCCATTCTGCGCGATCACCGAGCGGGTGCTTTCGCCAAACACCGAACCGGTTTTGGTCATGTCGATGCTGACACCGTTAGGTGCAGCCTTGGCGCCATTGGGAGTGAACACGCCGTTAGTGACGGTACCCGGGGTCCAGGCCGCAGCCGACATGACAATGCTGTTACCGGTAATGGTATACGGCGTGGTCCCAGGCGCAGCTGGCGGGGTCATGCTGCTGAGCTTGCCCGACGAGTCGAACTTCATGGTGATCGGCGACTGGTTGGCCATGGTGAATGCAGTACCGTCCGGGTTGCGACCATCAATCAGCGTGTAGGTTTGCCACTCATTGGCGTTCGGCGTCTTGATCATGTACTGATCCATGACGTGCTTGTTGCCCTGGGTGTCATACACAGGCGTGCTGAACTGCTTGGTGTAGGTGGTGTTGTCGGTCGGATTGAACACATAGGCCGGAGTGGTCGCACCCACATCGATCGGCGTCGAATCGGAGTTCAGGTTGATCGTCGAGGAGATCGAGTCGGTTGGCTTTGGCGCCAGGTTCGAAGTATCGATCCGCAGGTCGGTCAGCACACCGTTGATGATCTTGCCGTTGGCATCGACCGCATAACCTTGCAGGCGGGCAGTGCCGTCACTGTTGGTGATGTAGCCTTCCTTGTCGGTCTTGAAGGTACCGGCACGGGTGTAGGTCAGGGAGCCGTTGGTGCTCAGCACGAAGAAGCCCTGGCCCTGGATGCCCATGTCCAGCACATTACCGGTGTTGTTGATATCACCGTTGGTGAACTGCTGGGAAACGTTGGCCAGGCGCACACCGTTACCAATCACCTGGGTGCCGCTGCCCAGCTTGGTGGCCGAATAGACGTCGGCGAACTCCGCACGGGAGGATTTGAAGCCGGTGGTAGCGACGTTGGCGATGTTGTTGCCGGTAACGTCCAGCTGTTTGTTGGCAGCGTAGAGACCGCTAAGGCCGATATTGAAAGACATATTCCACTCCTTGTGCCGGTTAGTCGGCTCTAGATACCAATGGTTTGTACTTTGGACAGGGCAATCGGGCTGCTCATGCCGGCGAGGTTCAACATCAACTCGCCGCCGGTCTGGCTGATGGTCACGCTATTGACCGTGGCCGGCAGGTAGGTGATCAGATCAGTGCCCTTGCCATCGATGGTGGTGCTGGCCTTGAAGGTGTAGTTGCCCGGATCCGCCTTGGTGCCGTCGGTCTTGGTGCCGTCCCAGACAAAGCTGGCGTTGCCGGCCTTCTGGCTGCCCATGTCGATGGTCTTGACGGTATTGCCGTCCTTGTCGGTGACGGTCACGGTGACCGAGTTCACGCTGGATGGCACGGTGACCGAGCCGGTCATGCTCTTGCTGGTGTCGACTTGGGTAGTGCCGGTCTGCACGATGACCGAGCGCCCCACCAGGGACGAAGCCTGCAAGGCCTGGGAAGACTTGTAGTTACCCGTGATCGCATTCACCGAGGAGTTGAGGGTGGTGATGCCTTCCAGGGTGGAGAACTGCGCCAACTGCGCAACGAACGCACTGTTGTCCTGCGGATCCAGCGGGTTCTGGTTGTTCAGCTGGGTTACCAGCAGCTTGAGGAATGCGTCCTTGCCCAGGCTCTGTTTGCCGGTGGCGCTGTTGGTCGCCGCGGCCAGGCCGTCGGCGCTGGTATTGCTCGTCGTTTTCGACGAATTCGCCAGGATATCCTTGAGGGATGGGGCGTTGGTGGTATCAGTAACGCTCATGGTCTTCGCCCCTTATCACTGACCCAGGGTCAGGACCTTCTGCATCATGGTTTTGGCGGTGTTCATCATTTCAGCATTGGTCTGGAACGAACGACTGGCAGAAATCATGTCGGCCATTTCTTCCACCACGTTGACGTTGGGGTAGTAGACATAACCCTTGGCATCAGCGGCGGGATGGTTCGGCTCGTAACGAGCTTCGAGGTTGCTCTGGTCTTCGACCACACCCAGCACCTGCACGCCCTGGCCGGCAGCGTCCTGGTTCTGGAACAGCGAGTCGCTGCCGCCGCTTTGCGCACCCTGGAACATGGTGGCAAACACCGGGTGACGAGCGCGGTAGGTCTGGTCGATGCTCGACGAGACGCTCTCGGCGTTGGCGATGTTACTGGCGACGGTGTTCAGACGGGTGGTCTGGGCGCTCATGCCACTACCGGCAATATTGAAAACACTGGCGAGGGACATGGATTACTCTCCGCGCAGGGCTGCTACCAGCCCTTTGAATTTGCTGTTGAGCAGCGTGAAGCTGGCCTGAAAATCCACCGAGTTCTGCGCGTAGCTCGATTGCTCCAGCTGGGCGTCCACGGTGTTCTGGTCGATCGAAGGTTGCATCGGGGTGCGATACAGCAGCGATTCATCACCACTGCTCAAGCCCTGGGCTTCGATATGCCGGTTGTTGGTCATGTTCAACGCGAAGGTACCGTTCTGGGCCTTCTGATTCTGCTCGGCAAGCACGGCAGAGAAGTCCAGGTCCCGAGCCTTGTAGTTCGGGGTATCGGCGTTGGCGATGTTGTTGGCCAGAACTTCGGCACGCTTGGCGCGAAAGCCAAGGGCCTGTTCATGGATACCGAGCGCTTTATCGAAGCTGATGCTCATGGCGGAAACCTTTGGGTGACCTGATTTTTCGTAACTCGGATATAGCAAGCTGCGTGCCAAGTCATCAACCCCCGTATTTCAAGGGTTTGCCGGCGACGGCAAGGCGGCAATGCCAGAAAAGCGGCAACGGATTTCCGCGAAACACCGGCAAAGCGGCAACCACCCTGCCGCTTTCAGCCAGGCGCGCCAGATAATCGCAGGCACAAAAAAGGAGGCCCTATGGCCTCCTTTTTAGGTACGACGATCTGCTGGCTACTTGGCCTGGTAGATGATGCCCGGACTGCATTGCACCATCTGATAATGATCCGGCAGCCCATTGAGGGCTTCGGAAGCCCCCAGGAACAGGTAGCCGCCAGGCTTCAGGGTGCTGTGAATGCGCATCAGGATGTCCTTCTTGACCTCCGCCGAGAAGTAGATCAACACATTGCGACAGAACACGATGTCGAACTTGCCGAGACTGGCGTAACTGTCCAGCAGGTTGAACGAGCGGAACTCCACGCGGCTCTTGATCGGCGCCTTGACCACCCAACGCCCCGGCCCCTTGGGGTCGAAGTAACGCTGCAGGCGCTCGGCCGACAGGCCACGCCCAATTGCCAGGCTGTCATATTCACCGGTCTTGCAGTTGTTGAGCATGGTCCCGGACAGATCAGTGGCAACGATCTGCACCCCCATCTTCAACTGCCCCATGTTGCTACGCTCGAACTCATCGATGGACATCGACAGCGAGTAGGGCTCCTGCCCCGACGAACAGGCCGCCGACCAGATGCGCAAGCGTTGGTTGGGGCTGGCCTTGATGGCTTCGGGAAGCACCTTGTTCTTCAACACCTCGAATGGGTAGGTGTCGCGAAACCACAAGGTTTCGTTGGTCGTCATGGCATCCACGACCATCTCGCGCAAACCACTGCGGGGCTGGGTCTGAATCCGCTGGACCAGCTCACCCAAGGTTTTTATCCCTTGCTGCTCCATCAGTTTGTTGAGACGGCTCGAGACTAGATATTGCTTATTTTCCCCGAGCAAAATACCACAGGCTTTTTCCAGGAAGACCCGGAACTGTTCAAAATCCAAATTACCCGTAGACAATGCTGCCGCCTCTTAAATCTTATGTCCGCCAGGGCGAGTGCCCTTAGCTGTGATCTGCTGCTTTGATCCGGTCGACTACCCGGGATGCCAGGTCATCAGGGCGGAACTTGGCAAGGAAGTCATCGGCACCGACCTTCTTCACCATCGCCTGATTGAACACCCCTGACAACGAAGTATGCAGGATGATATGCAGCTTTTGCATGCGTGGATCATTACGTATCTCAGCCGTGAGGGTGTAACCGTCCATTTCGGGCATCTCGATGTCGGAAATCATCATGAGGAATTCCTCTTCCGGCTTCTTGCCCTCGTCCACCAGCTTGCGCAAGTAATCCAGCGCTTGCCGACCATCATTCAATGCCACTACCTCGACACCTACGGTTTGCAGGCAACGGGTGACCTGCTTGCGTGCCACCGACGAGTCATCGACGGTCAGCACCCGCAGGGAAACAGCCTTGTGCTGGGTTTCGACATCCACCACTCCTGCCGAGATCGCCTCCGAGGTCGGCGCGACTTCCGCCAGGATCTTCTCCACGTCGATGATTTCCACCAACTGGTTGTCCACCCGAGTGACCGCCGTCAGGTAGTGATCGCGTCCGGTCCCCTTGGGCGGCGGATGGATCTCTTCCCAGTTCATGTTGACGATGCGCTCCACCGAGCGCACCAGGAAACCCTGGGTCTTGGTGTTGTACTCAGTGATGATGACGAACGGATTGCTCTGGTCCTGCAGGCCACCAGAACCCGTGGCCATTGCCAGATCCAGGATCGGAATGGTCGCCCCTCGTATATTCGCGACACCGCACACCACAGGACTGGATTTGGGCATCAGGGTCAGCTTAGGGCATTGCAGCACCTCGCGAACCTTGAATACGTTGATCCCGTAGAGCTGCCCACCGTCCAGACGGAACAGCAACAACTCTAGTCGATTCTGCCCAACCAATTGCGTGCGCTGGTTCACCGAATCCATTACACCAGCCATGCCCAGACTCCCCAAAGCTTTAAGATCCGACGCACGCTCATTGCTAAACGGCACGGCGCTTGCTTTTTAACTGTTATGAACGCCAAAACGACATTTTTCCGACGCCTGACATCCCGCTACCGCACTTTGCTGTACGGGCTGTCGGCTCTGTGCATTTTAAACCCCGGCAACCCTGCCGTTGCTGATTCGGTCACCCTGCCTGATCTTCTTATCGGCGTCACTCAAGGGTTTCTTGAATTCACGGTAGAAGACTACCTGGCCACCAGTCAAACGGAAGGTCGCTATGAAATCCAGGTCAACCAACTGGACCCGCGCATGCGCATGCCCAATTGCGACAAGGAATTGACAGCCAACCTGGAAAGCCCGGCTCAACCGCTGGGGCGGGTCACCGTCAAAGTGCGCTGCGAAGGCGCCTCGCCATGGACGGTATTCGTGCCGGCGCAGGTCAAGCTGTTTCGCGAGGTGGTCACCACTGCGCGCCCGCTCAAGCGCGCCGGCATCATCGAACCGGAAGACGTGGTGCTGCGCGAACGGGACATCAGCCAGAACAATCAGGGCTATCTCACCTCAGTGGACCAAGCCATTGGTCAGAAACTTGTCCGACCAATGGTCGCCGACCAGCTCGTTACCCTGGCCCATCTGGAGCAGGCGGAAGTCGTGCGCAAGGGCGATCAAGTGGTGATTTCGGCACGCAGCGGCACGCTGAATGTGCGGATGCCGGGCGAGGCGCTGTCCAACGGCGGCATGAGCGAACAGATCCGGGTCAAGAACCTCAATTCGCAACGGGTGATCAAGGCCCGCATCACGGCGCCAGGGCAAGTGGAAGTGGCCATGTAGATAGCTGGCGCTCAACCCGTGCGTTCCCTAAACTGTGGTCGATAAAGGGTCGCAGATACCTGACCTGGTTTGTCGACAATCGAGCCTAAAGTTTTTCAGGGTATGGCCGAAAACATGGCAAGCGTCCAAATACCCAGAGGTTTACTTCATCATGGTCATCGACTTCAGCCGTTTAAACAGCTCCCCTTCACTGACAGGCAGTACGCGTACCAGCACCAGCAAGGAAACCGGTGATGCCGGCAAATCCACGCCGCTGACAACCGCCGCCGAAACCAGCAAAAGCGGGGAATCGGTACACCTGAGCAATGAGGCTCAACAGTTGCAGAAAGTCACTGACAAGCTGCGCGATCAGCCTGCCGTCGACAAAGCCCGGGTGGCCGAGTTGAAGCAAGCGATTGCCGATGGCAGCTATAAGGTCGACAGCAACCGCGTAGCCAGCAAACTGCTTAACTTCGAAGCCCAGCGCTAGCCCCAGGCTTGCGCCAGGCTTTTGGACGCTTAATCCCCAAGGCCAGCCATGCACGACACCAACCTACTGCAATTGATCAACGATGACCTTGCTCCAGCGCAACACTTGCTGGAGCTGCTACGCGCCGAGTCTATCGCCCTCCACGGCCGCGACATGCCGCTGCTGGAAGATATCCTGGCGCAGAAGCAAGCCTTGGTCATTTTGCTGGAACAGCATGGCCGTAAGCGCACGCAAATTCTTGCCAGCCTGAACCTACCGACCAACCGCGAGGGACTCGAGCAACTGGCCAGCCACTCCAGCCTGGGCGCGCAGTTGCTCGAACAGAGCAATGTCCTGACCCAATTGCTTGCCGAGTGCCAAGCTGCCAACGAGCTCAATGGTCGCTCGATCCAGATCCAACAGGCCACCACCGCCAACCAGCTGAAAATCCTCAATGGTGGCGAACCTCCTGCCCTATACGACGCCCGCGGCTCTACCTCAATGCTTGCGAAGCCACGCCCACTCAGTCAGGCTTAATCCCAAAAAATGAGCGCGCGCTACCAAGCCGTGAAACATGCTGGCAAAATGCTGGCTCCTGCGTGTAGTTGTATTTTGTCTGGAGATTGATGAACCGTGTTCAACGCCTCAAATGCGGAAGATACTCCGCAGCCACCCAAGGTGCTCACCACTGCGTTGGAGATCTCTTCCAACCTGCGGTTGCTGCAAGAGAGCCATGACCCGCTGATCATCACTTTCCACGAGCGTAGCCAGCGCTTCCAAAGCTATCTGGTGGAAGTGGACCGCGATAGCAACATGATCGCCCTCGACGAAATGATTCCCCGCGACGGTGAACGCTTCCTGCTCGCAGGCGAGCCGTTTCGCGTAGAAGGCTTTCATGAAGGCGTACGCATCGCCTGGGAAAGCAACGGCTTGCCCACCCTCGACGAATCCAACGGCGGTCGCTGCTACCGCGCCACCCTGCCGGACGAAGTGGTATACCACCAGCGCCGCAACGCCTTTCGTGCCGCCCTCAAGCTGGCACAACTGGTAGACATCGAACTGAGCGGCGAAAAACTCAAGTCGCCCCTCACCGGCAAGCTACTGGACATTTCCGCCACCGGCTGCAAATTGCGTTTCGACGGCGATATTTCCTCACGCCTGCAACTGGGCCAGGTTTACGAGCGCTTTATCGCCGCCCTGCCCTTCGGCAGCATGACGGCCCCGGTGGAACTGCGCTACCTGCACCACGAAGAACGCATCGACACCACCTTTGCCGGCGTACGCTTCCACAACATGAGCGGCCTGGTACAGCGCCAGGTCGAACGCTTCGTCTATCAACTGCAGCGTGAAGCGCGGCGCTTCGATAAAGACGACCTCTGATTCAAAGGCATCAATGAAAACGGGCAGTGCCTTGCGGCAACTGCCCGTTTTTTTGCGCCTAAGGCCTGGCCCCGCTGAGGTGTTCCCGGGCGCATTCCTCTGCAGGCGGTTCGTCCGCAGCCTGCGGGGTATCTGGTGCAGGCTCATCAGGCGCAGCTTCCGGCACGGGCGCGCTCTGCATCTGATCCTGAACCACCTGTTCGTCCACCCGCGGATCCAGAGCCGCCACCAACGGTGAACTGGACATGCTGTCCGGCATCGCCACGTGATGCAGTGGCGCATCGTCGACCTGATGCAGATTGGTCACGGCCTTCGGCCGAATCCGCCAGACCAGCACCAGGGCAAAAAAACTGAAGAAGGCGTAGAGCATTTGGCTACCGAACAACTTCATCAGCACCCCTGCCGCCAATGGGCCAATACTCGCACCCACGCCATAGGTCACCAGCAGCATCGCCGTCAGCGAGACCCGCCGGTCCCCTTCCACATGGTCATTGGAGAACGCCACCGCCAGCGGATAGAGACAGAACTGCACCAGGGAACACAGGAAGCCCAGAACAAACAGGACCTCCAGCGGCACCGAAGGCAGGATCGCCAGGGGCAGGGCCACCACCGCCAGGAACAAGGCAAAACAGCGGATCAGCAGCGCCCGGTCATAGCGGTCGGACAGCCAGCCCAGCGGCCACTGCACCACCAGCCCGGCGAAAATGCAGCTACCCATGAACAGACCCACCTGCTCGGTGCTCAAGCCCTGCTGCGAGGCATAGAGCGGCGCCAGACCGTAGAACGAACCGACGATCAGCCCCGAACCCAGTACCGTGCTCAGCGATTGCGGTACACGCTTGATAAAGAAGCGCGGCTCCATGGGTGCAGGGCGCAAGGGTGCCGGGTGAATGCGCCGCGTCATGGCCACCGGCACCAGGCACAGGGCAAAGCACAGCGCCACCAGCATCAACAGCTCCAGGCCCAGGGCCGGGTGCATGACCAGTATCAACTGCCCCAGCACCAGGCCCAGGTAAGAGGCAATCATGTAGCCGCTGAACACCAGCCCGCGCTGCTTGGCGTCGGCCTGCTCATTGAGCCAGCTTTCGATGACCATGTACTGGCACATCATCCCCAGGCCCACGATCATCCGCAGCACTAGCCAGGCCGGCAACCAGTCCACCAGGCCGTGGCCCAGCACTGCCGCGCCGACAATCCCGGCACAGGTGGCGTAGGCACGGATATGCCCGACCCGGGCAATCAGTCGGTGCCCCAGCTTGCCCCCCAAAACCAGGCCGAAATAGTTGGCTGCCATCAAGGCCCCCACCCATAGCCCGTCGACATGATCGGCGGCCAGGCGCAGGGCCAGATAAGTGCTGAGCAGGCCAGAACCGATCAGCATCATCAGCGACGCGAAATAAAGCGCTCGAAAGGATTTCCAGATTTGGCGCATCGGCGTTCCGAGCGGCTCCTTGAATGAGGTATCGAGCCCCGGCAAACCAGAGCCCGACCAGCGACGGTTCGGTTATGCCTGGGCCGCTAACACACGCCGCTCCCAGGGAGTAATTTCATCAAAGAAACTGGTCAACTCCATGGTCTTCGAAGCAATGTAGCCTTCGATGAACTCGTTGCCGAACAGTTCCCTGGCCAACTGGCTACGTTTCAGACGCTCTAGGGCCGCATGCAAGGTACAGGGCAACGAAAGATTGTCCGGCACTTCGAACTCACCCTGGATGGCAGCGGTTGGCTCCAACTCGTTCTCGATGCCATGCAAACCTGCTGCCAGGCTCGCGGCGATCGCCAGATAAGGATTGGCGTCCGCCCCCGGCAGACGGTTTTCCACCCGTCGCGCCACCGGTGAACTGGCGGGAATCCGCAGGCCAGCGGCCCGGTTGTCGTGGGACCAGCACGCATTGTTCGGCGAAGCGTAAGGATGACACAAGCGCTGATAGGAGTTCACATTGGGGGCGAACAAGGCGGTGAAGTCGGCGAGGCCGGCCTGCAGGCCGCCAATGAAATGCCGGAACATCGCCGTAGGTTGCCCGGCGTCGTCACTGAAAACGTTACGGCCGTTACCCATCTCCACCAGGCTCTGGTGTATATGCATCGAGCTGCCCGGCGTGTGAGCCAAGGGCTTGGCCATGCAGACCACGATCAGGCCGTGCTTGAGCGCCACCTCCTTGAGCAGGTGCTTGAACAGGAAGGTCTGGTCCGCCAACAACAGCGGGTCACCGTGCAACAGGTTGATTTCGAACTGGCTGACGCCCATCTCGTGCATGAAGGTATCGCGGGGCAGGCCCAAGGCGGCCATGCCTTCGTAGACCTCCTTGAAGAATGGCCGCAGACCATTGTTGGAACTCACGCTGAACGCCGAATAGCCTTCCTCCCGGCGCCCATCCAGGCCGACCGGCGGCCGGAAGGGCTGCGCTGGATCGTCATTGGCCGCAAACACGAAGAACTCGAGCTCGGTGGCCACCACCGGCGCCAGGCCCAGGGCGGCATAACGGGCGATTACCTGTTTGAGCTGCCCACGAGTGGAGAGCCGCGAACTCTCGCCGCTGAGCTCATCGGCGTCACAGATGGCCAGCGCTCTGGGCGTTTCGCTCCAGGGCAGGCGGTGGATCTGCCGGGGGTCGGCATTGAGCGCCAGGTCGCCGTCGTCGCTGCCGTAGAAACGTGCTGGCGGATAACCGCCCATGATGCATTGCAGCAGCACCCCCCGCGCCATCTGCAAGCGCCGCCCTTCGAGGAATCCCTCGGCGGTCATTACCTTGCCCCGCGGCACGCCATTCAGATCCGCGGTGACACATTCGATCTCATCAATGCCCGTCAATCGCTCGGCGAGTGAACTGTGGCCATCGGTTGTCATGACTCAATCCTTGTTGTTATACGAGCCGCGAACGGCGACCCGTACAAAATACGCACCACCCGTTCAGGATTTCAAGCAGGCGCGAGTAAAATCCCCGGCCCTGCCCCCACTGGCGGGGCAAGCAGGCCGCCAGCCTTGTTACAGGTCCATGGTGTCCATCAATCAGGACAAGGGAGTAGGCTCGGCACGTCGCCTACGCCAACTTGAGGGAGCGCCCATGCTGGGAAGCCTGGCCGATATTGATTTGCGGATGCTGCGGGTGTTCTGCGCCATCGTTGATGCCGGCGGGTTCACCGCAGCCCAGGCACGGCTCAACACCAGCCTGTCGCGACTGAGCGTGGTGGTCCGGGACCTTGAGGAGCGCCTGGGCTACTCCCTGTGCAGGCGCGGTAGCAGCGGATTTCAGCTGACCGATCAGGGCCAGGAGCTGTTCGAGGCAGCACAATTGCTGTTCGCCGACATCGAGCGCTTTCGCCAGCACGCCAACCGCCTCGGCCCCATCACCCGCGAGCAGTTGCAGATCGGCAGTGTCGACAGCCTGATCAGCCTGCCCTATGCCCCCCTGTCCCTGGCCCTGGGCCATCTGCGCCGGCGCCTGCCCCAGGTACGGCCGAACCTGCACCTGATGCGCCCCGACGAACTGGAACAGGCCGTGCTCGACGAACGCCTGCACCTGGCCATCGGCGCTTTCCACCATCAACTGTCGGGGTTGCACTATCAGCACCTGTTCGAGGAGGAACAGAACCTCTACTGCGCCAACGGCCATCCGCTGTTCCTGCGCACCGACGAAACACTGACCCTGGAAGAAATCTGCGCCGCCGACTATGTGAGCCGGGGCTACATGGCGGAACACCAGCGTCCCCATGACCTGCACTTCAACCAGAGCGTCAGCGCCTACGCCATGGAGGCCATCGCCACGCTGATTTTCTCCGGCACCTACCTGGGTTACCTGCCCAGCCACTATGCAGCGGCCTGGGTGGCCAAGGGCCAACTGCGCGCCTTGCTACCCGAGCGCCTGGCCTACCGCTCGCACTTTCACTGCATCACCCGCCAGGGCCAGGAACCCAAGGTCGCACTGGCAACCTTTCTGGAATGCCTGGCCCTGGCCGGGCGGCAACTGGGCGAGGCACACCTTCAACCACTCGTGGCTCAGGGCAAGTAGAGCTTGAACAACCCGCCGCCCAATGGGCCGCCATTGCTGATCCGAGTGTGGCCGCACACGCCATTGCGCTGATGCAATTCGGCAATGCGCCCGGCAAAGTACAGGCCCAGCCCGGTGCTGCCGCTGCTTTGATTGATGCCCTGCACATAGTCGGCCTGACGCTCGATCATCCCTTGGGGATAGCCTTCGCCATCGTCGTTGATGGACAGCACCACCTGCCCTTCCTCATCACTGACGCTGATCAGCAGGGCATGACGTGCATGGCGAATGGAATTGTTGATGCAATTGGCCAATACCGAGGCGATCAGCTCACGATCGAAGAACCCCAGGGGGCTCAGCGGATCGACTTCATAGGCGGCGGAAATGCCACGGCTCTTGAACACGTCCTGGTGGCTCACCAGTTGCGCTTCGATGAAGTCATCCAGTTCGTGGTAGGCCGGCTGCAACGGCAGCTGGTTGATCCCCAGCTTGTATAGCCCCAGCAGTTGCACCAGCATGCCGTTGAGGTGGGCGAACTGATAGTCGATCACCCCCTGCTCTGGCGCATTCTGCTGCTCGGGCAAGCGCGCCAGCCACTGGGCGTGAGCCTGCATCAGCATGGCCAGGGAGTTCTTCATGTCATGTACGGTGGAGGCGATCACCGTGGAAAAGTCGAGCGCCTGTTGCTTTTCGATCATTGGCCAAACGCCTTGCTTCGCAGCTTCTGATAGCGCGGATAACGCGCGTCGGTATCGGGCATCATGCCCACCAATTTAAGGCACGCCCGGCATTCTTCCAGGAGTGCCGCGTCCGGATTGGCGTCGGCGCCGTGCAGCAGCGACTGGGCCATGTTCAGGGCAATACTGATGTTCTTCGGTTGCATGGCCAGGGCCTTGCGGAACAACTCCCGCGCTTCCACGAGGTTGCCGCCCTTGTAGCTGCGCACGCCCTGACGGTTGATATCGGCGGCGGCATTGGAAGAACTGAGGATAGTCGGGTCGTCGGTCAGCTTGGCGATGTTCTGCATGACCTTCGGATCATCACCATAGATCTCCGCACAGTTCTTGAGCATCGAAGCACCGGCACTGGCCTGCCCCAGCATCTGCAGTTGCTTGGCCACCAGCAGCGCCGCTTCGGGGCTCATGAACTGCTCCATGCCGTCCAGGCGCAGCAACGCCTGCTCGGTGAGTTTTTCCGCGGTCTCGGCATCATTGAGCAACAGGCTCGTGGCCTTCATCAGCCGCGCGCGAATCTGCAGGCCCGGGTCAGTGGGATTCTCCTTGGCCACGGCACTCAGGGTCTGGTTGATTTCCAGTCGGGTGCGCGTGTCCAGGCCCCTCTCGCTGCCCTTGCTGATCAGGGCATGGGCCAGCCCGAGGTTGCTTTCCGGGTCCTTGAAACGCGACTGCGCGCCCTGGGACACCGCCTGGCGATAAGCCCGGGAGGCGCTGTCAAAGTCTTCGTTGGCCATGGCCAGCTTGCCCAGCAATGCCTGGCGCCGCACGGCCAGGGGAGAAAGGCGCACCGCCTCTTCCAGCACGTTCTGGGCCCGCTGGGTATCGCCTTCGGCTACCAGCACCTCTGCCAGACCGTCGTAGAGGCCCGGCATCATCGGAAAGGCCTTCAAGGCCTTTTCATAAACCGCCTTGGCCTCGCCAACCTGCCCGCGCTTGAACAGCAGGCGCCCCAGCCCGACGTAGGCCCAGGGCAGCGGCCGGTCCGCCAGGATGCTGTTGTACAGGCGCTCCAGGGCCTCGTTCTGATGCATGTCGCGCAGGGCATCGGCGCGGTAGCGCAAGCACAACGGCGCATAACGCGGGTCCTGCTTGCACAGGGCGATGCAGGCGTTGAGCACCTCCACCGGCTTGCCCCGGTCAAGGGCCTGGAGAATGGGTTTGAGCAACGTCTTGCGCTGCTGCAGGCGCTCCAGGCGCTGGGCCAGACCGGAGCGGTTGAAAGGCTTGGTCAGGTAGGCATCGGGCTCATGCTCCAGGGCACTGAGCACCATGGCCTGGCTGCTCTCGGCGGTGACCATGAGGAACACGCTCTCATGGCTGATGAGCTTTTCCAGCATCAGGTCTTCGAGCACCTGCTGGCCGTTTTTCTTGCCGTCGCCCAGGTGATAGTCCTGGAGGATGAAGTCGTAGCGCTTCTGCGCGCACATGCGCAGGGCCTGCTCGCCAGTGTCGGCGGTGTCTACATCCTTGACGCCCAGCTCACGCAGCATCGAACGCACCGAACTGCGGAAGTCCGAGAAATCATCGACGATCAAAAAGCTCTTTTGGTGGTACGCCAGCATCGAAGATTCCAGGCAAGTAAGAAGATCAATCCAAAGACAGCAGGACCCACCCGGCTTCGCAGCCTGTTTTTGGCGCGCAGATAATAGCTGCTGGCCACGGGCTATCAAGCACTTTCCGGTCGGCCTGTGATCCAGGCCGTCACTTGGGAACACAATTGTCCACTGAGGTTATCGGCCGGATTACGCATTCCCTTATAGCCGACAGGCGGCATTTCACCGCGGATTGCACAAGTCTCGACCAGCCCGTGTACTCGGCCGTAAAAGAGGCCCGTTTGCACGCTCAAACCTTGGATTCTGAAACATCACCTGATAGCGTGCTGCGCCTCACAGCCTCGATCGTTTCTGGCCGGAAATACCCCTGCATTGCAGAGGGTCTGCCGCGCAATAAAGGGTCCATCAGTCGCAAGCGTCGCAGGCTTGCGACCCGGGTGTCGAAGGATCGGCATGACACCCCACGGCGGTACCAACGACGAGCAAATGCCGGTCTGCCAGGCAGTGCATCACGTGATGCGCAGGTCATTATCAAATGGAGTTAACGATGGCGCATAACAGCAGTGCGATAACCGGCATTGAACTGGAACAGTTCATGGACCGCCTGGAGGCGCAACAGCAAGAACAGGAATCCGATGCCCTGCTGGCTCAGTTGCAGGCACAACCGCTGCAGGCCGACTCCCTGGCGTCCATCGACCGCCTGCACACCCTGTGGATGCAGGCCGGTGATTCAGCGGCAGCCCGGGCCGTCATCGATCAGGATGGCGACGCTCTTGTACAAGCCGCCCCAGAGCCGGCCCGCGCCGAGCTGATGATGAACCTGGCTATCCTGCGCCTGCGGGTCGCCAACTACCTCGATGACGAGCCAACCCTGATCGAAGTGCTCGGACAGCTCGAACAGATGGCCACGCAAACCCTGGATTTCAATGTCGAGCATTACCGCCGCTATCGGATCTTCGACGATCTGGAACGCGCTAGTTGTGAAATAGCACTGAAAACCATCGAAGTGCGCTACGCCCTGACCTTGGGCAACCCTGCCCGCGCGGCCCTGCGTGCCTGGGATGCCGCCGATCAGTATCAGCGCCGCGCCCGAGTCCTGGCCTACCACGACCGCAATGAAGAGGCCCGTAGTGCAGCCCTGGAGGCGGTCAACGCCGTACGTACCGCCGGCCCGGACCAGGATATCGATGAAGGCGACTGGCTGTGGTTGGGCAACTCGCTGATCGAGATCATTCCGCTGCGCCTGGCACTGTTCGAGCAACCCATCGCGCAACTGACCGCTGGCCGCTCCCTGCCCCAGCGCCGCGAATGGGAAGTGCGCACCGCACGCTTGGCGGCCCGCGCCCTGCACGCCCAGGGCGACCTGGCCGGCGCCCTGAAGATCTGCAATGCCGCAGCCCTGAGCCTGGATTCCGACGGGGGCAACAACTTTATCGAATACGAATTGCCCTGGCTGATGGAAGCTGGCCGCATCGACGAAGCCGGATTTCGCGCATTCATCGATGTCTATGACAGGCAAACCGAGCTATGGCCAGCCACCGCCCGCCTGGTACTCGATCGCCTGCAAGACCCTGATGAGCGCAGTGCCTGGTGGCCGATTTGCGTGATGCGTGCCTGTATCACCGAGGAAGTGCTGCAGAGCTTCCTGCAAGCACTGCCAAGTATCGAAACCAGCGAGTCTGCCACCACGCCACTACTGGCCGCCCTCTCCCTGGCCATGGAGGACCTGCAAGCTGGCGAAGCGCTGTATACCGAAGCTCGTGCAGAAGCGGTGCGTCGCGCGCCCGATCACCCCTGGATCACCCGCCTGGCAGCGGTGCATGACGCTGAGCACGGCCTGATCGATGCGGCCACTGAAGCCAGCCTGCTGCAAACCGCCATCCAGGCGGGCCGCATGCAAGACAACCGCAGTGCGTTTTCGCTGTTTGCCGCTCGGATCAACAGCCAGGGGATTATCGAGGCACTCAAAGCGCCCAAGCCCGTCCTGTCCTGCGGCAAGCACGCCTACAACTACGCACTGGGCATTGAAGACCTGGCCGAAGCAGAAGCCGACAAACTGCCCTCGGACGCCCGGGACCAGGCCTATTCGTTGCTGCGCGAAGCCCAGAGAGATGCCTACGAGCAGGGCCAGGCCCATATGGAGCGCTATTTCGCCAGCGGCAGCGGCCACCCCTACGATGCCTGCGCGCACCTGTATTCCATGCTCTGCAACAACCTGGCGATCAACTACCGCTACTACAACCCGATTCGCTACGAAGACGCCATCGAACTGCATACACGGGGCATCGTCGCCAGCCCGTTCGCCGAACACTACAACGGGCTGCTCAGTGCGCGTATCAGTCTGGAGGATCTGCCCGGCATTATCGATGCCGCGGAACAGCTTTGGCATTACTCGGCCGAGTTCGGCTACAGCCGCCACAACCCGGATGAATACGTAGCCTCGGTGGCGTACGCCCTGTACAAGCTCGATCGCGACAATGAGATCCTCATCTGGCTCGAACGCCTGCTCAAGTGGCAGGAAGAGCAAGGCGTCAGCGATCAGCAACTGGACAGCTCGGCGCTGTTTGCCCGGATCCAGGTCGCACGCTACCTGGCCCATGCCCATCCGGACAACGCCGACAGCCTCTGGCAGCGTTACCAGCCGGCGGTACTGTCCTTGAACGAAGTCTCGGTCATGTCCGCCTCGGTGGACTTCCTCAAGGCCCGGGGGCGGGCCGCCGAAGCCATTGACTACTGCGCACGCACCCTGGCCCTGTGCACCCCGGACGATGACTACGACATCCGGTGCCGTGCCCGGATCGAGCAAATCCTGAGCGAGCTGCAAGCCCCGGCTCAACCGGCCGGCAAGAAAAACTGGTGGCAGATATGGAAGTAAGCGCCGACAAGCGCAGCCCCAGCTACGCCCCGCGCAACCTGCTCAATGCCGATGAACTGAAACGCGGCATCACCCAGCGCAGCCAGCAGCGCAAGGACGAGCAAGCAGTGCAGGGCTGGCTGTTGAACCACTTCTATCGCCACCTGGCGGGCAACTTCGAACCGGCACGGCGCATCCAGTCCCTGGATGACGCCTGTACGGCCCTGGGTAGCGACTCTCTGCCGACCTGGGTGAGCGGCTATTTCGAGCACGCCGCCAAGGCGCAATCCGAAGATTGCGCCAAAGCCCTGGCGCCTCTGGTCTGGGTCAACCCGCAGGACCCGCAGCTGCTGCACCAGGAAGCCCAACTGGTGGAGTTCCTGACCTCACGCAAAGGCACAGCTCTTGAGGGCAAGCTGGATCGCATCACCTGCCTACAAGCGCTGGCATTGTGGGAAAGGGAGCATGCACAAATGGCGGCCCGGGTCGACCAGGGGTGGCGCCAGAGCTCTGCCGAAGCCCTCAACGTGATCCTCACCTGTGCCGAGCACACCTGGGTCGAACTGCGCCCGCACAGCCCGCTGTTGCGGGCCGAGATGGCCTTTGAAAGCTACGTGATGCGCCATTGTCTCGGGCAGTTCGCCGACCGTCGGGCCCTGACCGGCGGCTACGGAGAGCGTTACGCCGAAGCGATGGAACAACAGGGCATACGCGTGTTCAGCCTGCGCGATGCTCAAGGCCAACCCCACATCACCGTCAGCCTGATCATCCAGGACGACGGTGCACTGACGGTGGAGCAGGTCAAAGGCAAGCAGAACCGCCCGCCCGTCGAACGTTATTTCCACGACCTGCTGCGCTTTCTCAACACCCTGGGCACCGACCAACAGACCCCGGCCGACTGCATTGCCATCGGCATAGTGCGTACCGAGGCGGGTTGGCTGCGTATCGAAGAAGTCAGCGACCCTCAAACCCAGACCCGTCTGGTGGCCCGTTACCCACAGTTGTTCCGACGGCTGGAAGCCCCTTCGGCCATGGTCGAGTGGCTGGTCGCGGCACGCCAGTCCGACCTGCTGCTGGAGGTCGCGCCTCAGGCGCCGACTGTCAAGTACGCCACCCGTCACATCTTCAAGAAAAACCCCTGGCTACCCCGTCAGGCCGAGGACCCGCAGTATCGGACCGAAAGCGTGCCCTGGTCGGATATGTCCCCATCCCTGGCCGAAGAAATCAGCACATGGCAAAACAGAAGCAGGTAATACGCAGATGATGACGGTAATTGTCGTGCTATTGGGCGCCTGGCTGGGCTGGCGTCACTTTCGCCGCCCGCCGGGAACATCCCTGGTGGTATTCACACCACGCAAGCGTTGGGCACTGACACTGGCACAACCCATGGTCGATGCCACCGGAATGACCGGTTTCTACGACCCCGATACCACCCACTTCATGGATCAGGCGAAAAACACCCTGCGGGCCTCGTTGCTGCACCAGATCGGTTTTCGCAGCAACGCCACCGACGACGAAGTCTGCGCCCACCTCAATGGCACCCTGGAGCGCCAGTGGTTTCGTATTGACCTGCATGGCCTGAATCCCAGTGACGACCCGCGAGCAGCCATGGCCTTCGCCTGCGTGCGCAGCGCATTTTTTGTCCGTTGCGCCATGTTGATGAGCTGGCTCGAACCTGAAACAGGGTGGCGCATCATGCTGCTCAACGCCCAGCGGGCCCAGGACTGCTTCAACGACTGGGAAGACTTCGGCAAGGCCTTCATGCTGGGCCGCCAGCAATGGATAGCCGCATTCAGGGCCGATTCCCTGGGAGCTTCATTCAATGAAACGAAGCTGAACCAGTTGCTGGCACCCGGCAGCGGAGTGTGGGCAAGGGTCGACTGGAAGGGATTGCCGGCGCTCTGTCCGGTAGCGGATTGATATTTCTGGCCCTGGCGACAAGCAGCCAGATCAGCAAAACAACGTGAATCCTTGCAGGCCATCAAAAAACACTCACTGTGGCCCTATTCACAAGCACGTAGCCCCACGCTGGTCAGGCTGTCACCAATACAAGAAAAAGAGCCCGTTGTTTAACGTGCCCCTCTGATAGACGAAAACAAAAAAGCCCCGCCCGAGCATCGCCCGGTGGGGCTTTTCTTTATTCTTTCGCTCCGGGGTCCAAGAACAGATCAACCGCGCAGGGATCAGCCCAGAAAGATACGAATTATATGGTGTCCCAGGGCAGGTTCGAACTGCCAACCTTCCCCTTAGGAGGGGGATGCTCTATCCAATTGAGCTACTGAGACAAAACAGCGAGCGCCATTGCGGCACGGCGCGGAGGACGGCGTGCATGTTAACGGCCAAGGCTGCATTTGTCATGTGATCCATAGGGCTTTTTGCAGGAAGCATCAGGCTCGCCCCGCGGCTTCGATGCCGCGTCGTGCAAATTGCATCACTGCAAAAAGCCATCATTGCAAAATGCAATTAAAGAGACTTTAAAAATCAGCTCAACATATTGTTTTTAAAGACTTTATCGCCAGGTAAACTCTTGGCACGCAGGCTGCTTGTTCAGTGGATAAACACTGAGGAGATGCCGCCCATGAATAGCGCTCTGTTGCTCTTGAATGCGATTGCCATTGCCGTATTGGCGGCCTTTCACTTTCAACCTGCAGATGACGCTGCCCCTGGCGGGTCATCCTTCGCCCATTACCAGCAACGCCTGGCACCCCAGCTGGCAGTCATGAACACCCAGATTGAGCCTGGCTCAGTGACCCGGGTTACCCAGGGAAAAGCCTCGCAACAGCCAGGCGCCGCACCCACTGAACGCTGGGTATTTTGAGACCGAGACTACAGGAGCCATTTATGTCCACCGCTGCCAAAAGCCTGCTTGTTCTGACGCTACTCAGCGCCATTGCCGCTGTGTTCCTGCCTGAAGAACCTCTGGGCAGCGCGCCACTGATCATCAGCGGCTCACTGTTCGGCCTGTTTCTGCTGGCACTGCTGGCTGGCCGCAAGATCAAGTTCGACCCTGTATTGCGCTGATACCGTGCTCTTGCAATATGTCTAAGAGGCGCCTCAAGGTAACCTGTAATTCGGCAGAATTATCCAGGCGAACCACTCCCTCCTCATCCAGCCAGCCGGCATGGGCAAACTGTTCATTACGCTGCAGGCGCTCTTCTATCTCCGGCAGGCTTTCCCTGGCCCGACGCAGCAAGCGACGGCGTAATACTTCGTTATCAACCGTCAGAACTATCGGAATCAGATCGGGATACCGAGCTCGCGCCCTGGACAGATAGCCTCTGGACCCGTTGACCAGGACATTGCGCCCCTGCGCCAACCAGCTATCGATCACCACGGGAATCCCATAACCCAGGCCATTGGCCTGCCAGAACAAAGCGAAATCCCCCCGGCCTACTCGTCCCGCGAACTCCTCGGCGGTGACCTCAATCGCCTCCTCTCCCACCGACTCGGCAGAGCGCGTGATCACCCTTCTTGCCACTTCACAGCCCAACGCACTTAAAGGCTGCCGGGCCGCATCAATCAGGCTATCCTTGCCGGCCCCTGAAGGCCCCATCAAGTAGATCAACCTACCCGGCATGGGTGGCTGCTCCGCAGAGCACAACTAGTAAATCGGCCATTTGCCACTATCCTCTGACAGGTAGGGATTACACTTTCATCCGCATAGCATGCACCTTCGTCGGTGCACTGACACTCCCGCAGGATGGGAGAGTGCGGCCACTAACGCGGACCCGACGAACTTTTCAAACCAGTCCGCATTTCTGATAATTGGTGCTGGCATAACGCCTTTATCCAGTTCAATATTTGTCACAGAATTGACGCCAAGGATCTGGCAATTTTGAGGCATGATGCGGGCCTCTTAACAATTCAGGTTGAACATTTGGCATTCAGGCTTGTCCTAAAAGACAGCCCGCGGCCAATTCCGAGAACCGCTCCCCCTGAACTAACCGGTTAAATATATGCGCCCATTGAAACAGGCAATTTATTCCAGCCGTACGGCTGACAAGTTCGTCGTACGTCTACCCGACGGGATGCGTGAACGCATTGCCGAGGTGGCTCGCAATCATCACCGCAGCATGAACTCCGAAATCATCGCGCGCCTGGAACAGAGTCTTATTCAGGAAGGCGCCTTGGGTGAAGAGCTGAGCATGCGCCTGGACAGCCCCGAACTGTCCTTGCATGAGCGCGAACTGCTTCAACGTTTCCGCCAACTCTCACATCGCCAGCAAAACGCTTTGGTTTCGCTGATCGCCCATGACGCCGAAATGGCCGCAGACGCCACCTGATTGCATCTCGCAAGCTCAAGCCAGCCTAGTCGCTGGCTTTTTTTTGCCCCGCCAAAAGCAGCGAAGCGCCATTTAGGCGCTTCGTCGGTAACCAACAGGGAAAAACGGCTCAAAGCAGGAAAATGGTCGCCAGGCCGAGAAAGATGAAAAAGCCGCCGCTGTCAGTCATGGCGGTGATCATCACGCTAGCGCCCATCGCCGGATCACGCCCCAGGCGCGCCAGGGTCATGGGGATCAGAACCCCCATCAGCGCCGCCAGCAGCAGGTTCAAGGTCATGGCAGCGGTCATGACCACCCCCAGCGACCAGCTCCCGTAGAGCATGTACGCCACGACACCGATCACCCCACCCCAGACCAGGCCATTGATCAGGGCTACTGCCAGCTCTTTACGCATCAAGCGCGAGGTATTGCCAGTGCTCACCTGGTCCAGGGCCATTGCCCGGACAATCATAGTGATGGTCTGATTACCCGAGTTGCCACCGATACCCGCAACGATGGGCATCAGGGCCGCCAACGCCACCAGCTTTTCAATCGAGCCCTCGAACAGGCCAATCACCCGGGACGCGACAAACGCGGTAATCAGATTGATCGCCAGCCAGGCCCAACGGTTGCGCAGGGATTTCCAGACCGAGGCGAAGATGTCTTCCTCTTCCCGCAGACCGGCCATGTTGAGGACTTCGGTCTCACTTTCCTCACGAATCAGGTCGACCATTTCGTCGATGGTCAAACGGCCGATCAACTTGTCGTTCTTGTCGACCACAGGGGCCGAAATCAGGTCATAACGCTCAAACGCCTGAGCCGCGTCGTAGGCGTCTTCATCCGGGTGAAAACTCACCGGATCACTGGCCATGACCTCAGCGACCTGCTTGTCCGGGTCATTGACCAGCAGACGTTTGATCGGCAACACCCCTTTGAGCACGCCGTCGTAGTCCACCACGAACAGTTTGTCGGTGTGGCTTGGCAATTCTTTCAGGCGACGCAAATAACGCAGGACCACTTCCAGGCTGACATCCTCGCGGATGGTCACCATCTCGAAATCCATCAGCGCACCGACCTGCTCCTCGTCATAGGACAGCGCGGAGCGAACGCGCTCACGCTGCTGACCGTCGAGAGCCTCCATCAGCTCATGGACGACGTCTCGCGGCAGCTCGGGGGCCAGGTCAGCAAGTTCGTCAGCGTCCATCTCCTTGGCGGCAGCCAGGAGCTCGTGATCGTCCATGTCGGCGATCAGGGTTTCACGTACGGAATCGGATACTTCGAGGAGGATGTCGCCGTCACGCTCAGCCTTGACCAACTGCCAGACGGTCAGACGCTCTTCCAGAGGCAAGGCTTCAAGGATGTAGGCGACGTCAGCAGAGTGCAGATCATCGAGCTTGCGTTGCAACTCGACGAGGTTCTGCCGATGGACCAGGTTCTCGACCCGGTCATGATGATGGCCTTCCTGACGGTGCGTCAGGTCTTCAACTACTCGCTGGCGCTGCAGCAGTTCAACGACTTGAGCCAGGCGGTCTTGCAGGCTTTCCTGCGTTTTCTTTACTTCTACTTCGGTCATAGGCGAACTCCACTCCCAGCAGAGGAGCACGCCGGAAGGATCAATCAGTCAATTCATGATTGTTAAAACGGGATACTGAGTAACTACTGGGTAAGTCCATGGAGGTATTCCACAAGCCCCGGCGGGGCTGACGGGCGCAATCATACACCGCTTGACGGTTTTAAACGTTAAAAAATCGCGGCAAGAACAAGCGCTTGCGGCATAAAGCTGAGCAACGTCCGAATCTATGAGACTGCGACGCCTCGACAGAAAAAGAAAACACACGGCACAGGAAAAAAGTCGGAGAGACAGGCTCACAGGCATTGCATTCGACTTCCGCCGGGCAAAGCCGTTCCAGCCCAGGAGGGCAAAAGAGATAAAGGAGGATAAAAAAGGCAGAAAGCAAAAAGCCCGCATCTTTCGATGCGGGCTTCCTGGTGTATGGTGCACTCGACAGGATTCGAACCTGTGACCGCTCGGTTCGTAGCCGAGTACTCTATCCAGCTGAGCTACGAGTGCATTTTGTGTTTTTAGACCAGACCACAACTGGTTGAAGCCAAGTTAACTACATAACTGTAACTAACTCTTAAATGGTGCACTCGACAGGATTCGAACCTGTGACCGCTCGGTTCGTAGCCGAGTACTCTATCCAGCTGAGCTACGAGTGCATTTGTTGCCGCGCATTATAGGCCGTTAAATCTTTTTGTAAAGCACTTTTTCTAGTAATTTCAACAACTTACAGAAGAAGCCAGATTACAACGTACTAAGCAAATAATGGCGGAGAACGGGGGATTCGAACCCCCGACACCCTTTTGAGGTGTACTCCCTTAGCAGGGGAGCGCCTTCGGCCACTCGGCCAGCTCTCCGCAACACGGGGCGTATATTAACCAGCTTTCTCCCCGTTTGCAAACAAAAAAAACGATAAAAATTAATGGCTTGGTTCTTCGTCCTTCTCTTTCTTAATCCGCAGGTAAATTTCCTCACGGTGAACCGCCACTTCTTTGGGGGCGTTGACACCAATACGCACTTGATTACCTTTGACGCCGAGCACGGTCACAGTGATCTCGCCATCACCAATGATCAGGCTTTCTGCGCACCGACGAGTCAGAATCAGCATACCTTTCTCCTCACGCATTACATTTTCAGGGACTACAGTCTGCAAAAAAAAGGGTGTTGGCCTACAACCGGGTCGGCTGCAGTCCTACACGCCTAAGTATTGACTAGCACGGGCAAAAGAACAGTTTTCTCCCGTGCCGATCAAAAACACAAAGGGCGCGGTCAGACCGCGCCCTTTCAAACACGCATCACTCGCCCTGTCGGGCCGGAGCGTCGAGCTCGAAAGCGGTGTGCAGCGCACGTACCGCCAACTCCAGGTACTTCTCCTCGATCACCACCGAAACCTTGATTTCAGAAGTGGAGATCATCTGGATGTTGATGCTCTCTTTAGCCAGGGCCTCGAACATGCGGCTGGCAACGCCCGCGTGGGAGCGCATGCCGACACCAACGATCGATACCTTGGCAATGTCCGTGTCGCCTACCACTTCGCGGGCACCGATTTCACGTGCGGTGTTCTCCAGCACGGTCTGGGCCGCCAGGTAGTCATTGCGGTGCACGGTGAAGGTGAAGTCGGTGGTGTTATCGTGCGAAACGTTCTGCACGATCATGTCGACTTCAATGTTCGCCGCGCTGATCGGGCCAAGGATCTTGAAGGCCACGCCAGGATTGTCTGGCACGCCACGGATAGTCAGCTTGGCTTCATCGCGGTTGAAAGCGATGCCGGAAATGATCGGCTGTTCCATGGATTCCTCTTCATCAATAGTAATGAGGGTGCCCGGACCCTCCTGAAAGCTGTGCAGAACGCGCAGCGGAACGTTGTACTTGCCAGCAAACTCGACCGCACGGATCTGCAACACCTTGGAACCGAGACTGGCCATTTCCAGCATCTCTTCAAAGGTGATCTTGTCCAGGCGCTGAGCCTTGGGCACAACCCGCGGATCGGTGGTGTAGACGCCGTCGACATCGGTATAGATCTGGCACTCATCGGCCTTCAGAGCCGCCGCCAGCGCCACACCGGTGGTGTCGGAACCACCACGCCCCAGGGTGGTGATGTTGCCGTGCTCGTCAACGCCCTGGAAACCAGCAACCACTACCACACGACCGGCTTTCAGATCGCCACGAATCTTCTGATCATCAATCTGCAGGATTCGCGCTTTATTGTGAGCGCTGTCGGTTAGGATGCGCACCTGGTTACCGGTATAGGACACCGCCGGAACACCGCGCTTGATCAACGCCATGGCCAGCAACGCGATAGTCACTTGCTCGCCGGTGGAGACGATCACATCCAGCTCACGGGGAACCGGTTTGGCTTCGCCACTGATCTGCTTGGCCAGATCGATCAGGCGGTTGGTTTCGCCACTCATCGCCGACAGCACGATCACCAGGTCATCGCCGGCTTCGCGGAACTTCTTCACCTTGTCGGCGACCTGCTCGATCCGCTCGACAGAGCCGACCGAGGTGCCTCCAAATTTCTGTACGATCAAAGCCATTTTCTAAGCCGCCTCAGCCCGTAAAGGGGCGCCCGTTAAACAATCAAACTGCACAGCGCAAGGACCCGCCACTAGACGACGGGCCCGGCTCGGCGCCTTAAATACCCTGCTCGACAAATGGCACGGTCAGGGCCAGCGCGGCATCCAGTGCAGCGGCATCAACACCGCCGCCCTGCGCCATGTCTGGACGACCACCGCCCTTCCCGCCCACTGCCGCAGCGGCTTGCTTCATCAAATCACCGGCTTTGAGTTGGCCAGTCAGGTCCTTGGTTACACCGGCAACCAGTACGACCTTTTCCTCATGGACACTGCCGAGCAGGATCACTGCGCGGCCGAGTTTGTTTTTC
Organism: Pseudomonas sp. NFPP12; assembly: GCF_900103205.1. Lineage (NCBI taxonomy): Bacteria > Pseudomonadati > Pseudomonadota > Gammaproteobacteria > Pseudomonadales > Pseudomonadaceae > Pseudomonas > Pseudomonas sp. NFPP12. Next base: position 400,726 of record NZ_FMWW01000002.1, read on the forward strand.
AACTGATCCACCAGCGCCAGCAGCGCCTTGCCGTCCTGGCCGTCGAGACGCGCAGCCAGCACTTTCACGCCCTTGACGTCTGCCGCCTGAGCGGACAGATCATCGCCCGCGGCGCTTGCAGCCTTGGCCTGCAACTGCTCGAGTTGCTTCTCCAGCAAGCGGTTGCGTTCCAGCACTGCCGACAGCTTGTCGATCAGGTTGTCGCGGCTACCCTTGACCAGGGTCGCCGCTTCCTTGAGTTGTTCTTCCGCCGCATTCAGGTACGCCAGGGCCGCAGCACCAGTCACTGCCTCGATACGACGCACGCCGGAAGCCACACCGCCTTCGCTGGTAATTTTCAGCAAGCCGATATCGCCGGTACGGTTGGCGTGGATACCGCCACACAGTTCTACCGAGAAGTCGCCGCCCATGCTCAGTACGCGCACGCTGTCGCCGTACTTCTCGCCGAACAGCGCCATGGCGCCCTTCTTCTTGGCGGTATCGATATCAGTTTCTTCGGTTTCCACCGGGGTGTTCTTGCGAATCTCGGCGTTGACGATGTCTTCCAGCGCCTTGATCTGCTCGGGCTTGATCGCCTCGAAGTGGCTGAAGTCGAAACGCAGGCGCTGGCTGTCCACCAGCGAGCCCTTCTGCTGTACGTGCTCGCCCAATACCTGACGCAGCGCAGCGTGCAGCAAGTGGGTGGCCGAGTGGTTCAGCGAGGTCGCGTGGCGCACTTGCGCGTCGACCTGGGTTTCAACCGGCGCACCAACAGTCAGGCTACCCTTGGCCAGCACGCCATGGTGCAGGAAGGCACCGCCGGTCTTGGTGGTGTCGCGCACGTCGAAACGCGCGTTGCCAGCCTGAAGATAACCGCAGTCACCGATCTGGCCGCCGGATTCGGCATAGAACGGGGTCTGGTCAAGAACCACCACACCCTCTTCGCCTTCGCTCAGCACGTCGACCGATTGTCCTTCCTTATAAAGAGCAACCACTTTCGCCGAACCGCTGGTGGCGTGGTAACCGGTGAACTCGGTAGCCACGTCGACCTTGACCAGGCTGTTGTAGTCCATGCCGAAAGAACTGGCGGAGCGGGCACGCACACGCTGGGCTTCCATTTCGCGCTCGAAGCCTTCCTCGTCGAGAGTCAGGTTGCGCTCGCGGGCGATATCGCCAGTCAGGTCCATCGGGAAACCGTAGGTGTCGTACAGCTTGAACACCACGTCGCCCGGCACCACCGTGCCCTTGAGCTCGGCCAGGTCCTGCTCGAGGATCTTCAAGCCCTGCTCCAAGGTCTTGGCGAACTGCTCTTCTTCGGCTTTAAGCACACGCTCGATGTGCGCCTGCTGGGACTTCAGCTCCGGGAAGGCTTCGCCCATCTCGGCAACCAGGGCGGCAACGATCTGATAGAAGAAGCTGCCCTTGGCGCCCAGTTTGTTGCCGTGACGGCAAGCGCGGCGAATGATCCGGCGCAGCACATAGCCACGGCCTTCGTTGGACGGCAGTACGCCGTCGGCAATCAGGAAGCCGCAGGAACGAATATGGTCCGCCACCACTTTCAGCGAAGCCTGGGCATCGTTGGTGCAGCCGATGGCCTTGGCTGCCGCATCCAGCAAGCTCTGGAACAGGTCGATCTCATAGTTCGAGTGCACGTGCTGCAGCACCGCGCTGATCCGCTCCAGGCCCATGCCGGTGTCCACCGACGGCGCGGGCAGCGGGTGCAACACACCATCGGCGGTGCGGTTGAACTGCATGAACACGTTGTTCCAGATTTCGATGTAACGGTCGCCGTCCTCTTCCGGCGAGCCGGGCGGGCCGCCCCAGATATCGGCGCCGTGATCGTAGAAAATCTCGGTGCAAGGGCCGCACGGGCCGGTATCGCCCATGGTCCAGAAGTTGTCGGACGCGTAAGGCGCACCCTTGTTGTCGCCGATACGCACCATGCGCTCGGCGGGTACACCGACTTCCTTGGTCCAGATGTCGTAGGCCTCGTCGTCGGTGGCATACACCGTGACCCAGAGCTTTTCCTTGGGCAGGTTGAGCCACTTGTCGGAGGTCAGGAAGGTCCAGGCGAAGGTGATCGCATCACGCTTGAAGTAGTCACCGAAGCTGAAGTTACCCAGCATTTCGAAGAAGGTGTGGTGACGAGCGGTGTAACCGACGTTTTCCAGGTCGTTGTGCTTGCCGCCGGCGCGGACGCACTTCTGGCTGCTGACAGCGCGGGTATAGGCGCGCTTTTCCTGCCCCAGAAAGCAATCCTTGAACTGGTTCATCCCCGCGTTGGTGAACAGCAGGGTGGGGTCGTTGCCTGGGATCAAGGAGCTGGAGGCTACACGGGTGTGGCCTTGCTCTTCGAAGAAGCGGAGGAAGGCTTCACGGATTTCTGCGCTTTTCATTAGGTTCTTCCACGGAGACTGCGGCCAAAGGCCTGTGCGCAACGTCAACAGACGAAACGACGGCAAAGGGCCGCATTATATCGGCGTTAATCACTAGGTACAGCGTGTTTGTACGATACAAACAGTCAATTGGACGGAGAACACTGTCAGTTACGGGAAAACTCGGCAAAAGTGCTCAGCACGTGCTCGATTTGCCCGGCGCTGACGTCCAGATGAGTGACCAGACGCAACCGTGATGCGGCGCTGAGCTTGATCCCGCGCTCGGCGGCGAACGCCTTGAGCGCCTCGGCCCGGTCCCCCATCTCTACATACACCATGTTGGTCTGCACCGGCTCGACACTGTAGCCCAACCGCCGCAGGCCATCGGCCAGCAATTGTGCATGGGCGTGGTCGTCAGCCAGACGCTGTACCTGATGGTCCAGGGCATACAGCCCCGCTGCCGCCAAACCGCCTGCCTGGCGCATGCCGCCACCGACCATCTTGCGCAGGCGCCGGGCCTTGGCGATCAGTTCCACCGAGCCACACAGCACCGAGCCCACCGGCGCACCAAGACCTTTGGACAGGCACACCGACACCGAGTCGAAATGCTCGGCAATCACCCGTGCATCCACCCCCAGCTTGACCGCTGCGTTGTACAGCCGCGCGCCATCCAGATGCAGGGCCAGCCCGTGTTCCCGGGTAAAGGCCCGCGCCTGGGCCAGGTAGGCCAAGGGCAGCACCTTGCCCTGCATGGTGTTTTCCAGGGCCAGCAGGCGGGTGCGGGCAAAATGAAAGTCATCGGGCTTGATGGCCGCAGCCACCTGGACAAGGTCCAGCGAACCGTCAGCCTGCAATTCCAGTGGCTGGGGCTGGATAGAGCCGAGTACCGCCGCGCCCCCGCCTTCATATTTATAGGTATGGGCCTGCTGCCCGACGATGTACTCGTCGCCCCGCTCACAGTGAGCCATCAAGGCCAGCAGGTTGCTCATGGTGCCCGAGGGCACGAACAGCGCCGCAGCAAAACCCAGGCGCCGCGCCAATTCACCTTCCAACCGATTGACTGTCGGATCTTCGCCGTACACATCATCCCCGGTGGGCGCACTGGCCATGGCATCGAGCATGCCAGGGGTCGGCTGGGTCACGGTGTCACTACGAAGATCGATCACGCTCATCACATCTGGCCTCGGCTGTGGGACCTGCAAGGTCCGCTCTTGAACAGGGGGAACTCCCTTTCAAAACGAAACTGCGGCCATGGCCGGCAATAATCAAGCAACAACTGTAGAAAAGCCTGAGTCTGGCGTTGAAAAATCCGATGAGAATTATCCAAAAGGTGCGATGCGTCTCGCGAGGATCTGTGTTAAAAACTCACCGCCCGCGAAAAATTGCGGGCAAACGTTCTCAGGGCGGGGTGCAATTCCCCACCGGCGGTAATTGCGTGCAATGCGCATAGCCCGCGAGCGCTTGGCGAGACCGGTGGCTTGGCCACAGGTGACGACAAGGTCAGCAGACCCGGTGTGATTCCGGGGCCGACGGTCATAGTCCGGATGAAGAGAGAACGGGATTGGCGCCAAAGGGCCGTTGCCGGGCAGTTCGTGGGAAATCCACGACCGTTCTGCGCGCACCCTTAAATCCCATTCGATTCATATATGCCCTGTTTTTCACACAAACAGGAGTCAGAACAGATGCAACCCACTGCAATCGATAGCAAAAGCAAACACCACCCCAACGAGCGCGTCGCCTTTATCCAGGCCTGCTGGCACAAGGAAATCGTCGATCAGAGCCGTCAGGGCTTCGTCACTGAAATGCTCGCCCAGGGCTATCAGGAATCCGATATCGACTTCTTCGAAGTCGGCGGCGCCTTCGAAATCCCGCTGCACGCCAAACTGCTGGCCAAATCCGGTCGTTATACCGGGATCGTTGCTGCCGGCCTGGTGGTGGACGGTGGCATCTACCGTCACGAGTTCGTCGCCCAGTCGGTCATCAGCGGCCTGATGCAAGTGCAACTGGAAACCGAAGTGCCGGTCTTCTCGGTGGTGCTGACCCCGCATCATTTCCATGCGGGTGAAGAGCATCAGAAGTTCTTCTTCGAGCACTTCGTGCACAAAGGCCAGGAAGCGGCAAGAACCTGTGCCGACACCCTGCAGAAGGTCCGCGCCCTGCGCCGTAACGAGCAGCGTGCGGTAGCGGTTTAAGCGTTAGCGGTATCGCCGGCAGGCCGGCTCCTGCGGGGGCCCGGCTTGCCGGCGAACCTCAGGCCAGGCCGTCGGCCGTGGCCGGCACAATCAGAATCCCTGCGCGCAAGCCGTTCTTCACCTTGGGATTGGGAAAAATGATCCGTGCCCCCGTCTCCTCGATGACCCAGCGGGTCTGGGCGATATCCTCGGCCAGCAGGTAACCCACTTCCAGTTCGGAAAAGTTCTCGATGTCTGCCGGCAGATGCAGGTGGAAGCTGTCGCTGTGCTTGATGACTTCCCGAGCCACGCTGAACAACTGCAACCCGTCGAGGCTGTCCTGCTCCGCAGGTGGTTCGCTACCGTCGATGATCTGCTTGAGCCGGGTTTCCAGGCGTTCGACATTGACCCCCTGGTTCTGCCCGAATGGCCGTGCCTTGCCCAACTCCAGGGTGAAGGACTCGGCCCCCAGCTGATCGTAGGTGTAGGCACTGAAGACGATGGAGGGCTTGTTCTGCAACAGCACCGCTTCCATACCGGCAGCCCGCAGGCGGGCCAGCTCGCGGCGTGAGTGCTGACGCCCGTCCTTCCATGGGTACAGGGCAAACTGCTCGATCTTCGAGCCGCGGATTGCCGTGTGCAGGTCGTAGTGCAAGCGCTGGCGATCGGGCTGGCTGAAGAAGCTCGCCGCCAGTCGCTCCAATTCACAAGCGCGCAGGGCTTCGAAACCACTGCTCGATTCATGCCGGCCATTGAATAGCCGGTTGACGTCCTGTTCGACAAAACGCTCGCCGCGGCGCATGGCCTCGGGGTTGCCGAACAGGAACAGGATACGTGCGCGGGGCTTCAGATCGCCCCGGGCGATGTCATGCAACAAGCGGTCGAGCAGCTCGATGGGAGCCGTCTCGTTGCCATGGATTCCCGCGGACAGCAGCAGGTCCAGGCCGTTATCGCGAGCCTCGGGCGGCCGCACTTCCAGCGCCCCCTCGCTCAGCCAGCGCATGCGCACGCCGTCGACAGTCAGTTGAGTCTTCTCCGCCGGTTCACGGCCGGCGAGGGTCAGTTCAAGCAGTTTGCCGAGGGCGAGCATAGAGCGGACTTCCTTAGTGGGCGTGGCCGCAGTCAGGGCCGTGCACGTGATCATCGTCACCGGCATCGGCCGGCTCCATTTCCAGTTGCAGGCTGACCAGGTTGGTCGCCAGTGGGCGCAGCAGCAGGCTGGCGTATTCCGCATCGCCTTCTTCCACATCCACGCCGATCAGCAGCTGGCCGCGGCCGTCCTGCTGGATCCACACTTCCTTGCCCTGCCACAGCACGGCGAAGCGGGTGCAGGACGTTTCCAGCTGAGTGCCGTCGGTGTCTTCAAGGATCAGCTGCAGGGTATCGCTCATGGGTCGGTTCTCATCTGGGGTAAAGCTGCGCGCCCGGGATCGCCGGGCGCTGGCTTTCAATTGATCTGGAAGGGATAAACCGCGCCCAGTTTAAGGATTTGCGTCAGTTCATCCAGTGCCGTCCGGCACTCAAGCAGCAGTTGCGGGTCAGCCAGGTCGCTTTCGCTCAGGCGGTCGCGATAGTGCTTGCCGACCCATTGGGTCAGGGTGTCGTACAACGGCGCGGTCATGATAACCCCAGGATTGACCGCCGCCAGCTCGGTTTCCTTGAGCGCCACGCGCAAGCGCAGGCACGCCGGGCCACCGCCGTTCTGCATGCTCTGCTTGAGGTCGAAGACCTTCACTTCACGAATCAGCCCGCCAGAGCTGGTGAGGCTTTGCAGGTACTGCCAGACCCGCTCGTTGCCGCGGCATTCCTCGGGCACGATCAGCAGCATCGAGCCGTCGGCGCGTGACAGCAACTGGCTGTTGAACAGGTAGGAGCGCACGGCATCTTCCACCGTCACCTGCGAACGCGGCACGCAGATCGACTGGAAGTTGCCGCCGCGCTTGCCCAGCTTGCCCTGCAACTCGGCGAGCATCTTATCGGTCTCGAGGAAGGCGTCCTCGTGATAGAACAACACCTCGCCATTGCCCACCGCGATCACGTCGTTGTGGAACACGCCCTGGTCGATCACCGAAGGGTTCTGCTGGGCATAGACCACCCCTTCCTCGCTCAGGCCATGCAACCTGGCGACGGCCTGGGAAGCTTCCAGGGTCTGGCGCGCCGGGTACTTCTGCGGTGCCGGGTAGCGAGTATCGAAAGCACTGCGACCGAAGACGAAGAACTCCACGCCGGCCTGCCCATAGTCACGGCAGAAGCGCGTGTGGTTGGCGGCGCCTTCGTCGCCGAACTGCGCAACCGCCGGCAGGGCCGCGTGATGGGCGAAATGCTTCTGGTCGGCGAACATGGCCCCCAGCACGCGGCTGGTGGTGGGGTGCTCGATGCTGCGGTGGTATTTGCAGTTGAGGTTGGCGGCAGTGAAGTGCACACGGCCATCGGCGGTGTCGGCACTGGGGCTGACCGTGGCGGCGTTGGCCACCCACATGCTCGATGCCGAGCAACTGGCGACCAGCAATGGCATCGCCTGCTTGGCGGCCTGCTGGATGACTTGGGCGTCTGTTCCGGCAAAACCCAGGTTGCGCAGGGCGGCCACGTCCGGGCGCTCTTGCGGGGCGAGCACGCCTTGCTGAAAGCCCATTTCCATCAGCGCTTTCATTTTCGCCAGGCCTTGCAGCGCCGCTTCCCTGGGATTGGAGCCCTGCTGGCTGTTGCTCTGGGAGGCAACGTTGCCGTAGGACAGGCCGCCGTAGTTATGGGTCGGCCCCACTAGCCCGTCAAAATTGACTTCATAGGATTTCATCAGCGAGGCTCCACGAATCTGTTTGTTATAGGCAATCGATATCTACACATGGCGAACGCGCTGCGCTCGTTCGCCGGCAAGTCGGCTCCTGCACAGATCTGCAGGAGCCGACTTGCCGGCGAAAAGGCCACGCCAATCAGGACAGGCGCACACCCGGCGTCAACGCACTCGGCAGCACCAGGCTCGGGGTTTCCAGGGAAGCCACCGGGTACGCGCAGTAGTCCGCCGCGTAATAGGCACTGGCCCGATGGTTGCCCGAGGCCCCCACGCCACCGAATGGCGCGCTGCTGGCGGCGCCGGTCAACTGCTTGTTCCAGTTGACGATACCTGCTCGACTTTCCAGCCAGAACTGCTGGTAGCGCTCGGCGGAGTCCGACAACAGACCGGCCGCCAGGCCGTACTGAGTGTTGTTGGCCTCGGCGATCGCGTCATCGAAATCAGCGTAGCGGATCACTTGCAGCAACGGCCCGAACAGTTCCTCATCAGGGCGCTCGGCCACGGCGCTAACGTCCAGGATGCCCGGGGTCAGCAAGGCGGCCTGGGCCTGGGGCTGGGTCATTTCCAGCAAGGCTACGGCGCCGTTGGCCAACAGCTGCTGCTGCGCATCCATCAGTGCGCGGGCGGCGCCCAGGGAGATCACCGAGCCCATGAACGGCGCAGGCTGCTGGTCAAACGCGCCGACCTCGATGGTTGCGCTGACCGCCACCAGGCGCGCCAGCAACGTGTCACCCCAGGCGCCTTGCGGCACCAGCAAGCGCCGCGCGCAGGTGCAACGCTGGCCAGCCGAGATAAAGGCCGACTGGATGATGGTGTACACCGCAGCGTCCAGGTCGGCGACCTGCTCCACCACCAGGGGGTTGTTGCCGCCCATTTCCAAGGCCAGGATCTTGTCCGGGCGCCCGGCGAACTGCTGGTGCAGGTGATTGCCGGTACGGCTGGAACCGGTGAAGAACAACCCATCGATACCCGGATTGGCCGCCAGGGCGATGCCGGTTTCCCGAGCGCCTTGCAGCAGGTTCAGCACACCGGCCGGCAGGCCGGCTTCGATCCAGCACTGCACCGTCAGCTCGGCGACTTTCGGCGTCAGCTCGCTGGGTTTGAACAGCACGCTGTTACCGGCCAGCAAAGCGGGAACGATGTGCCCGTTAGGCAGGTGGCCAGGGAAGTTGTAGGGGCCGAACACCGCCACCACACCGTGGGGCTTGTGCCGCAGCACGGCGGTGGCGTCGCCCAGCGGGCCGCTCTTCTCGCCGGTACGCTCGCGGTAGCTCTGCACCGAGATGGCGATCTTGTTGATCATGCTGGTGACTTCGGTGGCAGCTTCCCACAGCGGCTTGCCGGTTTCCTCGCCAATGCAGCGGGCCAGTTCGTCGGCACGGCTCTTCAGGCTGGCGGCAAAGGCTTCGAGCACGCTGATGCGCTCTTCCAGGGAACGCTTGGCCCAGGCCGGAAACGCCTGGCGGGCAGCCTGCACGGCGCTCTCCACTTGTGCGGCAGTGGCACCATTACCCGACCAGATGACCGCCTGGGTCACCGGATTGACCGAGGTGAAGGCCTCGCCCTGACCGGCCAGCCATTGGCCGGCAATGTACAGCGTGCTCATTGTTTCGACTCCCGAGAAGCAGACAGCGGAACCGCGCGGACCTGGTCGCCGGCGTTGAGTTGCAGGCGCTTGGCGGTCAGGGGATCGACCACCAGGGTGCCGGCGGCAAAGCGCGCCGGTGCCGCGGTGATGCGGCAGTCCTCGCGCTTGCGGTTGTGGATCAGGAACGGCGTGGCGTCGTCGCCCGGGGTGCCGATGGCCAGCACCAGCGCCTGGCTGTCACGCACTGCGCGGATCTTGCTGGTCTCGCACTCCACCGCCGGGCCGGCGTCGAAGATGTCGACATAGCCCTGGTAGCTGAAGCCTTCGCTCTTGAGCATGGCCAGCGCCGGCTCGGTGTCGGTGTGGACCTTGGCGATGACGTTGCGCGCATCTTCGGACAGGAAACAGGTATAGAGCGGGAACTTGGGCATCAGCTCGGCGATGAAGGCCTTGTTGCCGACGCCGGTCAGGTAGTCGGCCTGGCTGAACTCCATCTTGAAGAAGTGCCGGCCCAGGCTTTCCCAGAACGGCGAGCGGCCATTCTCGTCGGACATGCCCCTCATCTCGGCAATGATCTTGTTGCCGAACAGCTGCGGGAACTCGGCGATGAACAGCATCCGCGCCTTGGCCAGCATGCGGCCGTTGAGGCCGGTGCGGTAATCGGCATGCAGGAACAGCGAGCACAGCTCGGAGTTGCCGGTCAGGTCATTGGCCAGGAACAGCGTGGGGATCTCGCGGTAGATGTTCAGCTCCTGGGAGGCGCTGACCGTCAAGCCGACCCGGAAGTTGTACCAGGGCTCGCGCAGGCCGACGGCGCCGGCGATGGCGGAAATGCCCACCACCCGGCCGTTGTCGTCTTCCAGCACGAACAGGTAGTCCGCATCGCCGCGCTCGGCTTCACCGCGAAAGGTCTTTTCCGCCCAGCCGACCCGGTGGGTCAGGCGCTCTTCGTTGGCCGGCAAGGTGGTGAGGCCAGTGCCGGTGCTGCGGGCCAGGTCGATCAGCGCGGGTAAATCGCTGCTGCGTACGGGACGAACGATCATGCTATCTCCTCAGACGCAGGCCGCTGGCGGCCTGCGCGAAACTCGCTGCTTCTAGGCTTGCTTTCCAGGTAGTGAAAGCAGGCGTTAAACCGCCACCAGGCGCACGCTGGCGCCTTCGCCGACGCCCAGGGCTTCGGCGGCTTGCAGGTCCAGGGTCACCGGTTTGCCCGGGGCGTAATCCAGCTCCAGCAACACCGCGCGGTAATCCTGCAACTGGCCATTGGAGACCAGGTACTGGCGGCCGCCGCCCTTGGCTGCTTCACCGATCTTCACCGGCACCACGCGGCTCTGGGCAATCGAGCGGATACCCGAGACCCGCGCATGCAAGGTCGGGCCACCGTCGAAGATGTCGATGTAGTGATCGGTTTCAAAACCTTCGCGCATCAAGATGTCGAAGGTGATCTGTGCCCGCGGGTGCACCTGGCCCATGGCTTCCTGGGCCGCATCCGGCAGCAGCGGCACGTAGATCGGGTAATGGGGCATCAGCTCGGCGAGGAAGGTCCGGCTTTTCAGGCCGCACAGGCGCTCGGCCTCGGCGTAGTTGAGGTCGAAGAAGTTGCGCCCGATGGCATCCCAGAACGGCGAGTCGCCATGCTCATCGCTGTAGCCGACGATCTCGGTCACCACCGAATCGGCGAAGCGCTCCGGGTGGCTGGCGACGAACAACAGGCGGCCGCGGGAGTTGAGCTCCGACCAGGCCGAGCCCACCAGCTCCGGTACCACGTAGAAACTGGTCAGCAGGCTGTTGCCGGTGAGGTCGTGGCACTGGGACAGGACGTGGATCTTGTTGTGGATCTTCAGCTCGCGGGAGGCGTGGACGAAGGTTTCGTTGCGAAAGCTGTAGAACGGCTCGGAGTAGCCGGCCGAGGCGACAATCGCCGAGCAGCCCACCAGCTTGCCGCTGTCGGTGTCTTCCAGGACGAAAAAGTAACTCTCTTCACCGTTGAAGCTCACTTCAGCGGCGAACGAAGCCTCGCTTGCGGCGATCTTGTCGCTCAGGCGATCCACATCATCCGGCAAGGAGGTGACACCAATCGGGCTGTCTGCAGCCAGACGCTGTACCTCGCCCAGATCAGCCATTTGCGCGGGGCGCATCACCAGCATGGTGTCACTCCTTACTCTAAAACAGGTCGGAAACCGTCCGACTCAGGGAAAAAAATGCCGGGATAGCCCGGCACAGGAATTAGGCTCGACGCCGGCCGCAAAAGCCGGCGCCGAGAAGCACCGCCGCCCTGGATCAGGCTTGAGTCAATTTCGCCACGGCGCGCTCGAAGCGGTCCAGGCCCTGGTCGATATCGGCATCCTCGACCACCAGGCTCGGCGCGAAGCGCACCACGTCAGGGCCGGCTTGCAGGATCATCAGGCCTTCTTTCTCGGCCGCGTTGAACACGTCCTTGGCCTTGCCCTTCCAGGCCTCGCTGAGCACGCAGCCGAGCAACAGGCCCAGGCCGCGGACTTCAGTGAACAGGCCGTACTTCTCGCCGATCTGCAACAGACGGGTCTTGAAGCGGTCGTGCTTGGCTTTCACACCATTGAGCACCTGTGGGGTGTTGATCACGTCGATCACCGCCTCGGCCACCGCACACGCCAGCGGATTGCCGCCGTAGGTGGTGCCGTGGGTGCCGACTACCAGGTGCTTGGCCAGCGCTTCGGTGGTCAGCATCGCCGCGATCGGGAAACCGCCGCCCAGGCTCTTGGCGCTGGTGAGGATGTCCGGGGTCACGCCGTAATGCTGATAGGCGAACAGCTCGCCGCTGCGGCCCATGCCGGTCTGCACTTCGTCGAACACCAGCAGCGCGTTGTGCTGGTCGCACAGCTCGCGGGCGCCTTGCAGGTAGGCCAGCTCGGCCGGCAGCACGCCGCCCTCGCCCTGGATCGGCTCCAGCACCACGGCGCAGGTCTTGTCGGAAACCGCGGCTTTCAGGGCGGCCAGATCGTTGTACGGCACATGGGTGATGCCGGTGATCTTCGGACCGAAGCCATCGGAGTACTTGGACTGGCCACCCACGTTCACGGTGAACAGGGTACGGCCGTGGAAGCTGTTCAGGGCCGCGATGATTTCGTACTTCTCGGCGCCGAAACGATCGTGAGCCACGCGACGGGCCAGCTTGAAGGCGGCCTCGTTGGCTTCTGCGCCGGAGTTGCAGAAGAACACGCGCTCGGCGAAGGTGGCGTCGATCAGCTTGTGGGCCAGGCGCAGGGCCGGCTCGTTGGTGAAGACGTTGGACACATGCCACAGCTTGCCCGCTTGCTCGGTCAGTGCGCCTACCAGGGCCGGATGGGCGTGGCCCAGTACGTTGACCGCGATGCCGCCGGCGAAGTCGATCAGTTCCCGACCCGACTGATCCCATACTCGGGACCCCGCGCCACGCACAGGAATGAAGGCCGCAGGTGCGTAGTTGGGAACCATCACCTGGTCGAAATCGGCGCGTTGCACCGGAGCTTGCTCAACGGACATCGGAGTCTCCTGAAGAGGAACACCCGCCTGAAACTGGCGAGCGATGGAGGGATTGTAAGGACAGTTTTGTGCCCGGCCTTGTCGCCAAGCGACAACTTCTTATAGCGCCAACCCAGGTTTTAAGCGGGTTTATGGCAATGCGACAAATAGCGTCGCAAAGGCGCAGTTTAAACTGCGCACAGCCTCAGCGGCAGATTTGCCGGGCAATTTGCCCAAGGTAATTACCCAGGTAGTTACGTGGCGGGCAGCCCCAAATCTCGAAAAGGTTATCGACGTTACGACAAGAGGGCGTCGAACGGGATTTTGCGGGCGAGCGGGTTGCCTGTGGGATTCGCCGGCAAGCCGCCTCTTACAATACGGGGTCAACCGCGCTCGGAAGGCACGGAGGAGAGTTCGAACGGGCTGCTGCTGCGCCGCTGATTGCGATCTTCACGCGGGGTGGCGCCAAAGAAGTTGCGATAAGCGCTGGAGAAGTGCGGGCCGGAAGAAAAACCACAGGACAGGCCGATCTGAATGATTGACTTGCTGGTCTGCATCAGCATCTGCCGGGCCTTGTTCAGGCGCAGCTCCAGGTAATACTGGCTGGGCACGCGGTTCAGGTACTGCTTGAAGATCCGCTCCAACTGACGACGGGAAACACAGACGTGCTGGGCAATCTCGTCGGTGGTCAGCGGCTCCTCGATATTGGCCTCCATCAGCAGCACTGCCTGGGTCAGCTTCGGGTGGCTGGAGCCCAGGCGATTTTGCAGCGGGATACGCTGGCGCTCGCCGCCTTCACGAATGCGCTCCACCACCAGTTCCTCGGACACCGCACCGGCCAGCTCGGCGCCATGATCCCGGGCCAGCACCGCCAGCAGCAGGTCCAGCACCGACATGCCACCGCACGCGGTCAGGCGATCACGGTCCCAGTCGAACAGATGGCTGGTGGCGATGACCTTGGGAAAACGCTCAGCGAAATCATCCTGCCAGCGCCAGTGCACCGCTGCCCGATAACCATCGAGCAACCCCAGTTGTGCCAAGGGGTAAACCCCGGCTGACAGCCCACCAATCACACAGCCTGCACGCACCAGCTGCTTGAGGGCACTGCTCAAGCCGGAACTCATCGGCGCCGGCGGCTCGTCCGCCAGCAGGAACAGTTTCTGACAACCTTCCAGCTTGCCCGCCCAAGGCTCGCCCGGCAGTTGCCAGGCGCCTTCGGCCGGGGCCTCAGCCTGCAGGAAAGCCAGCTCATAGACCACTTCCGGGTGCACCCGCTGGGCAACACGCAAGGCCTCCTCAGCCAGCGCCAGCGTCAAGGCTTTAGTGCTGGGCCAAATCAGGAAACCAATTCGATGGGCAGTCATGGCGGGCAATCCGAAACGAAAACAAGGTGAGAAGCCAAGGGCGGCAGCACCAAGTTAGACCATCTGGCGCGCGGTGCGCAGCATGACCTAATTTGGTGCACAACGGCAGCTATTACTTGAGGCTGCCCGAGAGGAATTGTTGCAAACGTTCTGATTGCGGGTTCACCAGCACTTCACGCGGGTTGCCGCTCTCTTCCACCACACCCTTGTGCAGGAACACCAACTGGTTGGACACCTCACGGGCAAAGCCCATTTCGTGGGTCACCACCACCATGGTCCGGCCTTCCTGGGCCAGGGCCTGCATGACCTTCAGGACGTCGCCCACCAGTTCCGGATCCAGGGCCGAGGTCGGCTCGTCGAACAGCATGACTTCCGGTTCCATCGCCAGGGCCCGGGCAATCGCCACCCGTTGCTGCTCGCCACCGGACATGTGCCCCGGATAGGCATCCTTGCGGTGCGCCACACCGACCTTGGCCAGGTAGTGCTCGGCCTTCTCGCGAGCCTCGGCCTTGGACACACCCAGCACATGCACCGGCGCTTCCATGATGTTTTCAATCGCGGTCATGTGCGACCACAGGTTGAAATGCTGGAACACCATCGACAGGCGCGAGCGCATGCGCTGCAGCTGCTTGGGATCGGCGGCCTTCAAGGCGCCGTCCTTGTTGGCTACCAGCTTCAGCTCTTCGTTGTTCAGCAGGATCTTGCCCGCATGGGGCTGCTCCAGCAGGTTGATGCAGCGCAGGAATGTACTCTTGCCCGAGCCACTGGAGCCGATGATGCTGATTACATCGCCAGCTGCGGCCTTCAGGGACACGCCCTTGAGCACTTCGTGACTGCCATAGCGCTTATGCAGGTCTTGGACTTCAAGTTTGTACATGCGGTCGGTTCTCACAAAAACAGTCAGTCGTTGAGCAAGCGCCCGTGACGCAGCGCTTCGCGCCCCGCCACCTTGGCCAGCCAGAAACCGGGTTGGGCATAACGCAGCCGCTCAACGGCGAACAGCACGCCGCTGGTGCCAGCACACACCGTGCTGACCCGATCGGATAGGGGATCAATCACTTCAAAAACCGGCTCGCCCGCCTCCACCCAGCTACCGGCCGGACGCAGAAAGCTCACCACGCCGGGGTGCGGCGCATACAGCAGTTGGGTGCCTTCGAAAGGCATGGCCTCGCAGGCTTCGCGCCCGGGGGCCGGCCAATCACCGGCAATCAACCCCTGCTCGGCAAGAAACGCCAGGATGCCTTCGGCGTGCGCTTGGGCCTGAGGCCGCCCGGTGTCGGCCTGGCCGCCCAGCTCGAGGGTGGTTGCCAGGCAAGCCAAGGGGATCTGCGCTTCAGGGAACTGCCGCGACAGGCGCAACCAGGGCAACGAACAGGCTTCGTCGAACGAACTGCCACCGGAATCTTCCGCCAGCAGGCCGACCTTCACATCCAGGTGCGCGGCCAGGGAGCGCCACTGCGGCCAATGCTGCGGCAATGCATACATGTGCAGCGCCGCCTCGGCATCGCAATGCAGGTCCAGCACCACATCAGCGCTGCAGGCATGGCTCAGGAGCACCCGCTGCATGCCCTGCAACTGGCTGGACGCCGGCGGTAGCTCAGCCAGCACCTCGGCCATGGCCTGGCGAATCAGGCGCACATTGGCGTGCGGATCATCCCCCAGGCGCCCTTGCAGGCGCTGGCCGACCGGCTCGCTCAACTCGACGAAATCACGGTTGAAGTTCTTGCCGCTGCCGGCCTCGAAACGCCCCTGGTGATTGCCTTGCAGCAACTGGCCCAGGCCCAGCGGGTTGGCCACCGGCACCAGTTCGATGACGCCGTTGAGAGCCCCCTGGGCTTCCAGTGCGCCGAGGCGCTTCTTCAGCTCCCAGGCAGTACGCATGCCCGGCAACTCGTCAGCATGCAGGCTGGCCTGGATATAGGCCTTGCGCTCGCCGCTGCCGAAACGGAACACCGAGATATGCCGCTCGCTACCCAGGTGATTCCAGGGCAATGGATGATCAATGCGCTCCATATCAGTGCTTCCGCGGCGCCAGGTAGCGCAGCCAGCGGCCTTCGGCCAGCTTGAACAGGCGCACCAGGATAAAGGTCAGGCACAGGTAGAACACGCCGGCGGTGATGTAGGCCTCGAACGGCAGGTAGTACTGCGCGTTGACCGTCCGCGCCGCGCCGGTGATGTCGATCAGGGTCACGATGGACGCCAGACTGGTGGTCTGCAGCATCATGATCACTTCGTTGCTGTACTGCGGCAGCGCGCGGCGCAGAGCCGACGGCAAGAGAATGCGGCGGTACATCTTGTAGCGCGACATGCCCATGGCCTTGGCCGCCTCGATCTCGCCATTGGGCGTGGCCTTGAGGCTGCCGGCGATGATTTCCGCGGTGTAGGCGCTGGTGTTGATGGCAAAGGCCAGGCAGGCGCAGAAGGTCGCGCTGGACAGCCAGGGCCAGAGGAAACTCTCGCGCACCGCTTCGAACTGAGCCAGGCCGTAGTAGATCAGGAACAGCTGCACCAGCATCGGCGTGCCGCGGATCACATAGGTGTAGAGCCAGGCTGACATGTTCACCAGCGGCTGCTTGGACACCCGCATCAGCCCCAGGGGCAGCGCCACCAGCAAACCGAAGAACAGCGACAGCGCCAGCAGTTTCAGGGTGGTCAGCAGGCCGCCGAAGTACAGCGGCAGGGCCTCATAGATGACGTTGTAGTCGAAGATCATAGATCAGCCGCCCTTACGCCTACCGAGTAGCGCTTCTCAAGGTAACGCAGTGCCAGCAACGAGACACTGGTGATCACCAGGTACATCGCCGCCACTGCAAGGAAGAAGGTGAATGGCTCGCGAGTGGCATCCGCCGCCTGCTTGGCCTTGAACATCATGTCTTGCAGGCCCACCACGGAAATCAGCGCGGTCGCCTTGGTCAGTACCAGCCAGTTGTTGGTGAAGCCGGGAATCGCCAGGCGAATCATCTGCGGCACCATCACCCGGAAGAACACCTGGAAGCTGCTCATGCCGTAGGCCATGCCGGCTTCCGCCTGCCCCTTGGGGATCGCCATGAAGGCGCCACGGAAGGTTTCGGAGAGGTAGGCACCGAAGATGAAGCCCAGGGTGCCGATACCGGCCGCCAGCGGATTGAGGTCGATGTAATCGTCATAACCCAGCAGCGGCGCCACCCGGTTGAGCAGATCCTGGCCGCCGTAGAAGATCAGCAGGATCAGCACCAGGTCGGGAATACCGCGGATTACCGTGGAGTACAGGTCGCCCAGCCAGGCCAGCCAGCGCACCGGCGAGAGGCGCAGCGCAACCCCGATCAGACCCAGAACAATGGCCAGGGCCATGGACGACAAGGCGAGCTGAAGCGTCAGCCAAGCGCCATCGAGGATGACAGCCCCGTAGCCTTTCAACATGATTCAGGTCCTCGAAAATTGGGATGAAAAAATGGCGCAAACTTCAGAGATTCTGCTGCTTGCGCCATCTCGGACTGACTGATTCGACGGTCTTACTTGCCGTAGATGTCGAAGTCGAAGTACTTGTCCTGGATTTGCTTGTACTTGCCGTTCTCACGAATGGCAGCGATGGCGGCGTTGATCTTGTCCAGATCGGCCTTGTCGCCCTTGCGCACGGCGATCCCTACGCCGTCGCCGAAGTATTTGACGTCGGTGAAGGCCGGACCAACGAAGGCGAAGCCCTTGCCAGCGTCGGTTTTCAGGAAGCCGTCATTCAACAGGGTAGCGTCCGCCACGGTGCCGTCGAGGCGACCGGCGGCCACATCCAGGTAGATTTCGTTCTGCGAGCCGTAAGGCTTGATCTGCGCCCCCAGGGGAGCCAGCACTTCACGGGCGAAACGCTCGTGGATCGAACCGCGCTGCACGCCGATGTTCTTGCCCTTGAGCTCGGCCAGGCCGTCGCTGATCTGGGTACCGGCCTTCATCACCAGACGCGCCGGGGTGTTGTAGTACTTGTTGGTGAAGTCCACGGATTTCTTGCGATCTTCAGTGATCGACATGGACGAGAGGATGGCGTCGATCTTGCGAACCTTCAGGGCCGGGATCAGGCCGTCGAACTCTTGCTCGACCCAGACACACTTGACCTTCATCTCTTCGCACAGGGCGTTGCCGATGTCGTAGTCGAAACCGACGATGCTGCCGTCCGGCGCCTTGGAGGCAAACGGAGGGTAAGCCGCTTCGATACCAATTTTCAGGGGCTTTTCATCGGCAAAAGTCGGCAGGGAGAGCACGGACAGTGCCAGGGCGCCAAGAAGCACGAGTTTCTTCATCTTAGAACTCCATCGGTAAAGGGCGAAAACGGCAGAGTGAGCGACAGCCCAATATGCGAATGGGTGAAACAGCAAATAGCGGCGCTGCGGCCCGGGCAGCCCGCAGGGGGCTCACACACAGGCAACGACGAGCGAGTGACCGGCATTCTAACGACAGGCTGGAAGCCGATATTTCCTCAATGCGACAACAAATTACAGAAGCATCGAGAATGCCTGGCCAGCGCATTGACAGCTCTTCAATTCTATGCAAGAGCGAAAGACGGGGAACCGATCTATGCTGCAAATTGCGGGCCTATTATTGGCAAAGCCTTCTATTCCGGCAAGCGCAGCGTGATGACTTATTTTTTATAAGGGTATAAAAGGCCCTGAAATGGGGCCCGGCGTTTCCCATTGCCCCGAAAGTAGGCGCGAGGTTACATCTTCGGCCGTACCGGTAACATTCGGATACACCGAAGGGATAAATCCGATATTTATTCGCCCCTTCTTCGCGGGCAAGCCGGCACCTGCAACAGCCACGCAGAGGGCTTTGCGGCCCATCGCCACCGCACAAAAAAGCCCCGCCCGGCACAGGGCCGGGCGGGGCTGGGTGACTCGAAAACCGCCTCAGGCGACGTTCATGGTCTTGTGGGTATCGATCAGGTGCTGCACCACACTCGGGTCAGCCAGGGTCGAGATATCGCCCAGACCGTCGTACTCCGCCGTGGCGATCTTGCGCAGAATCCGCCGCATGATCTTCCCGGAACGAGTTTTCGGCAGGCCCGGCGCCCATTGGATGACGTCCGGCGAGGCGATCGGCCCGATTTCCTTGCGCACCCAGTTCTTCAATTCCAGGCGCAGGGCTTCGTTCGGCTCTTCGCCACCATTGAGGGTCACATAGACGTAGATGCCCTGCCCCTTGATGTCGTGAGGCACGCCCACCACCGCCGCTTCGGCGACCTTCGGGTGCGCAACCATGGCGCTTTCGATTTCGGCGGTACCCATGCGGTGCCCGGAGACGTTGAGCACATCGTCCACCCGACCGGTGATCCAGTAGTAGCCATCTTCGTCGCGACGGGCGCCGTCACCGGTGAAGTACATGCCACGGAAAGTCTTGAAGTAGGTATCGACGAAACGATCGTGGTCGCGGTACAGGGTCCGTGCCTGGCCTGGCCACGAGTCGAGAATCACCAGGTTGCCCTCGGCCGCGCCCTCGATGATGTTGCCCAGGTTATCCACCAGGGCCGGCACCACGCCGAAGAACGGACGCGCTGCGGAACCCGGCTTCAAGGCATGCGCCCCCGGCAGCGGGCTCATGAGGGTGGCGCCGGTTTCGGTCTGCCACCAGGTGTCGACGATCGGGCAGCGGGACTGACCGACGTTCTTGTAGTACCAGTCCCAGGCTTCCGGGTTGATCGGCTCGCCCACCGAGCCCAGCAGGCGCAGGCTGCTGCCATCGGCGCCTTCGCAGGCAGCGGTGCCCGAAGCCATCATGGCGCGGATTGCGGTCGGTGCGGTGTAGAGGATGTTGACCTTGTGCTTGTCGACGATCTTCGCCACCCGAGTGACATCCGGGTAGTTCGGCACCCCCTCGAACAGCACGGTGGTGGCGCCGTTGGCCAGCGGGCCGTAGACAATATAGGTGTGGCCGGTGACCCAGCCGACGTCGGCGGTGCACCAGTAGACTTCGCCCGGGCGGTAGTCGAACACCCGCTCATGGGTCAGCGACGCATACAGCAGGTAGCCGCCGGTGGTGTGCTGCACGCCCTTGGGCTTGCCGGTGGACCCGGAGGTATAGAGGATGAACAGCGCTTCTTCGGCGCCCATCTCTTTCGGCGCGCAGACGCTGCCGGCGACTTTCATCAAGTCTTCGTACCAGATGTCGCGGTGCTGGTTCCACTTGATGTTGCCACCGGTGCGCTTGCACACGATGACCTTCTGAATGCTGCTGGTTTCCGGGTTGGTCAGGGCATCGTCGACATTGGCCTTGAGCGGCACTTTCTTGCCGGCACGGATACCTTCGTCGGCAGTGATCACCACCTTGGAGCGGCAGTCGATGATGCGCCCGGCCAAGGCTTCAGGGGAGAAGCCGCCGAACACCACCGAGTGGATCGCGCCAATGCGGGTACAGGCCAGCATGGCCACCACCGCCTCGGGAATCATCGGCATATAGATAGTCACCACGTCGCCGCGGTGCACGTCCTGGCCACGCAGGGCGTTGGCGAACTTGCAGACTTCCTCATGCAGTTCGCGGTAGGTGATGTTGCGGCTTTCGGAAGGATCGTCGCCTTCCCAGATGATCGCGATCTGATCACCGCGCTCGGCGAGATGGCGATCCAGGCAGTTGTAGGAGACGTTCAGGGTGCCGTCGGCGAACCACTTGATATCGACATGGTGATCGTCGAAGGAGGTCTGCTTCACCGTGGTAAAAGGCTTGATCCAGTCGAGACGCTTGGCCTGTTCGCGCCAGAAACCGTCCGGGTTCACGACCGACTGCTGGTACATGGCCTTGTAGGTCGCCTCGTCAGTCAGCGTATTGGCCAAAACCTCGGGACGAACGGGATACAGAGAAGCCGCACTCATCTTTCTTACCTCGGTGACATAGTTGTTTTTGTATGACCCCGTTGTAGCCGGGGGGCGTCTATAGAACCATTCGACGATGGTAGTAACAACCCCCTGCGAAATACCCCTTCATTTGCCAAACCCCTTCAAGAATGCGCCTTACAGCGATATCCACCCTACCCAAAAAAGTTCCAGCCAGCTGCCAAACAGCCCTTTTTCGGCGATTGTTACAAAAACTGTCAAAGGTGTTTATCAAAAGTACGCCTATATGACTGCGCCCCCCGCGCCTAAAATCTGCCTCGCCCAACAGGCAATCTGATTAACCAAGTTGCAGCCCCCACGAAGGCAGTTAATCAAACTTCTACTCAAGTTCCACACGCAGCCCCATAAAGGCTGCGTGACCTCACACGACCTTAGAAAGGTAAAACGCAAATGAAAGCTTTATTAGTTCTGGCCCTCAGCAGTCTGTGCGTAACCGCGATGGCTGATGAGATCCCGACTGATGTCGCCAACCAGCAAGTACCGGTAGAGGAATACACTTACTCGACTGATCTGGATATCGCCAAAGTTATCTCCATGAGCGAAGTTCCAGAAGTATGCGAAGTTGTACCAGCGCGCATGGAATATGAAGACTCCCACGGCCAGCGGCATATTCTTCAATATCGCGTAATGGGCAACGGTTGTTCTAACGGCTAATAGCAAAGTTCATTGCACATACCTTGATGACTGCCGGCCGCAAGAAATCCCTCTTGCGGCACAGATGCCTGGTGACTACCCACCCATGGGCAGCAAAAGGCCTCAGCCTGACGACGTGCGAGCCCGGCAATCGCACGCACCTTTCCTCCTGAGGTTGCTGGCCTCCTCATGGCACCGCCACCACCTTGCGAGCAACTCCAGCGACGACTTCGACGGAGGAAATCCGGCCCCCCCCCCCCTGAAGACCTGCTCCAAGAGATTTCCCAAGGCAAGACCGAGCGATTCGAGTTGTGTTCAAAACCTCAAAAAGGCTTGCAAAAACACAACATCTAGTAAAATTGGCTATTTTTTGGCCATTTCCGGCTGTTTTTTTCAAGCGTGAAAAAAAATCTTCAACCGCCAAAGCCTTGTAAACCCGCGCTCTGCTCCAAGTCCCCCCCCTTCTCGGGCTCGCCTGCGCCCATCGGTCGCCCCACGCCCCCGAAAATATCCTTATAATGCGTCCTCAAAACGGGCCTGCAACATTCCCTTACCGGATGAAAACGACCTGCTGAATCCTGCGCAGGAGCTGGTACGCCAAGCTCCGCCCGACAGCGGTCACCAGGCACCCGGACACGTATTTCTGTTTATTGCCTGCGTTCACTGCTGCAACAAACGATTTCCAATGATTTAACGCGGCCAGCGTGCCGTGTGAAAAACCACCCCTTTTGTTTTCACACGGGCATCTGGCCCTCGAGCAGGAGACGACACGTCATGCTGAGCTGGGACGAATTCGACAAAGAAGAAGGTGAAGTTGCGGTCAAAGGCGCCAACGCCGGCCACGCTACTGAAGCCAACATGGACCGCCTCGACAGCGCCGGTGGTGCCGCCGCTCTTGAAGCCCGCGCCGTGACCGCCAGCGACTCCGCTGCCGTTGCCCGCGCCAAGGCGTCTCTGGATCAGCTCGACATCGCCGAAGGCCTGGCTGAACTGGAAGGTTCTTCCGCCCGTGTCGCGGTTGACGAGAAGCGCATGATCAACTGCCGCGCCGACCTCAACCAGCTGGTGCCGTTCAAGTATGACTGGGCCTGGCAGAAGTACCTCGACGGCTGCGCCAACCACTGGATGCCGCAAGAGGTCAACATGACCGCCGACATCGCCCTGTGGAAAAACCCGGAAGGCCTGACCGACGACGAGCGTCGCATCGTCATGCGCAACCTGGGCTTCTTCTCCACCGCCGACTCCCTGGTTGCCAACAACCTGGTACTGGCCGTGTACCGCCTGATCACCAACCCGGAATGCCGCCAGTACATCCTGCGCCAGGCGTTCGAAGAGGCGATCCACACCCACGCCTACCAGTACTGCATCGAATCGCTGGCCATGGATGAAGGCGAGATCTTCAACATGTACCACGAGATTCCATCGGTCGCGAAGAAAGCCGCCTGGGGCCTGAAGTACACCCGTTCGATCTCCGATCCGAAGTTCGAAACCGGCACCGTCGACACCGACAAGGAACTGCTGCGCAACCTGATCGCCTACTACTGCGTTCTGGAAGGCATCTTCTTCTATTGCGGCTTCACCCAGATCCTGTCCATGGGCCGTCGCAACAAAATGACCGGTGTCGCCGAGCAGTTCCAGTACATCCTGCGCGACGAATCCATGCACCTGAACTTCGGCATCGACGTGATCAACCAGATCAAGATCGAAAACCCGCACCTGTGGGATGCCGAGATGAAGGAAGAAGCGACCCAGATGATCCTCCAGGGCACCCAACTGGAGATCGAATACGCTCGCGACACCATGCCGCGCGGTGTACTGGGCATGAACGCCGCGATGATGGAGGACTACCTCAAGTTCATCGCCAACCGTCGCCTGTCGCAGATCGGCCTGAAGGAAGAGTACCCAGGTACCACCAACCCGTTCCCATGGATGAGCGAGATCATGGACTTGAAGAAAGAGAAGAACTTCTTCGAGACCCGCGTGATCGAGTATCAGACTGGCGGCGCCTTGAGCTGGGATTGATTCCCGGATCAATGACACAAACAAGAAGCCCTGACCTGGTCAGGGCTTTTTTATTGGCCGCACCAATGTACACAGGGACTGGTTCATCAAAGTACGTGCAGGCGGCATGACCTGCCGCTATAAAGAACCCTCTTCCGCTTAAGGATCAAAGCGCCCATGAAATTCGATACTGCGTACTGCATCAGCCTCGACGACAAGTTGTCGATCTATGACGTGCGTGATCTGAATTTCGATGAAACCCTGGTCTTCGATTCGGCCAGGGAAAGTTTCCAGTGCCCCAACGATGAATGCCGCGCAGCGTTCGATAGCACTAATCAACTGGGCACTTTCAACGCCAAGAACGTCAACTACATCCGCACGCCGCATTTCAAGAACCTGCCCGCCACGCTTCATATGGAAGGATGCCCTTATGGGGTCAGCAAAAGCGCCGGTAGCGTGGAAGGCACCGCGACCGAAGAGGAACGCGAGGAGCATTTCCCCTCGGAGCTGCTCTTAAGCCGCCGTGAATACGTGCGCAAGCCGGCCAGCCCCCAAGCGGCAGTGGATGCCCCACAGGACACTCCGCCAGCCGCTAAGGCCAGTTCGCACAAGCCCCATCCCGGGCGCGACACTACCCCGGACAAGACCAGCGTCTTCGCCCACCCAGTGGAGTGCTTTGTGTCGAACATCGACGACAAGGAACTGCTCAAGCGCATGCCGCTGAAGGTCGGCGAACACACGGCCAGCTACGCCTCGTTCTTCAAGAAGATCGAGTACCTGCTGGACAACAAGGGGCTGATCTACTGGGGCAAGATCAAGGAGATCAAGGATTACACCCAGAGCTTTCGCATCGATTTCGAGCAGAAAGTCTGGTTCAAGGCCGAGGGCGAAACCAAGAAGAAGCCCTACTCGGTCAATGTCTACCTGAGCAAGAAGCTGATCGACAGCTACCGCAAGCGCAAAGCCTTCCTCGAGGAGATCAAGGGCGCCGCCGACAGCCAGCGGGAGCTGTACTGTTTCTTCTATGGCGTGACGCCGGCGCTCAAGCAAGTGCCGAGCAAGAAAGACCCCGAGTCGACCTTCGGGGTCTTCAGCGCCAATATCGAGAACCTGGATCACTTCGTGATCCGTGAGGCGCCGGGGCTGGAAGCAAAATAACCTCCTTCGGTTTCAATGCTTGGGCAGCTCCAGAGCGACGGCCCCGGGGTGCTTCCTGACCAACGCATACGGCAGCACCGCCCACTCAGGCCCGTCACAGGCCCGCGCTACCCGAGGAAAGTAGGCCTTGAGGAACAGCCCCTTGGGAGTGAAGTACCAACTGTTATCGCCCCAGACGCTCTCATCGCTGTAGTTGCAGCCCTCGTCGGGGTCGGTAGGCTCGCGCATCTTGTCGGGGTACAAGGCGCGAAACTGCTGGACCAGCCAGGGTGCCAGTTTTTCCTGGTTGTATTCGTAGAGGCCTGTGCGCTCAGCTTCGGTGAGACGAGTGTCTCCTTTGCCATTGCGGTCGCTGTGCAATAGCGGTTGGCCTTGCCCCACCCAGAGCACATCGGACAGTGACAACGGGTGGCCACTGTTCACGTCGATACTCATGGGGGAGTCGCCAAAGTCCGGGTGAGCACCGCCGCAGGAATAGCTGGTGGAGATATTCACGCTCAGTACCGCCGGTGAGAAGAACTGTGGTTTTACCGTCTGCATGAATTCGCCCCCCTGGGAGCCGGCTCCCAGCAGGCACTCGTGGTAGGCGCTCACCTCGCGCCACAGACGCTCCATCAACAACTGATTGAGACGCTGTTGCTGAGCTTCCGGGTAACCGCCGACCACCTTGAACATCGACAGCTTCGACCCTGGCTCACTCCACCATTGCAGGGTGTAACCCATGAAGCTCTGCTGCTTGCCCTGCTTGAGGGCCAGGCCCTGCAGGCGCAGGTATTCGTACAGATCATTCGGATAAAGCTGCGCCAGATAGGGCAACGCATCCGGCTTGGGCGCCTCAGCCTTGGCCGTGGACAACTGCACATCGAGAGTCTTGCCCTTGGAATCCTGCCACTGTCCCTGCCAGCCATCGCCAGTTTGCTGCAACTTGAAGGTGGGCAGGGCCGCCTGCTCATCGTCAGGGCGGCCTCCTCCTTCCCGCAGCTCCAGCGCCTGCCCGACAAGCGTGCCGTTGAGTGCCAGATCATGGTGATACTTCTGATAGAAATATCGCCCTGTGACGTCCTTGGGATCGTCGGTATTGATTTCCAGCACAATCGGCATCTTGCCCAGAGTGCCGCTGAGAACCTGTCGAGAGGGCGAGGCCTGCAGGCCCTGAAGGTAGATACACAGCAACAGGGCACCGAGGATCTGGCGCATCAATCCGTTGAACATGGAAACTCCCTTGCATGAAAAGGCCGCCAGCGTCGTCAACAGCGCCTGGGCCTGTGGTAAGCGACGAGCAATTATGGACCGGCGCCCCAGGACAATCGAGCGGCCAAGCGTGACGCTTCTATCACTTCAGGCACATGCTCAGCAGCACCAGAAACAACAGACCGATGTAAACCCTCGCATGTACCCGGTCAGGGATCCTGCCGATCCAGGGCGCGGCCAGACGAATACCCAGCAACGAACCCAGGGTGAGGACAAAAAACGCCAGCAGGTCGACATAACCGACAAACCAGGGCCCCAGATCGAAGCGGCTATAGCCTGCCAGCGCCATATAGGTCGCAGTACCCGCCAGCGCCACGGGGACACTCAGCGGATTGGCCATGGAGGTGGCCTGGGTCATGCTCAGGCCGCAGCGACGTAGCAGGGGAACAGTCATGACACTGCCGCCCACTCCGAGAAAGGTAGCAATGACGCCTATTCCTACACCGCCAAAGAGCGTTTCGCCTGATCCCAGGTCACGGGTTTTCTGCCCTACCGACTGTTCAAGAAACCCCCGGCGCAGCAGGCAGTCGGCAATGGTCAGGCCCAGGTAGGCAATAAAGGCATAGCGGATCACCTCGCCACTCACCCACATGGCCCCCGCCGCGCCAACTATCGCCCCCAGCCCGATATAGCCACCCAGGGGCCACAGATAGCGGCGGACAAGATTGCCTGCGCGCTGGTGCCTGCCGGTGGCAACCAGGGCGTTGACGATCATCACGCAGGTCGAAGTGGCTACCGCGACATGCATCGCCGCCTGCCCCACCGCCGAATCGGCGCCCTGGCTGCCGAGCAACATCCAGTACAGCAGCGGCACCACCACAAACCCGCCACCAAAGCCGAACAGCACGGCGCTGATGCCCGTCATGCAACCAAAAAGTGCCAACAGTAGATAGAACATCAAGGCGTTTCCATTCAGGTAGACGCCCTGGAAGATAGAACCCCAGCGCTTGGCCGGCTTCAGCAAATTGGCCAATAATGTTTGCGTTTACGCCAAATACGGGACTGTGTCGGCATGCGCAATATCTCCATCGACCAACTGGATCAGACCCCGCGTCCCGTGCTCGCCATTGGCACCGACTACCCAGACGGGCAACGCCTGCCGCGCCATCGGCATCGGCGGGCACAACTGCTCTATGGCGCCACCGGAGTGATGCAGGTCAGTACCGATCAGGGCAACTGGGTGGTGCCACCGCAGCGGGCGGTGTGGATTCCACCGGGGGTGGAACATGAGGTGCTGATGCTTGGGGTCAGCACTCGCAGCCTGTATATCGAGCCGGCTGCGGCGCCACTGGACAGCAGCGGCTGCCGGGTCATCGGCATCTCGCCACTGCTGCGCCAGCTACTGCTGGAAGCAGTGGACATGCCCCTGGAATACGACCTGGACGGGCGCGACGGGCTGCTGATCAACCTGCTGCTGCACGAAATCCAGCGTTGCCCTGGCCTGCCGCTGCACATTCCCTTGCCGGCCGGCGGCCCACTGCTGGAGTTGTGCCGGGCTTTTCTCGCCCGGCCCGATGTCCATCAATCCCCCCTGCATTGGGCAGACCGACTGCATGTCAGCCTGCGTACCTTCAATCGCTGGTTTCGCCAGGAGACCGATATGAGCTTCGTGCAGTGGCGGCAACGGGCCTGCGTGATCCAGGCCCTGGCCCGGCTGGCGGCCGCGGAGCCGGTAACCCGAATCGCCCTGGACCTGGGTTATGACAGCCCTGGCGCGTTCTCCACCATGTTCCGTCGGGTGCTGGGGCAATCCCCCAGCACCTACCTGAATCAAGAGCATCCCGCCCCTGGAAAAGCCTTGTGACCAAAGGCTGGCGCAGTGGCAGAAATTGAGTTTGATCCGGACGCAAAACAACTGTACAAATATCCAGTACAAAGCCAACGCACTGCCTAACCTCCCGGAGAAAACCATGGCCTCTCTCGCGATGAAAATCACCCTGGAACGTATCGCTCTCTATCAATTCACCCCACAACACTGTGCCCAGGCCCGGGACATGCTGGGCTGGGACATGGATCAGCTGTCCCGCGAGTCCGCGGTCTCGGTGCAAGCCATCCAGCGCTTCGAAGCGGGCTACGAGGTCCGTGACGTAACCCGCCTGGCCCTGGCGTTCTGCCTTGAGGCCCAGGGCCTGGTGTTCTTCCCGGGCTTCACCCCGGGCCGCGGCATGAACATCAAGGGAGCCACTCCCAACCCGATGGAGCGGCCCGACTACGCCCTGATCGAATGATCCAGCCGCCTGGGCAGGTGCTCGTACAAGGCCGGTACTGGCAGAGGGGTCGAGCCCGGACGAACCCGCGGGCAGGCCAGGGTTTTGATCCAGGCCTCATGGCGCCGCAAACGGCGGATGCCATGGTCACCATCCTCATAACCCGCCGCCCGGGTGAAGAAGGCCTGGGTCAGGCGGATTTGACGCCCGCCTGCTCCAGTGCACCTTCCACCTCCAGCCACCAGGCGGCTCCCCGCTGCGGCTGCGCCAGGTTGAAGGCTTCGCCCATTTGCGGCGTGGTGATGTTGGTACTGCGCTCCCAGGCCAGGGCCAGGATGCGGTCGAAGGGTTCGTGCCAGGCGTGCATCGCCAGGTCGAAGGTGCCGTTGTGGATCGGTAGCAGCCAACGACCTTGCAGGTCGATGTGGGCCTGCAGAGTCTGCTCGGGCTGCATGTGCACATGGGGCCATTCGACGTTGTAGGCCCCGGTTTCCATCAGTGTCAGGTCGAATGGGCCGTACTGCTGGCCGATACGCTTGAAACCGTCGAAATAACCGGTATCGCCGCTGAAGAAGATCCGCGTGGGGCCATCGATCATCACCCAGGAGGCCCACAAGGTCCGGTTGCCATCGAACAGACCACGCCCGGAAAAGTGCTGCGATGGGGTGGCAACGAAACGGACGCCAGCGACCTCACAGCCCTGCCACCAGTCCAGTTGCCGGACCTTGGCCGCCGGCACGCCCCACTTGATCAGGGTATCGCCCACCCCCAGCGGGGTGAGGAAATGCCGAGTCTTGTCCGCCAGGACCAGCACGGTCTTGTGATCAAGGTGATCGTAATGATCATGAGACAGGATCACCGCCTCGATATCGGGCAATTGCTCCAGGCTGATCGGCGGCTGGTGAAAGCGCTTCGGCCCGGCCCATTGCACGGGTGACGCGCGCTCGGCAAACACCGGATCGGTGATCCAGAACTTGCCGCGCATCTTCAGCAGCACGGTGGAATGCCCCAGGCGGTAGACGCTGTGATCGGGCGCCGCCAGCAACTGCTCGCGGGTCAGCGGCTGCACCGGAATGGCTCCGGCCGGGCGGGTATTGCGCGGCTTGTGGAACAACATGTTCCAGAAGATCTGCAGGGTCTTGCCAAAGCCGGCACGACGCACCGGCGCATGGTTGCGAAAAGCCCCCTGCTCCTGGCGCGAGGTTTCCTCGCGGGGAGCACGGGTGATGCTTGACGAGACAGTGGCCATGATTGAAATGACTCCATGGAACGCAGCAAGGTTGCGACGTGGTATTGCGGGACGATCTACTGGCCAAGGCACGCAAGCATCAGCCGCCAATCATCGTTTCAAGGACGAACTACACTACACAGTGTAGTTTCTACATTGCAACAGGAAACAGACGAAGTAGACTGCCGAGTGTTTTTACCGACCACCCTGACCGAACCCAACTTATGACAGCCCCGAAGCGCCTCACCGACCTCAAACGCAGTGCCATCGTCCAGGCGGCGATCAGTGAATTTCGCACCAGCGGTTTCGAGATCACCAGCATGGACAAGATTGCCGCTACGGCTGGGGTGTCCAAGCGCACGGTGTACAACCACTTCCCCAGCAAGGAGGAACTGTTCGCCGAGATCCTGCACCAGCTCTGGGCCAGCATCAGCGCGCAATCGGAAATCATCTACCGCAGCGACCTGCCCCTGCGCGAGCAGTTGGAAAAGGTCGTGCGGGCCAAGCTGCAACTGCTGGCGGACGACAACTTTCTCGATCTGGCCCGGGTGGCCATCGCCGCAGCCATTCACTCGCCGGAACGGGCGCAGAACATGGTGGCGCGGCTTGGCGAACGGGAAGAAGGCCTGACCCTGTGGATTCGCGGCGCCCTGGCCGACGGTCGCCTCAAGCCGGTAGACCCGGAATTCGCCGCGACCCAGATGCACGGCCTGCTCAAGAGCTTCGCCTTCTGGCCGCAGATCACCATGGGCCAGGCGCCACTGGCAACAGGCATGCAAAATCAGGTCGTCGAGTCGGCGCTGGACATGTTCCTGGGCCACTACCAGGCCTGAGTTCCCGGGGCATCTGTGCGCGCCGAACCGCAGCCGGCGGTCGCCACCACTGTGAAATGGCTTGGAAGGACACTGATTATTCTCACTGGAATAAATGACAATATTCACCAGACTGATCCGATAAACGGCTAAGCCGAAAAAACACCATAAGGTGTTTCAGTACAGAACCTGGTGCAGGAATTTATGGAAAACCAACGCGGCAAGGGGCTGTCATTTGCCCGGCGCATCTATCGGCCAAGGATCATCGGCCTGGGTATTGGCGGTATCAGTGTATTCGCCACCCTCTACCCCCTTGCACTGCCCGGTTGGATCTGGGCCCTGCTCCTGTTCCACGGCCTGCTCTGGCCTCACCTGGCCTATCAACTCTCCACCCGTTCTACCTTTCCCTACCAGGCAGAACGTCGCAACCTGCTGTATGACTCGATGCTGGGCGGTTTCTGGGCTGCCACCATGCAGTTCAATCCCCTGCCCGCCGTCACCATCCTGTCGATGATGGCCATGAACAATGTGGCCGCCGGGGGGGTGCGTCTGTTCATCCGTGGCGCTCTGGCCCAGGGCATCGGGGTCCTGTTGTCCTGGTCGCTGTTCGGCGCCAGCTTCAATACCCGGATCAGCCCGCTGCAGATCTATGCCTGCCTGCCGATGCTCACGCTCTATCCGCTGGCCGTGGGCATGGTCTGCTACCGGCTGGCGATCAAGCTGTCCGAGCACAAGCGCGCCCTGAGCGCCCTGAGCCGCACCGACAGCCTCACCGGTCTGCTCAACCACGGCTCCTGGAAAGACCTGCTGCATATCAAGTTCCACAAATGCCAGCAGCAACAGATCGATGCCAGCATCGCCCTGATCGACATCGACCACTTCAAGGCGATCAACGACACCTACGGACACATCATCGGCGATACGGTGCTGCGCCATCTGAGCAACGAACTGCGGCGCAACCTGCGTCACGACGACCTCGCCGGCCGCTACGGCGGTGACGAGTTCTGCGTGATCCTGCCGCGCATGGACCGCCAGCAGGCACTGGAGGTCATGGAACGCCTGCGCCAGGTCTTCAGCCAGTACCGGCATCCGCAAGTGGCTGAACTGAAAGTCAGCCTGAGCATCGGCCTGGCCGCCTTCGACCGCGAATTCCAGGACCCTTCAAGTTGGCTCAACGCCGCCGACAAGGCCCTGTACCTGGCGAAAAACAGTGGCCGCAATCGAATTGCCAGCAATGACGACGAGGCTCATTCCCGGCAAACACAAATGGCATAAAAACCTAAAAAACTTATACAAAAAGGGAGTAAAAAACATTTTTGTACAACTTTATTTGGATTTATCCCGATAATTGCCATCATAATGCCGCCACTTCGCTACCGCACAAGACCTCCATTCGGGGACAAATGCCGCAGCCCATCAATCCAACTAAATCGATTCGCAGCCACTACGTCTCCTCTTGATGCGGCCAACGATGCACGCCAGCAACGTCGCCCGCGTCATCGCTGCGAATTTATCTGTCAGTCATGGAACGCTGGCATTGAGCAGATAATGCCGAACGCTGGGGAGCATTCGGCATACCGGCGAACTCAATAGGGATCGACGCGACGTTTCTCCCACAGAGCACCAGCTACCATGCTATTCAACCGCCACAACAAGACCATCGATTCCCTGCAGCAAACCATTGCCGAACAATCCCGAATGCTGGAAGCCATCGATCGCTCCATGGCGGTGATCGAATTCGACCTGCAGGGCAACGTCCTGCGAGCCAACGCCAACTTTCTCCAGACCCTGGGCTATCGCGAAGACCAGGTGACAGGCCAGCCGCACCGCCTGTTCTGCACCCCGGAGTACGTTCGCAGCAGCGACTACCAGCAATTGTGGAACCGACTCAGAAGCGGCCAGTTCGAATCCGGCACCTTCGAACGGGTGGCCAGCAACGGCCAGAGCCTGTGGCTGGAAGCCAGCTACAACCCCATCCGCGACGCATCCGGCGCAGTGTACAAAGTGGTCAAGTACGCCCTGGATGTCACCGCCCGAGTGCAGGAAGAGGTGGAGGCACGAAACAAGCTGGACGCCATCGACCGGGCCATGGCGGTGATCGAGTTCAACCTCGACGGCAGCATCATCGGTGCCAACAGCAATTTCCTCAGCCGCATGGGCTACAGCCTGGCCGAGATCAAGGGCAAGCATCACCGCATGTTCTGCAAACCCGAGCTGATCAACAGCAGCGCCTACCAGGACTTCTGGAACCGCCTGAACCGGGGTGAGTTCTTCAACGGTCAGTTCGAGCGGATCGACAGGCACGGACGTACGCTGTGGCTGGAAGCCAACTACAACCCGGTCTACGACGCCAGCGGGCGCCTGTGCAAAGTGGTCAAGTACGCCGCCGACGTCACCCAGCAGGTGGAAAAACACGAACAGGATGCCCAGAGCGCGAGCCAGGCTTATCACATCTCGGTGCAGACCCGAAAAGTCGCCGAACAAGGCACCGGAGTGATCCAGCAAGCCGCCAGCGAAATGCGCCAGATCGCCGAGAACATCGAGGGTTCTTCATCGCTGATCGCGCGCCTGGGCGAACGCTCCGAGCAGATCACCGCCATCGTCAACACCATCCGCGCCATTGCCGACCAGACCAACCTGCTGGCTCTGAACGCCGCCATCGAAGCGGCCCGGGCCGGGGACCAGGGCCGTGGTTTTGCCGTGGTGGCCGATGAAGTCCGGCAATTGGCGGCGCGCACCAGCGGCTCGACAGCGGAAATCTCCAGCATGATCGACAT
This sequence comes from Pseudomonas sp. NFPP12, assembly GCF_900103205.1. Classification (NCBI taxonomy): domain Bacteria; kingdom Pseudomonadati; phylum Pseudomonadota; class Gammaproteobacteria; order Pseudomonadales; family Pseudomonadaceae; genus Pseudomonas; species Pseudomonas sp. NFPP12. The sequence continues at coordinate 433,389 of NZ_FMWW01000002.1, forward strand.
GATCCAGAACGAAACGCAGCAAGCCATCAAGAGCATGGACGGTACCCGGGAGCGGGCGGCCAAGGGCGTGCAACTGGCGGATCAGGCGGGCACGGTGATCCTGCAGATTCGCGACGGTGCCAGCGAGGCGGTAGAGGCCGTGAGCATGTTCGCCAACGAACGCGGCGCCCCCTGAGGGCAGGCTTTCCCGGCATTGGGAGCGACGTCGGGCCTGGCCCGGGAGGCTATAGTGGCCTGACGTCCCAGTGCCTGGCGGAGGCCATCATGAGTTCCAGCGACACCCCGAAGAAAACCACTCCGGTCATCGACCACCTGCGCTTTCATCGCGCCCATGCCCACCTGGCGCCGACCTTCGGCACCGATAACTTCGCCTTGAAGGCCGAAGCCTTCGCCCGGTTCTTCGGCACCCCGACCTTCCTCGGCGCCCAAACCCTGGTGGTGCTGGTCTGGGTGGCCCTGAACCTGACCGGCGTCACCCATTTCGACGTCTATCCCTTCATCCTGCTGAACCTGGCCTTCAGCCTGCAATCGGCCTATGCCGCCCCGCTGATTCTCCTTGCACAGACCCGCCAGGCCGCGCGGGACAAGGCCCAGGCGGATGCCGATGCGCAGCACCGCGAAGCCCTGGCCGTTGCCAACAGCGAACGCCAGGCCCAGGCCGCACAGACCACCACGCAACTGATGGAGCTGCTGGAACAGAACACCCGCCTGACCGAAATGACCAAGCAACTGACCGAGCGCATCGAGAATCTCACCAGCGAGATGCATGAGCATTTCGTGCGCAAGGATCAATCCAAGGCCTGAAGGCCTCAGGGCCAGCGCAGGTGCCGCGCCAACTCGTCGAACAGTGTCACCACCGAACGCAAGGCCCGACAGTCCGGGCGGGTCAGCAGCCACAGGGCGGTTTCCTGGCCCAGGGGTTCACTCAACGCTTCCAGCCCGGCGCTGCCCACCAGGAAATCCGGCAGCGCGGCCACGCCCAGGCCAGCGCGCACCAGCTCGGTAACCGAAAGCATGCTGTTGCAGCGGTAACTGGGCTGTACGCCGGGCCATTGCTGGCGACGCCAGACCACGGTGGGGTGATCGGGCAGGAAATCGTCCGGGGCGATCCAGGCCAGCCGCGACAGATCAGTGCAGTCGACCCGTTGCCGATAGGCCGGGCTGGTGCATACCCGGTAGGACACCGCCCCCAGGCAGCGCCCCACCAGGTGCTCTGGAGGCCTCGCGGTCAGGCGCACGGCAATATCCGCATCACGCCGGTTGAGATTGGCGAAATCATTGGACGTGCACAGCTCGATGACCAGTGCCGGGTAGTTCGCCATGAACTGCGCCAGGGCCGGCAGCAACAGGCCTTGCAACACCGAATCGGTACAAGTCAGGCGTACCGTGCCGCTGACCACTTCGCCGCCCCGGGCCACGCCGATACGCGCCGCTTCCAGGGCCTGTTCAGCATGTTCTGCCTGCTGCGCCAGGGCCTGGGCCAGGCTGGTGGGCAAGTAGCCGGCGCGGCTCTTGTCGAACAACTGCTGGCCCAGCCCGGCCTCCAGCCGGCGCACGGCGCGAAACACCGTCGAGACATCGACCTTGAGCAGGGCCGAAGCACGCGCCAGGGAGCCGCCGCGAACCAGGGCCAGGATCAATGAGAGATCGGGGTAGTCCAACTGATAGTGCGCTGGTGCAATGATCATTTGGGTAAACGCCAATATTGATTGCGTAGGCGCCAATTTATAGTGGGCCCAGGCCATCGACAAGTCAGGGTCACAACCGGAGAGTTCCATGCATCCACAGGTACCAGCACCGACCATTCGTATCGCCCTGGTGGGGGATTACGACCCACAGATCACCGCGCACCAGGCCATCCCCCTGGCCCTGGAGCGGGCAGCGCAGGAGGGTGCCGGCCCAGTGGAATACCAGTGGCTGGCAACCGCCGATCTGCACCAGGAGAAAGACTTGGAGGGTTTCCACGGTATCTGGTGTGTCCCCGGCAGCCCCTACCGCAACATCGAGGGTGCCCTGCTGGCGATCCGCGTGGCGCGTGAACAGCAGCGGCCATTTCTCGGTACCTGTGGCGGCTTTCAGCACGCGGTCCTGGAATACGCCCGCAATGTGCTGGGCTGGGCGGATGCTGAACACGGCGAAACCGCGCCCGACACCGAGCGCGTGCTGCTCACGCCCTTGAGTTGCGCCCTGGTGGAAGCCCGGGGCTCGATTCAGTTGCGCGCCAACAGCCGCATCGCCAGGGCCTACGGCACAACCTGCATCGAGGAAGGTTATCGCTGCCGCTATGGCGTCAATCCGGACTTCGCTGGCGCCCTGCTCAGCGGCACCTTGCTCCCCACTGGCCATGACAGCGCCGGCGACCTGCGCAGCCTGGAACTGGACGAGCATCCGTTCTTCGTCGCCACCCTGTTCCAACCCGAGCGCGCGGCCCTCCAGGACCGCACACCGCCTCTGGTCAGGGCGTTGCTCACGGCCTGCCGGGAGTGCCAAGCATGACTGACCGGACTCCCGCACCGCCCTACTACGCCGTGATTTTCAGTTCCCAGCGCGGTGAAGCCGACCCCGCCTATGAACAGGCAGCCGAACGCATGCTCGAACTGGCGCGCCAGCAGCCGGGGTTTCTCGGGGTCGAATCGGCACGAGGTGAGGACGGCTTCGGCATCACCGTGTCGTACTGGAGCAGCGAAGCGGCGATCCTGGCCTGGAAGCAGCACCCCGAACACAGCGCGATCCGCGAGCGCGGTCGGGCACAGTGGTATCGCCAGTTCAGCACCCGGGTGAGCAAGGTCCAACGGGCTTACGGCTTTCCAGGCTGAGCCCGCTTCAGGCACGGATTCCCGAGCCGCCCGGGTGACGGCTCGGGGGCACGCATCAGCCCTGCGTGGTCGACAGCAGGCTGCGCACCGCCTGGATTTCCGGCAAGTCGCTGCGGCGCATGTATACCCGCAGCGGCTCGCTGATATTGATCCGGTCGTCGATGTTCTGATCCAGCAGCAGCTGGATCTGCTCGCGCTTGAGGCTCATGGCCTGGTCCGACACCGGCGCCCAGACAAACTCGTGGGCCGGCACGATGGCGTCGGCGGCCACGTCCATGCCAAAGGAGTCTTCGCTGAAGCGCACGATATAGCGACCGGTCTTGCGATTGAAACCGACAAAGCCCTTGAGCTGGTCGGCAGCCTGACAGATGAGTTCGGAGGTGATGCTCATGGTAAACCTCACTAGAGTCCCGCAGGACAGGTGATCAATGGTCTACACGCGAGGCAAGGGACAGCGGAGTTTTCAGGGCCTCCCTCTGATGGGGAAACTGCAGCGCCCAAGAGTACTGCAAAGCGCCGGAAAAAAGCGCTGAAAAATGCAAATGAGAGGGATTTATGTCGCTCTGGAGATAGCACAAGCGTCATCGAGTTGTTAAAAGATATCCCCTTGCACACGCCCCCACGAAAGGATTTCGAGCATGCCCGCGACCTTCACCCCTTGTGCCCTGATGCTGGGCCTGATGCTCGCTTGCGGACTGGCCCAGGCCTCTGAACAGCCTGACCCGGACGCCCTGGCCGCTCGCCAGGGGATTCCACAGCCAGCGGTGATCGCCCACCGCGGCGCCTCTTTCGATGCCCCCGAATCCACCGCGGCTTCCTACACGCTGGCCCGGGACCTGGGCGCCGACTACCTGGAAATGGACCTGCAACGCAGCAAGGATGGCGTGCTCTTCGCCCTGCACGACAACAACCTGCAACGCACCACCGACGTGGCGCAGAAATTCCCCGAACGCAAGGACAGCCCGGCCAACGCCTTCACCATGGCGGAACTGAAAACCCTCGACGCCGGCAGTTGGTTCAACCAGGCCCACCCCGAGCGGGCGCGGCCGGGCTTTGCCGGGCTGAAGATCCTCACCCTGGATGAAATCATCGACATCGCCCAGGGCAATGCGCAGCACAAGCCCGGGCTGTATATCGAGACCAAGGAACCCCAGCTGTTCCCCGGTATCGAGCACGACCTCAAGGAAAAACTCCAGGACCGTGGCTGGCTGAGCCCGGCCGGTTCCAAGCTGGCGAAAAGCGAACTGGCGGTGGGCCAGGGCAAGGGCAAGGTGGTGCTGCAGACCTTCGACAAGCACAGCCTGGAACTGCTGCACCAGGCAATGCCCAACGTGCCGAAAGTGCTGTTGCTGTGGGTCGCGCCCGGCAGTATCGAACCCGCGTCCGGCCAGAGCTTCGCCAGCAGCGGCGAAACCGACAAGGCCGCGTTCTATGCCCGGCAGCAGCCCAAGGACCAGGCCGAGTTCAAGCGCTGGGTGGATTTCGCCAAGGCCCAGGGTGCCATCGGCACCGGCCCTTCCGCGGCCCTGACCGGCGGTGGCGAGCAGAGCTACTCGGACCTGGTGCAACCCTGGATGAACCAGTACACCCACGACCAGGGCCTGCTGGTGCACGTCTACACCATCGACGAGCCGGTGGACTTCAAGAAGGTCATGGATGCCGGGGTCGATGGCATCTTCACCAACCGCAGTGCCGAACTGCTCAAGTACTTCAAGCGGCCGGCCAGTGCCAGCGTGGCGCAATTGCTGGACGCCAGCGGTTACTGAATGGCGGTTTCGCACTGGCACGGCGAGCTCTGGCTGGGCCGGGATTTCGGCCTGATCCACGGGGCGATGGGGCCAACCGAGCCCCATGCCCACTATGCCCATCAGTTGATCATCGCCCCCGGGCAACCGGTCACGGTGGCGCTCGCGGGCGGGCTGCAGAGCGCTCATTACCTGTTGATCCCGGCCTTGCAGCGCCACGCCATCGTTCAGGCTCCCGAGCAGGCCTTCACGGTGTACGCCGAGCCGCTGCTGATCGCCGTCGAAGACCTGCAAGCATGCGTCAGTGGCGCCGAACCCTCACTGCCCGGCCTGGAAGCGGCGCTGCGCGGTTGCCCGCGCCAGCCCGTTGCCGACCCACGTGTAGCGCGGGCACTGCACGCCGTGGATGCCGCCCTGGAGGGCAAGGTGGCGGCCGCGCAACTGGCGGCCCGGGCCCATGTATCCCTGAGCCAGCTGGAGCGTCTGTTCGCCCGTGACGTCGGCCTGCCGGTAAGGCGCCTGGTGCTCTGGCGCCGCCTGCGCCTGGCCATGGCCCTGGTGCTGGAGGGCCAGACCCACACTGGCGCGGCACACGGCGCCGGGTTCGCCGACAGCGCGCACTTCTCCCGCACCCTGAAGAGCCTGTTCGGCGTCACCGCCAGCCAGGCCCTCAAGCACCTCAAGCCCCGCTTGCTGGCCTGACGCGCCGGCGCAACTGCTCGGGCACCACGGGTTCTGCCCCATAGCGCTGGGCCTTGAACGGCTCCAGCAACTGCGGCCAGTAATCCACCGGGTAGTCGGCACGGCTGCCAATCCCCAGGTCGCCCTGGCGCATGCAATAGTCATCGCGATAAAACGCGGTGCCCAGCAGCCAGTCCCAGAGATTGAAGAACAGCCCGAAGTTCACATCCCCGGCGCGTCCGTACTTCATGTGGTGAAAGCGATGCACCGGCGCCCAGGCGAAGATCCAGCGCAAAGGCCCCAGGCGCATGTCGACATTGGAATGCTGCAACAGCAGCTGGACGGCAATGGCCAGGGCCAGCAACTGCGCCACCGTCAGCGGGATGCCCAGCAACACCAGCGGCAGCAGCCCGGCCGAAGCTTCGATCAACTGGTGCAGGGGATGCTTGAGCAAGCCATTGAAACCGTACATGCGCTGCACACTGTGATGCACCGCATGCAAGCGCCAGAGCCAGGCCAGGCGGTGGCTGGCGTAGTGGGCCAGGGTAATGCCGCAATCGGCGATCACGATGGCCAGCAGCAACTGCCCCCAGAGCGGCCAGCCCTGGGGCCAGAGCCCATCATGGGCCAGCAGCGCAACCAGCCCGGGCAACGCCAGCAGCCCCAGCGCATTGAGGCTTTCATTGACCAGGGCATGCAGGCTGTCGCGCAGCCGGTCGCCTTGGGAACGGTTCCAGCCAGGCTCATAGGGCAAGCACCATTCCGCCAGGAACGACACCCCCAGCGCAGCCCCGAACACCCCCAACAACCCGCTGGCAGACGCCGGCCCAGCACTCATCCACCACACCCCGGCGCCGATGAACCCGGCAAACACCAAGGGTGCGTACAACCATGCAAGCATTCGTTTCATTTGCTGCAGCTCCTGTAGGGAAAACCGCAGCTTGCGACCCGATGCCGGGGCGCGGCTTGAACAAACGACGCAAAGAGTGACCTGAATTAAGGGTGAATTAAGTTGCGTTGGCTAACCTGTGCCCATCGAAACCCATCACCCCAAGGAATCAACCCATGACCAAGTTCTCCGCCCTGTTCGCAGCCGCCGCCCTGACCCTGACCCTGACCGCTGGCCTGGCCCAAGCCGATGTGCGCCCGGACCTGATCCCCGGCCTGCTCAAGTCCGGCGCCATCATGGACCTGGAAAAACTCAACCAGGCCGCCCTCGCCCAGCACCCGGGCACCACCGCCGCCAGCATCACCGACACCGAGCTCGAGCAGACCGCCACTGGCGCCTACGTCTACCAGGTGGAACTGCGCGACAGCAAAGGCATCGAGTGGGACGTGGACCTGGATGCCAAGACCGGCAAGGTCCTGAGCAACAAGCAAGACAAGTAACCCCCCGCCCCTACAAGGCCGCGCCCCGCTTCGGGAGCGCGGCCTTGTGCGTTGGGGCGTGCGGATCAGTCAGGCACTGGTGCTGACCAGGGAGCCCGCAGTACTGCTCTGGGATTGCTGCAGGGCCTGGAACAAGGCCGCGGTGGCGGTCTGCAACGAAGCGCTGGTGCTGGCCACCTGAGCCTGGGCTGCCGCTACTTGCGCGGCCTTGGCATCGGCACTTTCCTGCTGGCTCTGCGCGGCCTGCAACTGCTGCTGTTGCTCCTGCAATTGCTTTTGCAGTTCAGCGATCTGCTTGCGCAACTGCTTGACCGAGTCGCTGCTGGAATCATCGCTGCTGGAACTGCCGCCGGCCGCGCCAGCACCCGTGGCCGGCGCCTTGGTCGCGTCGCTGGCAGCAGTGGTACTGGCGGTGGAGGTCGCTGAAGTGTCGCTGTCCGAACTGCCGGCGATGCGGGTCTTGCTCGGGCTGACCTGGGTCTGGTTGATCGCGATGGAAGTGATGCTGGCCATGGTGTGAGTCCTGTCGGGTGTGAAGATACCCGGTCATCGACACCCGCCCCGGCCACTTGAGAGTGGTCGTGTATCGGCCTGGTAAGCAGGCCGATACACCCCGGCCGACCTCAGGCGCTCAAGCGCGCCGTGACCTCGCTCAACTGCCCCGACAGGCCGTGCAGATTGCGGCTCGCCGCCTCGGTGCGCTGCACGTTGTCCAGATTGGTACTGGCGATGGACGTGATCTCGGTGAGGTTGCGGGAAATGTCCTCGGCCACCGACGTCTGCTCCTCGGCGGCGGTCGCGATCTGCCGGTTCATGTCGCGAATCGCTTCCACCGCTTCGGTGATGCGCTCGAGCATGGCCCCGGCCTCGGTCACCTGCTGCACGCTCTGCTCGCTGCGGGACTGGCCGCTCTCGATGGCCTGGGCCGCATCCACGGCCCCGGTCTGCACGCTCTGGATGATCTGGTTGATCTCGGTGATCGAGGCCGCGGTGCGCTGCGCCAGGCTGCGCACTTCATCGGCGACCACGGCAAAACCGCGCCCGGCCTCACCGGCCCGGGCCGCTTCGATGGCCGCGTTGAGGGCCAGCAGGTTGGTCTGTTCGGCAATGCCCTGGATCACTTCCAGGACCTTGCCGATGCGCCCGCTGTCGGCCTCCAGCCGGCGGATCACGGTGGCGGTGTTGGCAATCTCGCCACGCATCTGGGTGATGCTGTGGATGGTCTGCTGCATCACCTGTTCGCCCTGCTGCGCCGACTGGTCGGCATCGTCTGCGGCACGGGCGGCGTCGGCGGCGTGGCGCGCCACTTCCTGGGCGGTGGCGGACATCTCGTTCATCGCCGTGGCCACCTGGTCCGTGCGGTTGAACTGCTCGTTGGTGCCCTGGGACATCAGGGTGGCGATGGAGTTGAGCTCGCCGCTGGAACTGTCCAGGTCCGAGGCACTGCGCTGCAAGCTGGCGAAGGTCTGGGCCAGGAAATCCCGCAGGGTGTTGGCGGCCATCGCCAGCTTGCCCAGTTCATCCTGACGCTCGCTGGCCACCCGCTGGGCCAGTTGGCCGCGGCTGAGCTGGGCGACATAGTCGATCAACTGACGGATCGGCTGCACCAGGCTGCGATTGACCAGCCACAGGCTGAGCAGGCCGATCAGCAAACCGGAAGCCAGCATCACCAGAATACCCAGCCACACCGTGCGGTCGGCCGCTGCACTGATCTCGGCGGACTGCCGGTCGCCGTGCTGGCGCAGCTCGGTCACCAGTTCGCCCATCTGCTCGCTGGTGGCCCGGTCCACGCCCTTGACCGCGGCATCGCCGGCACTCGGATCGGCACCGCCGGCCACATAGGCATCGCGGCCCTTCTGGTAGGCCGAACCCAACTGCCGGTGCTCATCCGCCAGGCGCTGCACCCGGCTCTTGAGGGAGGCGTCCAGCCCGGGGGTCTGCACCAGCTGGCCGAGGATGTTCTGCACATCGCGCTGGCGGTCTTCAAACTGCTGCCAGTACTTGTTCAACTCCTGGGGCTGCTTGCCCCGCAACAATACGTTCTTCCACTCCTGTACCTGGCTCTTGAACTGCAGGTTGGCCTCGTCGATCAACTGCGAACTGCGCAGCGGACCTTCAATCAGCTCGCGGTAGCTCTGCACGCCACCGGACAGCAAATGAAAACTCGCCAGGGCGATCAACAACATCGCCAGCAGGCTACCGCTCAGCAGGGCAAGGATTTGCGCTCTCAGGGATTTTTGCAAAAACATCGAGGAGATCTCATGGCAGGGATAGAGCAGGCCCGATGAAGGCATGCGTAGTGCCGAACATCCCTGTAAGGCGCATTCGAGAGGGGTCGAATGAGTGCAGCGTAGGTGTGTGATCGGCCTGCGCAAGACAATCTTGAGTGCCGCCGACCATCGGTATGACGGGCTCTATCATGCACTTCAAAACGTCACAAAAATGTCAAAAAGCCTTGCCATGATGGGGCTCAAGTGAACCTGAGAAACCCGCGCCAGGCACTGTCCCTCCTGCGAGACTCCATGAACCACAGCATCGACCAGAGTCACCGTGATTCCGATCTGTTCGGCCTGCTCTACGGTTTCAGCTTTCGCCCCGGCGAACGGGGCCGCGAACTGGACTCGGCCAAGGCCCTGCAAGCCCTGCAACACCCCGAGGACAGCGAGGAGTTCCTCTGGCTGCACCTGAACCTGGCTCACGCCGCGTGCGAGCGCTGGATGAAGTCCCACCTGCAATTGCCCGACGAATTCTTCGAGGCCCTGCACGAAGGCTCGCGCTCGACCCGCATCGAACAGGTGGATTCGGCCCTGCTGGCGGTGGTCAACGACGTGGTGTTCAACTTCGGCAGCATGGTTTCCTCGGACATCTCCACCCTCTGGGTCTGCGCCCGCAGCCGCCTGATCGTCAGCGCCCGCCTGCAGCCGCTGCACTCGGTGGACAAGCTGCGCTCCTCGGTCAAGGCCGGAGAACGCTTTCGCTCGCCCCTGGAACTGCTGGTGCACCTGCTACGGGACCAGGGCGAAGTGCTGACCCAGATCGTGCGCCGGACCAGCCTCAGCGTGGATCAGATCGAGGACCAGTTGCTGGCAGCCCGGGTCTCCACCAACCGTGCCGAACTGGGGGCCATGCGCCGGGTGCTGGTGCGCCTGCAACGGCTGCTGGCCCTGGAGCCGGGCTCGCTGCTGCGCCTGCTCAACCGCCCGCCGCAATGGTTGCAAAAGGAAGACGTCAAGGAGCTGCGCAAGTCCACCGAAGAGTTCGCCCTGATCATCAACGACCTCACCGCCCTGGGGGAGCGGATCAAGCTGCTGCAGGAAGAGATCGCCGCCAACCTCAACGAACAGACCAACCGCACCCTGTTCACCCTGACGGTGGTCACGGTGCTGGCGTTGCCGATCAACATCATCGCCGGTTTCTTTGGCATGAACGTCGGTGGCATTCCGTTCTCCGGCGACCCGGAGGGCTTCTGGATCCTGGTAGCGCTGGTGGCCACCTTCACCGTGATCGCCGGGCGCTGGGCCTTCCGCAAGCGCCAGGACTACTGACCCCGCCTTGTAGGAGCAGGCTTGCCGGCGAAGGTGTCCGCCAAGGCAGGTGCTTGGCTTGAGGGCCTCTTCGCCGGCAAGCCGGCTCCTGCGGGATGAGCGGGATGGAGGGATGGTCGTGCGTGATCGATCTGATCAACGGAACGGCTCAATTGCGTAAACCATGACCTGAGGCAGCCTCCCTGTAACATTCAGCAACGATCATGGGCAGCACTCCTTCTCGCCACAGGATTGTCCAGCAATGGCCACCCCGTCCCTGACTGCCGCTTCGTCCAACCTCGACAGCAAACCGCAACTGGATAAAAAGCCCGGCCCCTTCACCCTCGTCGCCTTCTTCGCGGTGCTGGCCATGGGCTTGCTGTTCACCGCCTACAGCCTGGTGCACGACATGCACGAGCTGGGCACCACGGTCACCACCTGGACCCCGTTCCTGCTCCTGGGCGTGGCGTTGCTGATCGCCCTGGGCTTCGAGTTCGTCAACGGTTTCCATGACACCGCCAACGCCGTGGCCACGGTGATCTACACCCACTCGCTGCCGCCGCAGTTCGCGGTGGTCTGGTCCGGCCTGTTCAACTTCCTCGGCGTACTGCTGTCCAGCGGCGCGGTGGCTTTCGGCATCATCGCCCTGCTGCCGGTGGAACTGATCCTGCAGGTGGGTTCCTCCGCCGGTTTCGCGATGATCTTCGCCCTGCTGATCGCCGCCATCCTATGGAACCTCGGCACCTGGTGGCTGGGCCTGCCGGCTTCGTCTTCCCACACCCTGATCGGCTCGATCATCGGTGTCGGCGTGGCCAATGCCCTGATGCATGGCCGCGACGGCACCAGCGGCGTGGACTGGGGCCAGGCCACCAAGGTCGGCTACGCCCTGCTGTTCTCGCCCCTGATCGGCTTCGTGTTCGCCGCCCTGCTGCTGTTGGCCCTGCGCCTGTTCGTCAAGAACCGTGCCCTGTACAAGGCACCCAAGGGCGACGCACCGCCGCCCTGGTGGATTCGCGGGCTGCTGATCCTGACCTGCACCGGCGTGTCCTTCGCCCACGGTTCCAACGACGGCCAGAAAGGCATGGGCCTGATCATGCTGATCCTGGTGGGCACCCTGCCCATGGCCTACGCCTTGAACCGCACCATGCCCGCCGACCAGTCGCTGCAATTCGCCGCGGTGGCCGAAGTCACCCAACAGGCCCTGGTGAAGAGTGCCCCGCAACCGGCGCCGGCCGATTCCCGCGCGGTGCTCTCGGAGTACATGCGCAGCAAGGAAGCGACACCGGAACTGATCCCCGCGCTGGCCGCCCTGACCGGCGCCATCGGCACTGAAGTGAAGGGCTACGGTTCGCTGGCCAAGGTGCCCGCCGAAGCCATGGGCAACGTGCGCAACGACATGTACCTGACCAGCGAGGCGATCCGCCTGATGGACAAGAATCAGGTAGGCCACTTCGACCAGGACACCCGGGACAAACTGCAACTGTTCAAGCAACAGATCGACAACGCCACGCGCTTCATTCCGCTGTGGGTGAAGATCGCCGTGGCCATCGCCCTTGGCCTGGGCACCATGGTGGGCTGGAAGCGCATCGTGGTCACCGTTGGCGAAAAGATCGGCAAGACCCACCTGACCTACGCCCAGGGCGCCTCGGCGGAAACCGTGGCGATGCTGACCATCGGCGCGGCGGACATGTTCGGCCTGCCGGTGTCCACCACCCACGTGCTGTCCTCGGGGGTGGCCGGGACCATGGTGGCCAATGGCGGCGGCTTGCAGATGCGCACCATCCGCAACCTGGCCATGGCCTGGGTGCTGACCCTGCCGGCGGCGATCCTGCTGTCCGGCAGCCTGTACTGGTTGTTCACTCAGCTCTTCTGAGGGGGCTTGCCTCCCCCCTCTGTAGCCGCTGCCGAGCCTGCGAGGCTGCGAAAAGGCCCGCGGGGATCCCTCGCCAAACCTGCAGCAACCTCAGGCTCCCAGCGGCTACACGAGCAAGAAGGTCAGGAAGGAAACAACTTGCTCAGGCAACTGAGCTTTTTCTTGTAGGAACGCCGGGCCTCCAGCGCTTCTTCCAGGGTCACCGCGACAAAACGGGCCTTCTGGTTGGGCTGCATCTGGCCGATCAGGTCGAGGTCGGCGCTGATCACCGTGCCGATCATCGCGTAGCCACCACCGGACACCGCGTCCCGGTGCAGGACGATGGGTTCGAGCCCCGCCGGCACCTGGATCGAACCGATGGGATAGCAGCTGTCGACGATGTTCGACGGATCGGAACCGGCGCCGAACGGCTGCTCCCGGGGCTGGAAGCTCAAGGCGCTGCCGCCCTTGAAGCGATAGCCGATGCGGTCCGCCTCCGAGCCCACGGTCCAGGGTTCGGCGAAGAAGCTGGCCTTGGCCGCCTCGCTCAAGCGCTCGTAGTACAGACCCGGCACCACCCGCAGGGTGATTTCGCCCCCCAGGGACTGGCGCAGCGCCATGGGCAAGCTGGCACCGGGACGGCTTTTGCCGCTGGCGACGCCCACCGGCAGCTCATCACCCGCCACCAGGCGCCGGCCCTGGAAACCACCCAGGGTACCCAAGGCGTAAGTCGAGCGGCTGCCCAGCACCAGCGGCACATCGATGCCACCGGCCACCGCCAGATACGCCCGGGCCCCGGCCTTGGGAAAGTCGAAACGCAGCACTTGCCCGGCCTTGACCGCAAAGGCGGTGTCCAGGTGCATGTCCACGCCATCGAGCTTGGGGGGCATGTGGGCACCGCAGACCGCCACCAGGGCATCGGCGCTGAACGCAAGCTCAGGGCCGAGCAAGGTGCACTCCAGCCCCGCTGCCCCCGCCGGGTTGCCCACCAGCTGGTTGGCGGCGCTCAGGGCGTACTGGTCCAGGGCCCCGGACGGCGGAATCCCCAGGTGATAGAAACCTTCGCGACCCAGGTCCTGTACCGATGTGGCCAGGCCCGGTTTGATGACCTTGATCATGCCAGCACCTCCTGCAGCGACGTGGGATAGCCGACCGGGTCGGCGAGAAAGGCATCCAGGGAAAACTCCACCTCGCGGATGCGCAAGTCGAAACGCCCGGCCTCGACCTCGGCCACGGCAAGGTCATAGGCCTGGCGGTCAATGGGCTTGAACTGCACGATGTCCCCCGGACGGAAGAACACCATGTGCTGCTTGAGGTAGGCCAACTGTTGCTGCGGGTCGTAGATCGGCGCCGGGGTGACGCCGAACATCTGGTAGCCGCCGGCACCGCGCACCGAGTAGATGCAGCCGAAACAGCCGCCATGGCCCAGGGTCAGTTTGGGCGTATCGGTGCGCGGCCGCAGGTACTTGGGCACCTGCAGTTGCCGTTCACGTTCGACCATCTGGAACATGAACGGCAGGCCCGCCACAAAGCCCACCATGGAGACGAACCAGGGCGCGCCGCTGTGGGCGGCGATAAAGGCTTCGACATCCGCCAGGCCGTTGATCCGCGCCGCGTACTCAAGATCGGTGGCGCTGGGGTCCTGGTGCCGGTCGCGAAAACGCATCAGGGTTTCATGGGTCCAGGGGTCGTTGTAGAGCACCGGGATCTCGATGATCCGGGTATGCAGGCTGCGCTCGGCCACCGCGCAGGCCTCGGCCTGCTGCACCGCCTCCAGCAGATCCTGCGGGGCGATGCGGTCCGGGTCGAAGCGGATCTGGAACGAAGCATTGGCCAGGCACACATCCAGCACGCCATCCAATTCCAGGCGCTCCACCGCGCGGGTCACCGCCATGCCCTTGAAGAAGGCTTCCAGGGACATGCTGTCGCTGACTTCGGCGAACAGGTGCTCGTCGGCACCAAAGCTGTAGCGGATAGGCAGGTTCATGCGACACCTCCGGCGCGGCGCTCGGCCAGCCAGGTTTCCAGGGTTCCGGTGTGAAAGTCGGCCTGCTCCAGCCAAGGTTCGGCCAGCAGTTCACGGTGCAGCGACAAGGTACTGGCCATGCCGGTCAGGGTGGTGTGCTCCACGGCAATCCGCGCCCGGGCCAGGGCTTCGCCACGGTCACGGCCATGGACGATCAGCTTGGCCAGCAGCGAGTCGTAGTAAGGCGGCACAGCATAGCCCGGGTACAGGTGGCTATCGACTCGCACCCCTGCGCCTTGCGGCCAGATCAACTGCTCGACCTTGCCCGGGCTGGGGAAGAAATCCCGCGCCGGATCTTCGGCGTTCAGGCGCATCTGCAAGGCCGCGCCGTTAAGCCGGATATCACTCTGGCGCAGGCCCAGGGGCTCGCCCCCGGCAATACGCAGCATGGCCTGGACCAGATCGATACCGGTGATCAGCTCGCTGATGGGGTGCTCCACCTGGATCCGCGTGTTCATCTCGATAAAGAAGAACTCGCCGGTGCTGTCGTCGTAGAGGTATTCCAGAGTGCCCGCGCCCTGGTAGCCCAGGGCTTGGGTCAGGCGCACGGCACTGCTGCACAACTGCTCACGCTGCTCGGCACTGAGCACCGGCGAAGGCGCTTCCTCGAAGATCTTCTGCCGGCGCCGTTGCAGCGAACACTCGCGCTCGAACAGATGCACCGCGTGTTTGCCATCGCCCAGCACCTGGACTTCGATATGCCGGGCACGGCCAATGAAACGCTCCAGGTACACCGCGCCATTGCCGAACGCGGTCTGGGCTTCGCGTTGCGCCCTAGGGAATTCCTCGGCCAATTGCGCCGCGTCCCGGGCCAGGCGAATCCCGCGCCCGCCACCGCCGGCACTGGCCTTGATCAACAGCGGAAAGCCCACGACTTCAGCGGCCGCCAGCGCACTGTCCAGGTCGAAGAGTTCTCCTGGGGAGCCCGGTACCACCGGCACTCCCGCCGCCTGCGCAGTGCGCCGGGCTTCGGCCTTGTCACCCATGCGGCGGATGGTTTCGGCACTGGGACCGACGAAGATCGCCCCGGCCTCGACCACCGCCTCGGCGAAGTCGGCATTCTCGGAAAGAAAGCCATAGCCCGGATGTACCGCGTTGGCACCGCTGGCCTGCAAGGCACCGAGTAGGGCCTGGACATTCAGGTAGCTCTTGTCGGCCCGCGCCGGGCCGATGATCTGCACTTCATCGGCCATACGTGCGGCCATGGAATCGGCATCCGCCTCGCTGCACGCGGCAACGGTGGGAATCCCCAGGGCCTTGGCCGCGCGAATGATGCGCACGGCAATCTCGCCACGGTTGGCCACCAGCAATTTGTTGATTGATCCAGTCATGCCCCGGCCCTCACTGTTCGAGCGTCGCGACGACCTGACCCGGTTCCACCGGATCACCGTCTTCCACCAGAAAGGCGCTGACTTGACCCGCGCTCCCGGCGGTCAGTTCGGAAAACTGCTTCATGACTTCGATCAGGCCGATCACGGTTTCGGCGCTGACGCTGTCGCCGACCTCGACGAAAGGCGCCGACTCCGGGGTGGCCTTGCGATAAAAGGTGCCCGGCAAGGGGGTGATAACACTGTATTCGGCCATGTCTGTTCCTTTTGGAATAGTTGTAGAAAGGCAGGCAAAAAAAACAAAACCAGATGAACCCCGCGTCTGTGCGCGGTGCTTCGTGTCGATGCGCCTCAACGCGGTGCGCGGACCTCGATACCGGCCTGATCCAGCGCCGTTCGGGTGGCCTGCACCAGGTCCAGGGCGCCGGGGGTGTCGCTGTGCAGGCAGATGGAATCGAATTCGAGAAACAGCTCCTCGCCTTCGACGGTGCGTACCAGGCCGGTCTGGCAGGCGCGCAGCACCTTGGCCGCCACGGCTGCCGGGTCCAGGGCGCGGACGTTGCGGGTAAACACGATGGAGCCGCTGAGGTCGTAGTCGCGGTCGGCGTAGAACTCGCGGATCACCGGCTGCCCCAGTTCCTGGGCCACGCGCCAGATCACCGAATTGGGCATGCAATACAGCAGCAACTCGGGCTCCAGCCGGCGCAGGTTTTGCACCAGCAGCCGCGCCGCTTCCTCGTCCCGGGCCAGGTGCATGTAGAGCGCACCATGAGGCTTGATGTGCTGCAGCTTCACGCCTTGTACCCGGGCCATTTCCCGCAGGGCGCCAAGCTGATAGAGCATGTCGTCCACCAGCTCCTGGGCCGGGGCATTGATGTGCCGGCGGCCGAAACCCACCAGGTCGCGAAACCCCGGATGGGCGCCGATGGCCACCCCCAGGCGCTTGGCCTGTTCGATGGTGCGGCGCATGGTGCCGGGGTCGCCGGCGTGAAAGCCGGTGGCGATATTGGCCGAGCTGATAAAGCCCATCAGCTCGTTGTCGACGCCATCGCCGATGGTCCACGGGCCGAAGCTTTCGCCCATGTCCGAATTGAAATCCACTGCCTGCATCACTGTTGCTCCAACTCTCGTGACTTCGTGCGACGAAAATTAGAGCGCCCTTGACCCCTTGGGAAGATCTATTATCAGATAGAGCTTGTTCTGAAAAACAGATAAAGCTAGCAGGCAGCGTGATGCGTGACGGCACAGGCGCTTGCACGATCGCTTTCGCCGGCAAGCCGGCTCCTGCAGCGTTAGAGGGGAATGGGCCGTGTCGTTGACCTTGCGCCAGGTGCGCTATTTCGTTGCTACCGCCGAGATCGGGCAGATTTCCCAGGCGGCGCTGCACTTGAATATTTCCCAGTCGGCGGTGACCACGGCGATCAAGGAGCTGGAGGCGATGCTCGCCGTGCAGCTGTTCGTGCGCTCGGCCCAGGGCATGAACCTGACCGATGCCGGGCGGCATTTTCTCAACCGCGCCTACGTGATCCTGCGCAGCGTCGAAGATGCCCTGAACAGCCCGTTGCCGGACTATCGGGCCAGCGGCGTATTGCACCTGGCGGCCAGCTACACGGTGATCGGCTACTTCCTGCCGCACCACCTGCAGCGCCTGCAGCACTGGCACCCGGACGTCACCATCGAGCTCCATGAACAGGAACGCCAGGCCATCGAGCAAGGCTTGCTGGAAGGCCGCTTCGACATGGCAGTGGTACTCACCGCCAACCTGACGCACCCTGACATCGTCTCGCAGACCCTGTTCAACTCCGAGCGCCGGCTGTGGCTGCCGGCCCACCATCCGCTGTGCGAGCGCAGCAGCATCAGCCTGGCGGACGTGGCCGAGGAGCCGTTCATCCTGCTCACCGTCGACGAAGCCGAGCAAAGCGCCATGCGTTATTGGGAACAGGCCGGCCAGCAGCCCCGGGTGCGGGTGCGCACCAGCTCGGTGGAAGCGGTGCGCAGCATGGTGGCCAACGGCAGCGGCGTGGCGATCCTCTCGGATCTGGTGCACCGGCCCTGGTCACTGGAAGGCAAGCGTATCGAGACCCTGAGCCTGAGCGATGCGGTCACGCCCATGAGCGTGGGGCTGGCCTGGCACCGCGAGCGTACCTTCACCCCGGCCATGCAGGCCCTGCGCGATTATTTCCACGACGCCTTCCTGGCGCCCCAGCAACTGAGCGCCCGGCGCTGAACACCTTGCTTGGCGATCTCTTGCCGAACCTCCAGCGGCCTCAAGATCCACGCGTCTCCTACGGAGACGTTCGCAGCCTGCGGCAGCGGCTACACAAACCTAATCAGGGGCAGGTCCAGCTACGCGCCGCGCCCGCAATCTGCCCGGCCAACTGGGCGATGGCCTGCTGGTGGGCCTGCACCAGGCTGTTCAGTTCCACACCCGCCGGCTGGCGGATCTGGCTGCTGCAGGTCAGGCTGCGGGCCGGGCCGCCCTCACCCCGCTGGCGCAGGCTCCAGACCACATCGATCAGTGCATAGCGCCCGGGCAGGGACTCGAAGCGCCGCACATCGGTCTGCAACGACAGCACCGGGCGCCCGGGCTGCTTGGGCAGGCCTTCAAGGTTGCGGGTACCCAGCTTCTGCTCCATCTGGCTGGCCAGGGCGTCGTGGAACTCATCCACCAGCGGCGCGCTCCAGCGCTGGGTTTCGAGGATCGCCAGGGTGCCGCTGTCCTGGCGCACCACCAGTTGCGGCTGGTCCACCTGGACCGGAATCCGCACCGTGGACATTTCGAACTGCGGGCCCCCGGTGCGGGCCGCGCTGCTGCCTTCGGCCACCGGTGGCAGCAGGGTGTAGTAATGGGTGGGCGCGGAGCTGCAGGCGGCAAGTCCCAGGGTCAGGCAGAGCAACAGGGCACGGGTTTTCATGGCTGGGCTTCCGGTACGGATTCGCGAACAGAGGAGGATGGCGACTGGTAGGCATCCGGTTGATTGTCTTTGAGGCGCCCGCGGATCAGCGCTTCAGGATGACGCCCGAGGAAATCGCTGAGCACCCGCACCGAACGCGCGGTGCGCTGCACTTCCTCCATGGCCTGGCCGAGTTTCTGCCGCTGCGGCGAGTCTTCGGAGAAACTCTCGTTGGCGCTGGCCAGGGTCTTCTTGGATTGCTCCAGGGTGTCGCGCATCTGTGGCAGCACTTCGCCGTTGACCTGTTTGAGGGTCTTCTGCATCTCCGCCAGGCTGCCATTGAGGTTGGCGGCAATGGAGTCGATCGGCAGCTTGCTGATCTTGTCCACCACGGCCTGCAACTGCTCCTGCAACTTGTCCATGCTGCCAGGCACAGTGGGAATCTCCAGGGGCCGTGCGGTAGCGTCATAGGCCACCGGCTTGGCGTTGGTGACAAAGTCCAGGGAGATGTACAGCTGGCCGGTCAGCAGGTTGCCGCTGCGGGGCTGGGCGCGCAGGCCGTTCTTGACGAAGGCGCCGATCAGTTTCGCCGAGCGGGCATCGTCTTCGCCGCCGGTCTGCTTCACCAGCTTTTCGTGGGCCTTGCCCAGCCGCTCGGGGTAGATCACCGCGCCGACCAGGGTCGGGAAATACTTGCGCTGCTCGTCGTAGTCCAGGTCCATGGACACCACCTTGCCGATGTTCACCCCGAGGAACTCCACCGGGGCATTCACCGACAGGCCGCGCAAGGCCTGGTCGAAGCGCATGCGAATGTAATAGGGCGCGCCGTCGGGCGGCGCCAGGGCGGTGTCCTGGTCGCCGAACAGGGTGTACTCGGCGTTCTCGTCAGCCGGCTTGGCATTGGGGCTGTACTTGGGTTCGACGAAGGCAATGCCGCCGGCGAGGATCGACGACACCGACTCGGTGTTGACCTTCAAACCGTTGGCGCCGAGGGTCACGTCGACGCCGCTGGCGTTCCAGAAACGGGTGTCGGTGGTGACGTACTTATCGTTGGGCGAATTGACGAAGATCTTCACGTCCACGCCCTTGCCGCTGTTGGCCAACTGGTAGGACACCACCTGCCCCACCTCGATGCGCCGGTAATAGACCGGCGAGCCGATGTCCAGCGAGCCGAGGTCGTCGGTGTGCAGGGTAAAGCGCTTGCCCTTCTGCCCATAGGTGATGGGCGGCGGGGTTTCCAGGCCCTTGAAGCTGTCCTTGCGTTTTTCCGACTTGCCGGCATCGGCGCCGATAAAGGCCCCGGAAAGCAGGGTGTCGACCCCGGAAATGCCATTGGCGCCGATTCGCGGGCGCACCACCCAGAACAGCGAATCGTCGGCGGTGAAGGGTTCGGCGGACTGGTCCAGCTCGACCTTGGCCACCACCTTCTTGCGGTCGTCGCTCAGGGCGATGGAGGTCACCTTGCCGATCACCACGTTCTTGTACTTGACCTGGGTCTTGTTGGCTTCCAGGCCTTCGGCGGTCTGGAAGCTGATGCTGATTTCCGGCCCCGCCGAGAGTGAGTTGTGCACCACCATCGACAGCCCCACCAGGGCCGCGACAATCGGCACCAGCCACACCAGCGAGACATTGAAACGCCGCGTGCGCAGCGCCGGAGCGCCAGGAACGGGCGGGGGATTTGCTGCGTTGGAACCTGGATGATCAGACATCTTCAACCTCTGCGTCCCAGATAAGCCGGGGATCGAAACTCATGGCCGCCAACATCGTCAGCACCACCACCAAACCAAAAAACAGAATACCCATGCGCGGGTCGATCGAACTCAGGGCGCGAAACTGCACCAGGGCCGCCACCAGGGCCACCACCAGCACGTCGAGCATCGACCAGTAGCCGATCAGCTCGATGAAACGATAGAGCTTGGCCCGCTCGCGCTGGGCCCAGAGGCTGCGGCGCTGGCAGGTCACCAGCAGGGTGCCGAGGACAAAGAACTTGCTGCAGGGCACCACCACGCTGGCGATGAAGATCAGCAGGGCGATGTCCCAGGAACCGTGTTTCCAGAACTCCACCACGCCACTCATGATGGTGTTTTCACTGGCGCTGCCAAAGATGCTGGTGTGCATCACCGGCAGCAGGTTGGCCGGAATGTAGAAGATCAGGCTGGCCAGGAGAAAGGCCCAGGTGCGCGCCAGGCTGTTGGGCTTGCGCGCATGCACCGGCGCATCGCAGCGCGGGCATTGATGCTCGGACGCCTGGCAGACCTGGCCGCAGGTGTGGCACAGCATCAATTGGTGGTCCCGGGCGTAGGGCGGAGCGCTCATCAGTAGCGGCCCTCCAGGTCATCCCAGAGGTAGCGGATGTCCTTGCCGGAAATCAGGATGATCAGCACCGTGAGCATCGCCAGGGCCCATAGCCCCAGCCCCGGGTGCACATCGAGCATCCCCGCCAGCTTGACGATGGCCACCAGGATCCCCAGCAGGCACACCTCCAGCATGCTCCAGGGCCGCAGGTGCTCCAGAGCGCGCATGCTGGCCTTGAAGCCGGGCGCGGCGCGCCCCACATTGGCAAACCCCAGCACCCAGCACAGCAGGATGATCTGCAGGCAGGGCGCGAGAATGATGGTCAGGCCGGTGATCGCGGCAATCAGGCTGATGCGGCCCTGGGCCAGGGCCTCCACCGATTGCCAGAGGGTCGCCTCGTTGCTCAGGCCTTCAAGGCTGATCTTGATCACCGGAAACAGATTGGCGAAGACAAACAACAACCCGGCGGTGATCGACAGGGCCAACAGCTGCTGCACACTCAGCCAACGGGCACGGGCCAGTACCGCGCCACAGCGCGAGCACTGGGCCGTCTGGCCTTTGCCGAGCGGCACGGACTCGTACAACGAATCGCAGTGTTCGCAGATGATCCAGTTGCGGGAAATAGTCATGGCCTTCAGATAGTCAGGAGGACAGCAGGTTCACTGAACGGAACCCGAAGCCGGGTATTTTCTGCAAAAGTAGAGGATGGTGTCTAGTTTTCTCTAGGACTGCACCCCACGCTCTACGCCATAATAGGCGCCCCCGGACATTTCGCTGACCATGACCGAATCCATTCCCTCCCCCGCCGCTCCCCACCGAGCCCCCAAACAGTCCCGTGGCCACGAACGGGTGATGGCGATCCTCGACGCTTGTGCCCGGCTACTGCCCAGCCAGGGGGCGGCGAACCTGACCATGCACGGCATCGCCCGGCTGGCCGGTACCTCCATCGGTTCGCTCTATCATTTTTTCAGTGACAAGCAGCAAGTGCTCGAAGCCCTGGGCCAGCGCCACATCGAAGCCCTGAGCACCATCACCAGCGACCTGCTGGCGGTTGCTCCGCAGGTCTGGACGGGGTCCAGTGGCCGACAAGTGATAGAGCGCATGGTGCTGCCGATCCTCGAATACCTGGAGCAGCACCCCGACCTGCTGCTGATGATCAACCCGGGGTTTGCCATGGGCCAGTTGCAGGCCCCGGACCTGCGCCTGCAGATCAAGAGCGTCTATCGCCAGGTCCTGGCGCTGCGCCTTCCCCAGGCCAGTGCCGCCGAGCGCGAGGCCTACGCCATGGCCATGCTCGGCCTGCCCATCGGCCTGTTCCATCTGGCCCTGGAACACCCCGAGTTCAAGAGCCAGCTGCTGCTCGAAGAAGTGCCGCGGGCGCTGGAAGCCTATCTGGCTGCCATCGAAGGGCGGCACCCGGCACCCTGAAACCGGCTCAGTGAGCCAGGCGCTGTTGCAGCCACTTGTCCCGCAGCACGTCGTAGACCCAGTGATAGACATAGGTGTACGGCAGGAAGAACAGCAGCACGCCGATGTCCAGGATGAACGCCTGCAGCAGGCTGATATTCAGCCACCAGGCAATCATCGGTACGCCCACTGCCACCAGCCCGCCTTCGAACATCAACGCATGCAGGACCCGGGTCCAACCGTTGTGGACCCACTGCAAGCGCTTGAGCAACCGGTCGAACAGGCCGTTGAACACCACGTTCCAGGCCAGGGCCAACAGGCCAATACCGATGGTCACCAGGCCCATGTCGGCCATGGGCTTGTCCATGATCCAGGACAGCAGCGGGGTGCAGATCAGCACCGCCAGCAGTTCAAAACCTACCGCCTGGAAGATGCGTTCGTTAAGGGATTTCTGAAGGCTCATGGCCGGCTCCTTGAATGAATGTGTTGCCGATCTTCCAGGACAAGGCCGATACTTCATAATCAATAACCATCGAGCAGGGCGATAGTTCATGGCCTCACATGAAGTGCTCCTGGCGTTTGTCCAGGCAGCCACCCAAGGTTCCTTTTCCGCTGCCGCGCGCAAGCTGGGCAAGAGCCAGTCCACCATCAGCGCGGCGGTGGCCAGCCTGGAGATCGACCTCGACGTGCAGCTTTTCGACCGTTCCAGCCGCAAGCCCGGCCTCACCCCGGCCGGGCATGTGCTGCTGCAGCGTGCCGAAGCAATCCTGGCTGCCACCAGCCGCCTGGAAATGGCCGCCAGCCAGCTGTCCCAGGGCATTGAGGCGAAACTCACGGTGGCGCTGTCGGACACCTACCAGTCGGATCGCTTCGAAAGCAGCCTGAGCGCCTTCGAGCAGCGTTACCCGGACCTCGAGCTGGAATGCCTGATTGCCGAGTGCGAAGACCTGATCGCCCTGGTGCAGAGCGGCCGGGCGCAGATTGCCTTTGCCGAGATGCAGGCCGACTACCCGGCGGACCTGGAGCACAAGACCATGCAAGAGCGCAGTGAGATTTCCCTCTACGTGGCCTGCAAGCATCCCTTGGCGCAGCAGGCCCGGGTCGATGAGGAAAGCCTGCGCCAGCACCGTGAATTGCGTCTGGCCACCGTGCTCAACCCCTACGACAGCCGCTGCCAGGGCCGGGTCTGGTCGGCCCCCAGCTACCTGATGCTGCTGGAGATGGCCCAGGGCGGCTTTGGCTGGGCGCCCCTGCCGCGCTGGCTGGTGGAAGGTTTTGGCGCGGGCAAGTTGCAGGAGCTGAACGTGCGTGGCTGGCCGCGCACCGTGGCGGTGGACGCGCTCTGGTCGCGCCTGCACCCGCCAGGGCCGGCGGGCAGCTGGTTGCTGGCGCAGATGCTGCAATGACCGCGCTCGTCAGCGCCGCCCGCTAGCCGATTGGCCGCAGGGTGCGCAAGTAGTCATGCAGCGTGCGCAAGGTCGCCGACTCCAGCGCCTGCACGGCGTAGCACAAGCCGATCCGCCGGCTGGGCGCCGGCAGGTGCAAGGCCCGGCTTTCTACCCCCTCGCGGCCCTGCACCAGCGACAGCGGCAGCATCGCCACCCCCAGGCCCGCCGCCACCATGTTCAGCGCCTGCTTCAAGCTCCCGGCATGCCCGGCCTGGGCTTGCACAGCACCGCCATAGAGCGCCATCAGGCGCTGGTGCGAGGCGTGCTCCGGGCAAGTGACCCAGTCCTCCACCCGGGGCTGGGGCTGCTCTTGCTCCAGCAGCCTGTGCCCCACTGGCACCGCCAGCACATAAGGCTCCTCCCATAACGGCAGGAACAATTCGTCCTCGCAGCACAGCTCTTCCACCGCCAGGCGCGCGTCGCCGACACAGCCTTCCTGCAAGGTCAGCAACAGGTTGGGCAACGCCTGCTGGGCCATTCGTACGAAAGCGGAGACCTGGCTGTCGGCAATATCACCTTCTACTCCCAGCTCCAGCGCCAAACGGCTTTCGTCCTGGCGAAACAGACGGCTCAAGCTCTCGGCCTCGGCCACCATGCGCCGGGCCTGGGGATACAGCACCCGCGCCTGCTCGCTGACTTCAACACCCCGTGGCTGGCGCAGGAACAACTGCGCCCCCAACTCGTCCTCAAGCTGTTTGATGGTCACCGACAAGGTCGGCTGGCTAATGCACAAGCGCTGGGCGGCAGCGGTGATGTTGCGCTCCTCGAACACCGCAAGGAAGGCTTTGAGATGGCGGACATCCATAGGAAATACCGATGACAGACAGAGGAATAAGGCATTTTTCAGCCTCAAGAGGGCTAAATATACTGCCCGCCCCGTAAAGCCATGCATTTTTCTTATTCCTGGAGTCCTCCCATGAGCAAGCCTCTCGTCATCATCACCGGCGCCAGTTCGGGCATCGGCGAGGCCACCGCCCGCCTGCTGTCGGCGGCCGGCCATCCCCTCCTGCTGCTGGCCCGGCGCGTCGAGCGCCTGCACGCCCTGGAACTGCCCGACAGCCTGAGCCGCGCGGTGGACATCACCGACCGCGCCGCACTGCTGGCCGCCGTGGCGGAGGCCGAAGCGCGGTTCGGCCCGGCGGACGCCCTGATCAACAACGCCGGGGTCATGCTCCTGGGGGAAATCAGCCGGCAGGACCCGCAGCAGTGGGAGCGCATGCTCGACGTCAACGTCAAGGGGCTGCTCAATGGCGTGCACGCCGTGGTGTCCGGGATGATCGAGCGCCGCCAGGGCACCCTGATCAACGTCAGTTCGGTGGCCGGGCGCAAGACCTTTGCCAACCACGTGGCCTATGTCGGCACCAAGTTCGCGGTCCACGGGCTCTCGGAAAACCTGCGCGAAGAGCTGGCGCCGCACAATGTGCGGGTCATCACCATCGCCCCCGGTGCGGTAGAAACCGAACTGCTGAGCCACACCACCGACGAGGCCATCAAGGCCGGTTACCAGGCCTGGAAACAGGACATGGGCGGTACGGTACTGAGTGCAGACGATGTGGCCGGGGCCATTGCCTTTGCCTACCAGCAGCCACAGCAAGTGTGTATCCGCGAGATCGTCCTGGCGGCGACCCGGCAGCAGGCTTGAGCCGGGGCGCGGTTGGCGCCCCGGCGGGTTCGGTCGCAGCCTTCGGCAGCGGCTACTGGGGGAGCTGGGCCAGGCGCTGTTCGAGGAAGCGCCGCTCGGGGGCTTGCCGGACCAGGGCCAGGGCCCGCTGGTAGGACTGGCGCGCCGCGGCGATATGCCCCAGTTGCCGGCAGAAGTCGGCACGAGCGGCATGGGCCAGGTGGTAATCCTGCAAGTCGCCGCGCAGCAGGATCGCTTCCACTTGCGCCAGCCCGGCACCGGGCCCGTCGCGCTGGGCCAGGGCCACGGCACGGTTGAGCTCGATCACCGGCGAAGGCTGCAGGCGCAGCAGCACGTCATACAAACCGACGATCTGCGGCCAGTCGGTCTGTGCTGCACTCGGCGCTTCGGCATGCACCGCGGCAATCGCCGCCTGCAGGCAATAGGGCCCGGCCTGGCCGCTGCGCAGGCCGCGCTCTACCAGGGCACAGCCCTGCTCGATCAAGTCCTGCTGCCACAACCCGCGATCCTGCTCGTCCAGCAGGACCAGCTCGCCGTCGCTGGAAAGGCGCGCGCCACGCCGTGACTCGTGCAACAGCATCAGCGCCAGCAGGCCCATCACCTCTGCTTCCGGCAACAGTTCCAGCAGCAGGTAGCCCAGGCGGATGGCTTCGCGGGTCAGGTCCTCCCGGGTCAGCTCGGCGCCCATGGAAGCCGAATACCCTTCGTTGAACACCAGGTAGATCACCCGCAACACGCTCTCCAGGCGCTCGGGCAGCTCGCTCAACGCCGGCACCTGGTAGGGAATCCGCGCATCGCGGATCTTCGCCTTGGCACGCACGATGCGCTGGGCGATGGTGGCCGGCGTGGCCAGAAAGGCCCGGGCGATTTCCTCGGTGCTCAGGTCGCAGATCTCCCGCAGGGTCAGGGGTACCTGGGCATCCGCCGCCAGCGCCGGGTGGCAGCAGGTGAAGATCAGGCGCAGGCGATCGTCTTGCACGTCCTCGGCGCTCCAGTCGTCCTGTTCCAGTTGCTCGAGCTGGCTGAGCAGCGCCGCCTGTGACGCCGCGAAGCGCGCCCGGCGACGCAGGGCGTCGATGGCCTTGAAGCGGCCGACAGACACCAGCCAGGCCCGCGGGTTGTCCGGCACGCCATCGCTGCGCCAGCGCTCCACCGCCACGAAGAAGGCTTCATGCAGCGCCTCCTCGGCCAGGTCGAAATCCCCCAGCAGGCGGATCAGGGTGGCGAGGATCCGCCGCGACTGCTCGCGGTAGACCTGCGCCACCGTTGCCGCGATGACTTCCCGAGGCTGGTCGCTCATCAGTCCGGCAGGTCCCGGGTGACCAGGGCCACCAGGCGCTCCAGGCTCTGCCCCCAGCCCTCGTGAAAGCCCATGGCCTCATGGGCCTTGCGATCGGCCTCGGTCCAGTGCATGGCGCGGGCAGTGTAGAGGGTCTGGTCGCCCTGCTCCTCGAAGGTCACTTCAGCGGTCATGAACGGCTTGCCCGAGGGGATCCAGCCCGGCAGGTAGGCGTCGGTAAACACCAGCCGCGACGGCGCGGCGATCTCCAGGAACACCCCCATGGTCGGGTACTCGCTGCCGTCCGGGGCGCGCATCAGGGTACGAAACTGGCCACCGACCCACAGGTCCATTTCACACTCCGGAGTGGTCATGCCGTGGGGCCCCCACCATTGCGCCAGCAAGGCCGGCTCGGTCCAGGCGCGAAAGACCTTGTTGCGCGGCGCGTCGATCAGACGGCTGATGGACAGTTCATGCTCGGCGGGCTTGCGGCCCGTGGTCTGGAAAGTCATCGCGAAACTCCTGTTTATCGTTGTTTTCAGGGATTCAATTCACGTACCGGACGCACTTCGACACTGCCGACCCGGGCCGCCGGTATCTGCCCGGCCACCTGGATCGCTTCGTTCAAGTCCTTGGCCTGGATCAGGTAGAAACCGGCCAACTGTTCCTTGGTTTCGGCAAACGGGCCATCGGTGATCGACAGCTTGCCGCCGCGCATGCGCACCGTGGTGGCGGTGTGCACCGATTGCAGCGCCTCGGCGGCAAGCATCCGCCCGCTGCCCTGGACCGACTCGGCATAGGCCAGGCACTCGGCATCCTCGGGGCTATCGGGCAGGCTGTGCAGCAACTGTTCGTCGCTGTAGACCAGGCATAGGTATTTCATGGGCACCTCCGGATTCGGGCTGAGCAACTATGGTCGCTGTTCGCCGCTTTGGCGAACCGCTGGTTGCTCAGGGTTGCAGGTCGAACTGGGTGGTCCCGGTGAGCATGTCGAACGGCGCCGACCAGTGCTCGTGCACCACCAGCCATTGGCCCGCACGGCGCTGGTAGGCGGCACTCACCCGCATCCAGCAGGCCTTGGTCACGCCCTCGGCATCGGTACCACCGCAATGAGCCAGCCAGTGGGCGAAGGCCAGCTCTTCGTCGGCCAGCACCTGCAACTGATGGAACTCGAAAATGCCCGGGCCGGGGCAGACCTGCATGCACGCTTCCCAGTGTTCGCGATAGGCGGCCTTGCCCTTGAATTGCAAGGCACCGACCGCGTCGAAAGAAGTGATGTCGTCGGCGTAGTAGCTGACAATACGCTGGATATCCCGGGCCATCACAGCCTGTTGCCAGTTGTCGATCAGGCTGCGGATCTGCGCTTCGTTGGATGGATTGTGCATGGCGAAACTCCTCATGAATGGAATGAACCGCTGCTGAACACCCCCTGCATCCACGCCGTTGAATGTTCAGTTCACCCTTAGTCGTCTGGCCATTCGCGCAATCGACACTGCGCATAAAAAAATTTACCGGTGGGGCAAAATCGCTAGAATCCGCCCCCTCCCCCCACCGGATCTACGTGCCCGTGACCACTCGCCTGGTGCCTTACGAACAGCTCGACAGCCACCAGCATGCCCGCTTGCTGGAGCTTGAGGTGCTACCCGGACAGAAGGCGTTTAGCGGGGACATTCATGGCGCGCTGTACACCCTCGACAACGCGCCGCGGGGAGCGATCAGGGGCTTTGCCCTGCTCAGCGAGGAGTGGCCGGTGGCCTTCCTGCTGCTCAAGCGCCCGCCCTGCCTGCCGGCCTGGGCCGATGCCGATAGCGCCAGCCTGCACGCCCTGCAAGTGGACCGGCGGCACCAGGGCCGGGGCTTCGGCCAGGCCTGCCTGCAAGCGGTGCCTGAGGCCGCCCGCCAGGCCTGGCCCGAACTCAAGGGCCTGACCCTGGCGGTGGACAGCGACAACCAGCCGGCCCTCAGGCTGTACCGCAAGCTGGGCTGGGTGGAAAACGGCGAAGCCTGCAAGGGCCGGATCGGCTATGAACGGCGGATGGCGCTGGCGTTCTGACCCCGGGCCCGCTGCTGCAAACCCGATATCCGTTCTACAGCGACTGCACCATCTCGTGCCAGGCCATGCCGCCGTGGTCCGACTCCGACGCCTTGATGTAGACAAAACCAAAGCGCTGGTACAGCGGTACATGGCGTTCCTTGCACATCAGGTGGATGCGCGCCTTGCCCAGTTCGCGCATGCGCGCGATGAAGGCTTGCAACAGTTGCCGGGACAGGCCCAGGCCCTGGAAGTCCGGGTGTACCACCACCGACATGATCACCACTTCCGGGCCCGCCGGGTCGTGGCCGATCAGTTCCTTGAAGGCCTCGTCGGCCATCTGCACATCGAAGGTAGCGCCGGAGTTGATGAAGCCGGCCACCACACCCTGCACCTCGGCAACGATGAAACCTTCAGGCCAGGTGGCGATGCGGGTGGCGATCTTGTCCCGGGTCGCGGCCTCGTCGCCTTCGTAGGCCAGGGTCTCGATGGCAAAGCAGCGGTCCAGGTCGGTGGGCAGGACGGTGCGGATCAGCGGAGTCGAAGCGGTCATGGGCGGCAACCTGGGGTCGGAGAAGGGCCGCCGATTCTATCAACAGTGCAGCCTGCGTATGCATTGCATAGGGATCGAAGGGGCCGCCGTAAAGCTTTCATATAAGCCCTGGCAACGCCTGCGCCAAGGGCTTATCTATCAGCTCCCCGACGTCAGGGTGGCCGGCCCGAGCGGGCCGGAACCGCCCCGTCCTGCCCCCAGGAGCTTTCCCATGAGCAATATCCAGATCGGCCTTCTACTGCTGTTCGGCATTGCCGCCTTCGGCTGCATCACCCTGTACATCGACTTTGTCCACGAACGGCGCCGCGGCGAAAAATCCCTGGGCCGGGATCACAGCCCCACCAGGCGGTAACCCACCTGCAACTCGGTGATCAGATGCTGGGGCTGGGCCGGATCGGCCTCCAGCTTCTGCCGCAGATGGGCCATGTGTACCCGCAGGTAATGGGCGCGGTCGACGTAGTCCAGGCCCCAGACTTCCAGCAGCAACTGGCGATGGGTCAGCACCCGGCTCTGGCCACGGATCAGCGCGCAGAGCAGGCGGTACTCGATCGGCGTGAGGTGCACAGGCAGCCCTTCGCGGCGCACCTCATGGGTGGCCAGGTCGACCTCGATGGCACCAAAGGCCACCTTGCTGGTAGCGGCCGCCGTACCGCTCTGGCCATGACGGCGCAGTTGCGCGCGAATCCGCGCCAGCAGTTCCGGCACGCCGAACGGCTTGACCAGGTAGTCGTCGGCGCCGGCATCCAGGGCGGCGACTTTCTCGTCCTCCCTATCCCGGGCCGACAGCACCAGGATCGGCACCGCCAGCCAGCCGCGCAGCTCGCTGATCAACTGCTTGCCGTCGCCGTCCGGCAGGCCCAGGTCGACGATCACCAGGTCCGGCTGGCGGCTGGCGGCATGGATCAGGGCGCGCTTGACGCTGTCGGCCTCGAACACCTGGAAACCTTCGTCCTCCAGGGCGATACCGACGAAACGGCGGATATTGGCTTCGTCCTCGACGATCAGGATGCGTGCGCTGCTCATAGGGTTTCCATGGAAGGCGGCTGACCCGCCGGCAAGTTGATGACAAAACTCAGCCCGGCATCGGCATGAGGCTGGGCCTCGATGCGCCCGCCATGGGCCTCGACGATACGTTTGGCCAGGGCCAGGCCCAGGCCGATGCCGGCCACGGCGGATTCCTGCTGACCGCGACTGAAGGCTTCGAACAGGCTGGCCGGGGAACTGCCCTTCGGGCAGCCCGGGCCGCTGTCGCTGACCTGCAGGATGATCTGCTGGTCGACCTGGCGGGCGCTGATCTGCACCAGGGTCCCGGCCGGGGTGTACTTGGCGGCGTTGTCCAGAAGGTTCACCAGCACCCGCTCCAGCAACAGCGCGTCCACTTCCACCAAGGGCAGCTGCGGCGCCATGGCCACTCGCAATTGATGCCCGGCCAGGGGCTCGCGCAGCTGGCGCAGGGCACTGCCGACAATCTCCTCCAGGGAGTTCCACTGGCGATTCAGGCGCACCCCGCGCTCCTGCATGCGCGCCATGTCCAGCAGGTTCTCGATCAGCCGCTGCATGGACGAAGCCTGATCGTGAATCCCTGCCAGCAGGTGCTTGAGCGGGCCCTGCGCAGCGTGGGGCAAGGCGGCGTCGGCGGCGCCGATGATGGTGGTCAAGGGCGTGCGCAGGTCATGGGAAATGGCCGCCAGCAGGGTGTTGCGCATGCGCTCGCCCTCCATCTGCAGCACAGTGCTCTGGGCTACCTCGACGTAATGCACGCGCTCCAGGGCAATCGCCAGCTGGCTCATGCAGGCCTCCAGCAGGCGCTGTTCTTCCGGCTCCTTGAGGCGCTCGGCATCCTCGGCTTCAAGCACCAGCACGCCACGCACCCGCATCGGCGCCTTGAGCGGCAGATAGCAGCCCTTGGCCGCCGCCAGGGTATCGGTGCCGCGCCCGGCCGGTTGGTCGTGGTCATAGGCCCACTGGGCGATGCTCTCGTCAATGGCCAGGGTATTGGCGCTCAGCGCCCGCACCCGGTTCTCGGCATCCGGCAACGCCAGCCCGACCCGAGCCTCGAACACCCCGCTGAAGGTACGCAGGGCCACGGCGCAGATCTGCTCCTCGGTCAACGCCGCCGACAGCTCACGGGCCAGCCCGGCCAGGGAGGTGGCACGGCGCTCGCCCGCGGCCGCGGTACGTGCTTCATGGCGCAGGCGCGCAGTGAGCTGGCCGGTGATCAGGGCAATCCCCAGCATCAGGGCGAAGGTGAAGAAGTACTGGGTGTCGTTGACCGTGAACGACCACACCGGCTGGACGAAGAAGAAATCGAAGCACAGCACCGCCAGCATCGCCGCCCAGACGCCGGGGCCACGCCCGTAGCGCAGCGCCACCAGGACCACCGTCAGCAGGAACAGCATGACCACGTTGGCCGGGTCGAACACTTTGAGCAGCAGCGCCGCCACCGCGGTGGCGGCAAAGCACGCCAGGCTCGCCCACAGGTAGGCCGGCGCGCGGCTGGGCGGCAGGCCGGCCTCGGGCTTGTCCACTGGCGCAGGGCGCCGGCTCAAGGGCCCATTGGCGATCACGATCTGGTCGATTTCCGGGTGCTGGCGGCTGATGCGGTCGCTCACCGACTGGTGCCAGAACTGCCAGACCTTGCGCGGGTAATGGCCCAGCACCAGGCGATTGGCGTTGTGCTCGCGAGCGCAGGCCACCAGGGCTTCGGCGACATCCATGCCGGGCAAAGTGGCGGTCTCGGCGCCAAACTCGGCGGCCAGGGCCAGGGTCTTCATGGCCGCCGCATAACGGGCGGCGCCGGCGCCACGGCGCTGGGCCGAAGCCACGTGCACCACCATCCAGTCGGCTTCGAGCTTTTGCGCCAGGCGCGCGGCTTCGCGCACCAGGCGCTCGTCCGCCGGGTCGCCGGCGACCCCCACCAGCAAGCGCTCGCGGGCTGGCCACAAGGCATTGATCGAACGCTCGCGGCGATAGTCGCGCATCTGTGCATCGACCCGGTCGGCGGTGCGGCGCAGGGTCAGTTCACGCAGGGCCAGCAGGTTGCCCTTGCGAAAGAAATGCCGTGAAGCGCGTTCGGCCTGGGGCCCGAGGTAGACCTTGCCGTCCTTGAGGCGGCGCAGCAGGTCATCCGGCGGCAGGTCGATCACCAGCACTTCGTGGGCTTCGTCGAACAGGTGGTCGGGCACCGTTTCGCGCACCCGGATGCCGATGATCCCGCTGACGATGTCGTTGAGGCTTTCCAGGTGCTGGACGTTGAGGGTGGTCCAGACATCGATCCCGGCCCGCAGCAGTTCTTCCACGTCCTGCCAGCGCTTGGGATGGCGCGAGCCGGGCACGTTGCTGTGGGCCAGCTCGTCCACCAGCAGCACCGCCGGGTGGCGCGCCAGGGCGGCATCCAGGTCGAACTCCGGCAAGGCGTAGTCGCGGTGCATCAGGCGGTGGCGCTCCAGCACTTGCAGCCCTTGCAGCAGCTCGGCGGTTTCTCGCCGGCCATGGGTTTCCACCACCCCGGCCACCACGTCGCGGCCCTGGGCCACTTCGTTGCGCGCCGCGGTGAGCATGGCGCAGGTCTTGCCGACTCCGGCGTTGGAACCGAAATAGATCCGCAGTTTGCCCCGTTGGGCCGCTTGCTCGTCCTGCTGCAGTTTTTCCAGCAGCGCATCGGGATCGGGGCGACCGTCGCGGGGCGGCATGTCAGCATCGAGAACAGCCATGTGCATCCTTAAATGGACAAGGCGGCACTCGAAAGAGCGCCGCCTTGCAAGTCCCTGTCAGACCAGGCCGAGGCCGGCCAGCAGCATGTCGATCAGCTTGATCCCGGCGAAGGGTACCAGCACCCCGCCCAGGCCGTAGATCAGCAGGTTGCGGTTGAGCAGCGCCGCGGCGCCAATGGCCCGGTACTTCACCCCCTTGAGCGCCAGGGGGATGAGGAACACGATGATCAGCGCGTTGAAGATCACCGCACTGAGAATCGCCGAGTTCGGGCTGTTCAGGTGCATCACGTTCAGCGCCGCCAGTTGCGGGTAAGTGGCGACGAAGGCGGCCGGTACGATAGCAAAATACTTGGCCACGTCGTTGGCCACGCTGAAGGTGGTCAGGGCGCCGCGGGTCATGAGCATCTGCTTGCCCACTTCCACCACTTCGATCAGCTTGGTCGGG
Organism: Pseudomonas sp. NFPP12; assembly: GCF_900103205.1. Lineage (NCBI taxonomy): Bacteria > Pseudomonadati > Pseudomonadota > Gammaproteobacteria > Pseudomonadales > Pseudomonadaceae > Pseudomonas > Pseudomonas sp. NFPP12. The sequence goes on from NZ_FMWW01000002.1 coordinate 466,458, forward strand.
TTGCTGTCCAGGTCCACCATGTTGCCGGCTTCCTTGGCCGCCTGGGTGCCGCTGTTCATGGCCACCGCCACGTCGGCCTGGGCCAGGGCCGGGGCGTCGTTGGTACCGTCGCCGGTCATGGCCACCAGCTTGCCCTTGGCCTGGTAGTCGCGGATCAGTTGCAGCTTGTCCTCGGGCCGCGCTTCGGCGAGGAAATCGTCGACCCCGGCTTCCACGGCGATGGCCGCCGCGGTCAGGCGGTTGTCGCCGGTGATCATCACGGTCTTGATGCCCATGCGCCGCAGCTCGGCGAAGCGCTCCTTGATCCCGCCCTTGACCACGTCCTTGAGCTCCACCACGCCCAGGGCCTGGGCGCCTTCACTGACCACCAGCGGGGTACTGCCACGGCGCGAGACTTCATCGACCTTGGCCTGCAAGGCCGGCGGGAAGCTGCCGCCCTGGGCCTCGATATGCCGGCGGATGGCATCGGCCGCGCCCTTGCGGATGCTCCGGCCCTCGGGCAGGTCGACCCCGCTCATGCGGGTCTGAGCGGTGAACTGCACGAAGCTGGCGCCCAGGGCGTGAAGGTCACGCCCACGGATGTCGAACAGTTGCTTGGCCAGCACCACGATGCTCCGGCCTTCCGGGGTCTCGTCCGCCAGGGAAGCCAGTTGCGCGGCTTGCGCCAGTTCGCTGTCCTTGATCCCCGGCGCCGGCAGGAAGGCGCTGGCCTGGCGGTTGCCCAGGGTGATGGTGCCGGTCTTGTCCAGCAGCAGCACGTCCACGTCCCCCGCCGCTTCCACGGCGCGGCCGGAGGTGGCAATGACATTGGCCGACATCATCCGGCTCATGCCCGCCACACCGATGGCCGAGAGCAGGCCACCGATGGTGGTGGGGATCAGGCACACCAGCAGCGCCACCATCACCGTGGCGCTGATCACACTGCCGGTGCCGCTCATGGCCACGGCGAAGATCGAGTACGGGCTCAGGGTCACGATCACCAGCAGGAACAGCAGGGTCAGGCCCACCAGGAGAATGGTCAGGGCCACCTCGTTGGGAGTCTTCTGGCGCTTGGCCGACTCCACCATGGAGATCATGCGGTCCAGGAACGACTCACCGGGGTTGACGCTGATGCGCACCACCAACCAGTCCGACAGCACCCGGGTGCCGCCGGTGACCGAGGAGAAATCGCCCCCGGCCTCGCGGATCACCGGCGCCGATTCACCGGTGATGGCGCTTTCGTCCACCGTGGCCACGCCTTCGATGACCTCGCCGTCCAGGGGCACCAGGTCGCCGGCCTCGATCAGCACCACCATGCCCTTGCGCAGTTCACTGGCGGCCATGGGCAACCAGGCGGCGCCATGCCGGGGCTGTTGCAGCAGCTTGGCCAGGGTCTGGCGCTTCATGCCCTTGAGGCTCGCCGCCTGGGCCCGGCTGCGGCCCTCGGCCAGGGCTTCGGCAAAGTTGGCAAACAGCACGGTGAACCACAGCCACAGGGTGATGCTGAGGATAAAGCCGCTGGGGGCCTCACCCTCGCCGCCCAGGGACTGGAACCACAGCAGGGTGGTGAGAAGGCTGCCCAGGTAGACCACGAACATCACCGGGTTCTTCCACTGCGCCTGGGGCAGCAGTTTCTTCACGGCATCCAGGCACGCGGTGAGCACTAGCCCACGGTCGAACAACGCTATACGAGGGTTGCTACTCATGATCGACGTCTCTTACTCACTGGCCGCAACGGGCGAGGAATGCAGGGGCGCTTGGGCATCCAGCGCCAGGTTGAGTTGCAGCACATTGACCCGGGGCTCGCCCAGCAGGCCGAAGGTGCGGCTTTCGCTGTGCGCCTGCAGCAGCATCAGCACGTCCACGGCGGCCATTTGCCGCTGGCGGGCCACCCGGTTCAGTTGCAGCCGGGCGTTGGCCAGGGAGATGTGCGGGTCCAGGCCGGAGGCCGAGGCGGTCACTGCGTCCACTGGCACCGGCATGTCTGCCGCCAGGCCATTGAGCTGGCGATAGGCGCTGACCCGCGCGGCCACGCTGTCCACCAGCTTCTGGCTGGTGGGGCCCAGGTTGCTGGCGCCACTGGCCCCGGCGTTGTAGGGCTGGGGCACACTCTTGCTCGGGTCCAGCGGATCGCTGCCCAGGGTCATGCTCGGGCGGCCCTGGAAATACTCCGGGCGGTCGAACGCCTGGCCGATCAGCGCCGAGCCCACGACCCGGCCATCACGCTGCACCAGGCTGCCCTGGGCCTGGAACGGAAACAGCAGGTTGGCCAACCCCGTGGTAACCAGCGGATAGGCCAGCCCGGTGAGCAGCATGAAGAACACCGCCGACACCAGCACCGGGCGCAACAGGCCCTTGAACAGCAGCGCGGTGGCGCCCTGGGTTTGCATTTGCGTAGTCATCACAACCCCTTACTTGTAGGTCTGGCCGGCGAGCAACTGCAGTTGCTCCACCAGCGGGCCGAGCGCGAGGGCCGGCAGGAAAGTCAGGCCACCGACCACCAGCACCACGAACACCACCAGCAACATGAACAGCGGCGTGGCGGTGGGAATGGTGCCGGCACCGGCCGGGATGTTCTTTTTCGCCGCCAGGGAACCGGCCACGGCCAGCATCGGCAGCATGGTGAAGAAGCGCCCCATGAGCATCGCCAGGCCAATGGTGGTGTTGAAGAACGGTGTATTGGCGTTCAGGCCGGCAAACGCCGAACCGTTGTTGGCGGTGCCCGAGGCGTAGGCGTAGAGCACCTCGCTGAAGCCATGGGGGCCCAGATTGTTGAGGCTGTTGAGAGTGCCCGGCCACAGTGCCGCCAGGGCGGTGAAACCGAGGATGCAGATCGGGTGCGCGAGCACCGAGAGCATCACCAGCTTGATCTCCCGGGCCTCGATCTTCTTGCCGAGGAACTCAGGGCTGCGACCGATCATCATGCCCACCAGGAACACCGTCAGCAGGGCGTACTGGATCAGGTTGATAAAGCCCACGCCGTCGCCGCCGAACACACAGTTGAGCATCATCTGCGCCAGGGGCACGAAGCCGCCCATGGGGGTCAGCGAGTCGTGCATGGCATTCACCGAACCGGTAGTGGCGCCGGTGGTGGTGGTGACGAACAGCGCGGTGTCGGCAATGCCGAAGCGCAGCTCCTTGCCTTCCATGTTGCCGCCGCTCTGGGTCTCCGACATCTGCTGGTCGGCACCGGCCTGGGTCAGCAGCGGGTTACCGCCCTGCTCCGCGGTGAAGACAATCGCCAGGAAGCCGACGAACATCACCAGGAAAGTGCCGAAGAACACCCAGCCCTGACGCCGACGCAGCAGCATGCTGCCGAAGGCATAGGTCAGGGCCGAAGGGATCAGCAACATGCTGAGGATGTGCAGGACGTTGGTCAGCGGCGTCGGATTCTCGAACGGGTGGGCCGCGTTCATGCTGAAGAAGCCGCCACCGTTGGTGCCGATGTGCTTGATCGACTCGAAACTGGCCACGGCGCCGACGATCAGTTGCTGCTGGGCGCCTTCCAGGGTGGTGGCCAGGGCCTGGGAGTTGAGGGTCTGGGGCATGCCCTGCCAGACATAGACCAGGGCCATGACCAGGCACAACGGCAGCATCACCCGGTACAGGGTGCGGGTGAAGTCGACCCAGTAGTTGCCCAGGTCCGCCGAGCTGGAACGGCTCAGCCCACGAATGAAACCGGCTGCCGCCACCACGCCGGCGGTGGCGCCGACGAACATCAGGAAGGTGATCACTGCCATCTGGCTGAAGTTCGACAGGCTGCTTTCACCTGAGTACGCCTGCCAGTTGGTGTTGGTGATAAAGGACGCGGCGGTGTTGAACGCCAGGTCCGGGGTCTGCGCCGCCAGCCCCAGGGGGTTGAGCGGTGTGCTGCCTTGCAGGCGCAGCAGCAGGTAGCCCAGCAGCATCATCGCCGCATTGGACAGCAGCAGGGCCGAGCCATAGCGGGCCCAGCCCATGGTTTCAGCCGGGTCGATCCCCAGCAGGCGGTAGGTGGCACGCTCCGCCAAGGCGTGGCCACGGCCGCTGAAGACCCGGGCCAGCCATTGGCCCATCAGCGCGGCCAGCCCGGTCATCAGGCCGAGGATCACCGCGTATTCCAGCACAGTACTCAACATGTCGATGCTCCGTTCAAATCTTGCCCATGGCGACGATGACCAGGGCCGTCAACACAAAGAACCCCAGGGTCAGGCCCACGAAGATCAGGTCGAACATGGCTGGTTTCCTTTCTGGTAGATGCCCGGACGGGCGAATGAAAGTGGGTGGCAGTTGCTGCGTGCGGTCATCAGAATTTCTCGGCACGGATCAGCGCATAACCCAGGTAGGCAAACAGCAGCACGGCGCACAAACCACTGGCGCCGTAGATGAATGGCAGTGTCAGCAAGGCAGCTCTCCCCTTAATGCTCAAAGGCGGTGCCGGGAGCGCAAAGCGCAACCCGGGCACGGCCGGTCAGGGCACCCGCGACGGGCGCCGGCAGGGAGTCGGGAACGCCTCGTCCACCGCTCTCCTCTGCGCCACGCAGGTTAGGTGAGGGCGCATCAAGGTCGGGCACTGATTGCCGGGGGCGGCATTAAGACGGCGTAAAGATTGCGGCGGTGCGGGGCTGGAGAATCGGGGACGGGCCAGCGCCCCCGAGGGGGTCATTCACTTTTCAGGGGCAGCCAGATTTCCAGTACCCCGGTGCCGGCCTGGGGGTTGAAGTCGGCGCTGTAGCGCTCGAATTCCGGGGCATCGGCGGCCTCTCGACCCGACTGGGGCAGCCAGGTGTTCCAGATGTAGTCGAAGGTCCGGGGCAAGTCCTGCAAGGCGCCGCCATGCTCGAACACCGCATAGTGCTGCGGCTGCACCTCGATCCAGCGATAGCGCTCGGGCAGATCGTCGAGCTTGCTGATCTCGACCCCGGCGATGTACTCGAAGCCGCCCTGGCCGTCGGGGTTGCAGCAGATGCCATAGGTCTTGCGGTCGACCTGCCCCGGCACCTTGCCGATGTGCGGCACAAAGCGCTGCCACAGCAGGCCGATGTCCTGGCGAGTGGCAGGAGTGAATCGTTCGCCGAGGCCGGCGATCAGCAAAAAACGCTCCCTTTCGAAGCGCGGTTCTGGGCCTCTGCCCTGTTCTTGCTCATCCATGAATGCCACTCCTGCCGCAGAAAAGATGGGTTCGGCACGAAGTATAGAAGCCAATAGCCAAGGCCAGGATCAGAGCGCCGGAAGGTCTGCCGCGCCCGTACCAAGGATGAACTCCTGGTAGCCGGATAGAATCACGTACACCGCGAAATAGCAGAAGATCGCCGCAGATGCCAGGTAGGAATAGCGCAACAGCTTGTCCCCCAGCAGCTTGCCGCCCTGGGTCGCGGCCAGGCACAGGCCCAGGGTCCAGACCAGCCCGGCACAGAAAAAGCCGGCCAGGAACAATCCCGAATCGGCAATCCCACCGCCCCCGGATCGGGCAATCAGGGTGCCGCCCACGGCAGCGAACCAGAGGATCGCACTGGGGGACGACATGGCCAGGAAGATCCCGCGGAAAAACTCCCGGCGCGGCGAACCCTGGTCCGCCTCCCCGGCGGTGGCCAGCACCGCGCTGTGATGGAGGGCGGCGTAGATCATCTTCGCCGCGAAGTACACCAGCAGGGCCGAACCGCCGATCCACAGCACCCAGCGCACGCTTTGGTATTGCAGCAGCACGGTCATCCCGGCCAGGGCCAGCAGCGCATAGATCAGGTCGCCGACACAGGTCCCCAGGCCCAGGCAGAAGCCCTGGAAATAACCCCGTTGCATGGCCAGGGTAATCATCGCGATATTGGCCACGCCGATGTCCAGGCACAGCGAAAGGCTCAACAAGAAGCCGCTGGTAAACTCCATCATTCATCCCGTTTGCTGCTGTTGTTCGAAGAGGGGCGAGGTGCGAGGAGCCCGGAAAAGCCGGGCCGGCTTAGGCAGCTCACAGCCCTTGCAGGCAAGAAGCGTGCACGTTATAGCGGCAAATCCTGCCCCCTCGCAAATCCGCACGGGCGCACCAAAAATAATTTTCCGCGCCTCTGGACAAGCCGGCGGCGGCGCCCGTATCGTCTGCCCCGCAGGCCACCGCAGTGGCCAACGTCGCTCGGACGGTTCCGGGCGCTTACGTCTTTTCGAGGCAACAATGGCCGAACAAGGTTCGCCGCGCCGCTTTGCGCGCATCGATCGTCTTCCCCCCTATGTTTTCAATATCACTGCCGAGCTGAAGATGGCTGCGCGTCGGCGCGGCGAAGACATCATCGACTTGAGCATGGGTAACCCCGACGGCCCTACCCCGCCGCATATCGTCGAGAAACTGGTCACCGTCGCCCAGCGCGAAGACACCCACGGCTACTCCACCTCCAAGGGCATTCCGCGGCTGCGTCGGGCGATTTCCCGCTGGTACAAGGACCGCTACGAGGTCGATATCGACCCGGAAAGCGAAGCCATCGTCACCATCGGATCCAAGGAAGGCCTGGCGCACCTGATGCTGGCCACCCTGGACCAGGGCGACACGGTGCTGGTGCCCAACCCCAGCTACCCGATCCACATCTACGGCGCGGTCATCGCCGGCGCCCAGGTGCGCTCGGTGCCGCTGGTGCCCGGGGTGGATTTCTTCGCCGAGCTGGAGCGGGCCATCCGCGGTTCGATCCCCAAGCCGAAGATGATGATCCTCGGCTTCCCGTCCAACCCCACCGCACAGTGCGTGGAGCTGGACTTCTTCGAACGGGTGATCGCCCTGGCCAAGCAGTACGACGTGCTGGTGATCCATGACCTGGCCTACGCCGACATCGTCTACGACGGCTGGAAAGCCCCGTCGATCATGCAGGTGCCGGGCGCCAAGGACATCGCGGTGGAGTTCTTCACCCTGTCCAAGAGCTACAACATGGCCGGCTGGCGCATCGGCTTCATGGTGGGCAACCCGGAACTGGTCAGCGCCCTGGCGCGGATCAAGAGCTACCACGACTACGGCACCTTCACCCCGTTGCAGGTGGCGGCGATTGCCGCCCTGGAAGGTGACCAGCAATGCGTGCGCGACATTGCCGAACAGTACCGGCAGCGGCGCAACGTGCTGGTCAAGGGCCTGCACGAACTGGGCTGGATGGTGGAGAACCCCAAGGCCTCGATGTACGTCTGGGCCAAGATTCCCGAGGCCTACGCGCACCTGGGCTCCCTGGAGTTCGCCAAGAAGCTGCTGGCCGAGGCCAAGGTCTGTGTCTCGCCGGGGGTGGGTTTTGGTGAATACGGCGACGATCACGTGCGCTTCGCCCTGATCGAAAACCAGGACCGGATTCGCCAGGCAGTGCGCGGCATCCGCGGCATGTTCCGCGCCGACGGGCTGGTGCAGAAAAGCTGAGATGCTTTCAGCCACAAAAAAACCGCAGCGATGCGGTTTTTTTGTACTCGCGTTTCACCGACAACCTGCTCCCTGTAGGAGCCGGCTTGCCGGCGAAGCCGTTTAAACCACCAACGACAGCAGCAGGATAAAGATCAGGCCCACCACCGAAAGGATGGTTTCCATCGCCGTCCAAGTCTTGAACGTCTCGGCCACGGTCATGTTGAAGTATTGCTTGACCAGCCAGAACCCGGCGTCGTTGACGTGGGACAGGATCAGCGAACCGGCGCCGGTGGCCAGCACCAACAGCTCGCGGTTGACCCCGGGAATCATCCCTACCACCGGCACCACGATGCCGGCACCGGTGATGGTGGCCACGGTGGCCGAACCGGTGGCGATACGGATCACCGCCGCCACCAGCCACGCCAGGAGGATCGGCGAGATCTGCGCATTGACCGCCATATGGCCGATCACGTCACCCACGCCGCTGGTCACCAGCATCTGCTTGAAGCCGCCACCGGCACCGATGATCAGGATGATCGCCGCGGTCGGCGCCAGGCTGGCATCCAACAGTTTGAGAATCTGCTTGGAACCGATGCCCTGCTTGTAGCCGAAGGTGTACAGCGACAGCAGCAGCGCCAGCAGCAAGGCGGTGATCGGGTGGCCGATCATGTCCATCCAGATGCGGAAGAAGTGTCCGTCCGGCAGCGCCACGTCGGCGAAGGTCTTGAGCAGCATCAGGAACACCGGCAGCAGCACGGTCACCAGGGTGACGCTGAAGCTGGGCAACTGGGCGGCCTGGGGCTCGCGGGCCAGTTGGTCCACCAGTTCCTGGGACGGATTGCCGGGAATGTACTTGGCAATGAAAGTGCCGTAGATCGGCCCGGCGATGATCGCCGTGGGCAGCGCCACGATCAGCCCATACAGGATGGTCTTGCCGATGTCGGCGCCGAACACGCCGATGGCCAGCAGCGGCCCCGGGTGCGGGGGCACCAGGCCGTGCACCGCCGACAGGCCGGCCAGCAGCGGAATGCCGATCTTGATCAGCGACACCCCGGTACGCCGCGCAACGATGAACACCAGCGGAATCAGCAGCACGAAGCCGATCTCGAAGAACAGCGGGATGCCCACCAGGAAGGCGGCGAACATCATCGCCCACTGCACCCGCTCCTTGCCGAACGAACGGATCAGGGTCTGGGCGATCTGATCGGCGCCACCGGACTCGGCCATCATCTTGCCGAGCATGGTACCCAGGGCCAGGATGATGCCGACAAAACCGAGCACGCCACCAAAGCCGTCCTGGAACGCCTTGATGATCTTGTCCACCGGCATGCCCGACGTCAGGCCGAGGAAACCCGCGGCGATGATCAGAGCGATGAAGGGGTGCAGCTTGAATCGGGTGATCAACACGATCAGCCCGATGATAGTGACCACTGCATCAACCAGCAGATAGGTCTCTTGGGACATGCCAAACATGGGATTGCCTCCGGTTTGTTGTTTTTATTAAAGCGTTAAAAACAAGGGCCGAGTGGGGTAGCGCTACCTTTTTCGAGCCAGCACTTAATGTGAAGGTTCCAGGCCATGCTCCAGCCACCATTGGTTGGCCAGTTCGGCCAGGCGCTGGACGCTCAGGGTGCTGGCATCCAGGGCCAGGGTGAGCGGCTCCCCCACCGGGGATTCGAGAGTGGCGAACTGACTGTCGATCAGGGTCGAAGGCATGAAATGCCCTGGCCGGTGCGCCACACGGTCGGCGGCGACTGCCGGAGTCAGTTCGAGAAAGACAAAGCCCAGGCCGGGCGTGGCGGCGCGCAGGCGCTCGCGGTACTTGCGCTTGAGCGCCGAGCAGGTCAGTACCGGGTGCTGGCCGGCGGCCAGGGCACGACGCAACTCATCGCACAGGCTGTCGAGCCAGCCGGCACGGTCTTCGTCGTCGAGGGGAATGCCGGCACTCATCTTGGCGATGTTCGCCGCCGGGTGGAAGGTATCGCCTTCAATGGCCATGGCGCCGCTGCGCTGGCACAGGGCCTGACTGACACTGGACTTGCCGCAGCCGGCAACACCCATGATGACCAGGGCGGTGATGGGTTGACTCATGAAACACCTCAGCGCGCAGACAGCGCTACCTTCGCAAATAGAAAATCTAGTACAAAAACAGTGTCTGCCGACGCCTTCTTGTCATTTTTGTGGGTTGCCGCGTATATAGTCCGCCAAACCAAAGAGCGAGGGTCAGGCACACCTCGCTCACGCATTGCAGCTGTTTCAGGACAGCGCTACCTTAGAGACTTGAATTTTGTTTGGCAAGCCGTCTGATGACCACTCATAAAAACGATAAAAACACCCGTACCACGGGCCGTCCCACCCTCAATGAAGTCGCCCGCCTGGCCGGAGTCAGCCCGATTACCGCCTCCCGGGCCCTGCGCGGCGTCAGCAGCGTGGCCACCGAACTGGTGGAAAAGGTGCAGAAGGCCGCGCAGGAACTGAACTACGTGGTCAACTCCGCCGCCCGCGCCCTGGCTTCGGCGCAGAGCCAGTCGGTGGTGGTGCTGGTGCCGTCGCTGTCCAACCTGCTGTTCATCGAAACCCTGGAAGCCATCCACCAGGTACTGCGCCCCAAAGGCTTCGAAGTGCTGATCGGCAACTGCCACTATTCTCGGGACGAAGAAGAAAACCTGCTGCGCAACTACATGACCTACCAGCCCCGGGGGCTGCTGCTGACCGGTTTCGACCGCACCGAAAGCGCCCGACGGATGATCGAGGCGAACAACATTCCCTGCGTCTACATGATGGACCTGGACTCCGGCGCCGGGCTCAACTGCGTGGGCTTCTCGCAATTGAACGCCGGCGAAACGGCGGCCCAGCACCTGATTTCCCGCGGGCGCAAGCACCTGGCCTACGTCGGTGCGCAACTGGACCAGCGCACCCTGCTGCGCGGCGAAGGTTTCCGCCGTGCCCTGCAGCAGGCCGGGCTGTACAACCCCGACCTGGAACTGCTGACCCCACGGCCCTCGTCCGTCGGCCTGGGGGCCGAGCTGTTCCTGCAACTGATGCAGAGCCAGCCCCAGGTGGACGCGATCTTCTTCGGCAACGACGACCTGGCCCAGGGCGCGCTGCTGGAAGCCATGCGCTGCGGGATCAAGGTGCCCGAGCAGGTGGCGGTGCTGGGCTTCAACGACCTGCCCTCCTCCGAACACATGGTGCCGCGCCTGAGCAGCATCAGCACTCCGCGCGAAGCCATTGGCCGCCGCGCCGCCGAACAGATGCTGACCCTGCTGGCCGGCAACAGCGTGGCCGAGCCGGTGGTGGACATGGGCTTTGAACTGCGGGTTCGGGAAAGCACCTGAAACGCCTCAGGGCCTGACGCTCAGGACACTGAGCAACAGGCCGAAGCCCACCAGCACCGCGCCGAACAACTGATCGATCCGGCGTTTGTAGGCCAGTAGCCGGCCGGCAATCGCCGGTGCCGAGAAAAACAGCGCCACCAGCACGAACCACAGTACGTGGGCCAGGACGATGATCGCGCCGTAGCCGATCTGCACCGGCAAGGCCGTGCCCGGCTGAATCACCTGCATGAACAGACTGAGAACGAAAATCATCGTCTTGGGGTTCAGGGCATTGGTCAGAAAGCCACTGCGCAAGGCGCCCCAGGTCGACATCCGAGCCCCCTCTGCCGGTTCTTCCCCCGGACGTTGCTCAGGGCTGCGCAACAGCTTGATGCCCAGGTAGATCAGGTACAGCGCACCCGCGATCTTCAAGCCGGTAAACCACAGCAGCGACTGCTGCAACAGCACCCCCACTCCCAGCAAGCTGTAGCCGATATGCACCATGACCCCGAGCCCGATGCCTAGGGCCGTGAACACGCCGTGGCGGCGCGAAAGCAGCAGGCTGTTGCGGGTTACCAGGGCAAAGTCGGCCCCGGGGCTGAGTACAGCAAGAATGGTAATGGTGATTACGAGTAACAGTTCGGTCACGTTGAATACGCCTAGGCTATAGAATCAGGCGCTACTGTATTGGGACCATGACCCAGGCCGATAACGATGAAAACTGACATTCCTGGTGATAAAAACTCACAACTCTCGCGACGGCGCCTGCCCCCGCTGAGCGCCTTGCGCTGCTTCGAAGCCGCTGCACGCCTGGAAAGCTTCACCCAGGCCGGCGCCACCCTGCACCTGACCCACGGCGCCATCAGCCGTGCGGTGCGCGCCCTGGAAGAGGACCTCGGCACCCCTCTCTTTGAGCGCCGCAGCCAGCGGGTCTTTCTCACCGCCGCCGGAGCCGAACTGCTGCACAGCGTGACCCAGGCCCTGGACCTGATCGAGAGCACCGCCAGCCGCCTGCGAGCCCCGGCTCCCGCAGCACCGCTGGTGCTGTCCTGCGAGCCGACCCTGCTGATGCGCTGGCTGATTCCGCGCATGCCGGGGTTCTATGCCGAGCACCCGCAAGTGCCGATCCAACTGCTGGCCGGCGGCGGGCCCTTCTCGTTCGGTGCCGGTATCGACCTGGCGATCCGCCGCAACGACTTTGCCTGGAGCCGCGACACCCAGGCCCACTGGCTATTCGACGAAGCCATAGGCCCGGTATGCCGCCCCGAGCGCCAGGCCGACTGGACCCCGGCAACGGCCGGGCTGGCGCAACTGGCGGCGCAGGCACCGCGCCTGCACAGCGCCACCCGGCCGCACGCCTGGCAACAGTGGCTGCAATTGCAGCAACAACCGGTTGCCCCGACGCCACCGGAGCAGGTCTTCGAGCACTTCTACTTCAGCCTGCAAGCGGCCGTGGCCGGGCTGGGTCTGGCCATTGCCCCCTGGCAACTGGTGCGTGACGACCTGGAGGGCGGGCTGCTGTGTGCGCCCTTCGGCTTTGTCGCCGATGGCAGCGCTTATTACCTGCTTTCCCCCCAGGCCATAGACCCGGATTCGGCCAGCGGAAAACTGCTGCACTGGCTGCGCCGGCAAGCCCTGGCGTAGGCACTCAGGCAGGCGGGGCCACGGCCCCCAGCGCCGGGTCCTCGCCGCTGAGCAATTGCACCAGGGCCAGGGCCCCCTTCTGCAAAGGCTGGTTCTTCAACCACACCGCGTGCACCGGCAACACCAGGCCGTTGTCGATGTTCTTGAAATGCAACCGTTGCAAGCGCCCCGCCGCCAGCAACGGCTGGATCACCGACAGCGGGAAATTGCCCCAGCCGATCCCCGCCTCCACCATGTGCAGGGCCATCGCCAGGCTGTCGGTGCGCCACAGCGACTCGCCCACCAGGGGCCGGGTATCACTCAGGGGCAGGTCGCGGCTGGCCACCACCACCTGACGGACCTTGATCAGCTCTTCCAGGTACAGCGAACCGTCACTGGCCTGGAACACAGGGTGCCCGGCACAAATGCAGGCAATCATCCGCTCGCAGCCCAGGTACTGGAAATACTCCAGGGCATTCACGCTCAACCCGGCAAAGGCCACGCCGACGCTGACCCGACCACTGTGCAAAAGGTGCAGCACGTCATCCTGGGGAGCACTGAGCAGCTCGACTTCCAGCAGCGGATAACGCTCGGCAATCAGCTTGATGGCGGCCAGTACCCGTTGCTTGTCGATGTCATCCACCACCGCGATCGACAGCTTGCTCTCCAGGCCCAGGGACAGCTCGACGGCATGCACCTGCAATTGCTTGAGCTGGTCGGCAATCAGCCGCGCATGGGGCGCCAGGGACAAGGCCAGCGACGTGGGCAGCGGCTCGCGGTGGCTGCGATCGAACAGCGCATACCCCAACTCCGCCTCGAGGTTGGCGATGCCCATGCTCACGGCCGAAGGCACCTTGCCCAAAGAACGCGCCGCCGCAGAAAAGGAGCCGCGATCGAGCACGGCGAGAAACAACTGGATGCTGTCGCTGGAGAAGTTCATGAGAAACAACCTATCAGGAAAACTGAAAGCTTCCGACTTTTTCTGTCACCTTGATTGAAGCTATCTTCCGCGCCCTGCGCCACCCTCAGGCTGGCCATTCCCATTCAAAATCGAGGAACCCGCATGCAAGGCGTGAAACGCAAACTGGTCTATGTCTCTTTATTCGAAGTGTTCGGCATGACCTTCTCGGCCCTGGGCCTGGCCCTGCTGTCCGGCACCTCGCCCAGCAGCACCGGGCCGCTGGCGGTGGTCATCACCAGCATCGCGGTGACCTGGAACTTCATCTACACCACCCTGTTCGAGCGCTGGGAAAGCCGCCAGCCATCGCGCACCCGTACGGTCAAGCGGCGCATTGCCCATGCCGTGGGTTTCCAGTTGACCCTGATCGTGTTCCTGATCCCGCTGATCGCCTGGTGGATGGCGATCAGCCTGGTGCAGGCCTTTCTCCTGGACCTGGCGCTGATCCTGTTCATCCCCTGCTACACCTTTGCCTTCAACTGGCTGTTCGACCGGGTTTTCGGCTTGCCGGCCTCGGCCCTCCCCGATCCGGCCTGAGATACCCGTATCGGCAAATTGATCGTCGCCGAGACGACACCACGCTGTTAGATTCCCATGGCCATCCAGTACCACGAACAAGGAAGCGTCATGGGAACCCGCTGCAGAATTCTCGGTAAAGCCTCGTCCATCAATGTCAGGAAAGTCTTGTGGACCTGTGAGGAGCTTGGGCTTTCCTACCAGCAGGAAGACTGGGGTAGTGGCTTTCAGTCCACCCATACCCCCGAGTTTCTCGCCCTCAACCCCAATGCCCAGGTACCGGTGCTGATCGACGACGCCGGGGTCCTGTGGGAATCCAACAGCATCTGCCGCTACCTGGCCAACCTGCACCCCGGCAGCGGCCTGCTGCCCACGGCCCCGCGCGCCCGGGCCCTGGTTGAACAGTGGATGGACTGGCAGGCCACCGAGCTGAACCCGTCCTGGAGCTATGCCTTCATGGGGCTGGTGCGCCAGCATGCGGATTACCAGGACAGCCAGCGCATCGGCGCCAGCCTGCTGGCCTGGAATGCCAAGATGCAAATCCTCGAACGCCAGCTCGAGCGCTCGGGCGCCTATGTTCTGGGCGAGGATTTCAGCCTTGCGGATATCGTTCTTGGCCTCTCGGTGAATCGCTGGAAGATGACCCCCATGGAGCACCCGGCCTACCCCGCCGTGGCCGCCTACTACGAACGCCTCAGCCTGCACCCGGGCTTCATGCTGCACGGGCGCAATGGCATCGCCTGAGCTGGCCATCCCTCCTCTGGCCCATCGGAGATTCGAAATGAACGGACTTAACGTACTACTGACCGGCGCTTGCGGCAGGATCGGCAAGGTGTTTTTTCAGGGCTCCCAAGAGCGCCACCGCTTCACCCTCACCGATCGGGTAGAGCCGGACTTCGAAATCCCCGCGCCACACCGCTTCGTGCGCCTGGACCTCGACGACCCGCAAGCCATCGGCCGCCTGCTCCCGGGGATCGACGTCATCGTGCACCTGGCCGGCATTCCCCATGCCAGCGCCAGCTTCGACGAGTTGCTGCCGAACAACATCCTCGCCACCACCTACCTGTTCGAGGCCGCGGTACAGGCCGGTTGCCGGCGCCTGGTATTTGCCAGCAGCGCCCAGACCATCGAGGGCTACCCGGTGGACCGGCAGATCACCCCGGGCATGCCGGTGATGCCAGCCAACCTGTATGGCGTGAGCAAGTGCTACGGCGAGGCGCTATGCGCCTTCTATGCCGCCAAGCGCGGGCTGTCCTGCATTGCCCTGCGCATTGGTGCGTTCGAAGACCCGAAACACCACGAACTGACCACCACCCGCGACCTGAGCGCCTGGCTCAGCCCACGGGATGCAGTGCAGCTGCTGCAACGGGCAGTGGAAACCCCGGGGGTGCAACTGCTGATCGGCCATGGCATTTCCAACAATCGCTTCAAGCGCCTGGACCTCAGCGAAACCACCCGGGTGCTGGGCTACGAACCGGTGGACGATGCCTTCCAGGAAGATTTCGGCATTCCCATCACCTACTGAGCCACCACCGGGCACCCGCCGTCACGCGCGGGTGCCCGGCGTTGCGCTATAAATCCGGCAGATGTAACGAAATACGACAATAAATCAGCGCATCCTCCGGTTTACGCACGTGGATTCACAATCCTTGGTTTCCGTTAGCAGGCTAAGATTTCCGCTCTGTGTCCTGTGGAATTCCCTGCATGCCCGCCTCTGCCCCGCTCACCAGCGACCTCGACCCTCAACGCGCCGCCGGCATCAGCGCGCGCATCGACCGCCTGCCTGCCGTGGCCACGATCTGGCGCCTGGTGGCGCTGCTGTCCATTGGCGGTTTTTTCGAGCTGTACGACCTGTTCCAGACCGCCTACATCAGCCCGGGGCTGATCCGCGACGGGATCTTCGCCAGCGGCAACCAGGGGGTGTTCGGTTTTTCCGACCAGGCGGCCTTCGCCTCGGCGACCTTTCTCGGCCTGTTCCTCGGCGCCAGCCTGCTGAGCCCGATAGCCGACCGTTTCGGACGCCGGGCGATCTTCACCTTCGCCCTGATCTGGTACACCCTGGCCACGGTGCTGATGGGGCTGCAGAGCACGGCGTTGGGGATCATCTGCATGCGATTCCTGGTGGGCATCGGCCTGGGCATCGAACTGGTGACCATCGACGCCTATCTCAGCGAACTGGTGCCCAAGCGCATGCGCAGCTCGGCCTTCGCCTTTGCCTTTTTCGTGCAGTTCCTGTCGGTGCCGGCAGTGGCGCTGATGTCCTGGTGGCTGGTGCCCCAGGCGCCCTGGGGGATCTCCGGCTGGCGCTGGGTGGTGCTGGCCAGTGCGGTGTTCGCCCTGTTCATCTGGTGGTTGCGCTCACGCTTGCCGGAGTCGCCACGCTGGCTTGCCCAGCACGGGCGCTTCGACGAAGCCGACCGGATCCTGCAAGGCCTCGAGACCCGTTGCGCCCGGGACTACGCCAAGCCGCTGGATGAGCCCGAACCCCAGGCCGTGGATATCCAGGGCCGTGGGCGCTTCGCCGATATCTGGCAACCGCCCTACCGCCGCCGGGCCCTGATGCTGATCGTGTTTCACGTGTTCCAGGCCATCGGCTTCTTCGGTTTCGGCAACTGGCTGCCGGCGCTGCTGTCGGGCCAGGGCGTGAGCGTCACCCACAGCCTGCTGTACGCCTTCATCATCACCCTGGCCTATCCCCTGGGGCCGCTGCTGTTCGTGCGTTTCGCCAACCGCTTCGAGAACAAGTGGCAGATCGTCGGCTCGGCCCTGGGCGCCATGACCTTCGGCACCTTGTTCGCCCTGCAGAGCAGCGCCCTGGGGCTGATTGTCTGCGGGGTGATGATCACCTTCTGCAATGCCTGGCTGAGCTTCAGCTACCACTCCTACCAGAGCGAATTGTTCCCCACCAACATTCGCGCCCGGGCGGTGGGCTTCTGTTACTCGTTCAGCCGTTTGTCGACGGTGTTCAGCAGTTTGCTGGTGGGCTTTTTCCTCGAGCATTTCGGCACGCCCGGGGTCCTGGCCTTTATCGTCAGCAGCATGCTGATCGTGATCCTGACCATCGGCCGCTTCGGGCCGCGCACCCGCAACCTGGCCCTGGAAGACATTGCCCACGCATGAAGACGGCGCCGGCAGCGGTTGCCTGAAAGCGGCAAGACTTGTCCGCTTGCTGGCAGCCACGACCGGCGTCTTGAGCCAAGCCCTTGATATACAAGGGCGTATCAATCGGCATGGAACTTGCTAAAACCTCAGCCTAGTTCTCTTACACAGGTTCCCGATCATGTTGGTCAACGCCCAGAAATCCGTTTCGGTGCAGCCCACCTCGCGCACCGATATGGACCCGACTACCGCAGCCGCCAGCGCGCTGTACAGCGGCATGCTGCAACAGGCCCAGAACTCCGTGACCTATCCGGCGTCCCAGTCCTCCAGCCAGCAGGCCAACAGCGTGGACGACAACGTCAACGCCGCCTTCGCCAAGACCCGCGTGCTGCTCCAGGCCACGCCACCGACCGCCAGCGCCGCGCAGGCTACCAGCGCGACGGAAACCGGCGCGCTGAGCGAGTTCAAGGACTACATGAGCAAGACCCCGGAACAGCGCCTGCGCGACAGCATCCTCAAGGACATGGGGCTGACCGAGGAAGACCTGAAGAACCTGCCGCCAGAGCGCCAGCTGGCGATCAACCAGGAAATTGCCCAGCGCCTGCAGGACAAGATGCAACTGGCCAAGGAAGAGAAAGACGCCAAGGACAGCGCCAAACCGGTGGACGAGAAGTTCCTCGCCGCGCTGTAACCCCGCTGGACGCAAAAGGGTTCCCCATGGGAACCCTTTTTTGTGCCCGGCGAAAACCGGCTACTGCAACTGCAGGGTCGAGTTGAACTGGCTGATGGCATCCACGACGTGCCGCGAGCCCTGCTGGATCTCCAGGATCACCTCCCCTGCCTCATTCGCCAGTTCGACCCCGAGCCCGGTGCGGCTCAGGCTCGACTGCATGCTGGTCACCGCGCTCGTCGACAGGTCGTGGTTCTTGCGCACCACCTCGACGATTTCCACCGTCGCCTGGCTGGTGCGCGCCGCCAGGCTGCGCACCTCGTCCGCGACCACGGCGAAACCGCGCCCGTGCTCACCGGCACGGGCGGCCTCGATGGCCGCGTTGAGGGCCAGCAGGTTGGTCTGGTCGGCGATCCCGCGGATGGTCTGGACGATGCTGCCGATGATGTCCGACTGCTTGCTCACCGCATCGATGCTGTGGGCCGCTTCATTGAGGTCATGGGAAATCTGCTGAATGATTTCCACGGTCTGCTGCACCACCTCCGAGCCCTTCTGCGCACAGGCGTCGTTCTGCACCGAGGTGCTGTGGGCGGACTCGGCGGCGGAGCGCAAGGTGGTCATCTGATCGGTGATGTCGCTGGCGATCTTCACCACCTTGTACAGGCGGCCCTTGGTATCGAACAGCGGGTTGTAGGAGGCTTCGAGAAACACCGTCTGCCCATACTTGTTTTCCCGCTCGAAACGATGGGAGTGAAACTCGCCACGGTTCAACGAAGCCCAGAATTGCTTGTACTCCGGGGATTCAGCCTCGGAACGGTGGCAGAACATGCTGTGATGCTGGCCAACGATTTCATTCAGGGTGTACTGCATGGTCTTCAGGAAGTTGTCGTTGGCGGTGATGATCCTGCCGTCCGGGCTGAACTCGATGATGGCCATGGAACGGCCGATAGCGTTCAGCAGGCTCTGGTTCTCATGTTCGACATGGATGCGTTCGGAGATGTCCGACGCCACCTTGATCACACTGCGCACCTGACGATCGGCATCGAACACCGGCATGTAGCTGGCTTCGAGCCAGATCTCCCGGCCACGCTTGTCCAGGCGCAGAAAAGTCCCGCTGACCGGTTCGCCACGCCCCAGGTCGCGCCACAGCTTGCTGTACTCCTCGCTGCGATAGAACTCTTCCTCACAGAAAATCCGGTGATGCTTGCCACGTATATCTTCTGCGGAGTAGCCCATGACCTGGCAGAAGTTTTCATTGGCATCCAGCACGATGCCATCGGGCGAGAACTCGATCATCGCCATGGAACGACTGATCGCCGCCAACTTGGCGTTGGCCTCGCTCAGCGCACAGTTGAATCGTTCGATTTCCAGCAGGTCAGCCTTGTGATGTAGGTTAAACATGGTTGTATCACCTTCAACGCTGTCTTTTGATTGACGGAAGTTTCTAGTCTTTCAACTGATCCACCACAACGATCTATAAAACAGGGCAAGCGCCTCCCTCCATATGAGAGAGGAAGTGTCAGGTGATAAATGATGTTTAATCGGAGAGTCCATGTTGCAACGCTCTTATCAAGCCATCCTTTACTTGATGCCCCATTTCCGGGCCTGACCTAACAAAGTTAAGAAACTCCATCTAAATCGACACTCCTGATACTGCGGTGCCTCTAACTGCGCACTCTCGCCTTTATTCATGGATTCAATACTGCGCCCTGGATGAAGGTCGCACGCATACCGGTTACAACGGCGCAGGCCGCGCGGGACGGATACTCATAGGCCAACAGATACGAATTTTCACAATTGAGCATAGACAGCCGCAGTCTCTATGCAAGGCCACCAGTCAGTCTGTTTTCACAACTTTCGAGGTATTGAAGTGCATTCGCGACAAGTAACAAACAAGACATAAACAGAGCCTGGGGCAAAGCCCGGGAAGCTCCCGCACTAAAACTCTTCGAGGGTCGACAGAAACGCCTGGACCAGAACACTCGACTCCCGCCCCGGCGCCGCTACCAGGGCGAACTCCCGCTCCACTCCTGTGCTCAGTTCCAGCACCCGCAGCCCTTCGCGCTGCACCGGTAACGTACTCTGTGGCACCAGAGTCACTCCCAGCCGCTCGCGCACCAGGCTGAAGGCACTGTTCCATTCCCGCACCTCCACCCGGACGTCGGCCAGGGGGATCCCGGCCTCGGCGGCCAGGCTGCGGGCATTCACCGAACAGCCCCCGGTGGCCAGGACAAAGGGCTGCGCCAGCAAGGTTTCAAGGTCGATGGTCGAGGCCTGCCAGGGGTGATCTTCAGGTAGTACCGCGACCCACGAATCACGCCCCAGCAACCAAGAGCGGCGCTCGGGGGCCGGGTTGAGCACGACCCCAAGGTCCACCAGTTGCGCCTCTAGCAGCGTTTCGACCTCATCATCACTGACCTCCAGCTGCACCACCTCGATGCCCGGATACAGCTGCTTGAAACGCCGCAGCAACGGCGGCAGGAAAGTCGCCAGGACCATGGGAAAGCCCGCCAGTCGCACACTGCCTTGAGGAATGCCCCGCGCCGCGTCCACCTGCCGGCGGACCTCGGCCAGGGCCTCGAGCATCACCCGCGCCTGGGCCAGCACCTGCAAACCGATCGCCGTGGGCAGCGCCTGGCGGCTCTCGCGGACAAACAGCTGCACCCCGAGCATGTCCTCCATCTGGGCCAGGGCCTGGCTGGCCCCGGACTGGGTCATGCCCACCTGCTCGGCGGCCCGGGTGATGGTGGCGCACTCGGCAATCGCCACCAGCAGGCGCCAGTGCATCAGGTTCATCATGGCAGTAGCTGTCCTTATGGTAGTGTTCTGAAAGATTAATTTTACCCATGTTGCCACCTTGCACGACACTGGCTCGCACGTTCACCAGAGACCTGCCGATGAAACTCTACTACGCCCCACAAGCCTGCTCCCTGGCCTCCCATATCGTGCTGCGCGAGCTGCAATTGCCGTTCGAGGCCATCCGCGTCGACAACCGCAGCAAGCGCACCGCCGACGGCCGGGACTTCCTCGCCATCAACCCCAAGGGCTACGTAGCCGCGCTGCAACTGGACAATGGCCAGGTCCTCACTGAAGGCCCGGCCATCCTGCAATACCTCGCCGACCTCAAGCCCGAGTCCGGCCTGGCCGCGGCCAATGGCAGCTGGGAGCGGGTGCGCCTGCAGGAAACCCTGAACTTCATCACCAGCGAAGTGCACGGGATCATGGGCTGGCTGTTCAATCCGGGGTTCGATGATGGGGTGAAAGAGGTGTTCAAGCAGAAGTTGTTCAAGCGCCTGGCCTTGCTCGAGCAGACGCTGGAACACCAGGACTACCTGCAAGGCGCGCAGTTCGGGATCGCCGATGCCTACCTGTTCACCGTCCTGCGCTGGACGGCATTGTTCGCCATCGACCTGGCGAACTGGCCGGCGCTGTCGCGGTTCCAGGCCCGGGTCGAACAGCGACCGGCGGTACGCGATGCCCTGGCGCTGGAACTGGCCTGAGGGGAGAGAACACGAAGCCCGCGGGGCGGGCTTCGTCAAAGTGATCAGTGGCCGAAGATATTCACTTCGGTCTTCTTGGCCTTTTTCTCGGCGCGTTTCTCGTCTGCGCTCTTTGCCGGCTTTTTCTTGGCATTTTTCTTGGCGTTCATACCTTTGGACATGACGTTCACTCCACTGATGCGGGAAAGGCTTCAGGTATAGCACCTATAGTCGGCCAGGGTTCTTTTATAATCCGCCGGCCCCTGTTGCCAAATCCGGAAACCTCATGCCCGACCTCCAGATCAACCTGCTTGCCGAGGTTGAACGGCCCTTGCTGAACAAGTTCTATCGCCAGCACCGGTCATCCATGCGCGCCGCTTCCGAGGGCCAGCTCTGGGTTGCCAGAAGCAGTAAAATCATCGCTGGCATGAGCCTGAGCCCTACAGCTGAAGGCTATTGGCTGACAGGCCTGTTCGTCGCCCCGACCAGTCGCGGCCAGGGGCTGGCCACCCAGCTGGTGGGGCAGGCCGTGCAAAGCGTCGAAGGCCCGGTCTGGCTGTTCTGCCATCCGGACCTGCAGGCCCTGTACCGGTCGATGGGCTTCTGCAGCACGACCTGCCTGCCACACGCCTTGAACGAACGGCTGGCCCGCTACCAGCGCAGCAAACCGTTGCTGGCCATGGCCATCGACCGGCCTGGGTCGAGGCCCTGACACCGGGCGGGCCGGGGCTTATTCGTCGGCGTTGGGGTCGAGGTCGGGAAACAGCACTTCGGTGAAGCCGAACTTGCTGAAATCGCTGATCCGCGAGGGGTACAGCCGGCCGATCAGGTGATCGCACTCATGCTGCACCACCCGGGCGTGGAAACCCGAGGCCACGCGCACAATGGGCTCGCCCCTGGGGTCGAAACCTTCGTAGCGAATGTGCTGGTAGCGCTGCACCGCGCCGCGCAGGCCGGGAACCGAGAGACAACCTTCCCAGCCCTCTTCCAGCACCGGGCTCAAGGGCGTGATCAGCGGATTGATGAGGATGGTTTGCGGCACCGCTTCGGCTTCCGGATAACGTTCGCTGTGCTCGAAGCCGAAGATCACCAGTTGCAGGTCGACACCGATCTGCGGCGCCGCCAGGCCGACGCCACCCACGCTTTCCATGGTCTGGAACATATCGTCGATCAGTTCCCAGAGCTCGGGGCTGTCGAACATTTCCGGCGGTACCGGCGGGGCGATGCGCAGCAGGCGCTCATCGCCCATCTTGAGGATTTCACGGATCATGATCAGGCTTCGTCAGTGGTCGGCTTGAGCGAGTGGTCCCGGCCCAGTCCCGAAACGTGTTGTTTTTCGTCGTGCTGGTCAAAGTCCTTTTCGCCAGGGTCCTTGCCTTCGGCCGACATGTGTTCGATCACCGCGTTCATCTCCGCTCCCAGCAACAGCACCGCGGCGGAGATATAGAAGTACAGCAACAGCACGATGATCGCTCCGATACTGCCATACATGGCGTTGTAGTTAGCGAACGTCTTCACGTAGTAGGCAAAACCCAGGGAAGCGACGATCCATACCACCACCGCCAGCACCGAGCCCGGGGTGATGAAGCGGAACTTCTGCTGCACATCGGGCATCACGTAGTACATCAGGGCCACGGCCACCATCATCAGCAGCACGATCACCGGCCAGCGCAGGATGGTCCACAGGGTGACGATGAAGTCCTCCAGGCCCACCTGCCCCGCCAGCCAGGCCATCACCTGCGGCCCCAGCACCATCAGCGCCGCGGCGGCCAGAAGCATGCCGGCAATGCCCACGGTGTAGAACACCGACAGCGGGAAGCGCTTCCAGATCGGCCGCCCCTCGACCACGTCGTAGGCGGCGTTCATCGCGCTCATCATCAGGCGTACACCCGCCGAAGCGGTCCACAGGGCGATGACGATACCGATGGACAGCAGGCCACCCTTGGACTGCTGCAATTGATCGATGACCGGGTTGACCTGCTCCAGGGCCTCGTGGGGCAGCACCAGTTCCGACTGCAGGCGCAGCCAGGTGAAGAAGTCCGGCAGATGGAGGAAACCGATCAGGGCGATCAGGAACAGAATGAAGGGGAACAGCGAGAACAGCATCTGGTAGGCCAGTGCCGAGGCGTAGGTGGACATCTCGTCCGCGATGAACTCATTCACCGTGCGGATCAGTACCCGGTGCAGGGGCAAACCTTTGAGGTCCGGAAAAATCATAGCGTCTCCTTTCGCCGCAAAAAGGTTGAAGTCGATAGCGACTCAGGGGGCGTTTTCTACAACAAATTAGCCTAGTTGGCGAACCGCAACCATTTCCAGTGGCCGATTCCCCTCTCTCACCCACACCTCACATGAAAACGGCCATCCGTGGATGGCCGCTGCAGTGGGTCATCGAACAGGCCGTTTTCAGGCCTTGTCGATGGTCTTTTTCACTGCATCCTTGGCTTTGCCCACCGCTTGCTGGGCTTCGCCTTTCTTCTCCTGCAGCTTGCCTTCAGCCTGCAGCTTGGTGTTGTCGGTGGCTTTGCCAACACCTTGCTTGACGTTACCGATGGCTTCGTTAGCCAGACCTTTTGCCTTATCCGCTGTGCTGCCCATGGTATTTCTCCGTAGAACATTCATTGATCGAACAAAGGGGATTGCGTCGTTACTCAAGGTTGACCCGCGGCTTTCGCGCAGAGTTTCAATTATTTTTGCCGGGCATTTCATCGCGCCGCCCAGGTAGCGCTTTATGTTTGCCGGGCAACCCGGGAGAATGCTCCCCCTGTTCAGGCCAAGCACTGAAGATCCAATCCCCGTAGGAACGTTATGAAACTCGATAAAAAGCAGGCTATCGCCCGCAGGAACCAGGAACTGGGCGGTGCGGTGCTGGGCGTCAACAACTGCCATTTCGCGGAGCTGAACCGCAACCGCAATATCTGGTGGTTCGATATCCTGGTCACCCGCCTGGCCATCGGCCAGTACGAATGGGTGCACCTGCTGCTGCACACCCCGGACACCGATCAACTGCTGCACCTGAAAGTGCCTACGGTGTTCCTGCGGGAAAAACTCGAAGGCCTGGTGATCCGCAACGAAGGCAAGCGCAAGGCCGCCCTGAGCCTGGAGTTGAGCGCCGACAAGGACTCCTTCCTCAAGGACGTGCGCCCGGCCGGCACCGGCGTGAGCTTCGCCCAGTTCCAGCAGTAAGGCGGGCGCCGCCCAATAAAAAAGCCCCGCACTGGCGGGGCTTTTTTGTGGGCGCTGCGGCTTACTTCTTCACGCCGAGCTTCTTCAGCTCTTCGTCACGCAGCTCGCGGCGCAGGATCTTGCCGACGTTGGTGGTTGGCAACGCATCGCGGAACTCAACAGCCTTGGGCACCTTGTAGCCGGTGACATTGGCACGCATGTGCGCCATCACCTGCTCCTTGGTCAGGGTCACGCCCGGCTTGACCACGATGAAGATCTTGATGGTCTCACCGGATTTCTCGTCCGGCACGCCGATCGCCGCGCACTGCAGCACGCCCGGCAGCGAGGCCAGTACGTCTTCCAGCTCATTGGGATAGACGTTGAAACCGGAGACCAGAATCATGTCCTTCTTGCGGTCGACGATGCGGATGTAGCCATTGGGCTGGATCAGCGCGATATCACCGGTCTTCAGCCAGCCTTCGCTGTTGAGGACTTCATCGGTGGCATCCTGGCGCTGCCAGTAGCCCTTCATCACCTGCGGGCCCTTCACGCACAGTTCGCCGACTTCGCCCAGGGGCAGCTCTTCCCCGGCGTCGTCCACCACCCGGCACAGGGTCGAAGGCACCGGAATGCCGATGGTGCCGATCTGGATGTTCTGGATCGGGTTGACCGTGGCCACCGGGCTGGTCTCGGTCATGCCGTAGCCTTCGCAGATCGGGCAGTTGGTCACTTCCTTCCAACGCTCGGCCGCCGCCAGTTGCAGGGCCATGCCACCGGACAAGGTGACTTTCAGCGCCGAGAAATCCAGCTTGCGGAACGCTTCACTGTTGCACAGGGCGACAAACAGGGTGTTGAGGCCGACAAAGCCGCTGAACTTCCACTTCGACAGTTCCTTGACCATCGCCGGCAAGTCCCGCGGGTTGCTGATCAGGATGTTGTGGTTGCCCATGAGCATGATGGCCATGCAATGGAAGGTGAACGCATAGATGTGGTACAGCGGCAGCGGGGTGATGAGGATCTCGCAGCCTTCATTGAGGTTTGAGCCCATCAGCGCCTTGCACTGCAGCATGTTGGCCACCAGGTTGCGGTGGGTCAGCATGGCGCCCTTGGCGACCCCGGTGGTGCCACCGGTATATTGCAGCACTGCCACGTCGCTGCTGGCAGGGTTGGCTTCCTGCACTGGCTGGCCATGGCCCTTGCGCAGAACGTCATTGAACTTGACGGCCTGGGGCAGGTGATAGGCCGGCACCATCTTCTTCACGTACTTGACCACGCTGTTGATCAGCAGGCGCTTGAGCGGCGGCAGCAGGTCCGCCACTTCGGTGACGATCACGTGCCTGACCCCGGTCTTGGGTACCACGGCCTCTGCCAGGTGGGCCATGTTGGCCAGGCAGACCAGGGCCTTGGCGCCGGAGTCGTTGAATTGGTGTTCCATTTCCCGCGCGGTGTACAGCGGGTTGGTATTGACCACGATCAGGCCGGCGCGGATCGCACCGAATACCGCGATCGGGTATTGCAGCAGGTTGGGCAGTTGCAAGGCGATTCGATCGCCGGGCTGCAAATCGGTATGCTGCTGCAGGTACGCGGCAAAGGCCCCGGACAGTTCGTACAGTTCACCGTAGGTGATTGTCTTGCCGAGGTTGCTAAAGGCCGGTTTGTTAGCGAAACGTTGGCAGGACTGCTTCAACACCGCCTGAATATTCGGATACTCGTCTGGATTGATATCGGCAGCAATCCCAGCTGGGTACTTATCCTTCCAAAAGTCTTCGATCATGGAAGCCCACTCCTCAGCAACGCGAATTCATCACCGCATTTGATGCGATTATTATTTGTCTGTGTTTTTTATTGGTGTCTATTGTTGGTGAGTCTGGCTTTTACTTAGGCCGAGAAGTCACAAAGCGCGCCGAGAGTAGCAGCTTTGGAAAAGGCCGACTAGAGCCAAAGAAGGCCTGAATAGTCACAAAAATGACTCAAGACACTTTAATAGTCACTTTTAGAGTAAAAATTCTACCCACCTGAATTCCGCTCTGGCCCGGGGCTTTGCGCCCCTCGGAATGCAGAGCGGGCAAGCCGGTTGCGCCAACCGGCTTGCCCGCCAGGTAAAAGCCTGTAAGCGCGCGCCGGTTTTGGCACCGTTTTGCACGTTAATTGGCACCGCGAGGCGTGCGCCGCAGCGGCAAATTTTGCGCCGCGTTTGGCACCTGGGTAAACCGACGATGCCTACGCCGCCCGGGCAGCGGCTGGCCAGGCTTCGGATACGGGAGCGGGCTGACCTTGCAGCGCTTCAGCCAGGACTGCTTAATCAAATAGATATAGCGGAACTGTCTGAGCCTATGGATCGTTGCGCGATCCAGATTTTCGCGCAGGAACTGTGCCCGACCGCCACTTGCTTTGTGCCGACTTAATAGCTGGCTGTGGTAGGTCTCGCCGTCCAGTTCGTAGAAGCTTGTCCAGTGGTGTCCAAAGTAGTGGAAGTTCGCGGCCTGATAAACCACGCCCCAAGCCCCACAGCGCTCATCAGCAAAGGATTGAATCCAGGCCACTGTTGGGCATGCACGCCTGATGTATTTGAAGCAGTAGCTTAGCGCACGACTTTCGCTGTTATGCGGCGCGATGTCATCGAGCCACATGCGGTTCAACTCCAGGTACTGACCTATCTCTGTGCCTGCCACGATCTTGTCAGCAGCCCTCGGGTTGAGGGCATAGCCAAACTGCAACACGCCGCGCATAACCCCATGCACCCAAACACCTAAATGGATGAAGCTGTTGGCGACGACGCGCCTTGAGTAGTGATTGGCCTTGATGATTCTAACCGCGTCAGCCCTGGGGATAACCGCGATATAGAAGTCGCGATGCCCAAAACCTGCTATGGCCTCAGTGCCAGTAATGAAACCGGGCTGCACTGCTGTTGGCGCGGTGAAAATGCCGGGGTGCGGCGGGTGATACGAGGGTTTCTGTTTTGCCACGAGTTGTTCCCATGTATGGAGACACTCGTTGGCGTTCTGTGGGGCAGCTCGTGGCCGTCTTGCTATTCAATGTCTGTGTAGGTTGTAACAACCGCTTACGCGGGCAAGCAGACGGCTACAGCCGCCCCAAAGCGACGGTCATTTAAGCCACTCAAGCCAAACAGGAGCTGCTGGCCGACACTCAAACAGCGGGAAATCTGACGATTGAGGCCACTCACGTAGCGCTTGCATGTATGTGAGCAATTCCTTGAACTGCTCGGGAGACAACGTTGTGGGTTTACCAAGCTCTAGCTCGTCACGGTGCCGATCTCGAATGCTGGACGAAGTCAAAAACGCTTGATCACGCCAAAACCGCTCTTCATCAGCCAGTTGTTCATCTGTTGGTCCCGGAGCATCAACAGCCACCGGAAAGCCGTTTTCATCTGGTACAAGGAGCTTGCCCGCAGACTCACTCAACAGCAGCACATCACGGGCGCCCTCACTGATGCGTTGCCCACCGTTGTCAGTCAGAGAGAAAGCAAAGCGGGCGTCAGCATCAATCCATTTTGCGTAAATCATAGAAAACCTCTCTTAGTAGTTTCCGAACGCCAACCATTTGAGCTGTCCCGTGCCCGCTGCCGCTGATGTAACTGAAAATCCGGTTGTCGATGATGCGGATACGTTCGTATAAGTGCCTGCGGGAGAACTGTTGCTGTACATGTTGTTAATCTTCAGATCTAGGTGACTGATCGCCGAAAACTGCAAAGGAAAAGTCACGCTTGCAGCAGTAGTTGTTCCCCACTGCACAACAAAACGGCCCAGCCACGACGGGAAAGCGATGTACCCATTTTCCCCTATGCTGATGGCAAAGCCCCATTTCGCCTTTTTAGCCGTTAAAGCTGCCGAGTCATCAACCCCTGCATTCATCTCAGTAATCGTTGCGATCCTCACAGCCCCGCGCTGGGTTTCGGTGGCCTGAGCTTTTATTGCGGCGTCGGCTTCGGTCTTGGTGTAGGCATCAGTGATTCCATAACCCGAAAGGGTCGTGGCTTTTGCGGCCTTGCCAGACAACGCATTGTCCATCAGGGTCTTGGTGTAGGCATCAGTGATTCCATAGCCCGAAAGAGTTGTGGCTTTCGCTGCCTTGTTCGCGAGCTCGCTTGTCATCGTCGCGGCGAAGTTGGGATCGTTGCCTAGTGCGTCGGCAAGCTCTTTGAGCGTATCGAGCGCAGCCGGAGAGGAAGCGACCAAATCCGCGACTCGGGCCTGAATCTCTGATTTAGTCTCTTGTTTTGTGTACGCATCAGTAATTCCGAAGCCAGCAATAGTTGTCGGCTTACCGTTGAGCTTTGACCATGTGTTTGCAATGGCTTGAATGGCCTGAATGGCCTTCAATAACTGAGAATCGTCAGCAGCATCCAGGCTCATGCCTGCCCCTTCGACGATGTGAACAAGTTCCCGCTGTATCGCGTTCAACCACGCTGCCTTGAGCAACGTAGCGTCTACACCTGCTCCGGGGTTTCCCTCGGTAAACTCACCAAGAGCGTTTGCCGACGCGGTACTCGCACCGATCTTTTGCATTAGTTGTCTCCGTAACCGAACAGCAGAATGGATTCGGCGGGTTTCATTTGATTGAGCCTGCACTCCAGTGGCTTATTGCCCCATGAAGCCAACGGGTCACCCGCTCCTGTGATTCCTGCAACGGCCTGATTGACCGTGACCGCTGGCGCGTTGACGCGCCATGTGAACGCCCAGTCGCCGCCGTTGATTGCGTCACCTGCTCGCGCTATGCCTGCACGAGCTGGGCGAAAGGTATCGATGGTTATGTCGTAGCCCAGGGACTTTGCCAGGGCGATAAAAAAAGACCGACTTTGACCGCCACGACCTTGCAGCTTGCTGACAACCGCCTGCACACGCTGGCGAACCGATTGCGGCACACCAACAAGGCAAGGATCTGGTAGGGCAAGCACGCGCTCCCAGTCGGTAAGCCCCATTCCAGAGTCGGCAAAAATGGCGCTGTAATTCGCCTCGGCTTGAGCATCGGACAGTGTCAGAGCGTTGGCCTCGGCTTCGATGGCAGCCGATAGGCGGGGCGCCGAGCCGTCATATGAAACTGGCGGGAGCAGCAGCCGGAGCTGGTCGGCAAGACTTGTCATTGCATCAGCCCCAGTGTGATGGTGCCGGGTCGAATCCAACCGATCAGGCTGGCGTCATCAGAAGCTTTGACGTTTCCGGCCGGGGCCGTAACTGAGCGATCTGTAACACCGGCCAGATTGTTGAGCATGGCCTCAATCTGTGAGCGCTTGAGCATCTCGCGAGGCTTGAGCGCCCCTAACAGAGTGTTGTACGCCGCCTGCGCGGCCACTTGCACGTCAGCAAGCTTGTAACCGTCCGCCAGCTCTACCAGAGCTGTGGAATCGACTGTGCGGACCACCGGGGCATAAACCCACACATCGGCAATCACCGAGCATTCGCCCAGGATGAACTCCTTGCAGTTGGCTATGACTTCGGCCGATGGGGTGCCGGTGCTGGCGGTGATCACCACGTCGACAGTACCCGCGCCACGCCGCATGGGCAGCACCAATGCATCTGCCACACCGTCCACGCTTCTGGCCCAGCGCTTGAAGTCATAAGCCGTGCCACCTGCTGGCGGCGACTGTATGAGGTCCAGGAGCCGGGCAAGCAAGGACTCGGTCTTTTCCTGATCATCACCACCGGTAGTCTCACCAGTGAAGCTGGCAGCCGAATCCATGCCCAACGGCGGGCTGGTGAGTACAAGGCCACCGGTCAGCTTGTTGAGATGGGCGCCGACAGTCTGCGCCCGGACAAGAACGGTTGCAGTGCCATCGGTGCCAATTGTCGCGCTAGCTAATGCGTCGAACTTCTCGCCGGTCACAACATGAGTGAGGGTGGCCCCTGGCAACAACTCGACACCTACAGCACCTTTCAGCGCGACGGCCCCTGTCGCCGCTACAGCGCCCTTGCGCAGCACTCCCCGAATGGCAGCCGCATGCACCAGTTCTTCTTCGTCGGCGGTGTCTGGGAAGATCTGGCGATACACCCAGGCGAGCTTCTGATACAGGCCCTCGACAGCCGCAGCAACGGCAGCAGAGCGCACATAGTTGTCACTGTCGGTGCCGATATCAGCCTCGGGCTGAAGGTTGCGAATGTCGCGCAAGATCGCGGCGAGAATGGTTTCCAGGGATGGCGCAGAAAAGGCCATATCAAATCACCCTTACAGGTTGGCGAAACACCTGCGGATTGCCGGTGGCGTCGATGATGTCGATTTGCAGGTCGAGCCAGCCGTTATGGGGCTGCTCGGCGGTGATGGTGATCTTCTTGGCGCGACCATCATCGAGCAGGGGCTTGAGGGCCTGCTCGGCGTATTGCTTTGCCAGGATGCCCACTCGGGGCAGATCCTTTTCGCGGCGAAGTTCATACAGGCGTGAGCCCAGGGCTGGGTCTTTCCACCATGTGCCGAGTGGCGTAATAAGACGGATGTAAACGGCGTTCGCAAGCGTATTGATACGCCGCCCCGTTAAATCGCCAGTAGTTGAGTTTATGCCTGCGTCCATGGGATGGATGATGCAGGCACAAAGGGCATTTCTTATTTCAGGTCGGTTTAAGGGTGTTCTATTTAGTTAGGAACCCTAACAGCACTCAGTACCGGATTAATTTGAGCGTTGTGGCCGTTGGGTAACAATCTACCGAAAAACAGAACCGTCGCGCCCTCCAAGTCCTCTGCTACAGCCCCATGAATCTGGTGTAGAACTGAGCACTCATCAGAGTTCAGCAGAAAACTGAATTCAGACCACTCCCCACTATTCAGATAATACCCACCGAAACCTCTACTATTCACCTCGTAGATCGGCCCCCAAAAACCATAGATTTTATTAGGCTCGCATCTGTGTAAATTCACCTCTGAACACCTGACAAATAGCTCGTCAGCGGTTCCTTGAATATAACCCGGGATATCCAAAACTCGCGTATCGCCAATGAATTTGTCTGACATCAAACGATCTAGCAGCCAGGACAAGGATCTACGCAACGTAACCGGTCCAGCTGCCCCCTGAGCTAAAGACACGACACCTCTTTGATCCTGGACATAGTCAGCAAACGAGTGAGCTGGAGTTAGTTGTGGATTACCCCACGGCACGTCAATGATTATATGAGTCTGTGGATTATAGTTTGCGTCGTCATCTACCGCAGCATCATATTTCCAATCACTTATAGACGACGCCTGCGTGCAGCCAGGTCCATGAAAAGCACCAAAACAAGCAGCCCGCCCACCAGAAGCTTTGCGAAAGTAAGACTTATGGCAACACTCAGGACAAATCAGATTCCTCCTGTAGTTGTGCAGCGTATGAGGATGTAGCGCCTGAAAAACCACCGTGTCATATGTGATCAAATCATTCTTGCAAACTGCATGTTCCATCTGTGGTTTCCTCCCTATCCAAGCGCCAATAGATAGCAGAGTTTCACTGAGGGCGCGATGGCTTAGGGCCGCCACCATGGTCATGTTGATTATAAATATCTCGATCTGCCTGCATGCTCCGCACACCGTCCGAAATTTCACCATCGGCCTTGATACTGCCTTGCGTATACTGGTCCCCGGTGATTTCAACCATCGGCGTATCAAACTGAATTTTATTCCGAGCCTTCACAACAAGCTCATCAGTCACAATCTCGATAACCCGCCCACGCTTCATATGAACGCAATCACCTTCATCGGTGTACAGCGAAACCTCCCCATCCTTCAGCGCCAATCGGTAACGCCCATCCTCACTGGCAACAACTACTGAGTGTTTGCTGTTCCCACCGACCGGGATAACGATGTACTCAGCACCCGGCAGCGGCGCAGAGCTGAAGCCGTAATACTGGAACTGCTCGCCCACCACCGCCTCACCCGCCAGCCCTTGCATCTGCACACCAATCAGCTTGCCGTGCGTGTTACGAGCTGCAACAGCCCGGAAGGGCAATCGAAAGCCAGACATCACGCGACGGACCTGCTCGCGCACCAAACGCCCCATATCGGCCATTACGCCCCCCTGATCATCTGAATAAACGCAGCATCGGCATTGGTTTTGCCCTTGTGCTTCTTCAACTTGTTGCCATCCAACACCCACATCTTGTCTTCACGCAGGCGCAGCTCAGTTATTTCCCCCTCACCACGGGACAGCCTGAGGGTGCGTGACATAAGAAAGTAGGTGTCATTGAGTCCATGCGGCTCACTGCGGACGACTACCCGCTGTCCAGGAGCCCATACCCGCCCATTGTCGGCACGATGCCCTTTGACGATGGCGCGTATTTCAAAGCCCTCCAAGCGGCTGTCAGCGAGGAGCTTCCTGGCGCGGGTCGTGGCCATGTCCTGGTTCTCACTGGAGCTATCGATTACCACCTTCGGACGGAAGATCCCGCGACGCGCCAGCGTCTCGTCCTGGATCACCGAACGCAGGTGAGCACGCTTGGTATCAAGCCCGTCGTTGTCGTACTGCCCGTGTTGGCCCAGGACCGTTATCTGGCTGTATCGATTGGCAATTGATCGACGAACACTCAAGCGCTCAACGTTGTTGCCCATGCCGTCCTCACGCAGTACCAATGTGCCGACTGGTGGCGCGGTGTAGTCCGGCCCACCGATGATCAAACGACCATCCGGCTCAACCCAGGGCCATAGCCCATTTGCCTCAGAAACCTGTAACAGCGCCTCCCAAGCGGTCTGGCCGGGCTCCACCTGGACCAATCGCCTGGTCTTGGCCTTGTCTGCGCGGATCTCGACTTGATAAGCCCCCAACGGCTTAACCACCTGCTCCAGGATCTGCGCCAGTGATGCCTCACGCATCGAAACAAACGGCGCCGAGCAGTCAACCAGGGGCGCCGCGTTGTCCCGGCCGTTGATCCGCATGGCAATACCACGGCGGGATATGTCGTGTTCAAACTCATCGATTTGCCCAGTCAAAACCCGGTCGCCATCCAGTGTTAGCGAACACGGCGCCCCTTCCTTGATCACCTCCGGGAGACGCAAAGCGTTCTTGGTGTGCAACTCAAGCTCGAAAGCGTCAGCCGGGGTCAACAAATCGGATTCGACTGACCAGCCGTCCCATGAGTCATGGGCCAAGCCACCGATAGACAGGCGAATGGATGGCATAGGGTTATTCAGCATAAGCACGCAGCACCTTACCAGCCGGGATGTTATGGGGGTTCTTGAGGTCAGGATTAAGGCGAATCAGTTCCACTGAACGCGCATGGTCGCCGTACCAACGGTGGGCCAGCAGGCGAAGGCTTGCGGGCGTCTGCACAACCCGCTCAATCATGGGCGGGCTTTGCAGTATTACCTGACGGCCTCGGGCTTGAATCATGGCGGCGGTGTTGCGTAGCGCCTCAATAACTGGCCGCGAGTCCTCGACACTGAAAAGGCGGCGCTGAAGCAGGATTGAGCCCTGGACCAACGAACGCACCAAGTTAACCAGCCCCTCGACCTCCACCGGGCTCAGCGTTGGCTTCTTGGCTTCAGCCTCAATCAAGATTGCCACCGCCTGAGCATGGGCAACCGCCAGCTCAGTGACGACCAGGACGACCAAGGAAAAGGCGCTGGCCTCCACCGGGTCATCAGGCATGCGATTCGGCAACAGACCCGCATCAGGAGCCACGCCCTCGCGGGCGCTTATCAGAAAACCGTTTCCCACCCTGGCAGCGTCAGTGGTCAAACCATCACCGCCCGGCATGGCGGCTGGAATGCCAGACCGCGAGAGCAAGGCCAATGAGGAGCTTGGAGTGCTGCCCTGTACAGAACTGCGGATTTGCGCTGGAGTTCTAAACAGGTCGCTTAGCGGGTCGAACGCGGCCGATGGATGTTTCGCCATTGACGCAACGCCAGATACAACTCCCAGAATCTGCGAGCGCAATTGCTGCACGCGCAAGAAGATACCCGGCAGCCCTAGCGCCTTCTCGATCAACCCCACCCAGCCCCCGCCAATCCACGACTGAATCTCAGCGACCAGGGAATCGATTCGGCCGAACAGGTCGAATATCCCATCCTGCCACCTGTATTGATCTTCAGGCTCCAAAACGCCGATATCGACAAACTCAAATTGCCGGGCGAAAAACGGCAGGTCTGGTGTGTCCTCAACGAACACCAAGCTAACCACGGCAGCATCAGGAGCATCCGCTACATGCTTGATTTCGACATTCTGAGACACGACGCTCAGACTGCCGTAAATCGGGTGTATCAGCTCGCCAGGGCCGATAATCTCCAAAGCACGAATAATGTTCTGAAGCTCAATTTCATAGTTGACCCCGAACACCACCAGTTGCATGGGAAAGCGGCGCGCACCCCGACCAAGATCCCGGACACTGTCTCCATCTTTAAAAGGGGTGCCATGCTCAGCCAGAGAGCGCTGCCACTGTACGCTCTCCTCAACAACCTGAATCGGAACACCCCGAAAGGATGCGTCCAGCAAAGTTTCTGCCCAACTCATTGGCCGCGCCTCATCTGGATATCCGTCCGGCGCTCAACCTCAGCCTGTATCAAGTGCGAATCCATACGCAGCTCGATCACCAAGGGCTGATCAAGAAGTCTCTGTAGCCGGGCCTGGGCCGCAGGCGTCTCAGTTCCCGCGCTCACAGCCCGGTTTGCCACACCTGCCGCCCACTGATTGGCGCCGTCGATAGGCAGACCCGCAGCCGTCATGCCCGTTTGCTGATGCGTCAAGCGTTGCGCCTGGGACGACAGCCAGTCCGAGGACTGCTCAGGGTTCTGTGCCGCGAGGTCTATCCGGTTGCGATAGAACGCGGTCTGATAGGCCCGCTGGCCGTCATCGAGCAGCACGCTACGCTGAGCATCACGCAGTCGCCCCTCATCGGTACTGGCACTGGCTCCCCCCACTTGCGTGGTGCCGAAAGCAAGCGCCGCTGGAGCAAGCCAGGGCGCTATAAACCCGCCCGGCTTGCCATTGCCCTGGGAAGGCTGTCCGCCCGGCAGGTCCGGCAGACCTGCACCCGCAAGCATGGGCGCAGGCCAGTTGGTGACGAAAACCGAACTCACGCCAGTGGCCTCCTCCAACACCTTACCAACCGCAATGTTCTTCAGTGTCTCAGGCCCCCCCATGAACTTGTTGAGCAGCGCCCCTGCGCCTGCTTTGGCACCACGCCCCGCGTAATAGCCGCCAACCCCCAAGGCTGCACCACCGA
Organism: Pseudomonas sp. NFPP12; assembly: GCF_900103205.1. Classification (NCBI taxonomy): domain Bacteria; kingdom Pseudomonadati; phylum Pseudomonadota; class Gammaproteobacteria; order Pseudomonadales; family Pseudomonadaceae; genus Pseudomonas; species Pseudomonas sp. NFPP12. The sequence continues at coordinate 501,729 of NZ_FMWW01000002.1, forward strand.
GTAGCATCTGCTCTCCGGACAGGTTCAGGTCATCGAGCAGATAGTTCCCCATATCTGCTAGCCCTTTGTTTAGTGGGGTTGCCATCCGGTCAATTGCTTCATTCAGAGTCGCTTTAACGCGGGCAGCGGAGCCACTGGCGCTATGGGTGTTTTCCTTCAGGTCGCGATTGAAGATCGGCGAGGAGGTTTCCAGCTCTTTGGCCCCTGACTTGAAGTCGTCGAGGCGTTCGCCAGTCAGCATGCTGCGCATGCCACGAACGGTGTCCTGGTCCATGCCTTTAAAGACAATGCCCATGAACTTGGCGCGCTGCTCATCGGTTTTCATCGCGCTGTACTTCCTTTTCAGATCTTCGAAAACCTCCATTGGGTTTCTGGAGCTGCCATCCTTCTTGTTGAAGAACTGAACACCACTAGCCTTAGTGATCTGATCCCGGTATTGCTTGTTGCTGAAAACTCGTAGGGTCGACTCCGCCAAAGTCCCCAGCCGGTCAGGTTGCAACTCCACCTTAGAAAGCGCCTCGGTAAAGGCCAGGGCCTGCTCAATGGACATACCTGCCGCAGACGCAACACCGCCAATTTTCGGAAACAGGTCGGACAGGTTCTCCAACTCGGCATTTCCCAAACGACCAGCGACTGTCATTTTTTGCAGGAGATCAAGGGCCGCGTCGGCCTTGTTTAAGTCGATATTGAATGCACTAGCCGCTGCTACAACCGCCTTACCCAAAACGGCAGAGTCCGCACCTGTGACGGCGGTTGCCTGCCCGATGGCATCGGCTGTCTTCTTGGCCGGGTCATACTTGACCCCGGATGCAATGAGCGTATTGAAACCGCTGTCCACATCCTCCCGACTGATGCCGTAGTCGGTGGCGATCCGGAAGCCCTCACGCTTCCAATCCTCTTTCTCCTCGGGTGACATGTCGGCGGTTTGCTTGGTGCGGATCAACTGGCGGTCTAATCGAGCGCTACCCGTCAGGCCAGCAACAACTCCTACCCCCAAGCCAAGTCCAGCTAGTTGGCCCTGAGCGGAGCTACCGAAGCCTTTAAGTCGGTCAAACTCCTGACGCACACCAGCAGCTATAGTCTTGAGGGCTCGCAGGTTGCGGCCACCATTCTGAGCCAAACGCCGAAAAGCCGACTCAGTGCGCTCAACGCTTTGGCGCAAAGGCTGCACACCTTGCCTATCAGCCCCGCTCAACTCGGTTTTTGCATTGCGGGCGGCTGTACGAGCAGCATTAGCCATCTCTTTCAGTTCGGCCGTGGTCTTGGTGAATTCGAATCGAGTATCAGCCCCGGCCTTTGCTGTCTCGCGCATCGAGCTACGCATGGTCTTGTAGCTAACCGCCCCGGCTTGGCCGATCTTGGTAACAGCCGCGCCAGCCTTCCATGCTTCATCGGCCAGGGACTTTGCCCCCTCCTTACCTGCTTTGCGCAAGTCACGGTTGAGCATCTCGACCTCGCGCCTACTGTTGCCCGAATGGGCCTGTATACGAAGCGCGACGCGCAGATCGGAACTCATTCAACACCCCCGAAGGTCTTGCAGATACAAGAAAGGCCCGGAACCGAGCCTTTCGTTACTTGGGTTTAGGCAGCGGTACACGCTTGCGTTGGGCGACGTAGCGTGTGCCCTGGACCTTGCCGATAATCAGCCCGATGCGGGCCTCTATTTCCGGCTTGGTCATCTTGCGAATTTCGTCTAGCCGGTAGCCGTTCCGGACAAGCCCATGCTCGATCCTTCGCCAGTCGGCGATACCGCGCTCAGCGGCTTGAGCTTTTTTTCCAGTTCGGCGTCAGCGTCGGCGATGATGGCGAGGTCGCTCTCATGCAAGGCGCCACACAGAAGCTCTGTAGTTAGCGCCCCCTGTGGAATATCCCCCAGTGCCAGCAACTGGCGCCGGTACACGTCCACGGTAATCAGTTGCAGGGGGCCGCTCGGGTACTCCTGCTGGGCGTTAATCAGATCACCCGTTACCGGCGCCCGTAACGTGAAATCCTTATGGTGACTTCCGGCGTAATAAACGCCGATACCCAGACACCCGGTTATGGTCAGGCCGTCCCATTGTTTGCTCGCTTTTTCGGTCATCTTGTTATTCCAGGTAGAAGTTCAGCGCGGTGATAGTCAGATCCCGGGTAGCCTCACCCTCGACCTGATACTTGGAGCCCATTTCCGCCAGTGAGCAGCCGGTCCAGGATTGGCGCTTTCCGCCCCCATCCTGGGGATAGATGGTCAACTTGGCGTCCATCAGTGCGCGCCAATCGGGCTCACCCGCTTTCGGAATCGGAACAGAGATTTTCAACTCATGCTCTTCAATACCCTTTGCCGTGCCAGTTGGGCGACCGGTGCGGTTCATGGTTTTCACGACCTTGCGACCAGTCTTTAGGCTTGGCTCAACGCTGGTCACTTCGTAGTCAGTGCCATTGATCTCCAGGACAATTTGTCCCACATAGTTATCAGCCATTCGGTGTCACCTCTTACAAAAGCAGATCGATACGACCGGCGAAAACGTGCAAGCCGTTAACAACATCGGTCGGAATAGAGGCATTCAGACGGTTCACGTCCTGGGCCGACCGCTCGACCACTAAGCCAGCGGCATTGGCGTCAACCTCTTCAACGATCTCCAGTTCCTCCAGCTTCTTGAGCACATCGAGCAGTTCGCCACGCACTGCCCCCGGAGTTTTGACGGAAAGTTTGGAGCGGGGGAATCGCAGCCGGACACGCTCGCGACAGGCATTGCGAACGTAATAGAGCGTCCGAATAGTGGTCAGGTCGACCAGAGAAACGTCATTGGCACCGGCCGCCGACTTGGTGTAGGTGCTGACTGCTCGGACAATTTGCACAACATCACCCGCACCCACCTCCAGCGGCGTTACTCCATTAGCCAGCGCCGTTTCTTGCTCAGTTCGGCCAAGGCGCTTGGTGATACCCGGGGCTTGAACACCGCCCAGCACAAGAGTGTTCAGCGGGCGTGCTGGATCTTCTTCGGAGGCGATCACTGCGGCATAGGCTGCCGCCACTTGGCGCGGACTCGATGCAGTTCCTGGCAAAACGGCCAACGTGATGGCGCCAGAGTTCAAAGAAGCAGCCAAAGTTGTGGCGGCTGACAAGGTGCCAGTCAATGCAGCTACACCGATGATGCTCTGTTGCTCAATGGAGTCGGTGTAAGTCTGGATATGGGTGCGCAACGCAGTGAGCGCCGACTGGGTGAACCACGCCGGAACAAGGATAGTGAATCCACCCATCGCAGTAGCATCCAGCGCGGCAGAAATGTTCGGCTCTGCGTCACCTTCCACCACCACGCCAACGGCCGAGATGGCGACATAGCGATAGGCTTTGATTGCGGCCTCAGTCATTTCTTTCGCCACCGGACCGAACAGTTCACCCGCCTCATCGGCGCTGTAAAACTGGGTCGGCACGTTGGCTGGCACCGTTGCATTCGGCCCCAGGGGCACAATCAAGCAAATGCTCTGCCTGTTGGTTGGCAGCGTCCGCACCGCCAAGCTGGTGTTGAACTCAAAGTAAGCACCCGGCTTGCGGATCGATGCCGGAATGGTGTCAAAGGAAATGCTCATTCATCGGCTCCTTTTGCGGGGCTTTTGGCACCGCTACGCGTCTTCTTAACAAGCAGCAGCTCGCCCTCGGCAACGCGGCGGCGGTAATACGAAGTGTCGGGAACCTCGACCGCATCGGCCGGAGCTGGCTCAATGCGCGTCAAAGGGTCTGACTCCCTGGGCACCAGCAAACCTGGCGCAGCGATAACGTGCATTACACGTCCCTCAGTTCGATTGTGTCGGTGGCCACCGGCTCGGGATTCTCCGATGGCGTGTGGTATTGCATGTCGATGCCGAGGAGTTCCGGCAGCGCTTGAGCGGGCTTTTCCCAATCCAATTCAATGACAAATGACTGGCCCAGGACTGACAGGTGATCGCTCGCAAACTTCCCATTGATCAGGTTTGAAAGCTCGGTTGGCCTGATAGCGGCTCTGCCCTCCCAGGGTTGCCAATCCACCAGTTGGTGCATACAGGCTTCCCAAAGTGCATAGCTGCCAATTTCTGAGCCGGTGCCACCGCGCCGGGTATCCCGTTCGCTGCGAGCATTTCGGGTGGCGATTACCAACCGGAAGGTGATCGGCACGCTGTAACGTGCTTGGCTTTTCCGGTTGAACACCGCCTTTGGCACCATAACCAGGACTGCCGGGCAGCGATTCAACAACCCTGACAAGAGATCCGGATCGCTCAATTCGCCGCCATAGCTTTCAACCTTCAGGCGCTGCAAGGTCTTGCACAACTCCTTGAGTCGGGCCTCAATCAGATCCTCCAGCTCCCCCAACATCACAGAGCCCTCAGGGTGCGACGGCTCATGAGTCTCGGGTTGCTGGTGATTTCGAATCTAGATTGCCCCCCTTCCGCCGCTCCGCGCTCCTTGTCCTCTGCCGCCAGCGCCTCCAAGCGCCTGATCACGTCCTTGTAAATGACGCGAACAGTGGAGTCTTCACGGCCCGCGTCGTCATACAAGTGATAGCGAGCGATCTCCGCCAAGTCGTCCGCCACCCAGGCGGGCGCATCTTCATTGGCGGGGCGAAACCGTAGATAGAAAGAAACCTCACTGCGCGCCCGTGTAACTACATCAGCGATCCGTGCCAACGTAGCCACAGCCGTCTCAACTTGTTCAGGCTCCCAGTCGTTGAGCGGCTTGCCTGCCGCAGCGGCAACCAATAGCTCAGGCTCGATAGGGAGCAGTTCACTAGGTGTTGCAACTTGAGTCAGTTGGCGAGCCCCGAATCGAAACAGAAGCTGACTAGCGGACGGCAGTGAGATGTTCATTTCGCTGCGCCTCGGGCCTTGCGGGTCTTGCTTTGCTCGCCTTCGGCTTGCGGCTGATCGACTACAGGACCAGGAGCGCCATCCAGAACCTGAGTCGTCCCGCTGTCGCCGCTCGACGACTGCCCATCTAGAACGCTGGCGGCGTTCTCCAGGCCTGACAGTTGATCCGAAGGAATGAGACTTACGGCTGGGACAGCAGGCAGTTCAACAACACCGCCCAAGGGCGCAACGATTGCTTGAGGCGCTTGCGACTGGCCGTCTTCCTGGGCGCTGGACGCTTGCGGCGGCAACGCTTCCGAACGATTTCCATCGAGTTGGTCCCCCGGGCCGGGTTCATCATCTTCATAACCGAGAATCAACTGGGGCTCTTTACTCAAAGCCAGCAGTTGCTCCTCGGTGAAGAAATCGTCGGGATACTTGGTTTTCTTGCTGGAGTGGGCGACACCGCAACGGCGGAACCCATCATGCTTGGCAACAATAACGATGGTCATAGCGCCCCCTTAATCCAGCCAGCTTGGCGCGAGGACTTCGGCAGTGCCTGCCCACTCGTTGCCACCGTCGGCGTCTTTTTTCAGGATCTTGCGGGCACTACCCTCCAGAACAGAAGGCACGACCAGGAGTCCAGGAGTGACGCCCAATGGTCGGCCGCCATCGCCCTTGAAGGCTTTCATGGCGGCACGAGCAGCGCCATAGCTGTCAGGGGTGAGAGGGGCTTTCGAGCAATAGGCAAACTGCCAGAACCCGAAACCGACTTGAGCCCGCGCATCGACGCCATAGCGGTATTCATCACGCATGAACACGCTTTCATCATCGAGGCTGGTCATCGCCTTCAACGCATAATCGCGGCGCTTCTGGAAGATCAGAGGCTTGATTGCGCGGCTCACATCGAGCAGATACCACGCAGGGCCGGTCCCCTCTTGAAAGTTACTTACCGATACAGCTGTGCCGGTGCCATCGTTGCTGGCGTAAACCGGATGATCAACGTCGAAGAAGTATTGACCGTCGTAGCACTTTTCGGACTGCCCGGCCTTCAGCAAGCCGAACACCAGCTCGTCAGGGTGCGTAGTGGAAGCCCGCCCCATTTCTTCGAACAGCGGCTTGTAAACGCCGACCTCGTCATCTTCGATGGCCGAGCGCGGAATCCCTACCGACGCTTCATAGCTCTTGTTGGTAATGGTGTAGCCGTGGGCGGCCATGTTTTTGAGAACACGCTCGCCAATCCACTCCCGAAAACTCGGGAACTGGCCGAGCCAACCATAGGTGTTGCTCGCCGACGAAGAAGGGACCAGCGTTGCGATACGCTGCCAGTCAGTTGGCGTTGCAGCCTGAGCCTTCTGGAACTCCGCCTTGAATGCCGTGTAAAGCGCCGCCAATGACGCTGGAGTAATAATCATGGGTAGTACCTTGCTGAGGGGCTGGGTTACGCCTTGCCCTGGAGAAATTCCGCATCACTCATACCGAGCAACGATGCGACCTGCTTTTCTTCGGCGTTGAGAGCCGTAGAGGTGCTTTCTGGCTTTCGGCTGTCGAGGCCGGAAGGAGTGCCCACGGTGGGAGCGGCTGCTACAAACGCCTTGAAGCGCTCCAGGCCCGCCTCGTCATGGCAAGACGCACGGTAGTAGTCGACAGTCGCCGGAACGATCTTTCCGGCCTGGGTGGCCGAGGTAAGCAGCGCGTCGACGGCCTTGTCGTGCTCTGCTTTTTTGTGCGTGGCCAACTGCTGCTCGGCATTGGCGGCGCGCCCCTCCATCGCGTCGAAATCCGCACGCGGAACAAAGCGCGCCAGATCAAGGCGCTCGGTATTGGTGGCTTGAGCCGTGGCTTTGAGTTGAGTAACGGCCGACATGGCCTGTTCTTCGGTCGCTGCATCGGGCAAGCCGAGCAGGGCCAGAAACGCTGGTGACAGTTTCACTGGCGTGATCTCCGGGTTTTCATTGTTGAGGGCGGTCAGAAGGAAATTCGGCTTGTTGGTCAGCCCTGCGCTGACCAAGAGGGCAATGCGCATGGTTTGCGGGTCATAGTCGAAGACAGGCGAAAGGAATCGATACTCGCGACTGACAACCTGGGCGGAACCCCTGGGCGTCCAATCAACACGCCCCCAAAGAGCGCCGTCGCGGGTTTCTACTTGCTTGATCCAGGCTGCCGCTGGTGCGTCTTCGCCTTTTGGCGCCCGGTGCTGGGTGGCATGCTCCCAATCGATTGGAAGATCGATGGAACGGCCAATAAAGCTGGATTGGACTTGGCTGGCCGCCAGCTCATCGAACACCCACTGACGACCATCTCGGCCAGTGACATTCGGTCCAGGCGGAATGAGTTCGACCCACTCGGGCGCCTGACCATCGGTGATGGTGGCGGAGAGGTCAGTATTGAGTGCGAGAAGTGTTCTTTTCATGCCGCCAGTTTGAGCGGCTGAATTCGATAGGGAGTTTCAGGGCGGTTTAAGGTTTAAACCAAATAGAGTTGAGGTGCTACGGAGTACAGCGAAGGGCCATTTTATACGCAGGCGCCGAAATTCTGCTGCATCTATCATGCAGCCATAGCCCCACAAGCAAATCTAACGCATGTCTAACGCTTTCCTCGACCAGCACCCGCCCCGGTTGTACCTGCAAGCCCCTCAAAACGTCGCCAGCGGGCTTTCCTAAGCCCCGCCATTCATAGCACCAGTAAGGTAATCGGAGATGATGGAAAGGATCTCAGCGTCATCCTCAGACGACAGACCAATATAAGGACGCGCCGGTAACTCCATCGCATGCGCTCCCCGGGTTGTCCACATCGCGAAATTGGACTTGCTGCGCTTCACAAAGCGATTGCCGACAGTTCCATTCTTGTGGCTGAAGTAAACCTGCTGCGACCTTGGCGCATGCTCAATTTTCCCACCGAACTGGTGAATGGCCCCATAAGGGCGGTCAGTACCGAACGCCAGTTCATTGCCACTTACACTATGCCGAAGGGTGTCTTGCAGATTGCCATCCTGGCGAAGGATCTTGTTCGACCCCTTCCTTGCGATAGTTGACGGAGCCAGAGGAGCCCAGGGCGACCCATCCGGCGCGACCTGTTGACGAAACCTGTCGTCAGTGGACTGATGCAAGTATTCCGCAATGTCCAGGAGGGGCGTCCGCAGATCCCCCATTCGCTCCAGTAACTCAGCAAGAGCCGACTCCGCCAGACGGTTGTCCAGTTCCACATTAAGCATTGCACCGGCCACTCTCACCTCCTACTATCTAGATTCATCCATTGAGTGAGCAGTCCCCGCCAGGACCTCCAGGCCTACACTCAGGATTAATCGCGTGTGGCGGCGCGCGGTTTCACTTCTTCTCGATCTGCGGTCGACGATAGAGCCGGACACCAATACGCAGCTGTTCCAGGTAGTCCGGATCATTGGCATCTGGTGAAAATGTCGTAACTCCATCCCACCCGTCATCCCCCACCTCAAACACCGACAAAGCAGGCACGGGCTCACCGTCGACTTGATAACGGGAGATGTAGCGGCGCCGGACAACTGCCCTGTTCTGTGAATAGAGCCATTCCAGCCGCACCCACACCTCATCCGGATCTTTAATCGCGTCAGCCAGCAACAGCAGCTCGCGAGCATGGCCGCGCTTCCTGATCTTCAAAGCGCCGGTTTTGGCACTGGTGAACAAATCCCGACCGACCACCACAGCATCACCCGTCACATCTTTGAACACCACTGGCGCCCGCTCTGCGGCACCGAACTCAGCAAGAAAGCGATCCACATATTCAACATCAGAGAGGCCTGAAGGCAGCAATCTGTCAGCCGCCATTTCACGCGCCGGAGGCAATGCACCTGGAGCGCGTCGATTGGGCAAGCCCGCGCCTTGCACACTGCTAGCCCGTGACCCTGGATCAGGCAACGGATCGAAAGCTTGCAGCGGTGGAACGCCTGCATTCAAACGAGACTGACCAGGAGCAAAATCAAACCCAGGATCAATGCCTTTAGGCACCCGGACAACACGCGGGCCATTGGGGCTATTTATGCCAATGGTCCGGTTCTCATACTCCACGACCGGAGCTGGCCCAACCTTGAGCCCCTGTCGATCAACGTCCCGCTGGCTGAGCATGTACTTTTTACACTTGCAACCCCAACCATTCTGGGGGCTGTGAGTCGCCCACCATGGATCATCTAAGGGAAGCACCGTCCCATCCCAAGCCAAGTGTTGTGGCCGTGGGTGCGCGCTGTCCCCGTGCCGGTATACGGCGAAGGGTCGACGCTTGCGTAACTCAGGATCAGCCATCTGAGCCTCACGCCCTGCGTTGTAGGACTGGCGCAAGTTGGTTTCATAGATCACCCGGCTCCGCCATCCCAGGCCGCCGTTGTACTGCCAGCCATGCTTGCTAACGATCTGGTCAAAGTCCTTGCGGAACTGCTCCAGCGTCAACCCTGTTGTGATGGCTTTTTCAACCGCTCCCCGCATATCAGACAACAGGGAGCGCTTAGTGGTCCCGGCCACCACGAACGCCCAATCATGTTCGACTTGATAAATGTCGGTCCAGGTGCGGGACGGAATGTCCGTCTTGCCCCGGAAGTAATCTATCTGCTCCTGGAAGGGCAAGGAGCCGTGAGACACAGCCATTACAAGCCCCTCAGGACGTCATACCGTCCGGCCATGCTCGCGGCCGCCATCCCGTCCGCCATAGCATCAGCCAACTGATCAGCATTCATTTCCGGATATACCTCGATCAGTCGGTCGCGAAACTCCTCCAGGGAGTCCACCGACTCCAAGAGTGAACGTATGGCCTCAACCATGTCATCCATACCCACCATTGCCGCCGCTTCAAGCGTGCCAACCTGATTATCAACAATGTCTCTCTGAATCATCGCTTGAGCTGACTGCTCGCGGTTTGCCGCCGTTGCCAGTGGTGTACTAACTGGCTTACCCAGCAACTTGGCACCAGGCGCAGGAGCTGGGAGGTTTAACTTATCCATCACGACTGACTGCTCGACCTCCAGACCCAATGGGACAAGCTTGTCCAAGGCATCGATCAGCAGCTTGATATTCTCGGGTTTGGGTACATCGACAATCAGGCGCGGATACTTTCGACCAGGAGCAAAATTTAGATCACAGAACGGACGGACAAACTGGCGGTTCAACGTGTTGCTGAGTGCTTTGGCGTCGGCCTCAAGGAGATCGAGGCGCACCTCGTTGTGAACCTGGGCCTGCGCCAAACTGGCGCCATCGTCGGCGCTCATTGTCTGACCGACCACAGCCTTACTAACCTGCTTATCCCACCACTCAGCCAATCCTTTAAAGAACTCGCCCGCGCCAGCCACATTGGCCGCCTGAGTGAAATCAATCCGCATGCTGTCAGGGATAACTGCCGCTGCATCACTGCCGAGGTTGGCGACAGCAGCCATTAACGTGTTGATATCGTCCTTGCTTGCATTCGGCCCATAGCGCCCAACCCGCATAGGGATACCGTAGATATCGGCGAACCCCATCCAGTCCTTCCAGGTCCAGGCCTTGCACATGTAGGCCACTGCCGCGACACGCGCCAGCCCGCCACGAATCGGCAGGCCGGAGCGAATACGCGGGTAATGGACAATGAATTTGTATGGGGCAAGCTCAATACCATTGACCGGATCTGCTTCATCGAGCAACCGAAGTTGTCGGCCTGTTTCGCGGTCAAACTGGAAGAAACGCTGATCACGGGGCTCGAAACGCTCAGGAGTCCAAACCTTACCGCTACGGTCCCACATGATTTCACTGACCGAGTAAGACTTGCCCAGGGCGTCCACAGCTTCGCTTTGCAGCTCGCCGAACTCGGGCGCCTCTACCACCTCCCGCAGCGCATCGGCACGGCGCACGTCTTCCGCCTCGTCTGTTGCCGCTTCAATACGGATGTTCAGACCAGCGACCGCCAGCTTGCGTGTGCCGAGGACCGAAGCGTAATGCGGATCACGCTCCTCCATCTCCTCAGCCAACGTCAAATAGTCATTGGCGGAACCATCATTCGCAGCCTGAAGGATGCTCGCCAGTCGCGTGGGTGTAAGGCCACTCGCAACAGAGGGGTGCCAAACCTGTCGAATTCCCGCCAACCGCGGGGCCGCCAACTCCTCTGTAAGCCGGTCGTACTCGATAGGGCGGCCGTACTGATCAACTATTTTGGACTGTGTCATTACCAGATGCCCTTCTGTGAGCGCCAACCGGCGCCGAGCGTGACCTTTCGATCTTGCACAGCGTTTGGTTGGACTCGGTGATATTCGAAGATCTCGACTTCCTGACGCGAAGCAAAGTCAGCCAACAACGCTGCAATACCTGCGTCGCCGTGGCGCTTGCCGCCGGACTTTTCGCCTTTGTCGTTGGTGCGTTTATCTGGGATGCGGGCCACACCCCGGACCATGCGGAAGGCACGTAGATCACTGCTGACATCTTTGTCGGCCGGGATGTCATACAAGGTGCCGTCCTCTAGGGCAGCCTTGAAAGGTGGCGTGTGTTCGCGATACCAGCCCTCGGTCAGCATTACCCGCTCGATGCGGTTAAACCCATAGCGAACGGCAGCGCTTTCAGCGATCTGCGAACCGTTGCCCCTGGCGTCATGGGCTCCCTTGAGCAAGTTGGGCAGACGATCAGCCATGTAGAACAGAATCTGTTCCTGCTGTGCAAAGGGGGTGTTACGCAGCTCAATGACAAACACCACACGCTTGCGCAGATCCTGCTCTTTAACCTGGGGCCAGATCACCGAAAGGTCGCCCGTGCGGGCAAAGTCCATTCCGTAATGGCTTTGCACGTCCTTGGGAATGGCCTCAAGCAACGGTTTTAAATGCTCTTCACACCACTCCAGACACTCAACCTGACGGACATGAGCATCTAGAGTTTCATAGCCTTGCGGGCAGTTCAGGCGCAGCACCTGGACATTGCGATTACTCCGCTGCTCGACCAGGGCCATACTCAGAAAAGCACCCCCGCCCTGAGACGGCACGCAATCAAGCTCCTCCTCGGCAGCGTCACCATAGAAGTCGTAGACGTCCTGGACCCAGGCGGCTTCTTCCTCAGCCTTGTATTCAATGCCCTTGCGCAAGCAAACCCGCTGATAAAGCCCATCCGCTACAGCGTCACGGAACTCACAACGGAACAGCTCGCCCTTGCGCTTGCCTGCACGAATATCATTGATCAGCTCATTGAAAGCGTTTTCTGTTCCATCGTGAGTGCTGATCACATGGACCTCACCACCCCAGATCAGTAGCGCAAGCGCGGCCTTCAACAGCTCAGCTAGATCCTGGTGAAACGCTGCCTCATCAATCACGACAACACCCTGTCGCCCCCGAAGGTTGGACGGTCGGCTGGTCAGTGCAACGATGCGGAGCCCACTGGGAAAGGTGATGGTGTAGGTCTTTATGTTCTTGTCCGGATCTTCGTCCGGCCAAATCCCCTCTTCAATTTCACTTGCTGCGTAGTCGTAGGCCCGCGCCCACATTCCGCAAGCCTGGATATATTCCACCGTCATGTCCTGGTTGTAGCCGAGATAGTAGACAGTCTGGCCGCCCGCCTCCTTTGAGGAAGCTGCCACCAAGACATTGTCGGCAGCCTCAGCCCAGGTCAAACCAATACGCCGGGACTTCTCGCCGACCTTCAGGGGAGCGCGAATGCCTATCCAGTTCTTCTGGTATTCCAGCAACACGGCAGGAGTGAGGGGCAGGTACTCACCGGACAGCACCTCCTGGAGCGGGGAAACAGTGTTGGTCATTTCAGCGCCCAACTTGCGAACAGGAACCGCCCACTCATGAGGCCACGCCCAAAATAGAACGCCGGATCTGGTCCACGGTCTTAGCGTCCAGACCACCTTTCTTGGCGATTTTCTCAACCTTGTCAGCAGCGGCCGCCGCCTTGTCGCGCACTTCAGCTTGCCATTTCTTCTGTACGACAGAGGCCCTGCCAAGCTCAGCGACCGCCTTTGCCACCTTTGGCAAGTCAATAGGTTTGTTGTCGGTCATCAACAGCTTAAACAGATGCTCCTGGACCAAACGCATCAGCGCCTCATTGACTGCGCCCTCATCATCCGGCGCAGCCTGTACCACCGCCTTAGCCTGCTCTGAAGCCATCTTCAACGACGCGAGCTTGACCTCAAACTCAGAGCCATAACGATGCAGCGCGCTTTTTCCAATGGAGTAGCCCCGGCTCCCCAGCTCGGACGATAGCGCCTCATAACCTGAGAAATTCGACTCAACCAGTGCTTGGTCAAGCCACTCTTTAACCTCGGGTGGAAGTCCGGCGACCTTGCTTCTCGGCGGCATGGTCACGACCAGTATTTTTCAGGGCGAGCGATACCCGGACGGCACTCAATCGAGTACTCCACGATATCAACGCCGTAGTGAGTCAGCCCACAGACCCACGCACCGGAAGGGCTTTTCTGCAGCGTGACCAATGAGCGATCAGCCAGATAGTCCAGCTCACGCCGCAATTCCAATTGCGTGGCGTCTGGATAGATGCCCTGGATAGTCGAAAGCACCACGGCCTCATGAGGGTCCACTGGCCGGGAAGTGTTGAGAGTGAGGAGGATGTACCAGCGCAGCGATTCGCGCCGTACCTTGGCAGGATCAGAAATCATTCACGGGCTCCCTTGAGCTGTACGTTTTCAAGCTTCAAGGCCAAGGCATCCAGCTTGGCCTCCAATACGGTTTGATTGCGGACATAGTCCTCGCGCTGGACGTAGTGCAAAGGCATCTCACCCTTGAGCCGTTCCAGGCGTAGCTCTACATCGCGCAATCGTTCTGAGTCCTTGCTTACTCCCTCAAAGCGCTTGTCCATCATGGAGAAGCGCTGTTCCAGCCTGCTTTCCATCTGCGCCAACAGGAGCTTGACCAGGCCCGCGAACATCGCCAGCACCGTGGCGGTAATGCCGATCATCTGCCACAGGGGCAGTTCAATAGTCGTCATTGGCGCGACAACCGTTCGTGTACGTCTTGGCAATCAATGCAGAGCATCACGCCTGGAACAGCAAGACGACGCCCCTCGGGGATCTCCAGCCCGCAGTCCACACATTCCAGCGCCGATACGCCTATAGGCTTGCGGGCCTGTGCCAAATGCGCCGCAATAGCGGCCTCTCGGTTCGCTTCCTCAACTACGGATGCGCGGTCAGTTACGTCCATGGGTGTTCCACTCGATAAGGCTATTCAGCTGGGCGCGGCACTTAGCGGAGCTTTCGCTGTTGCGTACATGGTTAGTCAGAAGGTCGGCAGGCGTTATGCCTGCAGGGAGCTGTTCAATGGCTCCGGCTCCACCGCCTTTTGAAGTAGCTCCGCTGGCGGACTGGCTGGCAGGCATAGCGCCGGAGGTAAGGGCTTGGTTCCACACGCGGACAAAGCCAACAGTGAAAACAGCCACAGGCAGAGGCTCAGGCGGCGCGTCCAGGGCGCGGCGATAAAGAGTCGTGACACGTTGAATCTCCCCGGTGAGCCGTTCGGTATTTTTCCGTAGCTCAAGACTTTTGTTCGTGAGTTGAAGCGCCAGAACATCCCCGCGCTGTTTCTCTGCGGCCAGTTCCTTAGCCGCCCTCTCTGCGGCTTCTTTCTTTTCGTTCGTGACTTCCAAGCGGAGCTTTCCTAGGGCCACTTCTCCCTCTCCTTTCGCGACCTCATAACCCCGCTCATAACCTTCTTGCTGATTAAGATTCAGCGTGAACGCAACAGCAGCGGACACGCCAAGAAGCAGAAGAAAAGGCACTGCCAGCCCAGCAAGAGACCTCATTGGCAGCCTCCCAGGCCCCACCCTTCAGCGATGTACACAGGCTCCCAACGCAACAAGATCAGGCGTGGGTATTGGCGGTTTTCTTTGAACGCTGCGGCCGAGCGGCCATCGTTAAAACGCTCGACTGAGTTGAACCAGACCAGCGGATCAGCACCCGAAGCCGAAGCCAACTTTCGATCTCGGATCACCCAACCAAGCCCCCCGTTGTAAGAGGAGAGAATCATGGCGTTCCGATCGCAGGTGTTGCGGGCCTTAACCCGACTGGCAAGCCAACGGTCATAGCTGACCAGCGCCTGCATCGACCACATCGGGTTATAGGGCTCGATCTTGCCCAGCGCCTTAGGGAAGGTTTGCGCCAGCCAAGTGGCAGTTGTAGGCATCACCTGACCCAGGCCCTGGGCACCGACCGGTGACTTTGCGTCGAACTTCCAGCGGCTTTCCTGATGGATCTGCGCCGCGAACATCGCCACAGGAGCATCAAGCCCCCATTCGGCCTGGGCAATACGAGTCAAGTCTCGCCGGTAGTGTTCAGCCTGCGGGGGAACTTCAGCCTTCGCACGGCCGAACAGGGCAACACCGACCACCAGGATCAGGAACATGAAAGAGGAACAGGTCCGAAGGGGGCGCATAGTCAGAGCCCCAGCGTCAGACCGAGAATGCAGGCCAGTACCACCAAGGCCCGGCGCATTCCCGCCAACGCTCGATCACCCGGCAAGACTTGATCCGGGCGCGCATAGGGAAACAGTGCCCGGTCGATCCAGTAGCCCAGCACACCGCCAAGAGTGACCAAGCCCGCTTTGTAGAGGACAACGACCATTTTGGTTGGGGCGACCAGGGCCAGACAGAGCAGCAGAACAACAGTGATCAGTGACCAAAAGGTCATTCGTGGCGCACGCGGACGCCGATGAAAGAAAGCCATCAGTGAGATTCCTGAGTTGATTGAAGTGAGGCGCGGATACCTGCAAGCGAACGAGCAGCGATAACGGGATCACCCCGTACAGTTTCTGCGGCCTTGTATGTACCGAGACACGGCGAAGACTGGCCGTCCTTAGGCCGTAACTTCTCTTTCTGCCTTACGTACTCGGCAACCCGGCGCTCATGACTTGCCACGATTAGCTCGACACTTGCGCGCCACTCCGGAGGGCACCTGTCCATCAGCGCCTTAACCTCAGATGTGAAAGGCTCTGCAATAACAAGCTCGGCGTACTGCCTGGACGAACGAGGGAAAAAGGACATTTGCGAGCCTGCCGGAGTTGGGGTCCGGGCTAGATTCGCTTACAGCAAGGAGGGGTTGTGTTTCTTGCACGCGCAAGAAAAAGCCCCGGACTGAGCGGGGCTTTAGGGGGGCTATTGAGTTACAAAGCGCGAATGGCTTTCATCGTTTTTATATCGTCCTCGGACGCTCCCTCACGGCGCTGTTGCGCCTCCCATTCGGCTTCTGACTGAACTTCAGAGTCAGCGGAGGAAGCTGACGGATTTTCGATCTGAGTTGAGCATGCGGCGCTGTCCTTCTCCCAGTTTGTCCGAGAGCGATCCAGTTCGCCTTGAGACAGCTTGCCGGTGTAGCAGCCACCGTTGATAAACAGAACATCACTGAGCATTTGTCGACAACCGGGATAGGCTGAAGCAGCCAACGCCTTTTGAGCGTGAAGCTGCTTGTTTGCAGAGCGCATAACCTCCGCCAGGACGGAGGTATCACGGGTCATACAGGCATCACGATTTTTTACCCAAAGCTCTTGGGCCAGAGCTTGGTTCGATTTGGCAAGGCTCAAATCGTCCTTGAGAGCAGTGTTAGGTTCCTGTGCCGAGCAGACCGTCGACACGTACAGCGCCGAAACCACTAACACCCCTCTCAAACCCATCATTAATGGACCGTCCCGTCTTCAAAGCCAAATAGGTCAGGCTCGTTGCGACGATGCAAGGCCCGCTGGCGCGCGATGATCTCATATATCGTTTGCGACGCAAGTTTGTACCTGCGAACCAAGGTTGATATCGGGGCGTTGTGGTCACGCCACGCCCGAAAGATTGCCGCGTCTCGCATTGCCTTCTTTAACGCATCCCCCCTGGGTAGGTAAATCACCGATCCGCCCATGGTGTCACAGATGGCAAACACTACTGATCTTGCGATCTCTGGCACCACCTCCGGGGTGCTGTGGAGCTTGCTATTCAATTCTGCCTCGGCAATCTCGACCATTTCCTTAAGCGTCCCCTCCCACCGAGTGATAACGGCCGGGTCTTCCATATGAGCCAGGACTTTATTCGGGTCTAGCCTGTCGCTGTCATCGGGAAACAACTGTTCATTGCTCACTGAGTCGGCCTCCCGTTTCGTTGCGCATCGTAGGTCAAGGCCGAAACCAGGCTGCCCAACTGTTTTGCGTTCAGCCACTCGACCCGCTCAACCTTGAACATGCGTAATGCCATGCCATCCGCATACTCCCAAGGGCGGCCAGCCTCGGCCATAAACGCCTCAATTTTTCCAACGAGTTTCTGGCGGTCGGGGGCAACGTTCGGAGCAGCACGCCCATTGCTTTTGGGCTTGGCCTTGGGTTGCCAGCCGAGCCGTTCAAACTCGGCCAGCACAGCGCCTATTTGACGCGGAGTGAGGTCTTTCGCAGAGGTGACATTCGCAACACGTTTGAGTAAGGCCCGATAAGTTTCGTCGTCTAGCCCTTGGTCCTTCTTGGCTATGTGGATCTTCGATAGCTGTAAATTACGTCGATTCATTTTCTCCTTTCTCCTTTACTTCCTCGGCAGCTCATCAGTATCCGAACGCCACACCGGATAGACCGCCCTAGTTGCCCGGGGCGGTTTCGCTCAATGGATAGTTGGGTTGAATATCATCTTCTCGCGCATTGCTTGGCAGACCTCACATGTACAACCGCCCATGTGACGGGCTGCACCTTCAAGCGGGATGCGGGCGATAAGCCGGGCGTTCTGAACCAGGACATTGGCGACCTGTCCAGCCTTGCTGCTGTTGAGCTGGTTCTGGTTGTCTACGGAGATGGAAACGCCATCGGCGCCGTCTTCTACTGTGATTTGAAACTTGGCCATTTGAACTGTTCTCGCTATTGGTCTGTATTGGTTGGCTTTTTCTGGAGCAATCGAGCTGTTCAATGCATCGTCGGCGGCACTGCGTCCGAAACAAAAATGCTCGCGATATCCAGGGGGATAGGCGCGTACTGGTCGGAATCGCCAATGCGCTCATAGACCCGGATATAGCTCTTTGAACCAACCACCTGGACAGCTTCACCAATAGCTTGCATCGCCCGTTGCCATCGTTCGTCCTTGATCTCAAGACGGCGCAGGCCCAACACGCGGCCAGTGCTGATTTCACCGGCTTTGTCTGTCCGAAACGCCTCATTAACCAGGACGCGCACCTCACTTCGGGCGTCCTGCGTCCACTCAGCGGCACATTCATCGATAAGAACCCGGGCTGCTTGAAGGCGCTCATCGAACTTGATTGAGTCCGCTACAGCATGGATTACCTTGTAACGGCCATCGAACGTCAGCAAAGAGACATTCCCTTTCTTCCCTCCAATACTGGCCTTGTATTGTTCGGCCGACATTTCGATAAATGCCTTGATATCGCCAAATGCCTGCCCCTTGAAAAGAGCCAGCGCCTTGGACAGTTCGCGAGCCTTGCCGACAAGATCAGTGACCAGTTCGTCACGTGCCAAGTCGATTGGCTTGATCAAGTCCACCGGGACCAAATGCCCTTTGGCGTCCTGGCGAAATCCTTCCGGAATATTCATATTTTCTGATGCTCCATATTCGTCTTGAGTTTGGTGTTGCCGTGCTTCAGGCCGTCTAAGATTTCGCCAATTCGGCGGCGACCATTCGCTCGTTGTTGATCTGTAAGGGCTGGTTTAGGCAAAGTTTGCTGCCCCTGCCGGACCGGTAGTTCTCGTATAAGGCTCGCTGGTGCGGGCCATCGCTCGCAGTTTGCGAACAGCGTTTCAAATGCAGACTTAACTCGACCGCTGTCCTGTTCTTCGTTCCAGCGCTGAGCCTTTTTCAGAGCTACCAACCAGATATCAAGAGTGAGGGTGATGGCGTCGGCTGCCGGGGCGCCATCCAGACGCAAAGCAACTAGCCCCATTAGTCCGGCAATCACCTCACGCTCAAGCCAGTCATCCGCCATTCAACCGCCCCTGTAATGCGGCCAATGCCGCCGTTGTCTGACTAGGCCGAGCGGAAGGCATTTGCCTCGCTGGCAAAGACTCCGGCAGAGCAGTAACCGCAGTTGTTTCTCCTTGCCACTGAGTCATGACCTGATAAAGCCAGCCATGCCCCTTCAGTGGAGTCATCAGCCGTCCAGCATCGCGAGCGGCCACGGCTTGCTCTATCGCCCAAACCCAGCAAGCCGGGGGCGCATTGAATACGATTCCATTGCGTTCAATGCGCTGTGCTTGCAGGTCCGGCAGCAACTCATTCAGAAGTTTCCCCACTCGATCCATCGTCAGTTCGCGGGTTTCAGGTCTGAACAACCCGATATAACGAACCAGAGTATTTCCGAGCTGGCCGGACAACTTAAAAGCGACACCTAAAGCGTCTCTGGCACCATCATGTGCAATTAGCGCATCGAGGCTTAAAGTGGTTCCACAGTTAGGGCAGCGAGTCCGCATCAGTGAACCTCCTGCTTAACGGCCGCCTTTTCAAACTCGGCCGCTTTGATTTGAGCGAACTTGTAAGTTTCGGAAAAGCCCACGCACTTTCCTTCCGCATAGATCCGGATCAGCCTACGACCGGCTATGTAGAACTGGACGCGAGCAACGGGAACTTGAGCAATCTCAGTGGACTGTTGCATTTCCGGCACCTGCACATGACGGGTTATAGGGGCAGTGCTGACATGCTCGCCAGTGCTGCATAGCTTGTGGGTTATGAGTTGGGGCCACCTTTTCGCGGTAGCTTTGGCATTGTTCGATTGTCACTGTCTCACTGAATGCAACACATTCAATACGCCCAAGTGAATCAAGAACACGGCGCTCAACACCCGCTGTGCTTTTGCTCCTGTACTTGTTAACCAGGATCAAACTTACAGCGGTACGACTCAGGCCAATTCGCCGGGCCGCCCGAGTGCGATTACTAACTGCCACTTCTGCTGCAAGCAATTTAATGAACAGTGGCGGCTCACTACCCCATGCAGAAATATCGATCTGCTTCATTCTGCAAGCTCCAACAAAGCACGTTGAAGCAAGCTAGGAGTCGGAGCTTTATCGCCAGTATCAACAAACTCCGAAACCAGCTGACGCAGGCGAAGATTCTCCTGTTCCATATCATTGCTAGGTTCAGAAGCAGTCGATACGCCTCCTGTAGTTTCTTTGGCGTATACCAGCGCTTCGGTGTTCGAATCGAATACCTTGATAGACTCCAACCGTTGAATAACGGGGTGTTTCGGCCCTGTATTCATTCCTGGTACAAATTCAAATGTTTGTTCGCGCTTGGATTCTTTGCTACTTGCGACCAGATAACCTGCTTTCACCAGTAGGACGAAATAGTTAAGGGCGTATGCCTGAGTAACGCGCACCCCGTTAACACTCGCCATCTGTGCAGCATCAGCAGCAGTCATTCTTTTCATGATGCGCATTGCACGCCAAAGGTTTTCCAGGCCAAGGCCGTGAGTGGAGCGCTGCCCATTGGACCGCACTCGCGGATAGTCGGCCCCCTCGTCGCGTACCAATCGCCAACGATGGTCCTTCGCGTCGCCACTTTCGTCGAAAACTTCGACAAGCTGAGCATTCCGCATAGCCAGGACGTAAGCCTTTACTTGAGCTATGGGTTGCCCTGATGCCGAAGCAATCATGCGCAGGGAGAAACCGGCCTTATTCGCCCTGACAGCCTCCCACATATGCTGCTTAGCAACTTTGCCGCCGGATACGCTGAGTTGAGTGGTCTTAGTCATTAGCTAGCCCTCCGAGACGGAGCGTCGCCATTGAACCATCCACGCTTTCCCCAGGCCTGAAGGTCAACCCGATCCAGCATCATGGCCGATGCTTCAGATTGGACTTTGTAAAGGTTCACCGCCGCCCGACGCAGACAACCCCGGGTCGCTTGATTCAGGTCTATCAACAGATCATCTGCGAAGACAAGTTGAGGGTAAGTCGACTTTGCCAACGCCTTGAGGTCATCCAGCGTTGCGGCTTGAGCCGGAACCCATTCAAGAACCCTGTTATGCAAGCGCTCTAGCTTCGCGAGCGACGCAGGCACCCGTTCCTCACCGATCAAAACAATCGTGCCTTGGCTGGCGTTGTAAATGTCGGTCAACGCATTTGCCACGGCCTTATCCAACAGGTACTGCACATCATCAACAATCAGAGGCCGCATCGATGCAGAGAGTTGAACGGCGATCTGATCAACCATTTCCGACATGGTTTTAGCTGGGAAAATGGACATTTCCCGAAGAATTGCCAACAGGAATGCCTTCTTGCTCCAGGCGTCCCGACACTCGACGTAATAAGCCCGATGCAAATTAGCCGAGTAAGCAGCCGCAACACTCTTACCAAACCCGCTTGGTCCATACATCGCTACAAGGCCCGGTAGTCCCACTGGGCGCGCCTGGGCTCGCTTAATTGCCCCCGCTAGTAAGCCCACATTTGTTAATGGAACGATTTTGGTTACACTCATTGTGTTTTATCTCCTTAAAGACGAGCTTGCCGGCTCGTTTACTGCTGAAAGCGTGGGAGTCACCCCACGTGTTGAAACACTTCTTTAATCGCTGAGAAGTCCGGATGGTTGGGATATGCCTTCCACCACTTGGCTTCCTCAGCGGTTAACTCCTTCCCAGACCTCAATTGCTCATCGAGCTTGACCCAGAGCCTGTAACGCGCCACGTCATCCCCTGGCACATTGAATTGCGGCCTCTGCGCGTCTAACGCCTGTGCATACTCCTGAGCTTCGATAAGCTGTTCACTGGTGAGCGTTGCCGAGGGTCTAGTCGTTGGGGCGATCATTTCGACCCGGTGTCCTGTCAGCGTCTCCAGCTTGTCCATACCCCGCTTGAGCTGGCCCTGTTGGCGTTTTTCACGGCTACGCTCCAAAAGGCTCATCGGCATATAGTCCGAGGCGTTTCCATCCAGCAGCGCCTCACCGATAAGCTCGCCCTCTAACGCATATGCCCAAACGCGCCCAGCATCTCTAACGTCATAGGCAAGCCGTATTTCTTGCCCATGCAAGGACCGTAAATCGTTGAGGAAATACGTCTGGTTCATCCATTGAATTTCTCCTCGATGCGTCTTGCGTATGACCTGAGGACGCATCAGCGACTCGATCAACTCAGGAGGGGCCACAACCGGCTCCCAGCCTTGTTCTATTGCGGCTTGCCATGCCTCGTCGGGGCTTGGGTGGCGTAAAGCTCCTGTAAGCGGATCTCTAAACTTTTCCAGTCCCCTATGAGGAGTTTTGTTGTAGGTGGATATTTCATCCTCAACCCCGGCCATGAATTCGCCGAAAGTCGGTAGATAGCGGGTTGCTCCTACTTCTTTGAGTTGTTTGCGACTGATCCGGTGGACCTTGCTTCCCACGTGCTTATCCATGTCAGCACCGATGTAACTAGTCAGTTTCTTAGCCGCTCGCACCCAGATAGTCTGATGCCCGCGCTCGGAGACCCCTCGGGCCTGACTGTTGTAGGGGATTGAGTGCTGCATCGTGCCGCCGAGGCGATCTACTACCTCGCGCACCATGTCGTTATCGAAGCCCGAGCCGTTATCGACGTAGAAGATGCCAAACATGCATTTCCGGACCGCATCCCGCAGGGCATCAAGCACACCTATTGCCGACTCAGCTTCCCCAACAGATATGCCGACCACTCTCCGGGTGGCCACATCCATAACGGTGGTGATTTCAGGCCGGTAGGGTTTACCCGTAATCGGGTTAATGACCTCTGCGTCAAACTTGTGTCCGTCCGCCGTGTACACGTCACCTGGAAACATGTTCTTGGTGGTTCTTCGGCGGAATGGCTGCAACGACTTCAGTTCTTGAGGACTCATGCGCCCAGCCTGTAACGCCTCCGGAGAAAGCTTTTTCAGGAACCGCTGGACAGCATGAATGCTGGGCAACGTGCCTTCGTACTTCCTGGAGAACTCGGCATAGCTCGCGGCAACACTTGGTTTAGTTGGTCGCTGATAGCACCGCAAAAAATCCTTGGCCCAGTCCGGAACAGTCAGGTTCGGACGCTGGCGCAGTGGCGCCAATCCGACTTCGCCGCCTGTTCTGTATGCGGCAAGCCAACGTTTCAGGCTCCGCTCAGACAGTGCACGACTTCCGGACTTTTTGTTGTTTGCCAGCTCAAGCCGCTCCATGAGATATGGGCTCAAGTCGTTGCTGTGGGCTTGCTTGACCAGAACCTCAATAGCTCGATTCTGCGAAACGACGGAACTCATTCGCTCAATCTCCCGAATGAAGCACAACCGGGCCGCCATTACGGACCTCTGTACATCGGTCAGGCGCGCAGCCCCTTTGTTCACTACAGGAGCTGTTGCCACGCCAATTGCTTCAGTGGTCGGCGCTGTGGTCACAGGCACGGCCTCTGCAATGGACTGAGCCATTAGTGCCGCTTGGGTTTCTGCTGGAAGACAAGTAAAGGGGTATTCAATCGCCTTGCTTCCACTGCGTTTCCGGCACTCCCAATCAAGCCGCAAAGCGACCTTTCGAACGCCCGGCACAGAGCCTGGAAGCCCCGGCAGCCCTGCCAGTTCCTGGGATGAATACCAATCACGCATCGGACTCGTCTCGCTGGGTTTTACTGTGACCATCCGGACGTTTTTCGGTATGCTTCGGATATACCGAATTAGATTCAGCACGGTTCGGACGCTGGCGAAGTGGAGAGCCGTCTACATTCCAACGCTCAGGCCACAGCTGCACAGGCTGAAGCCCTAGGGCTTGAGCAATTGCTCTCTCTACCCTCGGGTAGGGTCTTTGCTTGGCATTGCGGATTGCGCGCTCGTTGAGATCATGCTTTCTCGCAAGATCGGCAAAGTTGGTGCCGCGAACGCGGAGCTGAAACTTGATCCACTCCCAGCGCCTTTCTAAATCGAGCGGTATGTCGAAGGTTTCCATTTAATAACCATCATCTCGGGTGGTTTTTTTTGGCTTTCTAACGGCCGGTTTAGGACAATATATCCCGTATACGGGACTTGGTAAACCGAATTCGGGAGTTTTCATTCTCGTTTTTGGGTTTCACACTTGTCGAAATGGGAAAAAACTAGTGAATTCAGTGACTTACACGGAAAAGAAACATCCTCCGCAGGGCGAAAATGCGGTTTCTTTTCCGAATTCGGGAATAGAAACTCGAATAGCGACAGTCGCTGGCCTTTTCGAATCCCGAAAACAGGCTGCCGAAGCCGCAAAAGTGGCTCTGTCGTCTCTTCAGAGATGGATTGCAGGGGAAGGGATGCCAGCGTTTAACTCGTTGGCGTTGCTGGCTTCTGCTGTAGGGGTGTCTCTTGACTGGATAGCCTCGGGCCGGGGCGAGATGTACCCCTCAGAAGGCGCGCAAGCTCAAGCAGTCGACGAAAGCATTTATGCCTATGTACCGCTGTACGATGCCCGTATCAGCCAAGGACATGGCGCGTGGAGCGATGGAGCGCGCATCCTGACGATGCTGGCGTTTACAAAGTACAGCCTCACGAAAAAGGGCCTAGTGGCCTCACAGCTTGCTGCCGTGCGTGTGGACGGAGACTCCAACGAGCCAGCCCTAAAGGATGGGGATACGGTTATGGTTGATCTTTCCCGGAACGTGATCCAAGGCGAGGCGTTCTACGTAATCCGCCTGGATGACCTGCTTTACGCCAAGAGATTGCAGCGCCAGCTAGATGGCGGCGTGCTTGTGATCAGTGCCAACACGGCCTATCAGACTATAAGCGTCCCAGCAGATCGACTGGAGCGCCTACAAGTTGTCGGCCGGGTGGTTTGGTCTGGTGGCTGGATGATTTGAGCCAAGTGCCAAAAAGCCCGCTAAACGCGGGCTTTTTTGTCTCCATGAAATATTTTTGGCTTCGCGCCTCTTTTGGCACTGATTTTGTCCCTTTCTATCGCTCAACCCCTTATGTTTCCAGGGTCGCCCGTTTTCTTCCCTCTACTTCCCGCCAGTTTCCTTTAGTGCCATATCTCTCACCCCCTCACAAAGCCCTGGGCTCAAGCGATATCGCGCAACTCGCGGCGCAGGATCTTGCCCACCGGGGTCATCGGCAAAGAGTCACGCAGCACAATGTGCTTGGGCACCTTGTAGCCGGTGAAATTCTCTTTGCAGTAGGCCTTGAGCTCTTCAAGGCTGACCCCCGCCTCACGCGGCACCACAAACAGCTTCACCGCCTCGCCGGAACGCTCGTCCGGTATGCCGATGACTGCACAGTTGGCGACTTTCGGGTGAGCCATGACCACATCCTCGATCTCGTTCGGGTACACGTTGAAACCCGAGACGATGATCATGTCCTTCTTGCGATCGACGATGCGCACGAAACCGTCCGGATCGATCACCGCGATATCACCGGACTTGAACCAGCCCTCGGCGTCCAGCACTTCGGCGGTGGCCTCGGGTTTGTTCCAGTAGCCCTTCATGATCTGCGGGCCCTTGATGCACAGCTCGCCTCGCTCGCCCAGCGGCAGCTCGACGCCCTGGTCATCGATGATCTTCAAGGTGGTGCCCGGTACCGGCAGGCCGACGGTGCCCAGCCGCGAACGCTCGCCATAGGGGTTGGTACAGGCCACCGGCGAGGTTTCGGTCAACCCGTAGCCTTCGGTGATCCGGCAGCCGGTCAGCTTCTGCCAGCGCTCGGCGGTAGCCTTGACCAGGGCCGTGCCGCCAGAGTTGGTGAGCTTCAGATTGGAAAAATCCAGGTTCTTGAAATCCGGGTGATCCATCAGTGCCACAAACAGCGTGTTGAGCCCCAGTAGCGCAGAAAAACGCCACTTCTTCAGCTCCTTGATGAAGCCGCCGATGTCCCGCGGGTTGGTGATCAGCACGTTGTGGTTGCCGGTCACCATCATGCACATGCAGTTCGCGGTGAAGGCATAGATGTGGTACAGCGGCAGCGGCGCGATCATCACCTCCTGGCCTTCGCGCCACTGGGTGTGACCGTCGGGCCCATGCTGGCCGAGGCAGGCCCGCGCCTGCTGCATGTTGGCCACCAGGTTGCCGTGGGTCAGCATCGCGCCCTTGGCCAGGCCGGTGGTGCCCCCGGTGTACTGCAGCACCGCAACATCGTCGTGGCCCACCTGCAGTGGCTTGATGCTCTGGCCACGCCCCAGGCGCAGGGCACTCTTGAAGGAAATGGCCTGGGGCAGGTGGTAGGCCGGCACCATCTTCTTGACCTTGTCCACCACGGTATTGATCAGCCAGCCCTTGGCGCTGGGCATCATGTCGCCCATCCGGGCCTCGATCAGGAACTGGATATCGGTATCCCCCAGCACTTCCTGGACCTTCTGGCCGAAGATGTTCAGGTAGACCAGGGCCCGGGCCCCGCAATCCTTGAACTGGTGGCGCATCTCCCGCGCGGTGTACAGCGGGTTGGTATTGACCACCACCAGCCCTGCGCGCAAGGCTCCGAATACCGCGATCGGGTACTGCAAAACGTTGGGCATCTGCACCGCAATACGGTCTCCCGGAACCAGATCGGTATGGCTTTGCAGATAACCGGCGAAGGCCGCGCTGTAGCGTTCCAGCTCGGCGTAGGTGAGGGTCACGCCCATGTTGCTGAAGGCCGGGCGATCAGCGAATTTCTTGCAGGAACGCTCAAACACCTCGATCACCGACTTGAAGGCCCCCAGGTCGATCTCGTTGGGGACGCCAGCGGGGCGCTTATCATTCCAGAAATCAGGTTGCATTATTCTTGTCCTCTCTTGTACCTGAGCTGTCCGGGCCGCCACTGCAACGCTCTCAGGGGCGGGGCTCCTCGGACGTTAGCAGCTATGGCGATTCAGGCAAATATGCGCAAGTGTGTCATTAATTTTGTGAATCTTGCTTCCAACGGGCGCGCGAATCAGACGCCCAGGCACCGATGCGCTATAAATTGCAGCGTCTTCGAGCAAAGGAATCGCCATGACCCATGACACGTTCTGGTTGACCACGAGCGACCACCACCGCCTCTTCGTCAACCAGTGGCTGCCCGAACCGCCACTCAAGGCGGTGGTCCTGCTGTCCCACGGCATGGCCGAGCACAGCGGGCGCTACGCGCGCCTGGCCCAGGCCTTGTGCGCCGAAGGCTATGCCGTCTACGCCCCCGACCAGCGAGGCCACGGCAAGACGGCGGAACAGGGGGTGCTGGGCCACTACGCAGACCAGAACGGCTGGAGCAAGGTGGTCGGCGACCTGGCCAGCCTCAACCAGCACATCGGCCAGCAGCACCCCGGCACGCCCATCGTGCTGCTGGGCCACAGCATGGGCAGCTACATCGCCCAGGCCTATCTGCAACATCACAGCGCCAGCCTGCACGGGGCGATTCTCAGCGGCTCGAATTTCCAGCCGGTGGCGCTGTACCGCGCCGCCAGCCTGATCGCCCGCATCGAACGCTGGCGCCAGGGCGGCCAGGGGCGCAGCGCACTGATCGAATGGCTGTCCTTCGGGTCGTTCAACAAGGCGTTCAAACCCAATCGCACCGCCTTCGACTGGCTCAGCCGCGACCCGGCGGAAGTCGACAAGTACGTGGCCGATCCATTGTGCGGCTTTCGTTGCACCAACCAGTTGTGGATCGATCTGCTGGGTGGGCTGCAGCAAATCAGCAAGATTGCCAACCTCAAGCAGATCGATCCGGGCCTGCCGCTGCTGGTAATGGGTGGTGAATGTGATCCGGTGAGCGCTGGCAAGCGTCTCAAGGATCTGGCCAACGCGTTGCGCGAGGCCGGCAGCCAGTGCCTGCAACTCAATATCTACCCCCAGGCACGTCATGAGCTGTTCAACGAAAGCAACCGTGACCAAGTGACCCACGACGTGCTGGCCTGGCTCGACCAGGCCCTGCAGCACCGCCGGCCACCACGGTCGGAATAGCCGGTGCGCAGCCAGTGCGCTTATTTATCTGTCAGAGGATTTCAGCAACATGACCCAGGTAACCAACACGCCTTACGAAGCCCTGGAAGTCGGCCAGACCGCCCAGTACAGCAAGACCGTCGAGGAGCGTGACATCCAGCTGTTCGCCGCCATGTCCGGCGACCACAACCCAGTGCACCTGGACCCCGAGTTCGCCGCCGCCACCACGTTCAAGGAGCGCATCGCCCACGGCATGTTCAGCGGCGCGCTGATCAGTGCCGCCGTGGCCTGCGAGCTGCCTGGCCCGGGCACCATCTACATCGGCCAGCAGATGACCTTCCAGAAGTCGGTGAAGATTGGCGACACCCTGACCGTGCGCCTGGAGATCCTCGAAAAACTGCCCAAGTTCCGCGTGCGCATCGCCACTCGCGTATTCAACCAGCACGATGAACTGGTTGTGGACGGCGAAGCCGAAATCGCCGCTCCGCGCAGAAAGCAGACCGTGACCCTGACCACCCTGCCAGCCATCACCATCGGCTGAGCCTCGCTCTCCAGGAGCCGGCTTGCCGGCGAAGGCGATGCCGGCGCTTTCGCCGGCAAGCCGGCTCCTACTGTTTGCCGCCCTCCTCCACCTGCACACTGGCTGTCATGCCGGCGCTCAGGTTGATGCCTTCGGGCACCTTGTCGAGCTTGATCCGCACCGGAATCCGTTGGGCCAGGCGTACCCAGTTGAAGGTCGGCTCCACTTCCGCCAGCAGTTGCCCGTCAGGCGTGGCATTACGGTCGGTGATCCCCCTGCTGATGCTTTCCACATGGCCTTGCAGGGCATCACCGGCGCTCATCAGCCAGACCTTCACCGGGTCGCCGACCTGGATCCGCGGCAACTTGGTTTCCTCGAAATAGGCCTGGACATAGAAGGTCGAGTCATCGATCAGCGCCATCACCGGCTGCCCGGCATTGACGTAGTTGCCCTCGGCCAGGCGCAAGTTGGTGATATGCCCGTCACGGGGCGCATGCACCTGGCTACGGGCCAGGTTCAATTCAGCGACCTTGGCCTCGGCCTGGGCCTGGCGCAGCTCGCCACGGGCGATGCCGGCGTTGATCTGGGCGTTCTCGCGCAGCTCGGCGCTGATGGCCTGGGGGCCAAGAGCAGCGCGGCGGCTGGCTTCATGTTCGCGCAGGCTCAACTGCTGCTGGCGGGTCTGCACCACCGCCTGGGCTTTTTCCAGGGCGGCCTCGAAACGGTCGCGGTCAATACTCAGCAACAGCTCGCCGGCCTTGACTGGCTGGTTGTCCGCCACCTTGAGCTCGCGCACCCAGCCGGACACATCCGGGGCGACTATCACCACGTCGGCGCGGATCCGCGCATCGCGGGTCCAGGGCGTCAGCATGTAGTACTGCCACAGGTGATAACCGGCAAAGATCGCCACCGCCACCAGGCAGAGGGTAAACACGACACGTACGGGTGTACGCATGATCAACTCCTTATAAGGGCCCCAGGACCAGCGTAATGACCGTCAATACACAGACGTACAGGGCACAATCGAACAGTGCTTCGTGCCAGATCCAGCGGCCCAGCCCGGTTACCCGCACCAGCATCCGCAGGGCACCGGTCAGCACCAGCGCCAGCACCACATAAATCAGGAACGGGCTGAGCAGCACCCCGCCCAGCGACCACTCACGCAGCCCCATGACTCTCCTCCTGCTGCCGGCACCAACTGCGCCAGCTGCTTTGCAATTGCACGACGGCGCCCTGCGCCAGTTTCAACGCATCACTGGGCGGCTGCTGCCCCAGCGCCTCCAGCAGGGCCACGCTGGGCTGCTCCAGGGCATCCTGACGACTGCCCGCCGGGCCTTGTTCCAGGGTGCGCTGCAGGTGCTCGAAATAAGCTCGCTGCGCAGCGCCGACCGGCACCTGGGCCACCGCCAGGCTCAGGCGCAGGTGCATCAGTTCGTCGCCGATATCCAGGCCCAGCAGGCCATCGTCCCAGCGGCTGCGGGCCGGCTCCGGCAGTTCCGGATAATGCCGCGCCAGTTGCAACAGGCGGTCGGCCATGCGCCCGCCAAACCAGCTTTCCGCACCCCGCAGGTTGCGCCGGGTCAGGCGCACCAGGTCGTGCAGGGTCGCAGCCAGCAGGCGCCGGCCGTGCCACGCCGGGTTGCGCAGGATCAGCAGATGGAAGGCCAGCACCGCGGCGCCCACCCCCAGCACCATGGCCTGGGCGTTATTGAAGAAACTGGCCACATCGAAACTCATGCGGTTCATCGGCGAGATCAGCACGATGAAGTGCAGGCAGAACGAAGTGGCCGTGGCGCCGATCTGCGGCTTGGCCATGCCCAGGGCGCCGAAGAACAGCGGCACGCCCATGGCCATCGCCAGCATCGGGAAACCGCTCCACTGGGGCAGCAGGATCTGTCCCACCACGAAGGCTGCCGGAACCGCCAGAAAGATCCCGCGCATGAAGCTCATGCCGATCTGCGCCCCGTTCTCGCGGCTGGCGAACAGGCTGCAGACCACACAGGTCAGGAGCATCGCCCCGGAGGCCGCGGGCCAGGCGGTGGCCAGCCAGAAGCTGGCCACCGTCAGAAAAGCCAGGGCGCTGCGGGCGCCGAATACCAGGGCCAGCGACAAGTCGCGGTGAGGTGTCAGCGTCGCCGGCTGCACCATTGCCCCGCGTCCCTCCTGCACCGCTTCAAGGGCCTGAGTGGCAGCCAGGGCGGTGTCCAGCAACAAGCTGAAACGCGCCAGGCAGTAACTCTGCGCCGGGCTGATCGCCCCATCGCGGGAGGCCTCCAGCACCCGTGGCGACAAGGCTTGCAGGCTGGCCCCATCAGCGCTGTCCAGGGCCGCCAGGACCTGATCCATCCACGGCTGCAACCGCGCAGCTTCGACGCTATCCAACTGCTTCCACTGGCGCCGCACCGAACGGGAGATGCGCAGCAGCATCAACAGTTTCTGGCTCAGGCCACCGATCGCCCGGGCCCGCTGGCGGCCCAGCGGGCCTTCGAACCAGGCATGTTCGCGCTGGGCATCGACGGCGACGATGCGCCCGAGGATCTCCAGCAGGCCCTTGCGGGCCTGGGCATCCCCGGCCAGGGTGGCACCGGCCGCCTGCATCCCGCTGTGCCAGGCGCTGCGGGCCTGATCGGCCAACTGTCGCTCGACGCGCAGCGGCCAGAGCAGCGCGCTGCTGGCGGTGGCACAGATGATGCCCAGGGAAATCTCCGTACAGCGGGCCACCGCCTGGTCGAAGATCCCCAGGGGATGGCTGATGGCCGGCAAGGCAATGATGGCCACGGTGTAGCCGGCCAGCACGAAGGAGTAGGACCAGGCACTGCGCAACAGGGTCGAACTGGCCGTGCACAACCCCAGCCACAGCGCCAGGGCCAGGAGGAACAGCCAGGGGGTCTGGGCGAACAGCCCCATGAACAGCACCGACATAAGGGTGCCCACCAGGGTCCCCAACAGCCGCGCCAGACCTTTTTGCAGGACCATGCCGGACAGCGGCTGAGCCACGATGAATGCGGTCATCAGGGCCCAGGCCGGTTGCTCCAGCCCCCAGCGCAATGCCAGCCACAGCGCTACCCCACCACCGAGCAGGGTCTTGATCGCGAACTGCAATGCAGGAAGGTTGGGAGCAAGCAGGGCTTGCAGGGTAATGGGCACGGCTGGCAACTCTTGGCAGGACAAACACAACGATAGTCGCGATAGGCATCAGCGAAGCTGGGCTAATTATTAGCTAGCTAACTAAATACCGTCCAGCATTAAATTACCGGCATAAAAAAACGCCAGACTGGCTGGCGTTTTTGACAGGTTTTGACCCTTACGAACGGGCGCGTGCCTGATTGCGCAGGGCTTTGACCTGGTCGTGATTGCGTTGCACGCCGTGGTACTGGCGCTCTACCACATCACGAATGCCCACCAGGTTGTGCTTGTTGATCTTCTCCAGAGCCTCCTTGTAGGCCTTCAGTGCATGGTCTTCACCACGCTCGGCTTCGTTGAGCACCGCCTCCTCGTCCTTGCCGGTCACCAGGGACTTGAGGTCGACCCAGCGACGGTGCAGGTCGCCACTGACACTGGTGGAGGTTTCCGGATCACCGCCCATGGAGCGCACTACCGACTGCAGTTCTGCCGCGGCCGTGGCGCAATCGGTGGAGCGCTTGATGAACAGCGCCTTGAGCTCGGGGTGCTTGATGTCTTCGGCACAGGTCTTGAACCCTTCCTGACCGTCCTTGCTGGTCTCGATCAGGCTGTTGAGTACCGAAATAGCTTCTTTGTTCAAGTCAGTCATTTTCTGGTTCCTTGTGGGTTGCGAGAATTGGGTTAACTCGAGAGTTGAGTTAGTTGAGTTAACTGTTGCACCCGCCATGCCAGACTTGGATTATATTTTTATTCCTTACTATTCAATTACTTAGAAAATATACAAAAATCTGTATCCGAGTTATTTGCATGATCTGTCATTTGGCCTCCATGCAGAATGCCTGTATTTTCCAAGGCTCTTGAATGACACGACAGCCCCCGCCATGACCCCTGAAACTCTTGAACTGCTGGTCACCCGGGAAATGCCCTTCGGCAAATACCAGGGCCGCATCCTGGCCGACCTGCCCGGCCCCTACCTGAACTGGTTCGCCCGGGAAGGTTTTCCCAAGGGCGAACTCGGCGGCCTGCTGGCCCTGATGCAGGAAATCGACCACAACGGCCTTAGCGACCTGCTCGATCCCCTGCGGGCCAAACATGGCAAACCCAAACCCCGTCATTGAAAAAGAGCCCTCCATGCCAAGGACTGCAGCCACACTTGCCCACGACGAAGATCATTGGCAGGGCATCGCTCGCCAGTTCGACATCGAGCCGGGGCCGATCAACCTGGAAAACGGCTACTTCGGGCGCATGACCCGCAGCGTGGCCCAGGAGTACCAGCACAACATCCAGTGGGTGAACCGCAGCAACTCGCTGCTGGTGCGCCAGCGCTTCGAGCAGATCTACGCGCTGGACATCCGCCGCCAACTGGCGGCGCTGCTGCAGGCGCCGGAAAACGCCGTGGCCCTGACCCGCTGTGCCTCCGACGCCCTGCAATCGCTTATCCGCAACTACAACCGCCTGCAACCGGGCGACCAGGTGCTGCTCAGCGACCTGGAGTACGACACGGTCAAGAGCGCCATGCGCTGGCTGGCCCGCCAGCGCGGCGTCGAAGTGATAGAGATCGTCCACCGGCATCCTGCCAGTTTTGACAGCCTTGCAAGCACCTACAAAGACGCTTTCGAGCGCTACCCACGGCTCAAGCTGATGCCCCTGACCTATGTCACCCATCGCAGCGGGCTGGTGATGCCGGTCCGGGCAATTGCCGCCGCCGCTCGGGAACACGGGGTCGACATCATCCTCGACGGCGCCCACGCCCTGGGCCAGATCGACTTCGACCTTCGCGACCTGGGCATCGCCTTCGCCGGTTTCAACCTGCACAAGTGGATCGGCGCACCGCTGAGCCTGGGCTTTGTGTATATCCACCCCGAACGCCTGGAAGACATCGACCCGGACATGGACGAGTTCCATTTTCCCCGTGACGACGTGCGCGCCCGTACGCCCTACAGCACGCCAAACATTCCGGCGCTGATGACCCTGCCCCGGGTGTTCGAGGAACACCGGGCGATGGGTGGTGCAGCGGCCAAGGGCGCGCGCCTGAACTACCTGCGCCATAGCTGGAGCGAAGCGGTGCGCGAAATGGACGGGCTGGAAGTCATGACCCCGCAGGACCCGCGCCTGTGCTGCGCCATCAGCGCTGTGCGCTTCACCCGCCACCAGGACCAGCAAGCCCTGGCGGATCGCCTGCTACGGGACTACAACCTGTTTACCGTGGCCCGCAATGGCGCAGGGTTCGGCACCTGCATCCGCATCACTCCGGGGCTGACCACTCCCCTTGCGCATATGCAGCAGTTGATCGAAGCCCTCACCGACCTGGCCGGCCGGTAAGCCCTGCCCGCCTGCCGCGCGCCGGGCAGCGCTATTCTCCAGGCAAAAAAAAACGGTGCGCCGACCAAGCGCACCGTAAAGCCGTAGAACACACCAACGAATCGGGTAGAACCTTCAGTCCAGCAGGGCCAGGGCCTCGGCCGTGCACTCCTGGATCCGTGCCCAGTCGCCGTTCTTGATCCACTCGGGATCGAGCATCCAGCTACCGCCGACACACATCACATTCTTGAGCGCCATGTAGCTCTTGATATTGGCCGGGCCGACGCCGCCGGTAGGGCAGAACTTGACCTCGCCGAACGGCCCGCCCAGGGCCTTGATCGCCGCCACGCCACCACTGACTTCCGCCGGGAACAGCTTGAAGCGGCGGTAGCCCAGGGCATAACCCTCCATGATCCCGGAGGCATTGCTGATCCCCGGCAGCAGGGGAATCGGGCTGGCCACGCTGGCTTGCAGCAGGTCGCGGGTGATGCCCGGGGTGACGATGAACTGCGAACCTGCCGCCTCCGCCGCCACCAGCATCTGCGGGTCGAGCACAGTGCCGGCGCCGGTCACCAGCTCCGGGCGCTGTTCGCGCAGGATCTGGATCGCCTTGAGGCCGAATTGCGAACGCAGGGTCACTTCCAGGGCGGTCAGGCCGCCGGCCGCCAGGGCATCGGCCAGCGGCAGGACATCCTGCTCGCGGGCAATGGTGATCACCGGCAGGATCCGCGCCTTGGCGCAGAGGCTGTCGATCAGGGCAACTTTGTCCGCCATGGAAACGGTCGGGGCGAGGTTTGTCATAGCGGCTGATCCTTGGCTCATGGGCACCAGTAAATCTCTAACGGGGTTTGCAGGAAGGCGCGAATCGGCATTTCGGCGACAGCGTCACCAGCCAGTGCGGCGCTCAGGGTGGTCAGCTTGGACTGACCGGAAATCGACAACAGGCTGTTGCGGGCCGAAGCCAGCAATGCCCGGCTCATGCTCAGGCGCTGATGGGGCACGCTGGGCGCCAGCATCGGCCAGCAGCGACGAGTGCCATCGACCTTGAGCGCTTCAGCCAGGTTCGGGCTGTTGGGGAACAGCGACGCGGTGTGGCCGTCATCCCCCATGCCCAGCACCAGCACATCGATGCCCGGCAGTTCGGCCAGCAGACTGTCCGCTTGCAGGGCAGCCTCTTCAAGATTGGCCGCCGCACTGTAGAGGCCGAGGAAGCGAGCCTTGGCCACCGGCCCCTGGAGCAGGTAGCGCTTGAGCAGGCCCGCATTGCTGTCGGCATGCTCCACAGGCACCCAGCGCTCGTCCGCCAGGGTGATCAGCACCTTGGACCAATCCAGCTCCTGCTTCACCAGGGCCTGGAAAAACGCCACCGGGCTACGGCCACCGGACACCACCAGGGTGGCGTTGCCGCGCGCGGCAATGGCCTCGCGCAGCAGCTCGGCGACCTTCAGCGCCTGGCCTTCAGCCAGCAGCGTGGGGCTGCGGAATTCGTGGGCGCGCACGCCCGCCGGCAGTTGCAAATCAGATATCGCCATACCAAGACCTCCCATCCCGCGTGATCAGTGCAATGGAGCTCATCGGCCCCCAGGACCCGGCCGCGTACGGCTTGGGCGCATCGCCGGATTTCTTCCACCCGGCAATCAACTGGTCACACCACTTCCACGCGGCTTCGATTTCAT
This sequence comes from Pseudomonas sp. NFPP12, assembly GCF_900103205.1. Classification (NCBI taxonomy): domain Bacteria; kingdom Pseudomonadati; phylum Pseudomonadota; class Gammaproteobacteria; order Pseudomonadales; family Pseudomonadaceae; genus Pseudomonas; species Pseudomonas sp. NFPP12. The sequence continues at coordinate 536,829 of NZ_FMWW01000002.1, forward strand.
CTTTGCGCACAAACAGGTTCTGATTGCCGCGCATCACTTCCAGCAACAACCGCTCGTAGGCATCGGGGATCCGTGCACTGCGATAGGTATCGGAAAAATTCAGCTGCAACGGACCGCTGCGTAGTTGCATGCCCTTGTCCAGGCCCTGCTCCTTGGTCATCACCCGCAACGAGATACCTTCGTCCGGCTGCAGGCGGATGATCAGCTTGTTGCTGATCTGCAGGCGCTGCTCGGGGGCGAAGATATAGTGCGAGGGTTCCTTGAAGTGGATGACGATCTGCGACAGCTTCTGTGGCATGCGCTTGCCGGTGCGCAGGTAGAACGGCACACCGGCCCAGCGCCAGTTGCGGATATCGGCGCGCAGGGCGACAAAGGTCTCGGTGTCGCTCTGGGTGTTGGAGTTTTCTTCCTCCAGGTAGCCCGGCACCGACTGGCCTTCGCTGTGGCCGGCGATGTACTGGCCGCGCACCACCTGGGTGGTCAGGCCTTCCGGGCTGATGGGCGCCAGGGCCTTGAGTACCTTGACCTTCTCGTCGCGGATGCTGTCGGCCGAAAGGTCGGCCGGCGGGTCCATGGCGATCAGGCAGAGCAGTTGCAGCAAGTGGTTCTGGATCATGTCCCGCAGTTGGCCGGCCTTGTCGAAATAGCCCCAGCGACCTTCGATGCCGACCTTCTCGGCCACGGTGATTTCCACGTGGGAGATGTAGTTCTGGTTCCACTGGGTTTCGAACAGGCTGTTGGCGAAACGCAGGGCAATCAGGTTCTGCACCGTTTCCTTGCCCAGGTAGTGGTCGATCCGGTAGATGCGGGTTTCCGGGAAGAACTGCGCCACCGCGTCGTTGACCTTGCGTGATGAATCCAGGTCCGAGCCGATGGGTTTTTCCAGGACCACACGGGTGTGCTGGTTGAGCCCGACCCGGGAGAGGTTTTCGCAGATCGCGCCATATACCGCCGCCGGGGTGGCGAAGTAGGCAATCAGGCGCTGCTCGCTGCCGACACGTTCGGCCAGGGCGACGTAGTCCTCGGCCTTGAGGAAGTCCACATGCAGGTAGCTCAGGCGGGCGAGAAAACGCTGCAGGACCTGGCTATCGATATCCTTGTCGCCGACATACTTGTGCAGCTCGGTTTCGATATTCGCCAGGTGCTCCTGCTCGCTGCCAGGCTCGCGGGCCAGGGCCAGGATGCGCGTGTCGTCATGCAGCAAACCGGCGGCATCGAGTTGGTACAGGGCGGGAAACAGCTTACGCAGCGCCAGATCGCCCAGCGCGCCAAACAAGGCAAAGGTGCAGGGTTCAACCGTTATCGAAGGCATGATGTTTGTTCTTTTATCAAGTTAAGCTACAAATACCTTTTTTCAAGGCATCACTCAAGGAAAAATGTAGTAATAAACACAACATTTTTACAAAATACAGATTCCAGGTGGTGGTCGATCCGGGCCATCAGTAGGATAGGCCACCTCTCAACTTCGCATTGCAGGCGCGCCAGCGACCCGGTGCGCAGCGCAATCGCAGCAAGCTCAAAAGGCCTGCACCGACAATCCGTCGGCGCGCCTTGCTCGATTGACCGCTTCCCGGCCCTGCCCGCAGCGCCTGTCTAGCCGATCTAGGAAACCTTAATGGACCGAGTGCGAAACCTTCTGGAGCAGATCCAGAACCGTCTTGAAGAACTGAACAAGGCGGAACGTAAAGTCGCCGAAGTCATCCTGCTCAACCCGCAGCAGGCGACTCGCTTCAGCATCGCCGCCCTGGCCCAGGCTGCCTCGGTCAGCGAACCGACGGTCAATCGCTTCTGCCGCTCCTTTGGCGTCAGCGGCTACCCTGAACTCAAGCTGCAACTGGCCCAGAGCCTGGCCAGCGGTGCGGCCTATGTCAGCCGTGCCGTGGAGGCCGACGACAACCCAGAAGCCTACACGCAAAAGATTTTCGGCAGCGCCATCGCCTCCCTGGACAGCGCCTGCCAGGCCCTGGACCCGAACCTGATCAGCAAGGCCGTGGACTTGTTGATCCAGGCCCGGCAGATCCACTTCTTCGGTCTCGGCGCCTCGGCCCCGGTGGCCCTGGACGCCCAGCACAAGTTCTTCCGCTTCAACCTCGCCGTCACCGCCCACGCCGATGTGCTGATGCAACGGATGATCGCGTCGGTGGCTCATACCGGCGAATTGTTCGTGATCATTTCCTACACCGGCCGCACCCGCGAACTGGTGGAAGTGGCGCGTATCGCACGGGAAAACGGCGCCTCGGTGCTGGGGCTGACCGCAGAAAACTCGCCACTGGCCAAGGCCAGCACCTTGAGCCTGAACATCCCGCTACCGGAAGACACCGACATCTACATGCCGATGACCTCGCGGATCATCCAGCTCACCGTGCTCGACGTGCTGGCCACCGGCATGACCCTGCGCCGCGGCGTGGATTTCCAGCCACACCTGCGCAAGATCAAGGAAAGCCTCAACGCCAGCCGCTACCCGGTGGGCGACGAGTTCAACTGAAGCCGGGCCGGTTCGCCGGCCAGCCGGCTCCCTACCCCGCAGCGCGCGCCTGCAAGCTCAGGTGCGCTTGCTCCCCGGGCGCCAGGCGCAGGCTGTCGGTGCCCCCCACAGCCGCTTCGACACAGACGAACCGCGACACCTCGTTCCAGCTCACCCCCAGCAGCGGCCGGGTGCCGGGGTGCCAGACCACGGTGTCGGCATGGTCACCGGTATCGATGCACAATTCGCGCTGCCAGGCGTGATCCTTGAGCTGCAACTCACCCTCGTGCTGGAACACCCGCTGGCAACCGCCCTCGACCCGCAACTCGCCCTGCTGCTGGCAGACCTGACGGTTCAACTGGTCATAACCCTGGGCGCCATCGAGCCCAGACAGCGCTATCTCGCCGACATCACCAATACGCCAGTAGGCGTGCAGAGCCTGGCTCAACTGGCAGGGTTCGGTGTCCTGGTGCTCGGTGCTCAGGCGCAGGTCCATGCTCTGGCCCAGGTGCGCATGCAGGTCGACCTTCCAGTCGCACAATTGCAATTGCCAGTGCAGGCGCACGCCCTCTTCATCACTGCTGCTGTCCAGCAGCTTCCAGTCCAGCAGCCGCGCCCAGCCATGGGAAGGCCAGGCATTTTCGCTGGGATGGCGCCCATACCAGGGCCAGCACACCGGCACTCCGCCACGGATCGCCCCCACCTGCGGCCACTTCGCCGCACACCACAGCCAGGGCTTTTGTCCGGCCGGCTGGAAGTGCAGCAACTGGGCACCCTGACGACTGAACACGGCCTGGCACAGCGGGTGATCGATCACCAGCACGTCACGCAGTTGATAGCGCTCCCAGGCAAACACCGGGCGCTCGCGCAAGGATCTGAAAAAGCGTTGTAGCGGATGCTCATGCATGGGCCGCAGTCCTGAAAATCAATGCTGTCTCGCTACTCATGAGGGGGCCGCCGGCCCGACAAAAAAAAGCGGACGGCCCAGGCCATCCGCAAAATGCGCACAGAGAGAAGGAGCTTATCGCAACGGCCTTAGAACACCGACTGAATTTTCAGGCCGGCCACCAGCGCGTTGTCGACTTCATCCACACCACCCGGGTGGGTGATGTATTGCAGGTTGGGGCGCACGGTCAGCCAGTTGGTGACGTGGAAGCCGTAGTTGATCTCGTAGTTGTATTCGGTGTCGCGCAGCGGCATGTACAGCGGGTTGTCGTAGTTGCTGATGCCGTTGTCCTCGTTGATCAGCTGGGCGTTCTTGCGCACATCGTCGTTGACATGGATCCGAGCAAAACCGATGCCGACGTCATCTTTGGGACGCGCATCGAACGGCCCCTTGTACACGAACATCAGCGACTGGTAGTTGTCGACGACGTTGGTGTCCTTGTCGTGGAAGGTAGCGTTGGCGGCGATGTTCAGGCCCCGGGAAGCATCACCGTTGTGCGTGGTGAGTTGCTGCTGCCCGACGAACCAGTAGCCGTGCTTGCTGTTGTGCACGCGATAGGCATCGCCGGTGTCCGCGGCATCCTGACCATTGACGTCCTTGCGCACATCATTGGCATCGGCCGTGCTCTTGTAGTAACCGACGCGGTACTCGCCCGGCAGGCTGTTGAGCTTCGGCGACCAGACCAGTTCCACCGGCAATACGGTGCCCTTGGTGCCGCTGCCGCTGAGCTTGAAGCCGTTGCCGTGCTCCAGTTGCGACGGGTTCTGGTTGTAGGCGCCGATTTGCGCATACAGCTCGGGGGTGATGTTGTACTTGATGCGCAGCGCCGCCTGGCTGACCGGCCAGTTGTACCAGATGCCGGTGGCCCAGTTACCCACCTGGGAGCCGCAGAACGCCAGGTTCTGGAAGTCGCAGGGGAAGGTGTTGAAGTCTTCGCCTTCGCCGAAGTAGCCGGCCTTGACGTCCAGCTTGCCGTCGAGGAACTGGTGCTGAACCCACAACTGGGTCAGGCGGACCATGTGCCCCCGGCCATAGACCTCCTGGGAGGAGCTCAAGGTGCCGGCACGCGGGTCGCCGATGCGGTCGTTGGAGATGTTCTGGCCGTTACGGTTGGTCAGCTGGATCTTGGCCTGGGTGTTGTCCCAGCCCAGCAGCTTCTGCAGGTCGAACGCCACGCCCAGGCCGAACTGGTCGCTGTAGCGCCCGGTCTTGTCGTCGTTGTAACCACCATGCAGGTTGGCGCCCATTTCACCGACGTAGTCGGCCTTGATGTCGATCCCCTGCTCGATCAGCTTGGTGCGCTCGCCGCCCCAGTCGCCGGTCATCCATTTCGAATCGGCGCTGAACGCCTCATCGGCCATGGCATTGCCGGACAGGACCAGGGCCGCCACCGCCGACAACTGGCAGAGCAATCGGGTGTTGCTGTGTTGCTTTTTCATCCCTACATCCTCGTCTTTATTGTTATTAACGATTTATCCAACGCGGTTTACAGCAGTGGCGACGGATGACAGGCCATCCGTCACGGATTCAGCGACCCTTGAACTGCGCCACATTGCCGCCCCGAGCCTCTGTCACCGGTGCCCCGGCGGCGCCCAGGCGTTCACCGCTCTGGGCGTCGAACAACAGCACCCGGGCCGGATCGAACTGCAGTGTCAGGGTTTCCCCGGCCTCGGGGGCCTGGTCCGGTGCCAGGCGGCAGCAGACCTTGGTGCCATTGAGCGTGACGAACACCAGGGTGTCGGGGCCGGTGGGCTCGATCACCTGGACCTCGGCACGAATGGTCGGCAGGCCGTTGGCCTCGCCCGCGGCCAGGGCGATCTGTTCCGGGCGAATGCCGAGGATCACCTCACGGTCTTCCAGCCCGGCATCCTGGGGCCCCAGGGGCAGCTCGCAGCGAGCCTGGCCACTGTCCAGCAGGGCCAGCAGGCGGCCGTCCTTGCGCTGCAGGCGCAGGGGGATGAAGTTCATCGGTGGCGAACCGATGAAGCTGGCCACGAACAGGTTGGCCGGGTCGTTGTAGATCTGCTTCGGGGTGCCGAACTGCTGGATGATCCCGTCCTTCATCACCGCCACCTTGTCACCCAGGGTCATGGCTTCGATCTGGTCGTGGGTGACATAGACCGTGGTGGTTTTCAGACGCTGGTGCATCAGCTTCATTTCTGTGCGCATCTCCACCCGCAGCTTGGCGTCGAGGTTGGACAGCGGCTCGTCGAACAGGTAGATCTTCGGCCGCCGCGCCAGCGCCCGGCCCATAGCCACCCGTTGCTGCTGGCCACCGGAGAGCTGGCCCGGCTTGCGGGTGAGCAGGTGCTCGATCTGCAGCAGCTTGGCCACCCGTGCCACTTCCGCGTCGATCTCGGCGGCGGGCATCTTGCGGATCTTCAGGCCGAAGGCGATGTTGTCGCGCACGCTCATGGTCGGGTACAGCGCGTAGGACTGGAACACCATGGCGATGTCCCGATCCTTGGGGCTCATGCCGCTGATGTCGGCGTCGTCCACCAGGATCGCCCCGCCACTGATGTTCTCAAGGCCCGCGATGCAGTTCATCAGGGTGGATTTGCCGCAGCCGGATGGGCCGACGAGGATCAGGAATTCACCGTCATCGATCTTCAGCTCGATGTTCTTCAGGGTGTCCGGCAGGCCGGCACCGTAGGTCTTGTTGACGTTGCGTAATTCGAGAGTTGCCATGCCTTACCCCTTGACCGCGCCGGACGTCAGCCCGCGCAGGAAATACTTGCCGGCGAAGATGTAGACCAGCAGTGTCGGCAACCCGGCGATCATCGCCGCTGCCATATCAACGTTGTATTCCTTGGCCCCGGTGCTGGTGTTGACCAGGTTGTTCAGGGCCACGGTGATCGGTTGCGCGTCGCCACTGGCGAACACCACGCCGAAGAGGAAATCGTTCCAGATCTGGGTGAACTGCCAGATCAGGCAGACCATGATGATCGGCACCGACATCGGCAAAAGGATCTTGCCGAAGATGGTGAAGAACCCGGCACCGTCCAGGCGCGCAGCCTTGACCAGCGCATCCGGCACGCTCACGTAGTAGTTGCGAAAGAACAAAGTGGTGAAGGCCAGCCCGTAGACCACGTGCACCAGCACCAGGCCGGTGGTGGTGTTGGCCAGGCCGAACTTGCCCAGGGTGAACGAAGCCGGCAGCAGCACCGTCTGGAACGGCAGGAAGCAGCCGAACAGCAGCAGGCCGAAGAACAGTTGGGAGCCGCGAAAGCGCCACATCGACAGCACGTAGCCGTTCATTGCACCGATGAAGGTGGAGATCAGAACCGCCGGCACGGTGATCTTCACCGAGTTCCAGAAGTAGCCACCGACAGTGTCCCAGGCCTTGATCCAGCCGATGCCGTCCACCACCTGTGGCCAGCTCAAAAGGTTGCCGGTGCGGATATCCTCCGGGGTCTTAAAGCTGGTGAGCAGCATCACCACCAGCGGTATCAGGTACACCGCCGCCGCCAGCAGCAGGGTGGCGTAGATGGCGATCCGGCTGAAGTTCAGGGTCGGTTTGCCAAGGGAGTCAGTCATGGCGCTTGCCCCGCAGTTCGGAATACAGGTACGGCACAAGGATGGTCAGCACGGCGCCCAGCATCAGCATGGCGCTGGCCGAACCTATGCCCATCTGGCCGCGGCTGAAGGTGAAGGAATACATGAACATCGCCGGCAGGTCGGAGGAATAGCCCGGCCCGCCCGCGGTCATCGCCGCCACCAGGTCGAAGCTCTTGATGGCGATGTGGGCGAGGATCATGAAGGCACTGAAGAACACCGGCCGCAGGCTCGGCAGGACAATCTTCAGGTAGATGGTCGGCAGGCTCGCACCGTCCACCTGGGCGGCGCGGATGATCGACTGGTCGACACCCCGCAGGCCGGCGAGGAACATCGCCATGACAAAGCCTGAGGCCTGCCACACCGCGGCGATCACCAGGCAGTACACCACCCGGTCCTGATCCACCAGCCAGTCCAGGCGAAAGCCTTCCCAGCCCCAGTCGCGAAGCATCTTGTCCAGGCCCAGGCCGGGGTTGAGCAACCACTTCCAGGCGGTACCGGTGACGATCATCGACAGCGCCATGGGGTACAGGTACACGGTGCGGATAAAGCCTTCCTTGCGGATGCGCTGGTCCAGCAGCACCGCGAGGAACACTCCCAGCACCAGGCTGATGGCGATGAACATGCCGCCGAAGACCGCGAGGTTCTTGCTCGCCACCCACCAGCGGTCGTTGTCCATCAAGCGCAGGTATTGCTGCAGGCCGACCCACTTGTAGCTCGGCATGAAGCTGGAATTGGTAAAGGACAGAATGAACGTCCAGATGATGTAGCCGTAGAAACCCACCAGCACGATCACCATGCTCGGTGCCAGCACCAGCTTGGGTAGCCAGCGCTGCAATGCATCTAACGGTGAGGCTTTGCTGAAAACCGCCACAGAGCTCATCGGAATAACCCAGTCAGGAGTGAATCCGGGCTGCACACCGTCGCTGCATGGGCCGGGGCACAGGCAGGGCGGCGACAGTCACGGGTGAGCCGCCGGCGTACCGGCGGCGGGGTTCAAGGATTACTGCGCGGCCTTGACCGCCGAAGCCAGCTGCGCACTGGCCTTGGCCGGGTCCGCATCCTTGTCGTTCATGAAGTTGGTCACCACGTCGAAGATCGCGCCCTGCACCGCCAGGGAAGTGGCCATGTTGTGCGCCATGCTCGGCTGCAGGCCGCCGGTCTTCTCGTCTGCCAGGAAGTCCTTGGCCGACGCCTGGGCGCAGGAGTCGAAGCCCTCGGCGCTCATGTCGTTGAGCATGTCGGTACGCACCGGGATCGAACCCTTGTTGATGCTGAAGACTTTCTGGAAGTCCTTGCCCAGGGCGACCTTGGCCAGGTCCTGCTGGGCAGCGATATCGCCCTTGCGGTCGGCCTTGAGCTTGAACACCGCCAGGGAGTCGATGTTGTAGGTGAAGGCCTTGTCGGTACCCGGGAACGGTACGCACTGGTAGTCCTTGCCGGCGACCTTCTTGGCCGCGGTCCACTCGCTCTTGGCCCAGTCGCCCATCATCTGCATGCCGGCCTTGCCGCCGATCACGTCGGCTGCGGCAATGTTCCAGTCACGCCCGGCACGGTTGGGGTCCATGTAGCCGGTGATTTTCTTCAGCTCGGTGAAGGCCTTGGCCATTTCCGGGCCGGAGAGGGTTTTCTGGTCCAGGTCCACCAGGGCTTTCTTGTAGCCCTCCGGGCCCATGACCGAGAGTACCACGTCTTCGAACACGGTGCTGTCCTGCCACGGCTGGCCACCGTGGGCCAGGGCGATGAAGCCGGCGGCCTTGAGCTTGTCGCCGGCGGCATAGAATTCTTCGAGGGTGGTCGGGGCCTTGTCGATCCCGGCTTTCTTGAACACGGCAGGGTTGATCCACAGCCAGTTGACCCGGTGGATGTTCACCGGCACCGCCACGTAGTCACCTTCGTACTTGACGGTATTGGCCACCTTGGGCGATAGCAGGCCGTCCCAGTTCTCGGCCTTGGCCACGTCCTTGAGGGTGTCGGTGCTGAGCAGGCCGGTGCTGCCCCATTCCTGGATATCCGGGCCCTTGATCTGCGCCACACCCGGCGGGTTGCCGGCCACGGCGCGGCTTTTCAGCACGGTCATGGCAGTGGAGCCGCCACCGCCGGCCACGGCGCCGTCCTTCCAGGTGAAACCGTCTTTTTCCACTTGAGCCTTGAGCACATCGACGGCGGCTTTTTCACCACCCGAAGTCCACCAGTGGACGACTTCCACGGAACCTTTGGAGTCGGCGGCGAGGGCACTCAGGGGAAACAGAGAGGCAAGGGAAATGACAGTGGCGAGGCGAGAAATCGCATTCATTTGAAGTACCTTTCTTGTTGTTATGCATGCAAGTCTGGTGCTTGCGCTGCAAACGAGTCTAAACAGCCTAGTCGATCATTCGAGTAACGAAGCGATGGGGAAATGTCACCACATGGTTACACAAGGCCCGGAACAGACACCTGGGCCAATGCCGAAGCCATGCTCGGGGCCAACGGCAGGCGCGGGATCAGCACCGCCTGCCAGGCGTGATAGAGGTCCGGCTTGCCGCCCCAGATCCGGGCTGACGGCTGGTTGTCCGGGCCCAGTTCGTGGTGCCAGCTACCGTGCCTGCGGTCGATGAAATGGGCCTCGCAGAACTCCCAGAAACAGCGGTACCAGGCCTCGTACTGAGCCTGGCCGGTGCGTTTGAGCAAGGCGCTAGCGGCGGCGCTGGCCTCGGCGTGGGTCCAGTGCAGGCGCTCGCGCACCACTGGCCGTTGGTCCCAGTCCAGGGTGTAGACCATGCCCGGGGCGCCATCGACGCTCCAGCCATGGCGGCAGTTGCTTTCAAACAGCTTCTGCGCGTCCTGCACCAGCCAGCCAGGGGTCAGCATGCCAGCCTTCACCCGCGAAGCCTCCAGGTGCAGCAACAGCCGCGCCCATTCGAAGCCGTGTCCCGGGGTGGTGCCAAAGGGCCGGAAACCGTCGGCGGGAAAGGCCCGGTTGTAGTCACGAAGTGGTTGCCAGGCGAGGTCGAAATGCTCGATCACCATGAAGTCGTTGGCCGCCGCCTGAGTGTGGATCACCCGCTCGACGATCCGCAGGGCACGGGTCAGCCAGCGCGAGTCCTGGGTGACATCGGCCAGGGCCAGGAACGCCTCGGTGGCGTGCATGTTGCTGTTGGCACCGCGATAGGCTTCCGGCTCACTCCAGTCGCAGTTGAAAGACTCGCGCAGCGCACCCTCCTCCTCGCTCCAGAAATGCCGGTCAATGATGGCGATGGCCTCCTCCAGCAAACGCTCGGCGCCGGGACGTTGGGCCACCACCGCGGAGCTGGCCGCCAGAGCGACAAAGGCATGCAGGTAGGCGGCCTTGGTGCTGTTGCCGTCGGCCTGCCCGGCCACGGCGAACCAGCCGCCGTGCTCGGCATCACGCAAGGGCCCGCCGAGGGCGGCGATGCCGTGGTCCACCAGAGCGGCATAACCCGGCAGGCCCTGGATATGGGCCATGGCGAAGCTGTGGGTCATGCGCGCGGTGTTCATGGTTTCGGCCTGGGCGCCGCTGGGCAGGCGGCCCTGTTCATCGAGGTTGCCAAAGCCCGCAGGGAGCCGTGAGGCCTTGGCAAAATCCAGCAGGCGCAGGCCTTCGGCGGCGAGCCAGGCCTGATGTGCAGCGGCATTCAGCCAACTGCTGAATGGCAGGGAGAGAGCGTCCATGGATGACCTGTTGTTGTTTTTATCGAAGGCTTGAGTCTAATCAAGCCGCCTGCGACCGCAGGTAACGAAGGACCAGCGCAATGTCACCAAACCGTGACATTGCACTCCCCCATAGGAGCTGGCTTGCCGGCGAAGAGGCCCTTGAGCCCTGTGGTGCCCTTGAGGACGCCTTCGCTGGCAAGCCAGCTCCGACACAAGCCAGCGCTTACAACGGCCGGCAGGTCAGTCGAAGGTCCGGGGCAAGTAAAGGGTTACGCGCAGGCCGCCTTCGCGCAGGTTCTGCAGGCTGACTTCGCCGCCATGGCTGTGGGCGATGTTGCGGGCAATCCCCAGGCCCAGGCCGTAGCCCTGCTGCTGGCCAGCAAGACGGAAGTGCGGCTCGAAGACTTGCTCCAGGCGCTGCTCCGGTACGCCGGGGCCTTCGTCGTCGACATGCAGGACAAAGCCGCTGTCGTCGTCTTCGATGTGCAGGTGAGCGTTCTGTCCGTACTTCAGGGCATTGTCGATCAGGTTGCCCATGCAGCGCTTGAGCGCCAGGGGCTTGCCCGGGTAGCTGGCCAGGGCCCGGCCCTGTTGGGTCACGCGGCCATTGCCGTTGGGTGCCAGATAAGGCTCTACCAGGCAGTCGAGTACCTGATTGAGGTCCACCGGCTCGATGTTCTCGTGGATGTCGGTGTCCTTGACGCACTGCAGCGCGCCTTTGACCAGCAATTCCAGTTCATCCAGGTCGCGCCCGAACTTGGCCTGCAGTTGCTCGTCCTCCAGCAATTCCACCCGCAGGCGCAAGCGGGTGATGGGGGTGCGCAGGTCATGGGAGATGGCGCTGAACAGCTGGCTGCGCTCGGTCAGGTAGCGGCTGATGCGCTCGCGCATGCTGTTGAAGGCCCGCCCCACTTCCACCACCTCGCTGCCACCGCCCTCCGCTACCGGCTCGACGTCGGCCCCCAGGGACATGTCCCGCGCCGCCCGGGCCAGGCGCTTGAGGGGCCGGCTCTGCCAATGCACCAAGAGGCCGATGAACAACAGCAGAAAACCGCTGGTGAGCAGGATGAACCACACCTGCTGCGCCGGCAGGCCCTGTTCTTCCAGGCTGGTGTAGGGCTCGGGCAACAGCGAGGCGATGTACAGCCACTCTCCCGGCGCCATCTGGATCTGGGTCACCAGCACCGGCGGGTTTACCGGTTCCAGGGTCAGGGCGTAATGGGCCCAGGAGCGCGGCAATTCGTCGAGCTTGAGGCCGCCATTGAAGATCCGCAGGTCATCGGGGCTGACGAAGGTCACGGAGATATCCGCGTCATTGCCCAGGGACTGGCGCAACACCTGCTCCACGGCTTGCAACACCGCTTCTTTGCGCGGGGTGGCGGGCAGCACCTGCATGCCCAGGGGCTTGTCGTTCAGGGTCACGACAAACCGCGTACCGCCCATGCTGCGCAACTGGTCCAGCACCAGGGGCCGGTACGCCACCGGCAACGAACGCAGGTAACTGACGCTGGCGGTCATCGAGTGGGCCAGGCTGCGGGCGCTGGTCACCAGCCCTTCGAGTTGGGTGGCGCGCAGTTGGGAAACCCAGATCACGCTGGACAGCGCCTGGGCGAACAGCACCGCCAGCAGGGTCAAAAGCAGCATCCGCCCCAGCAGGGAACGGGGCACCGGCAGGCGCCGCAGCACTTTGCGCAATGCCTCAGTGGCCATTGCCGGCAACCACATTGGCTGCCAATTGATAGCCACTGCCGCGCACGGTACGAATCAGCCGCGGCGGCTTTTCGGTGTCACGCAGACGCTGGCGCAGGCGGCTCACCGCCATGTCGACGATGCGATCCAGGGGCATCAGGTCACGCCCGCGGGTGGCATTGCCGATGGTGTCGCGATCGAGGATTTCCTGGGGATGGTCGAGAAACAGCTTGAGCAGAGCGAAGTCGGCGCCGGAGAGAATCACCTCCTCGCCATCGTTGTGAAACAGCCGGTGGCTGATCACATCCAGGCGCCATTCGTCGAAGCACAGCACCTCGCCGACAACCCGCTCCTGGGTGAACTGCACGCGCCGCAGCAGGGCCTTGATCCGCGCCTGCAGCTCCCGGGGGCTGAAAGGCTTGCCCAGGTAGTCGTCGGCGCCCAGCTCCAGGCCGATGACCCGGTCGGCCTCGTCGGAGCTGGCGGTCAGCATGATGATCGGCACCTGGCTGCGCTTGGGATGCTGGCGGATCCAGCGGCACAGGCTGAAGCCGTCTTCGTCCGGCAGCATCACATCGAGGATCACCAGGTCGCTGGGCGCCTCGTTGAGGGCCAGGCGAAAGCCGGCCCCGTCGGCGGTGCTGCGCACCTGGAAGCCGCAGCGGCTGAGATAGGTTTCCAGCAGCTCGCGAATTTCCTGATCGTCGTCAACCAACAAAATCGACTTACTGACTGAACTCACCGGGGCCGTCCTTATTGTTAGGCAGGGTGCGCGATTATGCCTGATGCCGGGTCGCCTGCCAGGGCGACGTCAGCCCTGGGCCTGCTCCAGGGCCACGCCGGCACCGGTGAGTCCGGAATAGGGCGCGGTCACCAGCCACACCGGGATGCCCTTGAAGTAATCGCTCATGCAACCCTTGTCGGCAAAGCTCTTGGCAAAGCCGCTGTGGATGAAGAAATCGGCAAAGCGCGGAATCACCCCACCGACGATGTACACCCCGCCACGACCCCCGGTGGTCAGCACGTTGTTGCCCGCCACCCGGCCCAGCCAGCAGCTGAACTGCTCCAGCACTTCCCGGGCGATCGGGTCGCCGGCCAGGCCGGCCGCGGTGATGGCCTCCGGAGTCTCGAGCCGCGGCTCATGGCCGTCCACCGCACAGATCGCCCGATACACCCGGGGCAGGCCGCCACCGCTGAGGGCGGTCTCGGCGCTGACATGGCCGATCTCGTCGTGAATGTGCTGCCAGAGCTGGGTTTCCCGCGCACTGCTCAAGGGCAGGTCGACATGCCCGCCCTCTCCCGGCAAGGCCATGTAACGACCGTCGCCGAAGTTCAGCAGGGTGCCCACCCCGAGGCCCGTGCCCGGGCCGATCACCACAGCCGGGCGCAAGGGCTCGGCAACGCCTTCGCAGACCACGCGAAATTCATCCGGCTGCAGGCGGGTCATGCCCAGGGCCATGGCCGAGAAGTCGTTGACCAACAGCAGTTGGTCCACCTGCAAAGCCTGGCAGAAAGCCTGGCGGCTCAGGCGCCAGTGGTTGTTGGTGAAACGAAACTCATCGCCGCTGACCGGGCCGGCCACCGACAGGCACACCGAACCTATGGCCCCCAGGGCCAGCCCCTGGTCCCGCAGGTAGGCCTTGATGGCGTCTTCCGGGCAGCTGTAGTCCGCGGTGGCGTGGACTTCGATCGCCTCCAGTTGTTGGTCTTTCCACAACGCGAAGCGCGCGTTGGTGCCACCGATATCACCGACCAGGGCCAGTTTCACTTGAGCGTCTCCAGGGCAGAGGTAAAGGCGCTGGCGCCCTGCTCTGCCGAGCTGAAGGCCATGCGCATGAAGGCGAAGAGTTCGCGGCCGGTGCCAACGTTGTTGCCCAGCAGGCCCTTGGCCGGCTCCCGGGCGGCGAATTCTGCGGCGTCTACCTTAAGCTCCAGGGTGCCCTTGACGCCATCCACGCGGATGATATCGCCGTCCAGCACCCGGGCCAGCGCGCCACCCACCTGGGCTTCGGGGCTGACATGGATCGCTGCCGGAATCTTGCCCGAAGCGCCGGACATGCGCCCGTCGGTGACCAGCGCCACCTTGAAGCCACGGTCCTGCAACACACCGAGGAACGGGGTCATCTTGTGCAGCTCGGGCATGCCGTTGGAGCGCGGGCCCTGGAAACGCATCACCGCGACGAAGTCCTTCTCCAGCAGGCCGGCCTTGAACGCATCGGCCAGGTCCTGCTGGTCCTGGAACACCACGGCCGGGGCCTCGACGATCTGGTGCTCCGGGGCCACGGCGGAAACCTTCATCACGCCGCGACCGAGATTGCCTTCCATGACCCGCAAGCCACCCTCCGCAGAGAACGCCCGGGCCACCGGGCGCAGGATGTTTTCGTCCAGGCTTTCGATCGGGCCGTCGCGCCACACCAGCTTGCCGTTGTCCAGGAAGGGTTCCTGGGTATAGCGGCTCAGGCCGCGGCCGGCCACGGTATTGACGTCTTCGTGGAGCAGGCCGGCTTCCAGCAGCTCGCGGATCAGGAACGACATGCCGCCCGCCGCCTGGAAGTGGTTGATATCGGCCTTGCCGTTTGGATAGACGTGGGAAAGGGTCGGCACCACCTCGGAGAGGTCGGCCATGTCCTGCCAGGTCAGCTGGATGCCCGCCGCCTGGGCGATGGCCGGCATGTGCAGGGTGTGGTTGGTGGAGCCGCCCGTGGCGTGCAGGGCAACGATGGAGTTGACCAGCACGCGCTCGTCGACGATCTCGCCAATCGGCATGAAGGCCCCGCTCTGCCTGGTCAGGCGGGTGACCTGCTGCGCCGCCTCATGGGTCAGGGCATCGCGCAGCGGTGTATTGGGGTTGACGAAAGAGGCGCCCGGCAGGTGCAGGCCCATGACTTCCATCAGCAACTGGTTGGTGTTGGCGGTGCCGTAGAAAGTGCAGGTGCCGGGGCTGTGGTAGGACTTCATTTCCGACTCCAGCAGTTCCTCGCGGCTGGCCTTGCCTTCGGCGTAACGCTGGCGCACGTCGGCTTTCTGCTTGTTGGAAATGCCCGAGACCATGGGCCCGCCCGGAACGAAGATGGTCGGCAGGTGACCGAAGCGCAGGGCGCCCATCATCAACCCCGGGACAATCTTGTCGCAGATCCCCAGCATCAGCGCGGCATCGAACATGTTGTGAGAGAGGGCCACCGCCGTAGACAGGGCGATCACTTCACGGCTCGGCAGGCTCAGTTCCATACCGGCCTCGCCCTGGGTCACGCCATCGCACATGGCCGGGGTGCCGCCGGCGAACTGGCCCACCGAGCCGATCTCGCGCAGGGCGCGCTTGATCTGCTCGGGGAACACCTCGTAAGGCTGGTGCGCCGACAACATGTCGTTATATGACGAAACAATTGCCACGTTGGCCGCATTCATCATCCGCAGGTTGTGCTTGTCGTCGGTGCCGCAACCGGCCACGCCGTGGGCGAAGTTCGCACATTGCAGCTTGCCCCGCTGCGGGCCGTCGCTGGCGGCATCGCGGATCAGCGCGAGATAGGCCTGGCGAGTGGCGCGACTGCGGGCGATAAGCCGTTCGGTGACCTCAAGAACGCGGGGATGCATGTGTAGAACTCCAGGCTAACGGATGTGGCGACCTGTTTGTCTATGCTGATCAGACGCGCCACCGCTCAGGGACAGCGGAGGGTGTTTCTGACCATTTGGACCAGTTGATTCAGGTCACTCGTTGTAGATAAGACAAAATATTGCCACTAAAAAGGCTTGTTTTCTATTTCTATGCGAATAATCTTGTAATTCCAACAACAAATTCAACGACAGGCGTTTGCACATGACTCTTCGAATCGCAATCAATGGTTTTGGCCGTATCGGCCGTAACGTCCTGCGCGCACTTTATACCCAAGGCTATCGCCAGGATCTGCAGATCGTCGCTATCAACGATCTCGGAGACAGCGCTATCAATGCCCACCTGCTGAAATACGACACCGTGCACGGCACTTTCGACGCCCAAGTCGAACACGATCAGGAAAGCCTCACCGTGAATGGCGACCGGATTGCCGTCAGCGCCATCCGCAACCCGGCCGAACTGCCCTGGGCCGCGGAGAAGATCGACGTGGTGTTCGAATGCACCGGCCTGTTCACCGACCGCGCCAAGGCTGCCGCCCATCTGACCGCCGGTGCCCGCAAGGTCATCATCTCGGCCCCGGCCAAGGGCGCCGACGCCACCGTGGTCTACGGGGTCAACCACGACATCCTGCGCCAGTCGCACCAGATCATCTCCAACGCCTCGTGCACCACCAACTGCCTGGCGCCAGTGGCCCAGGTACTGCACCGCGAGCTGGGCATCGACAACGGCCTGATGACCACCATCCACGCCTACACCAACGACCAGAACCTCACCGACGTCTACCACAGCGACCCCTATCGCGCCCGTTCGGCCACCCAGAACATGATCCCGAGCAAGACCGGCGCTGCCGAAGCGGTGGGCCTGGTGCTGCCGGAGCTGGCTGGCAAGCTGACCGGCATGGCCGTGCGAGTACCGGTGATCAACGTGTCCCTGGTGGACCTGACGGTGACCCTCAAGCGCGACACCACCGCCGAAGAGGTCAATGCGTTGCTCAAGAGCGCCAGCCAGCACTCGACGATCCTCGGCTACAACACCCTGCCGCTGGTCTCCAGCGACTTCAACCACAATCCGCTGTCGTCGATCTTCGACGCCAACCACACCAAGGTCAGCGGTGGCCGGTTGCTCAAGGTGCTGGCCTGGTACGACAACGAGTGGGGTTTCTCCAACCGCATGCTGGATAACTGCCTGGCCCTGTGCAACGCGGAATAAAACGGATATTCGTCGATGATCGGTATCAGTTTCACCCACAAGACCATGGCCGCGCGCAAGCGCATCGCCCTGGTCGCCCATGACCACTGCAAGGCGTTCCTGCTGGAGTGGGCCGGGCGGCAAAAGGCGCGCCTGGCCGAGCACGAGCTGGTTGCCACCGGTACCACCGGCCTGTTGCTGAGCAAGCACCTGGGGCAGCCGGTGGAAAGCATGATCAGCGGCCCCCTGGGCGGCGATCAGCAACTGGGGGCGCAGATTGCCGAGCAACGGGTCGACCTGCTGGTGTTCTTCTGGGACCCCTTCGAACCCCAGCCCCATGATCCGGACATCAAGGCCCTGTTGCGGGTAGCGGCGGTATGGAACATTCCGGTGGCCTGCAACGAGTGCAGCGCCGACTACCTGCTCAGCAGCCCGCTGATGAACCAGGCCCATGAGCACCGGATTCCCGACTATCAGGCCTACCTGGCCGGCCGAGGATAATTCACGCAAGGCTTGACCATTGACGTAGATGACAATCATTATCATCTGCTGAAAAAATGGATCAGGCCTTGCTGTGAGTCAATCGCACTTCAACCACGTCTTCCTCACCCAACGCATTTCTCTGCTGCGAACGCTGGAGCGGATGGTCAACAACCACAGCACCGCCGAAGACCTGCTGCAGGAAACCTACCTGCGCGTGACCCGGGCCCTGAGCGAGCGGCCGATCACGCACCTTGAACCCTTTGTCTTCCAGACCGCGCGCAACCTCGCCCTGGATCACCTGCGGGCCCGGCGCATCCAGGGCCGCACCCTGCTCGAAGACGTACCGCCGGAGGTGGTGGAGAATGTCGCCGCGCCCGTCAGCAGTGCCGAAGACGCGGCCCACGCCGAGCAGATGCTGGAACGCCTGAACCTCAGCCTCGGCCAGCTCAGCCCGCGCCAGCAGCAGATCTTCATCCTCAGCCGCCTGCACGGCCACAGTTACCAGGAGATCGCCGACGAGCTCGGGGTTTCACTGAGCACGGTGCAAAAGGAATTGAAACTGATCATGGCCATCTGCATCGGCGTCGCCGAACGTCTCGACGGCCAGTGAGTCTCAACCGCTGAGCAGAATGACTGCGGCAGCCCCGAGCCTTTGTTAACCTTGGCCGGCTTTCGCTCTCTCTTGAAAAAACAGCCGCGCACAGACGCAGCCGAGGAACACCCGTGACGGATTTTCACAGCGCCGAGCCGCCCACCCCTGCCGGCCCGCACTCAAGCACCCTGGCCATGGATCAGGCACTGGATTGGCTGATCGAGCTGGAACATCCGAACGAGGAACAAGTGCGCCAGTTTCATCAGTGGCTGGCGGCTTCACCGCTCAACGCCCAGGCCTTCGAAAAGGCCCAGGCGATCTGGAATGGCCCGCAAGTGGCGCAATGCGCCCTGACCCTGGCAGCGCCACCGAAAGTCTCGCGCCTGGCGCGCCTGCGCCCCCACTGGAAACCCCTGGCCACCGCCGCGGTGCTGCTGCTCGGATTATTCAGCTTCAGCAACCTGCCGCTGCGCCTGCAGGCTGACCACCTGACCCAGGTCGGCGAGCGCCAGCGCCTGCAGCTCGAAGACGGTTCCAAGGTGCTGCTCAACACCAACTCGGCCTTTTCCAGCGACATTAACGATCACCAGCGCGTGGCCCGGCTGTACCAGGGCGAAGCCTTCTTCGAGATCCCCGGCAATCGCGGCCTGCCCCTGGAACTGGACGCCGGCCCGGTCAAGGCCAGCGTGCGCGACACCACCTTTGCCGTGCGCTACCTGGACGGCGTGGCACAAGTCCAGGTGCAGCGCGGTGACATCGACCTGCGCGCCACCCACGCCGACCAGCGCCTGCGCCTGCGCGCCGGGGAAAGCGTGCGGGTCGGGCCCCAGGGCTTCGACCAGCCGGCCAGGCTCGACGCCGACAAGGATCTGGCCTGGGTCCAGGGCCGCCTGGTGTTCGAGAACTGCCCCCTGAGCCAGGTCCTGGCCGAACTGCGGCGCTATTACCCGGGCTGGATCGTCAACAACAACGAACACCTGGCAAAGGTCGCGGTAACCGGCAACTACCGCCTGGATCAGCCTCTGGACGTGGTGCGTTCCCTGGCCCACATCACTTCGGCACGGCTTTCCGAGTTCCCGGCACTAGTGATTCTCAACTGAGAACAATTATTTTTACGCGATCTCTAAGGGTCGTACGTCTCGTTATAGCCAATGCAACTGATTCGCATTTTGAATGTGTATCTGCACCTATAAAAGTTTCGTGCGACCCGGAGCGCTCTCGATGTCCCCTCGCCTCAACAGCCGATCCCCTGTTCCCTGTGCCCGCCTGCAAAACTGCACCTTGTCGCTGCTGACCGCAGCCATCCTGCTGGCCGGCGCCCACGCTGCCCCCGTGATGGCCGCCGATGCCCCGGCATCCTCCAGCCAGCGCATGGGCAACTACAACTTCGCTATCGCCCAGCAGCCGCTGGTATCGGCGCTCAACGCCTTTACTGCGGTCACCGGTTGGCAAGTGGGCCTGCCGGCGGAGCTGGGCAGCGGGGTGTCCTCCCCGGGCGTGCGCGGTTCGCTGCCACCGGAAAAGGCCCTGGATCGGCTGCTCAGCGGCACCAACCTGAGCTACCGCAAGCTGGGCAACAACAACATCGTTCTGGAAAAACGCAGCGCAGCCAATGTGGTGAACCTGCAGCAGGTGACCATCAGCGCCACCCGTCAGGAGCAGGACATCAACTCGGTGCCCAGCACCGTGAGCGTGCACACCCGGGAAGAACTCGACCGCCAGAACGTCAACAACATCCGCGAACTGACCCGTTATGAACCAGGCGTCTCGGTGGGTGGCGCGGGCCTGCGTGGCGGCGGTATCAGTGGCTACAACATCCGCGGCATCGATGGCGACCGGATCCTGACCCAGGTCGATGGCGTAGAAGTGCCCAGCAGCTTCTTCAACGGGCCCTACGCTGAAACCCAGCGCAACTACGTCGACCCGGAAATCATCAAGCGCGTGGAAATCCTCCGCGGCCCGGCTTCGGCGCTGTATGGCAGCAATGCCATCGGCGGCGCTGTGAGTTATTTCACCCTGGACCCGGATGACATCATCAAGCCAGGCCAGGATCTGGGCGCCCGCCTGAAAAGCGGCTACAGCTCCTCCGACAACAGCTGGCTGACCTCCGGCACTTTCGCCGGGCGCAGCGGCGAATTCGACGGCTTGCTGCACCTGAGCCAACGCAATGGCCGCGAAACCGAATCCTACGGCAGCACCGGCGGCACCGGCCTGAACCGTACCGAAGCCAACCCGGAAACCGTGCGCACCACCAGCGTGCTGGCCAAGCTGGGCTGGGACTACAACGACGATTCGCGCCTGGGCCTCACCTACGAGAAGTACAAGGACGACCGCGACAGCAACCAGCGCAGTGTGGTCGGCGGCCTGTTCTTCAACGGCACCGGCAGCAACCTGTACCGCGCCCGCACCGCCAACGACACCATCACCCGCGAGCGTTTCGGCCTGGAACACAGCTTTGCCCTCGACAGCGTCCTGGCGGACAAGATCAAGTGGAGCCTGAACTACCAGATCGCCAAGACCGACCAGCATGCCGACGAGATCTATCAGTCCGGGCGCCGTGTGGCGCGTACCCGCGACACCCTGTACCAGGAAAAGCAATGGGTCTTCGATGCACAACTGGACAAGGCATTCACCCTGGCCGATACCGAGCACTTGCTGACCTACGGCACCAACATCAAGCAACAGAAAGTGACCGGCTACCGTTATGGCACCGCCACCTGCCTGAACGTGGCCACCAACTGCTCGGCCATTGGAGCCCCCAGCGCATCCCGGGGAGACAGCATCCCCAAATCCAGCGACTTCCCGGACCCGACCATCAACACCTATGGCCTGTTCGTCCAGGACCAGATCCAGTGGAACGACTGGACCTTCCTGCCCAGCCTGCGCTACGACTACACCCAGCTCAAACCTCACGTGACCGACGAGTTCGTCAACACCATCGCCGCCGCCGGAGGCAAGGCCTCGGAAATCAATGCCAGCGAAAAGACCTGGCATCGCCTGTCGCCCAAGTTCGGCCTGACCTACGCGCTGACCGAGCAATACACCTGGTACGGCCAGTACGCCGAAGGCTTCCGCACACCGACTGCCAAGGCGCTGTTCGGACGCTTCGAGAACCCGGGTGCCGGCTATTCGGTCACCCCCAACCCGGACCTGAAGCCGGAGAAGAGCAAGAGCTGGGAAACCGGCCTGCGCGGCAACTTCGAGCACGGCAACTTCGATGTGGCGGTGTTCTATAACAAGTACAGCGATTTCATCAACGAAGATGCCATCGCTCCCGGCTACAACCAGATCAAGTTCCAGACCGCCAACATCAAGCACGCCACCATCAAGGGTGCCGAAGCCAAGGGCCGCCTGAACCTGGACGCCCTGGGTGCTCCACAGGGCCTCTACACCCTGGGCTCGGTGGCGTACGCCTACGGTCGCAATGCCGACAACGGTGAACCGATCAATAGCGTGAACCCGCTCAAGGCGGTGTTTGGCCTGGGCTACGACCAGGATAACTACGGCACCTTGCTCAGCTGGACCCTGGTCAAGCGCAAGGATCGGGTCGATGACACTGCGTTCAAAGCCCCGGACGGCCTGACCACCAGCAGCCAGTTCAAGACCCCCGGCTTCGGCATTCTCGACCTCACCGGGTTCTACAAGGTTACCGACGACGTCACTGTCAACGCCGGCCTGTACAACCTGACCGACAAGAAATACTGGAACTGGGACGACGTGCGCGGCTATGACGGCGTCGGCGAGGCCGGCATGCTCAACCCCGCCAACCTCGACCGCCTGACCCAGCCCGGCCGCAACTTCTCGGTCAACCTGGTGTGGGATATCTGACGCCTGGACACCTCACTGCCCTTTTTCATCCAGGGCAGTGAGGATTTTTTACTGTGTCGCGTCTTCTTGTTCGTCTAGTCACTAAGTGCCTCTCATTCTCAAGGACATCTGCATGACCTCCCAGGATTCCTCCCAGCGTCACCACCTGCGCTCCCAACGCCTGAACCAGATCACCCACGAGCCGCATTCCAAGCTCGACGCCCTGGTCAAGGCCCATGCGCCCTTCGAAACCCAGGGTGCATTCGCCCGTTTCGTGGTGGCCCAGTACCTGTTCCAGTCGGAACTGGTGGACCTGTACAACGATGCCGAACTGAACAAGATCGTCCCGGACCTGGCCGAGCGCTGCCGCGCCGAAGCTGCCAAGGCTGACCTGGCCGACCTGGAAACCGAGGTTCCTGCGCCAGTGGCCGGTGCCGTCAGCAACCCGAGCCAGGCCGAAGCCCTGGGCTGGATCTTCGTCTCCGAAGGCTCCAAGCTGGGTGCCGCGTTCCTGATCAAGCGCGCCGTGGGTCTGGGCCTGAGCGAAACCTTTGGTGCCCGTCACCTGGGCGAACCGGCCGGTGGCCGCGCCGAAGGCTGGAAAACCTTCACCCGCATCCTCGACGGCCTGGAGTTCACCGCCGAAGAAGAAGCCGCGGCGGAAAAAGGCGCCCTGGATGCCTTCAACCGCTTCACCGTGTTGCTGGAACAGGCTTACTCCGGCGCCGCACAACCGGCCTGACCCGCGTAGTTGCGGGCAGGTGGCGCGCCAAGGCGTGCCCCTGCCCGCAGCGGTATTTTGTCGGCCGGCGGCATTCGCGGATTGAGCCGTACGACGCGTTACCTCATCATCGAAACCATGACCCCCACTCGCCCCTCCTCGTCGAAGATTTCCCGCCTGCTGTTTGGCGCGCTGGCCTATGTCAGCCTGGCCATCGGCCTGATCGCCATCGTCGTGCCCGGCCTGCCAACCACCGAGTTCATCCTGCTGGCTGCCTGGGCCGCCACCAAGAGCTCGCCACGGCTAAGCGCCTGGATGGAGAACCATCGCCTGTTCGGGCCTATCCTCTGCAACTGGCGCAACGGCCGGATCGTCAGCCGCAAGGCCAAGGTCAGCGCCACGGTCAGCATGCTGCTGTGTGCCGGATTGATGCTGACCCTGCTCAACCATCACTGGACGATGTATGCCGCCATTGCCGGCATGACCCTGGGCAACCTGTGGATCTGGTCACGCCCCGAAGCCCTGCAGCAGGCCTCCTGACCTGCGCCCGCTGGCAGCTATGCCCTTGCCCCCGAGGCCATATATGTCAAGGACATGACCGTTCGTCGGCAGCCCCTCACGCAAAGGCCGTCCGAGCCGATGTTCCGGGCATAGCGCTGAATGGACTTGGCGACCGGAGTCATCCGATTCCGTGCTTTCCATCCGTCCTTTCGCGAGATCGCCCCCCATGTTCGACTCTCTCTCCATTCGCCTGAAAATAGTGCTGTTGTCCGGACTGTGCCTGTTGGGCGTAGTGGCGCTGATCGTCGGCATGAACCTGTACCAGAGCCAGCAGAACAACCAACTGGTCAACACCTCCAGCACGCGGATGCTCACCGCCGGGGTCGAAGAGTTGTTGCAGGCCAAGGCCGCCGACCAGGCAGTACGGGTGCAGAAGACCTTCGGTGAAAGCAACCTGGTGATCACCGCCCTGGCGGACCAGGTACGCGACCTGCGTGACATGGCGAGCAAGCGCGGCCTGGAAGCTGCGGCACTGCGCGAAGAGCTCAACCACAGCCTGAAGACCGCCTTCGAGCGCAATCCCAAAGTGCTCGGCATCTGGCTGGCCTACGAACCCAACGCCCTGGATGGCAAGGACAGCGAATTTCTCAATGACGCAGCCCGTGCTTCCAACGAACGCGGGCGCTTCGCCACCTACTGGAGCCGATCCGGGGGCCAGCAGTTGAACACCGTGATGGTGGAAGACGACCTGACCAAGACCACCCTCAACCTCAGCGGCACCCCCTACAACGTCTGGTACACCTGCCCCCGCGACAGCCGCCGTACCTGCCTGCTGGACCCCTACGCCGACACCATCGGCGAGGACAAGAAACAGGTGCTGATGACCACCATCTCCCAGCCCTTGCTGGTGGACGGCAAGGTCATCGGGGTGATTGGCGTCGACATCGCCCTGGACTCCCTGCAGGCCGCGGCCGGCGAGTCCCAGCGCTTTCTGTTCAACGGTGCCGGGCACATGATGATCGTCGCCGGCAGCGGCTTGCTGGCGGCCGTGGGCGCCGATGCCAGCCAGGTCGGCAAGAACATCAACGAAACCCTCGGCGCCCAGGGCAAGGATATCCTCGCGCTGCTCGCCGGCAACCAGAACAAGGTCCTGCAACAGGGTGAACTGATCCGCGCGGTCTACCCCTTCAGCCCGATTGCCGATGCCAAGCCCTGGGGCGTCACCATCGACCTGCCGCAACAAGTACTGCTGGCAGACTCGGTAAAACTGCAAGGCCTGCTGGATGAGGCCCAGACCAGCGGCACGGTGAAAACCGTACTGGTGGCCGTCGGCGCCGGCCTGCTGGGCCTGCTGCTGATCTGGCTCAGCGCCTCGGGCGTGACCCGCCCGATCAACAGCGTGGCGCAGATGCTCAAGGCCATCGCCAGCGGCGACGGCGACCTGACCCAGCGCCTGGACTACAGCAAGAAAGACGAACTCGGCGAACTGGTGGGCTGGTTCAACCGCTTCCTCGACAAGCTGCAACCGACCATCGCCCAGATCAAGCAGAGCATCACCGAAGCCCGGGGCACCGCCGACCAGTCTTCGGAAATCGCCCGCCAGACCAGTGAAGGCATGCAGGTGCAGTTCCGCGAAATCGATCAAGTGGCCACCGCCTCCAACGAAATGAGCGCCACTGCCCACGATGTTGCCAACAGTGCCTCCAATGCCGCCCAGGCCGCCCGTGGCGCAGACCAGTCGGCCAAGGAAGGCATGACCATCATCGAGCGCAGCACCCGGGACATCAGCCTGCTGGCCGACGAGGTGAGCAAGGCGGTGGGGGAAGTCGAAGCCCTGGCGGTGAGCAGCGAACAGATAGGGTCGGTGCTGGAAGTGATCCGCAGTATTGCCGAGCAGACCAACCTGCTGGCCCTCAACGCCGCCATCGAAGCGGCTCGCGCCGGGGAAAGCGGTCGCGGTTTCGCCGTGGTGGCCGATGAAGTGCGCAACCTGGCCAAGCGCACCCAAGACTCGGTGGAGGAAATCCGCGTGGTGATCGAACGCATCCAGAGCGGCACCCGGGATGTGGTGACCACCATGCACGCCAGCCAGAGCCAGGCGCAGAACAATGCCGGGCAGATCCAGCAGGCAGTCCAGGCCCTGGGCAAGATCAGCGACGCGGTCACTGTGATCAGCGACATGAACCTGCAGATCGCCAGCGCTGCCGAGCAGCAGAGCGCGGTGGCCGAAGAGGTCAACCGCAACGTCTCGGCGATTCGCACCGTGACCGAAACCCTCACCGAACAGGCCAGTGAGTCGGCCCAGGTCAGCAGCCAGCTCAATGCCCTGGCCACCCAACAAATGAAACTCATGGATCAGTTCCGCGTGTAAGCGCTGCTCCGGCGCCAGCCGCGGCCGATGACCAGGGGTGATCGACAGCCGCGGCAGTTTCAGGGTGCAATGCCCTCCCCTGATCCGCGGAGTGGGCCATGACCGAGTTACTCGCATCCATCCAGGCCGCGCTGGGCCTGGCGTCATCAAGCAGCCGGCAAACCGGCCAGGGCGCCCTGCCCTCGGCCTTCGCCGTGACCGACCTGGCCAGCGCCAGCATTGCCGCTACCGGGCAGGCAGTCGCTGAACTCCTGTACAGCCAGACCGGACGCCTGCCAGAGGTCAGCGTCGACCGGCGCCTGGCCTCGTTCTGGTTCGCCAGCTCGATCCGCCCGCAGGGCTGGAGCCTGCCATCCCCCTGGGACCCGATTGCCGGCGACTACGCCAGCCGCGACGGCTGGATTCGCCTGCACACCAACGCACCTCACCACCGGGCCGCCGCCGAACGGGTGCTGGGAGCGGTGACCGAACGTTCGGCCATGGCCGCCCAGGTGGCCACCTGGAACGCCCTGGAACTGGAGCAGGCGATAGTCGACCAGGGCGGTTGTGCCGCGCAGATGCGCAGCTGGGCGCAGTGGCAGGCCCACCCCCAGGGCCAGGCGGTAAACAGCGAACCCCTGGTGCACTGGCTGCCCCAGGCCGATCAGCGGCACAAGGCCTGGAGCGGTCGCGTCGACCGGCCCCTGGCCGGGCTCAAGGTACTGGACCTGACCCGGGTCCTGGCTGGCCCGGTGGCCAGCCGCCTGCTGGCGGGGCTCGGGGCCGAGGTGTTGCGCATCGATCCGCCACACTGGAACGAGCCGGCCCTGGAGCCGGAGGTGACCCTGGGCAAACACTGCGCGCGCCTCGATCTGCACGACCTTGAGCAGCGTACCCTGTTCGAAGGCCTGCTGGCGCAGGCCGACCTGCTTCTGCATGGCTACCGCGCCGATGCCCTGGAACACCTGGGTTATGACGCCCAGGCACGCCAGATAATCGCTCCGGGGCTGATCGAAGTCAGCCTCAATGCCTACGGCTGGAGCGGCCCCTGGCGCAACCGCCGGGGCTTCGACAGCCTGGTGCAGATGAGCTGCGGCATCGCCGAAGCCGGCATGGCCTGGAAAGCCGCGGACAGGCCTGTACCACTGCCGGTCCAGGCCCTGGATCACGCCACCGGTTACCTGATGGCAGCCAGCGCCCTTCGGGCACTGACACGGTCCCTGAGCGGCGACCAGGGCGTATCGGCGCGCCTGTCCCTGGCCCGCACCGCCCAGTTGCTGGTTGATCATTCCCCGTCAGCGACCGCCGAAATTCCACCGCGCGCCGAAGACCACGAGGATCAGGGGCTGGTGCTGGAACAGACCCCTTGGGGGCCGGCGCGGCGCCTGCGGGTGCCGTTGCACATCAATGGAACGCCGGTGCAGTGGAGTTGCCCGGCCACCGCCCTGGGCGCCCATCGCCCCAGATGGTGGTGAAGGCCTTGGCTGGCAGTTGATCCCGTAGGAACCGGCGGACCGTTTCAGCCCATGGCCGCCCACAAATGCTGCGCCGCATAACCGCGCCACGGCCGCCAGGCCTCGGCCCGGGCCAGCAGTTGGCGGGCATTGGGCCGCAGCCCCTGCAGACGTGCCACAGCGTTGAACAGGCCTACGTCCGCCGCCGGAAAGGCATCGCTCTCGCGCAACTGGCGCAGGGCGATGTATTGCGCGGTCCAATCGCCGACTCCCGGCAATTGCAACAGGCGCTCCACCCCCTGTTGCAGGCTGGCCCTGGGTTCGAACAGGAGTGGATCGTCGAGCAAGGCCTGGGCCACGGCAGACAGCGTGCGTGCCCGGCTGCGGGGCATTCCCAGGTCGGCCAGGTTGGCAGTGGACAGCACCTGGGGAGTGGGAAACAGGTGGGTCAAACCAGGCCACTGCGGGTCGGGACTGGCCAGCAACCGGCCATGCACCGCCACCAGCTTGCCCGCCAGGCGGATCGCGCCCTGCACGGTGATCTGCTGGCCCAGCACGGCGCGAATGGCCAGCTCGAAACCGTCCCAGGCCCCAGGTACTCGCAGGCCCGGGCGTGCCGCCAGCAACGGTGCGAGCAGCGGATCACGGGCCAGATGGCGGTTGATCAGGAGCAGGTCCGCGTCCAGATCGAATTGCCGGCGCAAGCGCGCCAGCACCTGGGGCAGCAGGGCCTGCTCGGCCCTCTGCAACTGCACCTGCACCTGCAAATGGCCTGCAGGCCCCGGGCAGACACTCAAGATGCCTTGCCCACCCGCCAGCGCGAAGGTGCGGGCATAAGTATCGCCCTGCACCACCTCCAGGCCTTCGATGGCGCGAGCCCTGAGAAAGCCCAGCATCGCCGGCCAGTCGTAGGCGCCCTGGTAGGGCAGGTGATGAATCACAGCGCCAGCAGACCGCTGTACAAGCCATAGGCCGCCAATGAGGCGCCGATGACCACGGCCGCGAAGATCAGTTTTTCCAGCGGGGTGAACAACGGCCCGCCCTGCTCATGCTTGGCCTTGGCGAACAGGATCACCCCCGGCGCATACAACAAGGCCGACAGCAGCAGGTACTTCAAGCCGCCGGCGTACAGTAGCCAGATGGCGTAGCTCAGGGCCACGGTGGCGATGAACAGGTCCTTCTTGCGTTCCCGGGAGGCCTGCTCGTAGGTTTCCCCGCGACCGCTGAGCAGCACCGCATAGGCCGCCGACCACAGGTAGGGCACCAGGATCATCGACGACGCCAGGTAGATCAGGCTGGTGTAGGTGCCGGCGGAGAACAGGGTGATCAGCAGAAAGATCTGGATCATCACGTTGGTCAGCCACAAGGCATTGACCGGCACATGGTTGGCGTTTTCCTTCTTCAGGAAAGCCGGCATGGTCCGGTCCCGGGCGGTGGCGTAGAGGATCTCGGCGCACAGCAAGGCCCAGGACAGCAAGGCCCCCAGCAGGGAAACCGCCAGGCCGATGCTGATCAGCAAGGCGCCCCAGGGGCCGACGATATGCTCCAGCACTGCCGCCAGGGAAGGGTTCTGCAATTGCGCCAGCTCCGGCTGGCTCATGATCCCCAACGACAGCACGTTGACCAGTACCAGCAGCGCCAGCACCCCGAGAAAACCGATCACCGTGGCCCGCCCGACATCGGCGCGCTTCTGCGCCCGGGCCGAATACACGCTGGCGCCCTCGATACCGATGAACACGAACACCGTGACCAGCATCATGTTGCGCACCTGGTCCATCACCCCGCCGAAGTTCGGGTTGCTGCGGCCCCAGATATCCCGGGTGAAGATATCCGCCTTGAATGCCACGGCAGCGATGACGATGAACATCACCAGCGGCACGATCTTCGCCACCGTGGTCAGTTGGTTGATGAACGCCGCCTCCTTGATCCCCCGCAGCACCAGGAAATGCACAGCCCACAGCAGGACCGAGGCACAGCCGATGGCCACCGGGGTATTGCCCTGGCCGAACACCGGAAAGAAATAGCCCAGGGTGCTGAACAGCAGGACGAAGTAGCCGACGTTGCCCAGCCAGGCGCTGATCCAGTAACCCCAGGCGGAAGAGAAGCCCATGTAGTCGCCGAACCCGGCCTTGGCATAGGCGTAGACCCCGGAATCGAGCTCCGGCTTGCGGTTGGCCAGAGTCTGGAAGACGAAGGCCAGGGTCAGCATCCCCACCGCGGTGATGGCCCAGCCGATCAGCACCGCTCCGGCATCGGCCCGGGCCGCCATATTCTGCGGCAGCGAGAAGATCCCGCCGCCAATCATGGAACCCACCACCAGGGCGATCAATGCACCGAGTTGCAGCTTCTGCGCCGGTTGTGACATCCCTACCTCTGCTTCAGTGAGTCGATCTGGCGATTAAAGCTACACGCTATTAAATAACTTCTACAAATTTGCGTCTAACAGTAACAGTCAATTATTTATCCTTTAAGCAACGGGCCTCTGTACACCCCGTAGAAGGCCCTGAATAACCGACTGTTTTGTTATGTATATGCACTAAGTGCCATCACTACCAAGTGATTAATCAATGCCGCTGAAAGATTTGCACATTCCCCAAAAGGGTCTAGTTTCAAACGTCGTCGGCAATGAGAACCGCTACTGATAAGGAGATCGAAACCTGTCTGGAATGGCCCTCTCCGGGCAGCATTCTACCCCCCGCAACAAATCTTAAGTCATTCATTCACAACGGAATGCAGTAATGAACTGATCTGAGTCAGCTGTTCGGATTGCAAGCAGATTTACTCTGACGTCTCTCTTCTCCTGCATTGGAGTCATGCAATGTCTGAATCCCCCGGTAAACTAAGACTGGGCGCCTTAGTCGCCCTGGTAGTGGGTTCCATGATTGGTGGCGGGATCTTCTCCTTACCGCAAAACATGGCCGCCAGCGCCGATGTTGGTGCTGTTCTTATTGGTTGGGCAATTACCGCTGTCGGCATGTTGACCCTGGCCTTCGTCTTCCAAACTCTAGCCAATCGCAAACCTGACCTGGATGGCGGCGTCTACGCCTACGCCAAGGCCGGGTTCGGTGACTACATGGGCTTTTCATCGGCCTGGGGTTACTGGATCAGCGCCTGGCTGGGCAACGTCGGCTACTTCGTCCTGCTGTTCAGCACCCTGGGCTATTTCTTCCCGATCTTCGGCGAGGGCAACACCCCCGCGGCCGTGATCGGCGCCTCTGTTTTGCTCTGGGCCGTGCACTTCCTGGTGCTGCGCGGCATCAAGGAAGCGGCCTTCATCAACCTGGTGACCACGGTTGCCAAGGTGGTGCCGCTGCTGCTGTTCGTGCTGATCGCCCTGTTCGCCTTCAAGCTGGATATCTTCACCGCCGACATCTGGGGCGTGAAGAATCCGGACCTGGGCAGCGTGATGAACCAGGTGCGCAACATGATGCTGGTCACCGTGTGGGTGTTCATCGGCATCGAGGGCGCGAGCATCTTCTCGTCCCGGGCGGAGAAACGCTCGGATGTGGGCAAGGCCACCGTCATCGGCTTCATCACCGTGCTGCTGTTCCTGGTGCTGGTGAACGTGCTGTCCCTGGGGATCATGACCCAGCCGGAACTGGCCAAGCTGCAGAACCCGTCCATGGCGGCAGTGCTGGAGCATGTGGTGGGCCACTGGGGCGCGGTACTGATCAGCGTCGGCCTGATCATCTCGCTGCTGGGGGCGCTGCTGTCCTGGGTGCTGCTGTGCGCGGAAATCATGTTCGCCGCCGCCAAGGACCACACCATGCCGGAGTTCCTGCGCCGCGAGAACGCCAACCACGTACCGGCCAACGCCCTGTGGCTGACCAATGCCATGGTGCAGATCTTCCTGGTCATCACCCTGTTCTCGGCCAGTACCTACCTGTCGCTGATCTACCTCGCCACCTCGATGATCCTGGTGCCCTACCTGTGGTCGGCGGCCTACGCAGTACTGCTGGCGGTGCGCGGCGAAAGCTATGAACAGGCCCTGGCCGAACGCAAGAAGGACCTGATCATCGGCAGCATCGCCCTGCTCTACGCGATCTGGCTGCTGTATGCCGGCGGGGTCAAGTACCTGCTGCTCTCGGCCCTGCTCTACGCCCCCGGCGTGGTGCTGTTCGCCAAGGCCAAGATGGAACTGCACAAACCGATTTTCACCAACGTCGAGAAGCTGATTTTTGCCGCAGTGGTCATAGGCGCCCTGGTGGCGGCCTACGGACTCTACGACGGCTTCCTGACCCTATAGCTCTAGCAACACCCCCGATTGTTTTGTCTCTGGAGGATCACAGTAATGACCACGGAAAAAGTTAAGTACGGCGTACATTCCGAAGCCGGCAAACTGCGCAAAGTCATGGTTTGTTCCCCAGGCCTGGCCCATCAGCGGCTGACCCCGAACAACTGCGATGAACTGCTATTCGATGATGTGCTGTGGGTGGCCCAGGCCAAACGCGACCACTTCGACTTCGTCACCAAGATGCGTGAGCGGGATATCGATGTGCTGGAAATGCACAACCTGCTGACCGACATTGTCGCCATGCCCGAAGCCCTGGACTGGATTCTGGAGCGCAAGATCACCGCCAACCAGGTCGGCCTGGGCCTGGTCAACGAAGTCGGTTCGTGGCTGCGCAGCCTGGAGCCGCGCAAGGTCGCCGAGTACCTGATCGGCGGTGTATCGGCCGATGACCTGCCCACCAGCTTCGGTGGCAAGACCATCGAGATGTTCCGCGACTTCCTCGGCCACTCCAGCTTCATCCTGCCGCCGCTGCCCAACACCCAGTTCACCCGCGACACCACCTGCTGGATCTACGGCGGCGTGACCCTGAACCCGATGTACTGGCCGGCGCGACGTCAGGAAACCCTGCTGACCACCGCCATCTACAAGTTCCACCCCGAGTTCACCAACGCCGACTTCCAGATCTGGTACGGCGACCCGGACCAGGAACACGGCAACGCCACCCTGGAAGGCGGCGACGTGATGCCGATCGGCAACGGCGTGGTCCTGATCGGCATGGGCGAGCGCTCCTCGCGTCAGGCCATCGGCCAACTGGCGCTGAACCTGTTCAAGCACAAGGCCGTGGAGCGCGTGATCGTCGCCGGCCTGCCGAAATCCCGCGCGGCGATGCACCTGGACACCGTGTTCAGCTTCTGCGACCGCGACCTGGTCACGGTCTTCCCGGAAGTGGTGAGCCAGATCGTCGCCTTCAGTCTGCGCCCTGACGAAAGCAAGCCCGGCGGCATCGATGTGCGCCGCGAGGAGACCAGCTTCCTCGACACCGTGGCCAAGGCCCTCAACCTCAAGGCCCTGCGCGTGGTGGAAACCGGTGGCAACGCCTTCGCCGCCGAGCGCGAGCAATGGGACGACGGCAACAACGTGGTGGCCGTGGAGCCCGGCGTGGTCATCGGCTACGACCGCAACACCTACACCAACACCCTGCTGCGCAAGGCCGGGGTCGAAGTCATCACCATCAGCGCCGGCGAACTGGGCCGGGGCCGTGGCGGCGGCCACTGCATGACCTGCCCGATCATCCGCGACCCGATCGACTACTAAGCGCCCTATCCGACATAGCAGCTTGCCGTTGCCCCTACAAAGGGCCTCGGCAAGTGGACGACCGAAATCAAAGGAGATCCATCATGGCTTTCAACATCCACAACCGTAACCTGCTGAGCCTGGAACACCACACCCCACGTGAGCTGCGCTACCTGCTGGACCTGTCCCGCGACCTCAAGCGCGCCAAGTACACCGGCACCGAGCAGCAGCACCTCAAGGGCAACAACATCGCCCTGATCTTCGAAAAGACCTCGACCCGTACCCGTTGCGCCTTCGAAGTGGCGGCCTATGACCAGGGCGCCAACGTCACCTACATCGACCCCAACTCCTCGCAGATTGGCCACAAGGAAAGCATGAAGGACACCGCCCGAGTGCTGGGGCGCATGTACGACGCCATCGAGTACCGCGGCTTCAAGCAGGAAATCGTCGAAGAACTGGCGAAATTCGCCGGGGTTCCGGTGTTCAACGGCCTGACCGATGAATACCACCCGACCCAGATGATCGCCGACGTGCTGACCATGCGTGAGCACGCCGACAAGCCGATCCACGAGATCAGCTACGCCTACCTGGGCGATGCGCGCAACAACATGGGCAACTCTCTGCTGCTGGTGGGCGCCAAGCTCGGCATGGACGTGCGCATCTGCGCGCCCAAGGCCCTGTGGCCCCATGACGACCTGGTGCAGCGCTGCAAGCAATACGCAGAGGAAAGCGGTGCCCGCATCACCCTCACCGAGGATCCGAAAGCCGCGGTCAAGGGCGTGGACTTCATTCACACCGACGTCTGGGTCTCCATGGGCGAACCGGTGGAAGCCTGGGCCGAGCGTATCGAGCAACTGCTGCCCTACCAGGTCAACGCCCAGCTGATGAAAGCCACCGGCAACCCACGGACCAAGTTCATGCACTGCCTGCCGGCTTTCCACAACAGCGATACCAAGGTCGGCAAGCAGATCGCCGAGCAGTATCCGCACCTGGCCAACGGCATTGAAGTGACCGACGACGTGTTCGAGTCGCCCGCCTGCATCGCCTTCGAGCAAGCGGAAAACCGCATGCACACCATCAAGGCGATCCTGGTTTCGACCCTGGCCGACCTGTAATCCCCCTCCAGCACCGGCGCCGCCCAGGCGGCGCCGGCACCGGACTCTAGAAGGACTGCATTATGCGTATCGTCGTTGCACTGGGCGGTAACGCCCTGCTCCGCCGTGGTGAACCCATGACCGCGGACAACCAACGCGCCAACATCCGCATCGCCACCGAACAGATCGCCAAGATCCACCCCGGCAACCAACTGGTGATTGCCCACGGCAATGGCCCGCAGGTCGGCCTACTGTCGTTGCAAGCGGCGGCCTACACCCAGGTTTCGCCCTACCCGCTGGACGTGCTCGGCGCCGAGACCGAAGGCATGATCGGCTACATCATCGAACAGGAACTGGGCAACCTGCTGGACTTCGAGGTGCCGTTCGCCACCTTGCTGACCCAGGTGGAAGTGGACGCCAAGGACCCGGCATTCAAGAACCCGACCAAGCCCATCGGCCCGGTCTACAGCAAGGAAGAAGCCGAGAAGCTGGCCAAGGAAAAAGGCTGGGCCATCGCCCCGGATGGCGACAAGTACCGCCGGGTAGTGGCCAGCCCGAAACCCAAGCGCATCTTCGAGATCCGTCCGATCAAGTGGCTGCTGGAAAAAAGCAGCATCGTGATCTGCGCCGGCGGTGGCGGCATCCCCACCATGTACGGCGAGGATGGCAAGCTCAAGGGCATCGAGGCCGTGATCGACAAGGACCTGTGCTCGGCGCTGCTGGCCGAGCAACTGGAAGCCGACCTGCTGGTGATCGCCACCGACGTCAACGCGGCGTTCATCGACTTCGGCAAACCGACCCAGAAGGCCATCGGCCGGGCCCACCCGGACGAAATCGAGAAGCTGGGCTTTGCCGCCGGCTCCATGGGGCCGAAGGTCCAGGCCGCCTGCGAATTTGCCCGGCACACTGGCAAAACCGCAGTGATCGGTTCACTCTCGGACATCGAAGCGATCGTCCAGGGCAAGGCCGGCACCCGCATCAGCACCGCGCAACCTGGCATCAGTTACCTGTAAGACGCTTGCAGTGAAAACTCGGGGCAGGCCCGGCGCCTGCCCTCATTTCAAAGCCCTGGAGGAGAGAAGCCTATGGCCATGTTTGAGCCCGGTCACCTGCATATCGAGCGCCATGCGCTGAACAAGGACGACTTCAGCTACAACCTGTGCATTGACTACGAAGTGGCCCACGACCCCAAGGAGGGCAAGGGCATGCTGTTCACCCTGCACGGCACCATCGAAGACAAGTCCCTGAAGGAGCAGTTCTTCCTGGCCAAGGACCTGGCTTTCGACTTCGCCCGCCACGCCACCCGCCTCGCCCAGCAGCACGGCCTGCCCAAGAGCGCCAGCATTGCCTCGATGCACAAGTACTACGACGAAATGTTCGAGGACGTACGCAAGCAACTGGACGTCAAGCCCGGCGACCCGGTGAAACCCGAGCACCTTGCATAACCCCCGCCCCCCTGCTGGGGTCGACGTGCCGGCGAACTGACCAAGGCCCTGCATCGCTGCCCGGCCCGCCTTCGCCGGCTAGCCGGCTCTTGTGGCATGCGTGACGATTTCGACTAAGCCCCTGCCCCAAGGCATACTGGCCACCCTCCGCTTTGCAGAACCGTCAGTCACCCCATGCGTATCCACGTCAGCTTCATCGACCGCGTCGGCATCACCCAGGAAGTCCTGGCCCTGTTGGGCGGGCGCAACCTCAACCTGGATGCGGTGGAAATGGTGCCGCCCAACGTCTATATCGATGCCCCGACCTTGAGCCCCCAGGTGCTGGAAGAACTGCGCGATGCGCTGTTCAACGTACGTGGCGTGCAGGCGGTGACGGTGGTGGACATCCTTCCCGGGCAACGCCGGCACCTGCAACTGGACGCCCTGCTGGCGGCCATGACCGATCCGGTACTGGCCCTGGACAGTGCCGGCAAAGTGCTGCTGGCCAACCCGGCGCTGATCGCCCTGTATGGTCGCGAACCGGCCGGGGAAAGCGTCGCCGAGCTGTTTGCCGACCCCGCACTGCTGGAGGCCCTGCTGGAAAACGGCTTTCGCCTGCCGCTGCGGGAAATCACCGTCAATGGCCAGACCCTGCTGCTGGACGCCACTCCCATTACCGACGCCGGTGCCCTGCTGACCCTGTACCCGCCCAACCGCATCGGTGAACGGCTCTCGGCCCTGCATCACGACCACGCCGAAGGCTTCGATGCCCTGCTCGGCGAATCACCGGCGATCCGCACCCTCAAGGCCCGGGCGCAGCGGGTCGCAGCGCTGGACGCACCACTATTGATCCAGGGTGAAACCGGCACCGGCAAGGAACTGGTGGCCCGCGCCTGCCACGCCATCAGCGCCCGCCACGGCGCGCCGTTCCTGGCCCTGAACTGCGCGGCACTGCCGGAAAACCTGGCCGAGAGCGAGCTGTTCGGCTATGCCCCCGGCGCCTTCACCGGCGCCCAGCGCGGCGGCAAGCCGGGGCTGATGGAGTTGGCCAACCAGGGCACGGTGTTCCTCGATGAAATCGGCGAGATGTCGCCCTACCTGCAGGCCAAGCTCCTGCGCTTTCTCAATGACGGCAGCTTTCGCCGGGTCGGTGGCGATCGCGAGATCAAGGTCAACGTGCGCATCCTCAGCGCCACCCATCGTGACCTGGAAAAAATGGTCAACGAAGGCACCTTCCGCGAAGACCTGTTCTATCGCCTCAACGTGCTGAACGTGGAAGTGCCACCGCTGCGCGAACGCGGCCAGGACATCCTGCTGCTGGCCCGCTACTTCATGCAGCAGGCCTGCGCGCAGATCCAGCGGCCGGTGTGCCGGCTGACACCGGGGACCTACCCGGCGCTGCTGGGCAACCGCTGGCCGGGCAACGTGCGGCAATTGCAGAACGTGATCTTCCGCGCCGCGGCGATCTGCGAGAGCAACCTGGTGGACATCGGTGACCTGGACATTGCCGGCACCTCGGTAGCCCGCCAGAACGATGCCGAAGTGGCCAGCCTGGAACAGGCCGTGGAAGCCTTCGAGAAGGAGCTGCTGGAAAACCTCTACGTCAGTTACCCCTCGACCCGGCAACTGGCCAACCGCTTGCAGACCTCCCATACCGCGATTGCCCATCGCCTGCGCAAATACGGCATTCCCAGCAAGGCCTGAGCTTGCGCCTGCCGCTCTGAAAGCGACCCCCATCTGTACTGAAAGCGCTACAGTGGAACGATTTCGCTACAAAGCCTTGCAATCGCAGCCGTGCAAGGCTTTGATCCTCAAAGCCTTTTTTCCGCACCCCGTGCTGTAGCGTTTTCGCTACGGCCGTGAAATTCCATTCTCTACAAAAAACACTCAACCCCTTGATTTACAACGGCCAAATAAATATTGGCCGTGTTCTTGCTATGGACATTGCCATTCGGCTCGGCGCTGTCCGAGCATTCAATCGCGTCCACCAGACGAGTCTGGCCCTGAGGAGTTTCCATGAGCGAGTTGCGTTTTACTGAAGATCACGAATGGCTGCGTACCGAAGCGGATGGCAGTGTCACCGTCGGCATTACGGCTTTCGCCCAGAACGCCCTGGGTGATGTGGTGTTTGTGCAATTGCCGGAGCTGCAGGGCTACGACAAGGGCGCCGAAGCCGCCACCGTGGAATCGGTGAAAGCCGCCAGCGGTGTGTACATGCCCCTGGACGGTGAAGTGGTCGCCACCAACCCGGCCCTGGAAGACAGCCCGGAACTGGTCAACGAAGACCCGCTGGGCGAAGGCTGGTTCTTCCGCTTCATCCCTGCCGATGCCGCTGCCGTTGGCCAATTGCTGGACCAGGACGCCTACGACCGCCTGATCAAAGCCAGCGCCGAAGCCTGAGGAGCCGCCATGACCGTCAACCTGAGCACCGCCAACGAATTCATCGCGCGCCACATCGGCCCGCGCCAGGGCGATGAGCAAGCCATGCTCAATAGCCTCGGCTTCGACTCCCTGGAAGCCCTGAGCGCCAGCGTGATTCCCGAGAGCATCAAGGGCACCAGCGTGCTGGAGCTGGGCCAGGGCCTGAGCGAAGCCCAGGCCCTGGCCTCGATCAAGGCCATCGCCGCCAGGAACCAGCTGTTCAAGACCTATATCGGCCAGGGCTACTACAACTGCCATACACCGTCGCCGATCCTGCGCAACCTCCTGGAAAACCCGGCCTGGTACACCGCCTACACCCCGTACCAGCCGGAAATCTCCCAGGGTCGCCTGGAAGCCCTGTTGAATTTCCAGACCCTGATCAGCGACCTGAGCGGCCTGCCGATCGCCAACGCCTCGCTGCTGGACGAAGGCACCGCCGCCGCCGAAGCCATGACCTTCTGCAAGCGCCTGAGCAAGAACAAGGGCAGCCACGCCTTCTTCGCCTCGCAGCATTGCCACCCACAGACCCTCGATGTGCTGCGCACCCGTGCCGAGCCCCTGGGGATCAACGTGGTGGTGGGCGATGAGCGCAAGCTGACCGACGTCAGCCCGTTCTTCGGCGCCCTGCTGCAATACCCGGCAAGCAACGGTGACCTGTTCGACTACCGCGAGCTGACCGAGCGTTTCCACGCTGCCAACGCACTGGTAGCCGTGGCCGCCGACCTGCTGGCCCTGACCCTGCTGACCCCGCCCGGGGAATTCGGCGCCGACGTGGCCATCGGCAGTGCCCAGCGCTTCGGCGTGCCCCTGGGCTTTGGTGGCCCGCATGCGGCCTACTTCGCCACCCGCGATGCCTTCAAGCGCGACATGCCCGGCCGCCTGGTGGGCGTCTCGGTGGACCGTTTCGGCAAGCCGGCCCTGCGCCTGGCCATGCAGACCCGCGAGCAGCATATCCGCCGCGAGAAGGCCACCAGCAACATCTGCACCGCCCAGGTCCTGCTGGCCAACATCGCCAGCATGTATGCCGTGTACCACGGTCCCAAGGGCCTGACCCAGATCGCCCAGCGCATTCACCAGCTGACCGTGATCCTGGCCAAGGGCCTGGTCCAGCTGGGCTTGACCGTGGAGCAGGAAAGCTTCTTCGATACCCTGAGCCTACGCACTGGTGCCAACACCGCCGCGCTGCACGACAAGGCACGCGCCCAGGGCATCAACCTGCGGGTGATAGACCCCGAGCGCCTCGGTCTGTCCCTGGACGAAACCACCACTCAAGCCGACGTTGAAACCCTGTGGAGCCTGCTGGCCGACGGCAAGCCCGCGCCGGACTTCGCGGCACTCGCGGCGGCGGTCACCAGCGCCATCCCCGCTGCCCTGGCACGCCAGTCGGCGATCCTCAGCCACCCGGTATTCAACCGCTATCACTCGGAAACCGAGCTGATGCGCTACCTGCGCAAGCTGGCGGACAAGGACCTGGCCCTGGATCGCACCATGATCCCGCTGGGCTCCTGCACCATGAAGCTCAACGCCGCCAGCGAGATGATCCCCATCACCTGGGCCGAGTTCGGCGCGCTGCACCCTTTCGCTCCCGCCGAGCAAAGCGCCGGCTACCAGCAACTGACCACCGAACTTGAAGCCATGCTGTGCGCTGCCACCGGCTACGACGCGGTGTCGCTGCAGCCTAACGCCGGCTCCCAGGGCGAATACGCCGGCCTGCTGGCCATTCGTGCCTATCACCAGAGCCGTGGCGACGAGCGCCGCGATATCTGCCTGATTCCCTCCTCGGCCCACGGCACCAACCCGGCCACCGCCAACATGGCCGGCATGCGCGTGGTGGTCACCGCCTGCGACGCCCGCGGCAACGTCGACATCGAGGACCTGCGGGCCAAGGCCATCGAGCACCGCGAGCACCTCGCCGCGCTGATGATCACCTACCCGTCCACCCACGGCGTGTTCGAAGAAGGCATCCGCGAAATCTGCGGCATCATTCACGACAACGGCGGCCAGGTGTACATCGACGGCGCCAACATGAACGCCATGGTCGGCCTCTGCGCGCCAGGCAAGTTCGGTGGCGACGTGTCGCACCTGAACCTGCACAAGACCTTCTGCATTCCCCACGGCGGTGGCGGCCCGGGCGTCGGCCCGATCGGCGTCAAGTCGCACCTGGCGCCCTTCCTCCCCGGCCATGCCGCGCTGGAAAACAAGAAAGGCGCGGTCTGTGCCGCTCCGTTCGGCAGCGCCAGCATCCTGCCGATCACCTGGATGTATATCAGCATGATGGGCGGCGCCGGCCTCAAGCGCGCCTCGCAGTTGGCGATCCTCAATGCCAACTACATCTCGCGCCGCCTGGAAGAGCACTACCCGGTGCTCTACACCGGCAGCAACGGCCTGGTGGCCCACGAATGCATCCTCGACCTGCGTCCTTTGAAAGACAGCAGCGGCATCAGCGTCGATGACGTGGCCAAGCGCCTGATCGATTTTGGCTTCCACGCGCCGACCATGTCGTTCCCGGTGGCCGGGACCCTGATGATCGAGCCCACCGAAAGCGAATCCAAGGAAGAACTGGACCGCTTCTGCGACGCCATGATCCGCATCCGCGAAGAAATCCGCGCAGTGGAAAACGGCGCCCTGGACAAGGACGACAACCCGCTGAAGAACGCTCCGCACACCGCGGCCGAACTGGTGGGCGAGTGGTCCCATCCATACAGCCGTGAACAGGCGGTGTACCCAGTGGCATCCCTGGTGGAAGGCAAGTACTGGCCGCCGGTTGGCCGGGTCGACAACGTGTTCGGCGACCGCAATCTGGTGTGCGCCTGCCCGTCGATCGAGAGCTACCAGGACGCGTAAGCCGTCCATCACTGGAGAGCCGTGCCCCTGCAGATACCGCGTATACCTGTAGGAGCCGGCTCGCCGGCGATGAGCGAGCCCCATCAATCGGGTCGAACAGCGCGCCTGGATCGCGGGCAAGCCCGCGCCTACAAGTGCCTGCGTGCCGAGCATCACAATAAGAAACCGGAGAACCAACATGTCCCTGAGCGTGTTCGACCTGTTCAAGATTGGCATCGGCCCCTCCAGCTCCCACACCGTCGGCCCGATGCGCGCCGCCGCGCGCTTTGTCGAAGGCCTGCGCCGTGAAGATCTGCTGAAGGCCACCACCTGCGTCAAGGTCGAGCTGTACGGCTCGCTGGGCGCTACCGGTAAAGGCCACGGCAGCGACAAAGCGGTGCTGCTGGGCCTGGAAGGCGAGCACCCGGATACCGTGAATACCGAAAACATCGCCGCGCGCCTGCAGGAAATACGCAGCAGCGCGCGCCTCAACCTGCTCGGCGAACACAGCATTGCGTTCAACGAGAAAGAACACCTGGCCATGATCCGCAAGCCCCTGGCCTATCACCCCAATGGCATGATCTTTCGTGCCTTCGACAGCGCCGGTTTGCAGATCCGCAGCCGCGAGTACTACTCCGTTGGCGGTGGTTTCGTCGTGGATGAAGATGCCGCCGGGGCCGATCGCATCGTTGAAGACACCACCCGCCTGACCTTCCCTTTCCGCAATGCCAAGGAACTGCTGCAACATTGCGCTACCTATGGCCTGTCCATCAGCCAGGTGATGCTGACCAATGAAAGTGCCTGGCGCCCGGAAGCTGAAACCCGCGCCGGCCTGCTGAAGATCTGGCAGGTGATGCAGGACTGCGTGGATGCCGGCTGCCGCAACGAAGGCATCCTGCCCGGCGGGCTCAAGGTCAAGCGCCGTGCCGCGGCCCTGCACCGCCAGTTGTGCAAGCACCCGGAAGCGGCACTGCGCGATGCCCTGTCGGTGCTGGACTGGGTCAACCTCTATGCCCTGGCGGTGAATGAAGAAAACGCCAACGGCGGACGGGTGGTCACCGCCCCCACCAATGGTGCGGCCGGAATCATTCCGGCGGTACTGCACTACTACATGCGCTTCATTCCCGGGGCCAACGAAGACGGGGTGGTGCGTTTTCTCCTCACCGCCGCAGCCATCGGCATCCTCTACAAGGAAAACGCCTCGATCTCCGGCGCCGAAGTCGGCTGCCAGGGTGAAGTGGGCGTGGCCTGCTCGATGGCGGCCGGGGCCTTGTGCGAGGTCCTCGGCGGCAGCGTGCAGCAAGTGGAGAACGCCGCGGAAATCGGCATGGAACACAACCTCGGGCTGACCTGTGACCCCATTGGCGGGTTGGTGCAGGTGCCCTGCATCGAGCGCAACGCCATGGGCTCGGTCAAGGCCATCAATGCGGTGCGCATGGCCCTGCGTGGCGACGGGCAGCACTTCGTCTCCCTCGACAAGGTCATCCGCACCATGCGCCAGACCGGCGCCGACATGAAAAGCAAATACAAGGAAACCGCCCGTGGCGGTCTGGCCGTGAACATTATCGAGTGCTGATACGCAGCCTGTATCCGCACGTTTTTTTCAGGAGTTGCCCATGTCCACCGAAACACTGTTGAAAACCCCGCTGCACAGCCTGCACCTGGAACTCGGCGCCCGCATGGTGCCGTTCGCCGGCTACGACATGCCGGTGCAGTACCCGCTGGGAGTGATGAAGGAGCACCAGCACACCCGTGAACAGGCCGGGCTGTTCGATGTGTCCCACATGGGGCAGATCCTGCTGCGCGGCGCCAATGCCGCCCAGGCCCTGGAGACCCTGGTGCCGGTGGATATCATCGACTTGCCGGTGGGCATGCAGCGCTACGCCATGTTCACCAACGAACAGGGCGGCATCCTCGATGACCTGATGGTGGCCAACCTGGGGGACGAACAGCTGTTCCTGGTGGTCAACGCCGCCTGCAAGGACCAGGACCTGGCCCACCTGCGCCGCCACCTGGGCGAGCAATGCGACATTCAACCGCTGTTCGAGGAACGGGCCCTGCTGGCCCTGCAAGGCCCGGCTGCGGTCACGGTGCTGGCGCGCCTGGCGCCGGAGGTGGCGCAGATGACCTTCATGCAGTTCAAGCCGGTGACCCTGCTGGGCGCGGACTGCTTTGTCAGCCGTTCGGGCTACACCGGTGAAGACGGTTTCGAAATCTCGGTGCCCGCGGCCCAGGCGGAAAAACTCGCCCGCGCCCTGCTGGCCGAGCCGGAAGTAGCGGCCATCGGCCTCGGCGCCCGCGATTCCCTGCGCCTGGAA
Source organism: Pseudomonas sp. NFPP12 (assembly GCF_900103205.1). Taxonomy (NCBI): domain Bacteria; kingdom Pseudomonadati; phylum Pseudomonadota; class Gammaproteobacteria; order Pseudomonadales; family Pseudomonadaceae; genus Pseudomonas; species Pseudomonas sp. NFPP12. Next base: position 579,450 of record NZ_FMWW01000002.1, read on the forward strand.
GCCGGCCTGTGCCTCTATGGCCATGACATGAACAGCGACACCACGCCGATCCAGGCCAGCCTGCTGTGGGCCATCTCCAAGGCACGTCGTGCCGATGGCACCCGCGCCGGCGGCTTCCCCGGTGCCGAGGTGATCTTTGCCCAACAGCAAGGCGGTGTCAGCCGCAAACGCGTCGGCCTGCTGCCCCAGGAACGCACACCGGTACGTGAAGGTGCAGAGATCGTCGACGCCGAAGGCAAGGTTATCGGCAGCGTGTGCAGCGGCGGTTTTGGCCCGACCCTGGGCGGCCCCTTGGCCATGGGCTACCTCGACATAGAGCACTGCGCACTCGATACACCAGTTGCAGCAATAGTTCGTGGGAAAAAGGTGCCAATGCTTGTAAGCAAAATGCCATTCGTGCCACAACGCTACTACCGCGGCTGAGGGACTGTTTCTATAAGTAACGCGGTTGCGTTAAAAGTGCACTAATCTGTAACGCAACCGCCATAAAACAGTGCATATTTTCGATACTGAACTTCACTTATAACGCCCGAAAACAATTGAACAACTCTATCGAATAAGCCCCGCACGCTAGTTCCGCCAAACCTCGGCAAGCTGAGTAAAACCGGGGCTTCGCGGGGCTTGTTTTTTCTCCCATAGTTGGCGTAGAGTTTCCCCACTGTGTTTGCATGGGTCGCTTGGAATCGTGACCTGGGCAGTAGCTAACAAGTTTGCTACAACCCGTTCGACGTCTCTTACTTTCCTGCAACCCAGCCCAGTACTCTTTCATGAGAAAGAGACTGTCATTAATTTTTTAGCGTCAAAGGAAATAAGAAATGTCCCAACGTCAGAGCGGTACCGTCAAGTGGTTTAACGACGAGAAAGGTTTTGGTTTTATCACTCCAGAAAGCGGTCCGGATCTGTTCGTACACTTCCGCGCCATTCAGGGCAACGGCTTCAAGAGCCTGAAAGAAGGCCAAAAAGTGACCTTCATCGCTGTGCAAGGCCAGAAAGGCATGCAGGCTGACGAAGTACAAGCAGAAGCTTAATCGTCTGTAACGAAAAAGCCCCTGATGCTGACATCAGGGGCTTTTTTGTGCGCGCAATTCCGTAAAATGGCTTCTTTTTTCAGTCGAGAGCCTGTCATGTCGAAACATCTGCTAAGCCCCCAAGGCGAGTTCCCCGCCGCCGGCCTGGGTCGTCGCCTGGCAGCGATGTTCTATGATTTCCTGCTGTGCGTTGCCCTGCTGATTGTCACGGGCGGCGTCTACAAGCTGATCCAGATGCAGATCATCGGCGAGGCGCGGATGCGTACCCTGACCGAATCCGGCGCCCTGGACGGTGACCCGTTGTACTCCACGGTTCTGCTGTTCGTACTGTTCGGTTTCTTCGCCAAGTTCTGGACCCACTCCGGCCAGACCCTGGGCATGCAGGTCTGGGGTATCCGGGTGCAGAACGCCGACGGCAGCCGTATCAGCCTGTGGCAGGCGCTGTTGCGCTTCATGGTGTCGATCGCGTCCTGGCTGTGTGCCGGCCTGGGCTTCTTCTGGGTGCTGGTGGACAAGCAGAAACGCAGTTGGCACGACATCTACTCCAACAGCCAGCTGGTGCGCATTCCCAAGCAGAAGAAGTAAGCCCGCCGCCTACAAAAACGCCCCGACAGATCGGGGCGTTTTTTTAAGCGAGCAGAAGAACCGATCAGGCGTTGCCCGCCAGTTTCATCCGCGCGGCCTGGGTGAAATCCAGCATGCGCTTCAGAGGGCGGAGCGCATTGGGGATCAGCGCCGGGTCGACGCTGATCTCGTTGCTGCCATCCTTCAGGCACTGCAGGGTACGCTCCAGGGTATTCATGGCCATCCACGGGCAATGGGCACAACTGCGGCACGCCGCACCATTGCCGGCCGTCGGCGCCTCGATGAACACCTTGTCCGGGCACAGCTGCTGCATCTTGTAGAAGATGCCGCGGTCGGTGGCGACGATGAAGGTCTTGTTCGGCAGGCGCTGCGCGGCAGCAATCAGCTGACTGGTGGAGCCCACCGCGTCGGCCAGTTCGATCACCGAGCTGGGGGACTCCGGGTGCACCAGAATGGCCGCATCCGGATACAGCGCCTTCATGTCTTCCAGCTGCTTGGACTTGAACTCCTCGTGAACGATGCAGGCACCGTCCCAGAGCAGCATATCGGCACCGGTCTGGCGCTGGATGTAGGTGCCCAGGTGCTTGTCGGGGCCCCAGATGATCTTCTCGCCGTTATCCATCAGGCTTTCGACGATTTCCAGGGCACAACTGGACGTCACCACCCAGTCGGCACGGGCTTTGACCGCCGCCGACGTGTTGGCATAAACCACCACGGTGCGCTCGGGATGCTGGTCGCAGAAGGCCGAGAACTCCTCCACCGGGCAGCCAAGGTCAAGGGAGCAGGTGGCTTCCAGGGTCGGCATCAACACCCGTTTTTCAGGGTTGAGAATCTTCGCCGTCTCACCCATGAAGCGGACCCCGGCAACCAGCACGGTCTTGGCCGGATGGGCATTGCCGAAGCGGGCCATTTCCAGGGAGTCGGACACGCAGCCACCGGTTTCTTCGGCCAGGGCCTGAATCACCGGATCACAGTAGAAGTGTGCAACCAGCACCGCATCCTGAGCCTTGAGCTCGGCAGCGATGGCGGCACGCAGATGGGCCTCTTGCGCAGCGCTCAAGGGTTTGGGCTGCTTGGCGTCGAGGTGGGCTTGAACCAGAAGGCGTTCAGAAATTTGCGTCATGTTCGCAAGACCTGCAGGCGCTTGAGGCGCGAAAGTCGAGTATACCACCGGCTCCGGACCGCTTAAGGCCCCGCCGGGAGAGTGAGTTCATCAGGTACGGACAACATTGGAGCCGCGCAAGGCTACAGAATATCCAGGGTATTCAAAAGCCTATTCTGCCCAACAGCCACGCCCTACCCTGCCAGCGGCGCCTGCGCTCGGGCAAAAGCCACCGTCACGCACAACCCGCGTTTGGCCCGTTGGTCGGAGTAATCCAGCCAGACCCGGCCGGCATGCCGATCGGCAATGGCCTTGACGATGGCGAGCCCCAGCCCGGAGCCCACTTCATCGCTAGCCCGCGATGGAAAGGGTCGAACACGCGCTCGCGCTCAGCCACAGCAATACCCGGCCTCGAGTCGCTGACCTGCAGCATGTCCTGCTTGTCCACCAAGCCGGCCACATCACGGGCAATGGCCTGGAACTCGGCCAGGTCGCCCAGCCTGGAGGCCGTGGCCCCGGTAGCCTGGGCTGAAGCGGCAGTGCCGGGCTTGGGCGCATCGGCAGGCTTGGAACACCCCGCGGCCAGCCCCAGCAGGGCAATCATGGAAAGGGTCGTGGTGTAGCGAATGGCCAGAGCGAATAAAGGCCATGATGAGTCCTTGAGTGAGGGTCGGATAATCAGTGGGAAAGGCGCTGACGGTTGTTGAGGTTGAGCTGCGCGACGGTCACCTCACGCAGAGGAAGATCGCGCTGGTCCAGGTGGCGCCCAGGCCACCGCAGGTCTTGGCTTGTGCCAGCACGTCGCCGAGGGCGGCGCCAAACGGTCGGGTGAGGATGTAGGCGATCCAGAAGGTCAGCACCGCATTGCCCCCCAGGCGCCAGGCCACCAAGGTCACGGTAATCAGTGCGGCAAAGATCAGCGCTCCCAGGGTAAAGCCGAGCCCCAGCGCCTCGGTGGCCAGGTCCCCGGCGGCGGTTCCCAGGGCGAAGGTGCAGAGCACGGTGGCCCAGTAGAACAGCTCGCGTCGCGGGGTAACGATCTGGCGGATCGACAGGGCCATGCCGATGCTGGTCACGCCCTGCCCCAGGCCGGCGTCGACGGCCAGGTAGTCGGCGCAGGTTTCGCCCACGGTGGTGGACATGATCTTGATGATCCAGAAGGACAGCGTCACCTCCGGAACCTTGTTCAGCCAATCGGTCTTGCTCAGCGGCCTCATCGGGTGCCTCTCCATGACGACGCGTGTATTGGCGCGAGGCAGAGGCTACGAGGGAAAACTTAGCTGGAACTGAGGGCACCCCGAACGGGCCGGCTTCGATCACCAAGCAATGCGCTGCAAGGCCCCAGGGTCCAGCAGCCAGGTGAGCACATCGGGGCTATTGATCACCGAGCCATGGTGGCGCTGCTCGTCCCGCCAGTAGCGATTGTCCTGGGCCGGATCGAGCCCCAGGCCCGGGGCCAGCCCCTCGGCACTGCGCCCGGCGGACAACAGCACATCCACCGCGCGCCCCTTCAGCGGTACCGCCTGCCATTGGGACAGCAGCAGGATATTGCCGTGCACGCACTCGCGATTGACCAACTGCGCGTCCACCAGGTCATCGACGTAGGCATACTGCGGATCGGCCGCCAAACGCCGGGCAATGGCGTCAGGGGCCAACCCTCGAAGCTCGGCCAGCAGCGGCGGGTCCACCAACAGCAGCGGCCTGGCGGGCGCCGGGCTGCGGGCCACGCAACAGGCCGCCACATAAGCGCCGAAGGAGTAACCGAGCACCGCGTCCAGGGTCGTCAGCTCATGCTCTTGGGCAATCTGCCGGGCCAGGTCTTCGACACTGGAATAGGGCCAGTAGTCGCTGTAGTTGACCTGCAGCAGCGACACCTGCCCCTTGAGTGCCCGGCCCAGGGCGGAAAAGCAGATCGGATGGCCGACGAAGTCGGGAAAGCAGATCAGTTTCATTGACGTTGCCCCGCCGCGACAAAGGATTCGAGAAATGCCCTGGCCTGCGGCTCGGGCAGATAGCTGTTGAGCAGCACTTCGCAGCCCAGCGCCGACTTGACCACCGTCAGGTCGAGCAGGGTCTTGGGCCACTCGCTAACCGGGTTGGCAATCCGCGTTTGCAACCACCGGGCGTCACTGGCCGGCAGCTCGACGAAATTGCACAGGAACGCCGGAGCAAAGCCGTACAGGCCCAGCGCCGCGAGTATTTCCTCGTAGCCCAAGGCCGCCCGGGCCAGCTTGGCATTCAGGTAATCCATGCAGGCCTGTGGCTCGCAGCCTTCGGCGAAGCGCCCGGGAGCCAAGGGCACGGGCACCGTGTAACTGGAGAATCCGCTGATCACCGAACGCTCAGCCCAGGCGAACAATAGATTGACGATCGGCGCCTCTATCCCCAAACCCTCGGCACAGCCCTGGCGAAACGCCTGCAACAGGTGAAACAGACGCTGCGGCGAGGTCAGCTTCATCGGGTCCATGGCCAGTGCCGCCCGCAACTGCAGCGCCTGGGCTGTGGCCGCCGGCGCCGGGACATCGGCCAGCGGCGCGTACTCCTCGGCCTCTTGCTCCCAGGCCTCGGTGCCGGCATCTGCCAGACGCTCATATTCCTCGGCCTGCATCAGGTTATTGCCGACAAAGGAAAAATCCGCCACCGGCGGCGACTGCACGCCCAGCGCCAACTGTTCCACGCTGCGCAGCAGGCTCAACTGGCCGACATGGTTGCCAAGGATGTGGTGCAGCCACAGCCCCAGGTGCAAGGTGCCGTCGATGCGCACCTTGAACAGGCTGCACAGGTCCTGCTCGAACAGTGACAGCGGCCGCTCAAGGAAATGCTCCACGCAGGCCTGCTGGCTGGGAAACTCCGCCACAGGCTCCAGCCACAGGCGCGCCGGCGGCTCGGGGGCCAGATCAAGACAGTACTCGCCCTCGACCCGCGCCACCCGACAGCCCGCCAGTGGATAGCGCTGCTTCAAGCCCTGGGCCAACGCCTGCAGGTCCAGCCCGGCGGCCGGCAACTGCTCGGGCCGGAACAGGTAGAGCACGTTGTTGGCCCGTAGATCCTTGTTGAACAGTTCGGCATACACCATCGACAACTGGCTCTTGTTCAAGCCGATCCAGCGGCTGTCGCCGGCAGCCGGCAACCGCCCGGAACCGCTGCGCAGCGCCTCCCGGGCGTGGCTGGCCGAGGTGGCGCGGACCACGGCAAAACGCCCCAGGTGAGTATTGATCGAAAACCCTGCATGGGCGGCGGGCAAGGACTCCTGCTCCGACTCGATCACGTAGTACTCCTGCGCACCGTTTTCCAGCAGGGACGCCAGGCCGGGTTGGGCCTGTAGCCAGTCCAGCAACTGGCCCAGGGTGGCCATGCGGTAGAACTGCTCCAGGCCCAGGCCTTCCCAGCCCAGGTGACGGTTCACCGTGCCCACCAGCTTGATCGCCGCCAGCGAGTTGCCGCCGCTGTCGAAGAAGCTGCGCTGCAGGTCATGAGCCGACACGCCGAAACGCGCGAGAAAACGCCCTTCCGGCGAGTCGTCCGCTTCAGTGGCCGGCTGCCCGAGACACAGGCGCTGCTTGAGCTCAGCAATATCCAGCTTGCCGGAAGAGCGCAGGGCAAAGCGCTCAATCTCGACAAATCGCGACGGCACCATGAACGGCGGCAGGCTTTGCCGGCCATATTCGGCCAGCACCCGGGGCTCGACCCCAGGCGCCTTGAGGTACACCAGCAGCAACTGCGCTTCGGTTCCCTGGTCATCCAGCAACACCACACAATCGAGCATTCCCGGGTAACGCTTGAAGGCGGCGGCGACCTCGGTCAGCGACAGGCGCTGGCCACGCAGCTTGATCTGGTCATCGCTGCGGCCATGGAAGTGATAGAGCCCCTGGCCATCCCGGGAAACCAGGTCGCCACTGCGGTAGCAACGCAGCGTCCGGCCCTGCCATGGCAGGTCGATGAAGCGCTCCCGGGTCAGCCCGGCATCCCCCAGATACCCCGGGGACAAGCCGCCCCCGGCGATCAGCAGCTCGCCGGGTTCATCCTCCTCGCACGGCTGCCCGTCAGGGCGCAGCAGCAACAGGGTGGCATCGTCCACGGCCTGGCCGATGGGAATGTCCCGGGTGCTGTCGAAGCTGCGGGGAATGGCATAGACACAGGTACCCATGGTGTTTTCCGTGGGGCCATAACCGTTGTAGAGAACCAGACCATCGGCGGCAGCATAGGCCTGGCGGACATGCCCTGCGGACAGGACCTCGCCGCCGACCATCAGCCGCTTGACGCCCCGCAGCCAGCCGCGGTCGATATCGACGAAGGTGTTGAACAGGGTCGAGGTCAGCCACAGGCTGTCGACCCCGGCCTCGTGGATGTAACGATGCAGGTGTTCCAGGGTCAGGGCGCCGGGAACATGGATATGCAATTCGCCGCCATTGAGCAGCGCGGTCCAGATCTCGAACTGCGAGGCGTCGAAGGTCAGGTTCGAGGCGTACAGCATGCGAAAGCCCGGCTGCAGCGGAAAATGTCGCGGCCGGTAGCAGAACCCCAACACCCCGCGATGGGTACAGGGAATGATCTTCGGCGCGCCGGTGGTGCCGCTGGAAAAGTTCACGTACACCGGCTCGGCGCCGCATAGCGGCGGCCAGCACGCAGCCTCGTCGGTGGGCGCGAGCAACTCATCCAGCGCCAGATACCCCGGGCCACCGGCAACCTCCGGCGTGACCCGCCAGCGCACGCCACTGCGTGCACACACCGACTGGTTCCACTGGGGCGGGTTGTTGCGGTCCAGATAGCAGTACGACAGGCCGGCCCGCACCATGCCCACCAGCAGCACCAGTTGTTCAATCGAGCGCTCCACCTCCAGGCCCAGGGTGCTGCCAGGCGTCAGGCCCAAGCCCAGCAAGCGGGCCGCCACCTGTGCCGAACGCTGTTCCAGCTCCCGGTAGCTGAGCCGTGCGCCGTTGCAGCTCAGCGCGGTATCCGTGGCATGCCGGGCGAAGACGTCGTCCAGGCACGAAGCAATAGATAGATGAGCCATGCCGTCACGCTTCCCTGTGTTTGATCAGGTTGATTCCAGGGGCGAAGAACGCCGCGCCGTTGTAGTGCGCCAACGCCTGCCCCAGGTCCATCTCGACCCGCTGCAAGTGCTCCAGCCAATCCCTGCCGGCCACCAGGTAGTCGAGGCAACGAGCGATGTTGCGCTCCACCGTGGCCTCCCCTGCCGGGCACTGCACGCTCTTGCGCCCGTGATGGTAGGCATCGTCGCGGTAACCGTTACCGCAGCGGGACACGTTGATGATGTCGATGTTGCCCATTTGCGGCGAGAGCTCCAGGGTCAGGCTGACCCGCCCGACATTCACCAGCCGCGAGCGGCCAGCCCCGTTGCCCTGCGGATTGAGCAGGGCCAGCAACCGCGGGAACAAGGCGCTGATATCAGCATCGATGCACAGGAAGATCCGGGTGAACTGCCCGGCCATCGTCCCCGGCTCGGCCAGCAGGTCGAGCACCTGCACCGGCAGGCCCGGGTCGATGGCGGCGGGGTTGAGGTCCGCGACCCAGATCCGCGCACCATGACAGGCCGCTACCAGGCTCAGCATCTTGCCCACCAGGCCCATGCCCACCACCAGGATCTGCTCCCCCGCCTGCAATTGCGCACGGTCCACCGCATGTACCGCAGTGGCACCCAGGGTGGCAAGAATCGCCTGGTCCTGGGTCAGTGGCGGCGGTACCTTGCACACCAGCCGCTGGGGCACCTGGATCCAGTTGGAATGGGTGGCAATCTTCCAGCCCATGGCCACCACCCGGTCCCCCGGCTGCACGCCTTCCACCTCGGGCCCCACGGCGCTAACCACCCCGGCCGCGCAATAGCCCAGCGGCAGTTGCTCGCCCGTCTCGCGTACCTGCTGCAGGTAATGACGTTCGGTGCCCGGGCTGACCATGGAGTAGTCCACCGCCACCTGCACTTCAGTGGCCGCCAGAGCGGCCAGAGGTTCATGCACGGCGATCACGCCGTCGGCGCCACAGGCGGTGAGTGTGTATCGGCTGCTGCTCATCAGGCCTCCCGTCCGGTCAGGCGATCCAGGCACTGGGCAAACCCTGGAAATGAAGTCTGGTAGCAATGCCCTTCGAGGATGGTGGCCTGTAGCCCGTGAGCCAGCAGCAGGACGTGGGCGGTCATCGACAGGCGATGGTCGCCGAAAGTCGGGATCGCTCCCTGCACACTGGGCACCTGCCCGCCTTCCACCCGCACGTCGTAGCCGTCGACCTGGTAGTCCAGGCCCAGGGCATTGAGCATGCTGCGGGTGGCGGCGATCCGGTCCGATTCCTTGAAGGTCAGCTCATAGAGGTCACTGAAGGTCGCGCTGCCGGGCAGCACGCAGCTGATGGCCAGGGCCAGCGGCACTTCGTCGATCATTGCGTGGAACTGGTGCTTGTCGCGCAAGTCGTGAGCCCTGGGCTGGCCACCCCCGCGCAGCAGCAGGCGGCCCACCGGCTCGCCATGACGAATGCTGTCCACCTCCAGGGTCAGGTTGAAACCACAGGCCAGCAGCCAGTTGAAAAAGCCCAGGCGCGTAGGGTTCAGGCACACATTGTCGAAGCTCAGGCGCTGCTGCTCCTGGTGGCGGTTGCACAGCAGGAACAACGCCGCCGGATAGGCAATGGCCGAGGGGTCGCGAGGGATGCTGATCTCCTCGGGAATCGCGCAGTCCCGTGGCTGGTAGTGAATCTGCAACTGCTCGTCCTGCAGTCGGTCGCCAAAACTGTTGATGATGCGCTGGGTGTGATCCCGGGCCACCACCGGGTACCGGATCGACATCGGCTTGCGTGCCGCCACCCCGGCAAACAGCAAGGTGCTGATGGCCTGGGCGCTGCCGATGTGGATCTGCGCCGCGCCGCCGCGAAATGCAGCCTGGTGGATACGGATCGGCAGCGCGCCCGGACGCCCCAGGTACTCCAGGTGGGCGCCCATCTGGTTCAGGGGCTCGACGATCCAGTCGAAGGGGCGGTTGCGCAGGGTTTCGTCGCCATCGACGATGCACGGCACATTGAGCCCCACCAGCATCCCGATCAGTAACCGCGCGGCCGCGCTGGAGGGCCCCAGGTCGACCCGCCGCTCGTGGGTCGCCTGGGCGAACTCACCGCTGATCTCCAGGGTCTGGGGCGTCTGCCCTGGCGTCACCTCAAGGCCCAGTTGCTGCAGGGCATCGAGCAACAGGGTCACCGCCTTGCCGCGGTTCAGGTCCCGCAGGCGCACCGGATGCCGGGCCAGGGCGGCAAACAGGATCATCCGATGGCTGATGGACTTGTCCGATGGCAGGTAGCCGTCGATGTTGGCCCAGACCTGCTGTTGGCGGCCGAGGGTGAAATCGATGGGCCGGTCCGGGTAATCGATCATGGGCTACTCCTGTATTTGGCGGGGTTGATCAGTTCGGCGTCGTCCACCAGCGCTTCGTCCTCGAAGTGGTCGCCCACCCCGGGGCCCGCGGGCAACACCAGCGGCTGGGTTTCATAGAAGCGCCGACGGTTCTTCTTGCGTTCAAGGCCGAGGTTGAAGCCCCCAAGGTCCACTCCCCAGCTTTCCAGCCGGCCATGGGTGATGGCGCTGTCCACCAGGGCCTGGCCCATCTCGGTGCGGATCAGCGCGCGGCCGTGTTTCTGTTCTTCGGAACCGTTGAGGCTGGCTTCGAAGATGTTGGGGTCGCCGTCACACACGCTGACGTCGGCCAGCCCGCTCATCCAGTCACCGCAACTGAGGCAGCGAAAGGTCTTGTTGTCCTTGAGCTTGCCGAGGATCTCCCAGAAATCGATGCCAAAGGTCTGGCTGTCCAGCAAGGTGACTTGCAGCCGGCCGGGGTAATCGCCTTCGCGGTACTTGATATCGCGCACTTGCTGCGGGTCTTGCCCCAGCACCTCGCTGATGATGCTGTGGGTGCCGGCCGGCAGGGTGTTGGAGGAGCAGGCGGTCTCGATCACGCAAATGATCCGGCTGCGGGCCCAGTGGCCGATGGCCGTGTCCCGGCGCTGCAGCTTGCGGATCGCCTGGACGTGGCAGGCCAGCCCCACCACGGCGATGCGCGCGTCCGGCTGCTGTTCGTAGCATTCGCGCAGGGCATTGAGGTAAGGCGCCAGCTGGTAGGTGGACTGGGCATTGTTGATGATCGCCTGTGTGGCGCTGCCCAGTTGCGGCGCGCTGCGCCAGCCCTGCCCCGGATGACGGCCCATGGTCAGGGTCAGGTCCACGTCAAAGTGCTCCCGGGCGGTCAGCAGCAAGGTGGTGGCGGTGCCGCCACTGGCCGAGCGCCGGACTATCTGCGGGTCGGTGGAACGCGCACCGATGGCCTGGCGGCTGATCCCCAGCCAGCGCTCTTCGGCGCGGCGGGTACGGCCGAACAGTTCCAGTTCGGAGCGATCGGTGTCCGGCTGCAGCCCCGGGCACACCGCCAGGCACTCGGTGCAGCTTTCACAACTGTCGCCGATGCCCTCCAGCAGCGGCACCACCCGGTCCGGGTCGAAAACGATCACCTGCTGTGGGCACACCAGGGCGCAGGCGCCGCACCCGGCGCACAGATTCTGATCGAGCACCGTCAATTTCAATAACATCCCTGTCATCTTGGATAAGCCTCGTGTGCCGTTTTCCGGGTGCAGCCGGCCGCGCCCCCGCGAACCGGGGACGGGCAAGACCTGCTGTGCTGAAGTGGCCGCTGACGGTCAGATCAAAGCGGGCGTTCCATCTTGATGATCTCGATGGACACCGGGCTGTTGCCGCGGCTGAAGGTGCCCTCGCCGATCTTCTGGAAGCCGTGGTAGGCATAGAAGCCTTCGGCCGTCAGGGTCGCCTCCAGGTAGGCCGAGCTGGCACCGCTGGCCCGCAGCCGAGCCAGCGCCACCTCCAGCAGACGGCTGCCCAGGCCACGCCTGGCCACATCGCCACGGATGAACAGCTTGCTGACCTCATTGCCGTCGAGTTCGACGAACCCTTCGATCTGCTCGCCCTCGGCCAGCCACAGCGATCCCTTTTCCACGGCTTCGCGGTAGGTTTCCGGGGAGCGCCCATCGAGCCACATGCGGATCTGCTGATCGCTGTATTCAGAGGTGCACAGGCGCTCTACCGAGTTGCGGTGGGCCTCGAAAATACCGATCAGATCGTCCGTGGTGGCCTGGCGTATCCGTACATTGCTCATTCAGCTGAACTCCACTTTCTTGGAGGCGGGGTGGTAGCGAAACTTGAAATTGATCAGGCTGCCCAGCATCACCAGGGCACTGCCGAGCATCAGGTGCAGGCTCAGGGGCGTTTCCCCCAGCCACACCGACAGGTAGCTGGCGCCGATGGGGTACAGCACGCCGACATAGCCGGCGTTCTCGGCGCCCATGCGCTTGATCAGGTCGATGAACAGCACGAACACCAGCGCCGAGCACACCACCCCCAGGTACAGCAGGATGCCCAGATCGGCCAGGGTGCCCGGCAGTTGCAAGCCATGGCCGCCCAGCAACAGGCTGACGGCGTATAGAGCGCAGGCCCAGCCGGCCGCCACCTTGTTGATGTGCAAGGTGCCGAGCTGGCAAGTCTTCTGGATGTGCTCCGAAAGCACCGATCCGATGGCCACCGCCAGGAAGGAAGTCAGCCCCAGGGCCACTCCCGCCAGCGACAGCGGCCGCCCCGGATCGCCAAGCATGAACAGCCCCAGCCCGGCGATGCTCACCAGTGCGCCGAGCAGGTTGTGCAGGGCGACCGGCACATGCAGGAACAGGCGCTTGATGCCGATGATGTAGAAAATCACAAAGGCGCTGAGGCAGGCCATCTGCGCACTGCCCAGGTAAGCGGTGGCCAGGTAGGCCAGGCCGATGCCGGCATAGAAGTACACCGCCCCCACCCCGGCCATCAGCAAGTAGGCCTTGCGGGTTACCGGCTGCTGCGGGCCGGCGAACAGCCGTTGCCACAGCCACAGCACCCCGTAGGCAATGAGGAAACGCAGCATCAGCGAAGAGCCGACGTCGCTGTGTTCCACCTGCAGCGAAATGGCGATCCAGTTGGTGGACCAGATCAGCAGGCAGCCGAGGAAAATCAGCACGGCGACCAGTGAACGGGGTTTCTTGTTGTTATCGGATAAGGCGTTCATGGAGGTTTCTCTAGCTCAAGGCAGCGGTGATCCCGGTCAGCAGCGACTCCAGGCGTTCTTCGCCGAAGACCTGCGGGTCATAGTCGATTTTCAGCAGCAACTGGCCCGCGGCCAGGTAGCCGGTGAACTCCAGGTGATGGCTGGGGCTGCCCTGCATCAGTTGCAGGCTCAAGGGATGCACGCCGACCCGGGCCCCGGGCGGGTTCTCCACGGCGCCCAGGAAGTTGTAGCTGTAGCCGCAATCGAACAGGCCCTTGAGGCGCTCGGCCTCGGGCGTGGCGAAATAACGGTTGCCGAAGCTGTGGGCAATGCCCTGGCTGGCTTGCTGGCCGACCTTGATTTCCCTGGCGATCTGCTCCAGCTCCAGGCTGGCAACTTGCAGCACCAGGGGGTAGATCACCGTCAGCCAGCCGAACACGCTGTTGAGCTCGGCGCCGCTCTTGTCCAGGGCCCGCCCATGGTCGAGCAAATGGACTTTCTGGAACGGGTTGTCATCGCTCTGGCTCATGGCGCGCAGGATGGCCGCCAGCAGCAACTGGCTGGTCTCGGCCACACCCTGGGCCCACTGCGGCAGGTCGCGGACCAGCCCCAGGCACAGTTCGGCTCGCCGAAAGGCCTCGCGCCGGGGAAACTCGGGGCGCTGCCCGGTCAACTGCGCGCAGCGGCCCCAGGGCAGGGCTTCCCAGAACGCTTCATGGGTCGCCGCGGCATGCTCGCGCTGGTAGCTCTGCTGCCACTCCTCGAAGGCCGTCGGCCGCGGCCAGCTTTGCATGCACTCCAGGCCCTGCCCCAGGCATTCGTCCAGCTCGGAAACCAGCAGCATCCAGGAGTAGCGATCGACCTGGAACTGGTGCCCGGCAATGATCAGGTGATGGCCAGCGGCATCCTGTTGCTGGCTGAAGCAGAAGAGTTGCCCCTGGCTCAGAGAGATGGCTGCGCAGGTCCGCTGCACCGCTTGCTGCAGATCCGTCCCGGCGGGCTGCAGCCCCTGATCCTGAACGCCCGCCTCGATAAAGTGATGGCGGAAAATTGCCCGCAGCGCCTGGCTGACTCGCTGTGGCTCCTGGCCGGCGGCTATGTCCAGCACCAGGGCCTGATTCCAGTGATCCAGGTCGCTGATGCCGCGGCTCAGCAGGAAGCGGCGATTGGGCAGGCCCTCGACCTGCGGCCGGGAAACCCCGGGCCGGGCCTTGGCCGCCGCCGCGTGTACCGGCAATTGCCCCAGGGCCTGATCCGACAGCAACTCTTCCAGGTCCAGCACCAGGCCCTTTCTCTTCAGCGTGGCAACCACTTGCAAGGCCCGCAGCGAATCGCCGCCATTGTCGATAAAGCTCTTGGCCCGGTCCGGGCTCTGCCCGCCAAGTACCTGGCCGATGGCTTGCCAGAAAGGCTCCGGTGCGGCCTGTGCCGGCTCCGGCGCCGCCATGGCACGGGCAGCCAGTTGCGCCAACGCCTGCCGGTCGATCTTGTTGTTGCGGTTCAAGGCAAAACGCTCCACCAGCAGGAAGCGCGCCGGCACCCGGTGCGCCGGCAGTGCGGCCCTGGCGGCCTGACGCAGGAGGTCTTCGCCAAGGCTGGCGTCACGGGCAATGACAAAGGCCACCAGGGCCAGGTTGTCCCCGGCCTGATGGGCGATCACACAGGCTTCCCGTACCTGGGCCAGAGCCTTGAGCTCCGATTCCACCTGGACCAGGCTGACCTTCTGCCCGTTGATCTTGACGATGGAATCCTTGCGCCCCAGCAGGCGTATGGCGCCATCGGGCTGGCGGCACGCCAGATCACCGGTGGCGTAGCACTGGCGCTGCGAGTCCAGGAGGCTGGGCTGGGTCAGCTCGACGATCAGCCCGCTGGCCGGGTCCAGGCGCCGGGCCACCAGGGAAGAATAGAGCAGCAGTTCACCCACCCCATCGCCGTAGGGCTGCCCCGGTTCCTTGGCAATGTCCAGGGTGACACCTTCCACCGGCCGGTCCAGGGCCCAGGTCGGGTCCTGCAGCGTCTGCCCCTGGTCGATGCAGGCGTAGAGCGCGGTGGTGCACTCGGTCGGCCCGTAGGCGTTGAACAGTTGCGAACCTGGGGCAAAGGCGTGGTTGAAGCGCTGGATGTCCGAGGGGTGGATGATCTCGCCGCCGATCACCAGTTGCTTGGGCCGGGCATAGATGGCACTCGCATCGCTGTAGAAGGCACGCAGATAGGGCACCGTCATATGCAACACATCGATGTCATGTTCGGCGATCAGCGCCTCGACTGCGGCGAAGTCATGCTCCCGCGGGTTGAGGCTGCACAGGGTGGCGCCAGTCTTCAGGCTGGCGAAGATGTCCATCAGGCCGGCGTCCCACCCCGCGGAAGCCAGTTGCAGCACACGCTGCCCGGGGCCGATTCCAACATAGCCGATGTAGTTGTCGATGTGCCGGCCCAGGGCCTCGATGCGCTGCACTATGGCCTTGGGCTCGCCAGTGGAGCCGCTGGTGAAGATCACGTAGTCCTGGCAACGCAACGGGTATTCCCGGCCAGGGGGCACGGGCCGGGGTTGCAGGTGCTGCAGGTCGAGCACCGGCAAGGAACGGGTCAGTTGTGAACCAGGCCGTGTCGTGCCATTGAGGACCAGGTTCACGCCTAGGTGCTGGAGCACCGGCATCAACTCGTCGAGGTTGCTCGCCGGGTCGATGAACACCACTCGCCGGGCGGCGGACAAGGCCGCGATCAACGCCGCATACATGGCCCGGCCATGGCTGGCATACAGCGCCAGCGCCGGCTCCGGCAGCCCTTGCAGCTCGGCGCTGACCCCCTCGCGCAACTGGTCGAGCGCGGCAACGCCAAGGCTGCCCTGGACATCGATGACACCCGCAACATCGGTACCCGCCATGCGGGTAAAAGCCTGCAACATGATATCCCTGCCTTGTTGTTATTAGAGGGAGCGACAAACGCCCTGCAGCGTCTGCATGAATGCCTGGATTTCCTGCTGGGAGATGCTCAGTGGCGGGGTCAGCTTGACCGTCGCCGGATTGCGCCCGCCGGTGCGCACGATCACCCCGTGCTCCAGCAGCCGGTTGCGCAGCGCCAGTACATCAGCGCCCTGGCCCTGGCCCTCGAAATCGAAGGCGAGCATCATGCCGCGGCCGCGCACATTGACCACTCGCGCGTCCTGGGCCCCCAGGCCTTCCAGGGCCTGGCGCAGGTACGCGCCGTTACTCGCCGCCCACTGCCAGGGCTGTTCCTGGTGGTAGATATCCAGCACCTTGGAAGCCACGGCACAGGCCAGCGGCATCAGGGTGAAGGTGGAGGAATGCTCGGCATAGCCCAGGCAGTCCACCAGTTCCGGGCGTCCCACCACCGCGGAAATCGGCAAGCCATTGCCCAGGGCCTTGCCCAGCACCAACAGGTCCGGCAGCAGTTGCGGGTTGCTGAAAAATG
This sequence comes from Pseudomonas sp. NFPP12, assembly GCF_900103205.1. Lineage (NCBI taxonomy): Bacteria > Pseudomonadati > Pseudomonadota > Gammaproteobacteria > Pseudomonadales > Pseudomonadaceae > Pseudomonas > Pseudomonas sp. NFPP12. The sequence goes on from NZ_FMWW01000002.1 coordinate 595,670, forward strand.
GCGTCCCGGTGCGGCCAAAACCGGTGTAGATCTCATCGAATATGGTGATCACGCCGAAGGTCCTGCCCAGTTCGACAATCGCTTCGAGCAACGCCAGAGGCACCGGATACATGCCCTCCGCTGCCTGGATCGGCTCGATGATCAGCGCCGCGGGCAAGCAATTGGCCTGCTGCGCCTGGCGCAGATCCTCGGCCAGTTGCTCGCGCCACAAGGCGGCCAGGGCCGGGTCCTGGTCGGCGTCATAGTCCAGGGCCAGGGCGGTCAGTTGCAGGCTGTCGCCACCGGCCAGGTGCTTGCGAAAACCGCGGTTGGAGGTCACCGACAAGGCGCCCTGGGTCTTGCCATGGAAGGAATTGTGGAAATACACCACGCCCTGGCGTCCGGTAGCGGCGCGGGCGATTTTCAGCGCCACCTCGATTGCCTCGGCACCGGTGACCGCGCCAAACACCGAAGCCTGCGCATAGGGCACCAGCCCCTCCAGCTTGGCGACCACTTCATGGCGCTGCGGGTTGTCGATGTTCCAACCGGTATGGATCAGCAGTTCGGATTGACGCTTGAGGACTTCGACCAGGTCATCGCGCTGATAACCCAGGTTGGCGGCACCGCTGCCACCGGACATGTCGAGAAAGGATTTGCCCTGCTCATCGTAGAGAAAGCACCCCTTGCCACGAATGACGGAAGGGCTGGAGGGGGCACTGCGCCTAACGGATATTGCAACTGCTTCTGTGAACATCCTGTCACCTTGAGTAAGCCGGGCTTGTGACTCACGCACAGACTCAGGGACAGATTCGTACAGGCAGGGCAAAGCCCTGCTGACTGCGAAGTTACCGACCCTGGTATGTGTTCTCCTTGCCAGGGACGCAACCCCTGTCGGCAATGGCGGCAAGATTTACGCGGGAGGCATTTGCGCTGTCAACGAGCCCCGCACTTATTCTGAATTTAAAGCGATAACCCCTGAAAAAAAGGGGGAATTCAGATAAAGCCCCTGAATTTATCAAGGTTTTTAGAGATGAGCCCGGCTACCGGCAAAAGGCCAGCCTCTGCAGAAGAGTTGATACTCAAGCAGTGAGAAGAAGGCAAGCTGAGCAGTTGAGTGGCGGGATCAAGGTTTTTTCAAGGCAAAAAAAAAACCCGGAAATCCTCACTTTCGTGGGCCTTCCGGATTTTCTAAACCGCCAAATATGGTGGGTCGTGTGGGATTCGAACCTACGACCAATTGGTTAAAAGCCAACTGCTCTACCAACTGAGCTAACGACCCGCTGTGTGGTGGCGCGTATAATACTGATTTCTAACGGGAATTCAACACCCTATATGAAAAAAATCAAAAATAAGGTGTTGGATCACTGATTCCGGCCGCCCTGAAGCCTTCAGCACGCAAACGGCAGCTGTCACATTTGCCGCACGCTTGGCCGCTATCGTCTGCCTGATAGCAGGAAACCGTCAGCCCGTAATCAACCCCCAGGCGCACCCCGGCCTGGATGATCTCGGCCTTGCTGAGGTTCTGCAGCGGCGCCTGGATACGAAAGCCCTGCCCTTCGACACCGGCCTTGGTCGCCAGGTTGGCCATGCGCTCGAAGGCTTCGACGAACTCGGGACGGCAATCCGGGTAACCGGAATAATCCACCGCATTGACACCGATGAAGATATCCCGCGCGTGCAGGACTTCCGCCCAGCCCAGGGCCAGGGACAGGAAGACGGTGTTGCGCGCCGGCACGTAGGTGACAGGAATGCCCTCCCCCGGCGCCTCTGGCACCTCGATGGTGCTATCAGTCAGTGCCGAGCCGCCAATACCGTTGAGGTTCAGGCCGATCACCTTGTGCTCCACCACACCGAGGTCCCGGGCCACGCGCTCGGCGGCGTGCAACTCGGCCCGATGGCGCTGGCCGTAATCGAAGCTCATGGTGTAGCAGCGGTAGCCTTCGGCGCGAGCCATGGCCACCACGGTGGCAGAGTCCAGGCCACCGGACAGCAGGATCACGGCACGCTTTTCACTCGATGCTTGTTCAGTCATGTCAGCGCCCCGGCTCGTCATTCCACAGGTATTTATGCAGCTGCAGTTGCAGACGTACTGGCAGGTTGTCGGCGACGATCCAGTCCGCCAGGTCTCGTGCATTCAAGTCATGGTGGCTGGGCGAAAACAGCACTTCGCCGGCGCGTCGCTCAAGACCGTACTGGATCAGCTTGGACACCGCCCAGTCATAGTCCTCGCGGGAGCAGATGACAAACTTGACCTGGTCGTTGGCGGTCAGCAGCTCGATATTCTCGTAGCGGTTGCGGTGCGCTTCCTTGGAGCCGGGAGTCTTGAGATCAAGGATCCGGCTGACGCGCGGGTCCACCGCAGAGATATCCAGGGCACCGCTGGTTTCCAGCGAGACCTCGTAGCCGGCATCGCACAAGTGCTGGAGCAAGGGAATGGCATTGGGCTGGGCCAGAGGCTCGCCACCAGTGACGCAGACGTAGCGAGGGCGGAAACCGGCAACCTGCTCTAGCAGGCTATCGAGGGTCCGCTGGCTACCGCCGCTGAACGCGTAGGCACTGTCGCAGTATTGGCAACGCAACGGGCAACCGGTCAGGCGCACAAAAACCGTGGGCAGCCCGGCAGTCCGAGTTTCCCCCTGCAACGAGTAGAAAACTTCGGTGATTCTCAATGTGTCTTGCATAGTCGCCACGGGCGTAACAGCTAAACAGGCTGTCCGCCTCCGTCAGGCACTTCAAGGAACCCCGCCATCGCGCAGATCCCAGGAAGCGTGTTTCAGAAAAAGGGCATGGATTCTAACGAAAAAACCCGCGACAAGCGCGGGTTTCTTGTAACGGAGGCCAACGCACTTACATGCGCTGCAGGTCCCGTTGGGCCAACTGAGCGGCGGAGGTGCCCGGATACTGGGCCACCACCTGCTGCAGGATGCCCTTGACCCGGTCGGTGTGACCGAGACGTCGCTCTACGTCAGCCAGCTTGTACAGCGAATCCGGCACCTTGGCGTGCTTGGGATACAGCTGGGAAACCTTGGCAAATGCCTGGCCCGCGCCTTGCAGGTCGCCTTTGGCCAGGTTCACTTCACCCAACCAGTACTGGGCATTGCCGGCGTACTGGCTGTTGGGGTACTTGCGCAGGAATGCCGAGAAGGCCTGGCTGGCCTTGTCGAAATCCTTGGCCTTGATCAGGTCGAAGGCAGCATCGTAGTAGAGCTTTTCCTTGGCCGGATCACCGGGTTCGCTACTGGCGGCTGGCGCCTGAGCAGCGGCACCGGCAGCGCTGTTATCGCCACCGGCAGAAGAATTCTCAGGAGTTGCGGCAGGTGCGACACCGCTTCCTATGCGTCGATCAAGATCCTGGTAACGCTCCAGGCTTTCTTGCTTCATCCGCGCTACATCATTTTGCAGAACTTCGATCACACCCTGTTGGCGTGCAATCTGTTCCTGCATTTGCTGCAGTTGCTGGAACAGCTCGCCCTGTGCCGAGACAGGGGTCGAAACCCCTCCCCCGGCATAGGCGCCGTTCGTGCCATAACCTGCTGGCGGATAACTGCTCCCGCTATTGTTATAGCCGGAGTTGTTATCGACCACAGGAACCGCAGACCACGCCGCAAGCGGCGTGAGACTGAGAGCCAAAATAGTTACAGCACGACGGCACGTTCGCATGACGAATTACTTACGCAGTTCGACGCGACGGTTTTGAGCCCAGGACTGCTCGTCGTGGCCAGTAGCAACTGGACGCTCTTTACCGTAGGAAACCAGCTCCAGCTGTGCAGGGGAAACGCCCTGCAGAACCAGGTAGCGCTGAACGGCTTTAGCACGACGCTCGCCCAGAGCCATGTTGTACTCACGAGTACCACGTTCGTCGGTGTTGCCTTCCAGAACAACGCGAGCGCCGTTTGCTTTCAGGTCTTTGGCGTGAACGTCCAGAGCGCGCATGGCTTCTGGCTTCAGGTCCGAGCTGTCGTATTCGAAGTAGAAGGTGGTGATTGCGCGCAGAGCAGCTTCTTCGCTCAGGGAGCCATCAACAGCACCGGTGTTAGCGCCGTAACCAGCGTTTGGATCAACAGCGCCTTCACCGGCATTGTCGCCGCCTTTGGAGGAGCAACCTACAGCCACAGCCATGGCCAGAGCCAGCGCAGCAAACTTACCAAACTTCAACATTTCCATCGTGAAACTCCTAATGAACCCCAGTGTGTTAAGTGAAACATTGTAGCGCCGCGTCAGTTCAGGTAAGGGGACCAGGACGGTTCTCTGACTTCGCCTTGAGCGGTAGGAAGCGGGAGCCTCACACGTCCATTAATGGACACGAGCATCAAGACTCCCCGGCCCTGCTGGCGGGTGGCGTAGATTACCATGGTGCCGTTGGGCGCAACAGTAGCTGACTCATCAAGGTTAGTGTCTGTAAGGATTTTTACGCTACCGCGCTGCAAATCCTGAGCCGCTACCCGGAAGTTGGTGAAACCATCCTGGCGGTGAATCATTACCAGGGTCTTTTCGTCAGCAGAAAGTTTCGGGTTGGCGTTGTAGTTACCAATAAAGGTCACACGCTCAGCGCCACCGCCATTGATATTGCTTTTATAGACTTGCGGCTTGCCGCCACGGTCGGAGGTGAAATAGATGGTGGAACCATCCTTGCCCCAGAACGGTTCGGTGTTGATGCCCGGGCCACTGGTGACGCGACTGATCTGCCGGGACGCCATGTTCATCACATAGATATCCGGGTTTCCGTCCTTGGACAGCACGAACGCCAGGCGGGTGCCATCTGGCGACCAGGCTGGAGCGCCGTTCAGGCCTTCGAAGTTGGTGATCTGCTCACGACGCCCGGTATCGATGTGCTGGACGAAGATGCGTGGGCGCTTCTGTTCGAACGACACGTACGCAATGCGCTTGCCATCCGGAGCAAAGCGCGGCGACAGGATCGGCTCGCGAGACTGCAACAGGGTTACCGCCCGAGCACCGTCGTAGTCCGAACGCTGCAGGGTGTAACGGGTGTTGTTCACCGAGAAACGCTCAGCCGTCACATACAGCAGGCGCGTAGAGAACGCCCCCTTGATGCCGGTGAGTTTTTCAAAGGACTGGTCGGAAATGTAGTGCGACATGTCCCGCAGTTGATCAACGCTACCCGACACGCTGCCGGTCAGCACTTGCTGCTCGGTCGCGACGTTGAACAGCGCGTACTGCACCTGCAGGCGACCGCCGGCTGGAACAATGCTGCCGACCATCACGTACTGGGCGCCCAGGGCTTTCCAGTCGCGGAAAATGACTTCGCTGGCCTGAGTCGGCAAGCTGATCATGTTCTGCTTTGGAATCGGTGCGTAGTAACCCGAGTTGCGCAGGTCATCACCGATGATCTGTGCCATGTCGTCCGGCAGCACGCTGCCGCCCTGCCAGCCAAACGGCACTACCGCAATCGGCGTCGCCCGATCACTGCCACTGGTGACCAGAATGTTTTTTTCATCCGCTGCCGCTATCCCTGCCATACAGCAAATAACGACAAGCATTCCTCGAAGAAGGTTTCTCACAAGGCTAGATCCTCAGGTGTGAATGTCATCTTGAATGAACGATAGGGCGCGAAATCCTTCGGACTCAAACCCTGCATTTCTGTCAAACGCCCAATGTTCTTGACTGCCGCCACCGCCGAAGCGTCGAACGGACCATCACCACTGGACTTGATCACGCTGACCGTGGTCACCGTGCCATCAGGCAACATGCCGATCCGCAGTTCCACCGTCATGCCCTTGCGCGCCGAAGGAGGACGAGCCCAGCCTTCCGCCGCACGAATGCGAATCAGGTCATCGAAACTGCCTGCGACACTGTCACCCACCTCATCCGACTTGGTGGCTTCACGCTCCGGCTTATCGGACAGCAAGTCCGCCAGGGCCTGGGCCTTTTTCTCTTCGGCAGATTTGCGCGCTGCTTCCTGGGCCTTCTTCTTCGCAGCGTCGGCAGCAGCTTTCTTCTTGGCATCCTCGGCGATCTTTTTCTTCGCCTCGTCTGCTTCAGCTTTTTTCTTCGCGTCTTCCGCGGCTTTCTTCTTCGCGTCTTCGACGATTTTCTTCTTCGCTTCTTCAGCGGCCTTTTTCTTGGCCTCTTCTTCAGCAGCTTTCTTGGCTTCTTCTTCGGATTTCTTCTTGGCTATATCAGCCAATTGTTTCTCTTCAGCCTTTTTCGCTTCTGCGGCCTTCTTGGCGTCATCCGCCTTCTTCGCCTCATCGGCTTTCTTGGCCTCATCGGCCTTTTTCGCTTCCTCGGCTTTTTGAGCAGCCTCTTCTTTCTTTTGTTCCGCGGCCTTGATCTCTTCCTGCTCGACCTTCTTCTGCTCCAACTGTTCGGCTTCGGTCTGGCGCGCGGCGGATTTCTTCGCCTCACCCGCAATCTTGTGATTGGTCTGGGTGGTTGCCGGACTCTTGGATTTGAGCTGGTACAGGGTCGCTTGAACGATCGGCTTGGCCGGGGGCAGTTCCGGGGTCATGGCAAAGCTGACGAACAGCATGCCAAACACCAGCACGTGCAGGGCAATTGCCCAGACACTAGGCCAGAAGTAGCTTTCCGAGGCGGACGGCTCTCGCTGTTGGTGCATCAGGGCGCCTCGGTAATCAGGCCAACGTTACCGACTCCGGCTTTCTGCAGGCCGCCCATGGCACCCATCACGGCGCCGTAGTCGACGGATTTATCACCGCGAATGAACACCTGGGTGTGCTTGCCGCCTTCATTGCCGGCACGGATGATCTTGGTCACCGCGTCGGTCATCTGCGGCAAGGTCATCGCCTTGTCCTGTTGCTTTTCGGTGTCGACTTCGCTGCCAAGGTTCCAGTAGTAGGTCTTGTCAGCCTTGATCGAGATGGTCAGCACCTGGGTGTTGTTGTCCTGGGGCAAGGCTTCGCTGGAAACCTTGGGCAGGTCAACTTTCACGCCCTGGTTGAGCATCGGCGCGGTCACCATGAAGATAACCAGCAGTACCAACATCACGTCGATGTAAGGCACCACGTTCATCTCGGCAACCGGCTTGCGTTTGTGGCGAACTCGGGCCATGGGTTTTACCTGCTCACTCTTCGCTGGTGTGCACTTTACGGTGCAGGATCGCCTGGAACTCGTCGGCGAAGGTGTAGTAACGGCTGATCAGCGTCTCGCCACGAGCGGCGAAGCGGTTGTAGGCGATCACCGCCGGGATGGCCGCGAACAGGCCGATGGCCGTGGCAATCAGTGCTTCGGCGATACCCGGGGCTACGGTAGCCAGGGTCGCTTGCTGGGCCTGAGCCAGGCCGCGGAAGGAGTTCATGATCCCCCAGACGGTACCGAACAGGCCGATGTACGGGCTGACGGAACCGACAGTGGCGAGGAACGGCAGGCTCTGCTCGAGCTTTTCTTCTTCGCGGGAAATCGCTACGCGCATGGCACGGGCCACGCCTTCCATGACCGCTTCAGGATCGACACCCGGTTGCTGGCGCAGGCGGGAGAACTCCTTGAAACCGGCACGGAAGATCTGCTCCACGCCGGAATCCGGATCAGGGTTGCTGCCCGCCTGGCGGTACAGCTTGGACAGGTCGATACCGGACCAGAAGCGCTCTTCGAAGCTCTCCAGGGCACGTCGACCGGCACGCAGCAGGTTGCTGCGCTGAAAGATCATGATCCATGAAGTCACCGATGCGGCAACCAGGGTCAGCATTACCAACTGCACTACAACGCTGGCATTGCTGACCAGGCTCCACATGGAGGAATGGTCGACGACGTTAGCTTCCACGCTTTATCTCCTGCTCTGAGTGTGTACCCGCGCTGCTCTCGTCGGCAAAGGCCGTACGCAGAGCGTCTGGAATGGCGCGGGGTTTGAAATTGTCGGCGCGCACACAGGCCACCAGGAACTGCCCTTCACAGAGCAGTGCATTGTCTTTGGCTCGCCTGACCTGCTGAGTGAAGCGCAGGCTGACCCGGTTCAATTCGGTAACTTGGGCACTGACCAGAAGTTCGTCGTCCAGTCGCGCCGGCGCGTGGTAACGCGCTTCGCTGGAGTGCACGACAAATAACAGGTTCTCCCCCACCAGCTGCGACTGGGCAAAGCCCAGGTGTCGTAGCCGCTCGGTTCGAGCCCGCTCCATAAACTTAAGGTAATTAACGTAATACACGATGCCGCCGGCATCGGTGTCCTCGTAATAAACGCGACAACGATGTGCGAACGGCTCAAGCCCGTTTTGCGCGCGCATACTCTAGTGCTTACTCCTCAGGTTGCCAATCCGGCCAGGCAACTGTTTTTTCATTCTTCTACGACTTTTCGTGATGTTTTAACCATGCCAGTCCCTAGGACAGCACAAACCCCGAATAAATCGACAAAGAGCGGGTTATTAATCGTCCACGGCATCGAGGAATTCGTCTACCACGGGCATGTCCCCCATTCGTGACGGAATGTTAAGACCGAAGTGCAGGTAGGCATGCCGGGTCACCACACGGCCACGGGGGGTGCGCATGATATAGCCCTGCTGGATCAGGTACGGCTCCAGTACATCCTCGATGGTATGGCGCTCTTCACTGATGGCCGCGGCCAGGCTATCGACCCCCACCGGCCCGCCGTCGAACTTCTCGATCATGGTCAGCAATAGACGTCGGTCCTGGTGGTCGAAGCCACGCTCATCGACGTCCAGCAGGTTCAACGCCAGGTCGGCGATCGGTTTGGTGATATGCCCCTTGGCCCGCACCTCGGCGAAATCCCGCACCCGACGCAGCAGACGGTTGGCGATCCGCGGAGTGCCCCGGGCACGGCGCGCGACCTCGAAGGCGCCTTCCGGATCCAGGGGCAAACCAAGAATGCCGGCGGAACGGCTGACAATGGTTGCCAGGTCCGCAGTGCTGTAGAACTCCAGGCGCTGGACGATGCCGAAGCGGTCCCGCAGCGGGTTGGTCAGCATCCCCGCACGCGTGGTTGCCCCCACTAGGGTGAACGGCGGCAGATCGAGCTTGATCGAGCGCGCCGCAGGGCCTTCGCCGATCATGATGTCGAGCTGGAAATCTTCCATGGCCGGGTACAGCACTTCTTCGACAATCGGCGAAAGCCGGTGAATCTCGTCGATGAACAGTACGTCGTGAGGCTCAAGATTGGTCAGCAAGGCCGCCAGATCACCAGGGCGCTCCAGCACCGGGCCGGACGTACTCTTGATCGACACCCCCATTTCCTCGGCGATGATGTTGGCCAGGGTGGTCTTGCCCAGGCCCGGGGGACCGAAGATCAGGGTGTGGTCCAGGGACTCGTTGCGCCCACGGGCGGCCTGGATGAACAGCTCCATCTGCTCGCGCACGCTAGGCTGGCCGATGTAGTCGGCCAGGCTGACCGGACGAATCGCCCGGTCCTGGATTTCCTCGCGCTCACGGGGGCCCGTGGCGGCGATCAGACGGTCGGCTTCAATCACTTAAATCATTCCCTTCAGGGCTCGGCGGATCATGTCTTCACTGCTCAAGCCTTTGTCTTTGATCGCGGATACGGCCTTGCTGGCTTCCTGCGGCTTGTAGCCCAGGGAGATCAGCGCGCTGACCGCGTCCGACTCGGCACTGGCCACTGGCGCCGGCGCATCCGGCTGGTTCGGCACCAGGGCGAACATGCTCGGCACGGCTTCCCAGGCCTTGAAACGGTCCTTGAGTTCCACCAGCAGGCGCTCGGCGGTCTTCTTGCCGACTCCGGGCACCTTGGTCAGGGCCGAGGTATCCTGGGCCTGCACGCAACGCACCAGCTCATCCACCTCAAGGCTGGACATCAACGCCAGGGCCAGTTTCGGGCCCACACCATTGAGACGGATCAACTCGCGGAAAAAGTCTCGCTCGCGCTTGCTGGCAAAACCGTAGAGTAACTGCGCATCCTCGCGGACGACCAAATGGGTGTGCAGGGTCAGGGGCTCGCCGACCGACGGCAGGCGATACAGGGTGGTCATCGGCACTTCGACTTCATATCCCAGCCCGTTTACATCAAGAATCAGGTGCGGCGGCTGTTTCTCAGCCAGGGTGCCGCGCAAGCGTCCAATCACGTTTCAGATCCTTAGGCGATGGCCAGCCCGCAGCTGGCGACTCGTTGGGCGAGCGTCTGCGCCGGCTACCCAGGCGCAAAACGCTCAACCCCTAAAATGACTGCGCTGATGCTATCAGAGACGCAGGCGGCCGCCACGACTGCGTGCTGTCCCCAGACCATGGGGCAGCAGGCTGGAACGGGTATGAGCGTGACAGATGGCAATGGCCAGGGCGTCCGAGGCATCGATCTGCGGCTTGGTGGTCAGCTTGAGCAGGTGCATGACCATCATCTGCACCTGTTCCTTGTTGGCCCCGCCAGTGCCGGCCACGGCCTGCTTGACCTGGGTGGCGGTGTACTCGGCAATCTCCAGCCCCTCTTCGGCACCGGCAACGATCGCTGCCCCCCGCGCCTGGCCGAGCTTGAGCGCCGAGTCGGCGTTGCGCGCCATGAACACCTTCTCGATCCCCATGGTCACCGGACCGTAGGTCTGGATCACTTCACGCACCCCCCGATAGACGATCTGCAGCCGGTCGGGCAGCTCGCCAGCCCCGGTACGGATACAGCCAGAGGCCACGTACACACAGCCGCGCCCCGTGTCTCGAACCACGCCATAACCGGTAATGCGCGAACCGGGGTCGATGCCAAGAATAAGAGTCATAACGCCTGCTGCTTGAATAAAGAGGCTTGCCGGCCAGGACCGGAACAGCGAAAAGGCAGAAGCCGGAAGCGCCCTGCCGCGCAATGATCACGGCTTCGCACCTCCGGCCTCAAGGTTAGTGCAGTTGAATCAGCCGAGTTGCTCGGCGACCGACTCGGGAATATCCGCGTTGGAATAGACGTTCTGCACATCATCCAGGTCTTCCAGCATGTCGATCAGCTTGAGGACCTTCTCGGCGCCTTCCAGGTCCAGTTCGGCACTGGTGGTCGGCAGCATGACGATTTCCGCGTCCGCAGCAGTAAAACCCGCCGCTTCCAAGGCATTGCGCACGCCATAGAAACCGGCGAACGAGGTGAACACGTCGATCGAACCGTCTTCGTTGCTGACCACATCGTCGGCATCGGCTTCCATCGCCGCTTCCATCAAGGCGTCTTCATCGACACCTTCGGCGAAGGTGATCTGCCCCTTGCGCTCGAACAGGTAGGCCACCGAACCGTCGGTACCCAGGTTGCCGCCACACTTGCTGAAGGCATGACGAACAGCTGCCGCGGTGCGGTTGCGGTTGTCGGTCATGCACTCGACCATCACCGCCACGCCGTTGGGGCCGTAGCCTTCATAGGTCAGCTCGACCACATCGTCGCTGCCGGCAGCGCCGGTGCCACGGGCGATGGCCCGGTCGATGATGTCACGGCTCATGTTGGCCCCCAGGGCCTTGTCCAGGGCCAGGCGCAGGCGTGGGTTGGAGTTGGGATCGCCGCCGCCCTGACGGGCCGCGACAGTCAGCTCACGAATCCACTTGGTGAAGATCTTGCCTCTCTTGGCATCCTGACGCTCTTTGCGGTGCTTGATGTTCGCCCACTTGGAATGACCTGCCATAACTTGCTCCAAATTCTCTTTGAAACATTGCCCACGCCGCATGGCGGGTGCGGGCAACAAAAACTCGACCCATAGAAAAAGCGCACCCGAAGGTGCGCCTTAACGGGCCGGCTTATTCAGCCTTGGGCTGTTCGCGCAGGCGGATGTGCAGCTCGCGCAGAGCCTTGGCATCCACCAGACCCGGTGCCTGAGTCATGACGCAGGCCGCGCTCTGGGTTTTCGGGAAGGCGATCACTTCGCGGATCGACTGGGCGCCGGTCATCAGCATCACCAGGCGGTCCAGGCCGAAGGCCAGGCCACCGTGCGGCGGCGCGCCGTACTTGAGGGCGTCCAGCAGGAAGCCGAACTTCTCTTCCTGTTCCGCTTCGCTGATGCCCAGCAGGCGGAATACCGCTTGCTGCATTTCCTTGCGGTGGATACGGATCGAACCGCCACCCAATTCGGTGCCGTTCAAAACCATGTCGTAGGCGCGCGACAGAGCGGTAGCCGGGTTGGCTTCCAGTTCTTCCGGCGAGCACTTCGGCGCGGTGAACGGGTGATGCAGGGCGGTGAAGCTGCCGTCGTCGTTCTCTTCGAACATCGGGAAGTCGACAACCCACATCGGCGCCCATTCGCACGTCAGCAGGTTCAGGTCGTGACCGAGCTTGATACGCAGCGCGCCCAAGGCTTCGCTGACGATCTTGGCCTTGTCGGCCCCGAAGAACACGATGTCGCCGTCGACCGCGCCCACGCGATCGAGGATCACGTTCAGGTTGGCTTCCGGAATGTTCTTGACGATCGGCGATTGCAGGCCTTCAACGCCTTTGGCGCGCTCGTTGACCTTGATGTAGGCCAGGCCCTTGGCGCCGTAGATGCCGACAAACTTGGTGTAGTCGTCGATCTGCTTGCGCGGCATGCTCGCCCCGCCTGGAACGCGCAAGGCGGCGATGCGGCATTTCGGATCGTTGGCCGGGCCGCTGAACACCTTGAACTCCACTTCCTTGAGCTGGTCGGCAACGTCCACCAGTTCCAGCGGGTTGCGCAGGTCCGGCTTGTCGGAACCGTAGCGACGCATGGCCTCTTCAAAGGTCATGTGCGGGAATTCGCCGAATTCCAGACCCAGCACTTCCTTGAACAGGTTGCGGATCATGCCTTCGGTCAGGCCCATGATGTCTTTTTCGTCGAGGAAGCTGGTCTCGATGTCGATCTGAGTGAACTCAGGCTGACGGTCGGCACGCAGGTCTTCGTCGCGGAAGCACTTGGCGATCTGGTAGTAGCGGTCGAAGCCGGCCACCATCAGCAGTTGCTTGAACAGCTGTGGCGATTGCGGCAGGGCGAAGAAGCTGCCGGCGTGGGTGCGGCTCGGCACCAGGTAGTCGCGGGCGCCCTCTGGGGTGGCGCGGGTCAGGATCGGGGTTTCCACGTCGAGGAAACCGTTCTCGTCCAGGTAGCGACGGATGCTGGTGGTCATGCGCGAACGCAGGCGCAGCTTCTCGGCCATTTCCGGACGGCGCAGGTCGATGAAGCGATAGCGCAGACGAGTTTCTTCACCCACGTCCGAGTATTCGTTGAGCGGGAACGGCGGGGTTTCCGCTTCGTTCAGCACTTCCAGCTCGTAGCCCAGGACTTCGATCATGCCCGAAGCCATGTTGGCGTTGCCGGCACCGGCCGGACGCAAGCGTACCTTGCCGGTGATCTTGACCACGTATTCGCTGCGCACGCGGTCGGCGGCGGCGAAGGTTTCAGCGCGGTCCGGGTCGAACACCACCTGGGCCAGACCTTCACGATCACGGATATCGAGGAAGATCACCCCGCCGTGGTCACGACGACGGTGGACCCATCCGCAAAGGGTTACTTCCTGACCTTCCAGGCTTTCGTTCAGTTGGCCGCAATAATGGCTGCGCATCATGGTAGTGGTTTCACTTCTCGTAATTCGAAATTCGATGGAGGCCTTGCGCACCTCAAGGTGCCGGATAGTGCAAGAACTCGCGCGTGTCGTTCAACTTAGTCAGCTTTGTCGCCACCGGCCAGGTTCTTCTTGGAGCCGGTCTTGAAGTCGGTTTCGTACCAGCCGGTGCCGCTCAGGCGGAAACCAGGCATGGACAGCATCTTTTTCAGCTCGGGCGCCTGGCAGGCAGGGCAGTCGACCAACGGCGCGGCGCTGATCTTTTGAATGGCTTCCAGCTGATGACCACAGGAAGCGCATTGATAGTCGTACATGGGCATGGGGGGCGTCTCGGCAATCCAGATTACTGCTTGAACTACAGCCAGAGCCCACGCCAAAGCCCGGGCTACGTAGCAAAGAGCGGGATTATATCCATTAAATCGGCCCTGTGCAGCCGTATGAACCCCATCGCGGGCGTCACCGACCGTCAGGCATCTATCCGGGCTGCAACCCCGGAAGGCCTGGAGAACGCAGGTGCTGCCTGCTGGTCGAGGGTGCGAACGGCGTACGGGACGCCATTCGCAAGAGCGGGCTTAACGGTTTTCCAGCAGAGAACGCAGCATCCACGCGGTTTTTTCATGCACCTGCATGCGCTGGGTCAGCAGATCCGCCGTGGGCTCGTCGCTGACCTTGTCCAGCAACGGAAAGATGCCCCGGGCGGTACGGGTCACTGCTTCCTGGCCGGCGACCAGTTGCTTGATCATTTCCTCGGCGGCGGGCACCCCTTCCTCTTCCTTGATCGAAGACAGCCGGGCATAGATGGAATAGGCCCCCGGAGCCGGGAAGCCCAGGGCGCGAATGCGTTCGGCGATCAGGTCCACTGCAAGGGCCAGTTCGTTGTACTGCTCTTCGAACATCAAGTGCAGGGTACGGAATTGCGGGCCGGTGACGTTCCAATGGAAATTATGGGTTTTCAGGTACAACACGTAGGTATCCGAAAGCAGACGGGAAAGACCGTCGACGATGGATTTACGATCTTCTTCGCTGATACCGATATCAATTGCCATGTTTCTCTCCGTTATCGGGATGGATTCACCCATTCATCTGCCGGACCACTCTAGCAAGAGTACCGCCCCTGCGCCGCCCAGGATCGTCAATCGGCCTGCGGTGGATTGTCCCGTGGCCCGGCCCGGGATAAACCTCACTGAGTTCGAGTCAGGTCAGACAGCAGCAGAAATCCGACGTTCCTTGGAAAAATCACCGCCATCTGTCTAGAACAGGCTTTTGCCCGATTCTCCGAGCTCGGCCTGCAGAAGCGCTCATTTGTACGCCCGGGCCAAGCCCCGCTGCTGATTTGAGAAGGCCTGGGCTTTGCTGTTAAATAGAGCCCGTGTCGCTGCTGCCTATTTCTTCGGCCAGCGCGCATAGGCTGACACCGCGTACGTAACCACCGCCTCACCTATTTGTTCAGAAGCGAACCGTGCGTGATCAGCTCCTCCTTGTGCTTCCTTCTTAACGTGAGTTAATCAAAATGTTGAAAATCGTCCACCTGCTGACAGGCATTGCAGCTTTGCTGCTGTCCTTGATTCCGAGTCTGAGATCTGACGCGGTTCCCTACCTGCAACAACCCGATGCTCTTTACCTGGCCCTTTTCGGCCTGCTCAACCTGATCCTGGCTCCAGTTATTCCCTACTGGAACAAAGGCTCTCGTCATCACCTGCAAAATCTGGTCAGCGCCCTGCTGGTACTGGTCGTTGTACTGCAAACCCTCACCCTGCTGGCCCCCATGCCAGTCATTGGTGGCCAACCGGCGGTTCTGGTCAGCTTGCTGACTGCACTGATCGCCGTAGTCCTGCACCTGGCCATCAGCTTCTACAAGCCATCACCTTCCGCTTCCGCCACGCCAAGCTACGATATGAGCAATCGTGATACCGGTACCGTGAAGTGGTTCAACACCTCCAAGGGCTTCGGTTTTATCTCCCGGGATTCCGGCGATGATATTTTCGTGCACTTTCGCGCCATTCGCGGAGAAGGCCATCGCGTCCTGGTGGAAGGCCAGCGCGTGGAGTTCTCGGTAATGAACCGTGACAAGGGCCTGCAAGCCGAAGACGTGATTGCCGCGCTGCCGCGCCGCTGATCGGCCGCCCATAAAAAAACCGCGCCCAGGCGCGGTTTTTTTATGGCCAACGACCCCCCTCAATAATGAGGCGGTGGCGCTTCCTCTTCGAACGACTCGAACTGCCCGACCATTTCTTCCTGGCGCTTGAGCAATGCCGCCATCTGCAACTGCAGGCGCTCCACTGCCCTCTGCTGCGCCACCAGCACATCGTTCAAGGCCTGAATGGTGTCATCCTGAAACGCCAGGCGGCTCTCCAGGTCGGTTACACGCTCTTGCAGACTCATGCCTCACCCCTCCAGAAACTGAAAATCATCGGTCAGCACCAACCGCAGGCGTTCACGGATCGCCGCCACTTGCTCGGTGCTGTAAGGCTTGGCCGGATGCTTGCCCCATACCGGTGCAGGCCATGCCGCATCATCACGCCTGCGCACGATCACGTGCATATGCAGTTGGCTCACCACATTGCCCAACGTCGCCACATTCAACTTGTCGGCATCGAACGAGTCCTTGAGCAACTCGGCCAGCGCGGTGGTTTCCTGCCATAGCTGTTGCTGGTCAGTGACATCCAGTTGAAACAACTCGCTGATATCCTCGCGACGCGGCACCAGGATGAACCAGGGATAGTTGGCGTCATTGGACAGCAGCAACCGGCAGAGGGGGAAATCCCCGAGGGTCAATGTGTCTTGTTGCAGCCGTGAATCTAAAGTGAACACCGCGTTTACTCCCGCTCAGCTTGTTTCAGCCCGGCGTCCAGTAGACGGACTCCTGCCAGGCGACAGACGCGCAGCATACCTGCGAATGCCCTGCGCTTCATGACCAATGAGCCAGAGACCGGACAGCACACACTCACGCACGGCAAGGAGCCGATCGCGATGCAAAGGCCACGCCCCACAGCAGGACATTTTTTCGTGCCTCGCACCATTTGCGCCCACAACCCGCAGACCATTCGGAAAATGACCCGAGCCAACCCTTGCGCCCCTTATTTTGCCTGGGCCTGACTGTATGAATCGTGCACAGCGTTGCAAAAGTTTTGCACCAGAATCACACAGGCGGTCTACGCTAAATTCCTCAAGCATCCGCCGTTTACTCACTTTGCAGTGTGCAGCGGTAACGTTTCGCCGCACTGTGCAACTTAATGCACAGCCCTGCACCAGGAAAACCACAGAGTCAAGCCAAACAAACCGCCCCTTGAAACAGCGGTTTTATGCGGTTTTTACAGGCCCGAACGGCTCTTTGAAGAAAAATGGGTGGCTAGATTCAGTTTGTGCACGCTTGTTGCATTCAACCCCGCATCGTCTGCAACGGTCTAACGGAAGTCAGGCCTTACAGACTCATAATAATAGTGGCAGGGCTGCCCCGCGGTGCTTTTTAGAGTGTGTGCATGGGGACTTTTTTCCTTCATTCTCGGCTTCGAAAAACACTGCTGAAAGTTGTCGGCCTGGATACAGACTGACTGCAGAATTACGACGCCTATCGAGCAAATTGCGACAGGGCCGTAAAGAAGCTGAAAGGATAGATAGGCAAGTATCGCCAACATTGTCAGCGTGATATAAGTTTGCGCCGACACAAAAAGAAAGAGCCGCCCAGATAAAAAAACAGGTGGGACGGCAGTACTCTTCTAAAAACCAAAGGAGCAAATCACGATGCGCGTGATGAAGTGGAGCATGATCGCCCTGGCTGTATCAGCAGGCACCTCGCAGTTTGCAATTGCATCCTCCCAGGACGATGCAAAAGGCTTTATCGAAGACAGCACCCTGACCGCGAAAACTCGCGCAATGTACATGAACCGTGACTATAAGGACGGCGTTGGTAACGTGCGTCGTGGTAACGGTACTTACACCACAGGCACTGACGACAAAACCAGCGGCTACCGTCAAGACACCGGTATCAGCGAACTGCTCACCTATCAGTCCGGCTTCACTCAAGGCACCGTCGGCTTCGGCGTCGATGCCATGGCCATGGGCAGCGTGAAACTCGACGGCGGTTCGGGTCGTGCGGGTAACGGCCTGTTCGCCACCAATGGTTCCGGCGAGCCTGAAAACACCCAGTCGAAACTGGGCGGCGCTGCGAAGTTCCGCATCTCCGATACTGTACTGAAATACGGCAACCAGTTCGTATCCAGCCCAGTATTCACTACAGACGACGGCCGTCTGTTGCCTGAAGTTGCCACCGGCACCCTGATCACCAGCAACGAAATCAAGGGCCTGGAACTGATCGGTGGTCGCTTCACCGCATTGAGCGCCCAGACCGGCATGGGCCGTGACAGCATCAACGGTCGCAGCCGCGTTACTGGCAAACAGAACCCGGGCCTGAGCTCTGCAAATATCGTAGGTGCTACCTACTCGGGTCTTGAGAACTTCATTTTCGCCGTGCACGCTTCCGATGTTGAAGACTACTGGAAGAAGCAGTACTTCAACGTCAACTACACCCTGCCGCTGAGCGAAAAACAATCTCTGAACTTCGACTTCAACGGCTATCGCAGCAAGGATGATGGTAAGAAGCTGGCTGGCGACCTGGACAACCGCGTCTGGAGCCTGGCAGCTGCCTATAGCATCGAAGCCCACAAGTTCACCGTGGCTTACCAGCAGTCCAGCGGCAAGACCGGCTACAACTACGGCGTTGATGGTGGTGGCACCGTTTACGTAGCCAACTCTGTGCAGATCTCCGACTTCGTGGGCGAAGACGAAAGATCCTGGCAGGCTCGCTACGACCTGAACATGGCCTCCTTCGGCGTGCCAGGCCTGAGCTTCATGACTCGCTACATTCGCGGCAGCAACGTTACCGTTGCTGACTCCAGTGACGGCAAAGAGCATGAATGGGACGTAGAAGCCAAGTACGTGCTTCAGGAAGGCCCGGCCAAAGACCTGTCCTTCCGTCTGCGTAACGCGATCTATCGTGGTACCAATAGCGATTACCGCGCGACCAACTACGACAACCTGAACGACCTGCGTCTGATCGTAGAGTACCCACTGAGCATCTTGTAATTCACGGCTCAGCGGATTGCTTTAACACGCAGTACTAATAAGAACCGCCAACCTGAGCCAGGTTGGCGGTTTTTTTTGCCTTGCAAAAGTACCCTATTGAACCCGCCGATCAAGATAGCAAGCTAACTAATAAAGTAGGCTTCAATAGCTACTTCAGACCTTGCCGATTCGAACTTACATAGTTGCCAAGTCCGAACTTGAAAACAAACAAGGGGCTGATAGCCCCTTGTCTTGAACAACATTAGCTGACCGAACGGCCAGGTCATGAAACTGACTTATTGCGCTGCTGCTTCCTGAACCACTCGAATCACCCGTTGTGGAAAAGGAATATCAATGCCCGCTGCCTTCAAGCGATCACGGGACAACTCATTGAACTGGAACAGCACGTCCCAATAGTCCGAAGTCTTGACCCATACCCGCAGCGACAGGGTAATGGCGCTATCGCCCAGGGTAGAAACCACAGCTACCGGGGCCGGATCGGCCAGTACCCGCTCATCCTTGGCCAGTTCCAGCAACACCTCGCGGGCCTTCTGCAGGTCCGCGTCATAGTCCACACCCACGTCGAACACCACCTTGCGGGTCGGCTGACGGTTGTAGTTGGTGATGATGCCGTTGGACAGGTTGCCGTTGGGCACGATTACTGTCTTGTTGTCACCGGTACGCAGCACGGTGTGGAAGATCTGGATGCTGTCGACGGTACCGCTGATGCCCTGGGCTTCGATCCAGTCACCGATACGAAACGGGCGGAACAGCAGGATCAATACCCCACCGGCGAAGTTCGCCAGGCTACCTTGCAGCGCCAGGCCGATGGCCAGGCCGGCAGCACCGATCGCGGCCACGAAGGAGGTGGTTTCGACACCGATCATCGAAGCCACACTGACGATCAGCAGGACCTTGAGAATGATGTTGGCCAGGCTGCTGATAAAACCTTGCAGCGCCAGATCGGCATTGCGCAGGGCCAGCAACTTGCCCACTTTGTGAGTCAATTTGTTGATCAACCACCAGCCGATGGCCAGGGTGATGACAGCCAGCAGCACCCGGCTGCCGTATTCCATGATCATTGGAATCCAGGCCTGGGAGGCCCGGACCAGATTGTCTACTTCAGCGTTCAAATCCATCTATTTCTCCAGATTCCCGGGGTTGCGGCGCACATGACTGACAGGCAGAACGACCAGCCCCGCGGGAGCTCAATCGTTTCTGCCATTCCTCCGGCCTCGGACGCCAATAAGCTCTAGAGGTTCCCGGAGAAGCCGATCAATCGCGGAAGTTGTTGAATTGCAGCGGCATGCCGAACTCTTTGGCACGTAGGGCGGCGATGGCCTCTTGCAGGTCGTCACGCTTTTTGCCGGTCACCCGTACCTGCTCGCCCTGAATGGCGGCTTGCACTTTCAACTTGGCGTCCTTGATATGGGCGACGATTTTCTTCGCCAGTTCTTTATCGATACCTTCCTTGAGGACCGCTTCCTGCTTCATCACCTTGCCAGAGGCATAAGCGTCCTTGACCTCCAGGCACTGCACGTCGATCTTGCGCTTGACCAGGGCCAGCTTGAGAATCTCGATCATCGCTTCAAGCTGGAACTCGGCCTCGGCGGTCAGGTTGACGGTCAGTTCCTTGTCCTTGAACTCGAAGCTGCCCTTGCCCTTGAGGTCGTAGCGGCGATCCAGTTCCTTGACGGCGTTTTCCACCGCGTTGGTGACTTCGTGCTTGTCCAGTTCGGATACCACGTCAAACGACGGCATGTAATCTCTCCAAATAAAAAGGGGCGCTGTTCAAAACATCGAACACGCCCGGCTTGCGGTTAAAATCCGCGCTCATTATAACGGGTCTTTCCCCTCCTTCACCCCGCGCCCTCCCCCGGGCGGCCAAACAGAGCGAAAACCTGATGTCCACCACCTGGCATGTTCTCGGCGCCGGCAGCCTCGGCACCCTGTGGGCCACCCGCCTGGCCCGCGCCGGCTTGCCGGTACGCCTGATTCTGCGTGACGCCGCCCGCTTGCGGGCCTATCAGGCGGCCGGCGGCCTGACCCTGGTAGAGCAGGGGCAGAGCAGCCTGCTGGCAATTCCCGGAGAAACCAGTACCAGCAGCGCCCCCATCCAGCGCCTGTTGCTGGCCTGCAAGGCCTACGACGCCGAGGCGGCAGTGGCCAGCATCGCCCCGCGCCTGGAGCCGGGAGCCGAACTGATCCTGCTGCAGAACGGCCTGGGCAGCCAGGATGCCGTGGCCGCCCGAGCGCCCCAGGCACGTTGCATTGCCGCCTCCAGCACCGAGGGCGCCTTCCGCGATGGCGACTGGCGCGTGGTCTTTGCCGGCCACGGCTACACCTGGCTGGGGGACTCGGGGCACCCCACGCCGCCGATCTGGCTCGACGAATTGGCGGCCAGCGGCATTCCCCATGAATGGAGCACCCAGATCCTCACCCGGCTCTGGCGCAAGCTGGCACTCAACTGCGCGATCAACCCACTGACGGTACTGCACGACTGCCGTAACGGTGGCTTGCAGCAGCATCAGTGTGAAGTGGCCACCCTGTGCGCCGAGCTGAGCGAGCTGCTGCAATGCTGCGGGCAACCCGCTGCCGCGCAAAACCTGCAACAGGAAGTGGAACGGGTGATCCTGGCCACCGCCGCCAACTATTCCTCCATGCACCAGGATGTCAGTAACGGGCGACGCACCGAAATCAGCTACCTGCTGGGTTACGCCTGTGAAGCCGCTGCCCGGCATCGCCTGCAACTGCCCCATCTGCAGCAGTTGCAACAGCGCCTGGTGAACCAGCTGCAGCAACGCGGATTGCCCAGCGCCTGAGCAGCGGCTACGCTCCCCACTTGCTCATTTCCAGCGATATAGCCGATGCCATTGCGCCAGCGCCTCGAAAACCTGCCAGTGGGCCAAAAACTCCTGGCCGCCCTGCTTGTCCTGCTGACCACCGTTCTGCTGGTCGCCAACCTGACCTTTATCAGCGCGGCCTACTGGATCTCCCAGGAAAGCATGGCGCCCCAGGCGCTGCAGACCATTGGCCGCCTGGTGTCCAATCCGACCCTGGCGATCCAGGCGCTGAACTCCCCCGAAGATGCCGAGAAGCTGCTCAACGAACTCGACAGCTATACCCCGCTGCGGGCTGCCGCACTCTATGACGGCAAGGGCCAGCGCCTGGCCCAGTTGCAGCACGGCGAACGCCTCAAGCTGCCCGAACGCTACCGGCACATCGAAGCCTGGCAAATGACCGAGTTTCGCAGCAACCAGGTCATCACCCTGCCCCGCCCGGGCCAAGCCCCCGGCCACCTGCTGCTGGTGGCCACCAGCGAACTGCCGATGGCCTTCTACACCGGCACCCTGACCGCCAGCCTGGGAATCCTGATCTTCAGTGTGCTGCTGTGGCTGGTCATCGCCCGGCAGATCAAGCGCCTGATCACCCAGCCGATCCATCAGCTCGAGGAACTGTCGCGCCAGGTCACCCGCGAGGAGAACTACGCCCTGCGCGCAGCCCGGGGCAACCACGATGAAATCGGCAGCCTGGCAGAAGCCTTCAACACCATGCTGTCGCGTATCGAAGCTCGCGAGCAGCAGCTCAAGCGCGCCCGGGACGACTCCCAGGCCGCCTACGACCAGGCCCAGGGGCTGGCGGAGGAAACCCGCCATACCAACCGCAAGCTGGAACTGGAAGTCCAGGTGCGCAGCAAGATCGAGAAGAAGCTCACCGGCTTTCAGAACTACCTCAACAGCATCATCGACTCCATGCCCTCGGCGCTGATCGCGCTGGATGAACAGCTCTACGTCACCCAGTGGAACCAGGAAGCCAGCGCCCTGTCCGGCACCCGGCTCGACGAAGCCCTGAACCAGCCGATCTTCCTCGCCTTCGAACCGCTCAAGCCGTTCCTGCCGCAACTCAAGGAAACAGTCGAGCAGCACACGGTGACCAAGGTCGAGCGGGTCACCTGGTTCAAGGACGAAGAACCCAAGCACTACGCCCTGACCTTCTACCCCCTGATGGGGGGCGCCGGACGCGGGGTGGTGATCCGTATCGACGACATCACCCAGCGCCTGTCCCTGGAAGAGATGATGGTGCAATCGGAGAAAATGCTTTCGGTGGGCGGCCTCGCGGCCGGCATGGCCCATGAGATCAACAACCCGCTGGGAGCGATCCTGCACAACGTACAGAACATTCGCCGACGGCTGTCTGCCGATCTGCCAAAGAACCTTGAGCACGCGCAGCAGATCGGTGTTGAACTGCAGACCGTCAATCGCTACCTGGAAAGCCGCGAAGTGCCGCAACTGCTCGATGGCATTCAGCAGGCCGGAGCCCGGGCGGCGAAGATCGTCACCCACATGCTCAGCTTCAGCCGGCGCAGCAACCGCCAGATGGCCCCCTGCGACCTGCCGGCGCTGATCGACCAGGCGGTGGAGATCGCCAGCAACGACTTCGACCTGGCCATTGGCTTCGACTTCAAGGGCCAGGCGATCATTCGCCAGTTCGACCCGAACCTGGGCCCGGTTGCCGGCACTGCCAACGAACTGGAACAGGTGCTGCTCAACCTGCTGAAAAACGCCGCCCAGGCCATCCATCAGCGCGAAGATGACAGCGAACCCGGACGTATCATCCTGCGTACCCGTTTGAATCCGCCCTGGGCAGAGATCCAGGTGGAGGACAACGGAATCGGCATGAGCGAAAACGTGCGCAAGCGTACCTTCGAGCCCTTCTTCACCACCAAGGAAATCGGCCAGGGCACCGGGCTCGGCCTGTCGGTGTCGTACTTCATCATCACCAATAACCACAAAGGGCAGATGGAGGTGCAGTCCACCCGCGGCCAGGGCACTTGCTTCACCTTGCGCCTGCCCCTGGCCAGCAGCCAGCCGCTGGTCCAAGAACCGTTACCACTGGAGAACTGAACATGGGCTTTCGCTTGTCGAAGATCTACACCCGCACTGGCGACAAAGGCGAAACCGGACTGGGGGATGGCCGTCGGGTGCCCAAGGATCACCCTCGGGTCGAAGCCATTGGCGAGGTTGATACCCTGAACAGCCAATTGGGCCTGCTACTGGCAGGCCTCGGTGAGCAGAGCGGTGACTGCCCCGGGCTCGAGGAAGTGCTCACAGTGCTGGCTCCCTGTCAGCATCGGTTGTTCGACCTGGGTGGCGAGTTGGCGATGCCGGTCTATCAGGCCCTCAACGAGGCCGAAGTACAGCGCCTGGAGGCGGCCATCGATCTGTGGAACGAGGAGTTGGGCCCGCTGGAGAACTTCATCCTGCCCGGCGGCTCGGCGCTGATCGCCCAGGCCCATGTCTGTCGCAGCCTGGCCCGCAGCGCCGAGCGTCGCTGTCAGCACCTGAATGCCGTTGAGCCTTTGCAAGGGGTTGGGCTGGCCTACATCAATCGCCTGTCGGACCTGCTGTTTGTCGCCGCGCGACTGATCGCCAAGCGCCAGGGCATTGCCGAAATTCTCTGGCAGGCCGCCGCCAAGCCCTGACCACGCGGCTTGCGGGCGAAGGGGCCTGCAAGCGCCCGACGATGCCTCTCAGGCAAGCCTGCTCCCGCAGACCTGGGCCCAGGCTGCCATTGAGGATGTCTTCAATCCTGCGGCCAGAAGGCGCGGATACCCGCTACACCTTGAGCACCCGCTGCCCAGGCCTGCTGGCATTCGGCGGGCCCCACGCCACCCAGCAGATACACCGGCTTGTTGAAACCGCTGATCAGTTGCTCGGCCTGTTGCCAGCCCAATGGCTGTGCATCCGGATGGGTCTGGGTGGGCTGTACCGGAGACAAGGTCACGAAGTCCACGTCCATCTGCTGGGCCAGGGACAGCTCCTCGGCGTTATGGCAAGAAGCCGCCAACCAGCGATCCTTGCCGAACGGCCGCCCGGCGCTGGCGTACTTGCGCAGTTGCGCCGCAGTAATGTGCCAGCCCGCCGAGGGGAAATCCCCCAGCCATTCGAAGGGCCCCTTGAGCATCAGTTGCGCCTTGCCGGCGCACAGGCCCACCGCATCCACCGCCAGGTCGCGGTATTGCGGGTCGTAGCCGCCGGGAGCCCGCAGTTGAATCAGCTTGCAGCCCTGGGCCACGGCTTTTTGCATGCCTCGCAGCAGGGTCGGGGTTTCCAGGCCTTCCGGGGTGATCAGGTATTGGGCTGGCAGACGCGCGGCAGCGACAATCGGCTGATTGGCCGCGGGGAACTCATAGTCGGCCAGCTCACGAGCAGCGGCCCAGGCCAGAGGTTGCCCTTCGGCGCCGTGAGGCTCACCGCTGAACGCCGAGACTTCCCAGACATCCAGCAGTACCTGCTTGTCCGGATAATCGTGCTGCACCTTGATCAGCGGGCGCGCTGCGGTGACGGCGATGCCCAGTTCTTCCTGTAGCTCGCGGGCCAGTGCGGCTTCGACCGCCTCCCCGGGCTCGACCTTGCCGCCGGGGAACTCCCACAGGCCTCCTTGATGTTGAGTATCGGCACGCCGGGCAATCAGGATCTTGCCGCTGGCATCCCGGATAACGGCCGCAGCCACATGTACTCGTTTCACCGCACTACTTCCTCTGCTCAGGCATGTTGGCCAGGCCCTTGCGGGCCGGGCGTTGGATCTGCGCTTCGCCGGCAAGCCGGCTCCTACAGCAGGAGCGGCAACGCCGGCGAGGTTCTTAGGTGCGATATTCCGCGTTGATCTTCACGTATTCGTGAGACAGGTCGGTGGTCCAGATGGTTTCGCTGCACGCGCCACGGCCCAGTTCGATGCGGATGGTGATTTCTTCCTGCTGCATCACCGCCGCGCCCTGGGCTTCGGTGTAGCTGGCAGCACGGGCGCCACGGCTGGCAATGCAGACTTCACCGAGGAACACGTCGATCTTGCTGACATCCAGGTCCGGCACCCCGGCACGACCTACTGCCGCCAGGATGCGGCCCCAGTTCGGGTCCGAAGCGAACAGCGCGGTCTTGATCAGTGGCGAGTGAGCCACGGTGTAGCCCACGTCCAGGCACTCCTGGCAAGTAGCCCCGCCGTTGACTTCCACAGTGACGAACTTGGTCGCGCCCTCACCGTCACGGACGATGGCCTGGGCCACTTCCATGCACACCTCGAACACCGCCTGCTTCAGGGCAGCGAACAGCGGGCCCTCGGCCTTGGTGATTTCCGGCAACTTGGCCTGCCCCGTGGCGATCAGCATGCAGCAGTCGTTGGTCGACGTGTCGCCGTCGATGGTGATGCGGTTGAAGGACTTGTTGGCACCGTCCAGCAACAGGTTCTGCAGCACTTCGCGGGAGACTTTGGCGTCAGTGGCGATGTAGCCGAGCATGGTTGCCATGTTCGGGCGGATCATCCCCGCGCCTTTGCTGATGCCGGTCACGGTGATGGTCACGCCATCATGCTGGAACTGGCGGCTGGCGCCCTTGGGCAGGGTGTCGGTGGTCATGATGCCAGTGGCGGCGGCAGCCCAGTTGTCCACGGACAGGTCGTCCAGCGCAGCTTGCAGAGCGCCTTCGATTTTCTCTACCGGCAATGGCTCGCCGATCACCCCGGTGGAGTAAGGCAGCACGGCGCTGGCATCGACGCCGGTCAGCTCCGCCAGCTTGGCGCAGGTGCGGGACGCCGCGGCCAGGCCCGGCTCACCAGTGCCGGCGTTGGCGTTACCGGTGTTGGTCAGCAGATACCGCACCGGGCCTTGTACCCGCTGCTTGGCCAGAATCACCGGTGCGGCGCAGAACGCGTTGAGGGTGAACACCCCCGCCACCGTGGAGCCTTCGGCACAACGCATGACCACCACATCCTTGCGCCCCGGGCGCTTGATGCCGGCCGAAGCGATACCGAGCTCGAAGCCGGCAACCGGGTGCAACGTAGGCAAAGGACCAAGACCAACAGCCATGAATGCGCTCCTCTTATCAGGTGTCTGCACCGTCGTCTCAAAAGACGGTGCCGCAAATGGAAAAACGCCGCGACGGCTGATGCCGTCACGGCGCGGGTGTTTCAGTGTCTGGCGGGGATCTTAGTTGATCTGGCCGTGACAGTGTTTGTACTTCTTGCCCGAACCGCAGTAGCACAGTTCATTGCGGCCAAGCTTCTGCTCGTTGCGCACTGGCGCGGTGGCCAGGGCCACATCGACCTCGACGCCCTCTTCCAGGGCTTCCGGCTGATCCAGCCCCGGTGCCTCGGCGTGTTCGAACTGCATGCGCTGGGCCAGAGCCTCGGCTTCCTGACGCAGGCGAGCCTCTTCCTCGGCCGGGTCTTCGCGACGCACCTGGACGTGGGACAGCACGCGGATCGAGTCGCGCTTGATGGAGTCGAGCAACTCGGAGAACAGGGTGAAGGATTCGCGCTTGTACTCCTGCTTCGGGTTCTTCTGCGCGTAGCCACGCAGGTGAATACCGTGACGCAGGTGGTCCATGGTCGACAGGTGGTCTTTCCACAGGTCGTCCAGTACCCGCAGAACAATCTGCTTCTCGAAAGTGCGCAGGGCCTCGGCACCGGCCTGGTCTTCTTTCTCGTTGTACGCGGCGATCAGCTCGTTGAGCAGCTTCTCGCGCAGGGTTTCCTCATACAGGTGATCGTCTTCGTCGAGCCATTGCTGGATCGGCAGGCTGACACCGAAGCCACTCTGGATGGCTTCTTCCAGGCCTGCCACGTCCCACTGCTCAGGCAGCGATTGCGGCGGAATGTGGGCGCTGACGGTAGCGTTGAGCACGTCCTGGCGGAAGTCGGCGATGGTTTCGCCAATGTTGTCCGCGGCCAACAAGGTGTTGCGCATGTGATAGATCACTTTACGCTGCTCGTTGTTGACGTCGTCGAACTCCAGCAACTGCTTGCGGATGTCGAAGTTGCGGCCTTCGACCTTGCGCTGGGCCTTCTCGATGGCGTTGGTCACCATGCGGTGCTCGATCGCCTCGCCGGACTGCATGCCCAGGGCCTTCATGAAGTTCTTCACCCGGTCAGAGGCGAAGATACGCATCAGGCTGTCTTCCAGGGACAGGTAGAAGCGGCTGGAACCGGCGTCGCCCTGGCGGCCGGCACGGCCACGCAGCTGGTTGTCGATACGACGGGATTCGTGACGCTCGGAAGCGATCACCTGCAGGCCACCGGACTCCAGCACTTGCTGGTGGCGCTTCTGCCAGTCGGCCTTGATCTGGGCGATCTGCTCCGGAGTCGGGTTCTCCAGGGAAGCCACTTCCACTTCCCAGTTGCCGCCCAACAGGATGTCGGTACCACGACCTGCCATGTTGGTGGCGATGGTCAGGGCGCCCGGGCGACCGGCCTGGGCAATGATTTCCGCTTCCTTTTCGTGAAACTTGGCGTTCAGGACCTTGTGCTCGATGCCTTCCTTGTTGAGCAGGTTGGACATGTGCTCGGACGTTTCGATGGTCGCGGTGCCGACCAGCACCGGACGGCCCTGGGTCATGCACTCCTTGATGTCGTTGATGATCGCGGCGTATTTCTCGTCCGCGGTCAGGAACACCAGGTCGTTGTAGTCCTTACGGGCCAGCGGCTTGTTCGGCGGAATCACCATCACCTGCAGACCGTAGATCTGATGGAACTCGAAGGCTTCGGTGTCGGCGGTGCCGGTCATGCCGGACAGCTTGGTGTACAGACGGAAGTAGTTCTGGAAGGTGGTCGAGGCCAGGGTCTGGCTCTCGGCCTGGATATTGAGGTTTTCCTTGGCTTCGATGGCCTGGTGCAGGCCTTCGGACAAGCGGCGACCGGGCATGGTACGACCGGTGTGTTCGTCCACCAGGACCACCTGCCCATCCTGGACGATGTATTCAACGTTGCGGTTGAACAGCTTGTGCGCACGCAGGCCGGCGTAAACGTGGGTCAACAGGCCCAGGTTGTGCGCCGAGTAGAGGCTTTCGCCTTCAGCCAGCAGGCCGACCTGGGTCAGCATTTCTTCGATGAACTGGTGACCGGCTTCGTTGAGCTCGACCTGGCGGGTCTTCTCGTCGACGGTGAAGTGACCGGCCTTGGTGACCTGGCCTTCCACTTCCTCGATGTGCTGCTCCAGGCGCGGGATCAGCTTGTTGATCTCGGTGTACAGGCGGGAGCTGTCCTCAGCCTGGCCGGAAATGATCAACGGAGTACGGGCTTCGTCGATGAGGATCGAGTCGACTTCGTCGATCACGGCAAAATTGAGCTCGCGCTGGAACTTGTCTTCCATGCTGAAAGCCATGTTGTCGCGCAGGTAGTCGAAACCGAATTCGTTGTTGGTGCCGTAGGTGATGTCGGCGGCGTAAGCAGCACGTTTCTCTTCAGGCGGCTGGAACGGCGTGACCACGCCGACGCTCAGGCCGAGGAATTCGTACAGCGGGCGCATCCAGTTGGCGTCGCGGCGAGCCAGGTAGTCGTTCACGGTCACCACGTGCACGCCCTTGCCGGACAGCGCATTGAGGTACACACCCAGGGTCGCTACCAGGGTCTTGCCCTCACCGGTGCGCATCTCGGCGATCTTGCCTTCATGCAAGGTCATGCCGCCGATCAGCTGCACATCGAAGTGGCGCATTCCCATGATCCGCTTACCGGCTTCACGGGCGACCGCGAAGGCTTCGGGAAGCAGTTTGTCGAGGGTTTCACCCTTGGCGATACGGGCCTTGAACTCGGCAGTCTTGGCACGCAATTGATCGTCCGAAAGGGCCACCATTTGCTCTTCGAAGGCATTGACGATCTGTACCGTCTTGAGCATGCGTTTGACTTCACGCTCGTTCTTGCTTCCAAAAAGTTTCTTTAACAAAGGCGCAAACATATCGGCAGGATCTTCCACACATAGGGTTGGAGGGCGGCCCCGTGAGTCGCCCGAGCAGCCCTCATGGCCGCATGCGAACGAGCATTCTACCCGGAAACGATGGTGAGGAAAGTGGCGTTATTCCACGATGCTGGCACAGCGCTGTGACGGGGCTCACCTAAAATAAGGGCTTTTCGCTGAACTTCAAGCCCATTGACCACAGAAGTTAATGATTACGATCAGCAAAGAACCAGAAATAGATCAAAGTACGAACAAGCGATGGCGCCGGCGTGGCGGGCGCTTTCTGCTACCATGGCGCCTCTGTAACTTCAGGTTTCTGATCATGGCATTTCGCCCCCTTACGGCACGCGCTCCCGCCGTTCTTCTTCGCGAAGCCAAGCCTCTGAAAGCCATACTCGGCCACGCCCAGCGCCTGGCGCATCTGCAGCGCCTGCTGGAAAGCCAGCTGCAGCCGGCCGCTCGCGAACATTGCCACGTTGCTTCCTGGCGTGAAGGCAGCCTGCTGCTGATCGTCACCGACGGGCACTGGGCAACGCGCCTGCGCTATCAGCAAAAGCGCCTGCAACGTCAATTGCTGGAGTTCAACGAGTTCAGCAACCTGACGCGCATCCTGTTCAAGGTCCAGCCGCCGACGGTCCAGCAAGGGGCCGCGGGACACACCATGGACCTGTCGAACAACGCCGCTGAAACCATCCAGGCCACCGCAGAGGGCATTACCGACCCCAACCTGCGCGCGGCCCTGGAGCGCCTGGCCAGCCACGCCAAACCGCGGGGCTGACTCAAGCCTGTACTTCAGCGCCGCTTGCTGCCGCCGAGCAGGGACCCCATCAAGCCCCGCACCAGTTGCCGTCCCAATTGATTAGCCGCCTGGCGCATGGCCGACTTCAATGCCTGCCCGGCAGCCGTGCCAAGGAACTCACCCGCCCGGTCGGCCAGGCTGGGCTCTTCAGCCGCTGCTTTGTCAGAAGGCTGCTGATCCTGCGGTGCCAACTCCTTGCGCCCCAGCAACACTTCATAGGCTGATTCGCGGTCGATCGGTTTGTCATAGCGCCCCAGCAGCGGCGAACTGGCGATCAGGGCCTGGCGCTCGGCCTCGGTCAGCGGCCCGATCCGTGACTGCGGCGGCGCCACCAGTACCCGCTGGACCATTTCTGGCGTGCCCTTGTCCTGCAAGGTGCCCACCAGCGCTTCGCCGATGCCCAGCTCGGTCAGTACCGCCAGCGCATCGAAGGCGGGGTTGGGACGGAAACCATCCGCCACGGCGCGCAGGGACTTCTGTTCCTTGGCAGTAAAGGCCCGCAAGCCATGCTGGATACGCAATCCCAATTGAGCCAGGACATTGTCCGGCAGGTCCCCGGGCGACTGGGTAACGAAATACACCCCCACACCTTTGGAGCGAATCAGCCGCACCACCTGCTCCAGCCGGTCCTGCAAGGCCTTGGGAGTACCGGCGAACAACAGGTGCGCTTCGTCGAAGAACAGCGCCAGCAGCGGCTTGTCCGCATCGCCCCGCTCCGGCAGTTGCTCGAACAGCTCGGCCAGCAGCCATAAAAGGAAGGTCGCATAGACTTTCGGCGCCTCATGCACCAGGCGGCTGGCATCAAGCAGATGAATCCGCCCACGACCATCGGCGGCCGGCTGCAGAATGTCCTCCAACTGCAACGCCGGCTCACCGAACAGTGCTTCGGCGCCCTGCTGCTCCAGGGTCGCCAGGCGCCGCAACAGCGCCTGGCTGGAGCCGGTAGTCATCAACGCAGCATCGTCCCCGAGCAGCTGCGGGTTGTCCTTGAGGTGGTTGAGCAGCGCCTTGAGGTCCTTCAGGTCGAGCAGCAACAGGCCTTCGCGATCAGCCACCTTGAACGCCGCATAGAGCGCCGACTGCTGGCTGTCGGTGAGTTCCAGCAAACTGCCCAGCAGCAGCGGGCCCATTTCGCTCAGGGTGGTGCGCAGAGGATGACCGCTTTGCCCATGGATATCCCACAGGGTCACCGGATAGGCCTGTGGCTGATGCTTGAGCCAGGGCATGCCGGCGATCCGCTCGGCAACCTTGCCCTGGGGGTTGCCCGCAGCACCCAGCCCACAGAGGTCGCCTTTGATGTCTGCGGCAAATACCGCCACTCCGGCATCACTGAAGGCTTCTGCCAGGCGCTGCAGGGTGACGGTCTTGCCGGTGCCCGTGGCGCCCGCCACCAGACCATGGCGGTTGGCCAGGCGCATGGCCTGGGCGATCGGCAGGCCATCGAGGCCGGCACCGATTACGAGTTGCGATGAGTCAGGCATTTTGTCACCCCTGGTTAATCTTTGGCCTTACACGGTCGATATGAATAAATGATGGATCAGAAGTATCTGAAATAAAGGTCAGGTAATTCCCGTGGGATAGATGGAGATATCAGCTTACTTATAACACCGCCCTTCTGTGCGTTTTTCCAACCCGATGCCCTGGACTCAAAGACCTTAGCGGACACCCCAAGCCATGAACAAAAATCTGCGCTTCAGCCACAAGATCCTGCTTGCCGCCTCGCTGATCGTCATAGCTGCATTTGCACTATTCACGCTCTACAACGATTACCTGCAACGCAACGCCATTCGTGATGATCTGGACAACTATCTTCAGGAAATGGGCGACGTCACGGCAAAAAATATTCAGACCTGGCTCGCCGGTCGCGCCCTGCTGATCGAGAACATCTCCCAGTCGGTGGCCCTCAACACGGACCCTGCGAATGTCAGCAACCTGCTGGAACAGAAATCCGTCAGCTCGACCTTCATGGGGGCCTACCTGGGCAACAATGACGGCACCTTCATCATCCGTCCCAACAGCAAGATGCCGGATGGCTACGATCCTCGCGCCCGCCCCTGGTACAAGAGTGCCGAGAGCAGCAGCGGCTCGGCCCTGACCGAACCCTATATCGACCTGGCGTCCGGCCAGTTGGTGATCTCCATCGTCGACAGCGTGATCAAGGCCGGCCAGAGGATCGGTGTGGTCGGCGGCGACCTGAGCCTGCAAGTAATCACCGACAGCATCAATGCCCTGGACTTCGACGGCATGGGCTACGCCTTCCTGATCAGCGCCGACGGCAAGATCCTGGTGCACCCGGACAAGAACCTGGTGATGAAGACCCTCAAGGACGTCTACCCCCAGGACACCCCCAAGATCAGCAGTGAACTCAGCGAGATCACTGTCGATGGCAAGCCGCGTATTGTCACCTTCACCCAGATCAAGGGCCTGTCCTCGGTGAACTGGTACATCGGCCTGTCCGTGGACAAGGACAAGGCTTTCGCCATGCTCAGCGAATTCCGCACCTCGGCGATCATCGCCACCCTGACGGCCGTGGCCCTGACCATTGCCCTGCTGGGCCTGCTGATCCGCCTGCTGATGCAGCCGCTGCACGTGATGACCCGGGCCATGCAGGACATCGCCGATGGCGAAGGCGACCTGACTCGACGCCTGAACATCCATAACCAGGACGAGTTCGGCATCCTCGGCACCGCCTTCAACCGTTTCGTCGAACGCATCCACGGCTCGATCCGCGAAGTGTCCTCGGCCACCGAGCACGTCAACGAAGTCGCCCTGCGCGTGGTCAGCGCCTCCAACTCGTCGATGCTCAACTCCGATGAGCAGGCCAGCCGCACCAACAGCGTGGCCGCCGCCATCAATCAGCTCGGAGCCGCCGCCCAGGAAATCGCCCGCAATGCCGCCCAGGCTTCGCAACAGGCCAGCGATGCGCGCAACCTCGCCGAAGACGGCCAGCAAGTGGTGGATCGCAGCATCCAGGCGATGAACCAACTGTCGGACATGATCAGCGCCTCCAGCAGCAACATCGAAACCCTCAATAGCAAGACCGTGAACATCGGGCAGATCCTCGAAGTGATCACCAGCATTTCCCAGCAGACCAACCTGCTGGCCCTCAACGCGGCCATCGAAGCGGCCCGGGCCGGCGAGGCAGGACGCGGCTTTGCCGTGGTTGCCGATGAAGTGCGCAACCTGGCGCACCGCACCCAGGAGTCGGCGCAGCAAGTGCAGGGCATGATCGAGGAGTTGCAAGTGGGCGCTCGCGAATCGGTGAGCACCATGAGCAACAGCCAGCGCCACAGCCAGGACAGCGTGGAAATCGCCAACCAGGCCGGGGAACGACTCAACAGCGTGACCCAGCGCATAGGCGAGATTGACGGCATGAACCAGTCGGTGGCTACGGCGACCGAAGAGCAGACCTCGGTGGTGGAGTCCATCAATATGGACATTACCGAGATCAATACGCTGAATCAGGAAGGCGTGGAAAACCTCCAGGCTACCTTGCGGGCCTGCTCCGATCTGGAGCAGCAGGCAGCACGCTTGAAGCAACTGGTGGGCAGTTTCAGGATCTGAAAGCGCCCAACGCCCTGTCGCCGGCTAGCCGGCGGCAGGCTCAAGCAGGCTTGGGCCGGGATGGCGCCTGAGGCTCCTGCTGCAATTGCTCCCACAACTGCGCGGCATCGGGAAAATCGGTGCCGTCGTCAGGGCTCAACTCATCGGGGTCATAACGGCTCAGGCAACCTTCGCCGAGGGTGGCGGGTGCCTTGGACGTGGCTTTATCCAGTGGATCGGTCATCGGGCTGACCTCGTGATGTGCAAAACCAGGAGCGGGGTATTGAACCCCCGCGCCTGGTTTTTTTTCAATCAGAACACCACAGTCTTGTTGCCGTGCACCAGCACACGGTCTTCCAGGTGATAGCGCAGGCCGCGGGCCAGGACCATTTTCTCCACGTCACGACCGAAACGCACCATGTCCTCGATGCTGTCGCTGTGGCTGACCCGCACCACGTCCTGCTCGATGATAGGACCGGCGTCCAGTTCCTCGGTGACGTAGTGGCAGGTTGCGCCGATCAGCTTCACACCGCGCAGCGAGGCCTGATGGTAAGGCTTGGCACCGACAAAGGATGGCAGGAAGCTGTGGTGGATGTTGATCACCTTGTGCGCGTACTCGCTGCACAGCTCCGGCGGCAGGATCTGCATGTAGCGCGCCAGCACCACCACTTCGGCGTCGTGCTGCTTGACCAGGCGCGACACCTCGGCGAAGGCCGGCTCCTTGTCCTGCGGGTTGACCGGCACGTGGTAATAAGGAATGCCGTGCCACTCGACCATGCTGCGCAGATCATCGTGGTTGGAAATCACGCAGGCGATCTGGCAATCCAGCTCATCGCTGTGCCAGCGGTGCAGCAAGTCGGCCAGGCAGTGGGATTCGCGGCTGGCCATCAGTACCACGCGCTTTTTCTCGGCGGTATCGGTAATGCGCCAGTCCATCGAGAACTCTTCGGCGATCGGCGCAAAGGCCTCGCGAAAAGCCTCCAGGCCAAAGGGCAGTGAATCGGCACGAATCTCGTGGCGCATGAAAAACCAGCCACTGAGATTGTCCGAGTGGTGGCTCGCTTCGGTGATCCAACCGTTGTGGGAGGCTAGAAAGTTACTGACTTTGGCAACGATGCCAACGCGGTCAGGGCAAGAAATCACCAACCGAAAGGTGCGCATGGGGGGGAAACTCCAGAACTTCGCAAAGGTCGCCATTCTAGCGATTGCGCGACAAAACTGCAGTATTCATTGCATCCAGCTCCCTGGGTAGATCACCAAGGGCCGCTCCGGCCCGGCTTAGCGGCCGCTACTCCAGGCGCCGTAATGGCACTTGTAAATAGTGCTTAACTAGTTTGTGAATAACCGGCCCGAATGCATCAACCTATTAAATAGCGAAATGTCTTTTACGCCTAAACACACTAAGAGAGACGAATAAAACAGCGGTATTATGTTTACTTGCTCAAACTCCCTGACTATTATTGCGACACTGTCACCCAGCCACTCAGCGCTCAATAAGGTAGTCCTCATGTCCCTGATCAACGAATACCGTGCCACTGAAGAAGCCATCAAAGAACTGCAAGCGCGTTTGAAGAACCTGTCCCAAGACGACAAACTGAAAGCCGAACTGGAGTTCGAAGGCAAACTGCGCAGCCTGATGGGCGAGTACTCCAAATCCCTGCGCGACATCATCGCCCTGCTGGATCCGGACTCGAAAGTTAAAGCACCTCGCGCCGCGGTTAAAACCACCGGCACCAAGCGCGCCCGTAAAGTTAAACAGTACAAGAACCCGCACAACGGCGAAGTCATCGAAACCAAAGGTGGCAACCACAAGACTCTGAAAGAGTGGAAAGCCAAGTGGGGCGGCGACGTGGTAGAAGGCTGGGCCACCCTGCTGGGCTAAGCCTCGCCGTTGAGCGCCCGGGCATTGCAGCCCTGCAGAGAAAACGCCAGCATGCTGGCGTTTTTTTATGCCCTGGCAACCCGCTCAAGGAGCGGGGCCGCTGCTCAAAGAGCCAGGCGCCGAGTCAGGGCCTGCACATAGTCCTGCCATTGATCCAGAACCTGACGCTGCACCGGGTCCGCACTTAACAGCGATTGCTCAAGCCCTTGCCGGAAACTTTCCAGGGTATTGGGTGCACCGAGTTGCGGATCTAGCAAACGCTGCTGACAAAAAACCAGCCAACGTTCTTGCTCGGCTTTGTTCAATGTTTCTGGAAAGTTGCGGGCACGGTAGCGAAAGAGTAATTCCGGCAAGCGCTCATCATCGAATGGCCATTGTTGCTGGGCCAAGTGCAACGGGTCAGCCTCACGTACTTGCTCACACAAACGCCGGTCACGGTCACCAATAAAACCGTCGTACAACTGTTGCTCCGGGTCATCGCTTGCGGCAAATTCATCCGGCCCATAAATCACCGAAAGTTTATCCCGCCAAACTTCTTGAGCTTCGCTCAAGGCCACAGCCCGACGCTGATATAGCTCCATGTCCAAGTGCAGCCGCTGTTGATCTTCACTGCGCAGAACACTCAATGGCGCCACGACCGGGCAGCGATTGATATGGATGAGTTTCAACGGCACCGGCAACTCGCCTTCGAGCAGATCTTCCCGGCGCGTGTACAAACGCTGGCGCAGGGTTTCGGCGTCCAACTCCAACAGCCCCTGAGGGTCCAGGTGCAGGTCGCAGACAATCAAGGCATTGCGATTGCGTGGATGCCAGGCCAGGGGCAGGACCACGCCGATGTAGTGGCGCGCCGCAGAAAAGCGCCCGGAGATGTGCACCATGGGTTGCAACAGGCGGACCTGATCCATCACCCGCTGCTTGCTGCGCAACTGGAACAGCCAGTCATAGAGTCTGGGCTGTTTGTCGCGAACCAATCGCGCCAGGGCGATGGTCGCCCGAACATCGGACAGCGCGTCATGGGCCTGGCCGTGATCGATGCCGTTGGCTGCGGTCAGGCGCTCCAGCTTGAGGCTTACCTGCCCCTGCTCCTCGGGCCAGACGATCCCCTGGGGGCGCAGCGCATAAGCCGTGCGCACCACGTCGATCAGGTCCCAACGGCTGTTGCCGCCCTGCCACTCCCGGGCGTAGGGGTCGAAGAAATTGCGATACAGGCTGTAGCGGGTCATCTCATCGTCGAAACGCAGGGTGTTGTAGCCCACGCCGCAGGTCCCGGGGCGCGCCAGTTGCTCGTGCACCCGGGTCATGAAATCCGCCTCCCCCAGGCCTTGTTCGGCCAGACGGCCAGGGGTGATGCCAGTGATCATGCAAGCCATCGGATGGGGCAGGATATCGTCGCTGGGCTGGCAGTAGAGGTTGACCGGCTCGTCGATCTCGTTGAGTGCCAGGTCGGTGCGGATACCGGCCACTTGCAACGGGCGATCACAACGCGGATTGATGCCGGTGGTTTCGTAGTCGTACCAAAAGAGGGAAGTCACGGCCTGTTCCTGAACTGAAAGACCGCCGCAGTCTAGGCGTTCAGGCGCCGTCAGGGCCAGCCGCACGAACCGGGGCGAAGGCATTGGACTTGGCGAATTCGTAGTTAATGATGTCGTTTGCCCCTCAGACACTGCTAGCATCGGCGCTGGATTTTTTACCAGAGCAAGCCGATAAGTTACCCATGCTTGAGACGACAGCAACGCCAAGGAACGCATCGCTGCACCCGCCACTGGATACGCGCTACCAGGTCGAAACCCCCGAGGGCATCGACCTGCCGCTGCGGCCTGCGGGGTTGCTGGTGCGCACCCTGGCCTTCAGTCTCGACCTGGGTATCCGCGGGCTGGTACTGGGCCTGCTGTTCATCATCCTGGGCTTTTTCGACGAAGTCGGCGTCGGCCTCGGCTCGATCCTGCTGTTCCTCATCAGTTGGTGGTACATGGTGCTGTTCGAGGTGCTGAACCAGGGACGCTCCCCCGGCAAGCAACTGATGGGGCTGCGAGTGGTGCAGGACGACGGCACCCCGATTGGCTGGAGTGCCTCCCTGACCCGCAACCTGCTGCGCTTCGCCGACATGCTGCCTTTCGGCTATTTCCTCGGCGCCATCAGTTGCCTGCAGCACCCGACCTTCAAACGCCTCGGCGATCTGGCCGCCGGTACC
Source organism: Pseudomonas sp. NFPP12 (assembly GCF_900103205.1). Taxonomy (NCBI): domain Bacteria; kingdom Pseudomonadati; phylum Pseudomonadota; class Gammaproteobacteria; order Pseudomonadales; family Pseudomonadaceae; genus Pseudomonas; species Pseudomonas sp. NFPP12. The sequence continues at coordinate 633,249 of NZ_FMWW01000002.1, forward strand.
CTGGTGATCTACCGCGAGCAGCCGGTCAAACGCCCCGAACTGCCGCCAGCCGTCCCCCGCACTGCGCCCTTCGCCCTGAGCCTGAATGAGCAACGGGCGATCCTCGGCTTTGCCGAGCGCCAGGGCCAGCTGTCGGCCGAACGTACCCGGGAGCTGGCCGGCATCCTCGCGCAACCGCTGCATGTACCCAGTGCCCAGGCCACGGCCGAACTCAATGGCATTGCCCGCGGCTTCCTGGGAACCCCATGAAACAAAGCCTTTTCGAACACCGCCACCAGGCGCAATGGCAGCAGTTCGAGCAGTTGCTCGAGCGTCTGGAACATGGCCGGGCCAAAGCCGAGGAATGCCAGAGCTTCGTCCAGGACTACCGGCGCCTGTGCCAGCATCTGGCCCTGGCCGAAGAACGCGGCTACAGCAGCTACCTGATCGATCCGCTGCAACAACTGGCCCTGCGCGGCCACCAGCAGCTGTACCGACAGCGCAGCGCCTTCGGGGCCAATCTGTTGAGTTTCGTGCTGGCCGGTTTCCCCCGTCTGGTGCGTCAGGAATGGCGCCTGGTGCTGCTGGCCAGCCTGCTGTTCTTCGGCAGCCTGCTGGCCATCGGGGTGCTGGTATACCTGTTTCCCGATCTGATCTACAGCCTGGTGAGCCCGCAGCAAGTCAGCGAGATGCAGGGCATGTACGACCCTACCGCCGGGCGCCTGGGGCGGGCCGCCGAACGGGCCTCGAGCGAAGACTGGGTGATGTTCGGCTACTACATCATGCACAACATCGGGATCGCCTTTCAGACCTTTGCCAGCGGCCTGCTGTTCGGCGTGGGCAGTGTGTTCTTCCTGTTTTTCAACGGCCTGATGATCGGCGCCATTGCCGGCCACCTGACCCAGATCGGCTTCGGCCAGACCTTCTGGCCGTTCGTGATCGGCCACGGCGCCTTTGAACTCAGCGCCATCGCCCTGTCTGGCGCCGCCGGGCTGAAGCTTGGCTGGGCGTTGATCGCGCCGGGCCGCCTGACCCGCGGCGAAGCCCTGCTGCAAGCCGCGCGCGTCAGCGTACAACTGATCTACGGCGTCATCGGCTTCTTGCTGATCGCCGCCTTTGTCGAAGCCTACTGGTCCTCCATGACCTGGCCGGCCGCCTGGGTCAAATACAGCGTCGGCAGTGCCCTTTGGGGCCTGGTGGCGGCCTACCTGACCCTGGCCGGACGTGAATCCCATGCGCCTGAGTGATGCCAGCGTGGTGATCCGCCCCCGCAGCGCCTGGGAGGCCATGGACCTGGGCGTGCTACTGAGCCAGCGTCATCGGCGCTTGCTGATGACCAGTTGGGCCATCGTCAGCCTGCCAGTGTTCGCCCTGCTGAGCCTGCTGCTCTGGGAATCGCCGTCGCTGGCGATCCTGCTGTTCTGGTGGCTGAAGCCGGCCTTCGAACGCCTGCCGCTGTTTATTCTGTCTAAAGCCCTGTTCGGCGAAACACCCAGCCTGGGGCAAGCGCTGAAACAATGGCCCCGCCTGCTCAAGCCGCAACTGCTGGCCAGCCTGACCTGGCGCCGCTTCAGCATGAGCCGCAGCTTCACCCTGCCGGTGGTACAACTTGAAGGCCTGAGCGCCGACGCCCGGCAACAACGCCTGGCGGTGCTGCTACAGAAAAATGCCGGTGCCGCGCGCTGGCTGACCCTGATTGGCATGCACCTGGAAGGCGCCCTGTGGATTGGCCTGATGGTGCTGTTCTACCTGCTGCTGCCACAACAGGTCGAAGTGGACTGGAGCTGGCAGAGCCTGATGATCGCCGCCCAACAGGACTGGCTATGGCTGGAACACCTGACCAACGTCTTCTACGCCCTGGTCCTGGTGATCTGGGAGCCGATCTACGTGGCCTGCGGTTTCAGCCTGTACCTGAACCGACGCACCGAGCTGGAGGCCTGGGACATCGAGCTGGTGTTCCGTCGCCTGCGCCAGCGCCTGACCGGTGCCAGCACGTTGCTCTTGCTCGCCGGCCTGCTGTTCCTGGCACCGACCCAAGCGCTCTGGGCCGCCGCCCCCAGCAGTTCCGCGGCCGGTCCCGAGACCCCGCGGCTGCTGCAGCAACCGCTGACCAGCAAGGCCTCCAGGGACAGCATCCAGGCCATCCTGGACAAGCCCCCCTTCAAGAACCAGGAGTCGGTCACTCGCTACCGTTTCGGTGACCAGCAAGCCCAGAAGAAGGACGCCAAGGGCAAGCCTCCAGGCTGGCTCAAGAACCTGCTGGAAAGCCTGGGCAAGGACAGTTTCGGCGGGGTCGCCAAGGGCCTGGAGATTCTGCTCTGGGGGTTGCTGCTGGCGGCTCTGGGCTGGCTGATCTGGCGCTACCGCGATTGGCTGCAGGCCTTCGTCAGCCGTCGTCCGCTGCCGCGCAAGAAACGCCCCGCGGCCATGCCCCAGCAGTTGTTCGGGCTGGAAGTCAGCAGCGAAACCCTGCCCGCCGATGTCGCCGCCCGCGCCGCTGAACTCTGGGCCAGCCAGCCCCGGGAGGCCCTGGGCCTGCTGTACCGGGCGCTGCTCAGTCGCTTGCTGGAAGACTTCCACCTGCCCCTCAGCGTGGCCGATACCGAAGGCCAGGTGCTGGAGCGCATCAAGGCGCTGCAGCAGCCACAATTGGAGGCCTTCAGCATCAGCCTGACCCGCCACTGGCAGAACATGGCGTACGGTCATCAGGTACCCGGCGCCGACCTGCAACCACAACTGTGCGGCGCCTGGCGCAGCCTGTTCGGCCCCGGAGCACAGCCATGAAGCGCTACCTGTGGGGCGGCCTGGTCCTGCTCCTGGCTCTGGTCCTCGGGGCCGGCGGCTATTACCTGTATCGCCATGCCACGCCCTATCAGGAAATGGTCGATCACGGCCCCTCCCCCGAGGCCCGGGCCAACCCCTACCTGGCGGCCGAGATGTTCCTGCGCGAACGTGGCCTCAAGGTGCAACACGCCAATAGCCTGGACGTTCTGGCCAGCTTGCCCGCGGCCGGCAACAGCCTGTTGCTGCTGGGAGAGCGCTCGAACATGAGCCCGCCCCAGGTCGACCAGCTCCTGGAGTGGGCCCGCTCCGGCGGCCGCCTGCTCTTCGTCGCCGAGGCCCTGTGGGACGAGGACAGCCAGAAGAGCGGCGACCTGCTGCTGGACCGGGTGCAGATCCACCAGCAGCTCAGCCAGGACCTTGACGAGCCACCGGAGCCGGAAGCCGACGATGCCTATCCGAAGCTGACCAAGGTCTACCTGGAAGACGAACAGGCTCCGGCCTACATCAGTTTCGACACCGACTTCCACCTGGACGACCCGCAAAACCTGGCGCAATCCTGGGCCAACAGCGGCGTGGCGACCCACATGATCCAGCTTGAATACGGCAAGGGCGCGGTCATCGTGCTCACCGATGCCGATATCTGGAAAGCCCCGGCCATCGGCCTGTACGACAACGCCTGGCTGCTGTGGTACCTCAATACCGATAGCGCCGTGACGCTGCTGTTCAATACCGATCACCCGGACCTCTGGCAGTTGCTCTGGCGCTATTTCCCCCAGGCGCTGGTAGCCCTGGCCCTGCTGCTCGGCCTGTGGCTCTGGCAGGCCGGCGTGCGCCACGGGCCGTTGCTGGCTCCAGCCCCCAAGGCGCGGCGCCAACTGCGTGAACACCTGCGGGCCAGTGCCGACTTCCTGCTGCGCCATGCCGGCCAGGATGCGTTGCTGCAGGCCCTGCAACTGGATATCCGGCGCCGTGCGCGGCGCCGCCACCCGGGCTTCGAGCAATTGCCGACCGAGGCCCAGTGGGACGTGCTGGCCCTGCTCAGCCAACAACCTGTCGAGGCCATTCGACAGGCCCTGCAACCCTTGTCCGGACAGCGCCTTTCCAGCGTTGATTTCAGCCACCAGGTCGCCCGCCTGCAAACTCTCAGGAATGCCCTATGAGCGAACAACCGATCGAATCCCTCGAGCCTTCCGAGGCCCCACAGCCTCAGGTCCATGCTGCCCAGCAGCGCCAGCGGGCCAGCCAGCTGGCTCAGGCGGTGCGCCTGGAACTGCAGAAGGCGGTGATCGGCCAGGAAGCGGTCATCGACGATGTGCTGACCGCCCTGATCGCTGGCGGCCATGTGCTGCTCGAAGGCGTACCCGGGCTCGGCAAGACCCTGCTGGTACGAGCCCTGGCCCGCTGCTTTGGCGGCGAGTTCGCGCGCATCCAGTTCACCCCCGACCTGATGCCCAGCGACGTCACCGGGCATGCGGTATACGACCTGCAGACCGAGCAGTTCAAGCTGCGCAAGGGCCCGCTGTTCACCAACCTGCTGCTGGCGGACGAGATCAACCGCGCGCCGGCCAAGACCCAGGCCGCCCTGCTGGAAGCCATGCAGGAACGTCAGGTCACCCTCGAAGGCCGAGCGCTGCCCATCGCCCAGCCGTTCATGGTCCTGGCTACCCAGAACCCCATCGAACAGGAAGGCACCTACCCGCTGCCGGAGGCCGAGCTGGATCGCTTCATGCTCAAGCTGCGCATGGACTACCCGGATGCCGAACAAGAACTGGCCATGGTCCGCCAGGTGACGCGCTCGACCCGCGCCGACATGCTCGACGTACAGCCTCTGCGCACCGTACTCCAGGCCAAGGACGTACTGGCCCTGCAGCGCATCGCCAGCGAACTGCCCCTGGACGAGCAGGTGCTCGATTATGCCGTGCGCCTGGCCCGGGCCACCCGCAGTTGGCCAGGCCTGACCCTGGGCGCCGGCCCCCGCGCCTCCATTGCCCTGGTGCGCGGCGCTCGTGCCCGAGCCCTGCTGCGTGGCGGCGAATTCGTGATTCCCGATGACATCAAGGGCTGCGCCATGGCCGTGCTGCGGCATCGAGTGCGGGTCGCCCCGGAGCTGGACATCGAAGGCCTGTCGGTGGAACAGGTGCTCAAGCAGATGCTCGAACAGATTCCGGCACCGCGCCTGTGAGCCGCCCACGCCAATGAAGCCGACCCGTCTGCTGTTGATCTGGCTGGGTACTTTGACCGGCCTGTACACCCTGCTCGGCGCCGCCCGCGCCCTGGGCAGCGAGGCCCTGCCGCGCCTGGATTCGATTGCCTGGGGCCTGCTGCTGGCGTTGTTGCTGCTGGCATTGCTGGACGCCCTGCGCCTGCTGCGCGTGGCCTCGCCGCAGATCCAGCGCCAGCTACCCGGCAGCCTGCCCCTGGGCCGCTGGAGCGAGGTGCAACTGGAGATCCTGCACGACTACCGGCAACCACTGGATGTGCAGCTGTTCGACCACCCGCCCCAGGGCCTGGGCTTCGAGCACCTGCCGCAGTCCACGCGCTTGGAGCCGGGGCAGGTCAGCCGGATCGGCTATAACGTGCGCCCACTGCAGCGCGGCCACTTCAATTTCGACCAGTGCGAAGTCAGCCTGCCCAGCCCTCTCGGACTATGGAGCGCCAAGCGCCTGCTCAAGGTGCACGACAGCACCCGGGTCTACCCGGACTTCGCCCGGCTCTACGGCGCGCAATTGCTGGCGGTGGACAACTGGCTCAGCCAACTCGGTGTGCGCCAGCGACAACGCCGCGGCCTGGGCCTGGAGTTCAACCAACTGCGGGAGTTTCGCGAAGGCGACAGCCTGCGGCAGATCGACTGGAAGGCCACGGCCCGCCAACGCGCGCCCATCGTCCGGGAGTACCAGGACGAACGCGACCAGCAGATCATCTTCATGCTCGACTGCGGGCGCCGCATGCGCAGCCAGGATGGCGAGCTGGCGCACTTCGACCACGCCCTCAATGCCTGCCTGCTGCTGAGCTATGTCGCCCTGCGCCAGGGCGATGCGGTGGGCCTGTACAGCTTTGCCGGGGAACGCTCGCGCTACCTTGCACCGGTCAAGGGCTCGGCCCAGTTGAGCGTGCTGCTCAATGGCGTCTACGACCTGGACACCAGCCAGCGCCCCGCCGATTACCAGGCCGCCGCCAGCGAGCTGCTGGCCCGGCAGAAACGCCGGGCACTGGTGGTGCTGATTACCAACCTGCGGGACGAGGATGACCAGGAACTGCTGACGGCGGTCAAGCGCATCGGCCGCCAGCATCGGGTGCTGGTGGCCAGCCTGCGCGAAGAGGTGCTCGACCAGTTGCGCCAGAGCCCGGTGCAAACCCTGCCCGAAGCCCTGGCCTACAGCGCGACGGTGAACTACCTGAACAGCCGCGCCGAGCTGCACGAACGCCTGAGCGCTCACGGCGTCGCCCTGCTCGACGCCCGCCCGGGAGAACTGGGGGCCGAACTGGTCAGCCGCTATCTGAGCTGGAAGAAAGCCGGCAGCCTGTAGCTGCTGCCGAGCGCCTCAGGCCGAGGTCTGCAACGGGTGAAAGCTGAAGTAATGACGCAACGCCTGCTCCAGCTCGACAAACTCCGCACCGGCCCGCAACAGGCTGAAACCGCTGTCGTAGTGGTGCGGCGTCAGGTCCTCATGGCACCAGAGGCAGCAGGCGCTGAAGTCGATGAACTGCACCTGGCCGTCACCGCCGGGGACTTTCACCCGCAAGTCGAATTCGGCACCGATCAGCATCGGCAACTGGCTGATCAGCATCAGCCCGTCGGCCGACAGGTTGCCAAGGAAACCCACCGGCTTGTCGGTGAAACGATTGAATACTTTTAAAAAGGACGGCAGTTGGTGCCGCTCGATCCGAGGTTCCATGAACATGCTGGGTATCGCTATGAAAGGTCATTAAGCATGACCGCACTAGTGCTTCGGAACAGGCCCTGATATCGGCCCGCCCTCCCGGATTCGATGCGCGAGGAAGACTGCCAGAAGGATTCCAACGCCACTGCCACCAGCCGGGCCGGGGCAGTTTTCGAACAGCCTGTGCAGATGTTAGCTCAAGCACGAGGGGCAATTACACCGCCCCCTAGTGAATCTCTTTTACAACGCAGTGCGACGAACTTGAGCGGCGCCATTTGCCGGGTAGTGCCCCAACTGTTGCAGGGTATCCAGGCGAGCCCGGGCGCGAAACGCGTACTCGCTGGTGGGGTACTGGGTAATGATGAACTGGTAGGTCTGCGCGGCATCGACGAACAACTTCTGGCGCTCCAGGCATTGCCCGCGCAGCATCGACACTTCCGGCTGGATGTAGCGACGGGCACGGCTGTCACGGTCGACCTGGCTCAACTCGAGCATCACGCTCTCGCAGTTGCCGCGGTCATAAGCGCGGTAGGCGTTATTCAAATGATGGTCCATGGACCAGCGGGTACAGCCGACAACACTGACGGCCAGGGCAGCAATGAGTACGAATCGCATGGGGTATCTCCTGTCTTGTGCAGTGTATCGACTCATCGGCAAAAATCTTCAAGGTTGTTGCGGTAAACAAACAAAGCAATAAGTAGTGCAAACGAACAATGACTACAACTTCGGAGCATAGTAGCCTCTCGTTGCGCTTGAACTCAGGAGTCCGTGCATGTCCGTTCGTCGTACCAAAATCGTTGCCACCCTTGGCCCGGCCAGTAACTCGCCGGAAGTTCTCGAACAGCTGATTCTCGCGGGCCTGGATGTTGCCCGTCTGAACTTCTCCCACGGCACTCCGGACGAGCACAAGGCTCGCGCCAAACTGGTCCGCGACCTGGCAGCCAAGCACGGCCGCTTCGTGGCCATCCTCGGCGACCTGCAGGGCCCGAAGATCCGCATCGCCAAATTCGCCAACAAGCGCATCGAGCTGAAGATCGGTGACAAGTTCACCTTCTCCACCAGCCATCCGCTGACCGAAGGCACCCAGGATATCGTCGGCATCGACTACCCGGATCTGGTCAAGGACTGCGGCGTGGGCGACGAGCTGCTGCTGGACGACGGCCGCGTGGTGATGCGTGTGGAAACCGCCACCGCCACCGAGCTGCATTGTGTGGTGACCATCGGCGGCCCGCTGTCCGACCACAAGGGCATCAACCGTCGTGGTGGTGGCCTGACCGCCCCGGCCCTGACCGAGAAAGACAAGGCCGACATCAAGCTCGCGGCCGAGATGGAAGTCGATTACCTGGCCGTGTCCTTCCCACGGGACGCCGCCGACATGGAATACGCGCGCAAGCTGCGTGACGAAGCCGGTGGTACTGCCTGGCTGGTAGCGAAGATCGAACGCGCCGAAGCGGTGGCCGACGACGAAACCCTCGACGGCCTGATCAAGGCCAGCGACGCGGTCATGGTTGCCCGTGGCGACCTGGGCGTGGAAATCGGCGACGCCGAGCTGGTGGGCATCCAGAAGAAAATCATTCTGCACGCCCGTCGCCACAACAAGGCGGTGATCGTTGCGACCCAGATGATGGAGTCGATGATCCAGAACCCGATGCCGACCCGCGCCGAAGTGTCCGACGTGGCCAACGCCGTGCTCGACTACACCGATGCGGTGATGCTCTCGGCGGAAAGCGCCGCCGGTGCCTACCCGCTGGAAGCGGTGCAGGCCATGGCGCGGATCTGCGTCGGTGCGGAAAAGCACCCCACCAGCAAGACCTCCAGCCACCGCATGGGCAAGGTGTTCGAAAGCTGCGACCAGAGCATCGCCCTGGCCGCCATGTACACCGCCAACCACTTTCCGGGCGTGAAGGCGATCATCGCCCTGACCGAAAGTGGCTACACCCCGCTGATCATGTCGCGCATTCGCTCCTCGGTGCCGATCTACGCCTACTCCCCGCACCGCGAAACCCAGGCTCGCGCAGCCATGTTCCGTGGCGTCTACACCATCCCGTTCGACCCGGCTTCCCTGCCGCCCGAGCAGGTCAGCCAGGCAGCGATCGATGAGCTGCTCAAGCGCGGTGTCGTAGAGAAAGGCGACTGGGTGATTCTCACCAAGGGCGACAGCTACCACACCACCGGCGGCACCAACGGCATGAAGATCCTGCACGTGGGCGACCCGATGGTCTGAGTCTTAGCCTTGCTGAACAAAAAGCCCCGGTGCCGAAAACACCGGGGCTTTTTCATGCCCGCGTGAAACCGCTGTCCACGGCCTCAGCCCTTGCTGAGAAACCCGGACAACGCGGCGATGGCTTCCGGGGACTGCAGGCGCCGGGTGAATTCCACGCCCTCTTGCTCAATGACCTGGCGCAGTTGCTCGCGGTCCGGCGCCTTCATCAGGCGCTTGCTCACCTGCAGCGCTTCGGGCGCCAACTGGCTGAAACGCAAGGCCGCCTCCCGGGCCTTGGCCAAGGTGGCCACACCATCCCCCAGGGCGGCGCTGGCAATCCCCCAGGCGGCGGCCTGTTCGCCACTGAAGCCTTCGCCCAGCAACAGCAACTCCGCCGCCTTGGCCTGCCCCAGCAAGCGCGGCAGGATCAGGCTCGAACCAAATTCCGGGCACAGCCCCAGGTTGACGAACGGCATGCGCAGCCGTGCATCGCGACTGACATAGACCAGGTCGCAATGCAGCAGCATCGTGGTGCCGATGCCTACTGCCGCGCCGGCCACTGCGGCCACCACCGGCTTGCGACATTGCACAAGGCTGCGCATGAAGCGAAACACCGGGCTGTCGAGGTCCCGGGGCGGTTGCTGGAGGAAGTCGGCGATGTCATTGCCGGCGGTAAAGCATTCGCTGCTGCCGCAGATCAGCACGGCGTTGATCTCGGGATCGCCATCGGCCTCGCTCAGGGCGTCGGCCAGGCGAGCGTACATGGCGCGGGTCAGGGCGTTTTTCTTGTCGGGACGGTTCAGGCGCAGGGTCAGCAGCCCGCCCTCACGTTGCAACTCGATGGCATCGGTCATGGGGATCTCGCTCTGGAAGAATCAGCGCTCAACCACGGGGCAGGAACACATCGGCCAGCAGTTGATTGCGCGGCAGCCCCGCCAGGTACAGGCGCCGGGCGAAGGCTTCGACACTGTCAGGGTGACCGCAGAGTAAGGCCTGGGTTTGCCGGGAAACAAGCCGCAGTTGCGCCAAAGCGGCTGTCAGCTCGGCCCCGGTCCACAGCTCGACGGACAGCTGGGCTCGGTTCGCCGCCAGGGCCGCCAGGGGTTTGGCCAGGTAATGCTCACTGCTGTCATGGGCCAGGTGAATGATGCGGATGGGGCCCTGGTGATCCTGGCGCAGGGCCTCGCGCAGTATGCCGAACAGCGGCGCCAGGCCGGTTCCCGCGGCCAGTAGCCAGAGTGGGCGCTGCTGCCAGTCCGGATCGTAGTGCAAGGCGCCGCCCCGCAACTCCCCCAGGCGCATCGGATCGCCCAACTGCAACTGGCGCGCCGCATCGCTGAACTGGCCCGGATGCCGGCAATCCAGGTGGAACTCCAGAAAGCGGTCGTCTTCCGGCAGGCTGGCCAGGGAATAAGGCCGGGCGATCTGGCCGGCGGCCCACAGCACCAAATGCTGGCCGGCGCGGTAACGCAAGGGCCGCTGCGGCTGCAGGCGCAGGCGCAGGACCGAGCTCGACAACCAGTCCAGGCCGCTCACCGTCGCAGGCAGGCCATCACGCACAGGGTCGAAGGTCTCGACGTGCAGGTCCTCCACCACCTGGCACTGGCAAGCCAGGCGCCAGCCGAGCCGGCGCTGTTCGTCGCTCAAGGCATCCGGCCGGCTATCGCTGGGCAAGCCCTGGACACAATGCACCAGGCAGGCATGGCAACTACCGGCGCGGCAACTGTAGGGCACCGTCACGCCAGCCTGATTCAGGGCATCCAGCAGGTTGCTTCCAGGCGCCACCGGCCAGCACCGGCTGCCAACGGTCAATTCAGGCATCGAGGTTTTCCCAGGCCGCAGAGCAACGATTGCGACCGTCGCGCTTGGCCCGATACAGCGCCTGATCGGCGCGTTGCAGGGCATGGTCCAGATCGTCGCCGGCCCGCAGCAGGGTCATCCCCGCCGATAGGCTCAGGTCTCGTACGTTAAGGCCCACCAGTTGCACTTCGGTGAACGCCAGGCGCAAACGCTCGCAGCAGGAGGTCAGGCGCTCGGCGTCACACTCGGGCAGCAGTACCACGAATTCCTCGCCACCGTAACGGGCCAATACGTCGCCATCGCGCAGGCAAGCCGTGGCCACCGCGGCGAAGGCCTGCAGTACCTGGTCGCCGGCAGCATGGCCGTGGAGATCGTTGATGCGCTTGAAATGGTCCAGGTCGATCAGCGCCAGCCCATGCACCTGCTCCTGATCCATGGCTTGCAGCTCGCGGCTGGCAATGCGCAGGAAATGCCGGCGGTTGAACAGGCCCGTCAGTTCATCGGTGGCTACCAGGTCCTCCAGCTGTCGCATCATGCCTCGCAGCGTGTCCTGATGGGCCTGCAAGGCAAAGCGCCGCTGGCGCATGCGTGAGCGCGAAGCCTGGACATAGGCGGCATACAGGCACATCCACACCAGCATCACCAGCAGCACGCAGACCTGCAGCGCGGCCAGTTGCGGATCACCGAGGAGCAGGCGATAGCCGTCCCACAGGTTGACCCCGGCAAAGCAAAAGAAGATCAGCGCCGCGCTGCGCAGATAGGCCCGGCGGGAGAGGTGAAACAGGCCGAACAGCAACGGCAGCAGGTAGAACACCAGGAACACCCCGCGGGCCTGATCCAGATGGGCCATCAGCCAGGTCTGCCAGGCGATGCCCAGCACCACCTGGACTTCGGTCAGGCTGGGGTCGGCGAACTGCAGGTTGCGTCCGCTGACGAACACCCAGCACAGCAGCCCCTGGCTGGCCAGCACCAGGCCAGTGCCCAGCAGCGCGCTGCCGCTCGAAGCACGGGAATGCCCCGTGACGACGGCCAGCCAGAACAGCAGCAGGATCAGTGCGTAAGTGCCCGCGGCAATGGCGAAGCGCTTGAATAACAGGCTCTGGATGGCTTTATGGGTCAATCGTTGACTCACCGTGAGAAAGGAGGCTTAAAGAGTTTCCTACCCTGCAGGCCACTTGCCACTTTAGTGCTGAGCCCGGCAAATGACTATTCAAATTTAAAACCCCGTCGCCAGGTTTCAGCGCCGACTCAGGCAAGAACAGTGCCCATCCGATAGGCGACTTTGGTTGGCCCGGCCGGCGGGTGTACCCAACCCCCAGGCGAGGTATACTGCCGCGCCTTTTTAGCGTCGCGCCAGTTGTCTGTCCGGCGTGCCTTAGAAGGTGCCTGCATCCGACCGATGCACCCAAGTGCAGGCACCTTATTAAATGTTCCCGTCTTTTAGAGGAGCGCGACTCATGACCGTGATCAAGCAAGACGACCTGATTCAGAGCGTTGCCGACGCCCTGCAGTTCATTTCCTACTACCACCCCGTGGACTTCATCCAGGCGATGCACGAGGCCTACCTGCGGGAAGAATCGCCGGCTGCCCGTGATTCCATAGCGCAGATCCTGATCAACTCGCGCATGTGCGCCACCGGCCACCGGCCGATCTGCCAGGACACCGGCATCGTCACGGTATTCGTGCGCGTGGGCATGGACGTGCGCTGGGACGGCGCCACCATGAGCCTGGACGACATGATCAACGAGGGCGTGCGTCGCGCCTACAACCTGCCGGAAAACGTCCTGCGCGCCTCCATCCTGGCCGACCCGGCAGGTAGCAGGAAAAACACCAAGGACAACACCCCGGCGGTGATCCACTACTCCATCGTCCCGGGCAACACCGTGGAAGTGGACGTGGCGGCCAAGGGCGGCGGCTCCGAGAACAAATCGAAGATGGCCATGCTCAACCCGTCCGACTCGATCGTCGACTGGGTACTCAAGACCGTTCCGACCATGGGCGCCGGCTGGTGCCCACCGGGCATGCTGGGCATCGGTATCGGCGGCACCGCCGAGAAAGCGGCAGTGATGGCCAAGGAAGTGTTGATGGAATCCATCGACATCCACGAGCTCAAGGCCCGTGGCCCGCAGAACCGCATCGAAGAGATCCGCCTGGAGCTGTTCGAGAAGGTCAACCAGCTGGGCATCGGCGCCCAGGGCCTCGGTGGCCTGACCACCGTGCTCGACGTGAAGATCATGGACTACCCGACCCACGCCGCTTCCCTGCCGGTGTGCATGATCCCCAACTGCGCCGCAACCCGTCACGCGCACTTCGTACTGGATGGCTCCGGCCCGGCGAGCCTGGAAGCGCCACCGCTGGACGCCTACCCGGAAATCGTCTGGGAAGCCGGCCCGTCGGCCCGTCGGGTCAACCTCGACACCCTGACCCCGGAAGAAGTGCAAAGCTGGAAGCCGGGCGAAACCGTACTGCTCAACGGCAAGATGCTCACCGGCCGCGACGCTGCGCACAAACGCATGGTCGAGATGCTGAACAAGGGCGAAACCCTGCCGGTGGACCTCAAGGGTCGCTTCATCTACTACGTCGGCCCGGTCGATCCGGTCGGTGACGAAGTGGTCGGCCCGGCTGGCCCGACCACCGCCACGCGGATGGACAAGTTCACCCGCCAGATCCTCGAGCAGACCGGCCTGCTGGGCATGATCGGCAAGTCCGAGCGCGGCCCGACCGCGATCGAAGCGATCAAGGACAACAAGGCCGTGTACCTGATGGCCGTCGGCGGCGCTGCCTACCTGGTAGCCCAGGCGATCAAGAAGTCCAAGGTCCTGGCCTTTGCCGAACTGGGCATGGAAGCGATCTACGAGTTCGAGGTCAAGGACATGCCGGTGACCGTCGCAGTCGACAGCAAGGGCGAGTCGGTACACATCACAGGTCCCGCCATCTGGCAGAAGAAGATCAGTGACAGCCTGGCGGTAGAAGTGCAGTAAGCCCTTCCTCCGTTCGGCCCAGGCGGCGGTGCTGTTCATTGAATGGCCCGCCGCTTTTTTTATGCACCGCCCTTTCCCGACACTGTCCGCGATCAACGTTAGCCCCGGCGCTCATGCTATCGTTCCCGCCCCCATTGCAGCCTGCCCCGACTCATGGCCCAGATCTCTCGCCCCCTCCGCTTGACGTTCTATATCCTGGTGATTCTTGCTGGCACCGTGCTCAGCGCCGGCCTGGCCATGCGCCATGCAGAACGGCAGACGCTGGTGGAGGAAGCCGCCCGTGCCAATGAGCAGTTGGGGCTGTATGCCAACTCGCTGCATACCCTGATCGAACGCTATCGCGCCCTGCCGGCGGTCCTGGCCCTGGACCCGGAACTGCGCGCGGCGCTGCAGGGGCCGGTGGCCACCGAAACCCAGGACGCATTGAACCGCAAGCTGGAAAAGATCAATGGCGCGGCCCGCTCCTCGACCCTGGAGCTGCTGAACCATGAGGGCCTGGCCGTGGCCGCCAGCAACTGGCGCCTGCCCAGCAGCTACGTGGGCCACAACTACGGCTTTCGCCCCTACTTCAAGCAGACCCGCAGCCAGGGCAGCGGGCGCTTCTACGCGGTGGGCGTGACCAGCGGCATCCCGGGGTATTTCCTGGCCAGCGCAGTCAAGGCCGACAACCAGGACTTCCTCGGGGCCATGGTGGTCAAGCTGGAATTCCCCGAGCTGGAACATGAATGGAGCCAGGGCAACGACACCCTGCTGGTCAGCGATGCCCGGGGCATCGTGTTCATCGCCAACCAGCCCGGCTGGCGCTACCGGCACTTGCAGCCGCTGTCGAGCAACGACCTGGAAGAAATCAAGCTCACCCGCCAGTACGACAAACAGCCCCTGACCCCGCTGCAGCACCAGACGCTGCAACGCTTTGACGACAACAGCAGCCTGGCCCGGGTCGAAGGCCCCGAGGGCCGCGCCAGCTACCTCTGGGAGTCCCTGCCGTTGGCCGCCGAAGGCTGGACCCTGCACCTGCTGCGCAAACCGCCGAATGCCTTCGAGGAAACCCGCAATGCCGGGCTTGCCGCCGCCGGTGCCTGGCTGACCCTGGTGTTCCTGCTGCTGTTCCTCAACCAGCGCTGGCGCCTGGGGAAAGTCCGCCAGCGCAATCGCCAGGAGCTGGAGCAACTGGTGGAGGAACGTACCCGCGATCTGCGCACCGCCCAGGAAGGCCTGGTGCAATCGGCCAAGCTCGCGGCCCTGGGGCAGATGTCCGCCGCCCTGGCCCACGAAATCAACCAGCCCCTGACCACCCAGCGCATGCAGCTGGCAACCCTCAGGCTGTTGCTGGATCACGGCCGGGTGGACGAAGCCTACAAAGCCCTGCGCCCACTGGACGACATGCTGACCCGCATGGCCGCCCTCACCAGCCACCTCAAGACCTTCGCCCGCAAGAGCCCCAGTGGCCTGCGAGAACGCCTGGACCTGACCGCTGTGGTGGACCAGTCGCTGCACTTGCTGGAAGCCCGGCTGCGTGCCGAAGACGTCGAAGTGGTGCTGCAACTGACCCGCCCGGCCTGGGTCCGGGGCGACGCCATCCGCCTGGAACAGGTGCTGATCAACCTGCTGCGCAATGCCCTGGACGCCATGCAGGACAAACCGCACAAGCGCCTGGAGATCAGTCTCGAAGCCGAAGACCAGCTCTGGCAACTGCGGGTGGCCGACAACGGCGGCGGCATTGCCGAGGAACACTTGCTGAGCGTCTTCGATCCATTCTTCACCACCAAACCGGTGGGTGATGGCCTGGGGCTGGGGCTGGCGGTGTCCTATGCCATAGTCCACGAGCTGGGTGGCCGCCTGAGCGTGGCCAACCAGGAGCAAGGGGCGGTGTTCACCCTGAGCCTGCCCATCGACCTGGAGGCCCATATCCAATGCTGAACTCAGTGATCGTGGTGGACGACGAAGCCAGCATCCGTACCGCCGTCGAGCAGTGGCTGAGCCTGTCGGGCTTCGAGGTCCAGCTGTTCAGCCGGGCCGAGGACTGTCTGGCGCAACTGCCGAAGAACTTTCCCGGGGTGATCCTCAGCGATGTGCGCATGCCCGGCATCAGTGGCCTGGAACTGCTGGCCCAGGTCCAGCACCTGGACCCGGACCTGCCGATCATCCTGCTCACAGGCCACGGCGATGTGCCCATGGCGGTGGAAGCCATGCGCGACGGGGCCTACGACTTCCTGGAAAAACCCTTCAGCCCCGACACCCTGCTCAGCAGCCTGCGCCGGGCCCTGGACAAGCGCCGCCTGGTCCTGGAAAACCGCCGCCTGCACCAACAGGCCGACAGCCGGGCCAAGCTCGACGCCACCTTGCTGGGGGTCTCCAGGGCCTTGCAGACCCTGCGCCGCCAGGTACTGGAACTGGCAGCCCTGCCGGTCAATGTGCTGATCCGCGGTGAGACCGGCAGCGGCAAAGAACTGATTGCCCGCTGCCTGCACGACTTCGGCCCGCGGGCCGGCAAGCCCTTCGTCGCCCTGAACTGCGCGGCGATCCCCGAGCAGTTGTTCGAGGCCGAGCTGTTCGGCCATGAAAGCGGCGCCTTCACCGGCGCCCAGGGCAAACGCGTCGGCAAACTGGAATACGCCGACGGCGGCACGCTGTTTCTCGACGAGATCGAAAGCATGCCCCTGGCCCAGCAGGTCAAGCTGCTGCGGGTGTTGCAGGAGCAGAAGCTGGAACGCCTGGGTTCCAACCAGAGCATCAAGGTCGACCTGCGGATCATCGCCGCCACCAAGCCCGACCTGCTGGACGAGGCCCGTGCCGGGCGTTTCCGTGAAGACCTGGCCTACCGCCTGACCGTGGCTGAACTGCGCCTGCCACCCTTGCGCGAGCGCCGCGAGGACATCCCACTGCTCTACGAGCACTTTGCCCAGAATGCCGGGGAACGCCTGGGGCGCAGCGTCGCGCCCTTGAGCGGCGCGCAACTGAGCCGCCTGCTCAGCCACGACTGGCCGGGCAACGTGCGCGAACTGGCCAACGCCGCCGAGCGCCAGGTGCTGGGCCTGGGCGAGCCGGAACCCGACGCCATCGAACCCGGCCAGTCCCTGGCGGCGCAGCAGGAAGCCTTCGAGGCCCAATGCCTGCGCGCGGCCCTGAGCCGGCACAAGGGAGATATCAAGGCGGTACTCAACGAGCTGCAACTGCCCCGCCGGACTCTTAACGAAAAGATGCAGCGCCATGGACTGACCAGGGAACACTTCCTCAAGGAGGAGTAACCCCTATAGGACCCGGCTTGCCGGAGAATCAGCCCTAAAGCCCGGCACCGCCCCCATCGACGCCTTCGCCCACATGCCCAGGGGGCACGGCCGCTTTCGGCAATTTCCCGCTTACCCGCAAGGTGCCGATAGGCGGATTTCCGCTCATCACCCCCGCCTCCCCCCCTCTAGCCCGGGCTTCTCGCCCTTGGCACAGGTCCTGCTATAGCCCCAGCAGGCTGCGCTCGCGCGCACTCCACAAAAACAATGAATAGAAGGGTCCTTCATGGATATCTCTAATACCCTGCCTGCCGGGTCGGCGGCTGCGCCCGCCACAGAAAAGACCACCGCCAGCCGCCTGAAGTCGATCTTCAGCGGTTCCGTGGGCAACATGGTCGAGTGGTACGACTGGTACGTCTACGCCGCCTTCTCGCTGTACTTCGCCAAAGTCTTCTTCCCCAAGGGCGACACCACCGCCCAACTGCTGAACACCGCCGCGATCTTCGCCGTGGGCTTCCTGATGCGCCCGATCGGTGGCTGGCTGATGGGGCTGTATGCCGACCGCAAAGGGCGTAAGGCCGCCTTGATGGCCTCGGTGCTGCTGATGTGCTTCGGCTCGCTGATCATCGCCCTGACCCCGGGTTACGAAACCATCGGCGTCGGCGCTCCCATCCTGCTGGTGCTGGCGCGCCTGATGCAGGGCCTGTCGGTAGGCGGTGAATACGGTACCTCGGCCACCTACCTCAGCGAGATGGCGACCAAGGAACGTCGTGGCTTCTTCTCCAGCTTCCAGTACGTGACCCTGATCTCCGGCCAGCTCATTGCCCTGGCGGTGCTGATCGTGCTGCAGAACATTCTGACCACCGAGGAACTGCAGTCCTGGGGCTGGCGGATTCCGTTCGGCATCGGTGCCCTCTGCGCCGTGGTAGCCCTGTACCTGCGTCGCGGCATGGAAGAAACCGAGTCCTTCACCAAGAAGAAGGAAAAGCCCAAGGAAAGCCTGATGCGCACCCTGATGCGTCATCCCAAGGAGTTGATGACCGTGGTCGGCCTGACCATGGGCGGCACCCTGGCCTTCTATACCTACACCACCTACATGCAGAAATACCTGGTGAACACTGTCGGCATGAGCATCTCCGACTCCACCACCATTTCCGCCGCCACGCTGTTCCTGTTCATGTGCCTGCAACCGGTAATCGGTGCTCTCTCGGACAAGGTTGGCCGGCGCCCGATCCTGATTGCCTTCGGTATCCTCGGCACCCTGTTCACCGTGCCGATCCTCACCACCCTGCACACCATCCAGACCTGGTGGGGCGCGTTCTTCCTGATCATGGCGGCGCTGATCATCGTCAGCGGCTACACCTCGATCAACGCGGTGGTCAAGGCCGAGCTGTTCCCTACGGAAATCCGCGCCCTGGGCGTGGGCCTGCCGTACGCACTGACCGTATCGATCTTCGGCGGTACCGCCGAATACATCGCCCTGTGGTTCAAGAGCATCGGCATGGAAACCGGCTACTACTGGTACGTCACCGCCTGCATCGCCTGTTCGCTGCTGGTCTACGCGACCATGAAAGACACCCGCAAGCATTCGCGGATCGAGACTGACTGAAAACAACAACGCCCGGGTGCAAGGCCCGGGCGCTTTTCGCGATCTGTGGGGAAGCTTTCGCCGGCAAGCCGGCTCCTACAGAGGCTGTACAGGTCAGGAAAGTTCGGCAGCGCCCTGGCGCCCATCGCGGCTCTGGGCCCAGGCCGCCCCCACGATCATCACCAGCAGGATTCCCGCCAATACCGCCGACGAGCCGATGGTGCCGAAATCCATGCCGCCTTTTTCGTGGGGTTTGGTGAGGAAGTCACCCAAGGTTGCGCCGAACGGCCGGGTCAATACGAAAGCGACCCAGAACAACAGCACCGACGAGAGCCTGGTGAAGTACTTGAGCAGCACCACCACGGCGATGGTCGAGCCGATCAACAGCGCCCCGCCGGCAAAGCCCAGCCCCGAATCGTCCGCCAGGTAGTCGCCGAGGGCGGTGCCCAGGGTGTTGGAAAACAGGATCGCCATCCAATAGAACATCTCGCCGCGAAAGGTCTGGATCTTGTTGACGTTCAGCGAGTCGCCACTCAGACGCCAGAGCGCGAAGATCGCCAGCAGAATACCGATCAGGATCAACGAGCCACTGGCATAGCCCAGGCCCAGGGTGCGGTCCATGAAATCCGACATGGTGGTGCCGGCGGTACTGGTGGAGAGGATCACGATCCAGTACAGCACCGGGTTGTAGGTCTTGGACCACAGCTGGGTGACCAGGGTCAGCAGGAACACACTGATCAGAATCATCGAGCTGATGGCATAACCCACATTCAGGGTCATCGACAGCAGGTCCCCCGCTGTTTCGCCGAGGGTGGTCGCGCAGATTTTCATGACCCAGAAGGCCAGGGTGATCTGGGGTAGCTTGTTCATTCGCAAAGGTGCTCCAAAGGTCGCATTCAAGGCGGCCTGTCTATGGACTGCAGGCCTGCGCGGAGGCTGAACGTCAAGGGGTGAAAAACAGGTAAGGCGCGGATGAAAAAATCGTTGAAATATTTTCTTACAAGCAATCTGCTCAATTAATGATCAGTTAATGCTGGATGCATAGCCTGCTAATGAATCCAAGTGGGTACTTGGCTCTTCTATGCAGTGAGGCTTGAACGCGGTATTTGGCGGCGAGGGCTGATCTCATAAGCATCGATAAAGCAGATATTTATAAGCATTAATTTGCGCTTTTATATCAACTTTACCGGAGTAGGATTCATCCCAAGCCCAACGCATTCATCTCAACGAACCCGGAGTCACCATCATGAAAAGCAAACTGATCCTCGCCCTGACCCTCTCGGTACTGGCTGCCAACACCTTCGCCGCTGATGGCTACGATCGCACCGGTTCTGCCACCTTCGCTGCCGATGGCTACGA
>NZ_FMWW01000002.1:653190-1093622 GCF_900103205.1 Pseudomonas sp. NFPP12
GCCGATGGCTACGACCGCACCGGTTCCGCTACCTTCGCCGCTGATGGCTACGACCGCACCGGTTCCGCCAGCATCAGCTGATTGATGCACCTGACACCACAGCCCGGCCTTGGCCGGGCTTAGTCGTTTCTGGCCAGGGGAAAACACCCACAGCGTGGAACGCTCAAGGGCCAGGACGCTGGAATTGGGCGATTGCGCACTGCACTATGACGCCCTTAACCCGCCCCAAGCAGGAACCTTGAGCCATGCCCGACGATATCCACTTTTACCAACCTGCCCTGGGCCACGGCCTGCCCCACGACCCGTTCAATGCCATCGTCGGCCCGCGCCCCATCGGCTGGATCTCTTCCCAGGATCGCGAGGGGCGCCTGAACCTGGCGCCCTACAGCTTCTTCAACGCCTTCAACTACATTCCACCGATCATCGGTTTCTCCAGCGTCGGGCGCAAAGACAGCCTGAACAATATCGAGCAGACCGGCGAGTTCGCTTGGAACCTGGCCACCCGACCTCTAGCCGAGCAGATGAACCAGAGCTGCGCCGCAGTCCCGGCCGAGGTAAACGAGTTCGAACTGGCCGGCCTGACCCCCGTGGCGTCGAAAGTCATCAGCGTGCCCCGGGTAGCCGAGAGCCCGGTGTCCTTCGAGTGCAAGGTCACCCAGATCATTCAATTGCAGCGGGCGGACAAGGAACTGGTGCCGAGCTGGCTGATCCTCGGCGAAGTGGTCGCCGTGCATATCGCCAAGTGGCTGCTCAAGGACGGGATCTACGACACCGCCGCGGCAGAGCCGATTCTGCGCGGCGGCGGGCCGGCGGATTACTTCCAACTGGGGCCAGAGGCTCTGTTCAGGATGCACCGCCCGGGGGCAGTCAAATAGCGCTTGGACTCAGTAGCTCTTCCAGCTCAATTCGCCGTCCTGATCGACGTCGGTCAACTGTTCGAGTTGTTGTGCGGCAGCCTGGTCGGCGTCATGCGCCGTCTTGAATTTCTGCTCATCCAGGACTTTATGAAAGCGTGGTGCGCTTGATGCGCCGAGAGCCTTGACGGCGATGGCGGCGCTGTATCCCCCCTCCCCTGGAACCACAGCGGAAACTGCTTCGTAGTGTGCAAACTCTTTGCGTGCCATGTTGCGAGTCCTGGCCAATGAAAAGTCGGCCATTCTAAACCTTCAACTGGCCAGCTTGTGCACCGGCGCCTGCTGTAGTTGCGGATATTCGCCATGGGCTTGCAGCGCCGACACGGTACTGAAGGTATGAAAATCCAGGCTGTTGACCACCAGGTCCTGCACCAGCTCGGCAAAGATCGCCATGGCCGGGGAATTGAAATAGGCCGTCATCGCCTGCTGGCTGCTCCAGAAACCGGACACCAGCCACAGGTCGGCATCGCACTGCGAATGCTGCAGGGCAAAATGCAGGCAACCACAGGCCTGGCGGGACGGTTCGATCAGGCTGCTCAAGCGCGCACCCAGCTCCTTGGAACGCCCGGCCCGGGCTCGGACAAAGGCCATGTGACTGACGGGAATATGCGTGGACATGTGCGACCCTCCCAGGGTGTTGTCGAGGCAGCCATGGGACGGGCTGCGACAGGATCAACGATACGGGGCAGGCCCTCGCGCGCGTTAGTCGATTTCTGCCGTTGATTTGCCCAATCCTGCGACAAGCCCTTTGCTCCCTCCCCGACTCCGCGCCATTGGGCAAAAGCATGACAACGGTGTTTCAAGCAAGTGAAGCTCAGGAGCATCGGCTGATCTTGCCTATCGCGCGCGCAAGCAGCAGGATCAGGCAAGTTTTACGCAGGATTCGCCTACCCGCGCTTCTTGCACAAACTTAAGCTGTGCCGACTGCAAACACTCGGAGGCTGCCCCATGCCATCACTGGAAACCCCGCCACCGCCCCTGGCCCCGGAGATGGAACGGCAGCGCGTGGAACTGGCCGCGATCATTGCACGCAACACCGCCGAGGACGGCAGCTACGCCACGGCCATCGACTCGTTGTTCGTCTCGCGCCACAGCAGCTCTCATCAATTCGGTTCGGTGCTGGCACAGCCGGCGCTGTGCATCATGGCCCAGGGCCGCAAGGAAGTACGCCTGGCCGATGAAAGCTACAACTACGACCCCTTGAATTACCTGGTGGTCTCGGTTTCCGTCCCCCTGAGCGGCAAGGTGGCGATCGTTTCACCAGAGGAGCCGATCCTGGCCCTGCGCCTGGACATCGACCCCGGGGAAATCAATGCATTGATTGCCGATGCCGGCCCCATCGGCGTACCCGCCCGGCCTACCGGGCGCGGCCTGTACGTGGAGCGCCTGGACCCGGCGATGCTCGACGCGGTGTTGCGCCTGACCCGCCTGCTGGACACCCCGAAAGACATCGCCATGCTCGCGCCGCTGGTACGCCGGGAAATTCTCTATCGCCTGCTGCGCAGCCCCCAGGGCCACCGCCTGTATGAGATCGCCACCGCCAACAGCCAGGGCCACCGGGTCAACCAGGCCATCAAGTGGCTCAACGGTAATTTCGTGCACCCGTTGCGCATCGATGATCTGGCCCGGGAGGTGAACCTGAGCGTCTCGACCCTGCACCACCGCTTCAAGGCCATGACCGCCATGAGCCCGCTGCAGTACCAGAAACAGTTGCGCCTGCAAGAAGCCCGGCGGCTGATGCTGGCCGAGGGGCTGGAGGCTTCGGTAGCGGGCTATCGGGTGGGTTATGAAAGCCCGTCGCAGTTCAGCCGCGAGTACAGCCGCTTGTTCGGCGCGCCGCCGTTGCGGGATATGGCGCGCCTGCGGGTGAGCAACTGAGGCCTGCCTAACGAGCGCGGATCACATGCTTGATTTCCTGAAAGGCCTGTAGCCCCCAGGGCCCCAGTTCACGACCGATGCTGCTCTGCTTGTAGCCGCCCCACGCCGTCTGGGGAAAGATCACCTGGGGCGCATTGATCCACACCAGACCGGCCTGCAGGGCATTGGCCACTTGCTCGGCATGCGCTGCATCCGCTCCCACTACGCTGGCCACCAGGCCGAACTCGCTGTCATTGGCCATTTCGATGGCCTGCTGCTCGTTGCTGAAACTGCGCACGCAGAGCACCGGGCCAAAGATCTCCTCACGCCATAGCGCACTGTCCAGCGGCACCTCGGTGAACACCGTGGGCTGGATGAAATACCCCTGCTGCAAGCCGGCCGGGCGGCCACCGCCGCAGACCAGCTTGGCCCCCACATTCAAGCCTTCCTCGATATGGGCCTGCACCCGCCGGTATTGCGCCTGATTGACCAGCGCGCCCATTTCCACCTCCGGGTCGAACGGGTCGGCCACACGAATGGCTTCGGCCCGGACCTTGAGGCGCAACAGGAACTCATCGGCCAACTCATCGGCCACCAGCACCCGGCTGGTGGCCGAGCACATTTGCCCGGCGTTGAAGAAGCCGCCGCCACAGGCCAGCTCCACCGCCAGATCCAGATCGGCATCCGCCAGCACCAGCAACGACGACTTGCCCCCCAGCTCCAGGCTCACGCCCTTGACGGTTTCCGCCGCGCGTTGCATCACCTGGACCCCCACGGCGTTGCTGCCGGTGAAGGAGATTTTCGCCACTCGCGGGTCGGCTGCCAGGGGCGCGCCCACCGCCAGGCCGGTGCCGCAGACCAGGTTGAACACGCCCCGGGGCAAGCCGCTGCCGGCGATGATTGCCGCCAGTTCCAGCTCCGGCAAAGGGGTGACTTCGGAGGGCTTGAGCACCACGCTGCAACCGGCGGCCAGGGCCGGAGCGAGCTTCCAGGCGGTGGTGACCATGGGGAAGTTCCACGGCACGATCAGCCCGACGATGCCACAGGGCTCGCGGCGCAGACGGGCACTGAAGGCCTCGCTGGGCAGTGCCACGTTGGCGTCCTGAGCGGCATCCAGGCCTTCGGCCAGCCCTGCGTAGTACTCGAAGGTGGCAATCACATCGTCCACATCCATGGCGGCCTCGAACTGCGGCTTGCCGTTGTTGCTCGACTGCAGGTGCATCAGTCGCTCCCGGCGTTCGGCCACCCCGGCAGCAATCCGCCGCAGGACCGCGGCACGTTCAGCCCCGCTGCTGTGCGACCAACGCGCAAGGCCGGCGCTGGCAGCGCACAGCGCCTGCTCCACGGCCTCGGGACCGCCACCGGCAACCTGGGCCAGTACGCCCTCGGTGCTGGGGTTGATCACCTGCAGATGCTCGCTGCCCGCCAACCATTGGCCGTCGATGTACAGCCCGTTCAACAGGGGGTGCGCGCTCATGCCTGTACTCCTTGGGTCCAGCGGTTCTGATCGACCTCTATCAGGGTCGGGCCCTGGCGATCCGCCGCCGAGCGCAGCGCCGCGCGCAGTTGCTCGACGCTGTCGATGCGCTCGGCGGCGCAACCCAGGCCCTTGGCCACGGCAATGAAATCCGGGGTGTAGATGTCGACGCCCACCGGCTCGATGGCGCGATTGACCATGTATTTCTTGATCTCTTCGTAGCCCTGGTTATTCCACAGCAGGACGATGATCGGGGTGCGAGCCTCCACCGCGCAGGCCAGTTCCGAAAGGGTGAACTGCAAGCCGCCATCGCCGATCAGGCAGGCCACCGGCCGTCGCTGGCTGGCGTGCGAACCGCCGCCGAGCCAGGCGCCAATGGCCGCCGGCAAGGCATAACCCAGGGTGCCGTACCCGGTGGAGGAGTTGAACCAGCGTCGTGGCTGCTCGGGGTTGAAGGTCAGGTTGCCGCTGTACACCGGCTGGGTGGAATCGCCCACCAGGACAATCTCCGGCAGTTCCTGGACCACGGTCTGCAGAAACAGGGTCTGGGCCTGGGTCGGGCCGTCCCAGAGCTGGCTCAGCTCACTGCGCAAGGCGGCGGCGCGGACCTGGCCCCAGTCGCTGCGACGCGCTGCCAATTCCAGCCCGGCAAGTTGCGCCAGCAGCGCTTCGGCAGCGATCCGGGCGTCGGCCACCAGTGCCACTTTCGGCGGATAGTTGCGCACGGTCTGGTCGGCATCGATATCGATACGCAGCAGGGTAGCGGGAATCTCGAAACCACCGGCGAAGGTCACGTCGTAATCGGTTTCCGCCAGCTCGGTGCCAATGGCCAAGACCACATCGGCCTCGGCCACCAGGGCCCGGGTCGCCACCATGGACTGGGTGGAACCGATCAGCAGCGGATGCGCCGAAGGCAGCATGCCCTTGGCATTGATGGTCAGGGCCACCGGCGCTTGCAACAGCTCGGCCAGGCGGGTCAGGGCCGGGGCGGCATCGATGGCGCCCCCGCCCGCGAGAATCAGCGGCCGCTTGGCACTGGCCAGCAGTTGGCTCATCTGCGCGACAGCGGCCGGGGCGGCGCCGGCGCGGGCGATCTGCACCGGCTCGCTGGTCAACAGGTGGTCGGCGTCCTGGACCAGCACATCGAGGGGAATCTCGATATGCACGGGGCGTGGGCGCCCGGCCTGGAACAGGGCAAAGGCCCGGGCCAGCACCGCTGGCAACTCGTCGGCACACATCAGGGTGTGGGAAAACGCCGCCACGCCACTGACCAGCGCACTCTGGTTGGGCAGCTCGTGGAGCTTGCCGCGCCCGCCCCCCAACTGGCTGCGGGCCTGCACGCTGGAGATCACCAGCATGGGAATCGAATCGGCGTAGGCCTGGCCCATGGCGGTGGTGATGTTGGTCATGCCGGGGCCGGTGATGATGAAGCACACACCGGGCTTGCCGCTGGTTCGGGCGTAGCCGTCGGCCATGAAGCCGGCGCCTTGCTCATGGCGCGGAGTCACATGATGGATGGGCGAACGGGCCAGGCCGCGATACAACTCCACAGTGTGTACCCCGGGAATGCCGAACACCTGCTCGACGCCATAACCTTCCAGTAGCTTGACCAGTACTTCACCGCACGTCGCCATCTCATCGCCCTTCTTATTGGAGGAAAACCGCACGTCGGCCACAGGCTGGAAAACGCCTGCGGGCGCCGATATAGGGGCTATTGGAACGGTGGGCCTGTAGCCGCAACAATGGATAAAAAGTCATACTAGCCATGTCCCCACGTCATGCCTCGGCCAGCCATGAAACGCCTTCCTCCCTTGCCCGCGCTGCACACTTTTCTGATCACCGCCCAGTGCTGCAACTTCACTCGCGCCGCCGAGCAGTTGCACATCACCCAGGGAGCGGTAAGCCGGCAGATCGCCGGGCTGGAAAGTCACCTGGGCTATCCGTTGTTCCTGCGCCAGGCCCGGGGCCTGAGCCTCACCGCCGAGGGGCTGGAATGGCTGCCACGGGTGCAGCAGGTGTTCGAAATGATCAATGGCGCGGTGGACGAGATCGGCGGCCAGAAGCGCAACCTGCGGCTCAAGGCCCCGACCTGCGTGATGCGCTGGCTGCTGCCGCGGTTGCTGCAGTGGCAGAAGGAGCGCCCCGATGTGCCAGTGCAACTGACCACCACCATTGCCCATGGCGTGGATTTCGGCCGCGAGCCGTTCGACGCCGCGGTCATGTACGGCGCGCCACCGGCACCGACCCTGGGCTCGCGACACCTGTTCAATGAACAGCTGACTCCGGTCTGTTCCCGGCCCCTGCTGGAAGGCCCGGTGCCGCTGACGAGCCCCAGAGACCTGCAACAGCACCTGCTGCTGCACCCCTCCCATGATCAGCGGGACTGGCAGACCTGGCTCAAGGCCGCTGGCACGCCCCTGGACACCCTGGGCAAGGGCCAGCACTTCGAGACCCTGGACCTGGCGATGTCCGTGGCCTCCCAGGGCACAGGCGTGGCGATTGGCGACTGGGCATTGATTGGCGATGACCTGAGTGCCGGGCGGCTGGTCATGCCCTTTGAATTGAAGGTGCCGACAGGGCAGGCGTATTACCTGGTTTACCCGGAGCGCCCGGGGCCTTCGCCGGCCCTGCAGGAACTGCTGGACTGGCTGGTGGAACAGGCCCGGCAGCGCTGAAATACCGGCAGGCAGCGAAAAGCCCCGCGAGGGGCCTTCAACGCTTGCCGGAACAACCCGGTAGCCGCCTGCAGCAGGCGGCTAACGGGTCAATCGGCCAGTGATCAGTAGCCGACGGTGAAACGCTGACGGCTATGGGCGGGCTTTTCCACCTCGTCGAGCATGGCGATGGCGTAGTCGGCAAAAGTGATCCAGCTACGGCCCTCTGCGCTGACCAGCAGGTCGTCCTGGCCCAGGCGGAAGTGCCCGGTACGCTCACCCTCGACGAACTCCGCCGATGGCGAAAGAAAGGTCCAGTCCAGGTCCTGCTCCTTGCGCAGGGTCTCCAGGTACACCCCGCCGGCGCTGGCTTCGGCCTTGTATTCCTCCGGGAAGCCCGGGCTATCGATAACCTTGCTGCCACCCGGCAGCAACAGCGAACCGGCACCGCCTACCACCAGCAGGCGCTTGACCCCGGCCTTTTTCACCGGGTCGATGATGGCATTGGCAGCGATGCTGGAAAAATGCGCCGCGCTGATCACCACATCGTGACCGGCCACCGCCGCTTGCAGCGCGGCACTGTCGGCCACATCCACATCGCGGCTGACCACGCCGACACGCGAACCGATCTTCGCCGTGTTGCGGGCGATGGCGGTCACGCTGTGGCCGCGACGCAGGGCTTCTTCCAGCAGTTGGCTACCGGCACGGCCGGTGGCACCAATGATTGCGATCTTGCTCATGACATGTCTCCAGTTGGCTAAGAGAGTACAGAGGCATCCGCCCCCACAAGGGAGTGGGTCAAACCGTTTTCACCACTTCATTTCGCCCTTGGCGACCTTGGCGCTCAGCTCCAGGGAGCTGTCCTCGCCCAGGTCCGGGTAACGCTTTTTCATGGCCGCGATCAGCTCGGCGGAATCCTTGGCCTTGGCGGTTTCCTCGTCGAAGGCCTTGATGTAGTCCGCGGTGAAGTGCACCGGGGCCAGGGAACGCGCGCTGTCACCGAGGAAGTGCCCGGGAATCACGGTCTTGGGTTGCAGGCTGTCGATGGTCTTGAGGGTAGCCAGCCAGTCCGCATGGGACTGCGGGGTCTGGGTATCGGCCATCCACACGTGGATGTTTTCCGCGACCACCACGCCACCGACCACCGCCTTGATCGACGGGATCCACACAAAGCTGCGGTCCGGCTGCTTGCCGTCCAGGCCAATGACGTCGAGCTTCTGCCCTTCCAGGGTCAGGCTGTGGCCCTTGAGCACGCCCGGCACGATGGTCTTGGCCGGTACGTCGGCGCCCATTTT
Organism: Pseudomonas sp. NFPP12; assembly: GCF_900103205.1. Lineage (NCBI taxonomy): Bacteria > Pseudomonadati > Pseudomonadota > Gammaproteobacteria > Pseudomonadales > Pseudomonadaceae > Pseudomonas > Pseudomonas sp. NFPP12. The sequence continues at coordinate 661,388 of NZ_FMWW01000002.1, forward strand.
CGGGCCCCAGAACGCCAGCTTGCCATCCACCGTGGCCTTGATGTGATCCACGGTCGGCTGCGAAGCCACCACCTTGGCGTCGGGGAAGGCGGCGGTCAGGGTGTCGAGGCCGAAGTAGTAGTCTGGGTCACCATGACTGATGTAGATGGTGGTCAAGTGCTTGCCGCTGGCGCGGATCTTGTCCACCAGTTGCTGTGCCTGGGACTTGCCGAACTGGGCGTCCACCAGGATCGCGTCCTTCTTGCCGCTGACCAGCACCGAGGTCACCGGGAAGATTGCGTTGGCGCCCGGGTTGTAGACATCCAGGCTCAGGGTCGGCTCGGCGGCCGCGGCATGGGCGGCAAAGCCCAGGGTGGCAGTGGCCAGCAGCAAGCGTTTGAGTGAAGTGAATCCGATCATGAGGGCAGCTCCGGCATCTGTTGGCTGGGTTGGGATGGACAGAGCTTAGTTGCCAGACTCGTTACAAAAAATGCGATGCTTGAACATAGTTTGTTTCTGAAAGCGGGCAAATCATGGATCGTCTCCAAGCAATGCGGGTCTTCGTCACCGTCGTCGACCTGGGCAGCCAGTCGGCCGCCGCCGATCACCTGGACCTGTCGCGTCCGGTGGTGTCACGTTATCTGGCGGAATTGGAGGACTGGGTCGGCGCCCGGCTGATGCACCGAACCACGCGCAAGCTCAGCCTGACCGCCGCCGGCGGTGAGATCCTGCCCCGCTGCCGGCAGATGCTGGAGCTGTCCAGCGACATGCAGGCCGCGGTCGGCGAGCCGGACGATGCACCCCGCGGCCTGCTGCGCATCAGCGTCAGTACCTCGTTCGGCCAGTCGCAACTGGCGGATGCCGTGGCCGACTACGTCAAGCGCTACCCGGGGGTCAGCATCGACCTGCAGATGCTCGATCGCACGGTAAACCTGGTGGATGAACGCATTGACCTGGCGATCCGTACCAGCAATGACCTGGACCCGAACCTGATCGCCCGGCGCCTGACGGTCTGCCGCTCGGTGATCTGCGCCTCGCCGGCCTATCTGCGAGAGCACACCGCGCCCCAGCGGGTGGAGGAACTGAACCGGCACAACTGCCTGACCCACTCCTACTTCGGCAAGAGCCTGTGGCATTTCGAACAGGATGGCGAACAGGTATCGGTGCCGGTGCAGGGCAACATCAGCGCCAACGAGGCCAGCACGCTGCTGCGCACCACCATGGCCGGCGCCGGGATCGCCATGCTGCCCAGCTACCAGGCCGGTGAGTACATCAAGCGTGGAGAGCTGGTACGCCTGCTGCCCCACGCCGAACCGCGCACGATGAACATGTACGCGGTCTATGCCTCGCGCAAGCACATGCCGGCGACCTTGCGCAGCATGCTCGACTTCCTGGTCCTCAGGTTTCCCCAGCAACCGCTCTGGGATGACGGTTTGTAGATAGATGCACGGCGCTGGCCGGGCTGCTCGATCCAGCTGCTGAATACCCTGCCAAACAGGCCGGGCAAGCCCCCGCAACTGACCTATGCTGATAACAGTACCCCTTTAAACCAAAGGGGTATGGGTTCAGAGGTCGTTGCCATGAACGTCAAGACAAGAAGGTACCTGGCCATCTTCATGACCTGCACCGTGACCCTGGCGCTATACGGTACTGCCGCTTATCGCGTGGAGCAGGCGCGCATGCAACCGCGCAACTACGCCAGTTGCAACCTGGAACGCTGCATGCCCCACAACGCCACCTTGAACGCCCTCAGGTGAGCGTCAGCGAATCGGCGTCCCCGGCCTGATCGGCCTTCAGGCGGTCGCGAAATACCTTGGGCGAGATCCCCTCCCGGCGCCGAAACAGCCGGGTGAAGTTGGTGGGGTCGGAAAACCCCAGGTCCGCGGAAATCTCGTAGATGGTCATCCCGGTGTAGGTCAGCAGCCGCTTGGCTTCCAGTAGCTGGCGTTCGTGCATGATCTGCAGCGCCGGCTGCCCTGCCAGTTCACGGCAGGTGCCGTTGAGGTGCGACACTGAAATGCCCAGCTTGTGGGCCAGGTCCTCGACCTTCACATGCTCGCGGTAATGGGCTTCCACCAACTGGATGAAGCCATTGAAATACTCACGGGCCCGCTGGGGACGCCGGCTGGCACTGCTGCGCTGCAACGCCTGGCGCCCGACCCAGACCACAATCATGCTGACCAGCGCATGCATGAGCATTTCCCGAGCCGGCTGCTGCCCCTGGTACTCCTGCTGCAAGGCGGCGAACAAACCGTTCAGGTACGCCTCGTCTGCCCCCGTCGGATATCCCTCGGGCCTGGCCAGGGTATTTTGCCCCTGCCCCAGTTGGGTTTGCAGATGGCTTACCAGCGGCGCTGCCAGCGTTACCACATAACCTTCTATGTCTTCGGAAAACCGGAAGCCATGGACCGACAGCGGCGGCAGGACCTGGACCATCGATTTGTCCAGCAGGGTACGCTGGCCTTCGATCTCCAGTTCCGCCTGCCCACGGTATACAAACAGCAACTGGCAGAGGTCGGCATGCCGATGGGGCTTGATTTCCCAATGGTGCTCGCGGCTGCGCTGGCTGATGGGCTCGCAATGAAGCAGGTCCGGGGTGGGCCAGTCCAGGCTCTCGCCATAGAGCTTGAACACCGGAATCGACGCAAGGGCAGGCTTGTTCATCACTACAGTCCAGGCCTCAGTGTGACGGGCGACGGGGGCGCCAGCGGGCGAACCATCAGACAACCGCCAGGGCTCTTCGATAAACGAATACGCCCAGGCGAAATACAAGCAACAGCAACATCAATGGACATTGACCGGGCCGGTGTTCAGAGCACCAGCCCAGTGCCGGGCACTATACAGAATGCGTCCCATTACCAGCTAATTCCCGCCGAATAATCTGCGTTTTCGTCTGGCCGCCCAGGTCTTCACAGAGCATCGTTCCCATCAGTTAAGCCCAGATGAAAAATCCCCGGAGACTTCCTTGTATGGCTATCTAGTAGGCTCCTATCTAGTACACTGAAGCGCACTTCCACCGGCCTTGCTCCGCCGGGTCAATCTCTGCCCGCAGGTTCTTTCGTGACCCACTTCCAACAGCCCGTCTCGCCCAAACCGGCCATTCGCAGCGTGCTGATCGCCCTGATGCTGGCGATCTTTCTCGGTGCCCTGGACCAGACCATCGTCGCCGTCTCCATGCCGGCCATTTCCGCCCAGTTCAAGGACGTCGGCCTGCTGGCCTGGGTGATCTCCGGCTACATGGTGGCGATGACCGTGGCAGTGCCCATCTACGGCAAGCTCGGCGACCTCTACGGCCGCCGCCGCTTGATGCTGTTCGGCATGGGGCTGTTCACCCTGGCCTCGCTGTTCTGCGGCCTGGCACAGAACATGGAGCAACTGGTGCTGGCGCGGATTATTCAGGGTATCGGCGCCGGCGGCATGATCTCAGTGAGCCAGGCCATCATTGGCGACATAGTTCCGCCTCGGGAGCGCGGTCGCTACCAGGGCTACTTCAGCAGCATGTACGCAGTGGCCAGCGTCGCCGGCCCGGTGCTGGGCGGCTACATGACCGAATTCCTTTCCTGGCGCTGGGTGTTCCTGATCAACCTGCCTCTGGGCCTGGGCGCCTGGTGGGTGGCGCATCGCACTCTGATCGGGCTGCCGGTGCCCCAGCGCAAGCCGATCATCGACTACCTCGGTACCGTGCTGATGATCATCGGCCTGACCGCCCTGCTGCTGGGTATCACCCAGGTAGGCCAGGGCTATTCCTGGCGCAGCGCCGAAGTGCTCGATCTGCTGGCCATCGCGGTTATCGTCCTGGCGCTGTTCGTCTGGCATGAGCGCCGGGCCCGGGAACCCCTGCTGCCGATGCACCTGTTCACCAACCGCAACGCGCTGCTGTGCTGGTGCACGATCTTCTTCACCAGCTTCCAGGCCATTTCCCTGATCGTGCTGATGCCGCTGCGCTTCCAGAGCATCACCGGCGCCGGGGCCGACAGTGCCGCCCTGCACCTGCTGCCGCTGGCCATGGGTCTGCCAATGGGCGCCTATTGTGCCGGGCGCCTGACCTCGGTCACCGGGCGCTACAAGCCGATGATCCTCAGTGGCGCGCTGCTGATGCCGCTGTCGATCCTCGGCATGGCCCTGGTGCCGCCGCAGTCGGAGCTGCTCAGCGGCCTGTTCATGCTGCTCTGCGGGATCGCCGGCGGCATGCAGTTCCCCACCTCCCTGGTGGGCACGCAGAACTCGGTGGAGCAACGGGATATCGGCGTGGCCACCAGCACCACCAACCTGTTCCGCGCCCTCGGCGGGGCGGTGGGCGTGGCGCTGATGTCGGCGTTGCTGCTGGCCTTGCTCCAGGATTCCAGCCTGGCCCATCTCGGTGGCGCCGGGCTGATGGTTGAAGGGCACTCCGGCAATGCCCTGCTGGAAGGCCTGAACGCCGCCCCCGGCCCGGCGCGGGACGCCTTGCGAGCCGAGTTGCTGACGACCTTCAAGCATCTGTTGCTGGTCAGTGCCGGGGTATCCCTGCTGGGGCTGGCAGCGGCGATCGCCATGCCCAATCGCCTGCTGCGCGGTCGTGAAGACAAGGCGCGTTAACCCGCCCCGGGTCCTGTAGCCGCTTTGGTCGAAGCGCTCCAGCCTTTGCTGAAGCAGCCTGCGGCAGCGGCTGCAGGGCAGCATGATCAAGGGCTGTAGTAGCCCACCGCAACCAGCAGATTCCCTACCTTGCGCAGGTAGGCGTGCTTGTCCTCCACCTTGCCGGTCACCGGGTTCTTCCAGCGGTATTGGTATTCGCCCTGATCCTCGCGAGCCATGAGCGCCAGCATCGGCTCGCCCACCGGCTTGCCTTCGGGATCCCTGATCTTGGCGAAGTCGGTGTTGAGCAAACGCAGGTTGGTGCCATGGGCCAGGTAGCGCCGGCTGTCCATGTCCACCACGAACACGTACAGATCGTCTTCAAGAAAACCGCCCTGCAACTGGTTGATCGCCTTGAGCGTGCCGTTGCGGTCCGTGCTCAGGGCCGTGGCTGCCCTCTCCAGCAATGCCCTGGCCTGCTCGGCCGACGCCCGGGGCTGGTAGTAACCCACCGCCAGGATGCGTTCGCCGACCCGCTGGAAATACACATGCTTGCGCTCGATCTTGCCGTCGGCCCAGTTCTGCCAGCGGTACTCGGCCTGCTGGATGCCATTGCCCTCGGGCGTCTTCAACGCTTGCTTGAACGCCTTGCGCAGGTCCGGCCCCAGGACTTGCGACACATCACGGCCAATCAACGCCGACGAGGGACCGCCACTGGCCAGCATCACGCCTTGGGTATCCACCACGAACACATAGCGGTCGTGGTCGACGAACTCGCCCTGGCGGCTGAAGGCAGCGAATGCCTTGTCGCCCTGATCGTGGTAGTAGCCCAGGGCCTTTTCCAGCAGCGCCCGGGCCGCCGCGCCATCATCCACCGACGGCGCCGCCTGCAGCGGGCCCAAGCACAACAGCAGCAGCCAGGTATTTCCAAGCCACAGTCTCATCGCCCGCTCCTCGTTCGTGTTGGCGTTCGAAGAGCGTAGACGGCTGCAGGATATGCGGAAACATTCAGCACACGGGGGGTGAACCGACGCCTTCCCACGCCAGGCGTGGGAAGGCGGCCCCCATCAAGGGCGGGTGTTGATCTGCTGCTGCAGGTTCTGGATCTGGCTTTGCAGCGTGTTGATGTTGCGGGTCACCTGGCCGCGAAAGGCGTCGAACTCGGCAGTGCTGGCACCGTTTTGCGCAGCGGCGGGACGGTTGTCCTGCTGGCTCTTGAGCACGATCAGGTCCTGTTCCAGACGCTCGATGGCGGCGCTCGGATTGCCCTGTTTCTTCAGCGTGGCCAGGTCGGCGCCCAGGCTCTTGAGCTGGGCATCGACCTTGCCGTTGTCGGTCTGGGCGCTTTTCAGGCTCGCCAGTTCACCGCTCAAGGCTTTCACCTGGGCCTGCAACTGGCTGTTGGCTGCTTGCTGCTCGGCGGTCTGCGCGCTCATCTGCGCCAGGCGCTTGTCCAGATCGGTGGCCTGCCCCGCCACGCCCTGCTGCTGTCGGCTCTGGTCCTGCAGGCGGCTCTCCAGTTGCTTGATCTGCAGCTTCAGCGCTTCGCTGTCGGTGGTGACATTGGTCTGGCTGGCCACCACCTTGCCGGAGATGTCCTGCAGGCGTCCGGCCGCTTCCTCACTGATCCTGGCGAAGCTTTCCTGGGTCGCCACCAATTGCTGTTCCATCAGCGAAATCTGCTGGAAGCTCCACCAGGCAAGGCCGATGAAGGCAAAGAACAAGGCGCCCACCAATGCCCAGAGCGGGCCGGTGCTGGGGCTCTTGACCTTGACTACCGGCGTGCCGCGCGAATGCACGGAGGTACGCTCGCGGGCAGCGCTGGTGGTGGGGAAGACATCGTCGTCGAGAGGATCGGCGCGCAGACTGGGAACGTCGTCGAAGTCATCGTTTGCATCGTTACGCATGGGGCAACCTTTGTGAAACGCGGTGGTGGCTGAGTGCGGCGAGTATAAACCGCTAATCCGCCCGGCCAATGGACCGGGCCGGGCAAACTCGGTTCAGTCTTTGGTTTCAGCTTATGTCCTGGGCTTTCCACCAGGCGCAGAACTCATCCAGGGCCGCCCACAGGCTGACCTTGGGCTCATAGCCGAGATAATGCCGGGCACGGCTGATATCCAGGGTGAAATTCTTGTTCATGACCTGCATTCCCAGGCGCGACAGAGTCGGCTCCGGCCGCCCCGGCCAGAGCTTGCAGACACCTTCGTTGAGCGCCGCCACGCCATAAGCCAGGCCGAAGGAGCGATAACGGGTGACTTGCGGCACCTGCATCTGGCGCATCACATAATTGACCACATCCCACAAAGGCACCGGTGTGCCGTTGCTGATGTTGTAGGCCTTGCCCAAGGCCGAGCCGCTGGCGTGCAGGCTGCTGAACAACGCCTCGTTGAGGTTGTGCACACTGGTGAAATCGACCTTGTTCAGGCCGTTGCCGACAATGGCCAGGCGGCCCTTGCGCTGCATCTTCAACAGCCGCGGGAAGATGCTCATGTCGCCGGCGCCGGTGACGAAGCGCGGGCGCAGGGCAAGCACTTCAAGGCCGAACTCCTGGGCGCCGAAGACCTTTTGCTCGGCCAGGTACTTGGTGGCCGCATAAGGATGCCGGAAGCGCTTGGGCACTTGTTCCTCGGTCAACCCCAGGTGATCCCGGCCGTCGAAGTAGATCGAGGGCGAAGACAGGTGCACCAGCCGCTGCACCCGCTGCTTGAGGCAGGCTTCGACCACGTTCTCGGTGACCAGCACATTGCCCTGGTGGAAGTCCTGGTAGCGCCCCCACAAGCCCACGGCACCGGCGCAATGCACCACGCTGTCGACGTCGCGGCACAGCTCGCGCACCAGATCGGCATCGCTCAGGTCACCCTGAACGAACTCAGCGCCACGGCGCACCAGATGCTCCACAGCTTCGGCGCGACGGCCATTGACCCGCACCTCCAGGCCCTGCTCAAGGGCAAAGCGGGCGAAGCGCCCGCCGATGAAGCCGCTTGCGCCGGTAACCAGAATCTTCATGAAATATTCCTAAGAAAGCAGTGACGAGCTACGAGCTACGAGCTACAAGCTGCAAGTTAAAAATCAGTGCGCAAGCTGTCTACTTGCAGCTTGTCGCTTGACGCTTACGGCTGCTCCCAGGGCACCAGCCATTGTGCCGACAAACGTGCCAAGTGCTCGGTGAGCAGCCCCAGCAATTGGCCGCCGTTGCGCCAATGATGCCAGTACAGCGGCACATCGATGGGTTTATCCGGCAACAGCTCCAACAGCAGGCCTCGCTCGAGCTGCTCGCGGACCTGCAACTCGGGCACCAGCCCCCAGCCCAGGCCGGCCTCGGTCAGGCGAATGAAGCCCTCGGAAGACGGGCACAGATGATGCTCGAAAGCACCGTCCACGCCCAGGGAAGCCAGGTAGCGATGCTGCAGGAAATCGTCGGGGCCAAACACCAGCGCCGGTGTGCGCGGCAACTGCTCGGCACGCACGCCCTGGGGAAAATGCCGGGCGATGAATTCCGGGCTGGCCATGGCCCGGTAGCGCATGGCCCCCAGCAGCAGGCTGCGGGCCCCGGCCACCGGGCGCTCGCTGGCACAGACGCAGGCCGCCACTTCCCCGGCGCGCATGCGCTTGAGGCCGACGGTCTGGTCTTCCACCACCAGGTCCAGGAGCAGATGGTGCTCGGCGCAAAAATCGCCCACTGCGCCAGCCCACCAGGTGGCCAGGCTGTCGGCGTTGAGGGCGATGCGCAAGCGCTCCGGCAGGCCCTCCTCGTCCAGGGCCGGCACCAGGCTTTGCAGGTCGCGCTCCAGCAGGCGCACCTGCTGCACATGGTTGAGCAGGCGCCGGCCGATTTCCGTCGGCGCTGGCGGCGTCACCCGCACCAACACTGGCTGGCCGACCCGGGCCTCCAGCAGTTTGATCCGCTGGGAAATCGCCGACTGTGACAAACCCAGCACCTGGGCCGCCCGCTCGAACCCTGCCTGCTCGATCACTGCGGCCAAGGCCGAGAGCAACTTGTAGTCGAACATCAGTTTTCCTAATGAGAGATCAGTAATATTGGTTTTTCTTATACAACCTGGGCCGGGAAAATAGCCAGCGTAAAGCCTCAGCAATGCCTCTTCGTTCAAGGATTCCGTTCATGGCCGGTGAAACCTCCCTCGCAACCCTGCTGCGCAGCATGAGCCCGCAGCTCAATGACGGCGAGTACGTGTTCTGCTCCCTCTCCGACCGCAGCCTGCTGCAGGACTGCGAAGTGCTGGGCAGTTTTCGCGAGCGCGAAGGCCTGACCGTGATTCTCCCGCGCCAGCAGGCCGAGCGCCTGGGCTTGGGCTTCGACTATGTAGCCGCCTGGATCACCCTCAACGTGCATTCGGCGCTCGAAGCCGTGGGCCTGACCGCTGCCTTCGCCGGGGCCCTGGGCAAGGCCGGGATCAGTTGCAACGTGATCGCCGGCTACTACCACGACCACCTGTTTGTCGGCCAGGCGGATGCCGGGCGGGCCATGCAGGTATTGCAACAACTGGCCGCCGGCGAGGAGCAATAACCATGTGGCAAAGCTATGTGAATGGCCTGTTGGTGGCCTTCGGCCTGATCATGGCCATCGGTACTCAGAACGCTTTCGTCCTGGCCCAGAGCCTGCGCCGCGAGCACCACCTGCCGGTGGCGGCACTGTGCGTCACCTGTGATGCGCTGCTTGTGGCGGCCGGCGTGTTCGGCCTGGCCACCGTGCTCACCCAGAGCCCGATGCTGCTGGCGGTGGCACGCTGGGGCGGCGCGGCATTCCTGATCTGGTATGGCGCCCAGGCATTGCGCCGGGCCTGCTCGAAACAGAGCCTGCAGCAGGGCGAAGGACAGACCGTGCGTTCGCTGCGGGCGGTGATGCTCAGCGCCCTGGCGGTGACCCTGCTCAACCCCCATGTGTACCTGGACACGGTGCTGCTGATCGGCTCGCTGGGGGCCCAGCAGACCGAACCGGGCGCCTATGTGGTGGGGGCCGCGAGCGCTTCGCTGCTGTGGTTCTTCACCCTGGCGCTGGGCGCCGCCTGGCTGGCTCCGTGGCTGGCGCGCCCGAGCACCTGGAGGATACTCGACCTGCTGGTGGCGGTGATGATGTTCAGCGTCGCCCTGCAGTTGATCAGCGCCGCGTGACTTATTCCAAAAGGCTCTGGAACCTCTATCCCACACAGTTGTTGCGTGGTTAAGCCGCACCCCCGGTGCTATGATCCGAACCCTGCGCCGCAAAGAGTACAAACTCCCCGGCGCTTGTCTGGCCGCCCGTGATCGGCCTTGCGCTCACCGCAACTGACCTGATTAGGAGAATCATCATGGCTTTCGAATTGCCGCCGCTGCCCTATGCACACGACGCTCTGCAGCCGCACATTTCCAAGGAAACCCTGGAATACCACCACGACAAGCACCACAACACCTACGTCGTGAACCTGAACAACCTGGTGCCAGGCACCGAGTTCGAAGGCAAGACTCTGGAAGAGATCGTCAAAACCTCTTCGGGCGGCATCTTCAACAACGCGGCCCAGGTCTGGAACCACACTTTCTACTGGAACTGCCTGGCGCCAAACGCCGGCGGCCAACCTACCGGCGCCCTGGCTGAAGCCATCAACGCTGCGTTCGGTTCGTTCGACAAGTTCAAAGAAGAATTCACCAAGACTTCGGTTGGCACCTTCGGTTCCGGCTGGGGCTGGCTGGTGAAAAAGGCTGACGGTTCCCTGGCCCTGGCCAGCACCATCGGCGCCGGCAACCCGCTGACCAGCGGCGACACCCCGCTGCTGACCTGCGACGTCTGGGAACACGCCTACTACATCGACTACCGCAACGTTCGTCCAAAATACGTCGAAGCGTTCTGGAACCTGGTCAACTGGAAATTCGTGGCTGAGCAGTTCGAAGGCAAGAACTTCGTCGCTTAAGTCCGTTTGCAGTGTAAAAAACCCGGCCTGGCCGGGTTTTTTTTGCCTGTGGCAAAGCCGGGATCTTGTCCCGCCCACCTGAAGCGCTAAGATTCATGGCAGGTAAAAAACAACGCCGCCCCTCAAGTTGCAAGGCGTCGCTACCGACACACTATCCACAGCACGAGCAATCCTGATTCTGATCACCCGGGCCTGGCCCGCAGACATCCTGTTCTCGGCACTAATGTCACTTTGACGGCCATCACGGGATTGCCAATACTCATGGCAACTTGACGCTACACGCACGGAACAAGGAATAGCCCTTTGAAGCTGGAACTCAAAAACAGCTTGTCGGTGAAGTTGCTCCGGGTTGTGCTGCTGTCGGCACTCATAGTGGGCGTGGTCCTGAGCTGCGCCCAGATCGTCTTCGATGCCTACAAGACTCGGCAGGCGGTAGCTAGCGATGCCCAGCGCATTCTCGACATGTTTCGCGACCCATCGACACAGGCGGTCTACAGCCTGGACCGGGAAATGGGCATGCAAGTCATTGAAGGCCTGTTCCAGGATGACGCGGTGCGCATGGCCTCCATTGGCCACCCGAACGAAACCATGCTCGCGGAGAAATCCCGCGACCTGCAGAAATCCTCCAGCCGCTGGCTGACCGACCTGATCCTCGGTCAGGAACGCACCTTCACTACGCAATTGGTGGGCCGTGGCCCCTACAGCGAATATTACGGCGACCTGAGCATCACCCTCGACACCGCCACTTATGGCCAGGGTTTCATCGTCAGTTCGGTGATCATCTTCATTTCCGGAGTCCTGCGGGCCCTGGCCATGGGCCTGGTGCTGTACCTGGTCTATCACTGGCTGCTGACCAAGCCGCTGTCGCGAATCATCGAGCACCTGACCACCATCAACCCCGACCGCCCCAGCGAACACCAGTTGCCCCTGCTCAAGGGCCACGAGAAGAACGAGCTGGGGATCTGGATCAATACCGCCAACCAGTTGCTGGCCTCCATCGAGCGCAACACCCACTTGCGTCACGAGGCGGAAAACAGCCTGTTGCGCATGGCCCAGTACGACTTCCTCACCGGCTTGCCAAACCGCCAGCAGCTGCAACAGCAACTGGACAAGATCCTGGTGGACGCCGGGCGCCTGCAACGCCGGGTGGCGGTGCTCTGTGTCGGCCTGGATGATTTCAAGGGCATCAACGAACAGTTCAGCTACCAGACCGGCGACCAACTATTGCTGGCCCTGGCCGACCGCCTGCGCGGCCACAGCGGCCGGCTTGGCGCCCTGGCGCGCCTGGGGGGCGATCAGTTCGCCCTGGTCCAGGCCGATATCGAACAGCCTTACGAAGCTGCGGAACTGGCCCAGAGCATCCTCGATGACCTGGAGGCCACCTTCGCCCTGGATCACCAGGAAATCCGCCTGCGTGCCACCATCGGTATCACCCTGTTCCCGGAGGACGGCGACAGCACGGAAAAGCTCCTGCAAAAAGCCGAACAGACCATGACCCTGGCCAAGACCCGGTCACGCAATCGGTATCAGTTCTATATCGCCAGCGTCGACAGCGAGATGCGTCGCCGCCGCGAGCTGGAAAAAGACCTGCGCGAGGCCCTGGCCCGGGATCAGTTCTTCCTCGTCTACCAACCGCAGATCAGCTATCGCGACCACCGTGTGGTGGGCGTCGAAGCGCTGATCCGCTGGCAGCACCCCGAGCATGGCCTGGTGCCGCCAGACCTGTTCATTCCCCTGGCGGAACAGAACGGCACCATCATCGCCATCGGCGAATGGGTGCTGGACCAGGCCTGCCGCCAGCTGCGGGAATGGCACGACATGGGCTTCAGCGACCTGCGCATGGCGGTCAACCTGTCCACCGTGCAACTGCACCACGCCGAGTTGCCACGGGTGGTCAACAATCTGTTGCAGATCTACCGCCTGCCCCCCCGCAGCCTGGAGCTGGAAGTCACCGAAACCGGCCTGATGGAAGACATCAGCACCGCCGCCCAGCACCTGCTGAGCCTGCGCCGCTCCGGCGCCCTGATTGCCATCGACGACTTCGGTACTGGCTACTCGTCCCTGAGCTACCTCAAGAGCCTGCCCCTGGACAAGATCAAGATCGACAAGAGCTTCGTCCAGGACCTGCTGGATGACGATGACGATGCCACCATCGTGCGCGCGATCATCCAGCTGGGTAAGAGCCTGGGCATGCAGGTGATCGCCGAGGGCGTGGAAACTGCCGAGCAGGAGGCCTACATCATCTCCGAAGGCTGCCACGAAGGTCAGGGCTACCACTACAGCAAACCCCTGCCCGCCCGGGAGCTGGGGGCCTACCTGAAACAGGCCCAGCGCAGCAATGCGGCAATCCTCTGAGCCAGGCACGGCGCTGGCGAACCTGACCCAGCGCAATCCCCTGTTGAATAAGAAATATTTCCAGGCACAACCCTTTACACATAATGCAAATCTTTCGCATTATGTCGCAGCTTTTGCGCGCGCCCGCGCCGTCCACTCCCCTCTCGAAGCAGGATGTTCGCCATGATTCGTATGCCTCTGGCTACCGCCAGTCTGTTGGCCATCGCAATTTCCCTCGCCGGCTGCGGCGAAGGCAAAGACGACAAGGCTGCCGCCCAAGCGCCGACCCCGGCCACCAGCACTGCAACCCCAGCGGCCGATGCAGCCGGCAAGGTCGACGAAGCGGCTGCCAAGGCCGTGGTCGCGCATTACGCCGACATGGTCTTCGCCGTGTACAGCGACTCCGAATCCACCGCGAAAACCCTGCAGACCGCCATCGATGCCTTCCTCGCCAAGCCCAACGACGACACTCTGAAAGCCGCCAAGGCTGCCTGGGTCGCCGCTCGCGTGCCTTACCTGCAGAGCGAAGTGTTCCGCTTCGGCAACACCATCATCGATGACTGGGAAGGTCAGGTGAACGCCTGGCCCCTGGACGAAGGCCTGATCGACTACGTCGACAAGAGCTACGAGCACGCACTGGGCAACCCGGGTGCCACCGCCAACATCATCGCCAACACCGAGATCCAGGTCGGCGAAGACAAGGTCGACGTGAAAGACATCACCCCGGAAAAACTCGCCAGCCTGAACGAGCTGGGCGGTGCCGAGGCCAACGTCGCCACCGGCTACCACGCCATCGAATTCCTGCTCTGGGGCCAGGACCTCAACGGCACCGGCCCTGGCGCCGGGGCCCGCCCTGCTTCGGACTACCTGGAAGGTGCCGGTGCCACCGGCGGCCATAACGACCGTCGTCGTGCCTACCTGAAGGCCGTGACCCAACTGCTGGTCAACGACCTGGAGGAAATGGTCGGCAACTGGAAGCCGGACGTGGCCGACAACTACCGCGCCACCCTGGAAGCCGAGCCGGCCGAGACCGGCCTGCGCAAGATGCTGTTCGGCATGGGCAGCCTGTCCCTGGGTGAACTGGCTGGCGAGCGGATGAAGGTTTCCCTGGAAGCCAACTCCCCTGAAGACGAGCAGGACTGCTTCAGCGACAACACCCACAACTCGCACTTCTACGACGCCAAGGGCATCCGCAACGTCTACCTGGGCGAGTACACCCGTACCGACGGCACCAAGATGAGCGGCGCCAGCCTGTCGTCCCTGGTGGCCAAGGCCGACCCGGCCGCCGACGCGGCCCTGAAAGCCGACCTGGCGGCCACCGAAGCCAAGATCCAGGTCATGGTCGACCACGCCAACAAGGGCGAGCACTACGACCAGCTGATTGCGGCGGGCAACGAGTCCGGCAACCAGATCGTGCGTGACGCCATCGCCGCCCTGGTCAAGCAGACCGGCTCGATCGAGCAGGCCGCCGGCAAGCTGGGCATCAGCGACCTGAACCCGGACAACGCCGATCACGAATTCTGATCCGCATTGCGCCAGGCAGAAAGGCGACCCTCGGGTCGCCTTTTTTGTGCCCGCCGCAGCCGTTTGCACAACCTGCAACATCGTTGCCTGCGCCCCGGCCAGCTTGTCCTGGGTCAAACCAAACGATAATTCCTCTTATTCAATCCAGGCCGCCCTGTTAGACTTTGCGCCCTTGTTTTGCTCGTCTTGCAGGATGTCCGATGCCCTCGTTGCCGCTTCGCTGGTCCGCTCTGTTCATGGCCCTGAGCCTGAGTGCCTGCGATGACGCGCCGCGCTTTACCCAGGCCGAACCTGGAGAAGCCCGGGCGGGCGGCGCGACCACGGTCAACAAGAGCGATCGCAATGCCTTCTCCCTGCCGTCGGCCAACCTGCCACCCACCCGGCGCCTGGACTTCAGCGTCGGCAACAGTTTCTTCCGCAGCCCCTGGGTCATCGCCCCCTCCACCACCACCGCCCGCGACGGCCTCGGCCCGTTGTTCAACACCAACGCCTGCCAGAACTGCCACGTCAAGGACGGGCGCGGCCATCCCCCGGCGCCGAATGCGCTGAACGCGGTGTCGATGCTGGTGCGCCTGTCGATCCCCGACGATCCGGCCTTTGCCAGGCTCATCGAACAGGCAGGCATCGTTCCGGAGCCGGTGTACGGCGGCCAGTTGCAGGACATGGCCATTCCCGGGGTCGCTCCCGAAGGCCGGTTACGGGTGGACTACGATCCCCTGCCGGTACGTTTCCAGGACGGCACTCAAGTGGAGCTGCGCAAACCCAAGCTGCAGATCACCGACCTGGGCTACGGGCCTATGCACCCGGACACGCGTTTTTCCGCCCGGGTGGCGCCACCGATGATCGGCCTGGGGCTGCTGGAAGCCATTCCCGAAGAGGCGATCCTGGCCAATGCCAGGCCGGCGAATAAAAATGCCATCGCCGGCCGGCCCAACTGGGTCTGGGATGACGCCCTGCAAAAGACCGTACTCGGGCGTTTTGGCTGGAAAGCCGGGCAACCCAACCTCAATCAACAAAATGTTCACGCGTTTTCTGGTGATATGGGCCTGACCACCCGCCTGAGACCCTTCGATGACTGCACCGACGCGCAAACCGCCTGCAAGCAGGCCCCCAATGGCAACGGCCCGGATGGCGAGCCGGAGGTCAGCGACAACATCCTGCGCCTGGTGCTGTTCTATACCCGCAACCTGGCGGTGCCGGCACGTCGCGATGTCGACTCGCCCCAAGTCCTGGCCGGCAAGAACCTGTTCTTCCAGGCCGGCTGCCAGTCCTGCCATACCCCAAGTTTCACCACCGCGACCAACGCCGCCGAACCCGAGCTGGCCAACCAGGTGATACGCCCCTACAGCGACCTGCTGCTGCATGACATGGGCGAAGGCCTGGCGGACCACCGCACGGAGTTCAAGGCCAGTGGCCGCGACTGGCGCACCGCGCCGCTGTGGGGCATCGGCCTTACCGAAACCGTCAGCGGCCACACCCAGTTCCTGCATGACGGCCGCGCCCGCAACCTGATGGAGGCGGTGCTCTGGCACGGCGGCGAAGCCGAAGGCGCGAAACAACAGGTCTTGACCTTCAATGCCCAGCAGCGCGCCGCGTTGCTGGCATTCCTGAATTCTCTGTAACGCTCGACTCACACGTTTTCTCCACAATAAAGGGAGCCCGAACATGTTCCGCCCCAAACTGCTGTTCACCAGCCTTGCCGCACTCGCCCTGGGCGCCTGCTCGCCCCAGGACCCACAAGCCGTGACCTCGGCGGCCATCGCCAAGCAGGTCATCCTGCCGACCTACAGTCGCTGGGTCGACGCCGACCGCCAGCTGGCCATTAGTGCCCTGGCCTTCTGTGAAGGCAAGGAAAGCCTGGACACCGCCCGGGCCGACTTCCTCCATGCGCAAAAAGCCTGGGCCGAGCTCCAGCCGTTGCTGATCGGCCCACTGGCCGAGGGCAACCGCTCCTGGCAGGTCCAGTTCTGGCCGGACAAGAAGAACCTGGTGGGCCGTCAGGTGGAGCAACTGGTCACCGCCAACCCGCAGATCGATGCCGCCGCCCTGGCCAAGTCCAGCGTCGTGGTGCAGGGGCTGTCGGCCTACGAATACATCCTCTTCGACAGCAAGATCGACATGGCCGACAGCGCGCAGAAAGCCCGCTACTGCCCGCTGCTGACTGCCATCGGTGAGCGCCAGAAACAACTGGCCGAAGAAATCCTGTCGAGCTGGAACACCAACGACGGCATGCTCGCGCAGATGAGCAAGTTCCCCAACCAGCGGTACGCCGATTCCCACGAGGCCATCGCCGACCTGCTGCGGGTCCAGGTCACGGCTCTGGATACTCTGAAGAAGAAGCTCGGCACGCCGATGGGCCGTCAGACCAAGGGCATCCCGCAGCCGTTCCAGGCCGATGCCTGGCGCAGCCAGTCGTCCCTGCAGGGCCTGGAAGCCAGCCTCAGCGCTGCCCAGACGGTCTGGGCCGGGGTCGACAACAAGGGCTTGCGCGGCCTGTTGCCTGCCGATCAGAAGCCTCTGGCCGACAAGATCGACGCCGCCTACGCCGCCTCGCTGAAACTCTTCGCCAGCACCCAGCGCTCGCTGACCGAAATGCTCAGTGACGACGCTGGCCGCCAGCAACTCAACGACCTGTATGACAGCCTCAACGTGGTCCACCGCCTGCATGAAGGCGAATTGGCCAAGGCGCTGGGGATCCAACTGGGCTTCAACGCCAACGACGGTGACTGATGATGCTGCGACGTCAGGCTTTGGCGCTGGGCAGCCTGCTGCTCAGTGCGGTGACCTTGGGCGGCTGGACGCTGTTCAAGCAAAAGGGCAAGCAGCCCCTGCTGCTTTCGGCCAGGGATGATGGTGACGGCAAGCACTACGCCGTCGGTTATCAACTGGACGGTAAACAGGTGTTTGCCACCCAGGTCGGCCAACGTTGCCATGACATCATCAACCACCCACAACTGCCCATCGCCCTGTTCGTGGCGCGGCGCCCGGGCACCGAAAGCTACCTGATCGACCTGCGCAACGGCGCGCTCCTGCAGACCCTGACCGCGCAACCGGACCGGCATTTCTACGGACATGCGGTGATCCACAAGAGCGGCGAATGGCTGTACGCCACCGAGAACGATACCCGGGACCCGGGCCGGGGCCTGCTGGGTGTCTACCGCTTCGAGGGTGAGCGCCTGGTGCACAGCGGCGAGCTGTCCACCCATGGCATCGGCCCTCACCAGGTGTCATGGATGCCCGACGGGGAAACCCTGGTGGTGGCCAACGGCGGTATCCGTACCGAAGCCGAAAGCCGGGTGGAAATGAACCTCGACGCCATGGAACCGAGCCTGGTCCTGATGCAGCGCGATGGCACCCTGCTGAGCAAGGAAACCCTGGCCCAGCAGATGAACAGCGTGCGCCACATGGGCATTGCCGGCGACGGCACCATAGTCACCGGCCAGCAGTTCATGGGCGCCGCCCACGAATCCTCGGAACTGTTGGCGATCAAGCGTCCCGGCCAGCCTTTCGCCCCCTTCCCGGTAGCCCAGGAACAATTGCAGGCCATGGGGCACTACACCGCCAGCGTGGCAGTGCACAGCGACCTGCGGCTGGTGGCCCTGACCGCTCCCCGCGGCAACCGCTTCTTTATCTGGGACCTGGACAGCGGTGCCGTGCGGGTCGACGCCCCACTGCCCGATTGCGCCGGTGTCGGAGCGGTAGCCGATGGCTTCGTGGTGACCTCGGGACAAGGTCGCTGCCGCTTCTACGACTGCCGCCAGACGCAGATCGTGGCCAAGCCCCTGGACCTTCCAGCGGGCCTGTGGGACAACCACCTGCATCTGATCTGATCATTTCCGGGCAAACAAAAGGCCTCGCATTGCGAGGCCTTTTTCTAGGGGCTGAACAAGCTTCAACTCTGGGGTTTCAATCCTTGAGCCATGCCGAACATGAACAACAAGAGGTCATGATCGGGCTTGACCGCCACAGAGGCTTTGGCCACCCGCGGCAACGGGCAATGGGCGTCTCCCTGGGCGCTCAGGACCTGCGTGCGCGGCTGCTCCCAGGCAGCTACGGCCAAAGAAGCGACTGCCAAGGCTCCTGCCAGGAACAAACCTCGTGCAATTTCTAGCTTCATCGCTATAAACCTTTGATGGGGCTGCCAAACACCGTCTTGTAAAAGTAGTAGAGCTTTTGCCAGTCCGTGTCATTCCACGACGAATGGCGACGTAGTTGCTTGAGGTCATGGGCCGCAGCCCGGCGGCTGCTCAAGCGCTGGCGACATTTCTCGAAGTCCAGCAGTGCGACTCGCACCTGAGCCTGCTCGCCCTCGCCGTCCACCCGTACGAAAACGTGCTTGGCGTACAGGCAACCATGTTGCCAACGCCCCTTGTGCATGCGCGCCAGGGTCGCAGCCACCGCCTGCAACAAACGATCATGAAAGGCTTCACCATGGCGCTCACGCCCACCGGCGGCATACCAGTTGTCGACCTCCATGAAGCCCTCTAGCGCTGCGGTGACCAGCAACGCCTGCCATTGTCGCTCCGGGCCACGCCGGGCCCCGCAGAACACCAGTTCCGGGACCTCTACGTCCAGCAGGCGCAGGCCTTGCAGAGCCTCGCGCTCACGCAGGACCGTCGGTCGCCCGAAAGGGTGCAACCAACTGCGATGAATGTGCCCGATCTGCCGCTTGGCATAGAGCAGGCCGCCATTACTGCTTTGAATGCGTTGGACGCCGCTCTCGCCGCCTCGACGCTGATTGGGTTCCTCGACCCATTCACCCTGTTTGTTCCAGAAGTATTCGAAGCAATCTGTGGGCGCGGCATCCAGTTCCGAAGCACATTCAACAGCCATCCTCTTACCTCTTGCGTAATACGTAGACCCGCCACATGGCGTAGAGCGGAAAGAAGTCCAGGTGTTCCTGGACACGAAAGCCGGCTTGCCTGAATTCTTCTTCGACCGTGGCCACCGGTAACACAAAACGATTCTGGTAACCCTCCTGCCCAACTTCAGCCTGACGCTTGCGCTCCATGCGCTTGCGTTTCCAGGCCTTGAAGTTGCCATCGACCCACAACGAGATGATCACGCTGTCACGGCTGACCCGCTGAAACTCCCGTAGCAGCGCCATGCGGTGCTCCGCCTGGCCTATGTGGTGCAATAAACGCATGGAGAAAATGCAGTCCACAGCGTTGTCCGGCAAATCAATGGCAAACGCAGAGGTCTGCAAGGGCCGTACCCGTTTTACCACGTCGGCCGGCTGGGCCACCGTGGCGGTACTCAGCATAGCCGCTGAATTGTCAGCGCCAATGATCACTCGATTGGTTTTTTCTGCCAGCAGCGGCCAGAAACGACCGGCACCGCAGGGCAGGTCCAGTACCAGCCCGGGTTCTCCCGCCAGGGCCAGCGCAGTACGGGCCAATTGTTCGTCACGCCTGTGGGACAACTGCCGCGCCAGACCATCCTGGTGCTTGAGCAGGTATTCCTGGGCGTGTTGGGCATCGTATTTTTCGGAAAATTCCAGCTTGATCGGCGTAGCCATCATCAAAGTCTCCTGCAACTGATGGCGCCACCTTAAGCAGCGACGTGTCAGCGACAGGTCATCCCTTTGTGAAAACTTCGTACCGTCCAACGAGGAAATATTTCAGGGTTTTACAGGCTGAGGACAGTGGCCTGGGGCCACTTAAGAGGAGAAAACGACAAGTGACCGGCCCCGTAAAACAGGGCCGGGAAAGAACAATCAGGTCTTGGCCGAGTTCAGTTGAACGAAAAAACGACAGCCACTGGGCGTCATGGTAGTGAGGCTGACAGTCCAGCCCTGGTTCTCGCAGATCCGCTGTACCAGGGACAGCCCCAGCCCCAGCCCTTCCCCACGCTTTTCATCACCCCGCACAAACGGCTGGAACATCGCCTCGCGCTTCTCCTCGGGAATGCCCACGCCGCTGTCCTCCACCACGAATCCATCGGGCACCAGGCTCAGGCGGATGAAACCCTGTTCGGTGTAGTGCAAGGCATTGCGCAGCAGATTGCCCATCACCGCATGCAGGAAGGTGGCGTTGTAGCGATTGTCACCTGGGGTTCCGGGCTCGAAGATCAGCTCGAGCCCCTTGGCCTCGATGGCTTCTCGCCAGATACCGGTCAAGTCACTGGCCGCCTGGCTCAGGCTCAGCTGCGGCGACATGCTGGCATCTTCACGCTGGGCTCGGGCCAGCATCAGGAAGGTCTGCACCAGCTCGCGCATCTCGTCGCAAGCGCGAGCGATGCGTTCGACCTGGGCTCGCCCACGAGGGTCCAGCCGTGGATTCTCCAGCAGCAGCTCGCAGGAGGTGGCCAGAACCATCAATGGCGTGCGCAGTTCGTGACTGACGTCGCTGGTGAACAGCCGCTCGCGGCTCAAGGCCTGGCGCAAGCGGCCCAGGGTTGCATCGAAGGCAATGGCCAGCTCTCCCACCTCGTCCGCCGCGTAGTCCGGCGCCAGAGGCGGAGCCAGGCCCAGCAGTTGATCCCGGTGGCGCACCTGCCGGGCAAGACGCACCACCGGCGCCATCACCCGGCGAGCCAGGACCCAGCCGAGAAACACCGCCAGCGCCAGGCTCAGGACAAAACCTACCAGCACCACGGCGAACAGCACCCGCTCGCGCTCTTCGAAATCGCTCTGGTCCTGCAGCAGCACATAGCGCCGACCGTCCACCACCTCGACCATGGCGTGATAGGACAACTCCTCGCGGAACACCTCGTGGAACCCCGGATCCAGATGGCGCAAATCCTTGGGCAGCTCGAAGTCGCCGCGCCCGCCACTGTAGTAGAACAACTGGTCGGGCTCGGGACGGTGGCTCCAGTCGCCGACGTTATCCATCAGCAACAGGCGTTGCAGGTCACCGCCCAGGCCTGCGGAGATGAGCTTCTCCTCCACCAGGTGCACCGTCGCCACGATGCCCATGGCGAACGCCCCCGCCACCAGTGCGCTCATCAACGCAAAGGCGATGATGATGCGCTGGGCAAGGCTCTGCTTAAACTCCATCTCGGCCCTCGGCCAGGCGATACCCGACACCGTGCACGGTGTGCAGCAGCGGCTTGGCGAACGGCTTGTCGATCACCTGGCGCAATTGGTGAACGTGGCTGCGCAGGCTGTCGCTGTCCGGGCAATCGTCGCCCCACAGGGCTTCTTCGAGGATCTCCCGACGCAGCACATGGGGGCTTTTCTGCATCAGCACCGCCAGCAGCTTGAGGCCCACGGGGTTGAGCTTGAGCAAGCGGCCTTCGCGGGTGACCTCCAGGGTATCGAGGTCGTAGCTCAGGTCGCCAACCTGCAGCGACCGACGGCCACCACCCTGGGAACGGCGCATCACCGCCTCGATACGCGCCGCCAGTTCCGAGAGAGCGAAGGGTTTGAGCAGGTAGTCATCCGCCCCGGACTTGAAGCCCTGAAGGCGGTCGTCGAGCTGATCGCGGGCGGTGAGCATGATCACCGGAGTATCACGCCGGGCGTCTTCGCGCAGGCGCTTGCACAGGGTATAGCCATCGATTCCCGGCAGCATGATATCGAGCACGATCAGGTCGTAATGCTCGGTGGCCGCCAGGTGCAACCCGGACAGGCCATCCTGGGCGCAATCCACGGTATAGCCCTTGAGCCCCAGGTAGTCAGCCAGGTTGGCGAGAATATCGCGGTTATCTTCAACCAGTAGAATTCGCATCGGCACTCTCTCCGTGCAGGGTTACGGCCATCTTGGCTCGCGCAGCTTAAGGCCAAGTCCGGCTCGCCGCCAGCCTTGTCGGCCGGTGCCTGGCAGAGTTTTCCCGGGCCTGGGGGCTTAACAATATTTTCACCAGCGGTTCACAAGCTGACTACAGGGACAACCTCAGACTGCGGGCCATTTGCCCCCAAGGAACACCCTCTGATGGATCTTCTCAAGACAGCTCCGGCGCGTTTCGTGCTGCTGCTGACCAGCACCTGGCTGGCGATTTTCCTGCTGACCCGCGGCATTTTGCTGCTCACCCACCTCGACGAAGCCGGTAGCGGCTGGCTGCCGCTGTTTGGCGTCGGCCTGCTCTACGACCTGGGTTTCCTGGCCTATGCCGCCCTGCCCCTGGGCCTGTACCTGGTGCTCTGCCCACCCGCCCTGTGGCGTCGGCGCGGCCACCGCTGGCTGTTGCAGGGCCTATTCAGCCTGAGCCTGTTCGCCATGCTGTTCACGGCCGTGGCGGAGTGGCTGTTCTGGGATGAATTCGGCGTGCGCTTCAACTTCATCGCCGTCGATTACCTGGTGTACTCCGACGAGGTTCTCAACAACATTCTCGAGTCCTACCCGATCGGCCTGTACATGAGCCTGCTGGCCCTGGCGGCAATCGCCCTGAGCCTGGCCCTGTGCAAGCCCCTGACGGCTGCGCTGGATGCGCCCTTGCCGCCTCTGCGTGGCCGCCTGCTCAGTGCCCTCGGCCTGCTGCTGGTGGCCGGCGCCAGCCTGCAACTGCTCAGCCAGGACAGCCCGCGCAGCCAGGGCGGCAACGCCTATCAGAACGAACTGGCGAGCAACGGCCCCTATCAGTTCTTTGCCGCCTTTCGTAACAACGAGCTGGACTACCAGCAGTTCTATCGCAGCCTGCCCGCCGATGTGGTGGCCCGCCAGATGCGCGCCGAACTGAATGAACCCAATGCTCGCTTCATCGGCAAGGACCCGCTGGATATCCGGCGCGCCATCGACAACCCGGGGGCTCCACGCACCCCCAACATCGTCCTGGTGACCATAGAAAGCTTCAGCGCGAAATACATGGGCAGCAACGGCGACGACCGCAACCTGACCCCGAACCTGGATGCGTTGCGCGCACAGAGCCTGTACTTCAACAACTTTTACGCCACCGGCACCCGCACCGACCGCGGCCTGGAAGCCATCACCCTGGCGATTCCCCCCACCCCGGGGCGCTCCATCGTCAAGCGCATCGGTCGTGAAAGTGGTTTCGCCAGCCTTGGCCAGCAACTGCGGTCGGTGGGTTACGACAGTGTGTTTGTCTATGGCGGCCGGGGTTACTTCGACAACATGAACGCCTTCTTCAGCGGCAACGGCTACCGCGTGGTGGACCAGAGCAGCGTCGAGGAGTCCGAGATCCACTTCAAGAACGCCTGGGGCATGGCCGACGAAGACCTTTACACCCAGACCCTGAAGCTGGCGGACGCCGACTACGCACAGCAGCGGCCCTTCCTGTTGCAACTGATGACCACCTCCAACCATCGCCCTTACACCTATCCCGATGGCCGGATCGACATCAAGTCCGGCAAGGGCCGGGACGGCGCGGTGAAATACACCGACTACGCCATTGGCGAGTTCCTCAAGGCCGCCCGCCAGAAGCCCTGGTTCGACAACACCATTTTCGTGTTTGTCGCCGACCACACCGCAGGCAGCGCGGGCAAGGAAGACCTGCCCATCAGCAACTATCAGATTCCGTTGTTCATCTATGCGCCCAAGCTGATTCCGGCGCAGGAAAATGCACAGCTGGCCAGCCAGATCGACCTGGCGCCAACCCTGCTGGGCCTGTTGAACCTGGACTACGAGTCGACCTTCTTCGGACGCAACTTGCTGCAGGACAACCCCCTGCCTCCCCGGGTGCTGGTGGGCAACTATCAGCACCTGGGCCTGTTCGACGGCCAGGACCTGGCGATTCTCAGCCCGCGCCAGGGGTTGCGCCGGCATGACCAGGCCCTGGGCGCCAGCCAGGAATCCCGGGTAGCGGACAGCGATCCGTTGATCCAGCGCGGCATCAGCTACTACCAGAGCGCCAGTTATGGCTTCAAGCAGCAATTGCTGGGCTGGAAGGCGCCCAAGGCAGCGGCGGATGAACTGAGCCAGCGCTGAAGTCGTTCGCGGGCAAGCCCGCTCCTACAGAAGTGGGGCAGGCTTGCCCGCGAAGATCCAGGCGCCCCCCATATCCGGGGCATAAAAAAGCCCCGCCGGCTTTCACCGGCGGGGCTTTTTCAGTACAGGGGTAAGGCTGGCTTACATCATGCCGCCCATGCCACCCATGCCACCCATGTCTGGCATGCCGCCAGCTGCAGGCTTGTCTTCCACGATTTCAGCAACAGCGGCTTCGGTGGTCAGGATCAGACCGCCGATGGACGAAGCTGCTTGCAGCGCGGAACGGGTTACCTTGGTTGGATCCAGGATGCCCATTTCGATCATGTCGCCGTATTCGCTGGTAGCAGCGTTGTAGCCGAAGTTGCCGGCACCCTGCTTGACCTTGTCCACAACAACGCTTGGCTCGTCACCGGAGTTGGCAACGATCTGGCGCAGTGGAGCTTCGATAGCGCGACGCAGAACAGCGATACCCACGTCCTGGTCGGCGTTGTCGCCTTTCAGGTCGTTGATGCCTTGCAGAGCACGGATCAGGGCTACGCCACCGCCAGGTACCACGCCTTCTTCAACGGCTGCACGGGTAGCGTGCAGGGCGTCTTCAACGCGGGCCTTCTTCTCTTTCATTTCAACTTCGGAACCAGCGCCAACCTTGATCACTGCAACGCCGCCGGACAGCTTGGCCAGACGCTCTTGCAGTTTTTCACGGTCGTAGTCGGACGAAGTGTCGGCGACTTGCTGACGGATCTGAGTCACACGAGCCTGGATGTCCGCTTCAACGCCAGCACCGTCGATGATGGTGGTGTTTTCTTTGGACAGGATCACGCGCTTGGCGTTACCCAGGTGCTCCAGGGTGGTGCTTTCCAGGCTCAGGCCGATCTCTTCGGAGATCACGGTACCGCCGGTCAGAACGGCGATGTCCTGCAGCATGGCCTTGCGACGGTCGCCGAAGCCAGGTGCCTTGACGGCAGCGACTTTGACGATGCCACGCATGTTGTTCACAACCAGAGTCGCCAGGGCTTCGCCTTCAACGTCTTCAGCCACGATCAGCAGTGGGCGGCCGGCTTTGGCAACGGCTTCCAGCACTGGCAGCATTTCGCGGATGTTGGAGATCTTCTTGTCCACCAGCAGGATCAGCGGGCCGTCGAGTTCGGCGACCATGGTGTCCGGCTTGTTGATGAAGTAAGGGGACAGGTAGCCGCGGTCGAATTGCATGCCTTCTACGACAGACAGTTCGTTTTCCAGGCCCGAGCCTTCTTCAACGGTGATCACGCCTTCTTTACCGACTTTTTCCATGGCTTCGGCAATGATGTCGCCGATGGAGCTGTCGGAGTTGGCGGAGATGGTGCCGACCTGAGCGATGGCCTTGGAGTCAGCGCATGGCTTGGACAGACCCTTCAGTTCTTTGACGATGGCGATGGTCGCCTTGTCGATACCGCGTTTCAGGTCCATCGGGTTCATGCCGGCAGCGACGGCTTTCAGGCCTTCGTTGACGATCGACTGAGCCAGAACGGTAGCGGTGGTGGTGCCGTCGCCAGCGTCATCGTTGGCACGGGAGGCAACGTCTTTGACCAGCTGCGCGCCCATGTTTTCGAAGCGATCTTTCAGCTCGATTTCTTTGGCAACGGAAACGCCGTCCTTGGTGATGGTCGGAGCGCCGAAGCTCTTCTCGATGATCACGTTACGGCCTTTCGGGCCCAGGGTCGCTTTTACTGCGTCAGCCAGAACGTTGACACCAGTGAGCATTTTCTTGCGGGCGGAATCGCCGAATTTAACTTCTTTAGCAGCCATGATCGATATTCCTTAAATACTGTGTAGTAGCGGGAAAATACGCGGGAAATCAGCCTTCGATAACAGCGAGAATCTCGTTCTCGGCCATTACCAGCAGATCTTCGCCATCGACTTTCACGGTGTTGCTGCCGGAGTACGGGCCAAACACCACTTTGTCACCCACTTTCACGGCCAGCGCACGTACTTCACCGTTGTCCAGCACACGGCCGGTACCTACAGCGACGATTTCGCCACGGTTAGGTTTTTCAGCAGCCGAACCAGGCAGAACGATACCGCCGGCAGTTTTCGATTCTTCTTCGCTGCGACGGATGACGACGCGGTCATGCAGAGGACGAAGCTTCATTGTCGATCTCTCCTAATTGTGGTTTTCAACGGCCGGTGTCGATACCGGCGGGTTAGCAAATCCGGCTTTGCCGGGTGCGGCTCGACAAGCGAGCCGCGGAAGTCTGTCTGGTGTCAGCACCAGAAACCTTGCGGTGACCGTTACATAAGGGCGCATAAGGTTATTACAAGGGCTGGCCGATGAAATTTTTTACATCGCTGGCGCCAAAACGAACACGGCACCCGAAGGTGCCGTGAGACGTGAGCTTCTGACTCAGGAGTCGCGGTGCTCGAATTCGCCTTCGATCACGTTGGGCTCGCGGCCCAGCGGCTGCTGGGGCGCAGGACCGCCACGGGCGGCACGCATGTCGTCGGCAAAGGCGCGCTGGCGCAGGGCCTGCTCCTCGGCACGCTGGCGCATTTTATTGGCCAGCAGGCGACGGCTGATCGGCAACAGCATCAGCAGGCCGAACACATCGCTGATGAAACCCGGCAGGATCAGCAAACCACCACCCAGGGCCAGCATCAGGCCCTCGAGCATTTGCTGGGCCGGCAGCTCACCACGATTAAGGCTTTCACGGGCACGCAGTGCCGTGGCCAGACCGGCCACGCGCAACACCAGCACACCGAGCATCGAACCGAGAATGATCAGCAGCAGCGCCGGGAAAAACCCGATGGCCGCGCTGACCTTGACGAAGACGAACAGCTCGAGCACCGGGAAAAGTAAAAAGAGCAACAGAAAAGGGCGCATCAAATGGTTTCCTCTGCGGAAGAATGCCTTCCAGTAGACCGTAAATGACGTCGCCAATTCGTGAATTCAAGCACCCAGGGGCGGATTTTTCGGCCATTGATCAGCTCGGGCCAGGAAAACCAGGGCCTCGCGTACTTGTGTCGGCGTATTGCAAGGCGCCTGGAAGGGCAGCCAATACAACGCCTGGCCGATGCGCAGGTGCATGCCTTCGGTATCGATCCCGGCCATCTGCGCAGGCGCGTTGTCCGGCAACCCGGTCAACTGGACATAGTGGGCAATGGCCTTGGCATGGTCGCTGTTCATGTGTTCCACCATGCTCAGTTCGGCCTTTCCGGCGAAGGGGTTGGCCAGGGTCAGTTGGTCGACCCAGTGGATCGCCCCGAAGCCGCCGATGTAGCGGTGGCGTACCGGCTTGAGCACCCAGAAATCGAAGTCATGGGCCTTGTGGTAGTTCTGTGACTCGGGAAAGTAACGGTAGTAACGCTCGGCTGCGGCTTCGATGGCGGCCTCATCCTCGAGCTTCTCAGCCTCGGCCAGGTAGGTCAGGCGACCGACTGCCTGCACGTCATCGGCATCGCGCTCACCCACCAGCAGCGAGCACTTGGGATCCTTCTGCAGGTTGTGGGTGTGCTGGGCGATACGGCTGATCAGGATCAGCGGCCGGCCCTCGGCGTCCAGGCAATAGGGCACCACGGACCCGAAGGGAAATCCCGGCATGGCCTTGGAGTGAGTGGACAGCACCCCGCGATATTCCTTGAGCAGCAGTTCTCGTGCATTCTTGGCAGCTTCAACGCTCACTTTATGACTCCTTATGTAGAATCCGTCGAAAACGGACGGGCGCCTGGAGCATTGTTCCAGCTACGCCAACAGGGCAATTCTCATCTGCAGCCAGGCCAGGTCCGGCCGCCGAACGAGGGTTCCCGAAAAGGACTCCCCTCAAGACCAGCTAGCGGGACATGCGAATGCAACTCACTGACAAAGTAATCATTATCACCGGCGGTTGCCAAGGTCTGGGCCGCTCCATGGCTGAGTATTTCGCAGCCAGGGGCGCGCGGCTGGCATTGGTCGATCTGAACCAGGAAAAGCTCGACCAGGCTGTCGCGGCGTGCAAGACCCACGGCGTCGAAGCCCGTGCCTATCTGTGCAACGTCGCCGATGAAGAGCAGGTGAACCACATGGTGGCCCAGGTCGCCGAGGACTTTGGCGCCATCCACGGCCTGATCAACAACGCCGGGATCCTGCGCGACGGCCTGCTGGTCAAGGTCAAGGACGGCCAGATGACCAAGATGAGCCTGGCCCAGTGGCAGGCGGTGATCGACGTCAACCTGACCGGGGTCTTCCTCTGTACCCGGGAAGTGGCGGCGAAGATGATCGAGCTCGGAAACAACGGCGCGATCATCAACATTTCTTCGATCTCCCGCGCCGGCAATATCGGCCAGACCAACTATTCCGCGGCCAAGGCCGGGGTCGCGGCAGCCACGGTCACCTGGGCCAAGGAGCTCGCGCGTTACGGTATCCGCGTGGCGGGCATTGCCCCGGGCTTTATCGAAACCGAGATGACCCTGGGCATGAAACCCGAGGCCCTGGAAAAAATGACCGCCGGTATTCCCCTCAAGCGCATGGGCAAGCCGGAAGAGATCGCCCACTCGGCGGCCTATATCTTCGAGAACGACTACTACACCGGGCGCATCCTGGAAATGGACGGCGGCCTGCGGGTCTGACCCTGCCGTCGCAACGGTAGGAGCCGGCTTGCTGGCGAAAGCGATCTTGAGGACGCCTTCGCCGGCAAGCCGGCTCCTACATGACTCACCCGCCTGGGGCTTCAGTCGTCGCTGATGGTGATGTTGGGCATCGCCGGGGCGGCCGCTTCTTGCAAGACAATGCGCGCGCCCACATGCCGCGCCAACTCCTGGTAGACCATGGCGATCTGGCTTTCCGGCTCGGCGATCACCGTCGGCTTGCCGCCGTCGGCCTGCTCGCGGATCAGCATCGACAGCGGTAGCGAGGCCAGCAGCTCGACGTCGTACTGGCTGGCCAGCTTCTCGCCGCCGCCTTCGCCAAACAGGTGCTCGGCATGGCCACAGTTGGAGCAGATGTGCACCGCCATGTTCTCCACCACGCCCAGCACCGGGATATTGACCTTGCGGAACATCTCCACGCCCTTGCGAGCATCCAGCAGAGCCAGGTCCTGGGGCGTGGTGACGATCACCGCACCGGCCACCGGGACTTTCTGCGCCAGGGTCAGCTGGATGTCGCCGGTGCCTGGCGGCATGTCGATCACCAGGTAGTCCAGGTTGCCCCAGTCGGTCTGGGTCACCAGTTGCAGCAAGGCCCCGGAGACCATAGGGCCGCGCCAGACCATCGGCGTGTTGTCATCGGTGAGGAAGGCCATGGACATGACCTCCACGCCGTGGGACTCGATCGGCACGAACCACTTCTGGTCCTTGATCTTCGGCCGGGTGCCTTCGGCGATGCCGAACATGATGCCCTGGCTCGGGCCATAGATGTCGGCGTCGAGAATCCCCACCTTGGCGCCTTCGCGAGCCAGGGCCAGGGCCAGGTTGGCCGCGGTGGTGGACTTGCCAACACCGCCCTTGCCGGAAGCCACCGCCACCACGTTCTTGACGTTGGCCAGGCCCGGGATCTGCGCCTGGGCCTTGTGCGCGGCAATGACGCTGCTGATCTCGACCTTGGCCGAGCTCACGCCGTCCAGGCCCTCGATGGCCAGTTGCAGCATCTGCGCCCAGCCACTCTTGAACAGGCCGGCGGCATAACCCAGTTCCATGCGGACCGTGACCCGGTCGCCCTGGACCTCGATGTCCCGTACGCAGCCGGCGCTGACCGGGTCCTGGTTCAGGTAAGGGTCGGTGTATTGACGAAGGACGGCTTCCACCGCTGCGCGATTGACGGCGCTCATGGGCAACTCCGATAACAAGACAGGAAAATCAGCCGGCTATCCTACGCCGCCGACTCCTTCGTGGCGAGAAAGCTTGCTGCGCACAATGTGCCTGGAAGGGTGAAAATTCCGCTCCGGCGCTTTATAGTGGCCGACCTCCGTTTCATCAAGTAGCCGAGCCCCATGTCCGAGCCACGCAAGATCCTCGTCACCAGCGCCCTGCCCTATGCCAATGGTTCCATCCACCTTGGCCACATGCTTGAGTACATCCAGACCGACATGTGGGTGCGCTTCCAGAAGCTACGCGGCAACCAATGCATCTATGTCTGCGCGGACGACGCACACGGCTCGGCCATCATGTTGCGCGCGGAGAAGGAAGGCATCACCCCGGAGCAGTTGATCGCCAACGTGCAGGCTGAACACTGCGCCGACTTTGCCGAGTTCCTGGTGGATTTCGACAACTTCCACTCCACTCACGCTGAAGAAAACCGTGAGCTGTCGAGCCAGATCTACCTCAAGCTGCGGGACGCCGGGCACATCGCCACGCGCTCCATCACCCAGTATTTCGACCCGGAAAAGAAAATGTTCCTGGCCGACCGCTTCATCAAGGGCACCTGCCCGAAATGCGGCACCGAGGACCAGTACGGCGACAACTGCGAAAAATGCGGTGCCACCTATGCCCCGACCGACCTGAAGGATCCTAAGTCGGCGATCTCCGGCGCCACTCCGGTGCTCAAGGACTCCCAGCACTTCTTCTTCAAGCTGCCGGACTTCCAGCAGATGCTGCAGAGCTGGACCCGCAGCGGCACCCTGCAGGACGCCGTGGCCAACAAGATCGCCGAGTGGCTGGACGCCGGCCTGCAGCAGTGGGACATCTCCCGCGATGCACCGTACTTCGGCTTCGAGATCCCGGATGAGCCGGGCAAGTACTTCTATGTGTGGCTGGACGCGCCGATCGGCTACATGGCCAGCTTCAAGAACCTCTGCAGCCGTCGTCCGGAACTGGATTTCGACGCCTTCTGGGGCAAGGACTCCACCGCCGAGCTGTATCACTTCATCGGCAAGGACATCGTCAACTTCCACGCCCTGTTCTGGCCCGCCATGCTCGAAGGCGCCGGCTATCGCAAGCCGACCGGCATCAACGTCCACGGCTACCTGACGGTCAATGGCCAGAAGATGTCCAAGTCCCGTGGCACCTTCATCAAGGCCCGTACCTACCTGGAGCACCTGTCGCCGGAATACCTGCGCTACTACTACGCGTCCAAGCTGGGCCGTGGTGTCGACGACCTGGACCTGAACCTCGAAGACTTCGTGCAGAAGGTCAACTCCGACCTGGTGGGCAAGGTGGTGAACATCGCCAGCCGTTGCGCCGGCTTCATCCACAAGGGCAATGCCGGGGTGATGGTGGACAGCAATGCCGCCCCCGAGCTGACCGAGGCCTTCCTGGCCGCGGCGCCAAGCATCGCCGACGCCTATGAA
This sequence comes from Pseudomonas sp. NFPP12, assembly GCF_900103205.1. Classification (NCBI taxonomy): domain Bacteria; kingdom Pseudomonadati; phylum Pseudomonadota; class Gammaproteobacteria; order Pseudomonadales; family Pseudomonadaceae; genus Pseudomonas; species Pseudomonas sp. NFPP12. Next base: position 692,741 of record NZ_FMWW01000002.1, read on the forward strand.
GCCCGTGACTTCGCCCGAGCCATGCGCGAGATCATGGGCCTGGCCGACCGTGCCAACGCCTGGATCGCCGACAAGGCTCCATGGTCGCTGAACAAGCAGGAAGGCAAGCAGGATGAAGTCCAGGCCATCTGCGCCACTGGCATCAACCTGTTCCGCCAGTTGGTGATCTTCCTCAAACCGGTGCTGCCACTGCTGGCTGCCGATGCCGAGGCCTTCCTCAACGTGGCCCCGCTGACCTGGAACGACCACCAGCAACTGCTGGCCAACCATCAGCTCAACGAATTCAAGCCGCTGATGACGCGGATCGACCCGGTAAAAGTGCAAGCCATGACCGATGCCTCCAAGGAAGACCTGGCCGCCAGCCAGACCGACACCGGTGGCCCTAAAGGCAACGGTGAACTGGTGAAGGACCCGCTGTCCGCGGAAATCGACTTCGATGCCTTTGCTGCCATCGACCTGCGTGTCGCCCTGATCGTCAAGGCCGAAGCCGTGGAAGGTGCCGACAAGCTGCTGCGCCTGACCCTGGATATCGGCGACGAACAGCGCAACGTGTTCTCCGGCATCAAGAGCGCCTACCCTGATCCGTCCAAGCTCGATGGCCGCCTGACCATGATGATCGCCAACCTCAAGCCACGGAAAATGAAGTTCGGCATCTCCGAAGGCATGGTGATGGCTGCCGGCCCTGGCGGTGAAGAAATCTACCTGCTGAGCCCGGACAGCGGCGCCAAGCCCGGCCAGCGGATCAAGTAAGGCTGCAGGCTGGACCCCATCCCCCCGTTGCGCCCGGCGCAGCGGGGGGATTTGCATATCTGGCGGGCCCTGCGCCGACGCTGGAGTTTGCCTACTCTTGAAGGACAGCCTGCCCGTACCGGCCCCGACCATGACCGACTTCCTCCTCGCCCTTGTCAGCACTGCCCTGATCAACAACTTCGTGTTGCAGTGGCCGCTGGGCGTCGACCCGCTGCTGCAGGCCCCAGCCGATGGCGCTCGGCTTCGGATCCATGCGCTGGGCCTGGCAACGACGGTCTTGATACTGGTCAGTTGCGTACTCGGCCATGTCCTCTATCGTGGCGTGCTGGTGCCCTCGGGGCTGCAGTCCTTGCAGCTGTTTACCTGGCTGTCCCTGAGCGTGCTGCTGATCAGGCCGACGCTACACTGGCTGCCCCGGGCCCTGCCCGGCTTGCCATTCGATGGCCTCTGGCCCTTGTTGCTGGCCAATGCCGGGATGCTCGGCCTGCTGTTGATCGCCAGCGGGGAAAACCTCGGGCTGGCGACCCTCGGCGCCATGAGCCTGGGTGCCGGGCTGGGCTTCTGGTTGGTACTGTGCCTGTTCAATGACCTGCGCCAGCGTATTTCCACCAACGATATTCCCCTGCCCTGGCAAGGCCTGCCGATCGACCTGATCAGCGCCGGCCTACTGGCAGTGGCGTTTTTCGGCTTCAACGGACTGCTCAAGACATGAGTCTGATTCAACGCATCGACGCCCTTTTGCCCCAGACCCAATGCGGCAAGTGCGGCCACGCCGGATGCAAACCCTACGCCCAGGGCATCGCCAGTGGCGAGGCCATCAACAAGTGTCCGCCAGGGGGCCAGGAAACCATCGCCGGCCTGGCACAACTGCTCCAGCTGCCGGTGGTAGAACTGGACCACAGCCGTGGCGAAGCCCCGGCGCAGATCGCCCATATCCGCGAGGCCGAATGCATCGGCTGCACCAAGTGCATCCAGGCCTGCCCGGTGGACGCCATCGTCGGCGCGGCGAAGCTCATGCACAGCGTATTGATCGACGAATGCACCGGCTGCGACCTCTGTGTGGCGCCCTGCCCGGTGGATTGCATCGACATGCTGCCGTTGCCCATGGCCCGAGTGCTGCCCATTGTCGGCGGCCTGGCCAGCAGCCCCGAGCAGCTGCAGGCTCGCACCGCCAAACGCGATCACGCCCGGCGCCGCTTCGAGCAGCGCAATGATCGCTTGCAGCGCGAAGAGGCCCGGCGCCTGGCCGAACGTCAGGCCAGGGCCCAGCGCGCCACCCAGGCCAGCGACGCCAGCCAGGATCCGGTTCAGTCGGCTATCGAGCGGGTCCGCGCACAGAAAGCCGCGGCGGCCGATGCTGCCTTGAAAAAGGCCAAGATCGAGCTGGCCATGAGTCGCGCCCAATTGCACAAATCCCTCAAGGCCTTCGGTCATCCACCGACCTTCGAGCAGCAATCGCAGTTGATCGTCCTGCAGCGCCAGTTCGAAGTGGCCGAGCAGGCACTGGCCCAACTGGAAGCCCAGGCGCCTACACCGACCGCGCCGGTGGCCCGGGATGCCGACCTAAAGCGAGCCAAGATCCAGTTGGCGATGCGCCGCGCCGAACTGAAAAAGGCCCAGGCCGCAGCAGCCCCCGAAGCCGAACTGCAAACCCTGGCCGCGGCCCTGGCGGCGGCCGAACAGGCGCTGCACGCCGCGGAAGACGCCAGTGGCAAACCGGCTCCAGTACTGGAGCGGATCGAGAAACGCCCGATCGCCCCACAACTGCGACAACTGAAGACCGAACTGGCCTACGCCCGAGCCGAACTGAGCAAACTGCAACGCCAGACCGATACCAGCAGCGAACAACTGGCCCAGGCCCAAGCCCGCCTGAGCGAAGCCGAGCGCCAGGTAAACGCCCATGACGTGCCCTGAAACAGTCGACCCGCGCCTGCGCCAGGCCATGCAGCGCGTGCTGCTGGCCGCGCTGCCAGGGCTGCTGGTACTGCTGTGGTTGTATGCCTGGGGGCCGCTGCTGAATCTACTGCTGGCAGCCAGTGGGGCCCTGGCCATGGAAGCCTTGGTGCTGTTCCTGCGGCGGCGTCCGCTGCAACCTGCCCTCAGCGATGGCAGCGCGTTGGTCAGTGCCACCTTGTTGGCCCTGGCCCTGCCACCCTATTGCCCCTGGTGGCTGCCGCTGAGCGCTGCCGCCAGCGCCGTGCTCTTGGGCAAGCAGGTGTACGGCGGTGTCGGCCAGAACCCCTTCAACCCGGCCATGCTGGGCTATGCGCTGGCCCTGCTGTGCTTCCCGCCATCCATGACTCACTGGCCCGCGCCCCATGCCCTGGACCTGCTCGGCGGGCTGCAACAGGTATTCGGCCTGGGAGGCAACTCGCCCCCGGACGCCTGGGCCCAGGCCACGGCGCTGGACAGCCTGCGGATCAACAAGAGCCTGACCGTCGATGAACTCTTTGCCGGCAACCCCGCCTTCGGTCACTTCGGCGGCCGTGGTGCCGAATGGGTCAACCTCGGATTTCTGGCTGGCGGCCTGTTTCTGCTGCAACAACGGGTCATCGGCTGGCAGGCGCCCGTGGGCATGCTTGGCAGCCTGCTGCTGATCAGCCTACTGTGCTGGAACGGCAGCGGCTCCGACTCCCACGGTTCGCCGCTGTTCCATTTGTTCAGCGGCGCCAGCATGCTCGGTGCGTTCTTTATCGTCACCGAGCCGGTGTCCGGCCCCAAGGCCGCCAAGGCGCGCCTGCTGTTTGGCGTTGGCGTTGGCCTGCTCACCTACCTGATCCGCAGCTGGGGTGGCTACCCCGACGGGCTCGCATTCGCCGTGCTGCTGATGAACCTGGCGGTACCGGCCCTGGAGCGCCTGAGCTCCGAAAAACCGCTGGAGCGCCCATCATGAAAGGGGCTCGCAGCCTGTTGCTGCTGATGCTGCTCGGCTCCCTGGGCATCGGTGCCACCCTGTGGCTGCAATATGCCGCCACTCCACGCATAGAAGCCGAACAACGGGCCTTGCAGGCACGCAAGCTGTTGGATGTGCTGCCCGCCGGCAGCTATGACAACCAGCCTCTGGACCAGCCATTGCCCTTGGCCGATGGGCAACTGAGCAACAGTCGCCTGCTCGATGGCTACCTGGCCACCCGCAATGGCCGGCCCAGCGCCGTACTGCTGCGCAGCCAGGTCACAGGCTACGCCGGCCCCATCGAGTTGCTGATCGCTATCGACAGCCAGGGGCGCCTGCTGGGCAGCAAGACCCTCCGGCAGGATGAGACTCCGGGGCTGGGAGCACGTATCGCCAGCTGGCCCAATGCCTGGCTCCAGGGGTTTTCAGGAAAATCCCGCAATGATCCGGGCGACAGCGCCTGGGCCTTGAAAAAGGACAACGGGCAGTTCGATCAGATTGCCGGCGCCACCATCACTTCCCGTGCGGTGATCAGTGCCTTGCATGATGCCTTGCGCTACTTCGACGAACACCGCGGACAACTGCTCCCTGGAACGCCTCATGAATAAGCCGTTGTCATTGCCGGGGCTGCTGATGCTGCCACCCCTGATCGGGGCTACGGACTCCTGGGTCAAGGCAATCGGCCTGGCCCTGGCCTGGGTATTGCTGATCGGCCTCTACGGCGCCGGCATGCGCTTGCTGCGTCCGCCCATCGAGGCCCGCCACCACTGGCTGGCCAGCCTGCTGCTCAGCGCCAGCCTCGGCAGTTGCCTGTGGCTGGCGCTGCAGGCCTGGAGTTATGAGCTGCACCAGCAATTGAGCCTGTACCTGGGCCTGCTGCCCCTGCAATGCGTGGTACTGGAACAGGCGGGCTTCTTCCAGCACCGCAACCGACTGCGCCTGACCGGCGCTTTCTGTGTGGCCCTGATCGGCCTGGGTGCCCTGCGCGAGCTGCTGGGCGCTGGTACGCTGGGCAGCCATCTGGGCTGGCTTGTCGGCCAGTCGGATGCAGGCAACGGCTGGGTCGTGCTGCCACATGGGGGGCTACGCCTGCTGACCCTCGCCCCCGGCGGTTTTATCCTGCTGGGTGCACTGCTGGCCGCAAAACGAGCCTGGGCCGGCTCCTGGACCTTAAACCGACCGCCTTCGAGGAAATGAATCACCCATGAATGCCGCCAAACGCCTGGAAATCTTTCGCCGGCTACACGAAGACAACCCCGAACCGAAAACCGAGCTGGCCTATTCCTCGCCGTTCGAGCTGCTGATCGCGGTGATTCTCTCGGCGCAATCGACCGACGTCGGGGTCAACAAGGCGACTGCCAGGCTCTTCCCCGTAGCCAATACCCCAGCGGCAATCTACGCCCTGGGTGTCGAAGGCCTGTCCGAATACATCAAGACCATCGGCCTGTACAACAGCAAGGCCAAGAACGTCATCGAGACCTGCCGCCTGCTGGTGGAACGCCATAACAGCGAAGTGCCACAGACCCGGGAAGAGCTGGAGGCTCTGCCCGGGGTGGGCCGCAAGACCGCCAACGTGGTCCTCAACACCGCTTTCCGGCAACTGACCATGGCGGTGGACACCCATATCTTCCGGGTCAGCAACCGAACCGGGCTGGCCCCGGGAAAGAACGTGGTCGAGGTCGAAAAGAAACTCATGAAGTTCGTGCCCAAGGAGTTTCTGCTGGACTCCCATCACTGGCTGATCCTCCACGGCCGCTACGTTTGCCTGGCACGCAAGCCACGCTGTGGCAGCTGTCGAATCGAAGACCTGTGCGAATACAAGCAAAAGACTTCCGACGATTGAGCAAGCATTGATTTTGCCGATAGATCGATTGAAAAAATCTTTTTTACCCGCCAGGAGAATATCGATATAAGGAGCGCCAATGGCAGTCCTAGCCTGGAGTCGACCTTATGAGTACTGGCAAAGAACAACTGGACGTAGAAGACGATTTCGTCGCAGCTGAAACAGATGACGCAGAACCGGTGGTCGAAGTGGCGAAAACCAATCTGAGCAAGCGCCGGACCATCGACAATCTCCTCGAGGAACGGCGCCTGCAAAAACAGTTGGCCGATTACGACTTTGACCTCTAGTCACAAAAGAACCTCCCCATGGAGGTTTTTTTGTACCTGTGCCCAGCCGCTAATCTGGCCGGTCAGCCTCCCCGACTGACCGGCTGCGTCGGCACTCAAGCGAACCCATCCAGCAACACCGTCTCAATGCGCATGTGCTCTAAAGGCTCATATCAACCGATGCCGTTGAGCGAACTCGATCAGATCAACCAGTGAACGAGCATTGAGCTTGGCCAGTAGCCGGCGCTTGTAGGTACTGATGGTCTTGTTGCTCAAGCACAACCCCTCGGCAATTTCCTTGTTACTCATGCCGTTGGTGAGTTGTTTCAATACGATCAATTCGCGCCCTGAAAGCAGCTCGATCATCTGCTGCTCACTGCTGATGCCCTGGCTTGAGCGAAAAGTATGCAAGGCCTCGTTGGGGAAGTAGCTGTATCCCGCCAGCACCGCACGCACGGCACTCAACAACTCGGTGATGTCCTGCTGCTTGCACACATAACCGGCAGCACCGGCCTGCATGCAGCGCATGGAGAAAGGCCCCGGAACTTGCAGGGTCAATACCAGAATCTTGATCGACATACCTCTGGACATCAGCCGGTTTATAACTTCGAGCCCATCAAGTTGCGGAATTCCAATATCCAGAATCAAGATGTCTGGAACATATTCAAGAGCCAACTTCAATGCATCCGTGCCGTTATCTGCTTCCGCTACTACTTCAAGGCCATGGCGCTCCATCAACATGCGCACAGCCAAACGGACAACAGGGTGATCATCCACGATCAATACTCTTTTCATAGGTCCATCTCAGTCCTGAGAGTTTTTTTAGAGCCCGCACAATACCCCAGAGAATTGACTCTGACACCGTGCTACAGAGGGCTACGACCTTACGAGGACGATCCTTACAAACAATACCGAATTGCCTTACAAAACGACCTAGATAAAAGTGGTTCAATATCCAAACCGCCTAGGATCAATCGTCAAATCAGCTACTTTTCGTACTAATAAAACTCCAACCTACAAGCACTCTCAGTAGCGGTACTTGGTACTTCGCCCATCAAGAAGTGGCTCACCTTGCCCAACAGACATTTGCTGATCTGAATTAGGCCCCGACGCTCACTGCAATTAGCCCGGGCAAAAAAAAGCCCCGCTTATCGCGGGGCTTTCTTCAACCACTCAAAGCATCAGACCAGGGTCCGACCCTTGTTCGCGGCAATGCGCATGCGCAGGGCGTTGAGCTTGATGAAGCCAGCTGCGTCCGCCTGGTTGTAGGCACCGCCGTCCTCTTCGAAGGTAGCGATGTTGGCGTCGAACAGCGACTCGTCAGACTTGCGACCGGTCACGATCACGTTGCCCTTGTACAGCTTCAGGCGTACCACGCCATTCACGTGGGCCTGGGAGGCGTCGATCATCTGTTGCAGCATCAGACGCTCAGGGCTCCACCAGTAGCCGGTGTAGATCAGGCTGGCGTACTTGGGCATCAGCTCGTCTTTGAGGTGAGCCACTTCGCGGTCCAGGGTGATGGACTCGATGGCGCGGTGGGCACGCAGCATGATGGTGCCGCCAGGAGTCTCGTAGCAGCCGCGGGACTTCATGCCCACGTAACGGTTCTCGACGATGTCCAGACGACCGATACCGTGTTCGCCACCAATGCGGTTCAGGGTCGCCAGCACGGTGGCCGGGGTCATCTCGACGCCGTCCAGTGCCACGATATCGCCGTTGCGGTAGGTCAGTTCCAGGTATTGCGGGGTATCTGGGGCCTTCTCCGGGGAGACAGTCCAGCGCCACATGTCTTCTTCGTGCTCGGTCCAGGTGTCTTCCAGCACGCCACCTTCATAGGAGATGTGCAGCAGGTTGGCATCCATCGAGTACGGGGATTTCTTCTTGCCGTGACGCTCGATCGGGATCCCGTGCTTCTCGGCGTAGTCCATCAGCTTCTCGCGGGACAGCAGGTCCCACTCGCGCCAAGGGGCAATCACCTTCACACCCGGCTTGAGGGCGTAGGCGCCCAGTTCGAAACGCACCTGATCGTTGCCCTTGCCGGTGGCGCCATGGGAAATGGCGTCGGCGCCGGTTTCGTTGGCGATTTCGATCAGGCGCTTGGCGATCAACGGACGAGCGATGGAAGTACCCAGCAGGTACTCGCCTTCGTAGACGGTGTTGGCGCGGAACATCGGGAAGACGAAATCACGCACGAACTCTTCGCGCAGATCGTCGATGTAGATCTCTTTGACGCCCATGGCTTGCGCCTTGGCGCGGGCCGGCTCGACCTCTTCGCCTTGGCCCAGGTCAGCAGTGAAAGTCACTACTTCACAGTTGTAAGTATCCTGCAGCCACTTGAGGATCACCGAAGTGTCCAGGCCGCCCGAATACGCCAGAACGACCTTGTTAACGTCCGCCATGCCATCACTCCACGGGGTTGTACGGAAAGCCGCCAAGTCTACCGATCCACGCGGATAATTTACAGAGGCGCGACAGCTTATGACGACCAAGCGACAGATTATGTCGAGCGAGCGACGACGACAGCCGTATCAGGAAGTCGCCGCTGCGCTGGATCCGGAAGCCGCCTGAGGCGCTGGGGCCGGCTTTTCGACAGGAGCGACCCGTTCCAGATGCACATTGACCCGCCGGTTCTTCGCCCGGTTGGCCGCATTGGTGTTGGGGGCCAGGGGATAGCGCTCGCCATGGAAGCGCACCACGATCTGGTTTTCCGCCAGGCCATTGGCCTTGAAGAACTCCATGACCGCCAGCGCACGACGGCGCGACAGGTCACGGTTGGTCAGGCGGTTGCCACTGTTATCAGAGTGCCCGTCCAATTCGACATGATTGACCGTGGGGTCGGCCTTGATGAAGTCCACCATCACTTGCAGCTTGGCCTTGGCCCGGGCGTCCAAGTCGATGCCCCCCCCGGGGAAACCGATCTCGGCCTGCTTGACCTGTTCATAGTTCATCGGCAACAGCTTGGCCATGCAGCTTTGATAGTCGCCATAGGCCTTGCTGAACTTCACCGGCAACAGGCGCACCTCGGACACTCCGCCTTCGCGGGAGAAGTGCCGGACCACCGGGCTGCGCCCCTCCAGCAAACCGACGATCAGACGTCCGGCCTGCATCTGGTTGCTGTTGAACAGCACCCCATCGGTACCGGCCTTGACCGCCCCGAGGTTGATGTCGCCACGCCCCGGCTGCCAGGGGGCGGCGGCCGCAAGCAGGGTCGCGGAACCACCGGCCTGCATGGGGTTGAAACTCTTGAGGCGGAAAATCGCCTGCTCGCCGGCGCGACGAACGAATTCGCCGGAACCGAAATCGGTAACCGGTTGGATCAGGCGGCACTCGAACTTGTCACCTTCGACCGTCCACTCAATGCTCTCCAGGCGAGTCTGGAAAGTGAGAGCCATCGCAGGCAGGCTGGCAAACACACTGAGCAAGGCTAGATAACGCTGGCGCACGGGAGGCTCCACTGACGTGTACAACAGAAAAATCGACAGGCGTTAATACGCCATACCTTCGGGATATCGGTTGCTCGTCGCAAAACTTGATAGCGAGTGCCTGGAAGAGTCTTTTCCGGTAGCATTCCCCCGAGTTTTACCCGCCTGGAACCTCCAATGTCCGACCGCCTGACCCTGCTGCGTCCCGACGACTGGCATATTCATCTTCGCGATGGGGCCGTGTTGCCCAATACAGTCGCAGATGTCGCGCGCACCTTTGGCCGCGCCATCATCATGCCCAACCTGGTACCTCCGGTGCGCAACGCCGCGGAAGCCGACGCCTATCGCCAGCGCATTCTAGCTGCGCGCCCGGCCGGCAGCCGCTTCGAGCCACTGATGGTGCTCTACCTGACCGACCGTACCCAGCCGGAGGAAATCCGCGCGGCCAAGGCCTGCGGTTTCGTCCACGCCGCCAAGCTGTACCCGGCCGGCGCGACCACCAACTCGGATTCGGGCGTGACCAGCATCGACAAGATTTTCCCGGTGCTTGAAGCCATGGCCGAAGTCGGCCTGCCGCTGTTGATCCACGGCGAGGTAACCCGCGGCGACGTCGACGTCTTCGACCGCGAGAAGATCTTCATCGACGAGCACATGCGGCGTGTGGTTGAACGCTTCCCCAGCCTGAAAGTGGTGTTCGAACACATCACCACCGCTGAAGCCGTGCAGTTCGTCAAGGAGGCTTCGGCTAACGTCGGCGCCACCATCACCGCGCATCACCTGCTGTACAACCGCAACCACATGCTGGTGGGCGGTATTCGTCCGCACTTCTATTGCCTGCCGATCCTCAAGCGCAACACCCACCAGGAAGCCCTGCTGGATGCGGCCACCAGCGGCAACGCGAAGTTCTTCCTCGGCACCGACTCGGCACCTCACGCCCAGCACGCCAAGGAAGCCGCTTGCGGTTGCGCCGGCTGCTACAGCGCCTACGCCGCCATCGAGCTGTACGCCGAAGCGTTCGAACAACGCAATGCCCTGGATCAGCTGGAAGCTTTCGCCAGCCTCAACGGCCCGCGCTTCTACGGCCTGCCGGCCAACACCGACAGCATCACCCTGGTCCGTGAAGAATGGACCGCTCCTGCCAGCCTGCCGTTTGGCGAGCTGACTGTCATTCCGCTGCGCGCCGGTGAAAAACTGCGCTGGCGCCTGCTGGAGGATCACTCGTGAGTGACGACCATTTCGACGACGAACAAGAAGGTAGCAGCGGCGGTCCTCGCCATCCGATGGCGGCACGCTTTCGCGGTTACCTGCCGGTAGTCGTCGATGTTGAAACCGGTGGCTTCAACTCGGCCACCGACGCCCTGCTGGAAATTGCCGCAACCACCATCGGCATGGACGAAAAAGGCTTCGTGTTCCCCGAACACACCTACTTCTTCCGGGTCGAGCCTTTCGAAGGCGCGAACATCGAAGCTGCAGCCCTGGAATTCACCGGGATCAAGCTTGATCATCCCCTGCGCATGGCTGTGAGCGAAGAAACCGCCCTCACCGATATTTTCCGCGGGGTGCGCAAGGCGCTGAAGGCCAATGGCTGCAAGCGCGCCATCCTGGTAGGCCACAACAGCAGCTTCGACCTGGGCTTCCTGAATGCCGCCGTGGCGCGCCTGGACATGAAGCGCAATCCGTTCCACCCGTTCTCCAGCTTCGATACCGCCACTCTGGCTGGCCTGGCATATGGCCAGACCGTGCTGGCCAAGGCCTGTCAGAGCGCAGACATCGACTTCGACGGTCGCGAGGCCCACTCGGCTCGCTACGACACCGAGAAGACCGCCGAGCTGTTCTGCGGCATCGTCAACCGCTGGAAACAGATGGGCGGCTGGCAGGATTTCGACGACTGAATAGTCGCTTTCCTTTGCCCCATAAAAAAACCGGCCCTAAGGCCGGTTTTTTTATGCGTGACGCCAAGCCTTACAGCTTGCCGGCGTTCTCGCTCAGGTAAGCAGCAACGCCTTCTGGCGAAGCGGTCATGCCCTTGTCGCCTTTCTTCCAGTTGGCAGGGCAGACTTCGCCGTGCTCTTCGTGGAACTGCAGAGCGTCGACCAGACGGATCAGCTCTTCCATGTTGCGGCCCAGTGGCAGGTCGTTGACGATCTGCGAGCGGACAACGCCTTTGTCGTCGATCAGGAACGCGCCACGGAAAGCCACGCCGCCTTCGGACTCAACGTCGTAGGCCTTGGCGATGTCGTGCTTCATGTCAGCAGCCATGATGTATTGAACCTGACCGATGCCGCCGGCATTGATCGGGGTGTTACGCCAGGCGTTGTGAGTGAAGTGCGAGTCGATGGACACAGCGATCACTTCAACGTTGCGTGCCTTGAAGTCGGCCATGCGGTGATCCAGAGCGATCAGCTCGGACGGGCACACGAAGGTGAAGTCCAGTGGGTAGAAGAACACCAGGCCGTATTTGCCTTTGATGGCCGAGGACAGGGTGAAGCTGTCGACGATTTCGCCATTGCCGAGAACGGCCGGAACGGTGAAGTCAGGGGCTTGTTTGCCTACGAGTACGCTCATTGGATATCTCCTGGTGTGGACGTAGTAATGAAGAAGAAGGGTTGGCCCCGAGCCTGCCATGCTGATGCGACAGCCCCGTGACGTGCGCCCTCTTCGCAAGGACCGACCATCATACACGGCGTTTTTAAGCTGTCCTTAGTGGTTTTTCCTCTGGCCGGCCTCCAACGCGAAAAATGCTAATGATCTGTCATTAATGCCAAGAAAAGCCGTTCGTCACTCAAGCAAGAATCAGCAACAAAGGGCGTCGAAACAACTTTGACAATCATTCTCGTTAACATTAAGATCCATCGCAATTGAGCCCTAACCAGCGACGGTTCTCATCTTATGTATGTCTGCCTCTGCACCGGTGTCACCGACGGACAAATTCGCGAAGCGATCTACGAAGGTTGCTGCAGCTACCGCGAAGTACGCCAGGCCACCGGCGTTGCCAGCCAGTGCGGCAAATGTGCCTGCCTGGCCAAGCAAGTGGTTCGCGAAACCCTGACCGAATTGCAGAGCAGCCAAGCGGCAATCCCCTACCCTGTGGAATTTAATGTCGCCTGATTTAATCAATAATTAGCGGCGTTACAAACAACCGGACCTGGCGTCCGGTTTTTTTATGCCTGTAATTCAATCGCTTAGAGACAAAACGCGGAACACAAACATTCTTATTCCGATTAATTTTCATATATTATTCAATAACTTAGGTTTGACAGTAATGTTCATGCAGCTCAGACTCTGCCCATGTTCCACTAAATACAGGGCAGGACCCCATCATGAAAGGCGACATTACAGTCATCCAGCATCTCAATAAAATCCTTGCCAATGAACTGGTCGCGATCAATCAGTACTTCCTGCATGCGCGCATGTATGAAGACTGGGGCCTGAACAAGCTGGGCAAGCACGAGTACCACGAGTCCATCGACGAGATGAAGCATGCGGACAAGCTGATCAAGCGCATCCTCTTCCTCGAAGGCCTGCCCAACGTCCAGGACCTGGGCAAGTTGCATATTGGTGAGCACACCAAGGAAATGCTCGAATGCGACCTGCGTATCGAGCGCACCGGCCATGCCGACCTCAAGGCCGCGATCGCCCATTGCGAATCGGTTGGTGACTTCGGCAGCCGTGAACTGCTGGAAGATATTCTGGAATCCGAAGAAGAGCATATCGACTGGCTGGAAACCCAATTGGGCCTGATCGATAAAGTGGGTATCGAGAACTATCTGCAATCGCAAATGGGTGACGAGTAACTCAACTCGTAATACCCGAAGAATAAAAAAGCCCCGCTTCTCTTATGAGAGCGGGGCTTTTTTTATTACGCGGATATGTTCGCGTAACAAACCGAAGCAGAGTGCTTACCGCAAGTTTCCGAGAATCACACGAGTAGCATGTCGACTCCCGGAAACCCTCGCGAGCAGGCGCGCTTTTACGCTTCGGTCTTGGCAGCGGCTTTTTCGGCAGCGGCCTTGATCAGGCTCTGCAATTCACCGTTGGCGAACATTTCAGCCATGATGTCGCTGCCGCCGACCAGCTCACCGGCCACCCACAGTTGTGGGAAGGTTGGCCAATTGGCGTACTTGGGCAGGTTGGCGCGAATTTCCGGGTTCTGCAGGATGTCCACGTAAGCGAACTTCTCACCACAGCCCATTACGGCCTGAGCGGCTTTGGCAGAGAAGCCGCACTGCGGGGCATTCGGCGAGCCTTTCATGTAAAGCAGAATGGTGTTGTTGGCAATCTGCTCTTTAATAGTTTCGATGATATCCATGGAACACCTCGGCTGAACTTTCCGACTCTGTTGTCGGCACGGTGGCGCATTGTAACGGAATCCTGAGCACCCTGCTCGGCCTCTCCGACAGACATCTCAGGCCGCCTGCACCCTGACCGGCACCCCGTTCAACGCCGCATTTCCCGACAGCACATCGAGCTGGCGCTCGTCGGTCAGGTCATTGGCGCTGCAACCCGGCTGCTCCGTGGCTATGTTCATCTGCACGCCCGGACGCCCATGCCCCCAGCCATGGGGCAGGCTCACCACCCCCGGCATCATCTCGGCACTGGCCAGCACTTCGACTTCCACCGCACCGACCCGTGAACTGATGCGTACCCGTTGACCGTCCTGCAAACCCCGGTGAGCCAGATCCTGCGGATGCATCAGCAGTTGGTGACGAGGCTTGCCCTTCACCAGGCGGTGATAGTTGTGCATCCAGGAGTTGTTACTGCGCACATGCCTGCGGCCGATCAACAACAATTCCCCCTCCTGCGGCGCCTTCAGGGCCGCAAAACGCTCCAGGTCGGCCATGATCGCCGGCGGCGCAGCCTGGATCCGCCGGTTTTCGGTTTTCAGGCGCCCGGCCAGATTCGGCTGCAGCGGCCCCAGATCGATGCCATGGGGATACTCGGCCAGCGTCGCCAATGACAGCTTGAACGGCGAGGCGTCGCCATAAGGCCCGGCACGCAGCCCCATATCAATCATTTGCGCCGGCGCGATGGTCGGCTTGAGCGAGCTTTCGGTGCGCTCGGCAAAGACCTTGGCCAGGCCGACGAAGATCTCCCAGTCGTGCAGTGCACCTTCGGGCTTGGGCAGGATCGCCCGGTTGAAACGGCTGACATTGCGCACCGCGAACAGATTGAACGTGGTGTCGTAGTGATCATTTTCCAGGGCCGAGGTGGACGGCAGGATCAAGTCGGCATAGCGGGTGGTTTCGTTGATGTACAGGTCGATGCTGAGCATGAACTCCAAGCCATCCAGCGCCTGCTCCAGCTGCCGGCCATTGGGCGTGGACAGCACCGGGTTGCCCGCCACCGTGATCAGCGCCCGTACCTGCCCCTCCCCTTCGGTGAGTATCTCTTCTGCCAGGGCCGACACCGGCAACTCGCCGCCGTATTCCGGAAGCCCGGAAACCCGGCTCTGCCAGGCATTGAAGTGGCCGCCCGAAGTCGCCGCTACCAGATCCACCGCGGGGCTGGTACACAAGGCGCCACCCACGCGGTCGAGGTTACCGGTGACCAGGTTGAGCAATTGCAGCAACCAATGGCACAGCGTGCCGAAGGCCTGGGTCGAGACGCCCATGCGCCCGTAGCAGACCGCTCTGTCGGCCGAGGCGAAATCCCTGGCCAGTTGGCGGATCTGTGGCGCCGCAATGGCGCACAGGGGGCTCATGGCCTCCGCCGTGAACCGGGATATGGCCTGGCGCACCTCGGCCAGCCCATCCACCTGCAAGTGGCTGTCGCGGGTCGGCCCCTCTTCGAAGATGCTGTTGAGCAGGCCAAACAGCAGCGCGACATCGCCCCCCGGGCGGACAAACAGATGCTGGTCGGCCATGGCCGCGGTTTCGCTGCGCCGCGGATCGACCACCACTACCTTGCCGCCACGGGCCTGGATCGCTTTCAAGCGCTTTTCCACATCCGGAACGGTCATGATGCTGCCGTTGGACGCCAGGGGATTGCCGCCAAGAATCAACATGAAATCGGTGTGATCGATATCCGGAATCGGCAACAGCAAGCCGTGGCCATACATCAGGTAGCTGGTCAGGTGCTGAGGCAATTGGTCGACCGAGGTAGCCGAGAAGCGATTGCGCGTCTTGAGCTGGCCGAGAAAGTAGTTGCTGTGGGTCATCAGCCCATAGTTGTGCACGCTGGGATTGCCCTGGTAGGTCGCCACCGCGTTGTTGCCATGACGCTGCTGAATACTCGCCAGCCGCTCGGCCACCAGGGCAAAGGCCTCGTCCCATTCGATCGGTTGCCACTCATTGCCAACCCGGCGCACCGGCTGGCGCAGGCGGTCCGGGTCATTCTGGATATCCTGCAAGGCCACGGCCTTGGGGCAGATATGACCGCGGCTGAAACTGTCCTGAGGATCGCCCTTGATCGAGCTGATGCGCGGAGCACTGCCGTCTTCTTCGGTGATTTCCAGGGTCAGGCCACAGATGGCCTCACACAGGTGGCAGGCACGGTGATGGAGAGTCTTGGTCATGGCCAGTCTCTATTGTTTGAGAGCGCAGCGTATTCGCTTGCCGGAAGCAAAAACTATGGGCGCTCCCCTGACAGGACACCAGTGACGTTCGTCCCATGAATTCACGGCCATCAGCCCCGGCCATGATCGGCGCCTTCAGTTGGAGGGCAACCGTGGCGGCCCATCCGCTGAGACGTGGGCGGTTGCATCCACGGCCTCCCGCTCCCCATAGCCACCCGAGAGTTGTGCGAGCAATCGCCAATGCTCGTCCAGGCCTGCACTGAGGCTCATCATCCGGTCGATCATCTTGCGCGCGGCCGCTCGGGTCACCGGATCTTCACTGCGCAGCAGCTCGAAGGAAAACGCCGTCACCGAAGCTGTCATGTCGGTGAGTGCCCGGGCCGTGAGCCCCAAGAGCGTCATCAGTTGTTGCTCCCTGGATTCCATCGTTCACCCGTCCCTGCCACTGATTCGCCTTTATAACCTCAGCACTTTGCATTAGGAAATGTTTCAGGCTGCCAGCCCGCGGATTATCCGGGACGCAGCCCCCGCCCTCCAGGTCAGAAAACGACTGCATGGGCATCACCCGCGCCGCGCTCGATTGCCAAGGCGCGCCGGGGCAGTGTACAAATGCCCGGCTGCTGTCTGGAAACTGGTCTCAAAAGTGCCAGCGCATTCGCGTCCTGGCCTCTCATGCCCATAATCGCCGTAGCACTACTATTGGTAAGACGCGACATTTAATTATAAGATCGCGCCTTCCCCTATTTCGTCGCCCCGTGCGGCTTTCGCCGCAGGTCCAGCCCGTTGTTCGACTAAACAAGGCTTTGAGAATCTGCGGTCCGTTGCAAAAAGGTAGTTAATGATGAGCGCAAGGCACTTTCTCTCCCTGATGGATTGCACGCCCGAAGAGCTGGTCAGTGTGATTCGTCGAGGCATCGAGCTGAAGGACCTGCGTAACCGCGGCGTACTCTTCGAGCCCTTGAAAAATCGTGTGCTTGGCATGATTTTCGAGAAGTCGTCGACCCGAACCCGACTGTCCTTCGAAGCCGGCATGATCCAACTGGGCGGCCAGGCCATCTTCCTTTCGCCACGGGACACTCAACTGGGGCGCGGCGAGCCCATCGGCGACTGCGCCATCGTCATGTCGCGCATGCTCGATGCGGTGATGATCCGCACCTTTGCCCACAGCACCCTGACCGAGTTTGCGGCCAACTCCCGCGTACCGGTGATCAACGGCCTGTCCGATGACCTGCACCCCTGCCAACTGCTGGCTGACATGCAGACGTTCCTCGAGCATCGCGGCTCGATCCAGGGCAAGACCGTGGCCTGGATCGGCGACGGCAACAACATGTGCAATAGCTATATAGAAGCGGCCATCCAGTTCGACTTCCAACTGCGCATCGCCTGCCCCGAAGGGTACGAGCCCAACGCGGATTTCGTAGCCCAGGCCGGCGACCGCGTGACCATCGTCCGTGATCCTCGCGAAGCCGTGCGTGGTGCCCACCTGGTGAGCACCGATGTCTGGACCTCCATGGGCCAGGAAGAGGAGACTGCCAAGCGCCTGCAACTGTTCGCTCCCTTCCAGGTCAACCGTGCACTGCTGGACCTGGCCGCCGAGGACGTTCTGTTCATGCATTGCCTGCCCGCCCACCGCGGTGAAGAAATCAGCCTCGACCTGCTGGACGACCCGCGTTCGGTGGCCTGGGACCAGGCGGAAAACCGCCTCCACGCACAAAAGGCCCTGCTCGAATTCCTCGTCGAGCCGGCGTACCACCACGCATGAGCCAGCCCTTGCTACTGAACCTGCGCAACCTCGCTTGCGGCTACCAGGACCAACGCGTGGTGCAGAACCTCAACCTGCACCTCAATGCCGGGGATATCGGCTGCCTGCTGGGCTCATCCGGCTGCGGCAAGACCACCACCCTGCGCGCCATCGCCGGGTTCGAGCCGGTGCATGAGGGGGAAATCCAGCTGGCGGGCGAGACCATCTCCAGCGCCGGTTTCACCCTGGCGCCGGAGAAACGCCGGATCGGCATGGTGTTCCAGGACTACGCCCTGTTCCCGCACCTGAGCGTGGCCGACAACATTGCCTTCGGCATTCGCAAACACCCGCAGAAAGAGCGGGTGGTGGCCGAACTGCTGGAGCTGGTGAACCTGAAGTACCTCGGCCAGCGCTTCCCCCACGAACTGTCCGGCGGCCAGCAACAACGTGTGGCCCTGGCTCGTGCCCTGGCTCCCGAACCACAACTGCTGCTGCTCGACGAGCCCTTCTCCAACCTCGACGGCGAACTGCGGCGCAAGCTCAGCCACGAGGTGCGTGACATCCTCAAGGCCCGTGGCACCAGTGCGATCCTGGTCACCCACGACCAGGAGGAAGCCTTTGCCGTGAGCGATCAGGTAGGGGTATTCAAGGAAGGCCGCCTGGAACAGTGGGACACACCGTACAACCTCTACCACGAACCCCAGACGCCCTTCGTCGCCAGCTTCATCGGTCAGGGCTACTTCATTCGCGGCCAGTTGAGCAGCCCGGAATCGGTACAGACCGAACTCGGCTTGCTGCAGGGCAACCGTGCCTACACCTGGCCAACCGGCGGTGCGGTGGATGTGCTGTTGCGTCCGGACGACATCGTCCACGCCCCCGACAGCGCCTTGAAAGCCCGCGTCGTGGGCAAGACGTTCCTCGGCGCCTCGACCCTGTATCGCCTGCAACTGCCCACTGGCAGCCAGCTGGAATCGATCTTCCCGAGCCACGCCGATCATCAGGTCGGCGCCGACGTGGGTATCCGGGTCGCGGCGGAACACCTGGTGCTGTTCCAGGCTTCGGGCAGTACCGCAGCGCAGATCCCGCAAAGCGACTCAGGGGTGCGCCGGTACAGCAGCGCGCATTGAGCCGTCTTCGCTGGCAAGCCAGCTCCTACGACAGCGCACTGTAGGAGCCGGCTTGCCGGCGAAACACCCAGCACAGTCATTGCAGATGCAACTGCCCACTGGCAATCAGCCGGGCATGCCCACCGATCTTCACCCGCTCACCTTCCAGACGACAAAACAACGCGCCACCTCGGGCAGAGCACTGGTAGGCGCTCAACTGCGGCTTATCCAACCGCTGCGCCCAGTAAGGCGCCAGGCAGCAATGGGTAGATCCGGTCACCGGGTCCTCATCGATACCGATGGCAGGGGCAAAATAGCGCGAGACAAAGTCGTGCTGCTCCCCACGCGCAGTCACGATCACCCCGGGCCAGGGCAGTTTCGCCAGCGCCGTCATATCCGGCCGGCACTCACGCACCGCCTGCTCCGACTCCAGCACGGCCAATAGCTCGTTGGCCCCCAGCAATTCGACGACCTCAACCCCCAGCGCTTGCGCCACCGCCTCCTGCCCTGCCTGGCTGCTCGGGCTGCGCAGCGGGAAATCCAGCCACAACAGGCCCTCTTCACGGGTGACACTCAGGGGCCCGGACTGGCTGAGAAAGTCGATACGCTGCGCGGCCTGGCCATAAACCTCGAACAACACATAGGCAGTGGCCAAGGTTGCATGCCCGCACAACGGCACTTCAGTCACCGGGGTGAACCAGCGAATCCGCCAGCCCTGGGCCTCACGCACCACGAAAGCGGTTTCTGCCAGATTGTGCTCGGCAGCAATCTGCTGCATCAGCCTGTCATCGAGCCAGGACTCAAGCCGGTAAACCATGGCCGGATTACCCGCGAACGGGCGCTCGCTGAACGCATCGACCTGATGAAACTCAAGCTGCATATCCCTTCTCCGTGAATAACTGGCCCCCAGCATGGGCCCTGGCCCCCAACGGGCGACAGACACAGAAGACGGGATTTTCCTGCATACAGCAGCGACCCTGGCCGCAGCCGCTGCGACTCAAGGACGACCGATATCAGCGAACCTGGCCTGGGTATGCTCGGCCAGCACCGTCGGCGCCAGCTCGACTTCCAGGCCACGGCGCCCGGCGCTGACAAAGATGCTGGCGAACGGCTGCGCACTGTTATCAATGAAGGTCCGCAGGCGCTTCTTCTGCCCCAGCGGGCTGATGCCTCCCAGCAGGTACCCCGTGGCGCGCTGGGCGGCAGCCGGGTCGGCCATTTCAGCCTTCTTCACGCCCGCTGCGTGAGCCAGGGCCTTCAGGTCAAGACTTCCGACGACCGGCACCACCGCCACCAGCAGCTCACCCTTTTCACTGCTGGCAAGCAAGGTCTTGAACACCTGCGCAGGATCAAGATCAAGCTTCTCCGCGGCCTCCAGGCCATAGGAGGCGGCCTTAGGGTCATGTTCGTAACTGTGGATGCGATGTTCGGCGCGAACTTTTTTCAGCAGGTCCAGTGCAGGGGTCATGGCAGCTCCAGGCGAGGAATGAAAAGGCAAAACCAAGCGCGCGAATTTTAGGTCATTCACCAGTAAAAGGCTCTATTCCAAGCCTTGATAACCGGCACGTGTGCCTACGAAAGCAACCATGCCTGTCGTTCCCGCGACTATGCCCCGGAATCATTCATTTGATTGATATCTATAAAATGACCATCCGTTCACTTTCGACCTTTGACAGCGGTGTTTCTTGTCTATATTTTTTCGTTTCTGAATATCATGCGGTAGATCCAAGGTTGTACCCAGTAGCAAGGCGAGGTCGGAATGGGGATTCCGCCTTCGTTTAAAGTCGCGCTCCATGCCTTTTGCAGCAGCGCCAGACAACAACAAAAATCGAGGTTCACATGACAACTGCTCTGCAACAACCGTCGCTATCGGGCCAATGCATCGCCGAGTTTCTGGGTACTGCGCTGTTGATCTTCTTCGGCACCGGTTGTGTCGCCGCGCTCAAGGTCGCGGGGGCCAGCTTCGGCCTATGGGAAATCAGCATCATCTGGGGGATCGGCGTGAGCATGGCGATCTACCTGACCGCCGGAGTTTCCGGCGCGCACCTGAACCCGGCCGTGAGCATCGCCCTGTGCCTGTTCGCCGATTTTGAAAAGCGCAAACTGCCGTTCTACATCCTCGCCCAGATCGCTGGCGCCTTCTGCGCGGCGCTGTTGGTTTACACGCTGTACAGCAACCTGTTCTTCGATTTCGAACAAACCCACCAGATGGTCCGTGGTTCCCAGGCCAGCCTGGAACTGGCCTCGGTGTTCTCCACCTTCCCCAACCCGGCGCTGTCCACTGCCCAGGCGTTCCTTGTGGAGCTGGTGATCACCGCCATCCTGATGGGAGTGATCATGTCCCTGACCGATGACAACAATGGCCTGCCGCGCGGCCCGATGGCTCCGCTGCTGATCGGCCTGCTGATTGCCGTGATCGGCAGTGCCATGGGCCCGCTGACCGGGTTTGCGATGAACCCAGCGCGGGACTTCGGGCCTAAACTGATGACGTTCGTGACCGGCTGGGGTGAAATTTCCTTCACCGGCGGCCGTGATATTCCGTATTTCCTGGTGCCAATCTTCGCTCCGATCCTCGGCGCCTGCCTGGGTGCTGCGGCCTATCGCGGCTTGATTGCCCGCCATTTGCCCAGCGCTGCTGTCGCCCTGGAGGCCGAACAGGTCACCGAAGGCAAAGTCAAAGCTTCCTGAATCCAGTGGCGCGTGATCCTGCCCAAATCGATCGCGCGCCTGTTCTCACTCCCTTATTTCGTCCAAGGCAATCGACATGACCGACATTCAGAATAAGAACTACATCATTGCCCTCGATCAGGGTACGACCAGTTCCCGGGCGATCATTTTCGATCGCGACGCCAACGTGGTCTGCACCGCCCAGCGCGAATTCGCCCAGCATTACCCTCAGGCCGGCTGGGTCGAACATGACCCGATGGAAATCTTCGCCACCCAGAGCGCGGTGATGGTCGAGGCCCTGGCACAAGCCGGCCTGCATCACGACCAGGTGGCCGCCATCGGTATCACCAACCAGCGTGAAACCACTGTGGTCTGGGACAAGAACACCGGCCGGCCGATCTACAACGCCATCGTCTGGCAGTGCCGCCGTAGCACCGAGATCTGCCAGCAGCTCAAGCGCGACGGCCTGGAAGACTACATCCGCGAAACCACCGGCCTGGTGACCGACCCCTACTTCTCCGGCACCAAGCTCAAGTGGATCCTCGACAACGTCGAAGGCAGCCGCGAGCGTGCGCGCAACGGCGAGCTGCTGTTCGGCACCATCGACAGCTGGCTGATCTGGAAATTCACCGGCGGCAAGACCCACGTCACCGACTACACCAACGCCTCACGCACCATGCTCTTCAACATCCACACCCTGGAGTGGGACGCGAAGATGCTGGAGGTGCTGGACATCCCGCGGGAAATGCTCCCGGAAGTGAAGTCCTCGTCGGAAATATATGGCCGCACCAAGAGCGGCATCGCCATTGGCGGTATCGCCGGCGACCAGCAGGCCGCGCTGTTCGGCCAGATGTGCGTCGAGCCGGGCCAGGCCAAGAACACCTACGGCACCGGCTGCTTCCTGCTGATGAACACCGGCGACAAGGCGGTTAAATCCCAGCACGGCATGCTCACCACTATCGCCTGCGGCCCCCGTGGCGAAGTGGCCTACGCCCTGGAAGGTGCAGTATTCAACGGTGGTTCCACCGTGCAGTGGCTGCGTGATGAACTGAAGATCATCAACGACGCCCACGACACCGAATACTTCGCCGGCAAGGTCAAGGACAGCAACGGCGTGTATCTGGTGCCGGCCTTCACCGGCCTGGGTGCTCCCTACTGGGACCCCTATGCCCGTGGCGCGCTGTTCGGCCTGACCCGCGGCGTGCGCGTGGACCACATCATCCGTGCCGCCCTGGAGTCCATCGCCTACCAGACCCGCGACGTGCTCGACGCCATGCAGCAGGACTCCGGCGAACGCCTCAAAGCCCTGCGGGTGGACGGCGGCGCCGTGGCCAACAACTTCCTCATGCAGTTCCAGGCCGACATCCTCGGCACCCAGGTGGAACGCCCGCAAATGCGTGAAACCACCGCCCTGGGCGCTGCCTACCTGGCGGGCCTGGCCTGCGGTTTCTGGGGCAGCCTGGAAGAACTGCGAGGCAAGGCGGTGATCGAGCGCGAGTTCGAACCACAACTGGCGGAAGCGGAAAAAGAAGGCCTGTACGCAGGCTGGAAGAAGGCCGTCAGCCGCACCCGCGACTGGGAACCCCACGACGAGGCCAAATAAGCCAAGCCGTGGATTGGTAACCGCTTGTAACTGGTAGGGAGGGGATTCCTGCGGCATCATGGGCAAATTTTGCACGGCAGCCCAAAGGAAGCCCCATGAATCTGCCTCCCCGTCAGCAGCAAATCCTCGATCTGGTTCGCGAACGCGGCTACGTCAGCATCGAGGAATTGGCCCAGCTGTTCGTCGTAACCCCGCAAACCATCCGCCGCGATATCAACCAGCTGGCGGAAGCCAATCTGCTGCGCCGCTACCACGGTGGCGCAGCCTATGACTCCAGCGTAGAAAACACCGCCTACGCCATGCGCGCCGACCAGATGCGCGACGAAAAGCAGCGTATCGGCGAAGCCGTTGCCGCGCAGATCCCCGATCACGCCTCGCTGTTCATCAATATCGGCACCACCACCGAATCCATCGCCCGGGCCCTGCTCAATCACAGCCACCTGAAGATCATCACCAACAACCTGCACGTGGCCTCGATGCTCAGTGCCAAGGATGATTTCGACGTGCTGCTCACCGGCGGCAATGTGCGCCGTGACGGCGGCGTGGTGGGCCAGGCCAGTGTCGACTTCATCAACCAGTTCAAGGTCGACTTCGCCCTGGTGGGCATCAGTGGCATCGACGAGGACGGCAGCCTGCTGGACTTCGACTACCAGGAAGTGCGGGTATCCCAGGCGATCATCGCCAATGCCCGGCAGGTGATCCTGGCTGCCGACTCCAGCAAGTTCGGGCGCAACGCCATGATCCGCCTGGGGCCCATCAGCCTGATCGATTGCCTGGTCACCGACCAGCAACCGGTACCGGCCCTGACCCAACTGCTCAACCAGCACAAGATCCGCCTCGAAGTGGTCTGACTGCTCTCCCTTCTGCGGATCCGGCCGCGCTCGAACGACGAGCCTCGACGCTTCATCGCTTTCGAAATCGCCGCGGCCGATCCCGCCATCCAGCCCAAGGCAACAGCAGCGGCTACAGTTACCCGTCGACAATGTTCGAAAACTTTCCTTTAGCGCTGCTTCGATCAGTTTTTTCAATCGAAGCACGCTGGATGCGTGCATCTTTATGCGCTAGTATTTTCGAAAATGAACATTAATGTTCGAATTCAAATATCAAAGTAACACGAGGCCTGTCGATGCCCACTTCTACCTTGCCCGCGCGCCCTCTTTCCGAGGTTTACGATATCGCCGTCATTGGCGGTGGGATCAATGGTGTTGGAATTGCCGCCGATGCGGCAGGTCGCGGCCTGTCCGTGTTCCTTTGCGAAAAGGACGACCTGGCCAGCCATACCTCCTCGGCCAGCAGCAAGCTGATCCACGGCGGCCTGCGCTACCTCGAACATTACGAGTTCCGCCTGGTGCGCGAAGCCCTGGCCGAACGTGAAGTGCTGCTGGCCAAGGCCCCGCATATCGTCAAGCCCATGCGTTTCGTCCTGCCGCACCGGCCACACCTGCGCCCGGCCTGGATGATTCGCGCCGGCCTGTTCCTGTATGACCACCTGGGCAAGCGGGAAAAACTCGCCGGCTCGCGCAGCCTGAAGTTCGGTGCCGACAGCGCCCTGAAAGCCGAGATCACCAAGGGCTTCGAATACTCCGATTGCTGGGTCGACGATGCGCGCCTGGTGGTGCTCAATGCCATGGCCGCCCGCGAACACGGCGCCCACGTTCATACCCAGACCCGCTGCATCAGCGCCCGCCGCAGCAAGGGCCTGTGGCAACTGGAGCTGGAGCGCGCCGATGGCAGCCTGTTCTCCATCAGCGCCAAGGCCCTGGTGAACGCCGCGGGCCCCTGGGTCGCCAAGTTCATCAAGGACGACCTCAAGCTGGAGTCGCCGTACGGTATCCGCCTGATCCAGGGCAGCCACCTGATCGTACCCAAGCTGTACGAGGGCGAGCACGCGCACATCCTGCAGAACGAGGACCAGCGCATCGTCTTCACCATTCCCTACCTCAACCAGTTCACCCTGATCGGTACCACCGACCGCGAATACACCGGTGACCCGGCCAAGGTGGCGATCACTGAAGGTGAAACCGATTACCTGCTGCAAGTGGTCAATGCGCACTTCAAGAAACAGCTGAGCCGCAGCGATATCCTGCACAGCTATTCCGGCGTTCGCCCGCTGTGCAATGACGAATCCGACAACCCTTCGGCCGTCACCCGCGACTACACCCTGGCCCTTTCCGGCCATGGCGAGGAGCCCCCCCTGCTGTCGGTGTTCGGCGGCAAGCTGACCACCTACCGCAAACTGGCGGAATCGGCGATGGCGCAGCTGGCGCCGTACTTCAAGCAGGCCAAGCCGAGCTGGACAGCCCAGGCCACCCTGCCCGGTGGCGAGAACATGAGCACGCCACAGGCGCTGGCAGAAGCCATCCGCAAGAAGTTCGACTGGGTACCCAGCCAGATCGCCCAGCGCTGGGCCACCAGCTACGGCAGCCGTACCTGGCGCCTGCTGGAAGGCGTGCACAGCCTCAGCGACCTGGGCGAACACCTGGGCGGCGGCCTCTATACCCGCGAAGTGGATTACCTGTGCAGCGAGGAATGGGCAGTGAAAGCCCAGGACATTCTCTGGCGCCGGAGCAAGCTCGGGCTGTTCACCACCGAGGCGCAGCAGCAGCAACTGCAGGATTATCTGCAGAAAGTCGAGCACAATCGCGGCAAGATCAAGGCTGCCTGAGCCACATAGGCAAGCAAAGCCCCTGCGCCGGAAGGTCCAGGGGCTTTTTTGTGGGCCCGCAGGATTGAACGTTTCGCCGGCAAGCCGGCTCCTACAATGGCAGGGGCACGTTCGGTTTTCCGAATGGCAAAGCCACAGGGGTTCGGATAACCGGATACAGCCGCTGAAATCCCCAGGTCATAAATATTCTATAGGCTTGAAAATCAAGGGTTTGACGATGATCAATGGGTCTGGCACGACTCATGCTCTACACTGTGCGACGAATGCCTGTCGTGCCAACACAACAGGAGCCGTCAAGGCATTCGCTGTATAAAAGAGCCGTCGAACTGGCTTCATAAAAAAAACAAATGTCGAGGAAATATTGATGCGCATCGTTCCCCATCTGTTGGGCGCAGCTATCGCTGCCGCTCTGATTAGCACTCCAGTTTTCGCTGCCGAGCTCACCGGCACACTGAAGAAAATCAAAGAGTCCGGCACCATCACCCTCGGACATCGCGACGCTTCCATTCCGTTTTCCTACATCGCTGACGCTTCCGGCGTGCCAGTGGGTTACTCCCACGACATCCAGCTGAAAATCGTCGAAGCGATCAAGAAAGACCTCGACATGCCTGACCTGAAGGTCAAGTACAACCTGGTCACCTCCCAGACCCGTATCCCGCTGGTGCAGAACGGCACCGTGGACGTCGAGTGCGGCTCCACCACCAACAACGTCGAGCGTCAGCAACAAGTCGACTTCTCCGTTGGCATCTTCGAGATCGGCACCCGTCTGCTGTCCAAGAAGGACTCTTCCTACAAGGACTTCGCGGACCTGAAAGGCAAGAACGTGGTAACCACCGCCGGTACCACTTCCGAGCGCATCCTCAAGGCCATGAACGCCGACAAGCAGATGGGCATGAACGTGATCTCCGCCAAGGACCACGGTGAGTCGTTCCAGATGCTGGAATCGGGCCGCGCCGTAGCCTTCATGATGGACGACGCACTGCTGGCCGGTGAAATGGCCAAGGCCAAGAAACCGACCGACTGGGCCGTGACCGGTACCCCTCAGTCCTACGAAATCTACGGCTGCATGGTGCGCAAGGGCGATGCTCCGTTCAAGAAAGCCGTGGATGACGCCATCGTCGCCACCTACAAATCGGGCGAAATCAACAAGATCTACGACAAGTGGTTCCAGTCGCCGATCCCGCCAAAAGGCCTGAACCTGATGTTCCCGATGAGCGACGAGCTCAAGGCCCTGATCGCCAACCCGACCGACAAAGCGGCTGACGACAAAAAGTCCTGATTCCTGACTAACCTTATCTCCTGAAGGGGCCCTGCCCTTTCAGGAGTCTGTCACTACCTGCTGGCATTTTTTGGAAACACTCGAACCGGTGGTTGTCGAGCCGATCGTGTGTGCCTGATCGTCATGATCAGGCGGGAACGGACGTCCCCAGGCGGGTGCTTGTACATCGAACGATCTGAGGGGTAACCCTAATGAATTACAACTGGGACTGGGGCGTGTTCTTCAAGTCCACCGGCGTGGGCAGCGAGACCTATCTCGACTGGTTCATCTCCGGCCTGGGCTGGACCATCGCCATCGCCGTGGTGGCCTGGATCATCGCGCTGCTGCTGGGCTCGATCCTGGGCGTCATGCGCACCGTGCCGAACCGCCTGGTGTCGGGCATCGCCACCGTGTACGTGGAGATCTTCCGCAACGTGCCGCTGCTGGTGCAGCTGTTCATCTGGTACTTCCTGGTGCCGGACCTGCTGCCGGAGAACCTCCAGGAGTGGTACAAGCAGGACCTCAACCCGACCACCTCGGCCTACCTGAGCGTTGTCGTGTGCCTGGGCCTGTTCACCGCCGCACGGGTTTGCGAACAGGTACGTACCGGTATCCAGGCCCTGCCCCGTGGCCAGGAATCCGCCGCACGCGCCATGGGCTTCTCGCTGCCGCAGATCTACTGGAACGTGTTGCTGCCCCAGGCCTACCGGATCATCATTCCGCCGCTCACCTCGGAATTCCTCAACGTATTCAAGAACTCCTCCGTGGCGTCGCTGATCGGCTTGATGGAATTGCTGGCCCAGACCAAGCAGACCGCCGAGTTCTCGGCCAACCTGTTCGAAGCCTTCACCCTGGCTACCCTGATCTACTTCACCCTGAACATGAGCCTGATGCTGCTGATGCGCCTGGTGGAGAAGAAAGTTTCGGTCCCCGGCCTGATCTCCGTGGGAGGTAAATAATGGAATTCGACTTCTCGGGCATCATCCCGGCCATTCCCGGCCTGTGGAACGGCATGCTGATGACCCTCAAGCTGATGGTCATGGGTGTGGTCGGCGGGATCATCCTCGGCACCTTGCTGGCCTTGATGCGCTTGTCTCACAACAAGCTGCTGTCGAACCTGGCGGGTGCCTACGTCAACTACTTCCGCTCGATCCCGCTGCTGCTGGTGATCACCTGGTTCTACCTGGCGGTGCCTTTCGTGCTGCGCTGGATCACCGGCGAAGACACCCCGATCGGCGCATTCACCTCGTGCATCGTGGCCTTCATGATGTTCGAAGCGGCGTACTTCTGCGAAATCGTCCGTGCCGGCGTGCAGTCGATCCCCAAGGGCCAGATGGGCGCCGCCCAGGCACTGGGCATGAGCTATGGCCAGACCATGCGCCTGATCATCCTGCCCCAGGCGTTCCGCAAGATGACCCCGCTGCTGCTGCAGCAGAGCATCATCCTGTTCCAGGACACCTCCCTGGTGTACACCGTGGGCCTGGTGGATTTCCTCAACGCCTCGCGGTCCAGCGGCGACATCATCGGCCGCTCCAATGAATTCCTGATCATCGCTGGTCTGGTCTATTTCACAATCAGCTTTGCCGCCTCGCTGCTGGTCAAGCGTCTGCAAAAAAGGTTCGCCGTATGATCTCTATCAAGAACATCAACAAGTGGTATGGGGACTTCCAGGTGCTGACCGATTGCAGCACCGAGGTCAAGAAAGGTGAAGTGGTGGTGGTCTGCGGGCCGTCCGGCTCCGGCAAGTCGACCCTGATCAAGTGCGTCAACGCCCTGGAACCCTTCCAGAAAGGCGACATCGTGGTGGACGGCACTTCCATCGCCGACCCCAAGACCAACCTGCCGAAACTGCGTTCCCGCGTGGGCATGGTGTTCCAGCATTTCGAGCTGTTCCCGCACCTGACCATCACCGAGAACCTGACCATCGCGCAGATCAAGGTGCTGGGCCGCAGCAAGGAAGAGGCCACCAAGAAAGGCCTGCAACTGCTGGACCGCGTCGGCCTCGCCGCCCACGCCCACAAGCACCCGGGGCAACTCTCCGGTGGCCAGCAACAACGTGTGGCCATCGCCCGCGCCCTGGCCATGGACCCGATCGTCATGCTGTTCGACGAACCGACCTCGGCCCTGGACCCGGAAATGGTCAACGAAGTGCTGGACGTCATGGTGCAACTGGCCCATGAAGGCATGACCATGATGTGCGTGACCCACGAAATGGGCTTTGCCCGCAAAGTGGCGAACCGGGTGATCTTCATGGACAAGGGCCAGATCATCGAGGACTGCCAGAAAGAAGAGTTCTTCGGCGATATCAGCGCCCGCTCCGAACGTGCGCAGCACTTCCTCGAGAAGATCCTGCAGCACTAAAACCCGCGTTCCTGTAGGCGCCGGCTTGCCTGCGACGGGACGGTATCTGACTCCCCTATCGTCAGTGCCGCCCTGGTCGCCGGCAAGCCGGCTCCTACAGACACTGCGCAGTGGTTGACCCAAGGCATCTGTGATGAAATGCGACCCCACTCTCTATCGCGCCGCGCCGCCATCACTCGCCGTGAAACCCCGCCTGATCCGACATCTGTTCCTGCCGCCCCTGGTCATCCTGCTGATGATCGGCCTGGGCTACGTCGGATTCTGGATCAGCGAGCACAACGGCATCCGCACCCTTGGCGAAAATGGCCAGCGCCAGCTGGAGCTGCATGCCCGCGCCGTAGAAAGTGAGATCAGCAAGTACACCTATCTGCCGAGCCTGCTGGAACTGGAATCCAGTGTTTCCCAGCTGCTGGGCGATCCTTCGCCGGAACACCGGCAAACCGTCAATCAATACCTCGAAGGCCTGAACCGCCGCAGCCGCAGCCGGGCCATCTATGTCATGGACACCACGGGCCGGGTGGTGGCCACCAGCAACTGGCGTGACGTCGACAGCTACCTGGGCGAAGACCTGTCGTTCCGGGCCTATTACCAGAACGCCGTGCGCGGCCAGCCCGGGCGCTTCTACGGCATCGGCAGCACCAACGGCGAACCTGGCTACTACCTGGCCCATGGCCTGGAAGAACAAGGCAAGATCATCGGCGTGGCGGTGGTCAAGGTACGCCTGGAGGCCCTGGAGGAACGCTGGCAGCGTGCCCGCCTGGAAGCCTTCGTCAGCGACGAGAACGGCATCATCATCCTGTCCAGCGACCCGGCGCGCCGCCTCAAGTCGGTCCGCCCACTCAGCGACGACACCAAGGAACGCCTGGCACGCAGCCTGCAATACTACTGGTTCCCCCTCAACGAACTGGAACCCCTGGCCCGGGAACGCCTGGCCGAAGGCGTGGAAAAGCTGACCTTTCCGGCCAACACCGAGCTGGTGTCCGACGAGAAAGCCATCAGCTACCTGTCCCAGACCCGGCCCCTGAGCGATACCCCCTGGAACTTCACCCTGCTCACCCCGTTGCAGGACCTGCGCCGCGAAGCCATCAACCAGGGCATCCTGGTGGCGGTGGCCTTTGCCCTGGTGGCCTTTCTGCTGATCGCCTGGAACGAACGGCGCAAGGTCATCGCCACTCGCCTGGCCGCCCGTGAAGCACTGCAGGAAGCCAACAGCCAGCTGGAACGGCGGATCACCGAACGCACCGCCGACCTGCGGGCCAGCAACGAACGGCTCAAGGGCCAGATCCGCGAACGCCGCCAGGCCGAGGAAACCCTGCGCCGCGCCCAGGACGAACTGGTCCAGGCCGGCAAGCTGGCGGCCATCGGCCAGATGTCCACCAGCATCGCCCACGAGCTGAACCAGCCCCTGGCGGCCTTGCGTACCTTGTCCGGCAACACCGTGCGCTTCCTCGAACGCGGCGCCCTGGACACCGCCAGCGCCAACCTCAAGACCATCAATGAACTGATCGACCGCATGGGCCGCATCACCGCCAGCCTGCGCTCCTTCGCCCGCCGTGGCGACGACCAAGGCCAGGCCAGCCTGGACAAGGCCGTTGACGCAGCCCTGCAAGTGCTCAATGCGCGCCTCGAACCCCTGCCCCTGCAACTGCACCGCGACTTCACCGAGCAGACCCTGCAGATCGACCAGACCCGCCTGGAGCAGATCCTGGTCAACCTGATCGGCAATGCCCTGGATGCCATGCAGGCCCAACCGGCGCCGCAACTGTGGCTGGAGGGCGAATTCAGCGAGGGCAAGTACCGCCTGCGGGTGCGCGACAACGGCCACGGCATCGATCTTGAAGCGCGCAAGCACCTGTTCGAACCCTTCTTCACCACCAAACCCGGCGAGCAGGGCCTGGGCCTCGGCCTGACCCTGTCCGCCAGCCTCGCCGCCGCCACCGGCGGCAGCCTGGGGGTGGAACACCCGGCAAGCGGCGGCACCGCCTTTGTCCTCAGCTTGCCCCTGGCAAGCCCCACTCGAGCCGAGCCGATATGAACAACGAGCTGACCGTGCTGATCGTCGAAGACGACCCCCATGTCCTGCTGGGTTGCCAACAGGCCCTGGCCCTGGAAGACATTCCCTGCATCGGTGTAGGCAGCGCCGAAGAAGCCCTGGCCCAGGTCGGTGAAAACTTTCCCGGCATCGTGGTCAGCGATATTCGCCTGCCGGGCATCGATGGCCTGGAACTGCTGAACCGCCTCAAGGCCCGGGACCGCAGCCTGCCGGTGGTGCTGATCACTGGCCACGGCGATATTTCCATGGCCGTGGGCGCCATGCAGAAAGGCGCCTACGACTTCATGGAAAAACCCTTCTCCCCCGAGCGCCTGGTGGATGTGGCCCGCCGCGCCCTGGAGCAACGGGGCCTGGCCCGGGAAGTGACCTCGCTGCGCCGCCAGCTGGCCGAACGCAGTTCCCTGGAAGGGCGGATCATCGGCCGCTCGCCGGCCATGCAGAACCTGCGGGAGCTGATCGCCAACGTTGCCGATACCTCGGCCAACGTGCTGATCGAAGGCGAGACCGGCACCGGCAAGGAACTGGTCGCCCGTTGCCTGCACGACTTCAGCCGGCGCCACCAGCAGCAGTTCGTCGCCCTGAACTGCGGCGGCCTGCCCGAGAACCTCTTCGAAAGCGAGATCTTCGGCCACGAGGCCAACGCCTTCACCGGCGCCGGCAAACGGCGCATCGGCAAGATCGAGCACGCCCACCAGGGCACGCTGTTCCTCGACGAAGTGGAAAGCATGCCGATCAACCTGCAGATCAAGCTCTTGCGCGTGTTGCAGGAGCGTACCCTGGAGCGCCTCGGTTCCAACCAGAGCGTGGCCGTGGATTGCCGGGTGATCGCCGCCACCAAGTCGGACCTGGACGAAATGAGCCGGGCCAAGGAGTTTCGCAGCGACCTGTACTACCGCCTCAACGTGGTGACCCTGGAACTGCCGCCCCTGCGCGAACGCCGCGAAGACATCCTGCAGTTGTTCGAGCATTTCCTGCAGCAGTCGTCCCTGCGCTTTGACCGCGCGGTGCCGGAGCTGGACAACCAGACCCTGTCGACCCTCATGAGCCACGACTGGCCGGGCAACGTGCGCGAGTTGCGCAACGTCGCCGAACGCTTTGCCCTCGGCCTGCCGGCCTTCAAGAAGCCCGGCAGCAGTGTCGCCCAGGGCCTGGGCTTTGCCGAGGCGGTGGAAGCCTTCGAGCGCAACCTGCTCAACGATGCCTTGCAGCGCAGCGGCGGCAACCTGACCCAGGCCAGCCAGGAGCTGGGCATGGCCAAGACCACCCTGTTCGACAAGGTCAAGAAGTACGGCCTGAGCCACTAACCCAAGGCGCGAGTAACCATGGATCTATTGTTGAAGGCCGCCCTGGGCGCGGCGGTGGTGGTGATTCTGGCGGCCCTGGCCAAGACCCGGAACTACTACATCGCCGGCCTGGTGCCGCTGTTCCCGACCTTTGCCCTGATCGCCCACTACATCGTCGGCAAGGGCCGCTCCCTCGATGACCTGAAGACCACCATCCTGTTCGGCATGTGGTCGATCATTCCCTACTTCGTCTACCTGGCGACGCTGTATGTGATGGTCGATCGCCTGCGCCTGGAAGCTTCCCTGGCGGTAGCCGCCGTGGCCTGGCTGATCGCCGCGACGATCCTGGTCAGCGTCTGGGTGCGCCTGCACGCCTGAGCCCTGCCATTCCCGTAGGAGCGAGCTTGTTCGCCAAGCCTGCGCCGCGGTCTTTCGCCGGCAACCCGGCAACGACCCTGGCCCGACCCTTGCATTTACCCGGCAAAGCCCGCCCAGCCTGCGTTTCAGCCTGATCACGCAGTTTTCTGGAGGGCGCTGCCATGGGTAAAGAACACTTTGAATATCTTAGATCTCGACCACAGCCTGACCGCCCAGGAGCCGATCATCCGACGCCTGAACAGCGGCCAGGCGCGGCGTCTCGACCTGTTGGACCTGGGCCCCAAGCTGCGCCTGTGGTCCACCGAGCGCACCTACCGTCACTTCACCGAACGCCTGCGCCAGCGGCCTCGCCACA
Source organism: Pseudomonas sp. NFPP12 (assembly GCF_900103205.1). NCBI lineage: Bacteria > Pseudomonadati > Pseudomonadota > Gammaproteobacteria > Pseudomonadales > Pseudomonadaceae > Pseudomonas > Pseudomonas sp. NFPP12. The sequence continues at coordinate 725,899 of NZ_FMWW01000002.1, forward strand.
GCGGCCCGCAGCCGGAAATCTTCTTTGTCGGCTCCGGTGACTATCACCACCTGACCCCGGCCTTTCTCGGCGACCTGCAAGAGCCGGTGAGCCTGATCCACTTCGACAACCACCCGGACTGGGTACGCCTGGCTCCGCGCCGGCATTGCGGCTCCTGGGTCAACCGGGCGCTGAAACTGCCGCACATCCAGCGCATCGTCACCCTCGGCCCCTGCAGCGAAGACCTGCACAACCCACAACTGCGCGGCGGCAATGTCGCCGCGCTCAAGCACGGCAAGCTGCAGCTGTTCCCCTGGCAGCACGCGCCGTCCAAGGTCTGGGGGCGGGTCGGCGACGGCGCCGGGCACCAGCAGCAGGAAAACCACCTGCATTGGCGCAACCTGGCGGAACTGGACTGGCAGGCCTTTCTCGAACAGATGATCGACAGCCTGCCCACCGAGGCGATCTGGATCACCATCGACAAGGATGTGCTGGCCAGCGAAGACGCCGCCACCAACTGGGACCAGGGCGGCATGCGCCTGACCCACCTGCTGCAGGCCCTGCGCACCCTGGCCGCGCGCAAGCGGATCCTGGGCATCGACGTCTGCGGCGAGTTCGCCCAGCCGGCCTTCAGCAACGCCTTCAAACGCTGGGAAGCCAAGTCCGACCAGCCTCCGGCCGAGCGCTGGAGCCAGGACGACCTGCTGCGCAACTCGGTGACCAATGAAGCCCTGATCTCGCTGTTCGAGGAGCTGTTCCCGTGACCCTGACCGTTGTTCTGCTGGTGGCCTTTTCCATTGTCCTGGACGTGGTCGGCCAACTCTGTTTCAAGCTCGGCCTGGACCGCCTGCCAGAGCTGGAAGGCGGTTTTCGCCTGAACGCTTTTTGGGGCCAGGTGTTCAACGCACCCTTGCTGTGGTGCGGCATCGGCGCCTACGCCATCGAGTTCTTCGTCTGGCTCGAAGCCCTGTCCCGGGCGCCCCTGAGCCTGCTGTTCCCCGCGGCGGCCCTGGCCTATTGCGGCGTGGTACTGGCGGGCAAGGTGGTGCTGGGCGAGACCGTCAGCCGCCGTCGCTGGCTCGGCACCCTGGTGATCACCGCCGGGGTGATGCTGGTGTGCGTGGCCAGCACCTGAGCCTTGTTCAACGAATAGAAGGAAGCGTTTGATGAGTTCCAATACCTCCCACGGCTGGCTGCACGAACGCCTGGGCACCATCGTGCTCTGGGCCCTGCTGATCGGTTTCGAAAGCGCCGGGCAGATCGCCACCAAGGTTGGCGGCGACCAGCTGGGCCAGATGGATTTCAACCTGCAATGGCTGGCGGCGGTCGCGGTCAACCCCGGGGTGCTGATGGCGATTGCCTGCTATATCGGCGCGTTTTTCGTGTGGATGCTGATCCTGCGGCGCAGCAGCCTGTCCCTGGCCTTCCCCTTGAGCTCCCTGGTATTCGTGGTGGTGCTGCTGGGCTCGTGGCTGGGCCTGGGCGAGCAGATCAGCCTGCTGCATTGGGTCGGCGTCTTTGTGATCATCGGCGGGATTGCCCTCTTGGCGGAGGGTGAAGAGGCCTGAGGGCCTCTTTGCTACAGCGAAGGGATGTTGTGCAGGAGCCGGCTTGCCGGCCCCTTCGCTGGCAAGCCAGCTCCTACAGCAACGGGGTCTAGGCCTTGCGGTGGGCAACCAGGAATCCCAGGCCGTGGGACACCGGAATCACTTTCACCCCGGCAGCCCGTTGCTGCTCGCGGATCTCGCGGTGGAAAGCCTTGACCTTGGTCCAGTGCATCTTCGGCCGGTAGTGATGCTCGGCGTGGTAGCCGTTGTTCATCCAGATCAGGTTGTACAGCGGGCTGTAGGAGCTCACGCCCCAGGCGATCGGCAGGTCCGGGTTGCCTCCCAGGTGCTCGTAGTAGCCATTGAGCGACGACAGTGACTGCCCCAGGTACCAGAACGGCAGCAGCACTAGCACCGCGTGCCAGTCATACAGCGCCAGAGCCAGGTAGAAGGCCACTGTGACGCCGATTTCCACCTTTACCCAACGGGCATCGTCAGGCCGCTTGCGCTGCATTTCCTGGTAGATCTCCTTGGGGTCGTCGCGGAAAAAGCTCAGGAAGGTGTAGGCCCAGGGGTTGTCCGGCTGGCCATCCTTGCCATACAGGTAGATGGAGAGCGGGTCGACGGTCTTGCCATTGGCGTCCGGCAGGTCGGAGTTGCCCCGGTGGTGGCGGTTGTGGATGTCGCGGTACAGGGTCTGGGAAAAACCTATGGTCACCGACAGCAGCAGGTCGAAGGCACGGTTCATCCACCCGGGGGTGAAATAGGCGTTGTGGATCTGGTTATGGGAAATGCTGTTGATGCTCCACGACAGGCTGACTGCGTAGAGCAGCGCCGCCGGCAGGATGACCCACCAGGACAGGGCGTGGAAATCCAGCACCAACCACAGCACAAAGGCGAAATGCGCCAGGGCCATGGCAATCGGGATCAGGTCCCAGAGGGAATAGGCGAGTAGACGATAGGCAGGTCGAGCCATGAAGAACTTCCTGAGAAATTGAATTCATGGCGACCATTGCAAAGGCCAGACCAGTTTTTGCTGTAGCCGCCCCAGGCCGTGCTCAGGCCTGGGCGGCGCTCCTCAGAACTTGTAGCTGATGGCGGTCTGCACCTGCCCCTGGTTGACCTCGCCCTTGTCGCGGACGATGGTGCTGTCGGCGGCGGAATTGACCAGGCGCGTCCAGCTGGCACTGGCCACCAGCGCCCAGTTGTCCCCCAGGGGGAAGTGGAAATTCTGGCTCAGGGTGAAGTTCTGCACGCCACCGCTGGCGTTGTACTGGCCAATGCCGGAGGCGAGGGACTCCTTGGCGTCGACGCCGAAGAAGGTCTGGCTCTGGCGGCCATCGGCGAAGTGCAGGGTCAGGTTGTTGCTGCCAATGATGCCCAGGCCCAGCGGGTAGCCGATTTCACCCCCGACCTTGCCCAGCACCCCACCCTGGCCCCCGGCCCCGCCCACCGCCTGGCCCACGGCGGCGAACAGCCGCCAGAAGTCTTCGGGGGCGTACTCGATGAAGGCGCCGATATCGGCCATGTCGCGAACGTCCCGCAGGCCGCGCAGCGCGCCGTCGGAATTACGCCCCTGCAGGTAATTGATGTAGGGGCCGATGCTCAAGCCGTTGCTCTTGAAGGCATCCCAGGTCAGGCCATCATCACCGTTCAGGCTGACATCCCCCCAATCCAGGTCCATGTACGGCAGCGGTACGGTGTCGTAGCTGCTGCCTGTGGGGTCATGGGGTTGATAGCCCAGGCCCAGGCCCAGTTCACCGGTGATGCCGGAGTCGGCCATGGCGCCACTGGCGAGGGTCAGGGAGAGCAGGCCGGCCAGTAAGGCGGGGGAAGAAAGCCTGGGCATGAATGAGTTTCCTTGTCTGAACATGCGCGCATCAATCATCAGAGCGGCCCTTGGGCGCAAGCACTGATGTTCTTTGTAGGGACCTACAAAAATTGTAGCCAGAACTCTACAAATCCCTCTCCTTCCTCGCCAAGGCCCCAGCCCCGCTGGGTTTTCGCCACTTGGCACAGTCCCTGCTCTACCCCTGCCACAAGCGCAAAGAGCGCTCTTATTCAACAGGTAACAGCAGATGATGCACTGGCATATCGTATGTGACTTCGACGGGACCATCTCCCGCGCCGACGTGATCGATAACGTTCTCCAACGCTTCGCCGACCCCAGCTGGGAAGGCATAGAGCAGGAATGGCTGGACGGTCACATCGGCTCCCGAGAATGCCTCAGCCGCCAACTGGCCCTGGTCAAGGCTTCGCCCACCGAACTGCTGGGCTACTTCGACAGTGTCGAAATCGACCCCGACTTCCCCGACTTCGTCGATCACGTGATCGGCCTGGGCGCTTCCATCGAAGTGGTCAGCGACGGCATCGAGCAGGGCATCGCCCGCATCCTGGCACGCAACTACGTGACCCTGCTGCCGATCCTCGCCAACCGCCTGCGCCAGGTCGACCACAACAGCTGGCGCATCGACTTCCCCTACGCCAGCGACGCCTGCCGCGCCGCTTCCGGCAACTGCAAGTGCAAATCCACCCCGCGGGGCAAGCGCGTGCTGGTGATCGGCGACGGCCAGTCGGACATGTGCGTGGCTTCCACCGCCGACTTCGTGTTCGCCAAGGATCGCCTGGCCGACTACTGCGAACGCAACAAGATTCCCCATGCGCGGTTCGACTCCTTCGCCGAACTGCCAGCGCTGCTGGCCAAGCTGCCGAACAACGCCGCCAACGCAACCAATTTCTCTCTTGAAACCCAGGAACTCTTCCACCATGTCTGATATCCGCATCGCTACCGCAGAAGACCAGATCCTTCTGGAAAAAGAAGCCAAGTACTGCTCCTACGGCGATACCGTTCACTACATCGAACCACCGCGCATCTTCAGCCGCTGCGAAGGCTCCTACGTCTGGGACACCAGCGACCAGGCCTACCTCGACCTGCAGATGTGGTACTCGGCGGTGAACTTCGGCTACGCCAACCCACGCCTGAACAACGCCCTCAAGCAACAGATCGACACCCTGCCGCAGATCGCCAGCCAATACCTGCACAAAGGCAAGATCGAGCTGTCGGAAATGATCGCGGTCGACGCCAAGAAGAAGTTCGGCCTCGACGGCCGCGTGCACTTCAACGTCGGCGGTTCGCAGTCGGTGGAGGACTCGCTGAAAGTGGTGCGTAACGCCACCAACGGCAAGAGCCTGATGTTCGCTTTCGAAGGCGGCTACCACGGCCGTACCCTGGGCGCTTCGTCGATCACCTCCAGCTACCGCTACCGCCGCCGCTACGGCCACTTCGGCGAGCGTGCGCAGTTCATTCCATTCCCGTACCACTTCCGCGGCCCCAAAGGCATGACCAAGGAAGAGTACGGCAGCCACTGCGTGCAGCAGTTCGCCCGCCTGTTCGAAACCGAATACAACGGCGTCTGGGACCCGAAGGTCGGCCAGAGCGAATATGCCGCCTTCTATGTCGAGCCGATCCAGGGCACCGGCGGCTACGTGATCCCGCCGATGAACTTCTACAGCGAGCTCAAGCACGTGCTCGACCAGCACGGCATCCTGATGGTGGTCGACGAGATCCAGATGGGCTTCTACCGCACCGGCAAGCTGTGGTCGATCGAGCACTTCGACGTCAAGCCGGACGTGATCGTGTTCGGCAAGGCGCTGACCAACGGCCTCAACCCGCTGGGCGGCATCTGGGCCCGTGAAGAGCTGATCAATCCGGGCGTGTTCCCGCCAGGTTCGACCCACTCCACCTTCGCCTCCAACCCGCTGGGCACCGCCGTGGGCCTGGAAATGTTCAAGATGACCAGCGAGATCGACTACGGCGCGATGGTCATGGAGAAGGGCAAGTACTTCCTGGCCGGCCTGCAGGACCTGCAGAAGCGCTACCCGATCATCGGCGACGTCGACGGCCTGGGCCTAGCCCTGCGCTGCGAGATCTGCACCACCGACGGCTTCACCCCGGACAAGGCGACCCTGGACTACATGGTCGAGGAAGGCATGAAGGGCGACATCGAAATCAACGGCCAGCGCCTGGGCCTGATCCTCGATGTGGGCGGCTACTACAAGAACGTCATCACCCTGGCCCCGTCGCTGGAAATCAGCTATGCGGAAATCGACCTGGGCATCGCACTGCTGGATCGCCTGCTGGATCGGGCCATGAAGCGATGAGCAAGGCTGAGATCGATCTGGGCGAAGGCAGCGCCGGCTTCGTTCTCGGCACGGGTCCGGTCGGGGTCTTGTTGATCCACGGCCTGACCGGCACCCCGACGGAACTCCGTCGGGTGGCCCAGGGCCTGGCCAAGGACGGTACGTGCACGGTGTACGTACCGACCCTGCCCGGGCACTGCGGGGACAACAGCGACCTTCAGGCCACCGGCTGGCAGGACTGGTACGAGGGCGTGCGCAAGACCTTCGCCGATGTACAGCAGCGCCACGAGCAGGTGTTCGTCGGCGGCCTGTCCATGGGTGCGGTGATGTCCATGTACCTGGCCTCCGAGCATCCGGGACGGATCAGCGGCCTGCTGATGTACTCCACCACCCTGAAGTACGACGGCTGGAGCATCAACAAGCTGGCCTTCCTCACCCCATTGCTGATGAAGATCCCCTTTGGCGTGCACATCTGCCGCTTCGAGGAAAAGCCACCCTACGGCATCAAGAACGAACGCCTGCGGGCCATCGTCGAGAAGCAGATGAAAGCCGGTGAAAGCAGCAATGCCGGGCTCCTGACCATGGAGGGCGTGACGGTGCGCGAATTGCACCGGATGAATGCCGTGGTCAAGAAACGCATGCCGTCGATCCTGACCCCGGCCCTGGTGCTGCACTCCAGCGAAGACGACATCACCAGTACCTGGAACGCCGACTACGTGGAGCGCAAGCTCGGCGGCCCGGTGACCAAGATCCTCCTCGACAACTGCTATCACATGATCACCGTGGACCTGCAGTACCAGCGGGTGATCGAACTGAGCGCAGATTTCATCCAGCAGCGAGTGGTGGCACCTGCGGTGCGCGAAGACTACCGACAGCTGGCTTGACTTAAGGAAGAGACGTGATAACCGCCCAAGCCTTTTCAACCATCCAGGCCATCGATCGCAGCGCCTGGAATGACTGTTTCCCAGGGGCCCTGGAGGATTGGGACTATTACCTGGCCGTGGAGAAAGCCGCGATCGCCGATTTTCGCTGGCGCTACCTGGCGCTCTACGAGGGTTCGACCCTGGTGGCAGTGGCGCCGGCCTTCACCACCCAGTACCGGCTCGATACCACGGTCTCCGGGCTGGCCAAGCGCTTCACCGAACGCCTGGCACGCCAGTGGCCCGGGGCCCTGGAGCTGCGCCTGTACGCCATAGGCTCGCCTGTGGCCGAACAGTGCAATGCCGGCACCGCCAGCCATGTGCCTGCGCAACGCCGCCAGGAGCTGCTGGAGCAGTTGCTGCAACTGGCGCGACGCGATGCCGACAGCTTCGGCATCGGCCTGATGGCGGTCAAGGATGCGCCGAGCAACGACCGGCAATGGGCTGCCAGTTGCCTGGCCGCGGGCCTGCAAGCCATGCCGAGCCTGCCCACGGCGCTGCTGCCGGTGCCCTTTGCCTCGATCGACGCCTACCTGGGCACCCTGGGCAAATCCACCCGCAAGGACCTGCGCCGCAAACTCCGGACACCGGCGCCACGCATAGAATGGCGACGCCAGATCGACGACGTGCTGCCGGACATCATGCGCCTCTACGAGGCCACCCTGAATCGTAGCGACCTGCAGTTCGAACGCCTGCCGGCAGGCTACTTCACCGGCATCCTCGAGCAGTTGGGGGAACGCGCGGCCTGCGTCCTGTACTGGGTCGACGAGCAACTGGTGGCCTTCAACCTGGTGCTCATCGACCAGCATCGGCTGATCGACAAGTTCTTTGCCCACGACCTCAGTGTCACCCGTGAGCACAATCTGTATTTCCGCAGTTGGCTGGCCAACGTCGACTACTGTATTCAGCAACGCATTCCCCTGTACGAGTGCGGCCAGGCCGGTTATGCCAGCAAGTTGCGCCTGGGTTGCCAGTTCACCGGTAACATGCTGTTTTTCCGGCATCGCAATCCCTTGCTCAATGCCCTGCTCAAACTGATAAAACGCTTTGTCCGCCCGGATCGCTCCGACCCCGCCATGGCTGCTGCAATAAGCGAAAGTACATGACCAGAAAAGATCGTCGCCCTCCTCGCCCCTTCGCCATTTCCCGCTGGAGCCTGCAACGCAAGCTGGTGCTGGCGTTCTGGCTGGTCAGTGTGATTCCCACCATGATCGCCGCGGAACTGGCGGCCACTACCCTGTCGGAAATCTTCGACAGCAACGTGCGGATCTGGCTGCAGGAGTCCACCAAGATCGTCGAGGACGAGATCACCGAAATCCTCCATGACAACGCGCGGATCGCCCAGCTGTTCCTGCGCTATACGCGCCCGCCCACGGACCGCAATGCGGCCAAGCATGACAAGCTCACCGCCGACATCGCCGATTCCATGGGCATCGACGTGGTGGCGCTGATCCGCAAGAACGATCACAAGGTGGTGTTCACCACTGCCGCCGATGACGTGGTGGGGCAGATCAGTACCGCCTCCAATGCCGTGCTGCAGACCATCCAGGTCGGCGGCGTGGCCACCGGGGCGGTGGTCTCGACGTTCCAGACCCAGCTCGACGGGGTCGACTACCAGTTGCTGATCGCCACCTACCTGGACGCCAGCTTCCTCACCAGCGTGGCCGACGTGCATTCCCTGGATCTGCGCCTGTACCTGGCCAAGGCCGATGACTTCTCGGAAATCTTCGCCACCCAGCGCTTCGAGGACCACCCGCCCCAGGTGCCGCACAAGATCGAAGACATCCTGCGCGCCACCCGCCAGCCCACCGAGCAGTTCACCAGCCGCTACAGCGGCCTGTACCGGCCGATCTTCAACGACAGCGGCGACCTGGTGGGGGTGATCTTCAGCGGCCTGCTGCGCCATAGCAGCCTGGTGGGCCTGGTCAACCAGAGCAACCTGTTCATCCTGATCTTCCTGCTCAGCTCGGCAGCCTCGCTGTGCGTCGGCTGGCTGGTTTCCCAGCGCCTGACCCGACCGCTGCGGGGCCTGTCCAAGGGCGTGCAGGCGGTGATCGCCGGCGACTACCGCCAACGGGTGCCGGTGATCGGCGGCGACGAACTGGCGGAGCTGAGCAGCACCTTCAACCACATGACCGAGCGCCTGGGGGAACTGCAGCACCTGGAAGCCCAGTTGCGCCGCCGCGACCGCCTGCATGCCCTGGGCGAAGTGGCCATGGGCCTGGCCCACGAGATCCGCAACCCGCTGGGCATCATCAAGACCGCCACGCAGTTGCTGCACCGCCGGGCCAACCTGCCGGAAAACGACAAGCGCCACCTGGAATACGTGATCAGCGAGGTCAGCCGGATCAACGACCTGATCACCGAATTTCTCGATTTCGCCAAGCCCAGCGCGCCGATACGCGCCACCCAGCTGGCCCGCCCGCTGGTGGAGGAACTGCTGGGCTTCTGCACCCCGGAACTGGCCACCCACAACATCGACGCACGGATCGACGACCAGGCCCCCGGCGCGACCCTCCACGCCGATGCCCGGCAACTCAAGCAGGCCTGCCTCAACCTGATTCTCAACGCCATCGACGCCATGCCCGACGGCGGCCGCCTGACCCTGGGGATTTCCCAGCGCGAAGACGAAACCATCATCAGCGTCAGCGACACCGGCCAGGGCATCGAGCCGGACATGCTGGAACGCATCTTCACCCCATTCGTCACCACCAAGGCCTCGGGCACCGGCCTGGGTTTGGCTAAAGTCTTCTCGATCATGGAAAGCCATGACGGCCATATCGAGTGCACTAGCGAAAAAGATGCTGGCGCCACCTTCAGCCTGTACATTCCGGCCAACGGTGAAGAAGACGACGAGGACAGTGATGACGCATAACCTGCTGGTGGTCGATGACGAGCCCAAACTCTGCGACCTGCTGTCCTCGGCCCTGAGCCAGAACGGCATCCAGGTATTCACCGCAGGCAACGGCCTGCACGCGCTCAAGGTGCTGGAGCAAGAAGACATCGACCTGGTGATCAGCGACTGGCGCATGCCCGGCATGGACGGGCCGCAGTTACTGGGGGAAATCAAGCAGCGCTACCCGCAGTTGCCGGTGATCGTGATGACCGCCTACAGCACGGTGAAGAATGCCGTGCAGTCCATGCGCAACGGCGCCTACGACTACATCGCCAAGCCCTTCGACATCGACGAACTGGACATCACCGTCAGCAAGGCCCTGCAGTTTCGCGACATCCTCAAAGACAACCAGCGCATGCGCGCCGAGCTCGCAGAGCATCAACAGATCGACAGCCTGGTGGGCGACAGCCCGGCCTTCCGTCGGGTGCTGCAAGCCGTGGATTCGGTGCGCGAAAGCAACGCCACCATCCTCCTGACCGGGGAAAGCGGCACCGGCAAGGAAATGGTCGCCCGGGCCATCCACAAGCACGGCAACCGGGCCGACAAACCCTTTGTCGCGGTCAATTGCGCGGCCATTCCCGAGGGCCTGCTGGAAAGCGAGATGTTCGGCCACCGCAAGGGCGCCTTCACCGGCGCCGTGGCGGACCGGGTCGGGCGTTTCCAGCAAGCCGACAAGGGCACCCTGTTCCTCGACGAAGTCGGCGACATGCCCCTGGCCCTGCAGGCCAAGATCCTGCGTGCCCTGCAGGAGCGGGTGATCGAGCCGGTGGGCGATCCGCGGGAGCGCAAGGTGGATGTGCGGGTGATCGCCGCCACCAACAAGAACCTGCTGGAAGCGGTGGCCAACAAGGAATTTCGCGAAGACCTGTACTACCGCCTGAATGTATTCCCGATCCCCTTGCCGGCACTGCGCGAACGGGTCGAGGACATCGCCCCGCTGGCCCGGCACTTTGCCCACAGCCTGGGTGCCACCGCCGGCAAGCGCATCAGCGGCTTCAGCCCCGAAGCCCTGCAGGCCATGGCCAGCTACGCCTGGCCGGGGAATATCCGCGAACTGCAGAACTGCGTGGAGCGGGCCACCATCGTCGCCAGCGGCCAGGTCATCGAAGAAAAGGACCTGCCGGGGTATCTGTTCGGCCCCCAGGCGCAGGGCACAGAGAGCAGTGCAGCCATCAGTGTCGGCCCGCAAGTGCCCAGCGACCTGGAAGCGGCCCTGGCGGAAGTGGAAAAGGCCTACATTCTCGCCGCCCTGCAGCAGAGCAACGGTGTCCAGGCGGCAGCGGCGCAGTTGATCGGCATTTCCGAGCGCAGCTTCTGGTACCGGCTGAAGAAACTCGGCATCCAGGTGGACAAGATCGTTCGCTGAAACCGCGGCGTTTCATTCGCCGGCAAGCCGGCTCCTGCACCCAACCGCAAGAGCCGGCTTGCCGCGCTGCCCTAGAGGATGTTGCTGCTATCGAGCGGCTCGATCTGCGCCCAGTGGGAAGTGTCTTCCCGGTGGGTTTGCAGGTACGGCAGCACCGCCGCCAGCAGCGGCGCCTTGAAGGCTTCCTGGAACCGGTGGGCCAGCCCCGGAATCAACTTCAACTGGCTGCCCTGGATCTGCGCCGCCAGGTGCACGCCGTGCATCACCGGCAATAACGGGTCGGCGGTGCCATGCACCACCAGGGTCGGCACCCGCAGTTGCTTGAGCAATGCCACCCGGCTCGGCTCGGCAAGAATCGCCATGATCTGGCGCTTGACCCCTTCCGGGTTGAACGCCCGGTCATAGGCCACCGCCGCCTGTTGCAACAGGACCTGGCGGTCATCGCTGACCTTCGGGCTGCCCAGGGCCGCCAGCAGGTCGGCCTGCTGCTCCAGCGCCGCTTCCCGGCTTGGTGCGTTGCGCCGCGAGAGCAGTTGCACCAGCGCCGCGTTCGGCGCCGGCAAACCTTCGGCCCCGGAACTGGTCATGATCAGCGTCAGGCTCTCGACCCGCCGCGGTTCCATGGCTGCCAGGTGCTGGGCGATCATCCCGCCCATGCTCGCCCCCAGCACGTGGAATTGCTCGATATGCAGGGCGTCCATCAGGCCCAGGGCGTCATCGGCCATGTCGGTCAGGGTGTAGGGCGCCGCCACCGGCAGGCCCAGCTTGTAGCGCAGCACTTCGAAGGTCAGATTGGCGCTGGCCGGGGCCTGGCGCCAAGTGGACAGGCCAACATCGCGATTGTCGTAGCGGATCACCCGAAACCCTTGCTGACACAGGGCCACCACCACCTCATCCGGCCAGTGGATCAGTTGCCCGCCCAGGCCCATGACCAGCAGCAACGCCGGGTCGGAGGTGCGCCCAATGCTCTGGTAGGCCAGGCTCACCTGCGGCAGGTCGACCCGTTGGGTCGGGACATTGACATCGCAGCGCGCGGCCGCAAAACACAGCGGGCCGAGCAACAGCCCGGCCAAGAGTAGAACAGTCGAAAGAAATCGTACCCGCATGAAAAACACCGAAACGCAGAACCCCAGTGGAGCGCGAGTCTGATGAACCTGGATGATTCGCGCTGCCACAGTTGCGTGACAATTTGATGAAGATTGCCCCAGCGGTACTTTTTCCGCGGCTAGGGTCGGCGCTTGCCCCTGGCACTCGGTGCACAACACACAGGCGTTGTCGCCCGTATCGGCAAAGATGCTCGCGAATCGATGAACGCGGGATGGTCGACAGGCCCGTCAACATGAGACAAACTCAACCTTTTCGCTTTAACCACAAAATTCACTCATGGAGATCCTGGTGCTCGAAATCCGTCACCTGAAGACCCTGCACGCCTTGCGCGAAGCCGACAGCCTGGTGGAAGCCGCTGAACGCCTGCACCTGACCCAGTCCGCCTTGTCCCATCAGTTCAAGGAGCTGGAAGAGCGCCTGGGCATGCCGCTGTTCGTGCGCAAGACCAAGCCGGTGCGTTTCACCAGCGCCGGCCTGCGCCTGCTGCAACTGGCGGATGCGACCCTGCCCCTGCTGCGCGGCGCCGAACGCGACATTTCGCGACTGGCCGGCGGCACTGCCGGGCGCCTGCACATGGCCATCGAATGCCACAGCTGCTTCCAGTGGCTGATGCCGACCATCGATCAGTTCCGCGACGCCTGGCCGGAAGTGGAGCTGGACCTGGCCTCCGGCTTCTCGTTCGCTCCGTTGCCAGCCCTGGCCCGGGGCGACCTGGACCTGGTGGTGACCTCCGACCCGCTGGAGCTGGCGGGTATCACCTACGTGCCGCTGTTCACCTACGAAGCCATGCTCGCGGTCGCCAACCAGCATCCGCTGGCAAGCAAGCCATACGTAGTCCCGGAAGACCTGCTGAGCGAAACCCTGATCACCTACCCGGTGGAACGCGACCGCCTGGACATCTTCACCCGCTTCCTGGAGCCGGCGGACATCGAACCGGCCCAGGTACGGACTTCGGAGCTGACGGTGATGATGATGCAATTGGTGGCCAGCGGCCGGGGCGTGTGTGGGATGCCTCACTGGGCTCTGCACGAGTACAGCTCACGGGGTTATGTGAAGGCCAAGCGGCTCGGGGAAAAGGGCCTGTTCGCCACCCTGTACGCGGCGATTCGCGCCGACATGCTGGATGCGCCCTACATGCGCGACTTTTTGCTCACGGCCAAGGACACCTCGTTCTCGACCCTGGACGGTGTCAGCGCCGTACGCTGACCCCAAGCAGGCTTGCCCAGGAGCCGGCTTGCCAGCGAACCGGGGTCAACCTTCGACCGGCAATCGGCGCCACATGTGGATCTTGTCGAAATAGTCCTCGCCCACCCGCACTGCCTGGGGTTCCAGGCCGAACTGGACGAAACCGCAGCGCTGGTACAGGGCCAGCGCCGCTTCATTGCCGGCCGTCACGGTCAACTGGATCAGGCGCAGCCCTTCGTATTCAGCCGCCTCGGCCAGCAGCCCCTGGACCAGGCGGTAGCCCAGCCCGCTGTTGCGCTGCGTGCCGGTGACATAGAGGCCGAACAGGGTCGCCTTGTGCCTGGCCTTCTCCCGCAGCTCGAAGGCCAGGCCGACGATCCCCAGCAACCGCCCTTCGGAAAACGCCCCCAGCAACAGGTCGAGCTCGCCGTCCAGGCGTGCGGCCCACCAGGCCAGAGGCAGTTTTTCCCGCTCTTTGACGCTGGAGGTGAAGGCCTGGGGATGGCGCTCATAGGCCTCGAGCATCAAGGCCCGGTATTGCTCCACATCGTCAGGGGTCAGGCGCTGGATCTGCATGCTCAGTCGAGGGTCTTGTGTCCGGTAATGAATGAAGCGCATTTTATCTTGCCGCCCTGCACTTCATAAATGGCCACGGTTTCCAGGGTGCCGCTGCCGTCGGCGAAGGTGCGGCTGATCAGTTCGTGATCGACCACCACGTTGCCCATGACCGTACGCTGGATCAGCCGGGCATGCAGGTTGGGTTCCTGGAAACGCACCACGGCCCGAGCTCGTATTTCCTCGTGCCCCCTGGCCAGCAAGGTGGCCGGATGTTCGTATTGCCGGGCATCTAAGGCATAAGTCGCCAGCCAGGCCTCCAGATCCTTGCGGTTGTAGGCCTGCAGTTGTGCTTCTACCACCGCTTGCGGGCTTGGAAAATCACTCATGCTGGCGCTCCTCGATCAGTTGACGCGACGCTGTTCGAACATCAGGCGCACGGCCAGCCCCGCCAGCACAAAGCCCATGAAATAACGCTGCACCGAGAGCCAGGTGGGGTTGCTGGCAAACCAGGAGGCGATACCGGCGGCAAACAGGGCGATCAGCAGGTTCACCGAGAAACTCACGCTGATCTGGGTCAGGCCCAGGATGATGCTCTGGGAGAACACCGAACCGTGCTCGGGGTGGATGAACTGCGGAAAGATCGACAGGTAGAACACCGCGATCTTGGGGTTCAGGGCGCTGGTCAGAAAACCCATGGTCACCAGCTTGCGCGGCGAATCCGCCGGCAGCTGCTGGGCTTCGAAGGGCGAGCGCGCGCCAGGCTTGAGGGCCTGCCAGGCCAGCCACAGCAGGTACAGGGCGCCGGCCCACTTGAGCACCTCATAGGCCATGGGCACCGCCATGAACACCGCGGTCAGGCCCAGCGCGGCGGCGAACAGGTGGACGAAGAACCCCGCCACCACCCCCAATAACGACGTCACCCCAGCCTTGCGCCCCTGGCAGATCGAACGGGAAATCAGGTAGATCATGTTCGGCCCCGGGGTCAGCACCATCAGCAGGGAAGCAGCGGCGAAGATCAGGTAGTCGTGGAGTGGAATCATGGCAATCCTTGGCAATGGGAGGGGGTCAGGCGTGGCCCGCTCGGGCCTTGCGATAAAACGGCAAGATCAGATCGCGTGTCAACGGCGCAAGGAACAAATCTCCATCGCCGGCCGGGTCGATCCAGCGTACTTCCTCGATCTCTGCCGCCGGGGTCACCGGGCCATGGATATGGACCAGGAACACCTCGGCTTCCACCACATGCCCCGGCTCGTTGGCCGCCGGTGCCGAGAACTGTTGCAGGTAACGGGCCTGGGCCGGGTCGATGCGCAATCCCAGTTCTTCTTCCAGCTCACGGGCCAGGGCGTGCACCGGCTGTTCACCGGCTTCGATCTTGCCACCGGGCTGCATGAAGGCCTGGGTGCCGCGCTTGCGCACCAGCAGGGTCTGGCCGTCGGCACCGATCAGCAGGGCAGCGGCGATACGAATGATGGAGGGTGCAGCAACGGACGACAGCGACATGGGAATCCGGGAGCCTTGAGAATGAGGGCGCAAGGATCACATGCGCGGCGGCGGCTCGTCATCCGCCGCCGGTATTTTTCGATGTGACCGCCACCCGATTTCAGGCCCTTGCCTGCTGTTCCTGGGGCAACTTGACGAACACGCTGTAGCGGGCGCCCTCCATGGTTTCAAAAGCGATCAGCTTGTCCACCAGCGGCAGGTTGAGCACCTTGCCGGCGTTGAGCAGCAGCATGCCGTTATCGGCATTCAGGTTGCGCGCCAGGATCATCCCCGCCGCCAGCTCCCGGGTACTCAGAACCTTCACCGAAGGGTCGCCCAGGGTCACGTCGCTGAGGTAGACCGCACACACCTGGATGAAACCTTCCACCAGGTCCGGGTCGTACAAGCGGCCGGCGTACTTGCGGATGAACACCAGGGCCTCGTCGCTGTTCATGTGCCGTTCCAGGATCAGCCCGCACTGCAACTCGATGAAGTCCACCGCCAGCTTGAGCAGCCGCGAGCCCAGGGGAATCGCGTCGCCCTTGAGGTGGTCGGGAAAACCGCTGCCGTCCCAGTGTTCCTGATGATGGCGGATCAGCCGCGCGGCGTCCTGCACCGGTTCCAGGGTCATCAGCAACGATTCGCTCTGCGCCGGATAGGCCCGATAACGCTCGCGCTGATGGTGATGCAGCAAATCCGCCGGGCTGGTCATCATGCTGTCGCTCCAGCTCAGCTTGCCGATGTTGTGCAACGCCGCGGCCATGGCCAGGTCACGCTGGGCGCCAGGGTCGATGCCCTGGACTTTGCAGTAGGCCCGCACCAGCTCGATGATCCGCCGGTTGGTCTGCTTGTCCGCGGGCAAGCGCTGGTTGACCAGCAGGGAAAACAGCTCGGCACCAGTGGCGTAGCTGTGCTTGAGCTCCTCATAGGCCAGGTCGAGCATGTCGGCGGTCTGCTGCAGCTCCGAGGTGCGTGCCGCCACGCGTTTTTCCAGCAGCGTGTTGAGCGCCTTGAGCTCGGCATTCTGCTGCTGGGCCAGATCCTGCAGGCGCAGGCGCTCGCGCTCGGAGTGCTGATGCTCAAGGGCCTGGCGCAGGGCCAGCAGCAATTCCTGGTCATCCCAGGGCTTGCTCAGGTAACGGTAGATCTCCCCTTCGTTGATGGCCTTGGCAATCAATTTCAGGTCCGGGTCGCCGGTCAGCAGGATGCGGGTGGTGCTCGGGTACTGCTGATGGATGCGCGCCAGCAGGGTCGGGCCATCCATCTGCGGCAGATGGGCGGCGCTGATCACCAGGTCCACCTCCCGGCTGGCCAGGAGCTGCAGGGCCTGGGTGGCATCGCGGGCGAAATGCAGCGTGTAGGGAAGCGGGCTGAGCAACTGCTGCAGGCGTTGCAGGATCACTTCCTGGCTATCGACCAGCAGAATCTCGGGTCGGCGTGTGACAGTGGCAACGTTTAGCTCACCCATGAGACACCTCGGGTCAACGTCGATGCACGTGTCCTTCATTGTTAGAGCTGGCAACGGTAATCCCTGTTGCCTGATTGAAGACTAGAAGAATTTCCAATCGAGATAGTGGCTTTTTAATACCATCGGTCCGCTGCGGCTGCGCCGCCAACCGCCTTCAGCGAGTGTTGCGCAGTGGCAACACTCGCCCTGCATGCCATCACTGGGCGGCTTTGGCGCCGGAACCGAAGGAAGCGAAACGCTTGTTGAAGCCGGCGATGCGGCCTTCGGACTGGGTCTTGCGCTGCTGGCCGGTGTACACCGGGTGCGAGGCGCTGGAAACATCCAGCGCCACATAGGGGTAAGTCTTGCCGTCGCTGTAGGTGTGGCTGCGATCGGTATCGACGGTGGAGCCGATGAGGAAGTACACGTCGGCAGCGGTATCGTGGAAAAGCACGGTGCGGTAGTCAGGATGGATACCGGGTTTCATGAGGCCTCCTGGGCATCTGGGTGAGCTGAATGCGTTATACAATAACATATCCAAATCACCCAAACGAGAACCGATTGCAATAAGGAAACTGTCGACAGTTCTATGCCGCTTCCTGAAAATCCATTTCCGGAGGCTGGCGGGAGAAACCGCGAGTGAGGAAACCCAGGTACACCAGGCCAATAACCAGCCAGCTCGCCCCCAGGTAGATCGCCAGGTGATCGAGGCTGGACATCAGCCACAGATCGGCCGCCAGACCGATGAGGGGGAAGATCAGGAACAGGATCAACTCCCGCAGGCCACGCTGCCGGCCCCCCACCCAGTAATGAAAGATCACCGACAGGTTGACCAGGCTGAAGGCCAGGAAGGCGCCGAAATTGATGAAGGACGTCGAGGTGGTGACATCCAGCTTCAATGCCAGCAACGCCACCACGGCGCACAGCAGGATGCTGTTGACCGGGGTACCGAAACGCCCGTGCAGGCTGCCGAAAAAGCGCTTGGGCAAGACGTCGTCGCGGCCCATGGCGAACAGCAGTCGCGAGCCGCTGGCCTGGGCCGAAAGCCCCGAGGCGAACTGACCGACAATCAGCCCGATCAGGAAGATCGAGACGAACAGGTCGCCGCCGATATTGCGCGCAATCTCGTAGGCCGCCGAATCCACATCGGCGAACTCGAAGGACGGATGGGCAACCTGGACGAAGTAGGACACCGCGACAAAGATCAGCCCGCCCACCAGGGTGATCAGCATGATCGCCCGGGGAATGGTCCGCCGTGGGTCGCGGGTTTCCTCGGTCAGGGTGCTGACCGCGTCAAAGCCCAGGAACGAATAACAGGCGATTGCCGCCCCGCTCATGATCAGCGGCAGGTGCATCTGCCCGTTGAAGAACGGTGCCAGGGTGAACAGCGGCCGCCCGGCCTCGCCACCAAGGTAGTGGATGCACAGGCCGACAAAGGCGATCAGCACCAGGAACTGCACCAGCATCAGCAGGCCGTTGATGCCGTTGGCCAGTTTCAGGCCAACGATATTGATCGCGCTGGTCACCCCGATGAAAGCCAGCACCCAGACCCACTGCGGTACACCGGGAAACGCCGAATGCAGGTAAGCGGCGCCGATCAGCCAGATGGCCATGGGCAGGAACAGGTAATCCAGCAGCACCGCCCAGCCGGCGATGAAACCCAGCTTGGGGCTGATGGCCTTGCGCACATAGCTGTAGGCCGAGCCGGCCACGGGAAACGCCGCGGCCATGCGCCCGTAGCTCATGGCGGTGAAGAACATCGCCACCAGCGCCGCCAGATAGGCTGCCGGCACCATGCCAGCGGTGGATTGGGCGAGGATGCCAAAGGTGCCGAGGACAATGATCGGCGTCATGTAAGCGATACCGAACAGCACTACCGCGCCCAATGAAAGGGTGCGTTGCAAGCGAGCCATGAGCGAGTACTCCGCAATTATTAGATTTATGGCAGGACTGAAATGAGTGCAGCAGGGGGTCTTTCTTATGGGATTGGCCGTCCGCGGACGGCCCTTTCAGCGGATCGGAATCAGCAGTTCACGCACGCCATCGCCGTGTTCGAGCACCTCGCCCGCAAGCTTCAGGCGCTGGTCTTCGAGGTAGCGGTAGGCCTGGCGCGCCACCTGCAGTTGCTTGAGATCCAGCTCGACCTTGAACTGACCTTCCTCGCGCCCGGCTTCGAACAGCAGGCTGCCCAGGGGGTCCACCAGGGCGCTGCCGCCGGCGAACAGCAGGCCACCATCGCCTTCTTCCACTCGGTTGACCATTAGCGCGAACGCCTGGTTTTCCTGGGCCCGGGCCATGATCGCGGTACGGTGGGTGGGCCCGTAGGGGTCCATGTTGCCGTTGGTCACGATCAGCAGTTCGGCGCCCAGTTGCGCCAGGGCCCGGGCGCTTTCGGGGAACTCGATGTCGTAGCAGATCAGCAGGCCGACCCGCACACCGTTCCACAGGCAGGTGGCGTAGCGGTCACCGGGGGTGAACACACCGCGGTCGGACGCCCACAGGTGGGTCTTGCGATAACGCAGGGCGATGCCCTCGGGGGTAATCAGCAAAGTGGTGTTATAGAATCGGCCGTCGTCGTTTTCGGCCATGCCGATCACCACCGCGATATTGTGCGCCCGGGCGGCCTGGATCACGGCCTGCACGGTGGGGCCATCCAGCGGCTCGGCCACGGCGGCCACGGTCTCGGCGCTGGGGAAACCCATCAGGTGGGTTTCTGGAAACACGATCAACCGGGTATCGGCGGCGCAGGCGGCAATGGCCGCCAGGGCCCGTTCCAGGTTGTAAGCTGTGGCGTTATCACGGCCCGCCAACTGGGCCAGTTCAACCTTCATGGGTATTCCTTGTTCTTTGGCTGTGCCGCAGTATGCGCAGCAGCAACCGGCCCGCAAATCACGCAGCCGGGGTAACCCGATAGGGGTAGATGCATGACATTGTCGCTGGATGACATCGCCTGGCACCGCTCGGTGGGGCAGATGATCGAAGCCCTGGACCAGGCCAGTTTCTGGCCCCAGCTGGTGCGCCTGCTGGAGCAGTACGTGAGTTTCGACAGCTGGGTGGCGCTGCTGTTTTGCAGTGAGCGCAAACCCCTGGTGTTCGCCGAATGCCCGGGGGAGGACGGCAGCCCCGACCAGTTGTTCCAGGACTACCTCAACGGCCTGTACCTGCTCGACCCCTTCTACGTTGCCAGCCGCGAACAATCGCGCAGCGGCCTGTTGCGCCTGGCGGAGGTGGCCCCGGAACACTTCCAGCTGACCGAGTACTACCAACGCTACTTTCGTCTGAATGTGGTGGCCGATGAGATCCAGTTCAATTGCCAGCTGGCGGACGGCCGCACCCTGTGCCTGTCCCTGGGTTCGCGACAACGCTTCGCCCCACCCCAGATCGCCCTGCTGTCACTGATCGAGCCTTGGGTGGTGGCCTTGCTGCGCCAGCGCCTGCCCCACGAAAGCATTGAGCAAGACAACCCAGCGCAATTGCATCCAATGCCCGATTGGCGCAGCCAGCTGGACCACTCCATGCAACAACTGCGGGGCGCACAACTCACCGCCCGGGAGCTGGATGTGGGGCGCCTGATGCTCAGCGGTTGCTCCAACAAGGAGATCGCTCGTAAGCTGGAAATCTCCGCCGAAACCGTGAAAGTTCATAAAAAGCACATCTACAGCAAGCTGGGCATCAAATCCCAGTCCGAGCTGTTTTCGATTTTTCTCCAGGCGCAAAGCGCCTGATACCCCTTCAGGGCCGCCCCGGCAGCCCCACACAACAATAAGATCTTGTGCACCCATAAGAATGAGTACTGATAAACGACCTTAATGAGTCCGAACCAAGGAAACCGTATGAGCCTGTCCCTTCTGAGCCGCTACGCCTTCTTTGCCGCCTGTGTGATTTTCACCCTCGCCAGCCTGCCCTTTCTCGAACACGACTGGCTCTGGCCATTCGCCCTGGTCACCGGCCTGCTGAGCCTGCTGGGGATCTTCGACCTGCTGCAAAGCCCGCACGCGGTGCGGCGCAATTACCCGATCCTGGGCAATATCCGCTACCTGGTGGAAGGCATCCGCCCGGAGATCCGCCAGTACCTGCTGGAATCCGACAGCGACGCCCTGCCCTTTTCCCGCGCCCAACGCTCCCTGGTGTACTCCCGGGCCAAGAACGAAAGCGCCGACAAACCCTTCGGCACCCTGATCGATGTCTACCAGTCGGGCTTCGAATTCATCGGCCACTCCATGCGCCCGGCGCCCCTGAGTGATCCCAACAGCTTTCGCGTGACCGTCGGCGGCCCGCAATGCACCCAGCCCTACTCGGCCTCGGTGTTCAACATCTCGGCCATGAGCTTCGGCTCCCTCAGCGCCAACGCCATCCGCGCCCTGAACCAGGGTGCCAAGCTCGGCAACTTCGCCCACGACACCGGTGAAGGCAGCATCAGCCCCTACCACCGCGAACACGGCGGCGACCTGACCTGGGAACTGGGCAGCGGCTACTTCGGCTGCCGCACCAGCGACGGCCGTTTCGACCCGGAGCGCTTCGCCGTGCAGGCGCAGAACCCCCAAGTGCGGATGATCGAGATCAAGATGAGCCAGGGCGCCAAGCCTGGCCACGGCGGCATCCTGCCCAAGCACAAGGTGACCCAGGAAATCGCCGACACCCGGGGCATCCGCATGGGCGAGGACTGCATTTCACCGTCGAGCCACAGCGCCTTTTCCACCCCGATCGAGATGATGCATTTCATCCAGCAACTGCGTGAGCTGTCCGGCGGCAAGCCGGTGGGCTTCAAGTTCTGCCTGGGCCACCCCTGGGAGTTCATGGGCATCGCCAAGGCCATGCTGGAAACCGGCATCCTGCCGGACTTCATCGTGGTGGACGGCAAGGAAGGCGGCACCGGCGCGGCCCCCGTGGAGTTCACCGACCACATCGGCGCACCGATGCGCGAGGGCCTGCTGTTCGTCCACAACACCCTGGTGGGCCTGAACCTGCGGGACAAGATCAAGCTCGGCGCCAGTGGCAAGATCGTCAGCGCCTTCGACATCGCCAGCGTGCTGGCCATCGGTGCCGACTGGGCCAACTCGGCCCGGGGCTTCATGTTCGCCATCGGCTGCATCCAGTCCCAGAGCTGCCATACCAACAAGTGCCCCACCGGCGTCGCCACCCAGGACAACCTGCGCCAGCGCGCCCTGGTGGTGCCGGACAAGGCCCAGCGGGTATTCAGCTTCCACCGCAACACCCTCAAGGCCCTGGCGGAAATGCTCGCTGCCGCCGGCCTGCAACACCCTTCGCAACTGGAAGCCAAGCACCTGGTGCGACGCATGTCGGCCACCGAGATCAAGCTGTTCTCCCAGTTGCACGTGTTCCTCAAGCCCGGCGAGCTGCTCACCGGCGAGGTCAACGGCGAGTTCTACTCGCGCATGTGGCAACTGGCCCGGGCCGACAGCTTCGAACCCAACACCGAAGCCGCCGCTTAAGCCCCATTGCCCAGTGCTCCCCGGTTGCCGGGGAGCGCGGGGCATCACCCAAGGAAGATTGCAATGCTCAAGGTCATCGCTGAAGATTTCATCCAGGCCGAACACCTGGACACCGTGCGCCCGTGGTACGCCGAACTGGTGGAAAAAACCCGCCAGGAACCGCTGTGCATCGCCTACGATCTGTTCGTCGATCAGAAAGACCCCGGGCACTTCATCTTCGTCGAACAGTGGCCGGACCAAGCGGCCCTCGACACCCACTGCCAGACCGAGCACTTCACCCGCCTGGTGCCGCAGATCAATGCTTTTCAGCGCCGCGAATGCCGCGTGCTGTTGATGAACGAGTTCTAGAAAACCCGACCCAGACCTTGCTTGACCGGACCACCGAAAGCAGACCCGAACCCCACTGACCTTTCGGAGACCCGCCATGCCCTTGCTGTCATTCGAACAACTGTCCCGCCAACTGCCAGCGCCCTGGCAATCCACGCTGGTGGGCCAGGTCGGCCCGGCCCGCATCAAGGTGCTGCGCATGGACGGCCAGCCCTACCCGGAAGAAACCCACGACTTCAACGAAGGCCTGTTGGTGACCCAGGGCTGCCTGCATCTGGGCATTGGCCAGGCCGTGGTGGAAGTGGCGACGGGCCAGATGTACCTGGTGGAGGCCGGCCAGGCCCATAGCGTGCTGCCCGGCAGCCACGGCACCCTGGTGATCATCGACGTCTAGCCTGTCTCGCATCGACTCAATCGCGGTAACCACCTGCCCAAGGTCGGTCCGACCAGAGGGCCCATGCACGGAGAAGCCCATGCCTCGTCGTCTGTTTGCAGTGATCGCTTTACTGATGTCCTTCAACAGCGCCTTTGCCGGCGAACGCTGGCAGAGCCTGCCGCCCACACCGGCCCCGGTGGCCGGGGCGCAAGCCGGTTATGCCGAAGTCAACGGCATCCGCCTGTATTACAGCAAGCTCGGCCACGGCTCACCGGTGGTGCTGCTGCATGGCGGCCTGGGTAATGCCGACTATTGGGGGCTGCAGGCCAAGGCCCTGGCCGCCCGGCACACGGTGATCAGCGTCGACAGCCGCGGCCACGGGCGCAGCACCCGGGACGCCCGGCCCTACGGCTACGACCTGATGGCCGACGACGTGATCGCCCTGCTGGACCAGCTGAAGATCCCCCGCGCCGATTTCGTCGGCTGGAGCGACGGCGCGATCCTCGGCCTGGACCTGGCCATGCGTTACCCGCAGCGGGTCGGCAAGGTCTTCGCCTACGCCGCCAACACCCAGACCTCAGGGGTCAAGGAAGGCGTGGAGAACAACCCGACCTTCGCCGCCTACATCGAGCGCGCCGGCCAGGAGTACACCCGCCTGTCACCCACGCCCAAGGAGTACCCGGCCTTTGTCGAGCAGATCGGCCACATGTGGGCCAGCCAGCCGAACTGGAGCGACGCCGACCTGGCGAAGATCAAGACGCCGGTACTGATCGTCGATGGCGACCACGATGAAGCCATCAAGCGCGAGCACACCGAATACATGGCCCAGGCGATTCCCGGCGCCGGGCTGCTGATCCTGCCCAACGTCAGCCACTTCGCCTTCCTCCAGGACCCGGGCCTGTTCAATGCAGCCCTGGAACATTTCCTCGACGAAAAATAGCCCCGGCCATCGCCATGGATGCCCCTCTTTCCAGGGACGTCCACGGCAGGCAATATGCATAAACGCATATTATTATTGCATTGACGCATCAATCCTCTAAGGTTGTTTGCAGACCCGGTCAACGCAGGCCATCGAGGCTGGCCCAGCGCAGCGTCATGTCCCGGGTCCGGCTACGCGCAGTAGTCCGACACGCAACGACCACACCAGCCGGAGGCTGGATTTCATTCATGGAGGATGAACATGTTAAGTAGCAACCTGACCCCAGGCGACGCTCCCCAGGCTCTGCCCCAGTGCCTGGCCGGCAGCCTGCTCGACCCGCAACTGAGCGAAGTCGATCCACACACCGAAGCTGCGCCCCAGGCCGCTGCCCGGCTCAACTTCAGCGTGCAGCAGCAAACCCAGAGCAACTGGTGCTGGGCAGCATTGTCCGCATCGGTAGGCAACTACTACGGCACCGGTTCCTGGACCCAGTGCGGAGTGGCCAACGCCGAACTGGGCCGCAACTCCTGCTGCAGCCAGCCCGGGCCGTGCAACGTCTACGGCTACCTGGATTCGGCCCTGCGCACCACCCGCTGCTACGGCGGCATGCGTGAGGACCGGATGCAGATGCCGGCCATCGACAACCAGCTCGGCATGGGCCGCCCCGTGGGCCTGCGCTGTGCCTGGTACGGCGGCGGTGCGCATTTCCTGACGATCTACGGCAGCGATGGCGGCTACATCCTGGTGGCGGATTCGATCTACGGTTACTCGACCCGCGCCCTGAACAGTTTCCCCGGTTCCTACAACGGCGGCGGCAACTGGACCCACACCTACTTCACCCGAAAAAACTAGGAGGCGACATGCAACTGACTTACCCCAAGGCGCCTGTCGATGGCGTCCAGCACCTGCGCTCGGCCCTTCAGGCGGCCCTGCAGACCCAGGGTTTTGGTATCAACCGCGGGTTTGCCAAGGCCAGTGCCCGTAACCTGAATCTGTCCCAGGCCTTTCGCGGCTACGCCCTGAGCCTGGAGGACCTGGCCCAGGGCAAGGGGCTGGCCGAGGCCAAGGCCGGTGACTGGCATTACCTGGTGTTCGATGCCGGAATGTCGATTGCCGATGCGCAGTTGACCGAGGTGGCCGGCAAGGTCGGCTTCTCTGCGCTGAACCATGGCAGCCTGGCGGCGTCCGCCGTCAACGCCCTGGACCTGGCGGAACAGGCGCCGCAACTGC
Organism: Pseudomonas sp. NFPP12; assembly: GCF_900103205.1. Lineage (NCBI taxonomy): Bacteria > Pseudomonadati > Pseudomonadota > Gammaproteobacteria > Pseudomonadales > Pseudomonadaceae > Pseudomonas > Pseudomonas sp. NFPP12. The sequence continues at coordinate 750,828 of NZ_FMWW01000002.1, forward strand.
AGGGAAAAAGCTATGAACTGCGCCTGCTGTTCATCTCGGCGCTGCAGGTCACGGCGATCTGGCTGCATGGGCCCGGCGAAGAGGTGCTGATTCCCATCGAGCCGACACCCAAGACCCTGGCCGCCCATCAGCTCCACAGCGAAACGGCGTTGCTCGCCCTGCTGGCGCCGGCGGCGCTGCAGGCCAAGGCCATCTTCGACGCCGATACCAGCGGCACCCTGGGCGGTTGATCCGGGCAAAAAAAATCCGGCGGCCTTTGCAGGTCGCCGGATTTCTGCTCTCAGCGTTTCAGTCCGGGATGCTCAAGCCAGCCGCATCACCCAAGCGCAGGTCAGGACGCCGACCGCGCCGAACCTTGCTGGACATTGGTCGGTTGCAGCTTGAACAGATAGAACAGCACCGTCAGCAGCACCAGGAACGCCGGGCCGACATAGAGCGCCACACGGGTATCCGGGAAGTAGGCCATCAGCCCCACCACCAGTACCAGGAAGGCCAGGGCCAGGTAGGAACTGATCGGGTACAGCCACATGCGGTACTTCAGGCCGGCACGTTCTGCCGGGCTCAGGCCCTTGCGGAACTTGAGCTGGGCCAGAAGGATCATCACCCAGGTCCAGATCGCACCGAAGGTGGCGATGGAGGTCACCCAGACGAACACTTTTTCCGGCACCAGATAGTTCAGCAGCACGCCCAGCAGCAGGGCGAAGATCGACAGCAGCAACGCGCGACGCGGCACGCCGTTGTTCGAGGTCTTGGCGAAGCCGGCCGGGGCCTGGCCGTTCTGCGCCAGGCTGTAGAGCATGCGCCCGGTGCTGAAGATGCCGCCGTTGCAGGAGGACAGCGCGGCGGTGATCACCACGAAGTTGATGATGCCGGCGGCGGTCTTGATACCCAGGCGCTCGAAGGTCATCACGAAGGGGCTGCCCTGGGTGCCAATCTCGTTCCACGGGTAGATCGACAGGATCACGAACAGCGCGCCCACGTAGAACAGCAGGATGCGCCAGAACACCGAGCCGATGGCGTTGGGAATGGTCTTTTGCGGGTTGCGCGCTTCACCGGCGGTGAGGCCGATCATCTCTACGCCCAGGTAGGCGAACATCACCATCTGCAGGGACATCAGCACGCCGGTCACGCCATTGGGCATGAAGCCGCCGTGGGTCCACAGGTTGGAGATGCCCAGGGCCACGCCGTCATTGCCGAAACCGAAGGCGATGATGCCGATGCCGCCGACCACCATGGCGATGATGGTGACGATCTTGATCAGGGCGAACCAGAACTCGAACTCACCGAAGGCCTTGACCGCGATCAGGTTGATCGAGCCCATGCTCACCAGGGCCGCCAGGGCCCAGATCCAGCGCGGCACATCGGGGAACCAAATCCCCATGTACACCGCCACTGCGGTGATTTCCGCAACACAGGTCACCAGCCACAGGAACCAGTAGTTCCAGCCGGTGAGAAAGCCCGCCAGGGGGCCCAGGTAGTCTTGTGCGTAACGGCTGAAGGAACCTGCGACCGGGTTATGCACCGCCATCTCGCCGAGGGCGCGCATGATCACCAGGATCGCCAGGCCGCCAATGATGTAGGACAGCATGATGGCCGGGCCGGCCATTTCGATGGCCTTGGCCGAGCCGAGGAACAGGCCGACACCGATACAGGCGCCGAGGGCCATCAAGCGAATATGCCGTTCGCCGAGTTCGCGTTTCAGCGGGCCGCCCTGCGCGGTCTCGCCGTGGGGCAGTTGGTTGCCAACTGGCATAGAGATACAACCTCATTTTGTTATTGGATATGAACCACCGAGCCTTCGAAGCACCAGCGGATAGCCGAAGCTTGCTCGACCGCACCGGCCTTGTGGGACGGAGCGTCTGGTAGGACAAGACCTGCCAGATCAGCGGGGTGCGCAGTATAAAAAGCTCCCGACAGGGCTTTTCACTCTATAAGTTGCAATATTCAGAGAGAAATCTCGGCAAATACCGCTTTCACGGAGAAGCATTACCTGCTTTTTGCCCTGAAACCTCACTCGGAAAGGGCCGGGAGTATTGCACAGGCCTGGTGCATCGTCATGCCCCTACCTAGGGCGTATTTACCTGGGAAAAGGCTCTACCCTGTGGCGAGGGAGCTTGCTCCCTCGCCACAGAAGCGGGGCCGGGTCGTTTTCACATTTTCTTCACCGACGCCCACCACCGACTAAGCTTCAGGCAAGTCCGATCAATCTGCGTGAATGGATCAATCGACTATGGGCGCTCTGTGGCAGACCGATTCGCATAAGAACGCAGTGCCAAGCCACAGCGAGGACGAAACGCCTTTACCGAAACGCCGCAAATCCCGCCGTTATGCCTGGCGCCTGTTCTGGCTGTTGCTGCTGATCGCCCTGATTGCCCTTGGCTTTGCCGCTGCCCGGGAGATGCGCACCTCGAAACTCCAGGCCCGGGAATTCAGCCGGCTGGCCGCTGACCTGAGCTACTCCCTGGAGCCCGGCCCCAGTGATGCCGTGCTCTACCCCGGTGCCGGGCCGTTCGACCGGCGCCTGGGCTACAGCGCCCTGGGGGAGTTCCTGCCACGCTTGCTCAAGCGCGGTTACCTGATCGACGCCCAGACGCGTTTCTCCCCGGCACTGATGGACTACAGCAAAAGCGGATTTTTCGTGCCCTACACCGAAAAGATCCAGGCTGGCCTGTCCATTACCGACTGCCGCGCCGCGCCCCTGTACCGGTTCAATTACCCGCAACAGCTGTATGAGAGCTTTGCCAGCATTCCGCCGCTGGTGGTGCACAGCCTGCTGTTCATCGAGAACCGCTATCTGCTGGCCCCCAAGCCGGCAGAGGCCAATCCGGCGGTGGACTGGCCGCGCTTTGCCAAGGCCGCCTGGTCGCAGATCGCCCGGCTCTTGCACCTGCCGGGGCAGAGCGCCGGGGGTAGCACCCTGGCCACCCAGTTGGAAAAATACCGCCATTCGCCGGATGGCCTGACGGTATCCGGGGGCGAGAAGATCCGGCAGATGGTTTCCGCCAGCGTGCGGGCCTATCAGGACGGCCCACAGACCCTGGAGGCCCGCAAACGCATCGTGCGTGACTACCTCAACAGCGTGCCGCTGTCCGCGGTGCCCGGCCACGGCGAAGTGCACGGTATGGCCGAGGGGCTGCGGGTCTGGTATGGCGCTGACTTCGACAAGGTCAACCAGGTGCTCGGCAGCACCGCCATGGACTCGAAAAGCCTCGCCGCACGAGGGCTGGCCCTGCGCCAAGTGCTGTCGCTGATGATTGCCCAGCGCCGTCCCTCCCATTACCTGGCCAAGGGTCGCGCAGAACTGGCGGAACTGACGGACAGCCATATCCGCCTGCTGGCGCAGAACAACGTCATCGACCCGGCGCTGAGTAGCGCCGCCCTGGCCAGCCAGGTGACCTACCGCGACTGGCAGCAGCAGCCGACCATTCAGCCGATCGAGACCAACAAGGGCATCAGCGTCGCCCGCAGCCGACTCGCCGCCCTGCTCAACCGGCCGCTGTATGACCTGGACCGCCTCGACCTCTCGGCCACCAGCACCTTGCAGAGCGACCTGCAGCGCCAGGCCACCGAGTACCTCAAGCACCTTGCGGACCCGGCCTTTGCCGCGCAGATTGGTGTGCTCGGCGAGCGCCTGCTGACCCCCACCAGCACCACCCAGGTGCGCTACAGCTTCACCCTGCTCGAACTGACCCCCGACGGCTCGCGGGTGCGGGTGCAGACCGACAGTACCGACCAGCCTTTCGACATCAACGAAGGCAGCAAGCTGGAACTGGGCTCCACCGCCAAGCTGCGGGTGCTGACCACCTACCTGCAGATCATTTCCGAGCTGCACGACAAGTACGCCACGCAAACACCCGCGCAGTTGAAAAAGATCCCGGTGAACGAGCAGGACCGCCTGAGCCGCTGGGCCCTCGACTACCTGATGCAGAACAGCGACCGCAGCCTGCCGAAGATGCTCGACGCCGCGCTGGACCGCACCTACTCCGCCAGCCCCGGCGAGGCCTTCTTCACCGGTGGCGGGGTGCATCACTTCCACAACTTTCGCAACGAAGACAACGGTCGTAGCCCGACCCTGCGCGATGCCCTGCGCGAATCCATCAACCTGCCGTTCATCCGCCTGATGCGCGACCTGGTGCGCTACAGCACTTATGGCGGCGACAGCAGCAGCGCCGAATTGCTCAAGGACGACCAGAACCCGCGGCGCCAGGAATACCTGGCACGCTTTGCCGACCGTGAGGGCACCTCGTTCCTGCTGCGTTTCTGGAAGAAGTACCGCAACAAGGACACCCAGTCGCGCCTGGAAACCTTCCTCGACAGCATGCACCCCACGGCAATCCGCCTCGCCGCCGTGCACCGCTACCTGCTGCCGGACGCCAGCCAGGAAAGCTTCAACCGCTTCGTCCGGGCCCACATGAAGAGCGCCAAGGTCAGCGAGAAGCTCACCGACGAGCGCCTGGACAAGCTCTACGCCAGCTACGGCCCCGGCGCCTATGACCTGCCGGACCAGGGCTACATCGCCAAGGTCCACCCCCTGGACCTCTGGCTGCTGGGCTACCTGATGAACAACCCGGAGGCGAACTTCACCCAGATCGTCAAGGCCAGCGAATTCGAGCGCCAGGAGGTCTACAGCTGGCTGTTCAAGAGCCGCCATCGCAGTGCCCGCGACAGCCGTATCCGCACCATGCTGGAGATCGAGGCCTTCCTCGATATCCACCAGCGCTGGCAGAGCGTCGGCTATCCGTTCGACCACCTGGTACCGTCCCTGGCCACTGCTATCGGCAGCTCCGGCGACCGCCCCGCGGCGTTGGCGGAACTGGTGGGCACCATCCTCAACGACGGCGTGCGCCTGCCAACCTTGCGCATCGACAGCCTGCACTTCGCCGCCGGCACGCCCTATGAAACCCGCCTGCTCAACGACCCGGACAAGGGCAAGCGGGTGATGCCCTCGGAGGTGGCCACGGCGCTGCGCGGGGCCTTGTCGCAGGTGGTGGATGCCGGCACCGCGAAACGGGTGTCCGGCAGCTTCAAGCTGGCTGATGGCACGCCATTGGCCATGGGCGGCAAGACCGGTACCGGCGACAACCGCATCGAAGCCATTGGCGCCGGCGGGCGGGTGTTGAGCTCCAAATCCATCAACCGCACCGCAACCTTCGTGTTCTACATCGGTGACCACCATTTCGGCACCCTTACCGCCTACGTGCCGGGGGCCTCGGCCCAGGCTTTCAAGTTCACCTCGGCCTTGCCGGTGCAGGTGCTCAAGGGCATGGCGCCGATCCTCATGCCCTACCTGCAACCGGGCAGTGGCACCCAATGCCTGGGCAACGTGGCGCAACGCTGAATCGCGACAGGCAGCCCCCTCTCTCTCCGACAAACGGCAGCTTTGCCGCAGGCAGAAGTGCTTGCGTCATTCTTAAGATATATCTTAAGTTATGTCTAAATCGAAACGGAGAAAGAGAAAATGAGAGAGCACCACCACCCTCCCCATCGCGAGCACGGGGACAGCCATGAGATCTTCGAACGCCGCCCGGGCCGCGAACGCGGCGGCCGCGGGCCCCGGGTATTCGCCCCCGGCGACCTGAAACTGCTGCTGTTGGCGCTGATCGCCGAGCAGCCCTGCCACGGCTACGACCTGATCCGCCAGATCGAAAGCATGTTCGACGGCGCCTACAGCCCCAGCCCCGGGGTGATCTACCCGACCCTGACCTTTCTCGAAGAAAGCGAAATGATCCAGGGCGATGCCGAAGGCGGCAAAAAGCGCTACAGCGTGACCGACGCCGGACGTCTTTCCCTGCAGGAGCAGGCCATCGCCCTGGACGGCGTGCGCATGCGCATCGAGGTCAGCAAGCGTTCCCTGCGCGGACATGATCGCCCCGCTGAAATCCACGAGGCGGTGCACAACCTGCGCCACGCCCTGCAAATGCACCATGGCCGCTGGAGCCCCGAAGAAATCCTTCGGGTGCGCGACCTGCTGAACAACACCGCCAAGGCCATTGTCGATGGTCCTGTGAGCCACCCCGCCCCGGAGAAAAGCCAATGACTGCCAGCCCAGAACTGACCATCCATCGGGTCATGCACGAGATCAAGCGCCGCCGCCTGGAGGTGCTGCGCGTGGTCGACCTGACCCCGCGCATGCGCCGCATCACCCTGGGCGGCCCTGAGCTGGCCGGGTTCATCAGCCTGGGCAGCGACGACCATGTGAAGCTGCTGTTCCCGCAGAACGCCGAACAGCAAGCCGCCCTGGAAACCCTGGTACTGGGCCCGGGCAAGGACAGCGGCCCGATGCCCGCCATGCGCGACTACACCCCGCGCCGCTACGACCTGGAGTTGGGCGAGCTGGACATCGACTTCGTGCTCCACGGCGACGGCCCCGCCTCCACCTGGGCCGAACAGGCCGCACCGGGCCAGTTCCTGCACATCGGCGGGCCACGGGGCTCGATGGTGGTGCCGGATATCTTCGACAGCTACCTGCTGATCGGCGATGAAACCGCTCTGCCGGCCATTGCCCGGCGCCTGGAAGAACTGCCGGCCGGGCGCCAGGTGCTGGCGGTGATCGAGGTGCAGAACGCCGCCGAACGCCAGGCTCTGGACAGCGCCGCCCAGGTGCAGGTGATCTGGGTTGAACGGGACGCAGGCGAGCAGGACCTGATCAGCACAGTGCGCCAGTTGCAGGTGCCGCAAGGCAAGCTGTATGCCTGGGTAGCCACCGAGAGCAAGGTGTCGCGCCAGGTGCGTCGAGTGCTGCTGGATGAGCACCAGCTCAACGACGAATTCGTCAAGGCCGCCGGTTACTGGCGCCTGGACAGCAGCGAAGAAGAATAATCGCGCATCAGGGTAGGAACTGGCTTACCAGCGAAGACGGTCCCAAGGGCCCCTTCGCTGGCAAGCCGGCTCCTACGGGACCCGGGACCGGAGTTTACCCAGCCAGCGGTCCAGCCCCAGCAGCAGCAGGGATACCAGGACGAACCCCGCCAATATCCCGAGGGCATTGAGCAGCACCCGGGGGTAGCCCAGCCTGTCCACGGAGATGAAGGGATAGGGGTACAGCCCAAGCAAGTGCCCACGCAGCAACAGGTAGGCGAAATACACAATCGGGTAGAGCGTCCACCACCCGATGTGCCTCATCCGCAGCCCGCCCTTGGGCACGCAACACCACCAATAGACCAGGAACAGCAGCGGCATCACGTCATGCAGCAACTCGTCCGCCAGCCATTGCCAACCCTGGGGATGCCAGAGGTGGCGCAACAGCAGGCTGTAGGCCAGCCCCACCAGCAGAATGCTCGCCGCCACGGCGCCGCTGACCCAGGGCTGGAGCATGAACGCCTGCCCCTTGGAAACCCGCAGGTTGAGGGCGCAGGTCAGCACGCTGGCCACCAGGGTATTGCTGAGCACGGTGAAGAAACTGAAGAAGTTCACCAGCCCGCCCAGCAGGCTGGCGCCACTGTCCCAGCGCAACAGCAGGATCAGGTACAGCTGGACGGTCAGCCCGAACCAGCCAAGGATCGCCGCCACGGCAATCAGGCCACGCCGAGTGCACAGCCCCGGCAGCGAGAAGCCAGCCATAGGGCTCCTTAAAGCGGGCGCTTGGTGCGTTGCAACTTCACATAGAGTTTCTCGACCTTCTCCCTCGCCCAGGGTGTCTTGCGCAGGAAGGTCAGGCTCGACTTGATGCTCGGGTCGCTCTTGAAGCAGCGGATATCAATGCGTTCGGCCAGCCCCGACCACTCGTAGTGTTCCACCAGCGCCTTGAGGATCTGTTCCAGGGTCACGCCATGCAGCGGGTCGGTGTGGGTGTCGGTCATGCCAGGCCTTTGCGGGAAGAAAATGAGGAAAGCCGCGCACCTTAGCCGAGGGATTGGCCCCGCGCCAGCACGCTTGAGTAACTGTAGTCGCAGCCCGCCACCGAGGCGATCGGGCATGAACGGCGAAAAGTTCCTGGCTTTTCGAAATAAAAGAGATGTTATATTGTATCAATCAATAACAACTCACCCGTATTTTGGGCACCCCCGTGTCCCGCCTGCTCACTGACTCAAAGCGCCTAGCGCTCTGTTCGCCAAGGAATGACCGATGTCCCGCTCAACTCCCCGCCCTTCTCGCTCCCTGCTCTGGCGCCTGTCGCCACTGTCCGCCGCGCTGCTGATCGCCTCCCAGGCCCATGCCGTGGAATTGCCCCAGCAGGTCATCACCGCCAACCCCCTGGGCAGCACCGAACTGGCCGCCCCAAGCACTGTGCTGGAAGGCGACCAACTGACCCTGGAACAAAAAGGCAGCCTCGGTGAAACCCTGAACAAACAGCCGGGCGTGTCTTCATCCTACTTCGGGCCGGGGGCCAGCCGGCCGATCATTCGCGGCCTGGATGGCGACCGGATTCGCATTCTGCAGAACGGCGTCGGGGCCCTCGACGCCTCGTCGCTGTCCTACGACCATGCGGTGCCCCTGGACCCGGTTAACGTCGAGCGCATCGAGATCGTCCGCGGCCCGGCGGCCCTGCTGTACGGCGGTAACGCCATTGGCGGGGTGGTCAACAGCTTCGACAATCGGATTCCCACCGAGGCCATCGAGGGCATCCACGGGGCAGGCGAGTTGCGCTACGGCGGCGCCGACACCACCCGCAGCAGCGCCGGCAAGCTGGAAGCCGGCGATGGCACCTTTGCCCTGCACCTGGATGCCAACTCGCGGCAGTTCAATGACCTGAAGATTCCCGGCTACGCCCGCAGTCGTCACGCTGCGGCCAGTGAAGACGGGGATGGCAAGAAAGGCCGCCTGGGCAACAGCGACGGTCGCCAGGACGGCGGTGCCATCGGCGGTTCCTACACCTGGGACGACGGCTATGCCGGCCTGTCCTACAGCAACTACGACTCCAACTACGGCTCCCCCGCCGAAGAAGACGTGCGCATCCGCATGAAGCAGGACCACTACGCCTTCGCTTCGGAACTGCGCAACCTCCAGGGCCCGTTCAGCTCGCTCAAGTTCAACGCCGGCTACACCGACTACGAACACCGCGAGATCGAGGGCGGCGAAACCGGCACCACCTTCAAGAACAAGGGCTACGAGGCCCGTGTCGAGGCCCGGCACCAGCCGCTGGGCCCGCTCGAAGGGGTGATCGGTGCACAGGTCAACCGCAACGAATTCTCCGCCCTGGGCGAAGAAGCCTTCGTGCCACAGACCGATACCAACAGCGGCGCGCTGTTCATCCTCGAAGAACTGCAAGCCACCGAACGCCTGCGGCTAAGCCTCGGCGGGCGCCTGGAACACACCACCGTGGACCCGGACAGCAAGGGCAACGCACGCTTCGCCCAGGCCGACAAGTCCAGCAGCTTCACCGCCGGCAGCCTGTCCTCGGGGGCGGTCTACACCCTGACCCCGGTCTGGTCCCTGGCCGCGACCCTGGGCTACACCGAGCGCGCCCCGACCTTCTACGAGCTGTATGCCAACGGCGCCCACGTCGCCACCGGCACCTATGAAGTGGGCAGCGCCAAGCTATCGAAGGAAAAAGCCGTGTCCAGCGACCTGGCCCTACGCTTCGACAACGGCATCCACAAAGGCAGCGTCGGCGTGTTCTACAGCCACTTCTCCAACTACATCGGCCTGCTGGGCACAGGGCGCACCCTCAACGATGAAGGCGAAGAAGATGCGACAGGCATCCCGGAATACGCCTACAGCGGAGTGCGGGCACGCTTCAGTGGGATCGAGGCCCAGGATCGCTGGACCCTGGGGGAAAACGCCTACGGCAAGTTCGCCCTGGAACTGTCCGGCGACTACACCCGGGCCAAGAACCTGGATAACGGCCAGGACCTGCCCCGCATCGCTCCATTGCGCCTGAACAGTGGCCTGCTGTGGGAACTGGACCGCTGGCAAGCACGCCTGGATGTACAACATGCCGCCAGCCAGGGCCGGGTGCCGGACAACGAAAGCGGCACCGATGGCTACACCACCTTTGGCGCCAGTGCCGGTTATCGCTTCGATATCGGACATAGCCAGTGGCTGGCCTTCGTCAAGGGCGAGAACCTGACCAACCAGACCGTGCGCTATGCCAGCTCGATCCTGCGGGATATCGCGCCGGCCGCGGGGCGCAGTGTGGAAGTGGGGTTGCGTACTACCTTTTAAGGCGCTGTTCGCTGGCAAGCCGGCTCCTACACGGCCCCGTAGGAGCCGGCTTGCCGGCCAAGGGTTTAGCGGTAACGCCGCGGGTCAGCCTCGATCAGGCTGGCCAGCTGTGTCAGGGCAAAGCGCAACTCGTCCTGGGTGGTGGGCGACATCAATACCACCCGCACACAACGGGAGCTGGCACCGCGTTCCACCTGGAACTGGCTGCCGCTCATCACCAGCACGCCATTGGCTCGGGCCAGGGTGGCGAACTCATCGCCCGTCCAGGGCTCCGGCAAGGTCAGCCACAGGTGATAGCTGTGGGGCTGGGTCCGGATCTCCAGGCCGGCAAACACGTCCCGGGCAATCGCCTGGCGCGCCGCCGCTTCGTTACGCTGGGTCTGCACCAGCTTGCGGTCCAACCCCTCGACAATCACATTGCTGGCCAATTGCGCGGTCAGCGGCGACGGCATCCACACGCTGCTACGGACCATGGAACTCAGCCGCGACAGCAGCTTCGGCGGGCTGTAGAGGTAACCCACGCGCAACGCCGGCATGATCGCCTTGGACAGGCTGGTGAGGTACACCGAACGCTGCGGCGCATAGCTCGCCAGCGGCTTGATCGACGGATCGGTGGCGAGAAAGCCGTAGATATCGTCGTCGATGATCAGGAAGTCGAACTCGTCGGCGATTGCCGCAATCTGCGCCCGACGCCTTGGCGACATGATCGCCGTGGTGGGGTTCTGGCAACTGGCGACGCACACCAGCAGCGCCGGTTTTTCTCGCAGGCACTGCTCACGCAGGGCCTCGGGGAGTATCCCCTCTTCATCCATGGCCACGCCCCGCAGGCGCCGCTCCAGGCCGTGGGCCACGGAGATGATGCCCGGGTAGCAGAGCGACTCGCAAAGCACCAGGTCGCCGGCGTTGCTCAGGGCGCTGATGGCCACCATCAGCCCGTGCTGGGCACCGGAGGTAATGACCACCTGCTGCCAGTTGGCCTCGGGCAAGGAATGCCGCAACCACTGCGCCCCGGCCTCGCGATGAGCCGGGTGGCCTCCATCGGGGGCGTAGTCCAGCGCCCGGCCGAAGTCACTGCTGCGGGCCATGCCCACCAGGGCGCCACGCAACCAGTACTCCAGGGTTTCGCTGTAGGGCTTGATGATCGACAGGTCCAGGGCTTCGGCCTGCCCCAGGGACAGGGACGGAGCGCTGGAACCTTCGGGCAACACCAGCGGCGGCTGCGCCAGCACGTAAGTGCCGCGGCCGACTTCGCCCTGCACCAACCCGCGCCGCTGAGCTTCGCTGTAGGCGCGGCTGATGGTGCCAGGGGTGACATTCAGGGTTACCGCCAGCTCGCGCAGGGTCGGCAAGCGGTCACCATCATTCAACAAACCGCTGCCGATATCCCGCGCCAGGGCGTCGGCGATGGACAGGTAGACCGGTTGATTGAACTCGCTTAACAGAGGAACCCACATGGAGGCTGATGACCATCGGCTGAGTTGAGGTGGACCGGAGCATATCACAGCCATGGATCGCCCCTTAACATCGACTCATTTGGAAAATTGATTCGATCTTCAAGCCAAACTGGCGACTCAAAAACGCTAAAAAGTTTTTATATGATCTATAAATTCTTATAAATCATTAACTTATCAACAAAACACAGTCAACTTCGGTACAGCCATCCCGAGAAACAATTGAATCGATTCAATTCATTGAAATACACTCAGGCAGCACCAACCCAATCGACTCAATCCCTCCCACCCATGCCCAGTCGAGATGCCATGCACAGTCTCAGCAAGGACCTGTCCCTCTCCGCCGTGATCGCCGGCCTGATCGCCGTGATCATTTCCTACGCCGGCCCCTTGATCATCGTGTTCCAGGCCGCCCGCGAAGCCCATCTGCCCAGCGACCAGGTGTCATCGTGGATCTGGGCCATCTCCATCGGCAGCGGCCTCACCGGCCTGCTGCTGAGCTGGCGCCTGAAAGTGCCGGTGATCACCGCCTGGTCCACCCCCGGCGCGGCGCTGCTGGTGTCGATGCTACCCACGGTGTCGCTGCCCCAGGCCATCGGCGCCTACATCGTGGCCTCATTGCTCATCGCGCTGGTCGGGCTTTCCGGGGCCTTCGACAAGCTCATGAGCCGCCTGCCCAAGGCGATTGCCGCCGCCATGCTGGCGGGCATCCTGTTCCGCTTCGGCGCCGGCCTGTTCACTTCGGTCAGCCTGCAACCGGCCCTGGTGCTGGCGATGATCGCCGCCTATTTGCTGGGCAAGCGCCTGTCACCCCGCTACGCGATCCTCGCGGTGCTGCTGGTGGGCTGCGCGATGGCCGCAGGCCTGGGCGAACTCAATGGCGGTGCCATCACCCTGGCGGTGGCCCAGCCGATTTTCATCGCTCCCGAGTGGAGCTGGCACGCCATCATCAACATCGGCCTGCCCCTGGCCCTGGTCACCCTGACCGGGCAATACGTGCCGGGCATGGCGGTAATGCGCAGCGCCGGCTACAACACCCCGGCCCGCTCGATCATTTCCTGGACAGCCATCACCTCGGCACTGCTGGCGCCGTTCGGCTCCCACGGGATCAACCTGGCGGCCATCACCGCTGCCATCTGCACTGGCCGCGAAGCCCATGAAGACAAGGACAAGCGCTACATCGCCGGGATCGCCTGCGGCCTGTTCTACATCCTCATGGGGATTTTCGGCGCGACCCTGGCCTCGGTGTTCGCCGCCCTGCCCAAGGAACTGATTGCGGCACTGGCCGGCCTGGCCCTGTTCGGCGCCATCAGCGCCGGATTGAGCGGCGCCATGGCCGACGAAAAACAGCGTGAAGCGGCGCTGATCACCTTCCTGGTCACGGCATCGGGCATGAGCTTCCTGGGCCTGGCCGCCGCGTTCTGGGGGTTGATCTTCGGCCTGGTGGCGCACTTTGCCCTGAGCCACACCCGGCACAAACCCAGCCTCGCCCAGGCCAGCGCCCCACGCTGAGCAGAGCCCGGGCCGGGAACTGTTACCGATTGCGAAACTGTTCATGTCAATAAAAGCGCTTTCTCTCCCGGAGACGGCGCTTTATCCTTAGCCCCCTAATAAAGCTGAACCGTTTCATCTTTCCCTTTGAAATCAGTGGCCTGCCGTTCTCGATCAACCTGCATCGATGCTACGCGCCATGCCCTTGCTTCTGCCTATTCCTAGAAAAAGACCTTATCCGAATGCCTATGCCCACTTTTCAGCGTTTAAAAGACAGCGCTGTCCTGACTTCCGTCGCCCTGCCCAAGAGCCTGAGCCTGCTCGGCGCCCTTGGATTTGCCGCCTGCGCCCAGGCCGCACCGGCCTTCGACAGTGACTCACCGTGGATGCTCGGCGATTGGAATGGCACCCGCACGGAACTGGCCAACAAAGGCTACGACTTCAAGGTCGACTACGTCGGCGAGATGGGCGCCAACCTGCACGGTGGCTACGACCACGACCGCACCGCGCGCTACAGCGACCAGTTCGCCTTCGGCAGCCACCTGGACCTGCAGAAGATCCTCGGCTGGGACGACGCCGAATTCCAACTGACGGTGACCAAGCGCGACGGCGACAACATCAGCAACGACCGGATCAACGACCCGCGGGTCGGCGGCTTCACCTCGGCCCAGGAAGTCTGGGGCCGCGGCCAGACCTGGCGCCTGACGCAAATGTGGTACCAGCAGAAATTCTTCGACCAGAAGCTCGACATCAAGGCCGGCCGCTTCGGCCAGGGCGAAGACTTCAACAGCTTCCCCTGCGACTTCCAGAACCTGGCGTTCTGCGGCTCCCAGGTGGGCAACTGGGCCGGCAGCGTCTGGTACAACTGGCCGGTCAGCCAGTGGGCGCTGCGGGTCAAGTACCACCTGAGCGCCGAGCTCTACGCGCAGATCGGTGCCTATGAGCAGAACCCCTCGAACCTCGATCGCGACAACGGCTTCAAGCTCAGCGGCAGCGGCACCCAGGGCACACTGTTGCCAGTGGAACTGGTGTGGACACCCAAACTCAACGGCCTGGCCGGTGAGTACCGCGCCGGCTACTACTACAGCAGCGCCAAGGCCAGCGACGTCTACAAGGATGGCAATGGCCAGCCTGCTGCCCTGACCGGCGAGGCCTACCGCAGCAGCTCCAGCAAGCACGGCCTGTGGCTGGGCGCGCAACAGCAGGTCACCAGCCAGGCCAGCGACCACTCCCGCGGCCTGAGCCTGTTCGCCAACGTCACCGCCCACGACAAGAAGACCAACGCCATCGACAACTATGTCCAGGCGGGCCTGGTCTACAAGGGGCTGTTCGATGCCCGGGCCAAGGATGACATCGGCTTTGCCCTGGCCCGGGTCCATGTCAACCCGGCGTACCGCAAGAACGCCCAGGCCAGCAACCAGGCCCGGGCGCTCTACGACTACGACAACCCGAGCTACCTGCCACCCCAGGACACCGAATACAGCGCCGAGCTGTACTACGGCGTGCACCTGGCCAACTGGCTGACCGTGCGCCCCAACCTGCAATACATCCGCCACCCCGGGGGCGTGAGCCGGGTGGACGACGCCCTGATCGGCGGGATCAAGATCCAGAGTTCGTTCTAAGGCCGACAGGCACACAACGACGCCATTCACAGTTTTCAGCTGAACCAAGCCCGCGCCTGATCGTCATCTACAGTGAACATGCGCGGGAACACTCTAAACGTCACGGAGAACCACACTATGAGCACTGAGGGTGCTTCAAGTCCGAGCCGCTTGCTGCCAAGCCTGCTCGGGATCTTGCTGCTGCTAATGGGCCTGGCCTTGCTGGCCGGGGGGATCAAGCTGAGCATGCTCGGCGGCTCGCTGTACTACGTTTTGGCCGGTATCGGCCTGACGTTGACCGGCCTCTTGCTGCTGGCCGGTAAACGCGCAGCACTGGGCCTGTACGCCCTGGTACTGTTCGCCAGTACCGTCTGGTCGCTATGGGAAATCGGCCTGGACTGGTGGCAACTGGTGCCACGCCTGTCGCTGTGGTTCGCCCTCGGCGTGGTCCTGCTGCTGCCCTGGTTCCGTCGCCCGCTGCTGCGCGATGGCCCGGCCCCGCTGGGCACCGCTGCCCTGAGCGTGGCCGTGGTCCTGGCCGGTGGCGCCGCCATTGGCAGCCAGTTCACCAACCCCGGGGAAATCTCCGGTGACCTGGGCCGCGACACCGCGGACATGACCAGCACCGCGCCGGCCATCCCCGACGGTGAATGGCAGGCCTACGGCCGCACCGAGTTCGGCGATCGCTACTCGCCGCTGAAGCAGATCACCCCGGCCAACATCGGCAAGCTGCAGGAAGCCTGGCGCATCCGCACCGGCGACATGCCGACCGACAAGGACCCGGTGGAAATCACCAACCAAAACACCCCGCTGAAGGTCAACGGCAAGCTCTATGCCTGCACCGCCCACAGCAAGGTGCTGGCCCTGGACCCGGATACCGGCAAGGAAATCTGGCGCTTCGACCCGCAGATCCAGGGCCCCAACGGCGACGACTTCCGTGGCTGGGCACACATGACCTGCCGTGGCGTGTCGTACTACGACGAAGCCAACTTCAAGAACGCCGACGCCATCAGCCAGCCGGCCACCCTGTCCCCCGCGGGCCAGGCCATCGCTACCAGCTGCCCGCGTCGCCTGTTCCTGCCTACCGCCGATGCGCGCCTGATCGCCATCAACGCCGACACCGGCAAGGTCTGCGAAGACTTCGGCACCAAGGGCGCCGTGGACCTGAAGGCCGGTATCGGCCCATTCACCCCGGGCGGCTACTACTCCACCTCCCCGGCGGCCATCACCCGTAACCTGGTGATCATTGGCGGCCACGTGACCGACAACGAGTCGACCAACGAGCCGTCCGGCGTGATCCGCGCCTTCGACGTGCACGACGGCCACCTGGTGTGGAACTGGGATTCGGGCAACCCGGACGAGACCACTCCGCTGCCGGAAGGCAAGACCTATACCCGCAACTCGCCGAACATGTGGTCCCTGGCCAGCGTCGACGAGAAACTGGGCATGGTCTACCTGCCACTGGGCAACCAGATGCCTGACCAATGGGGCGGCAACCGCACCGCGGGCGCCGAGAAATTCAGCGCCGGCACCGTGGCCCTGGACATCGACACCGGCAAGCTGCGCTGGAACTACCAGTTCACCCACCACGACCTGTGGGACATGGACGTGGGCAGCCAGCCGACCCTGCTCGACATGAAGACTGCGGACGGCGTCAAGCCGGCGCTGATCCAGCCGACCAAGCAAGGCAGCCTGTACGTGCTGGACCGTCGCGATGGCACCCCGATCGTGCCGATCCGTGAAGTACCGGCCCCCACCGGCGCTGTCGAAGGCGACCACACCGCGCCAACCCAGGCCCGTTCGGACCTGAACCTGCTGCCGCCGCCACTGGACGAGAAAGCCATGTGGGGCGCGACGCCGTTCGACCAGATGCTGTGCCGCATCCAGTTCAAGGAGCTGCGCTATGAAGGCCAGTACACCCCGCCGTCGGTGCAGGGCAGCCTGATCTACCCGGGTAACGTGGGCGTGTTCAACTGGGGCAGCGTGTCCCTGGACCCGGTTCGCCAACTGCTGTTCACCAGCCCGAACTACATGGCCTTCGTTTCCAAGCTGGTGCCGCGTGCCGAAGTGGCTGCCGGGAGCAAGCGCGAAAGCGAGACCTCGGGCGTGCAACCCAACACCGGCGCGCCTTACGCGGTGATCATGCACCCGTTCATGTCGCCGCTCGGCGTACCTTGCCAGGCTCCGGCCTGGGGCTACGTGGCCGGTATCGACCTGACCACCAACAAAGTGGTGTGGAAGCACAAGAACGGCACCAGCCGTGACAGCTCGCCGATCCCGATCGGGCTGCCGATGGGCGTGCCGAGCATGGGCGGCTCCATGGTTACCGGTGGTGGCGTGGGCTTCCTCAGCGGCACCTTGGACCAGTACATCCGCGCCTATGACGTGAAGAACGGCAAGGAGCTGTGGAAGTCCCGCCTGCCAGCGGGTGGCCAGGCCACGCCGATGAGCTACACCGGCAAGGATGGCAAGCAGTATGTGCTGGTGGTCGTGGGCGGCCACGGCTCCCTGGGCACCAAGATGGGCGACTACATCATTGCCTACAAACTGTCGGAATAAGCTTTACCGGCAGGCATGAAAAAGGTGGCTACCTTCTGGTAGCCGCCTTTTTTTGTGCCGTTCGCCCTCTGCGTAGGAGCTGGCTTGCCAGCGAAGGCGCGGGCCCGGGCGCTGCATGGCTTGCGGGCCTCTTCGCCGGCGAGCCGGCTCCTACAAGGGGCTTGTCATTCCATCTTGCTCGACCGGCAGCCCTTCAAAGGAAGGTCACCGAAAATTCCTACAACTCACGTCCCATCGCATCACCTTGCCCCTCAAGGGCTCTGCCCTTAAGGTCTGGGGGGTCATTGAAAACTCAGTGACAGGGGTGTGGAAGCCCCCCATATCGTCAGGCGCGCAAAGCACCAGCAAATGCCTGACCTGTTTGTAGCCTGCACTTTGGACAAAGCCGTGGAGCAATACATGCCCCTCACCAGCAACGACTACAACATCCCCGCCCTGCTGGTGGACACCCAGGCCCCGCTGGACGCTCTCCACGAAGCCGCCGCGCACCGCATCCGCTCGGCCACCCAGTTGCTGGAGAACATCGCCAGCCACGACAACCTGCAGAGCAACCCGGCCCTGCTCCAGGACTTCGCCCAGCTGTGCGTCATCCCCCTGCGCGATGGCTGCGACCTGCTGGACGTACTGGGCCGACGCCTGCAGGAACAACTGCTGACCTGACCCCGGCTCCAGGACCGGCAGCGCCTCGCCGGCCCTCTCAAGCGGCCGTGCTCGCCTGCCCAGCAGTCCCGTAATTGCAAAGAGACATTAGCCCATTTGTGCTAATCGACCCTCCCCCAACCCAGGGCTATAGTGCCGGGCAACCATCTGATCTCCCCACCGCTGCCAGCCTGCCGTGTCGGGAGCGGCTGCGCCGTTGAAAACACAACAACACCAAGGAAGATTCATCATGAAACTCCAGTCCAGCCTCCGCCCCGTTGCCCTGCTCAGCCTCCTGGCACTCGCCCTGGGCGGTTGCGCCATCGCCAAACCGAGCAACGACGACCTCAAGAACCGCGCCCAGATCACCCTTGGCAAGCCGGTTTCCACGGTTTCCAACGTACGCAGCGACGCGTCCCAGACCTACTTCACCGCCAGCACCAGTGCCGGCGAATACAATTGCGTACTGCCCAGCGGCGGCATGGTCGCCTTCGCCACCATGGGTGGAGCGGTAGCGCTGCCGGCCGAGTGCAGCAAACAATAAACCGCTAGCCCCTGGGCCAACCAGGTTCGCCGCGGCGGGCTGCCCCGGTGTAGCAGCGGGACAGCGTCGGGCGAGCACCGCTCCCTCCTGAAAAGGTCCTGAGTTGATGAAACCCCGTCTCTTCATGGTGACAGGCCTGGCCCTGCTCGCCTGTACCCTGATTGCCTGCGCGCCGCGCCAAGGGCGAACCCTGGATGAATACCCGCCTGTCAAGATTCCCACCGTGCAGTACCCCGACGAGCCCTTCGACACCCAGGCCGCGCGCGCCGCGCTGCAACCCGGCACCGCAACGCTCACCGGCAAGTTCTGTATCGTCGGCAATGACGGTATCGAAGACAGCCGCGACGTCGAGATCTATCTCTACCCGGCCACCCCGCACCTGCAGGCCTGGCACAAGTTGCGCGCGTCCCAACCCGAAGGCGCCCCGGTGAGCATGGTCCCCGAGGCCCTGGCCGTGCACCGGGTGACCCGCACCGACGGCAACGGCATCTTCCAGTTCACGGGGCTGCAACCGGGCCGCTACTTCGTCCAGGGCCACGATATGGTGTACGGCACCAGCCGCTGGAACGAGTACGTGGGCACCGGCCAGAGCAACACCAACTACGGGCCGGTGACCACTCACTACTACACCGAGCGCAGTTCGATCTCTTCGTACTCGGGCATGCTGGATGACTTCGTCGAACTGGCCAGCGGCGAGAACAAGAAGCTGACCATGACCAACTACCCCCTGCTTATCCCGTGCCGGACCTGGTAACCGTCTCTGGCGCCGCAGCCCTGTGGGCAGGCACCAGCGGTGCCTCGCGCAGGGCTCGCAAGGTGCTGCGCAGTTCCACCGGCCGCACCGGCTTGGACAGGATGGCGATGTTGCGGTCGTGCAGGGCGGCGTGGATTTTCTCGATGTCGTGCCCGGTGATGATCAGCGCCGGCACTTCCCAGCCCCGCTGCTGGCGGATGCTGTCGATGCATTCGATACCCGAGGCCCGGGTGCCCAGGTCATAGTCGGCGACGATAATGTCGCAATCGGTCAGTAGGTTCTCCCCGCTCGATTCGGCCTGGACCACGCAGCCCCAGCGCTCCAGCAGCGCCGAAGTGGCCAGCAGCACGTTACGGTCATCCTCCACCAGACAGACCCGCAGCCCGGTCAGCAAGCCGCTCTGCAACGCCTCGTCACGACCGTGCAAACGCTGTGGCGCGGCCAGTGACAGGCCGTGCAGGCTGACCGTGGTGCCGTGGTCGACCCGCGAACGAATCGTCACCTGCAGGTCAGTCATCTGCCCCAGGCGCTTGACGATGGACAGGCCCAGGCCGACGCCTTCGACGTCCTTGTCCCGTACCTGGCGAACCCGGTAGAACTCATCGAAGATCTTCGGCAGATGCTCCTCGGCAATCCCCCGGCCCTGGTCATAGATGACAATGGCCAGGCCTTGGCCACGCCGGCGTACGCCAATCAGCACCGGCCGTTCCGCGGCGTACTTGAAGCAATTGGACAGCACGTTCTGCACCATGGTCGCCAACAGCCCCGGGTCGACCCGCACCCAATGGGCGCAAGGCCGCAGCCGCAGTTCGACACCCGCCCAGCGCGCCGCCTCGGAATTCTGGCGCACCAGGTCGCGCAGCAGTTCGCCCAGGTGGACGGTTTCGTACTTGGGCTGCACCCGCCCGTTGTCCAGGGTGTAGAGGTCGAGGATCGAGCGGAACAACTGCGAGACGTTGAGCAGCGAACGATCGATGTTGTCCACCAGGCGCCGCTCATCCACCCCCAGGCTGGCTTCGCGCAGGCAGGCGGTGAACAGGCCGATGGAGTGGATCGGCTGGCGCAGGTCATGGCTGGCCTGGGCCAGGAAACGGGATTTTTCCAGGTTGGCGGCAATCGCCTCTTCCGAAGCCAGGCGAGTGCGCTTGAGCAGGATGTGAGCGTACACCGGGATCACCGTGCTGGTAATCATCAGCATCAGCACCATGTAGGGCTGGGCCTGCCAATAGGGGGTCAGCAGGTAGACCATGAACAGCGCGAACAGCGCCAGCACGGTGGCGATGGCCAGGTAGCGCGAGCCGAAACGCATGCCATTGCCCAGGTTGACCCAGACCATCACCGCATAGATCGGCAGCGCCCCCTCGCCGCCTACCACCAAGCCGTAACAGGTGCCGGTGTAGTCATAGACCATGCCCAGGATGCGCCGCGCCGGGTAGTGCCCGGGCCAACGGGCAATGGCCATGCGCAGCACGATCGACCCCAGCATGAACAGGGAAATGTAGATCATCACCGGCACGTAGGGATCCACATCCTGCCCCGGCAGGAAGCCGATCACGCCAAACCAGACCAGGGCGCATCCGGCGACGATAATCCGCAGGGTGGCCTGATCGAGTTCACTGTCTTTCTCAACTTTCATGCAATCACCTCCTTGTGCAATATGCGCTGCCGTGGTCTTTTGCCGTTCGGCAAACTGGCCCATAGGACACGACCAGCGGGCAGTTACAACACCGTGCGCCAAGTTAGCATGCCCACAGGACTGGATGTTTCAAGGAGTTTCAAACATGACATGCCGGATTATCGTCGCCGACGACCACCCGTTGTTTCGCGAAGGCATGCTGCGCACCATCCAGCGCTTGCTGCCCGATGCCGTGCTCGAAGAGGCCGGCGACCTGGCTGCGGTAATGGCCCTGGCCGAGAGCGGCGAGGAGCCGGACTCGCTGATTCTCGACCTGCGCTTTCCCGGCCTGACCTCGGTCAGCATGATTGCCGGCCTGCGCCAGCAATTGCCGCGCACCTCGATCATCGTGGTGTCGATGGTCGACAACCAGGACCTGATCGCCGAAGTCATGGCCGCCGGGGCCGACGGTTTCATCGGCAAGAGCATCAGCCCGGACGAGATCGGCCAGGCGATACAGGCCATCCGCGAAGGCGAAGTGGTGGTCAAGTACGCGCCTTCCGGCCTGCTGCTGCCCCTGGACGCCTGCGCCGAAGTGAGCCAGCTGACCACCCGACAACAGGAAGTCCTGCGCCTGATCGCCCAGGGCAAGACCAACAAGGAAATCGCCCGAGAGCTGGATATCTCGCCGTTCACCGTGCGTATCCACGTGTCTTCCCTGCTGCATACCCTCAAGGTGCCGTCGCGCGCCGCGGCGGCGGTGAAGTTCGCCGGCACCTGGTAAACCGGGACAATCGGGGCCGCGCTATCGGGCGGCCTGCACCAGAATGCCAAGACACTGTTGGTCAGCGCGCGCCGTTAATGCTGGGAAGACCTGCGCAAATGAGGCAGCATCGGTTCTGGCACGCCGGTATAAACGCCATGGCATTGGGCGGCACGCCAGGAACAGCGTGCTGGCGCGACCGCCCTCGCAGGAGAAAGACATCATGAGCACGGATAAACGTGATGAGTTGTTTGAACGGTTACACCACTGGTTCGGTGACTCGGAAGCCGCCAACTGGAACGAATACACCACCGAGCAGGTGGCCAAGGGAGTCCTCCACGCCTTTACCCCGTCGCAATGGCAACGCCTCGGCGAAACCCTGCTGTCGCGCCCCGAGTACTGGCAGCACCGCTGCGCGGTGTCCCTGGGAGAGTTGCGCAGCCCGCCAGCCATCGAGCTGCTGAAACGCCTGCTGGTGGATTCGCCCTACCTGGACGTGAGGGTCATGGCGATCTATGAACTGGACTGGTCGGAAGCGGCCATCGAGCCCCGCTATGCGCCCTGCATCCTGGAAATCATGGACAACCTCAGTGAGGAAGGCATAGAGCCGGAGCTGCAAAGCCTGTTGACCAAGGCCGAGTCCGCCGCCCCCTGAGCGCGCCCCCTGGATGGCCATTCGGCCATCCAGCTATCAGCTCGACACCCGGGAGTTCACCAGCCAGCGCTCAAAGGCCTCGGTCGGCAACGGTCGGCTGATCAGATAGCCCTGCACCGTGTCGCAGCCCCAGCTTTCCAGCAATTTCAGGCAATGCTCATATTCCACGCCTTCGGCCACCACCTTGAGCCCCAGCTTGTGGCTCATTTCAATGGTGGAACGCACGATCACCGCATCGCCGCTGGTTTCATCCAGATTGCGGATGAACGACTGGTCGATCTTCAGCTCCTGCACCGGCAGGCGCTGCAACTGCGCCAGGGATGAATAACCGGTACCGAAATCGTCCACCGACAGGCTGATGCCGCAGCCGCGCAAGCGTTGCAGCACGGCCAGGGCCTGCTCCGGGTCGCGCATGATGGCGCTCTCGGTGATCTCGAACACCAACTGTTCGGCTGCCACCTGATAGCCCTCAAGGTAATCGCTGACCCGTACCTCCAGGCCGTCGTCCTCCAGGTCGCTGGCCGATATGTTCAGTGACAGGCGTACGGGCAGGGCCCGGCGGTTCCACTCCGCCAACTGGCGGATACAGGCTTCGATGACCCAGGCGGTGAGGCTGTGCATGCTGCCGGTGCGCTCGGCCAGGGGAATGAATTCCGCCGGCGAGACCACGCCGAACACCGGGTGCTGCCAGCGCAGCAGGGCTTCGGCCTGGTGCAGGTAGTCCCGGCGCAGATCGAGCTTGGGCTGGTACAACAGGAACAGCTCACCTTCGGCGGCCGCCCGGCGCAGGTCGCGGATCAAGCTGATCTGCCGCTGGTGAGCCAGGTCTCGGTCCTGCTGGTAGACCTGCAAGTAACCGGGCTTGAGCGAAGCATCATGGCGGGCGATGGCGGCGCGGCTGATCAGTTCCTCGGCGGACTTGCCGTCGGCGGGGTACACCGCCATTCCCATGCAGATCTGCCGGCGCACCTCATCGCCCTGGATCAGTTGCGGCCGGCTGAGCAGGTCATGCAGCCGGTCAGCCATGGCCATGGCCCCGTCCAGTTCGGTGTCCTCCAGCAACAGGAGGAATTCACTGGCGGTGATCCGGGCCGCCGTATCGCCCTGGGACAATACTTCCCGCAGGCGCCGGCTGAGCTCGCCCATCATCTGGTCCAGGCCTTCTGTGCCAAAGCCTTCGTTGATCGCCCGATAGTTGTCGATGCCCAGGTAGAGCAGCACCACATTGCGCCGGGCGGCAATGGCTTTGGTCAGGCGTTCGATGGCCAGGGCCCGGTTCGGCAGCCCGGTCAGCGGATCATGCAGAGCGTTGTGGGCCAGTTGCCGTTCGCGGGTGGCAATGGCGCTCTGCATGGCGTTGAAGGCATCTGCCAGCACCCCGAACTCGTCGCTGCGCTTGATGGTTACCGGGGCCTGATAGTTACCGGCACCGATGCGTCTTGCCGCCTGGGCCAGGTCTTCCAGGGGCCGCGATACCCGCCGCGCCATCAGCAGGGCGCAGACCAGGGAGACCACCAGCGCCACCATGGCGATCCACATGAACTCCCGGTCCAGCGGGGCAAAGGCCTGCAACGCCTGCTCCAGGGGACTTTGCAGCAAGGCCATGACCCGCGGATCGCCGGCATCCCCGGTATTGGCCAGTTGCAAGGCCTGGTTGAGGAAACGCTGGCCATGGGTCTCGCTCAACTGCGGCAGGGATTGCCACAGGGAGTCGGCCAGGACATTGATGATGGGCGACCAGAAGAACTCCGGCTGGGTGCTGAACAGCTCGCCGGGATGCTGACCATCGACCGTCAGAAACGACACTTCCAGGTTGCTCATGGAGCGCAGTTCCTGGGCAAACAGCTCATCCATGGGAAAGCCCATCACTACTCGGGCGATGGGTAGCGACTCCAGCACTTCCCCCTGGACCAGCAGATAGGGCCGGCCCTTGATTGCGACGAAGAGCATGTGGGTGTTGTGCCGCATGGCCCGGCGCAGGGCCTGGTCGTAGGGAAAGTGCTGGTCCCGGGCGATCACCGGCAGGGTGCTGGCGATGACCCGGCCCTCGGGGCTGAGCACGAACATCTCGCTGGAGCGGATGCCGCCGCTATGCTGGGCCAGGGCGGCAAGGATATCCACCGGCTTGCCGCTGAGCACCGCCCGGCGAAACTCGGAATCCACCACCAGCCAGTCGACACCGTACTGCAGGTTGCGACCGCGCAAGTCCAGCAGCCGTTCGAATACCCGGGTGCCGATCTTCAGTTGCAATTGCGCCTGGCGCTCCACCGCTTGGGTGGTGGCGGTCTTGACCGCGAAATACACCGCGGCAATCAATACCAACAGCAATAGCGCCAGCACCCCGACAATCCTTGCCTGAAAGGTTCGGCGCCACTTCATAAGGCTGCTCTCAGTCGCTCCAAGTCCCCGGCGGGCCTTGAAAAGGCCGACGCGGATAACCCCTGCCGGAAGCTGAAAAATCCCTTCTTCATACCCATCCCTCTGAGAAGCTGAATGCGCGCGTCAAATAAATGCCAGCTTCATTCCGGCATTCCGGGCAATCAGATTAATCCTCAAACTACACAAGATCACGCAATAAAACAGGTGACATCGCAGTCATTTTATTGACAACCCATGTCAAGCAGCCCCTTCAAGTGAGCTTGAATCCCTTCGCAAAAACCCCCAGGCATGCAGCAAGAACAGCCTAGACCGCGGCTATGCAACGCTTCTCTGCCAGGGCAAGGGGCGATGCAGCGGCATTTCCCACCGATTCGGAAAAACGCTGAAACCAGTCCCCCATTGAAACCCGCGGCGACCTGCCCCATCTAAGCTGCATAGTCCATCGCGCAGGAGCCTCCATGAGCGACCAGCAAGAATTTCCCGAAGATCCACGTGACTACGTCGATCCGGAAAACACCGAACACCAGGCTGCCCATGGCACCGGCCTGGCCCTGCCCGGACAGAATCTGCCGGACAAGGTCTACATCATCCCGATTCACAATCGTCCCTTCTTTCCTGCGCAAGTATTGCCGGTCATCGTCAATGAAGAGCCCTGGGCCGAAACCCTGGAACTGGTGAGCAAATCCGAGCATCACTCCCTTGCCCTGTTTTTCATGGACACCCCGCAGGAGGACCCGCGACACTTCGATACCTCCGCGCTGCCGGAGTACGGCACCCTGGTCAAGGTCCATCACGCCAGCCGTGAAAACGGCAAGCTGCAGTTCGTTGCCCAGGGCCTGACCCGGGTGCGCATCCGCACCTGGCTCAAGCACCATCGTCCGCCCTACCTGGTGGAGGTCGAGTACCCCCATCAGCCCAGCGAGCCCACCGACGAGGTCAAGGCCTACGGCATGGCGCTGATCAATGCGATCAAGGAGCTGCTGCCGCTCAACCCGCTGTACAGCGAAGAGCTGAAGAACTACCTCAACCGCTTCAGCCCCAACGACCCGTCGCCCCTGACCGACTTCGCCGCCGCCCTGACCTCCGCCACCGGCAACGAACTGCAGGAAGTGCTGGACTGCGTGCCCATGCTCAAGCGCATGGAAAAAGTCCTGCCGATGCTGCGCAAGGAAGTCGAAGTGGCGCGCCTGCAGAAAGAGATTTCCGCCGAGGTCAACCGCAAGATCGGCGAGCACCAGCGCGAGTTCTTCCTCAAGGAGCAGCTCAAGGTGATCCAGCAGGAGCTGGGGTTGACCAAGGATGACCGCAGCGCCGACCTGGAGCAGTTCGAACAGCGCCTGACTGGCAAAGTGCTGCCGCCCCAGGCGCAGAAACGCATCGACGAGGAAATGAACAAGCTGTCGATCCTGGAGACCGGTTCGCCGGAATATGCGGTTACCCGCAACTACCTGGAATGGGCCACGGCCGTGCCCTGGGGCGTCTTCGGCGACGACAAGCTCGACCTCAAGCACGCGCGCAAGGTGCTGGACAAGCACCACGCCGGGCTCGACGACATCAAGAACCGGATCCTCGAATTCCTCGCGGTGGGCGCCTACAAGGGCGAGATCAGCGGCTCCATCGTGCTGCTGGTAGGCCCACCCGGTGTCGGCAAGACCAGCGTCGGCAAATCCATCGCCGAATCCCTGGGGCGGCCGTTCTACCGCTTCAGCGTCGGCGGCATGCGTGATGAAGCCGAGATCAAGGGCCACCGCCGCACCTACATCGGCGCCCAGCCGGGCAAGCTGGTGCAGGCCCTCAAGGAAGTGGAGGTGATGAACCCGGTGATCATGCTCGACGAGATCGACAAGATGGGCCAGAGCTACCAGGGCGACCCGGCCTCGGCCCTCCTGGAGACCCTGGACCCGGAGCAGAACGTCGACTTCCTCGATCATTACCTGGACCTGCGCATGGACCTGTCCAAGGTCCTGTTCGTGTGCACTGCCAACACCCTGGATTCGATTCCCGGCCCGCTGCTGGACCGTATGGAAGTGATTCGCCTGTCCGGCTACATCACCGAAGAAAAACTGGCCATCGCCAAACGCCACCTGTGGCCCAAGCAGCTGGAAAAGGCCGGTGTCGCCAAGACCAGCCTGAGCATCAGCGACAGCGCCCTGCGCACGGTGATCGATGGCTACGCCCGGGAAGCCGGGGTGCGCCAGCTGGAGAAACAACTGGGCAAGCTGGTACGCAAGGCCGTGGTCAAGCTGCTGGACGAGCCGGACGCCACGATCAAGATCGCGCCCAAGGACCTGGAGGCTTCCCTGGGCATGCCGGTGTTCCGTAACGAGCAGGTCCTGAGCGGCACCGGGGTCATCACCGGCCTGGCCTGGACCAGCATGGGCGGCGCCACCCTGCCTATCGAGGCCACGCGCATTCACACCCACAACCGCGGCTTCAAGCTCACCGGGCAACTGGGGGATGTGATGAAGGAATCGGCGGAGATCGCCTACAGCTACGTCAGCTCGCACCTCAAGCAATTCGGCGGCGACAGCAAGTTCTTCGACGAAGCCTTCGTCCACCTGCACGTTCCCGAAGGCGCCACCCCCAAGGACGGCCCCAGTGCCGGGGTAACCATGGCCAGCGCCCTGCTGTCCCTGGCGCGCAACCAGCCGCCGAAGAAAGGCGTGGCCATGACCGGCGAGCTGACCCTCACCGGCCACGTGCTGCCGATTGGCGGGGTGCGCGAGAAAGTCATCGCCGCGCGGCGCCAGAAGATCCACGAGCTGATCCTGCCGGAGCCCAACCGCGGGCATTTCGAAGAACTGCCGGACTATCTCAAGGAAGGCATCACCGTGCATTTTGCCAAGCGTTTTGCCGACGTGGCCAAAGTGCTGTTCTAACCCCTTTCGCCGCAAGCCGGCTTCTGCAGGGCCCCCCTCGCAGGAGCCGGCTTGCCGGCGAACAGGCCATAACCGCCAACCTTTATTCCCCTCCCCACACCGCCCATCATCTTCAGTTATGCTCGCCGTTCGTCATGAATGATCGGAGCTTCCTGCCCCATGCCCACACCCCGCCTTCTTGCCCTGCTCAGCCTCGCCCTGCTGACCGCTTGCGCCAGCCAGCCCAAGCAGAACGTCACCGTTGAAAACCAGAGTGAATGCCCGCTGCAACTGCACAATGGGCAGAACCTGATCCTCACCCTGCCAAGCAACCCCACCACCGGTTATCGCTGGGCGATCCAGGATTCGGCCGGCGGCATCCTGCGCAAGGTCAGCCCCGAGGTCTACAGCAACCCCGAAGACACCGGCCTGGTGGGCAGTGGCGGGCAGTCGACCTGGCGTTTCCAGGCCTTCGCCAGCGGCCAGGGCCGGCTGCTGCTGACCTACCAGCAACCCTGGGCACCGGAAGAGGCCCCGGTGAAGGCCTTCGACTGCTCGATCACGGTGAACTGACATGGGCTGGCTGATACTGGCGCTGATGGGCGCCGCCACCTTCCTCTACGGCGTCAGCGTGCATGCCACCCTGCTCTGCCTGCTGGTCAAGCCACTGCCGGTGCTGGCCCTGCTGGGCTGGCTGCACGATGCACCGCCCGGGGACTACCGGCGCTGGATCATCATCGGCCTGCTGTTCTCGGTGCTGGGGGATGTCCTGCTGGCCTGGCCCACGGACCTGTTCGTGTTCGGTCTCGGAGCCTTCCTGGTGGCGCACCTGGCCTACCTCAAGGCCTACCTCAGTGACTGCCGGCGCCCGGCGCTGCTGCCCTTGCTGGTGGCACTGGCCATTGGCGCGGTGCTGTTGAGCATCCTGATCTCCCACGGCCTGGGGCCGTTGTTGGTGCCGGTGATCGTCTACGCCCTGACCATCAGCGCCATGCTCTGGCGCGCCCTGGCACGCCTCGGCTCAGCGGTGCCCACGCGGTCCGCGGTACTGGCAGCGCTGGGCGCCCTGAGCTTTGCCTTCTCCGACAGCCTGATCGGCATCAGCCGCTTCGTGCTGGCCTTCGACGCCGCGCCCTACCTGATCATCATTTTCTACTGGCTGGGCCAGTGGGGCATTGCCGCTTCGGCGTTCAGCCAGAAGCCGCGCTGAGCCGCCTGCGCCGGCAGGCCGGTCCCTACTCTCCGTAGGAGCCGGCTTGCCGGCGAAAGGACCACACCTTGCGTCGCCCTTGCGCCCCTGAAGGCCCTGCGGGCCTTATCGCAGCCTGCGGCAGCGGCTACAATGCCGCCCTCTTTTTATCTCCATCGCCGGAACCGCCGTGAGCAAAGAACCCGACCGCCTTTTCGCCCAGCCACTGGCCCAGGTGCCCGACTTCGCCTTCAACGAGGATGTAGTACGGGTGTTCCCGGACATGATCAAGCGCTCGGTGCCGGGTTACCCGACCATTGTCGAGAACCTCGGGGTGCTGGCGGCGCAGTTCGCCCAGCCCAACAGCGTGCTCTACGACCTGGGCTCTTCCCTGGGGGCAGTGACCCAGGCCCTGCGCCGCCATGTGCGCACGGATGGCTGCCGGGTCATCGCGGTGGACAACTCCGCAGCCATGGTCGAACGTTGCCGGGAATACCTCAACGGCCAGGATTCGATGTTCCAGGAGCTGCTGCCGGTGCAGGTGATCGAGGGCGATATCCTGGCCCTGGAATTCCAGCCAGCCTCGGTGGTGGCCCTGAACTTCACCCTGCAGTTCATCGCCCCCGAGCAGCGTCTGGCCCTGCTGGGGCGCATCCGCCAGTCACTGCTGCCCGGTGGCGCGCTGATCCTTTCGGAGAAGCTGCGCTTCAACGATGGCCAGGAACACGCCCTGCTCACCGACCTGCACATCGCCTTCAAGCGCGCCAACGGCTACAGCGAACTGGAAATCGCCCAGAAGCGCAGTGCCATCGAAAACGTCATGAAGCCCGACAGCCTCGAAGAACACCGCGAACGCCTGCTGGCTGCCGGGTTCTCGAAAGTCGTGCCGTGGTTCCAATGCCTTAACTTTGCCTCGTTGATTGCCCTGCCATGATTGATCTGTCCCCCCTCGCTCGCCGTCTGGCGGGTACGCCCCTGGCCACCTGGGCCAATGGGCTGCAAGCCCAGCTCGACGCCAAGATGGAAAAAGGCCATGGCGACCTGGAGCGCTGGCAAAGCGCCCTGGATGCATTGCCCAAGATCCAGCCCAGCGAAATCGACCTGATCAATGGCCTGCGCCTGGACACCGACTGCGACGACGCCACTCGGGCGCAGATGCGCACCGCACTGATGGGCCTGTCGCCGTGGCGCAAGGGCCCGTTCGACCTGTTCGGCGTGCACGTGGACACCGAATGGCGTTCGGACTGGAAGTGGTCGCGGGTCGCCCCGCACCTGGACCTTGAGGGCAAGCGCATCCTCGATGTCGGCTGCGGCAATGGCTACTACATGTGGCGCATGCTTGGCGCCGGCGCCCACAGCGTGATCGGCGTCGACCCCAACTGGCTGTTCTTCTGCCAGTTCCAGGCGGTGCAGCGTTACTTGTCGGAGCCTTCGGTGTGGCACCTGCCGTTCCCCTTCGAAGACCTGCCGGCCAATCTGGAAGGCTTCGACACCGTATTTTCCATGGGGGTGTTCTACCACCGCCGTTCGCCCATCGAGCACCTGCTGGCGCTCAAGGACTGCCTGGTCAAGGGCGGTGAACTGGTGTTGGAAACCCTGGTGGTGGAAGGCGATCAGCACCAGGTGCTGGTGCCGGAAGACCGCTACGCGCAGATGCGCAACGTGTGGTTCCTGCCGTCCGTACCGGCCCTGGAACTGTGGCTGCGGCGCGCCGGGTTCAGCGACGTGCGGTGCGTGGATGTCAGCGTGACCAGCGTCGAGGAGCAGCGCGGGACCGAGTGGATGAAGTATCAGTCCCTGAGCGACTTCCTGGACCCCACCGACCACAGCAAGACCATCGAAGGCCTGCCGGCGCCGATGCGTGCGGTGATAGTCGCCAAGAAATAACCCCGCCTTCCCCCGCAGGAGCTGGCCGGGCGGCGTTCCGCTTGCCAGCGAAGGCGCCCGCCAGAACGGCGCAAGGCTCAAGAGCCTCTTCGCCGGCAAGCCGGCTCCTACGGTTTTGTGTAGGCCGCGAACCGGTTTGCGATCAGCGCGCTCGACGCGCCTTGAAGAATTCGCTCAGCACCGTGCCGCACTCCTCGGCCAGCACCCCGCCCTCGTACAGCACCCGATGGTTGAGAAACCCTTGGGTGAAGAACTGCCCCTGGCTCTGCACAATGCCGGCCTTGGGTTCCAGTGCGCCGTACACTACCCGGGCAATGCGCGAATGGACGATCAGCCCGGCGCACATGCTGCAAGGTTCAAGGGTCACGTACAGGGTGCTGCCGGGCAGGCGATAGTTGCTCACCGCCTGGGCCGCTTCGCGGATCGCCACCATCTCGGCGTGGGCGCTGGGATCGCTGCCGCTGATGGGGCAGTTGTAGCCACGGCCGATGATCTGCCCATCCAGTACCAGCACCGCACCCACCGGCACTTCCCCCAGGGCGGCGCCCTGCGCGGCCAGGGCCAGGGCTTCACGCATGAAGTCCTGGTCGCGGCTGCGGTCGATGATCGGCGCCGGGCGTATCTGGCGCATCACACCACCTCGATGGCGGCCATAAGGCCGGTTTCCATGTGGTCGATCACGTGGCAGTGGAACATCCAGACCCCCGGGTTATCCGCCACCAGGGCGACCCGGGCACGCTCGTTCTTGCCCAGCAGGTAGGTGTCGGTGAAGTAGGGGGTGATCTTCTTGCGGTTCGAGGCAATGACCTTGAAGCTCATGCCGTGCAAGTGGATCGGGTGCTGGTACTGGGTCATGTTCTTCAATTCGAAAATGTAGCTCTTGCCCTTTTTCAGGGTGGCAATCGGGCGGTCGGCGCAGGTCTTGTCGGTGATGTCCCAGGCCTGGCCATTGATCTGCCACAGGCTTGGCGGCTTGCCATTGTCCACGTTCACCGAGACCGAGCCAACCCATTCGAAATTGAAGTTGAGCTTCTCGGCGTTGTCGAGATTCGGCTCGGCCACGGGGTTGGCCGGCAAGGCGGCAGGCCACTGGGTGGGCGCGTCGTTGTTGGCCACCGAGCGCAAAGTGCCCAGGCGCACCGGTCCGTTGCGCAGGGACAACTCCACACCGGCCGCCGGCGCCTTGATCGCCAGGCAGATGCGCATGCCCGGGCCCAGCCAGTATTCCTTGCCCAAGGGGCGCGGCTCTATGGGGTTGCCGTCCAGGGCGTAGATCTGCGCTTCGACATCCGGGATGTTGATGCGGTAGGTCAGGGTGTTGTCCAGGTTCAGCAGGCGCACCCGGGTGATCTGCCCGGCCGGCAGGTCGATCACCGCCTGGGACACACCGTTGATGGTGGACAGGCGCCCGGCCGTACCACCGCGCGCCGCCTCCCGAGGGATGCTGAAGGGCATGAACGCGCCTTCTTCATCCACGTGCCAGCTTTTCAGGCTCAGGGTGCGCTCGTACTTGAAGCCGGTGGGTTCGCGTTCTTCGATGATCAGCGGGCCCACCAGGCCGCGACCCAGTTCTTCGCTGCTGTTCACATGGGGGTGATACCAGTAGCTGCCGGCATCCGGCACGCGGAATTTGTAGTCGAAGTATTCGCCGGGCAGCACCGGCAGTTGCGAGACGTAAGGCACGCCATCCATTTCCAGGGGCAGGCGGATGCCGTGCCAGTGGATGGTGGTGGCCACGGGCAGGTGGTTGATGAAGCGTACCCGCAGCCACTCGCCCTGCCGCACCCGCAGTTCGGTACCCGGCGCCGAAGGGCCGAAGGCCCAGGCCTCGGTCTTGTGCCCCGGCACCAGCTCCACGTCCAGTGGCGCGGCGATCAGCTCGTAATCGTGCCCCGCCTCGGCGTCAGCCATCTTTCCCAGCCAATAACGCGATGCGCCGCCCGCTCCCACGCCCACCACTACCAGACCGGCCAGACCACCGAGTATTTGTCGACGGGTAAAGGACATGGACTCAACTACCTCACGTATCAGCCGCGGGCCCAGGCCCGCAAAAGGCGAATACGATACACCCGCAGTTGAGAAACAGTAAGGCCGGCGCGGCGACGGGACGCAGGCGAGACGGGGAAACGATGGGTGTTTTCGAGAGTCTGCTCGCTGGCAAGCCCGTTGCTCTTGCAGGAGCCGGCTGGCCGGCGAACAGCCCCCTCAGCCCTGCAATCCCAGCAGCAGATGCACCACGCCACCGGCCAGGGGCATCACCGCCGGTACCCCCGCCACGCGCAAGGCGCTGCTGTCCAGCAGTTGCGGATCATGCAGCTCAAGGCGCAGGCGGGTCAGGGCCAGGGGTTGCTGGCTCTTGATGTTGGCGCTGCCACCCAGCGCCGCCAGAATTGCGTCATCCAGAACATTGCCGTTGGCCCTGGGGGCCTTCGGCTGATCAGGGATCAGGTCCGGAGTCAGGGCTTTCCAGAACGCGCGTTGCAATTTCTCGAACATTTTCAGTTCTCCAGAACCAGTGAATCGGCGGCGACTTGCTGCTTGTGCAGGTATTCACGTACCTGAACCGCGTCCTCCAGATCGATAATCCGAGCTGCCAGCGCCTGGCATTCGCTCAGATCCAGCTCGCGTACCCGGGCCTTGATGGCCGGAATCAACGGCACGCTCACCGACAGTTCGTCCACCCCCAGGCCCAGCAACAGCGGCACTGCCAGGGTCTCGGAAGCCAGTGCACCACAGACTCCGACCCACTTGCCGTGGGCATGGGCGGCCTGCACCGTTCGCGCGATCAGGCGCAGCACCGACGGGTGGAAGCTGTCGGCCTGACTGGCCAGGCGCGGATGATCACGGTCCATGGCCAGGGTGTACTGGGTCAGGTCGTTGGTGCCGATGGAGAAGAAATCCACCTCCGGAGCAAAGCGGTCTGCCATCAGGGCCGCCGAAGGCACTTCGATCATGATGCCCAACTTGGGCCTTTCCGCCAGGCCCAGGGCCCGAACCTCGTCATCCAGTAGCTGCCGCGCCTGACGCAGCTCCGCCAGCTGGCTGACCATGGGCAACATGATGTGCAGGCGTGCCTGCCCGGCGCTGGCGAGAATCGCCCGGAACTGCTCCCGCAGCAGTTCGGGACGCTCCAGGCACAGGCGGATGCCCCGCAGGCCGAGAAAAGGGTTGGCTTCACTGTCCATGGGCACATAGGCCAGGGGCTTGTCGCCGCCCACGTCCAGGGTGCGCACCACCAGATTGCGCTCAGGGCCCAGGGCCTGGGCGATGGCCCGATAGGTTTCGGCCTGCTCCTCTAGACTGGGGGCGTGGCTGCGGTCCTGGTAGAGGAACTCCGAACGCAACAGGCCGACGCCCTCGCCTCCCAGGCTCATGGCCTGCTCGGCCTCCGCCAGAGAGGCAATGTTGGCCGTGACCTCCAGATGATGACCATCACGGGTCACCGCCGGTTGCGCCGCCTGGGCCAGGTCCTGACGCTGGCGCAGGCGTTGCTGCTGACGCAGGGCCTCCAGTTGCTGCAAGCGTTGCGGGTCAGGGTCCGTATGCAGTTCGCCACGATCGGCATCCAGCAGCACCCGGGTGCCGTTGGCCAGGGACAGGACCCGGGGCGACAGCCCACAGATCGCCGGCAGGCCCAGGGCTCGGGCGAGAATCGCCACGTGGCTGGTGGCACCGCCGCCGACAGTGGCAAACCCCAGCACCTTGGCCGTGTCCAGGCTGGCGGTCTGCGAGGGGGTCAGTTGCTCGGCAATCAGAATGGCCTGGTCCGGCAAGCTCACGGCATGCTCTTGCACCCCGAGAATCAGCTTGAGCACCCGTTGGCCGACATCCGCCAGATCCACCGCGCGCTCAGCCAGCAGCGTACTGCCCAGGCCCTTGAACAGCTCGGCGGTAACCTCGATGGCACTGTTCCAGGCAAAGGCGGCGCTCTTGCCGGCGACGATCAGGGCTTGGGCCTGCTGCAACAGGCTCGGGTCGTCGAGGAGTTCCTGGTGGGCACGGAAGATTTCCTGCTGTGCTTCACCCGGGGCATTGTCCCGCAGCTGTTGCAGGCCCCGCACCGCCTCTCGCAAGGCCCGCTCAAGGACTTCGCGCTCCTGCTGCGGGTTCGCCGCCCACTCGCTTATCTGCAGGCGCTGCTCAGCCACATGGACCACCTGGCCGACCGCCGAACCCGGTGACGCACAGACACCCCGCAGAACCGTCTCCAGCGACTCATCCCGCGCCGCTACTGGCTCAGGACTCGGCGCCGCAGCACTGACTTTCTCGCCACAACCCGAGGCCAGCAGCTCCACCAGAACCTGGATCGCCTGCTCGGCATCCGCACCCGCAGCACTGACCTGCAAGACATCGCCCTGCACCGTCTGCAACGCCATGATCGACACCAGGGACTTGGCATTGGCCGAGTCCTGGCGCCGGTGTAGGCAGATATTCGCGGCAAAGCCCTTGGCGGCCTGGG
Source organism: Pseudomonas sp. NFPP12 (assembly GCF_900103205.1). NCBI lineage: Bacteria > Pseudomonadati > Pseudomonadota > Gammaproteobacteria > Pseudomonadales > Pseudomonadaceae > Pseudomonas > Pseudomonas sp. NFPP12. The sequence continues at coordinate 785,776 of NZ_FMWW01000002.1, forward strand.
CCAGCAACGCCGCCGGACGTGCATGCAGCCCCTGGGGGTTGCCCAGGATCAGCGGTTTGGAAAACAGCGCCTCAGTTTCAGCGTCCTCGGCCTTGGCACCTTCCTCTGCGCAGGCCGGCTCGATCTGCAACACCGGCTGTCCCAGCTCCACCAGCAGGCTGTCGGACACCAGCCCCGTCACCGCCTCGCCACTGACCACCAGCATCAGGGTCAACAGGCTGCGAGCGTGCCGGGCCAGATAATCAGCATCGAACTCGATCAGCGGCTGGCCTGCCGAGACCTGCTGACCCTCCTCGACCAGACAGGTGAAGCCCTTGCCCGCGAGATTCACCGTGTCCAGCCCGATGTGCATCAGCACCTGCTGCCCCTGTTCACCAGTGATGCTCACCGCATGGCCGCTGTGCTGCAGGTTGCTGATCACCCCGGACAGAGGTGCGCAGAGGGTCTGGGAAGTCGGGTCGATACACACGCCGTCGCCGATCACCCGGCTGGAAAACACCGGGTCGGGCACCTGCTCCAGGGGCAGCAGCACCCCGGACAGGGGCGCGAGCAATTGCAAGGGTTGGGTTATGGCCATGACGTCACCTGCTAATGATTCCTTGAAGTGCCGATGGAGCGCGAGCCCCGACAGCATCGCTTATTTCCACCAGTACTCGACCTGCAAACCGACGTTCGCCCCGTGCCGGGCGGTGCCGAAGACACCACTGTCGGACAGCGCGGAGCCAGCCGCCAGTTCGTTGGCCGCGCGTTTGGCGGCCTCGTTCCAACTGGCATAGGTGTAATACAGGCGCACCTCGGGCCGCGCCCAGAACTCCGGCCCCTTGGGCGACCAGGTGGGCGCGAAGGTGAACTTGCTGAGTTTGCGGGTGCCACCGGGCGCCTCCACCTGATCATGACCAAACTCGGTCACCAGCTTGAACTGTTCGGTGATGGCATAGGCCGGGCGCACACCCAGGGAGATCCAGTTCTGGTCCTGGCCGTCGGGGCGAATGTCCTTCTGATAGACCGCCTCTACCTGGCCGCCGAAGCGCGGGGTGACCTGCCAATCGAAGAACTCCACCAGGCGATAGCTCTTGTTGCCGTCATCCAGGTAGGGATTGCCGGTGTAGCCCAGGCCGGTACCGGGCCCCTCACCGTATTGCAGGGCCAGTTTGTTCTTGCCGCCGAAAAAGTCTTTCTGCACATGCTGGGTGGTGATCGCCCAGCCATTGTGGGCACCACGGCGATCGGGCTTTTCCAGGTAACTCAGGCCCAGCTCCAGCTCGCCGCCGGGGTTGGTCTGGAAGCCGGCAACGTTGAAGTCGTGACGGCTCACGGCTTGCTTCTGGTAGAGGTTGTCCTTGCGGGAAAAGGCGTAGCTGTATTTCAAATCGCCGATGCGCACGTCCTCGACCCCGCCGCCGGTGGCGCTCTGGTTCCAGTAGTAGAAGTCGGAAATATGGATGTCGTTACGCTTGTAGTAACGGCGCCCGGCCCACAGTGAGCCGCCATTGAGGCTGGGCAGGTTCGACCACTGGGCGTACATCTGCGGCATGCGCGCCGAGCCGTTCTCGCCCTGGAAGGTCAGGTTGCGGTCGTAGCGGTTGTAGAGCGAGGCCATGCCGTCGACGCTGAGTACCGAACCGTCCTCCAGGGTGTACAGGTCCTGGCGCAGCTCAAGCTCGGCGTACTGCTCGCACTCGTTGCCCAAGCGGTACTTGGAGGGCGCGCCGGGTAGCTGAAAGCAGGATTGCGGGCCGCTGTTGACCGAAGTGCCAAGGCCGCTGCGCAGGTAGCCGGCGAACTCCAGGGCCTGGGCCGGAAAGGGCATTGCCAGGCACAGGCAGGACGCCGCCAGGCCGCGATTTATTGTTGTTTTCATAAGCCACCCCATTATTTTTATTGTGATATTTCGATCCGCAGAAGCCGGCTTGCCGACGAACGAAGCCCTGCGCTGTATCTGCAACAGCGCATTCACGGCAGACGCAAACCGCCCGGCAGCTTCTGCGAGGATTGTCAGCAGTCGGTCAGGTGCAGGACGAAGGACTCATAGGGCCGCAGCAGCAAATGCCGACTGCGGGCGCCATCCCCCGGGTAGTTGCTGATCAGCAGACGCTGCTGCATGCCCGGCTCGATGACCTCCTGCGGCAATTCAACCTCGCACGGCGAACCGTAGAAGTTGTTCACCACCAGCAGTCGCTCGCCCTGCCCTTCCCGCACGTAGGCCCAGACCTGCATATGCTCGGGCAGCAATTGGCGATAGACGCCGTGCTGGATCAAACCCTGCTCACGGCGCAACGCGATCAATTGGCGATAGTGGTGCAGCACTGATTGCGGGTCGTCGAGCTGTGCCTGGACATTGATCTGGCCAGCGTTGGCCGCAACCTCGATCCAGGGGGTGCCGCTGCTGAAACCGGCATTGGCACCGGCATTCCACTGCATTGGCGTGCGCCCGTTGTCCCGGGACTTCTGCTGGATCGCCGCCATGATGGCCTGCGGCTCTTCACCGGCCTCGCGCTTGAGGCGGTAGATATTCAGGGTCTCGACGTCGCGGTACTGCTCGATCCGCTCGAAGTGCGGATTGGTCATGCCCAGCTCTTCGCCCTGATAGATAAAGGGCGTGCCCTGCAGCAGGTGCAATGCGGTGGCCAGCATTTTCGCCGACACCACGCGGTGTTCGCCGTCGTCGCCAAAGCGCGATACCACCCGGGGCTGGTCGTGGTTACACCAGAACAGCGCATTCCAGCCGCCGCCAGCCTGCATGCCGCATTGCCAGTCGGACAGGATGCGCTTGAGTTCAAGGAAGTCGAAATCGGCCCGCACCCACTTCTGCTGATTGGGGTAATCCACCTTCAGGTGATGGAAGTTGAAGGTCATGGACAGCTCCTTCGACTCCGGGTTCGAGTAGCGGATGCAGTGTTCCAGGCGGGTGGACGACATCTCGCCGACATTCACCAGGTCATGGCCGGCGAACACTTCCCGATGCATTTCCTGCAAGTACTCATGAACGTTCGGGCCATCGGTATAGAAGCGCCGGCCATCGCTCTGGTCCTCGGGGAAGTCCGCAGGCTTGGAGATGAGGTTGATCACGTCGAGGCGAAAGCCGCCGACGCCCTTGTCCCGCCAGAAGCGCATCATCTTGAAGACTTCGGCGCGCACCCGTGGGTTGTCCCAGTTGAGGTCGGCCTGAGTGTGGTCGAACAGGTGCAGGTAGTACTGGCCGGTCTGCGCTTCGTATTCCCAGGCCGAGCCGCCGAACTTGGACTCCCAGTTGTTGGGCTCATCGCGCCAGATGTAGAAGTCCCGGTAGGGGTTGTCCAGGCTACTGCGGGCCTGCTGGAACCAGCCGTGCTCGATGGAAGTGTGGTTGACCACGATGTCCAGCATCAGCTTGATCCCGCGCTTGCCGGCCTCCTCGATCAGCAATTGGCAGTCGGCCATGCTGCCGTAGCTGGGGTCGATGGCGTAGTAGTCGCTGATGTCATAGCCATTGTCGCGTTGCGGCGAACGCAGGAACGGGGTCAGCCACAGGCAATCGACCCCCAGCCAGTGCAGGTAGTCGAGCTTGTCTACCACTCCCAGCAAGTCGCCGGTGGCCTGCCCTTGGTGGCTGTGAAAACTTTTCGGGTAGATCTGGTAGATCACCGAACGCTGCCAGTCTTGCATGGGGGAATCCTTTGGAAAGTGCGAGGGCATTCGCCGGCGAACCGGCTCCTGCAGGGCCGGTCAGGCCACTCGATAGCCGGGACGGATGATCTTCAGGCTCAGGCCGCAGGTCAGGACGAAAGGCACCACCAGGGCGACGACCATGCCGATCACGAACATCGGGATGTATTGCGGAATGATCGAGATGAACCCCGGCAGCCCACCGACGCCGATGGCCGAGGCCTGGACCTTGTTCAGCGAGAGGAAGATGCTGCCCAGGGCCGAACCGATCAGCGCGGCATAGAACGGAAACTTGTAGCGCAGGTTGACGCCGAACATCGCCGGCTCGGTGATGCCGAAATAGGCCGAGATCGCCGAGGTCGAAGCCATGCTGCGGTCCCGGGCATTGCGGCTCATGGTGAACACCGCCAGGGCCGCGCTGCCCTGGGCCAGGTTGGACATGACGATCATGGGCCAGATAAAGGTGCCGCCCTGGGTGGAGATCAGTTGCAGATCGACCGCCAGGAACATGTGATGCATGCCGGTGATCACCAGCGGCGCATAGAGGAGGCCAAAGATCGCCCCACCCACCACCGGCGCCAGGTCGAACAGGGTGACCACGCCTTCGGTGATCAGGATCCCCAGATGGCGGGTCACCGGGCCGATGACCGCCAGGGCCAGCACCCCGGTGACCACGATGGTGGTGATGGGCACCACCAGCAGGGTAATGGCGTTGGGCACCCGGGCCCGCAGCCATTTTTCGATCACGCTCATCACATAGGCTGCCAGCAGGATCGGCAGGATCTGCCCCTGGTAGCCGACCTTCTCGATCTGGAACAGGCCGAGGATGTCGAAGTACGGCAGGCTCTGGCCATCCAGCCCGGCCACGGCCTTGCCGTAGTTCCAGGCGTTGAGCAGGTCCGGGTGCACCAGCATCAGGCCCAGGACGATGCCGAGGATCTCGCTGCCGCCGAAGCGCTTGGCCGCCGACCAGCCCACCAGGGCCGGCAGGAACACGAAGGAAGTGTTGGCCATCAGGTTGATCAGGCTCCACAGCCCGTCCAGGCCCGGGTAGGCCTCGAGCAGGGTCTGGCCCTCGATGAACATGCCCTTGGCACCCAGCAGGTTGTTCACCCCCATCAGCAGGCCGGCGATGATCAGGGCCGGCAGGATAGGCATGAACACATCGGAGAACACCCGCACCAGACGCTGCATGGCGTGGGTCTTCTGCGCGCCCTTGTCCTTCACATCGGCAATGGTCGAGGCCGCAAGGCCAGTCTGCTCACGCAGCGCCGCATAGACCTTTTCCACTTCGCCGGGGCCGATCACGACCTGGAACAGGCCGCCGGTGAAGAACGATCCCTTGACCAGGTCGATCTGATTGAGCGTGGCGCTGTCGACCCGGCTCGGGTCCTTCAGGGCCAGGCGCAGGCGGGTCACGCAATGGGCAGCCTGCTCGAGGTTGTCGGCGCCACCGAGGCTGTGCAGCAACTCGCTGGCGATCGTTGAATAGTCGTGGCTCATGCTCGTTCTTCCACCTGAGATTTTTGTTATTGGCAGCACGCCGAGGAGGAAACTACTCGTCTGTACGAGTTAAATCAACAACTCGTACAGACGAGTTTGGATTTTTCTTCGGGCCAACGCTCGAAATGTGCTTTTCCGAGCCGACTCCGGCCTGCCAGGTACATGGACAAATACCCCGCGCAGCCCTTAAGGTGCCTGCCTTGAGCACAGCGCGGCACAGAGCCATCCCATGAGCAAATACAACCAGATCTACAGCGATCTGCTTGCCAGCATCACCACCGAACGTCTGGAGCGTGGCGCCCGCCTGCCTTCGGAAAGCGAACTGATGGACAGCTACCAGGCCAGCCGCGGCACCGTGCGCAAGGCCATCGAACTGCTGCAGGAGCGCGGCTTCGCGCAGAAGATCCACGGCAAGGGCACCTTCGTGCTCTCGCCCAATCCCATCGAGTTCCAACTGGGCGGCATCGTCAGCTTCCAGGAAACCTATCCAGGCCTGGGGGATGACGTCAGCACCGAGGTGGTGGAGTTCAGCCAGTTTCCTCTCGAAGGCCCGCTGCGGGCCCATCTGCAAGCCGAAGAAGGCAGCCTGATCACCCGGATCAAGCGGGTCAGGCGCATTGACGGCAAACGGGTGATTCTCGACATCAACCACTTTGTCGCCGATCTGATTCCAGGGCTGGACCGGCAAATCGCCGAGCAGTCGATCTATGCTTACATCGAACAAACCCTGCAATTGAGCATCAGCTACGCCCAACGCACCATCGAGGCCAGCCCGCGGAGCAAGGACGACCAGCAGTTGCTCGACCTGGACGGCCAGAGCCACGTGATCGTGGTGAGCAACCAGACCTTTCTCCAGGACGGGCGTCAGTTCGAGTACACCGAATCACGGCACACCCTGGACAAGTTCTACTTCTCCGACGTGGCGCGGCGCTAAGCCCCACCCTGCCCCATCAGCCCAGCAAGGCCACCAGTTCATCGCTGAGGGGGCCGATGCGCTGCGACTCCTTGGCGGTGTTCACCTGCTGCGCCACCCGCGCCACCTCGATCACCGGGTGCTTGAGGGCGTAGCCGCCCTTGCTGTCCAGCCAGCTCAGGACCTCCGCCAAGTGCCACAGCGAAGCGCTGCCTTCATGGATCGCCAGGGGAAAACTATCGGCATGGCCGAGCATCAGCTTGCGCATGTTCTGCCGGGACACGCCGACGATCTCGGCGATCTCGCTGAGACCGACAAAATCCGGGCTGGCCTCCACCAGCCGCGCTTCGGGAATGATCCGCTTGATATCCCCCAAGGCACTGAGCAGCGCCGCCTCGGCACTCTCGGCTTCGCGACTGAACTCCAGGGCCAGGCGCCCGGCCAGGCCGCTGCCCACCAGGACGTCGGTGCAACCCGCCGCACCGAGGCGCTCCACCAGTTGCAGCGGATCACAGCCCTCCCGCGGCAGCAGGTAGTTGAGGGTGAACAGGTATTCCATGGTGCTTACTCCTTGCGGGCTGCCGGCGACTTGGCTCCACGCAGCTGGTTCAGGGTGCAGTTATCGATCACCCGGCATAACGCCCGGGCGTGCTGGGTCGGATTCTTCGGCGTGCGCCATACGCTGGTGATGCAGAACTCGCCACAGCGACACACTTCGTTGTTGTACGGACAGTAGATCCGCCCCCAGGCATGACCACCGCCGACCTCGATGCGCCAGCCCTGCCATTCGGCGTAGCGCAGGGCCATTTCAATGTCCTTCTTGGGATGAGTTGCACGAGCCATCCATAGCCTCCAGTATCGCCAGTCACACAAGGTTGTCAACCGACAACCTTGTACCCTCCGATCAAACCCCGCCGCGAACAAGCCGCAGCAAAAACAGGCGGGGGGAGATCCAAGGGTAGAGAGAAGCCCAGGACAAGGGGCCGAGCATGTCTTACGTGATATTGCCGGAAGGCGAAAAAGCGCCGCCTCTAAAGGTCCTGCAACACAAATGCCGATGTGTACCGCAGGCAATCCCCCAGAAACGACAATGGCGATCGACACCCGAAGGTCCCGATCGCCATTGGCTAACGCGAATGGATCAAGCGTCGATCACTCGGCCCCGATCATTCCCACTCAATCGTGGCCGGTGGCTTGCTCGACACGTCGTAAGTGACGCGGGAGATGCCTTCGATCTCGTTGATGATCCGGCCGCTGACGGTTTCCAGCAGTTCGTAAGGCAGGTGCGCCCAACGTGCGGTCATGAAGTCGATGGTTTCCACGGCGCGCAGGGCCACGACCCAGGCGTAACGACGGCCATCACCTACCACGCCCACGGATTTCACCGGCTGGAACACCACGAATGCCTGGCTGACCTTGTGGTACCAGTCGGCCTTGCGCAGCTCTTCGATGAAGATGTGATCGGCGCGACGCAGCAGGTCGGCGTATTCCTTCTTCACTTCACCGAGGATGCGCACACCCAGGCCCGGACCCGGGAACGGGTGACGGTAGACCATGTCGTACGGCAGGCCCAGTTCCAGGCCCAGACGACGGACTTCGTCCTTGAACAGCTCGCGCAGTGGCTCGACCAGCTTGAGGTTCATTTCTTCCGGCAGGCCGCCCACGTTGTGGTGCGACTTGATCACGTGGGCCTTGCCGCTTTTCGCGCCAGCCGACTCGATCACGTCCGGGTAGATGGTGCCTTGGGCCAGGTACTTGATGTTTTCCAGCTTGCAGGATTCGGCATCGAATACGTCGATGAAGGTACGGCCGATGATCTTGCGCTTCTTCTCCGGGTCGGCTTCGCCGGCCAGGTTATTGAGGAACTGCTCCTCGGCGTTGGCGCGGATCACCTTGACGCCCATGTTCTCGGCGAACATGGCCATTACTTGCTCGCCTTCGTGCAGGCGCAGCAGGCCGTTGTCGACGAAGACGCAGGTCAGCTGGTCGCCGATGGCCTTGTGCAGCAGGGCCGCGACCACCGAGGAGTCGACGCCGCCTGACAGGCCCAGCAGGACGTTGTCGGTGCCAACCTGGGCACGGATCTGGGCAATCGCGTCCTCGGCGATCTTCGACGGGGTCCACAGCGCTTCACAGCCGCAGATGTCGAGGATGAAGCGCGACAGGATGCGACCGCCCTGCTTGGTGTGGGTCACTTCCGGGTGGAACTGCACGCCGTAGTAGCGCAGGTCGTCGTTGAACATGCCGGCAATCGGGCAGCTCGGGGTGCTGGCCAGGATGTGGAAGTCTTCCGGCATCTTGGTGACCTTGTCACCGTGGCTCATCCAGACGTCTAGGCCGAACAGGCCGTCGGCGTCGACGTGGTCTTCGATGCCGTCCAGCAGGCGGCTCTTGCCGACTACATCAACCCGGGCATAGCCGAACTCACGCAGCTCGGAACCTTCGACCTTGCCGCCCAACTGCTCGGCCATGGTCTGCATGCCGTAGCAGATGCCGAAGACCGGAACGCCCAGGTCAAACACCGCCTGCGGGCAGCGAGGGCTGTTGGCTTCGTGCACGGATTCGGGGCCGCCGGCGAGGATGACGCCTTTGGGAGCGAATTCGCGGATCGCTTCGTCGTCCATGTCGAACGGATGCAGTTCGCAGTAGACCCCGATCTCGCGCACACGGCGGGCGATCAGTTGGGTGTACTGGGAACCGAAGTCGAGGATCAGGATACGGTGAGCGTGAATGTCGAGGGCCATGGTCAGTCTCGTCTAATTTCAGAAACGACACGGGGCTGAAAAACACAGCCCCGGTTACTAAATTCGTCAATCGCCTCCGGGCCTTGGCCTGGAGGCGATCACTATCAACCTACGCGATAGTTTGGCGCTTCCTTGGTGATCTGCACGTCGTGGACGTGGGATTCAGCCATGCCGGCACCAGTGATGCGGACAAACTCCGGCTTGGTGCGCATTTCTTCGATGTTGGCGCTACCGGTGTAGCCCATGGAAGAACGCAGGCCGCCCATCAGCTGATGGATGATCGCGGTCAGGGTGCCCTTGTATGGCACGCGACCTTCGATACCTTCCGGCACCAGCTTCTCGGCACCCGCGGAGGAGTCCTGGAAGTAGCGGTCGGAAGAGCCCTGGGCCTGGGACATGGCGCCCAGGGAACCCATGCCCCGGTAAGCCTTGTAGGAGCGGCCCTGGAACAGCTCGATCTCGCCTGGAGCCTCTTCGGTACCGGCGAACATCGAACCCATCATCACGCAGGAAGCACCGGCGACGATGGCCTTGGACAGGTCACCGGAGAACCGGATACCGCCGTCGGCGATCAGCGGCACGCCAGTGCCTACCAGCGCCGCTGCAACATTGGCGATGGCGCTGATTTGCGGCACGCCAACACCGGCAACGATACGGGTGGTGCAGATCGAGCCCGGGCCGATACCGACCTTGACTGCGTCGGCGCCAGCTTCGGCCAGGGCCTTGGCGGCAGCGCCAGTAGCGATGTTGCCGCCGATCACCTGCACTTGCGGGAAGTTCTCCTTGACCCATCGAACGCGGTCGATCACGCCTTTGGAGTGACCGTGGGCGGTGTCCACCACCACCACGTCGACACCAGCATTGACCAGCGCAGCAACGCGATCGCCAGTGTCCTTGCCAGTACCGACCGCAGCGCCGACGCGCAGGCGACCCTGGTCGTCCTTGCTGGCCAGAGGGTAAGCCTTGGCTTTCTCGATATCGTTGACGGTCATCATGCCCTTGAGGGCGAAGGCGCCGTCGACGATCAGTACACGCTCGATGCGGTGCTTGTGCAGCAGCTCGCGGACGGCGGTCTTGTCGGCGCCTTCCTTGACCGTGACCAGGCGCTCTTTAGGCGTCATCACTTCACGGACGCTGACTTCCAGACGGCTTTCGAAACGCACGTCGCGGGAAGTCACGATGCCCACCAGGTCGCCGTTGTGCAGTACCGGCACACCGGAGATGTTATGCATGCTGGTCAGTTCGAGCAGGTCACGCACAGTGGCGTCGGCCTCGATGGTGATCGGGTCCTTGACCACACCGGCTTCGAAACGCTTGACCTTGCGCACTTCGGCAGCCTGCTGCTCGATGGTCATGTTCTTGTGGATGATGCCGATGCCGCCTTCCTGAGCCATGGCGATTGCCAGACGGGCTTCAGTGACGGTGTCCATGGCGGCGGAAACCAGTGGAATATTCAGCTCGATGCCACGGGTCAAACGGGTCTTAAGACTGACTTCATTAGGCAGTACTTCGGAATAACCGGGCACTAGGAGAATGTCGTCGAAGGTGAGGGCTTCTTGGCTGATACGCAGCATCGCGGGGGCTCCCGGGCGGGAAAATGGAAGCGCGCCATTATACTCAGACAGCTACCCGGGCTCAATGTAAAACTCTGGCTAATATCGCTGGAGTGATAGATGGAGATATCCGCGCGCTACAACTCGACCTTGACCCAACTTATCGGCTGATCCAGCCATTCGGCGAACTCGTCGATAAAGCTCTGTTTAAAACCCGCTTCGGCCCAGTTGTTGAAGATGAAGCCCAAGTTGGAAAAACCGCATTCCTGAAGAAACAGAAAGCCGTTGATGTCATCTTCATGACCGCACTCGGGACAGGTGAAGTTATCGGTGCGCCCCGGCATCCAGTCTTCCAGGCTCTCGAACAGCGCTTCGCCGATTTCCTGCCGGCACTCGGCACAGCCGGCTTCTTCGAGAAAGCCCTTGGCCGGGGTGTAGATGCAGCGTTTGGTGATGATCTCCAGGCCATTGATCGGCTCGCCGAAGGGCAGCGCCTCTGGCCGCAGCACCACCTCCCGTGCCCCGGCGGCAATGGCGTGCCCCATGCGATTGCCCGTGCGCCCGCAGGTGCTGAGGCTTTCCTCGACGATGTTCTTGCGCACCAGCCAGCGCACGATCGCCCGGGCCCGGGGCTCGTGCACCGGCAGGGTGGAAATTTTCGGGACGAGGATGCTTTGGGAGTTCATGGATAAGCCTGGAACATGCGGGGACGGTACTCACGCTTTCGCCGGCAAGCCGGCTCCTGTCATCAATTGTAGGAGCCGGCCTGCCGGCGAACGAATTCAAAGGCCCGCAGCTTAATCCCTGGCCCCAGCAGGTCAAGTACTCAGGTAACGGCCGATCAAGGCAACGCCACTGGCCAGCACCAGCCAGGTCACCAGGCGTACAAAAGCCTCCCGGGACAGTTTCATCGTCAGCCGGCGGCCAATCCACAACCCCAAGGCCATCGCCGGCAACAGGCATAGCGCCAATAGCAGCAGCGGCAACTCGGCATAGACCCCGGCCAGGGCGAACAGGCTCAGGCGCACCACGGTGCTGCAACTGATCAGCGCGCTCTGGGTCGCCCGCGCCGGGTCCTTGGGCAGGCGGCTGTTCAGGTAGATGGCATATAGAAAGCCGCCACTGCCGAAGAGGGCGCCAAACAGCCCACCGACAATCCCCATCGGCACCGCCCAGCCAGCCGCCAGTTGGGTCGGACGCGCCTTCACCCACAGGCTGTAGATGGCATAAGCACTGATGAACAGCCCCATCAATAGCAGCAATAGATCGGATTTGAGGTTGAGCAGGAAGATCACCCCCAAGGTGCAACCTACTGCCATGCAGGGCAACAGGCGCAGCAACTCCGGCCTGGCCACATCCTTGCGCGACGGCAGAAGGTTGCCAAAGGCCGCGACAAAATCCAGGAGCACCAGCAGCGGCACGATCTTCGACAGCGGCATGAACAGGATCAACACCGGCCCGGCCACCAGGGCCGTACCGAACCCGGCAATGCCGAACACTATGTACGCCAGCGCGATACCCAGGCCGATCACCAACCAACTGCCCGGGCCGAAAGACCACTGGTTCAAACCCTCGATTACCACGCTCATCGCTGCGACTTCCCAGTTGAATACGCAGTGACTTTAGCCAGCAGTGAGCCTTGCGACTAATATCGTCCAAGTCGCCAACTCATCGCAAAAAGGCATGCCTCGTGATTTCGACCCGCCAACTGCGCTATTTCGTGGAAATCGCCGAATGCGGCAGCTTCAGCGCCGCCGCCGAGCGCCTGTTCGTCGCCCAGTCAGCCCTCAGCCGGCAGATCAAGGAGCTGGAAAACCAATTGCAGACCCCACTGTTCGAGCGCACCGCGCGCCTGCCGCGGCTGACGGCGGCCGGTGAAGCGTTTTTCCCCAAGGCACGCAACCTGCTGAGCGAATTGCACCAGGCCAGCGAACTGGCCACTCAGGTAGGCCTGGGGCAATTGGGCACCTTGCGCCTGAGCCACTCCAGCACCGTGCCCATGAGCGGCCGGCTACTCCAGGGCATCGGCAGCTACTTGCAGCATTGCCCTGGAGCCTCGATGGACATCGCCAAGCTGTCTTCCGAGGCGCAACTGGAAGAGTTGGCGCAGGGGCACCTGGATATCGGCCTGTTGCGCCTGCCGGTGTTACGTCAACGGGCAGGTGTACAGATCACGCCCCTGTTCGCCGAACCCTTGCTGCTTGCGGTGCCACCTCAGCACCCACTGGCGCTGGACCCTCCGGCCGGGGGCGTCGACCTGGCCCAGCTTCGCGAGGAAGCCTTCATCTCCATCCCCCACCCCCAGCGGGGCGGCTTGAGTTACCTCTCGGCCGAGCTGTGCATGCGCCAGGGCTTTTTTCCCAGGGCGGCGCGGGTGATGTCGCGCAAGACCACCCAATTGCAACTGATCCAGGCCGGCTTCGGCATCGCCCTGCTGCCCGAGTCGATGCAGGACATCGCCCCGGCCAGCATCCGCTTCCTGCCGCTGGCGGATGCCGATTGCCAGAGCACCGTGGCCCTCGCCTATCGACAGGAGCCGACGCCCCTGGTGGCGCAATTCGTCGAACATTTTCGCAATCACTTGTAGTTGATTTGCGTTGTTCCATTCAGAGACAGGCCTTTAAACTGCGCCCCATGATTAAAGATCCCTTCGCACGACTCGGCCTGGACCGCGAGGTCCTCACCGTCACCCAGCTCAACGGCCGCGCCCGGGTGCTGCTCGAGGACGTGTTCAGCAATATCTGGGTGGAGGGCGAGATCTCCAACCTCGCCCGCCCGGCTTCCGGCCATGTGTACTTCACCCTCAAGGACAGCGGCGCCCAGGTGCGCTGCGCACTGTTCCGGCAGAACGCCGCACGGGTCCGCCAGGCGCTGAAGGACGGCCTGGCGGTCAAGGTGCGGGGCAAGGTCTCGCTGTTCGAAGGGCGCGGTGACTACCAGCTGATTCTCGACACCGTGGAACCGGCCGGTGATGGCGCCCTGCGCCTGGCTTTCGATGCCCTGAAAGACAAGCTGAGCGCCGAAGGGCTGTTCAGCGCCGAACGCAAAGTGCCACTACCGGCCCATCCGCAACGCATCGGCATCATCAGTTCGCCCACCGGCGCGGTGATCCGCGACATCATCAGTGTGTTCCGGCGCCGCGCACCGCAGGTCGTGCTGACCCTGATCCCTACCGCCGTGCAGGGTCGCGAGGCTACGGCGCAGATCGTCCGGGCCCTGCAGCTGGCCGACGCCCGGGGCTTCGACGCGCTGATCCTGGCCCGTGGCGGCGGCTCCCTGGAGGACCTCTGGTGCTTCAACGAAGAAGCCGTGGCCCGTGCGGTGGATGCCTGCGTGACACCGATCGTCAGCGCCGTCGGCCATGAAACCGACGTCTCCATCAGTGATTTCGTGGCCGACGTTCGCGCGCCCACGCCTTCCGCAGCAGCCGAACTGCTGGCCCCCGATTCCAGTGACCTGCAACGCCGGGTCGACAACCTGCATCGACGCCTGGTGATGCGCATGCGCGACCGGCTGGTGCGCGACCGGCTGCGCCTGGACGGCCTGGCCCGACGCCTGCGCCATCCCGGCGAACGCCTGCGCCAGCAGGCACAGCGCCTGGACGACCTGGACATGCGCCTGCGCCGCGCCTTCGAGCGCAGCCTCAATACCCGTCGCGAACGCTTGATCCGCCTGGAAACCCGCCTCGGAGCCCAGCATCCGGGGCGGCAACTGGCACTGCTGCGCCAGCGTCTGGACAGCCTGGCCGAACGCCTGCCCCGGGCCATGCGCGAAGGCCTCAAGGGCCGCCGCCTGCAATTGCACAGCCAGATGCAGACCCTGCATGTGGTCAGCCCCCTGGCCACCCTGGGGCGCGGTTACAGCATCCTGCTGGACGATCGCGGGCAGGCCATTCGCAGTGCCGGCCAGACCCGCCCAGGCCAGCGCCTCAGTGCCCGCCTGGGCGAAGGCGAGCTGCAAGTACGCGTCGAAGACAACCACCTGACGCCCGTCACCCTTTCTCTACTGGATTGATCCATGCCGCGTTTTCTCTACTCCCTGCTGTTGCTGTGCCTGGCCTTCAATGCTCACGCCGACAGCTACATCACCCGCCTGCTGAACAAACCCGTGCCCGGTGGCGTAGCGGTGGTCGACCTGGGCAGCGCCGCCCAGGCGCCCAAGGCCAGCTACCAGGGCAAGCCGGTGCTGGTGGTGAAGGAGCAGAACAACTGGCTGGCGATTGTCGGCATCCCGCTGACGGTCAAGCCCGGCACTCAACAAGTAAGCGCCGGCGGGCGCAGCCTGAACTTCGTGGTCGGCAACAAGAAATACCCGGAGCAGCACATCACCCTGAAGAACCAGCGCCAGGTCAATCCGAACCCGGCGGACCTCAAGCGCATCGACGGCGAGTTGGCGGAACAGATCCGCGCCTACCGCAGCTTCAGCCCCAACACCCCAAGCAACCTGCTGTTGGACAAGCCGGTGAATGGCCCCCTGTCGAGCAAGTTCGGCGTACGCCGTTTCTTCAACGGTGAAGAGCGCAACCCTCACGCGGGCCTGGACTTCGCGGTGCCGGCAGGCACACCGATCAAGACCCCGGCGGCGGGCAAAGTGATCCTGATCGGCAACTACTTCTTCAACGGCAACACCGTGTTCGTCGACCACGGCCAGGGCTTCATCAGCATGTTCTGCCACATGTCGAAAATCGACGTGAAGATCGGCCAGTCCCTGGCCCGTGGCGCCGTGGTGGGCAAGGTGGGGGCGACCGGCCGCGCCACCGGGCCGCATATGCACTGGAACGTCAGCCTGAATGATGCGCGGGTCGATCCGGCCATCTTTATCGGGGCCTTCCAGCCCTGATCGCGCAGCGCCGCTTGCCTGCATCAGGCATTGATTCAGCGGCGAGCCGACGCCCACAGGGATTGCGCAGCCCTACTCGACTGCGCAATCGTTAGTATTCTTTCAAAGAATACCCAGCATAAAATCTCGATATAGCTTTGTTTTCGAGTATTCCTCTCAATTTTTTTCGACTGCTTGCCATCTCTCACCCCAGTGGTTAGGGTTGAGCACATGAAAACCTCTCACACCCTCATTCAGCGTCGTCAACACCGGAGCCTCTGCCTCGTCAGCGCACGACTGCCAGGCTGAATCGCGGTGCCTCATCCCCCTGCGTCAACCTCACTCTTGATTCACCGGCAGGCCGCCTCTTTTCGGCCCGGACAATAAGGATTTCTCCATGACCATGCTCAAAGACCCATCCTCCAAGTACCGCGCGTTCCCGACCATCAACTTGCCGGACCGTACCTGGCCGTCGAAAACCATCACCAGCGCGCCGATCTGGTGCAGTTCGGACCTGCGTGATGGCAACCAGTCGTTGATCGAACCGATGGATGCCGTCAAGAAGCTGCGCTTCTGGAAGACCCTGGTGGCTGTGGGTGTGAAGGAAATCGAAGCTTCTTTCCCGGCCGCTTCGCAAACCGACTTCGACTTCGTGCGCACCCTGATCGAAGGCGGCCACATTCCGGACGACACCACCATCCAGGTATTGACCCAGGCCCGTGAAGACTTGATCGCCCGCACCTTCGAGTCCTTGCGTGGAGCGAAAAAGGCCATCGTCCACCTGTACAACGCCACCAGCCCTTCGTTCCGCCGCATTGTCTTCAACCAGGACAAGGCCGGTGTGAAAGAGATCGCGGTGAATGCGGCCAAGCTGTTCGTCAAATACGCCGCCCAGCAACCGGAAACCCAGTGGCAGTTCGAGTACTCGCCAGAGACCTTCAGCGCCACCGAGCTGGAGTTCGCCAAGGAAGTCTGCGACGCCGTGGTGGAAGTCTGGAACGCCACGCCAAGCAACAAGGTGATCCTCAACCTGCCGGCCACCGTTGAAGTCGCCACACCGAACATCTACGCCGACCAGATCGAGTGGTTCTGCCGCAACATCAACCGTCGTGACAGCGTGCTCATCAGCCTGCACACCCACAACGACCGCGGTACGGGCGTGGCCGCCACCGAGCTGGGCCTGATGGCCGGCGCCGACCGTGTCGAAGGCTGCCTGTTCGGCAACGGCGAGCGTACCGGTAACGTCGACCTGGTCACTGTGGCCTTGAACCTCTACACCCAGGGTGTGAACCCTGAACTGGATTTCTCCGATATCGACGGAGTGCGCAAAGTCGTGGAAGAGTGCAACCAGATTGCCGTGCACCCGCGTCACCCTTATGTCGGCGACCTGGTCCACACCGCGTTCTCCGGCTCGCACCAGGACGCGATCCGCAAGGGCTTCGCCCAGCAGAAAGCCGATGGCTTGTGGGAGGTGCCGTACTTGCCGATCGACCCGGCCGATATCGGTCGCAGCTATGAGGCGGTGATCCGCGTCAACAGCCAGTCGGGCAAGGGTGGTATCGCCTACCTGCTCGAGCAGGAATACGGCATCAGCTTGCCACGCCGCATGCAGATCGAGTTCAGCCAGGTGGTGCAGCGGGAAACCGACCGCCTGGGCCTGGAAATGACCGCCCAGCAGATCCACGCGCTGTTGCACAGCGAGTACTTGCAGGCCAACACTCCCTACGCGCTGGTCAGCCATCGCTTGCAGGAAGAGAACGGCCACAGCGCCGTGGAAGTGGAAGTCTCGAGCAAGGGCCAGGGCGAGACCAACCTCAGTTGGCGCGGCAAGGGCAACGGTGCCCTGGAAGCGCTGGTGGCCGGGCTGCCGGTTCCGGTGGAGATCATGGACTACAACGAGCACGCGATCGGCGCCGGCACCAACGCCAAGGCGGCGGCCTACATCGAACTGCGGGTCAACGGTGAGCGCGCCGTGCACGGCGTCGGTATCGACGAAAACATCACCACCGCCAGCTTCAAGGCGCTGTTCAGTGCGCTGAACCGCTCCTTGAGCGAGCAGCAGGCCAAGGCAGCCTAAAGGCTGCCAAAAGCGAAAGGCCCCGAGGAGCTCGACTCCCCGGGGCCTTTTTTATGCCGGAACAGATAACACCAGCTAAATGTCAGCAACGACTGTTTCAGGCATGCACATCAACGCTGAACATGGCTTGCAGCAAAGCCGCCTGCAGCACCTGCAAGGTGCTGTTGGTCACGGCGATCTGCGCCTGGACTTCCATCACCTGCTGGGCTTTCTGTTCGTCGCTGGCCTGGCCCTTCTGCACGTTGGCCAATTGGGCCTGCTGTTCGGTCAGGGTTTTCTGGGTCTGCTCGATCTGTTTCTGCAGCGCCTTGACCGGATCACCACCGGCCTTTACCGCATCGATATTGGCATCGCCAGAGTTGACCCGCAGTTCCTTATCCTGACCGTCCTTGCTGTCATCCACCGGCGCCAACGGGCTGGTGCTGTTGCCTTCGGCTTCAGTCGAAGCAGTTTTGGGTGCCGACAGGGGGTAAGGATTGACGATGGTGGCAGTGATGGTAGTCATGATTGATTCCTCCTGAACTGATCCTGCTATCGGCCTTCACCCTCAAAGCTTGATATTCACAACCTGTAAAAAAGTGTGCCGTGCCGAAGCGATCCTAAGTGAACATGAAGGTATCGGCGTCGAGGTTCGCCGGAAAACGCGCACGGTAAGCCGCCAGTTCACCCGCGTTCAGGCACACCTGGAAGACGCCATCGGCCTCCCCGGCGCTGAGCAGGGTTTCGCCCTGATAGTCCAGAACCTGGCTGTCTCCGGTATAGGCAAAGCCCTTGCCGTCGGTGCCCACCCGGTTCACCGCCGCAACGTAGCAGAGGTTTTCAATGGCCCGGGCTGGCAGCAGGCGATTCCAGTGCAGGCGGCGGGCACCCGGCCAATTGGCGGTGTAAAGCAGCAGGTCGGTGTCCTGGGCGTCCCGGCTCCACACCGGAAACCGCAGGTCGTAGCAGATCAGCGGGCGAATACGCCAACCCTTGAGCTCGAACTGTACCTGCCGTTCCCCCGGCGTGTAGTGATTGTGCTCGCCGGCCATGCGAAACAAGTGGCGCTTGTCGTAGTGCCAGACCTCACCGTCAGGGCGCGCCCACAGCAAGCGATTGCGATGGCTGCCATCCGCTGCCTGGATTATCACGCTGCCGGTGATCACCGCATTCAGCTTCTTCGCCTGGCCACGTAGCCATTTGCTGGTAGGGCCATTCTCCGCTTCCGCGAGAGTCGCGGATTCCATGGAGAATCCGGTGGTAAACATTTCCGGCAGGATGATCAGATCTGCACCACGGGCCTGCTCCAGCAACTGCTCGAAATGCTCGAAGTTGGCCTGGCGGTCATGCCAGGCCAGGGTGGTCTGGATCAGGGCCAGATTCAGATCGGGTAATGCACTCAGATCACGCATAGTTTCTCCGCTGCTTGGCGCAACGTCTCCTCGCGCTTGGCGAAACACAGACGCACCAGGCGCTGCCCCTGGGGCGGCTGCTGATAGAACACCGACACCGGAATGGCCGCCACGCCGTGTTCGCGGGTCATCCATATCGCCATGTCGACATCATTCAAGTCTGGACGAATCTGCGAATAGTCCACCAATTGAAAATAGGTACCCGACACCCGGTTGAAGCTGAAGCGCGATGCGCTCAACAGATCGCAGAACAGATCACGCTTGGCCTGGTAAAAAGCCGGCAACTCTTCGACATGTTCCGGGTGCTCGGCCATGAAGTCCGCCAGAGCGTACTGCAAAGGCGTGACCCCGCAGAAGCTGACATATTGATGCACCTTGCGCAGCTCGGCGCTCAGGGCCGGTGGTGCAACCACATAACCGGTCTTCCAGCCGGTCACGTGATAGGTTTTACCGAACGAACTGACTACAAAGGCACGCTGATACAGCTCCTCATGGGCCAGCACACTGACATGAGGCACGCCATCGAACACCAGGTGTTCATAGACCTCGTCACTGACCAGGTAGATATCGCGATCACGGATCAACGCCGCCAGCTGCTCCAGCTCGGCCCGGCTGATCAAGGCACCACTGGGGTTGTGCGGCGAATTGAGGATGATCATCCGCGTGCGCGGACTCAGGGCTTCGCCGAGTTTCTGCCAATCGAGGGCAAAGCCCTGCCCTGCCAACGGCACATGCACACAACGCCCACCGGCCAGCTCCACCGACGGCTCATAGCTGTCGTAACTGGGGTCGAACACAATGACTTCGTCACCGCGCTGGATCACCGCCTGGATGGCACAGAAGATTGCCTGGGTCGCACCGGGGGTGATGGTCACCTCAGCGTCCGCATCGACCTGGACGCCATAGCTGCGGGCGATTTTCGCGGCGACCTGCTGGCGCAGTGCCGGTAGGCCAGTCATGGGCGCGTACTGGTTATGGCCATTGGCGGCATGCCAGCCAAGCGCATCACGCAGGGCTTGCGGGCCATCGAAATCAGGAAAGCCCTGGGACAGGTTGAGCGCTCCGGTTTCCACCGCGAGCTGGGACATTTGCGTGAAGATGGTGGTGCCGACATTCGGCAACTTACTGATGATCATGAGGATTCCCTGCTGAGCAGTCCGCACTACGGCGGCGCGGAGGTCCCCGAGAATAGCCCAAACGCCAGGCATGAAAAAGGGCGCCCGGGGCGCCCTCTTATCCACACAGATCCCGTAGGAACTGGCTTGCCAGCGAAGCTCTGAAGCAGGTCCGGAGCTTCACCGGCAAGCCAGCCCCTAAGCCGGTCAGCGCTTGTCGCGGCGCTTCTTGTCGGCCTTCTTGTGGTGCGACATCAAGCGACGCTTCTTGTTGACCTGGCGGTCGGTCAGCGTGTTCTTGTTGCCTTCGTACGGGTTCTCGCCGCCCTTGAACTCGATGCGGATCGGCGTACCTACCAGCTTCAAGACTCGGCGGTAGGTGTTTTCCAGATAGCGCACATAAGACTTGGGCACCTTCTCCACCTGGTTGCCGTGGATCACGATCAGCGGCGGGTTGGCACCACCCAAGTGGGCGTAGCGCAGTTTGATCCGGCGATTGTTGACCATGGGCGGCGCGTGCTCGCCAACGGCATCTTCGAGGATCTGCGTCAGGCGGCTGGTGGGCCAGCGGGTTACCGCCGACTTGAAGGAGTTCTGCACCGACTGGTAGAGGTTGCCCACACCGGTACCGTGCAGCGCCGAGATGAAGTGGATATCGGCGAAGTCGACGAAGAACAGCCGGCGTTGCAGCTCGGTCTTCACATAGTCGCGCTCGCTCGGCTGCATGCCGTCCCACTTGTTCAGGGCGATCACCAGGGCCCGACCGGCTTCCAGGGCAAAGCCCAGCAGGTTCAGGTCGTGGTCCACCACACCTTCGCGGGCGTCCATGACAAAGATCACCACGTTGGCGTCCTTGATCGCCTGCAGCGTCTTGACCACCGAGAACTTTTCAACTTCCTCGTGGATCTTGCCGCGCTTGCGCACACCGGCGGTGTCGATCAGGGTGTACTTCTCGTCGTTGCGCTCGAACGGGATGTAGATACTGTCGCGGGTGGTGCCGGGCTGGTCATAGACGATCACCCGGTCTTCACCGAGCATGCGGTTGACCAGGGTCGACTTGCCGACGTTGGGACGACCGATGATGGCGATCTTGATCCCGTCCTTCTCGCTCGGGCCCGGAATGCGCTTGGCTTCCTCACCCTCGGCAACGATCTCTTCCTCGCCTTCTTCCGGCTCGTCAGCGTCATCCTTGGGGAATTCGCTCAGGGCGATTTCCAGCATCTGGGTGATACCGCGGCCATGAGCACCGGCGATCGGGATGGCATCGCCCATGCCCAGCGGCGCGAACTCGGCGCGGGCCATGTCCGGGTCGATGTTGTCGACCTTGTTGGCGATCACGTAGGAAGTCTTGTTACGTTTGCGCAGGTGCTCGCCGATCATCTGGTCGGCCGCGGTAAACCCGGCCTTGGCGTCCACCAGGAACAACACCACATCAGCTTCTTCGATGGCCAGCAGCGACTGCTCGGCCATCTTTTCATCCATGCCATGCTCGTCACCGGAGATACCGCCGGTGTCGATCAGAATATAGGTACGCCCTTGCCACTTGGCCTCACCGTATTGGCGATCACGGGTCAGACCGGACAGGTCGCCGACAATGGCGTCGCGAGTCCGAGTCAGGCGGTTGAACAAGGTGGACTTGCCGACGTTAGGTCGGCCCACCAGGGCGATTACGGGAACCATGCGGCTCTCCACTGCGTTAATTCAGAAAATACAAAAGCCGCTGCGAGGCAGCGGCTGGTGCTCGGGGCAGCACTGTAGGAGCGAGCGTGCTCGCGATTAACTCCATGGCGCCGCGCTCGTCCAGCAAGCTGGCGTCACCTGGCATCCATCGCGAGCACGCTCGCTCCTGCAGTTCGCTTGGGGATCACCCCAAGCATAGTCAAACCATTACTTGATGGTCAGGGCTTCCAGTTTGCCGCTGTTGCCATACACATAAATCATGTCGCCCACCACCAGCGGACGAGCACGCAGACCGTCGCTATCGATGCGCGTACGACCGACGAAGCGACCGTCAACCTGGCTCAGCAGGTGCAGGTAACCTTCCAGGTCGCCCACGGCCACGTAGCTGGAGAAGACTTCCGGTGCCGACAGTTGGCGGCGAGCCAGGGAGTCGTTGCTCCACAGCGCGGTAGTCGAACGCTCGTCCACGCCTTCCACGGTACCCGAGGACAGGCTGACATAAACGCTGCCGAACCCTTGGGCCACACCGGCGTAGCTGGAAGCATCACGCTGCCACAGCGGACGGCCGCTCTCCAGGTCCAGGGCAACCACACGCCCCTGGTAGCTGGCAACGTACAGGGTGCCACCGGACAGCAGCAGGCCACCGTCGATGTCCACGACCCGATCCAGTTCGGAACGGCCTTGTGGAATGGCTACACGCTGCTCCCACACCGGCACGCCGTTGCGAATATCCAGCGCGACCACCTTGCCGGTGGAAAGACCGGCCAGGGCCAGACGGTTGGTTGCCAACGGCGCACTGGTGCCCCGCAGGGTCAACACCGCTGGAGTGCTGTCGTAGAGCCAGATCTGGTGACCGGTGCTGGCTTCAAGGCCAATCACGCGGTCGTCCTGAGTCTGCACCACCACCACGTCACCGTTGGTAGCTGGCGGAGCCAGCACTTCACTGGTCACACGGGCACGCCATTTCTCTTCACCGCTGGAGGCATCCAGGGCAACCACTTCGCCTTTCAGAGTGCCGATCATGACCAGCCCATAACCCACGCCAACGGCGCCGGAAACAGGCAGTTCGAGATCTTTCTTCCATTTGACGTCGCCATTCATGCGATCCATGGAAACCACCACGCCGGTCACGTCAGCGGCATAGATGGTGTCACCATCGATGGCTGGCACCAGCATGTTGTAGGTTTCGCCCTGACCGTCACCGATCGAACGGCTCCACTGCTTCTGCAGGACCACTTCTTCTTTGAAGTCGACCAGTTCCGCCGGTGGCAGTTCTTTCTTGCTGTTGCTGCTGCAACCCGCGGCCAACAAGGCCAGAGCCAGCAATGCTGCATGTTTCCAACGGATCACGTCATGCATCCCCTTTGGCCAGGTCGTCCAGCTTGATTTGTAGGCCACCGACTGCCGCTTCATCCGAGAGCGCCGCCTTGGCTTTTTGGTATGCCGCATGGGCTTCGTCCACACGGCCCAGCTGGACCAGCAGATCGCCCTTGAGTTCTTCACGAGTCGCCAGGAATGCCTTGTCGGCATCGCCGTCGAGCAGCTTCAGAGCCTCGTCGGCCTTGTTCTGCGCCGCCAGTACCTGTGCCAGGCGCTGACGCGCCACTTCACCCAGGGTCGGGTTGGCGGGCTTGTCGGCCACGGCCTTGAGCTGTGCCGCTGCATCGTCCAGCTTGCCGGTGTCTACTGCCACTTTGGCCACGAACAGGTTGCCGTACTGCGCGTAGGCAGTACCGCCGAACTCGCTGTTGAGCTTGCCCGCCAGGTCCGTAACACGAGCCGCATCAGGCTTGCCATCCGGCGTCAGGGTAGTTTCCAGCAGTTGCTGATAGAGCACCGAAGCGCCTTGCGACTGATTGTTCTGATACTTGTGCCAGGCTTGCCAGCCGAACACGATAACCAGGGCCAGCAGGCCGCCAGTCACCAAGGGTTTGCCGTTACGCTGCCACCAGTCTTTCAATTCCGCCAGCTGTTCATCTTCGGTACTCGACACCCCAATACTCCTTATTCGCTAAATCGGCTGTTTGACAGCTTCAACCCTGCACGACGCAGGTGGCCAGGTGCGCAGCGAGTGCATCCCAGGCAATGCTTTGTTGTTCGCCCTGGCCACGCAGGGGTTTGAAACCTACCACTTGCTGGGCCAATTCGTCGTCACCGAGGATCAGCGCATACAGCGCGCCGCTCTTGTCGGCCTTCTTGAATTGGCTTTTGAAGCTGCCAGCACCGGCATTGATCTGAAGACGCAGGTTCGGCAATTGATCGCGAACACGCTCGCTCAGCGCCAGAGCGGCCAGTTCGGCGGCCTCACCGAAGGCGCAGAGGTAAACGTCGACCTGACGCGAGATCTCTTCCGGGACCTGCTCCAGGGTTTCCAGCAGCAGCACCAGACGCTCGATCCCCATGGCAAAGCCAACGCCCGACGTAGGCTTGCCGCCCATCTGCTCCACCAGGCCATCGTAACGGCCACCGGCACAGACAGTGCCCTGGGCACCGAGCTTGTCGGTGACCCATTCGAAAACGGTCTTGCTGTAGTAATCCAGCCCACGCACCAGCTTGGGGTTGATCACATAGGGGATACCCGCAGCATCCAGGCGGGCCTTGAGGCCTTCGAAGTGCACGCGGGACTCTTCGTCCAGGTATTCGGCCAGCTTGGGCGCATCCACCAGCACGGCTTGAGTGTCCGGGTTCTTGGTATCCAGCACCCGCAGCGGGTTGGTCTTCAGGCGGCGCTGGCTGTCTTCGTCCAGCTTGTCCATGCGCGCCGACAGGAACTCCACCAGCGCGTCGCGATAGCGCGCGCGCGCTTCGGCGGTACCCAGGCTGTTGAGTTCGAGCTTGACCGCATCACGGATGCCCAGCTCGCCCCACAGGCGCCAGGTCAGCACGATCAGTTCAGCATCGATGTCTGGCCCGTCGAGGTTGAATACCTCGCAACCGATCTGGTGGAACTGGCGATAACGGCCTTTCTGCGGGCGCTCGTGACGGAACATCGGGCCGATGTACCACAGCTTCTGCACCTGGCCACCGCCGGTAATGCCGTGCTCCAGCACTGCACGGACACAGGCAGCGGTGCCTTCCGGACGCAAGGTGAGGGAGTCGCCGTTGCGATCTTCGAAGGTGTACATCTCTTTTTCGACGATGTCGGTCACTTCACCGATGGAGCGTTTGAACAGCTCGGTGAACTCAACGATCGGCATGCGGATCTGCTTGTAACCGTAGTTATCCAGCAGGCGCGCCACAGTACCCTCGAAATAACGCCACAGGGGCGTCTGCTCGGGCAGGATGTCATTCATGCCACGAATGGCTTGCAGAGACTTGCTCACAAAAAATCCTTAAATACGTTCGGTTAGCCGCGAGCGATCAGCGCTGCGTCGGCCTCGACCTTTTCGGCCGCCTTCTGCCGGATCAGCTTTTCAAGCTCGTCCACCAGATTGTCATTGGTCAGTTTCTGTGCCGGCTTGCCATCGATGTAGATCAGGTTCGGTGTACCACCGGTCAGGCCGATGTGCGCCTCTTTGGCTTCACCCGGGCCGTTGACCACGCAACCGATCACTGCAACATCCAACGGCACCAGCAGGTCTTCAAGCCGTCCTTCCAGTTCGTTCATGGTTTTCACCACATCGAAGTTCTGCCGCGAGCAGCTCGGGCAGGCGATGAAGTTGATGCCACGGGAACGCAGGTGCAGGGACTTGAGAATGTCGTAGCCGACCTTCACTTCCTCGACCGGGTCGGCCGCCAGCGAAATGCGAATGGTATCGCCAATTCCTTCGGCCAGCAGCATACCGAGGCCGACGGCGGATTTCACTGTGCCTGAACGCAAACCACCGGCTTCGGTGATCCCCAGGTGCAGGGGCTGGATGATTTCCTTGGCCAGCAGGCGGTAGGCCTCGACGGCCATGAACACGTCCGAGGCTTTCACGCTGACCTTGAAGTCCTTGAAATTCAGGCGTTCCAGGTGTTCTACGTGACGCAGCGCCGACTCCACCAATGCAGCCGGGGTCGGTTCGCCGTATTTTTTCTGCAGGTCTTTTTCCAGGGAACCGGCGTTGACCCCGATACGGATCGGGATCCCGCGATCACGGGCAGCATCCACCACCGCGCGTACCCGGTCTTCACGACCGATATTGCCCGGGTTGATCCGCAGGCAATCGACGCCCAGTTCGGCCACGCGCAGCGCGATCTTGTAGTCGAAGTGGATGTCGGCCACCAGCGGTACCTTGACCTGCTGCTTGATCCGGCCGAACGCCTCGGCGGCGTCCATGTCCGGCACCGAAACCCGCACGATATCGACACCGGCGGCTTCCAGGCGGTTGATCTGGGCGACGGTTGCGGCCACGTCGTTGGTGTCGCTGTTGGTCATGCTCTGCACCGCAATCGGGGCATCGCCTCCGACCGGTACCGAGCCGACCCAGATCTTGCGGGATTCGCGACGCTTGATTGGAGATTCGCCGTGCATGACTTATTGACCTAACTTCAGGCGAGCAGTCTCGCCACTGGTGAACGGGGCGATATCCACCGCCTGACCGTTGTAAGTGATTTGTGCGCCACGGGCATAGCCCAGACGTACGGCAAAAGGCGGCTTGCCGCTGACATCGACATTTTCACCCTTGCGCTTGAGGGCGCTGAGCAGAACCTTGCCGTTGGCATCGATGACCTGGGCCCAGCAGTCGGCACTGAACTGGATCTGTACCTGGCCCGCGCCTGCAACTGCAGTTGCCGCTGCGCTGCCCGGTGCAACCGCAGCAGCAGGCGCGGTCGGCGTGACAGGCGCTTGTGCCACGGCAGCCGGTGCGACAGGCGCCGGAGCCGGCGCGTTGTGCACGGGAGCTGCAGGGACGGACGCAGTGGCAGCCGGCGCCGGAGCGGTCGAAACGGCTGGGGCGGCAGGAGTTTCGCTCGCTGCCTGGCCTTCGCTTTGAGCGGCATTGTCCAGCGCTTCGCTCTGCCCCTCGGCAACCGCCTGGTCTTCGGGCTCGTCGATAGGATGAATCTGGGTAGTGCCGTCGGCGCCTTCGACCTCGACATGCTCGGGGCTCAGGGAGACCGGCTCCTTGCCGCGCTGGGAGGACTGATCCTGCCACCAGATGAAACCGCCACCAACCACCGCCACCAGCAGCAGCAAACTGACAATGCGCAAGATAGTGTGGGAAACCCGCACCGGCTCTTCGATGCGCCCCAGGGCATGGACGCTGCTGCCCTGGGAGTCGGTACCGGTGTATTGATCGAACTCCTGGACCAGTACCGCCTGATCCATGCCCAGCAATTTGGCGTAGGCACGAATATAGCCACGGGCGAAAGTGTGCCCCGGCAGCTTGTCGAAGGCGCCAGCTTCCAGGTTGCTCAGGGAGCTCACGGTGAGGTTGAGTTTGTGGGCCACTTCGGCCAGCGACCAACCATTGCTTTCGCGGGCCTGACGCAGGGTCTCACCGGGGTTTACGCGAGTCACTGCTTGAACTTCGGGATGGGCCGCTTTCATCATTGCTCCGACAGGTATTGCTGATATTCCGGCGTACCGGGATAAAGTCGTTTTAGTTGCAGACCGTAACTGGCGGCCTTGTCGCGATCTTCGAACACCGTTGCCAGCCGAACGCCGAGCAATAGACTACGTGCATTTTGCTCGCCGAGCAGGCTAAAACGATCGTAATAGTCGCGCGCGGGCACATAATGCCTGTCTTCGTAAGACAACTCAGCCATTTCCAGCAATGCACGGGGCTGTTGATGATTGAGACGCAAGGCCTTTTCCAGCTGCAGCTGGGCCAGATCACGCTGGCCGAGCCTTGAAGCGGTCATGCCGAGGTTTTCAAACACTCGGGAACGTTCGGGGTACAGAGTATCAGCAGCGGCTTGCTCAAAGCGCTGATAAGCCTCTTTGTAACGTTTTTCCTGGAACAGAAAGCTGCCGTAGTTATTGAGGATCCGGGCACTGTCCGGACGCGCCGCCAGGGCCTGGCGAAAATGCTCGTCGGCCAGGGCCGGTTCCATCTCGGCCTGGAACACCAGTGCCAGGGCAGCATTGGCGTCGGCATCGGCGGGGGCCAGTTCCAGGGCTTTCTTCAGTGGCACCTTGGCCCGCTCGCTCATGCCCTGCTGCAAGTAGCCCAGGCCCAACTGCACATAGGCCTCGCGCGCCTCGTCGCGCCCCTTGCTGGTGTTCATCGGGTTGGAATCACCCGACAGAACACAGCCAGCACACAGGCTGGCAACAAGCAGGAGCAGCGCAAAGCGCAGGGCCATGGAGATCCTCTCTCAGGTACGGGTTGCGGCGCTTTGCGGCATATCGGCGTCGGCGCTCAACTCACGCACGGCGATATAGCGTTCGCTACGACGGGTGCGGTCCAGCACCTGCCCGACCAACTGACCGCAGGCGGCATCGATGTCTTCACCACGCGTGGTGCGCACGGTGACGTTGAAACCGGCGTGATGCAGCTGGTCCTGGAAGCGACGAATGGCATTGTTGCTCGGACGCTCGTACCCGGAATGCGGGAACGGGTTGAACGGGATCAGGTTGATCTTGCACGGTACATCCTTGAGCAGCTCGATCATCTCCACCGCGTGCTCAAGCTTGTCGTTGACGTCTTTGAGCAGGGTGTACTCGATGGTCAGCACACGCTTCTCACCCAGGGCCGACATGTAGCGCTGGCAGGACTCGAGCAGCATCTTCAGCGGGTACTTCTTGTTGATCGGTACCAGCTGGTTGCGCAGCGCATCATTGGGTGCGTGCAGAGACAACGCCAGCGAGACGTCGATGTGCTTGGCCAGCTCATCGATCATCGGCACCACGCCGGAGGTCGACAGGGTTACACGGCGCTTGGAGATACCGTAGCCCAGGTCGTCCATCATCAGGTGCATGGCAGCGATGACGTTGTCGAAGTTCAGCAGCGGCTCACCCATGCCCATCATCACCACGTTGGTGATGGCACGGTCGACGGTCGCCGGGACGCTGCCAAAGGATTTGTTGGCAATCCACACCTGGCCGATGACTTCGGCGGCGGTGAGGTTGCTATTGAAGCCTTGCTTGCCGGTGGAGCAGAAACTGCAATCCAGGGCACAGCCCGCCTGGGACGAAACGCACAGAGTGCCGCGCTTGCCCTGGGGAATGTAGACGGTCTCGACGCAGCTGCCGGACGCCACGCGCACCACCCATTTACGGGTGCCGTCGCTGGAGATGTCCTCGCTGACCACTTCCGGACCGCGAATCTCGGCAACAGCCTTGAGCTTTTCGCGCAAGGCCTTGCCGACATTCGTCATGGCGTCGAAATCATCGACGCCAAAGTGGTGAATCCATTTCATTACCTGACCGGCACGGAAACGCTTCTCCCCGATTGAGTCGAAGAATTTCTCCATTTCCGGTTGAGTAAGCCCCAACAGGTTAGTTTTGCCGATCGATGCAGTCATGGTTTCACCTCTCACGCGCAAGCCTTACTCAGCGAGCGGTTACTTCAGTAGCTGCGAAGAAGTAAGCGATTTCGCGAGCAGCGGCAGCTTCGGAGTCCGAACCGTGAACGGCGTTGGCGTCGATGGACTCGGCGAAGTCAGCACGGATGGTGCCGGCAGCAGCTTCTTTAGGGTTGGTAGCGCCCATCAGCTCACGGTTGCGAACGATGGCGTTTTCGCCTTCCAGAACCTGAACAACAACCGGGCCGGAAGTCATGAAGGCAACCAGTTCGCCGAAGAAGCCACGCTCGCTGTGCTCAGCGTAGAAGCCTTCAGCTTCAGCCTTGGACAGTTGCTTCATTTTCGAAGCTACAACGCGCAGGCCGGCTTCTTCAAAACGGGAAACGATCTTGCCGATAACGTTTTTTGCAACAGCGTCAGGCTTGATGATGGAGAAAGTACGTTGAACAGCCATGGTGTAACTCCAGAAACGGTGATTAAAGCGAAAAATTAAACCCGCGAATTATACGCGGGTTTATAGGGATTGCCTAACTGCGTAGCCCGCGGATTCAGTCAGCTTCGTCGATCCAGGCGGCCTGAATTGCTTCAAGAACCTTCTCGCCTCCGCGAGCCGGATCGTCGCTGAACTCCGGCAGTGCCAGAACCCATTGGTGCAGATCGACAAAGTTCACATAACGCGGATCCACATCCGGCTTGGACTCAGCCAGTTGGATCGCGATTTCCAGTACATCAACCCACTTGAGGCTCATGCCAGTTCCTTGAAATCAGTGCGGCGCTTCGGCTGCATGGTTGAGCGAGTATTTTGGAATTTCGACGGTCAGGTCTTCATCGCCGACGATGGCCTGGCAGGACAGGCGCGACTGCGCTTCCAGGCCCCAGGCCTTGTCCAGCAGGTCTTCTTCCAACTCGTCAGCCTCGTTCAGCGAGTCGAAGCCTTCGCGAATGATGCAATGGCAGGTGGTGCAGGCACAGACGCCGCCACAGGCACTTTCGATCTCGATGTGGTTGTCGTGCGCCACCTCGAGCACCGAGACGCCAGGCTCGACCTCTACAACCAGGCCGTCCGGACAGAACACGGCGTGTGGCAGAAAAATGATCTGCGGCATCAGTTATTCCTCGATTTCATTCAGGTTGCGCCCCGCCAGCGCGGCTTTCACCGTCGAATCCAGGCGTCGGGCAGCAAAGGCATCGGTCACTTGCGACAGACGCTTGGTCTGCTGCTCGATGGCGTAACCATCGGTGCCACGCATCAATTCACTCAATTCCTGCATCTGCAGCTCGATGACCATGCGTTCTTCGGCGTCCAGCAGACGCTCGCCATCGGCGTCCAGGGCACCTTGCACCGCCTCGATCAGGCGCTGAGCATCAACCTGCTGCTCGCGCAGTACTCGGGCCACCTTGTCGTCGCCGGCGTACTGGAAGGAATCCTTGAGCATCTTGGCGATCTCGCCGTCGGTCAGACCGTAGGATGGCTTGACCTGGATGCTGGCTTCGACGCCCGAACCCAGCTCTCGCGCAGAAACGCTGAGCAGGCCATCGGCGTCGACCTGGAAGGTCACGCGGATCTTCGCCGCACCGGCCACCATCGGTGGGATGCCGCGCAATTCGAAACGCGCCAGGGAGCGGCAGTCGCTGATCAGCTCGCGCTCGCCCTGCAGCACATGAACCATCATGGCCGTCTGGCCATCCTTGTAGGTGGTGAAGTCCTGGGCACGGGCAACCGGAATGGTGGTGTTGCGCGGAATCACCTTCTCCATCAGCCCGCCCATGGTTTCCAACCCCAGGGACAGCGGAATCACGTCCAGCAGCAGCAATTCGCCGCCTTCGCGCTTGTTGCCGGCCAAGGTATCGGCCTGGATCGCGGCCCCAATGGCCACCACTTGATCCGGATCGATCTCGGTCAACGGCTGGCGACCGAACATTTCAGCCACCGCCTCACGCACACGCGGCACACGGGTCGAACCGCCCACCATGACCACCGCCTGCACCTCATCCAATTCGACATTGGAGTCGCGTACAGCACGACGACAGGCCTTGAGGCTGCGGGCAACCATCGGCTCGATCAGGGCGTCGAAGGCGTCGCGAGTCAGGGCGGCACGCCAATCGCCATACACCACTTCCACGGACGCGGCGCCGGTCAAGGCTTCCTTGGCCGCACAAGCGGCTTGCAACAGACTGCGCTGGGTACCCGGGTCGAGGTCGGCGGACAGGCCCGCGCCCTCGATGATCCAGCCGGCAATGGCGTGATCGAAGTCATCGCCGCCCAGGGCAGTATCGCCACCGGTAGCCAAGACTTCGAAGACGCCGCCGGTCAGGCGCAGAATGGAAATATCGAAGGTGCCGCCACCCAAGTCATAGATCGCCACCACGCCTTCGGCATGCTGATCCAGACCATAAGCCACAGCCGCCGCGGTCGGCTCGTTGAGCAGGCGCAGCACATTCAGGCCGGCCAGCTTGGCCGCATCCTTGGTGGCTTGACGCTGGGCGTCGTCGAAATAGGCAGGAACGGTGATGACCGCACCTACCAGCTCGCCACCCAGGGCCGCCTCAGCACGCTGACGCAATACCTTGAGCACTTCAGCCGATACCTCCACCGGGCTTTTCGGCCCCTGGATGGTCTCGATGAACGGCATGTGCGACTCGCCCTCGACGAAGCGATAGGGCAGTTGCTCACCCAGCTGCTTGACGTCGGACAGGCCGCGCCCCATCAGGCGCTTGACCGAAAGCACGGTATTCAAAGGGTCGGTAGGTGCAGCCAGGCGGGCAGACTCGCCCACCTCGACGCGGTCGGCGTGATAACGCACCGCGGACGGCAGAATCACCTGCCCCTGCGCGTCGGCCAGCGGCTCGGAAAGACCACTGCGCAAGGCAGCGACCAGCGAATTGGTAGTGCCCAAGTCGATCCCCACAGCCAGACGACGCTGGTGCGGTTGAGGACTTTGGCCGGGTTCGGCGATCTGCAGTAGGGCCATGCTTATCTGGACTTATCTGTATATCAGGCGTGCGACCGGAGCGGCACTGGGTTAATCGTCGAGGCGCTCTTCTAACTGGCGCACTTCGTAGGTGAGCTTGTCGAGGAACTGCATGCGCCGCATCAGGCGCTCGGCCTGCTCGCGTTGCGCTGCATCATCCCAACAGGCTGCGAAGCTTTCATTCAGTTCATCCTGGGCTGTCTTGAGCCGACGCTTGAATGCCGCCACTCCGGCCAGGTCGGCGCTGTCCTGCAAATCCTCGAGTTCTTCGCGCCATTGCATCTGCTGCAGAAGAAACTCCGGATCATGCACCGTGACTTCCAACGGCAACTCGCCGCCATTCAAAGCCAGCAGGTAACGGGCGCGCTTGGGCGGGCTCTTGAGGGTCTGGTAAGCCTCGTTGAGGCTTGCCGACTGCTCCAGGGCCAGGCGCTGCTCGCGCTCGGAAGCATCGGCAAAACGGTCTGGATGAACCCCACGCGCCAACTCGCGGTAGCGCGCGGCCAACTGCTCGAGATCCAGGCGGAAGCTCGGTTGCAGCTCAAATAAAGCGAAATGACAAGGAGTACCCACGACAAGCCTCAGATGTTGAAGCTTTCGCCGCAGCCACACTCACCGCGCACGTTGGGGTTGTTGAACTTGAAGCCTTCGTTCAACCCTTCCTTAACGAAATCAAGTTCGGTGCCGTCCAGATAGGTCAGGCTTTTCGGATCGATGATCACTTTCTCGCCGTGACTCTCGAATACCTGATCGTCCTCGCCAATCTCGTCGACGAACTCCAGCACGTAGGCAAGGCCGGAACAGCCCGTGGTGCGAACACCCAGACGAATCCCATCACCCTTGCCGCGCCCGTTGAGGGAGCGTCGCACGTGTTGAGCAGCCGCTTCTGTCATGCTGATAGCCATCGTGACTCCTTACTTGTCGCCAAATCTGTGAAAGCCGATCGGTCAGATCAGGCCTTTCTTCTGCTTGTAGTCGCGTACGGCGGCCTTGATGGCGTCTTCGGCGAGTACCGAGCAGTGAATCTTCACGGGAGGCAGGGCCAGCTCTTCAGCCAGCTGGGTGTTCTTGATGGTTTCGGCTTCATCCAGGGTCTTGCCCTTCATCCACTCAGTGGCCAGGGAGCTGGAAGCAATGGCGGAACCGCAGCCATAGGTCTTGAACTTGGCGTCTTCGATGATGCCCTGCTCATTGACCTTGATCTGCAGGCGCATCACGTCGCCGCAGGCAGGAGCGCCGACCATGCCGGTGCCGACATCCGGATCTTCCGCGTTCATCTTGCCGACGTTGCGCGGGTTCTCGTAGTGGTCGATGACCTTTTCGCTATAAGCCATGATTCTTAATCCTCACTCATCAGAGAGTCGCTCTTGGGTTCTGCAAATCGCCGTTATCGGTACGCTCTACAGAACCCTGTGCGGCGACTTATATTCAGTGCGCCGCCCACTCGATCTTCGAGATATCGACGCCATCTTTGTACATGTCCCATAGCGGCGACAGAGCGCGCAGCTTGGTAACGGCTTCGCAGACTTTCTGCGCCGCGTAATCGATTTCTTCTTCGGTGGTAAAGCGGCCAAAGGTGAAGCGGATCGAGCTGTGAGCCAGCTCGTCGTTGCGACCCAGGGCACGCAGCACGTAGGAAGGCTCCAGGGAGGCCGAAGTACAGGCCGAACCGGAAGACACTGCCAGGTCCTTGAGGGCCATGATCAGCGACTCGCCTTCAACGTAGTTGAAGCTCAGGTTCAGGTTGTGCGGTACGCGGGCAGTCATGCTGCCGTTGATGTACAGCTCTTCCAGGTGCTCGACCTGCTTGTAGAAGCGGTCGCTCAGGGCCTTGATGCGCAGGTTCTCGGCAGCCATGTCTTCCTTGGCCACGCGGAAGGCTTCGCCCATGCCGACGATCTGGTGAGTAGCCAGGGTGCCGGAACGCATGCCGCGTTCGTGACCACCGCCGTGCATGGTGGCTTCCAGGCGCACCCGCGGCTTGCGGCTGACGTACAGCGCGCCGATCCCTTTCGGGCCGTAGGTCTTGTGGGCGGAGAAGGACATCAGGTCGACCTTCAGGGCCTGCAGGTCGATGTCGACCTTGCCGGTGGACTGGGCGCCGTCGACGTGGAACAACACGCCCTTGGAGCGGGTCAGTTCGCCGATGGCAGCGATGTCGTTGATGGTGCCGATCTCGTTGTTCACATGCATGATCGAAACCAGGATGGTGTCGTCACGCAGGGCTGCTTCGACCATGGCCGGAGTGATGAGGCCGTCTTCGCCCGGCTCGATGTAGGTCACTTCGAAGCCTTCACGCTCGAGTTGGCGCATGGTGTCCAGGACAGCCTTGTGCTCGATCTTCGAGGTGATCAGGTGCTTGCCCTTGGTGTGGTAGAAATGCGCGACACCCTTGATTGCCAGGTTGTCGGATTCGGTAGCACCGGAAGTCCAGACGATTTCACGCGGGTCGGCGTTAACCAGGTCGGCCACTTGGCGACGGGCGTTTTCCACCGATTCTTCGGCTTTCCAGCCAAACACGTGGGAGCGGGACGCCGGGTTACCGAAGTTCCCGTCGACCAGCAGGCATTCACTCATTTTCTGCGCGACGCGCGGATCAACCGGGGTGGTCGCTGAGTAATCAAGGTAAATCGGCAATTTCATGGACTCTCTCCTAAATCAGGCTGGCTGGCGTGCCGCTAGCTCTTTGGCTGTCATTCGACGGCGGACGCTTCAATCTTGTCCAGGCGCGGCGCCTTGCCATTACAACGGCGCTGGTCCTGACGCTGGGCTACTTCTTGCACCTCACGGCGAGTGACAAGGTCAGCCAAGCTGATACCGCTTAGAAATTCGTGGATCTGCAGGCTCAGATCGCACCACAGGTGGTGCGTCAGGCAGGTGTCGCCGGCATGGCAATCACCCAGCCCCTGGCATTTGGTTGCATCGACCGATTCGTTCACCGCATCGATCACCTGGGCCACCTGGATCCCCTGCATGTCGCGGGACAGCTGATAGCCGCCACCAGGACCCCGGACGCTGGACACCAGATTGCTACGGCGCAACTTGGCGAAAAGCTGTTCGAGATAGGACAGGGAAATGCCTTGGCGCTCGGAGATATCGGCCAGGGAGACCGGGCCATGTTGCGCGTGCAACGCCAGATCAAGCATGGCGGTCACGGCGTATCGGCCTTTAGTAGTCAGTCGCATGGACAAGTACCACGGAGTTTCGGAATGGAGGCGAGTATGCAATACCCGAGTAATCAGGTCAACTATAAGACCAACTACTTTAGTCGGATTTACCCGCAAAAGAGCGCGCGAATCATAGCAAAGTCTGCGACGTAATGGCACAGCGCGATGGCAACAACTGACCTGCGGGTCGCTTATGGCCTCTCGGGGGCTTTTTCGCCGGCAAACCGGCTCCTGCAGGAGAAGCCGGTTTGCGGGGCATCAGCCGACCTGGCTGTCGCCCTTGCCCTTGACTTCAGCAAAGTCTTCTTCACGCAGGGCAGGCAAGTCCTTGGCGCAGTAGTCACTGCCCAGATCCTTCAGCGCGCCACACATCCCCTCCAGACGACCATCGACCGCTTGCAGGTGATCAAGCAACTGACCAATGGCCCGCGCCACGGGGTCAGGCATGTCTTCGCTGACGCCATAGGCATCGAAGCCGAGCTTTTCGGCCATGGCCTTGCGCTTGGCTTCCTGCTCATCATTGGATTTCATGATGATCCGCCCCGGAATCCCCACTACGGTCGCACCGGCCGGCACCGCCTTGGTCACCACGGCATTGGAACCGACCTTGGCCCCGGCCCCGACCGTGAACGGCCCCAGCACCTTGGCGCCAGCCCCCACCACCACACCATCTTCCAGGGTCGGGTGGCGCTTGCCTTTATTCCAACTGGTGCCACCCAGGGTCACCCCCTGGTAAAGCGTGACGTCATCACCGATCTCGGCGGTTTCGCCAATGACGATGCCCATTCCATGGTCAATAAAGAAGCGACGACCGACCTTGGCCCCCGGATGAATCTCGATCCCGGTCAGCCAGCGCCCGAAGTTCGAGACCAGCCGCGCCAGCCACTTCCAGCCCATCCCCCACAAGGCGCCGGACAGGCGATGGATCCAGATCGCATGCATCCCCGGGTAGCAGGTCAGCACCTCAAAGGCGTTGCGCGCTGCCGGGTCACGATGGAAAACACTTTGGATATCTTCACGCAGACGTTCGAACATCACTGATCCTTCCGCTTCTGTAGCTCCCCACGAGCCGCTTTCTGGGTTTCCGTGAGGATGCCTCGCAATATATTCATTTCCGCCCGGCTGACCGAGCTGCGACCGTACAACCGACGCAAGCGCGCCATCAAGTGTCGAGGTTTCTCCGGATCGAGGAAGTCGATGGCCACCAGGGTTTGCTGCAGGTGCTCGTAGAACCGCTCCAGCTCATCCATGGTTGCCAGCTCATCACTGCGCGGCGACGCCACCTCATCCTTCTCCACCTTGCTCGGCTGGCCCTGGGCTGCCAACCAGGACATGCGCACTTCATAGGTCAGCACTTGCACCGCCGTGGCCAGGTTCAACGAGCTGAACTCCGGATCCGACGGGATATGCACATGGAAATGACATCGCTGCAGCTCGTCATTGGTCAGGCCGGAATCTTCACGACCGAACACCAGAGCGATCTGCGCCCCCTGCCCGGCCTCCTCCACGACCTTGAGGCCCGACTCGCGGGGATCCAGCAGCGGCCAGGGAATGCGCCGATCACGAGCGCTGGTGCCGAACACCAGGGTGCAACCCGCCAGAGCATCCTCCAGCGTCGCCACCACCTGGGCATTTTCGAGAATATCGGTGGCACCAGAAGCCCGCGCATCCGCCTCATGGGACGGAAATACCCGCGGCTCCACCAGCACCAGCCGCGACAAGCCCATGTTCTTCATGGCACGCGCAGCCCCGCCGATATTGCCCGGATGACTGGTATTGACCAGGACGACACGAATGTTCTGCAGCAAGGGAGGCGCTCTCGGACACGGGAAGGGGGAGCAAATATTACAGAACAGGCTGCACCACCGCCTCAAAAATAACCATCTGCCAATTCCGCTGCCTTATTGAGAGCCCGCGATAGGAGCGCCCGATACCCGCCGAGGAAATGCGCCACACAGCGGATCAATGCAATCAAAGCGAACGCCGACCTTCATCTGCAAAAGTTTTCTGCTAGAATGCTCGGCTTTCTTTAACAACCTTAGGTGACCTATCCATGCAGCCAATGCTGAATATCGCGCTGCGCGCCGCCCGCAGCGCCAGTGAATTGATTTTCCGCTCCATCGAGCGCCTGGATACCATCAAGGTCGACGAAAAAGACGCCAAAGACTACGTATCCGAAGTTGATCGCGCTGCCGAGCAGAAGATCATCGACGCGCTGCGCAAAGCCTACCCGACCCACGCCATCCTCGGCGAAGAAACCGGCCTGCACGCCGGCAGCGGCGAAGGCGAAGACTACCTGTGGATCATCGACCCACTGGACGGCACCACCAACTTCCTGCGCGGCATCCCGCACTTTGCCGTGAGCATCGCCTGCAAATACCGTGGCCGCCTGGAACACGCCGTGGTTCTGGACCCGGTTCGCCAGGAAGAATTCACCGCCAGCCGTGGCCGCGGAGCCCAGCTGAACGGTCGTCGCCTGCGGGTCAGCGGCCGCACCAGCCTCGACGGCGCCCTGCTGGGCACCGGCTTCCCCTTCCGTGACGACCAGATGGACAACCTGGACAACTACCTGGGCATGTTCCGCGCCCTGATTGGCCAGACTGCCGGCATCCGTCGCGCTGGCGCAGCAAGCCTGGACCTGGCCTACGTCGCCGCCGGTCGCTTTGACGCCTTCTGGGAATCGGGCCTGTCCGAATGGGACATGGCAGCAGGCGCCCTGCTGATCCAGGAAGCCGGCGGCCTGGTGAGCGACTTCACCGGCGGTCACGACTTCCTGGAAAAAGGCCACGTCGTGGCCGGCAACACCAAATGCTTCAAGGCAGTCCTGACCGCCATCCAGCCGCACCTGCCGGCTTCGCTGAAGCGCTAAGCACCAGCGACAAAAAAGCACCCCGAGGGGTGCTTTTTTTATGCCCGCAATTGCCGTAGAAGCCTGTTTGCCGGCGAATGGGACCTTGAGATCGCCTTCGCCGGCAAACAGCCCCTGCAGTTGAGGGTTACTGGCCGGGCTGATTCTGGTTCTGACCGAGAATCAGGCGCCCTTCTTTATCCACCGGAATCTGGTTGCCCGGATCCCGATCCATACGCACCTGGCCCTGCTTGCCACCCAGGTCGTACTTCACGTCATAACCAACGATCTTGTCACTGATGTCATTGACCGTGTTACAGCGAGTCTGGGTGGTGGTGTAGGTATCACGCTCCTGCATGCCTTCCTGCACCTTGTTCCCCGCATAGCCCCCACCAACAGCACCGGCAACCGTGGCGAGTTTCTTGCCATTGCCATTACCGATCATGCTGCCCAACAGGCCACCGCCCACTGCGCCAGCCACGGTGCCCAGGATCTGATGCTCATCCTTGACCGGGCGCTGCCGGGTCACGGCGACGTCCTTGCAGACTTCCCGCGGGGTCTTGATCTGTTGCTTGACCGGCTGAACGGCCAGCACTTGCGCATACTCAGGGCCGCTTTTAACCAGGCTGTAGGTGGCAACAGCACCCCCGGCGGTGACACCGACAGCACCCAATACCGCACCAACCAGCAACGACTTGTTCACGTGAACCTCCTGACCATACATGCGGGTCAAAAGCCCGCGCTTCTCCCAGCCTTGGAGCAAAAAAAAAGACGCGAGTTCAACACTCGCGCCTTTTTAACTGACAGCCGGAACAGGTCAGGCCATCAAGGACGGTCGTCCACTTCCTTCTCGGTATTGGCCGGAGGAATCAGGTCTTCACTGTTCAGGTTCAGCCAGATCAGCACCACGTTGGCGATGTAGATCGACGAGTAGGTACCCGCCAATACACCGACGAACAGGGCGATGGAGAAGCCCCACAGGTTGTCGCCACCGAAGAACAGCAGGGCCACGATCGCCAGCAGGGTGGAGATCGAAGTAGCCATGGTGCGCAGCAGGGTCTGGGTGGTCGAGATGTTGATGTTCTCGATCAGGCTGGCCTTGCGCAGCACACGGAAGTTCTCACGCACCCGGTCGAACACCACGATGGTGTCGTTAAGCGAGTAACCGATGATCGCCAGCACCGCCGCCAGCACCGTCAGGTCGAAGGTGATCTGGAAAAACGAGAGGATACCCACGGTCACGATCACGTCGTGGATCAGCGAGACGATGGCACCGACCGCGAACTTCCACTGGAAGCGGAACGCCAGGTAGATGAGGATGCCGCCCAGCGCCATGAGCATGCCGAGGCCACCCTGGTCGCGCAGCTCTTCACCCACCTGCGGGCCGACGAACTCGACGCGCTTGACCTGCGCCGGGTTGTCACCGCCAACCTTCTGCAGCGCTTCAGCCACCTGGTGACCTAGTTGCGGGTCCTCACCCGGCATCCGCACCAGCAGGTCGGTGGTCGCACCGAAACTCTGCACAATGGCTTCGTGATAACCGGCGTCGTTCAGTTGCGAACGCACCTTCATCACATCCGCCGGACGTTCGTAGGTCAGCTCGATGAGCGTACCGCCGGTGAAGTCCAGACCGTAGTTCAAGCCCTTATGGAACCAGCTGAACAACGCCAGGACGGTAAGGAGCACAGTGACGCCGAACGCAACGTTGCGCACGCCCATGAAGTTAATAGTACGTAACATGGCAGCCCCTTAAATCCACAACTTCTTGAAGTCACGACCGCCGAAGATCAGGTTGACCATCGCGCGGGTCAGCCAGATGGCCGTGAACATCGAGGTAAAGATCCCGAGGGACATGGTCACCGCAAAGCCCTTGACCGGGCCGGTGCCCATGGCAAAGAGGATGCCACCCACCAGCAATGTGGTCAGGTTGGAGTCCAGAATCGCGGTGAATGCCCGGCCGAAGCCTTCGTTGATTGCTCGCTGCACGGTCATGCCGGCGGCGATCTCTTCACGTATCCGCGAGAAGATCAGCACGTTGGCGTCCACCGCCATGCCCATGGTCAGCACGATACCGGCGATACCCGGCAGGGTCAGCGTAGCCCCCAGCAGGGACATCAGGGCCAGCAGCAACACCATGTTCAAGGCCAGCGCCACAGTGGCGATCACCCCGAAGAAGCGGTAGATGGCGATGATGAACAGCGACACGAACAGCATGCCCCACAGCGACGCATCGATACCCTTGGTGATGTTGTCAGCACCCAGGCTCGGACCGATTGTGCGCTCTTCAGCGAAGTACATCGGCGCCGCCAGACCACCGGCACGCAACAGCAGCGCCAGTTCGGAGGATTCGCCCTGGCCATTGA
The DNA here is from genome assembly GCF_900103205.1 of Pseudomonas sp. NFPP12. Classification (NCBI taxonomy): domain Bacteria; kingdom Pseudomonadati; phylum Pseudomonadota; class Gammaproteobacteria; order Pseudomonadales; family Pseudomonadaceae; genus Pseudomonas; species Pseudomonas sp. NFPP12. The sequence continues at coordinate 825,960 of NZ_FMWW01000002.1, forward strand.
GGCCAGTGATACGGAATTGACTGCCCAGCGGCGACTGGATGGTCGCCAGGCTGATGATCTTCTTCTCTTCCTTGAACGCCTGGACCGGCACGTCCTTCTCGACGCCGTCGACCACCTGCTTGGTATAGGTGGTGATCGGCTTCTGCTCGATGAAGATCACCGCCATGCTGCGACCGACGTTGCTGCGGGTCGAACGGTTCATCAGCTCGCCACCGTGGCCATCAAGCTTGATGTTCACCTGCGGGCGGCCATGCTCGTCGTAACCGGCCTGGGCATCGGTCACCTGGTCACCGGTGATGATCAGGCCACGCTCGATCTGCGCTGGAGGACGATTGCCCTCACGGAATTCGAAGGACTCGGAAGTCGCCTTGGAAGCACCCGGCTCGGCGGCCAGACGGAACTCCAGGTTGGCGGTCTTGCCCAGGATCCGCTTGGCTTCAGCGGTGTCCTGCACGCCCGGCAGCTCAACCACGATACGGTTGGCACCCTGGCGCTGAACCAGAGGCTCGGCCACACCCAGCTCATTGACCCGGTTACGCACGGTGGTCAAGTTCTGCTTGATGGAGTATTCGCGGATTTCCGCCAGCTTGGCTGGGGTCATCGCCAGACGCAGCACCGGTTGGCCATTGAGGTCGGCCGGTACGATATCGAAATCATTGAAGTTCTTGCGGATCAGCGAACGGGCCTGCTCACGGCTGTCTTCATCGCTGAAGCCCAGCTGGATGGCGCCATTGAGCTGCGGCAGGCTGCGATAGCGCAGGCGCTCTTTGCGCAGCAGGCTCTTGACGTCGCCTTCATAGACTTTCAGGCGGGCGTCGAGGGCTTTGTCCATGTCCACTTCCAGCAGGAAGTGCACACCACCGGACAAGTCCAGACCCAGTTTCATCGGGTGCGCACCGAGGTTGCGCAGCCATTGCGGAGTGGTTTGCGCCAGGTTCAACGCCACCACATAGTCATCGCCCAGCGCCTTGCGCACTACATCCTTGGCCGGAAGCTGGTCTTCCTTGTTGGTCAAGCGCAGCAGGCCACCCTTGCCGTTGGCGGCAATGGAAGAAGCCTTGACGTTGATGCCGGCGTCGGTGAGCGCTTTGCTCGCACGATCCAGATCCGCCTGAGTGACCTGCAACGCGGTACTCGCGCCACTGACCTGAATGGCCGGATCATCAGGGTATAGATTGGGAGCGGAATAAATAAAACCGATCGCCAGCACCGCCAGGATCAGTAGGTACTTCCACAGAGGATATTTGTTCAGCATCACGCCGCCCGTTTATGACGCGGGGCGCCTTGCGCGCCCCGTCGATTGGTAAAAGATGAAACTTAGATCGCTTTCAGCGTGCCTTTTGGCAGCGTGGCAGCGATCGCGCCCTTCTGGAACTTCAGTTCAACGGAGTCCGACACTTCCAGAACCACGAAGTCGTCGGTCACTTTGTTGATCTTGCCGGCAATACCGCCGGTGGTCACAACTTCGTCGCCTTTCTGCAGGCTACCCAGCAGGTTCTTCTGCTCTTTGGCGCGCTTGGCCTGTGGGCGCCAGATCATCAGATAGAAGATGACCAGGAAGCCGACCAGGAAAATCCACTCGAAACCAGTGCCGGCAGGACCGGCAGCGGCAGGTGCAGCGGCGTCCGCATACGCGGCAGGGATCAAAAAGCTCATTTAACACTCCGATAATTTCAGAATTAGTGTCTTAACGTCTTTAGAACTTATTCTAAAGGCGGCACGGGTAACCCGCGTTTGGCATAGAAGGAATCGACAAAGGCGGCCAATGTACCTTGTTGAATAGCCTCGCGCAAACCAGCCATAAGACGCTGGTAATGGCGCAAATTATGGATGGTATTGAGCATACTCCCGAGCATTTCCCCACACTTGTCCAAGTGGTGCAGATAAGCACGGGAGAAGTTCTGGCAGGTGTAGCAATCACAAGTTGGGTCCAGCGGCGAATCATCATGGCGATGGAACGCGTTACGGATCTTCAGCACGCCTGTATCGATGAACAGATGCCCATTGCGGGCATTGCGGGTTGGCATCACGCAATCGAACATGTCCACACCGCGGCGCACACCCTCAACCAGATCTTCCGGCTTGCCAACTCCCATAAGGTAACGAGGTTTGTCGGCTGGCATCTGGCCTGGCAGGTAGTCCAGGACCTTGATCATTTCATGCTTGGGCTCGCCCACCGACAGGCCGCCAATGGCCAGGCCGTCGAAGCCGATCTTGTCCAGGCCTTCCAGGGAGCGCATGCGCAGGTCCTGGTGCATGCCGCCCTGGACGATACCGAACAGCGCCGCGGTGTTGTCGCCGTGGGCATTCTTCGAGCGCTGGGCCCAGCGCAGGGACAGCTCCATGGAGATTCGCGCCACGTCTTCATCAGCCGGGTACGGCGTGCATTCATCGAAGATCATCACGATGTCCGAACCCAGGTCGCGCTGCACTTGCATCGACTCTTCCGGGCCCATGAACACCTTGGCGCCGTCCACCGGCGAGGCGAAGGTCACGCCCTCTTCCTTGATCTTGCGCATGGCACCCAGGCTGAACACCTGGAAGCCGCCGGAGTCGGTCAGAATCGGGCCTTTCCACTGCATGAAATCATGCAGGTCACCGTGGGCCTTGATCACTTCCGTACCCGGGCGCAGCCACAGGTGGAAGGTGTTGCCGAGGATGATTTCGGCGCCGGTAGCGACGATATCCCGCGGCAGCATGCCCTTGACCGTGCCATAGGTGCCCACCGGCATGAAGGCCGGGGTTTCCACCGTGCCGCGGGGGAAGGTCAGGCGACCGCGACGAGCCTTGCCATCAGTGGCCAGGAGCTCGAAGGACATACGACAAGTGCGACTCATACAGTTTCCTCGGGGGCCAGATCCTTGGGAGCGGTCGGCGCGGGATTACGGGTGATGAACATCGCATCACCGTAGCTGAAAAAGCGGTATCCATTTTCCACCGCGGCGCGATAGGCGGCCATGGTTTCGGGATAGCCGGCGAACGCCGAAACCAGCATCAACAGCGTGGATTCCGGCAGATGGAAGTTGGTCACCAGGGCATCGACCACATGGAACGGCCGGCCCGGGTAGATAAAGATGTCGGTGTCGCCACTGAACGGCTTGAGCACGCCATCACGCGCGGCGCTTTCCAGGGAGCGCACGCTGGTGGTGCCCACTGCCACCACCCGGCCACCGCGAGCCCGGCACGCAGCGACTGCATCCACCACGTCCTGGCCGACTTCCAGCCACTCGTGGTGCATATGGTGATCTTCGATGCGCTCGACCCGCACCGGCTGGAAGGTGCCAGCCCCCACGTGCAGGGTGACGAATGCGGTCTCCACGCCCTTGGCGGCAATGGCCTCCAGCAGCGGCTGGTCGAAATGCAGCCCGGCGGTCGGTGCCGCCACCGCGCCCAGGCGCTGGGCGTACACGGTCTGGTAACGCTCGCGATCGGCGCCTTCATCCGGACGGTCTATATAAGGAGGCAACGGCATGTGCCCGACCCGGTCCAGCAGCGGCAGCACTTCTTCGGCAAAGCCCAGCTCGAAGAGCGTGTCATGGCGCGCCAGCATCTCGGCTTCGCCACCGCCGTCGATGAGGATCTTCGACCCAGGCTTGGGCGACTTGCTGGAGCGCACATGGGCCAGCACACGGTGGCTGTCCAGCACCCGCTCGACGAGGATTTCCAGCTTGCCGCCGGAAGCCTTCTGACCGAACAGACGGGCCGGAATCACCCGGGTATTGTTGAACACCATCAGATCGCCCGGGCGCAAATGCTCAAGCAAATCAGTGAATTGACGGTGGACCAAGGCGCCGGTTGGCCCATCCAGGGTCAACAGACGGCTGCCGCGACGCTCGGCCAGTGGATGGCGGGCGATCAGCGAATCAGGAAGCTCGAAGGTAAAGTCAGCAACGCGCATGATGGGGTTCGTCTAGCAGGGCCGGAAAGTTTAGCGGATTAAGCAAAAATTGACCATGAAAGCCGATTGACCAACGGTAAGCGCCTCTCTATACTTCGCCGCCATTGAGCCCTGATGGCGGAATTGGTAGACGCGGCGGATTCAAAATCCGTTTTCGCAAGAAGTGGGAGTTCGAGTCTCCCTCGGGGCACCAAACATGAAAAAAGACCTTGAAATCCAAGGTCTTTTTTTTCGCCTGCAGAAAAGTGCCAGCACGGCGCACACCTCCCGTTGCGGGCCTCTTTCCCCGCCCTGCTCAGTCGTACAAGTCCTCCACGTAGTACTCGTAGTTGTCGGCATTCTCCACCGCGTCGCTCGGGCGGTTGGCTCCCAGGTTCTGCGATCCCGCCACGCCGTAGGCGCCGGGGATATCGGTGGTGTGGCCAATGGAATGGGTCAGTTCATGCACCACGGTACCGGCCTGGGTATCGAAACCCACGCGCGGCGGCAGGGCAAAGAATGCCGTGCAGAACCAGGCCTGCACGTCCCCGCGGGCGTTGACGTAGGTGGCGGCGATATCCCCGGGCGCGTCGCAGGGGTCATTCGGGTTGACCCGGCAATAGGCCGTCAGGGTGTTGCCACTGTTGAGCTTGAAACGCACCCCGTCGAGCACTGCACGCACCCGCTGGTAGCGATCCTGGCTGAAGGTACCGAACCAGGTCCGGTAGGCCAGGTCCTGATTGCGGCGAAAGGTCGCTTCATTGTTGTTGACCTGGTTGTAGGCATTGGTCGACCAGGTAGTAGCGACAGCCACGGCATTACTCACCGCGGTACGGTCAGCCTGGGTGGCACAGGAACCGTCAAACGCCACGTTGATGGCGAGCGCCGATTGCGCCAGCGCACCCAGGCCCAGTAGCAGCAACAGACTTTGCCAGCGACGCGCCAGACGACGGCGGCTTGAATGAACAACGGTATCAGTATCCATATTCAGCATCCTTCCATGCAGGTTCCGAGGAATGTCGCTCCCCCTGCCAGGGGCGACACTCGCATTGGATTCCCGAGGCTCGCGGTGCATCAGCAGGAATTGCTTCCGTAGCCGGCGCCAGGGCCCCGCGCGCCTGATACAAGCATCTCTCGGGCACATCCTTGATGGAGGTCAAAGAGCCGACGTTTGAGGGCCATACACTTGTAAGTGAACATTTGAACGAGACGCACAGGCCCTCCTTATATGAGTGAAGAATCCACCCTCCGCACCCAACCCAAAGCCTTGCCGGAAGCCAGCTCCGCCAGCCCTGCCAAGAGCACCCCGCGCAAACCCGCAACGCCGCGCCCGCGTCGCCCACGCACAGCGAGCAAGGCTGCACCGGTGAAAGCCGCCGAGGCCGAGATCAGCGCCATCAGCCAGAAGCCCATGGCCCTGCAGGTGGCCAGCGCGCCGCGCGGCTCCAACGAAGACAGCGTCTCCGCTGCGCTGCCGGGCAATTATCCGTACCGCAACCGCATGCGCCGCGCCGAGTACGAAAAGGCCAAGAACGAACTGCAGATCGAACTGCTCAAGGTGCAAAGCTGGGTCAAGGAAACCGGGCAGCGCATCGTGGTGCTGTTCGAAGGCCGTGACGCTGCTGGCAAGGGCGGCACCATCAAGCGCTTCATGGAACACCTCAACCCCCGCGGCGCGCGGATCGTGGCCCTGGAAAAGCCCTCGGAACAGGAAAAGGGCCAGTGGTACTTCCAGCGCTATATCCAGCACCTGCCCACCGCCGGGGAAATGGTCTTCTTCGACCGCTCCTGGTACAACCGCGCCGGGGTGGAACGGGTGATGGAGTTCTGCTCGCCCCTGCAATACCTGGAGTTCATGCGCCAGACCCCGGAGCTGGAGCGCATGCTGTGCAACAGCGGCATCCTGATGTTCAAGTTCTGGTTCTCGGTGAACCGCGAAGAACAGCTGCGCCGCTTCATCTCCCGTCGGGACGACCCGCTCAAGCACTGGAAGCTCTCGCCCATCGACATCAAGTCCCTGGACAAGTGGGACGAGTACACCGCCGCCAAACAGGCGATGTTCTTCCACACCGACACCGCCGATGCCCCTTGGACGGTGATCAAGTCCGATGACAAGAAGCGCGCGCGAATCAACTGTATCCGCCACTTCCTGCACGAGCTGGACTACCCGGGCAAGGACCTGAAAGTCGCCCACGCCCCGGACCCATTGCTGGTGGGCCGCGCCTCGCGGGTACTGGAAGAGGATGAAGGCACCCAGGCCCAGGCTGCGACAGATCCGCGAGCCACGCGCCTGGCCTTGTCGGCCTGAATCCCGGGCAAAAAAAACTGCGCGCAGACAGGCGGGTCTGTGCGCAGCAAAAGTCGAGCGGATCTATGAATCAGAGCACTGGATCAGCTCGAGGCCTCAGGCAGCCTCGGTCACCGGCGTCACCTTCTCCGGTGGTTTGATAGAGCCGATGTACACCGCAAAGATGGTCAGCAGCGCACCCGCGATCTGCAGCGCCGAGCTGGCCTTGCCGAGAAACGCCACATCGACGAAGTAGGTGATCACCGGCTCCAGCAGCAGGATCAGCCCCGCCAGGCCCAGGCTGATGGCACCGATGGAGCGGTTGACCAGCAACCAGCCCACGAATTGCACCATCACCCCGTAGATGATCAGCATCACCAGGGTCTGCCCATCGACGATGGCCAGGCTTTCCCCCATGGCCAGGGCATACACCAGCAGCACCAGCGCGGCCCACAGGCTCAGGTTGAGCATCTGTGCGATCTTGTCGCCCCCACCGTCAGGCAACTGCGTGTTGACCTTGAGGAAATACACGCAAATGGCGTAGGCCAGGCCCGAGAGCACGCCATAGACCACACCCTTGATGCCCACTGCACTGGTCATTTCCGGCAGCAGCAACAGGTACAGGCCGATAAACGCCAGGGTGATGGAGATCAGGAAGTAGATCGACGGCTTCTCCTTGAGCAGGTACAGCCCCAGCAGGGTCATGAAGAACACCTGGCAGTTGGTCAGGATCGAGCCGATGCCGGGGCCGACGATGTAGATGCTCTGGTGCCAGAGCACCAGGTCGATGGCCAGGAACACCCCGGCCAGGGCCGTGTACAGCTGCGCCTTGGCGCTCTTGAGCAGCACCGGGATGCGCCGCACCTTGAGCAGCAGGAAGAACAGGATCGAGGCGAACAGCATGCGGTAGAACCCGGCCCCACCGGCGCCGATGTGGGCAAAGGCCACGGCCAGCGCCGACAGGCTGAGCATCAAGCCACCAATGGTCAGCTCGATGATGGCGCGGTTGGTATTAGTCGACATGCGCGACTCCATTAATGAAGACCAGAGGATCGACGTCCTGGTCCGGGTCACTTAACTTGCCCTGCTCCAGCACCTGTTGCATGGCGTCGAAAATGCTCGCCAGGCCGGCCTGCAGCGTTTCGCTGCTGATGGTCAGCGCCGGCATCAGCTTGAGTACCTGGTCCACCGGACCGCAGCGCTCGATGATCAGGCGGCGGGCGAAGCAGGCACGCATCACCGCGGCGGCCAGGGCCGGGTCGTGGAACTCGATGCCGTAGAACAGCCCGCGTCCGCGCACATCCTTGATATGCCCGGCGAAGCGTTCGGTCACCTCAGCCAGCCACTCCTTGAGCTGTGCTTCGTTGGCCTGGATGTGCTTGACCAGGCGGTCATCGCTCCAGAACTCCTGCACGGTCTTGGTGGCGGCGACAAAGGCCAGGGTGTTGCCGCGGAAAGTGCCGTTGTCCTCGCCAGGGGACCATTGGTCCAGTTCCGGGCGATGCAGCAACAGGGCGAAAGGCAAGCCGTAGCCGCTGAGGGACTTGGACAGGCAGACCATGTCCGGGGTGATGCCCGAGGGCTCGAAGCTGAAGAAGGTCCCGGTGCGGCCGCAGCCGGCCTGGATGTCGTCGACGATCAGCAGGATGCCGTGCTCGGCGGTCAGTTGGCGCAGGCGCTGGAGAAACTCTGCCGAAGCCACGTTGATCCCGCCTTCGCCCTGGATGGTTTCCAGGATCACCGCTGCCGGCAGGTCCATGCCGGAACTGTTGTCCTTGACCAGGCGCTCGAAGTAGGCGATGGAATCCAGGCCTTCCAGGTAACCGTCGAACGGCATGCGGAACACATAGGGATCGACCCCTGGCTGGCGGTTGTCACGGTTGCCGGTCAGCCCCAGGGAGGTGTTGGACATGCCGTGGAAGCCGTTGGTGAAGGCCACGATGTGCCGGCGCCCGGTGACCTTGCGCGCCAGTTTGACCGCCGACTCCACCACGCTGGTGCCGGTGGGCGAGGTGAACTGCATTTTGTAGGGCAGGGCCCGGGGCGCCAGGATGATCTTGCGGAAGTTGTAGATGAACTCCTGCTTGGCCCGGCTGTGCATGTCCAGGGCAGCCTGGATGCCGTCCCGTTGCAGGTAGTCGATCACCGCGGCCTTCACCGCCTTGGGGTTGTGGCCATAGTTCACGGATCCGGCGCAGCTCAGGAAATCGATATAGGCCTGGCCTTTCAGGTCATACAGATGACTGCCCTGGGCCTGGTCGAAGACCACCGGAAAGCTGCGGCAGTAACTGCGCGCCGAAGACTCCACATCCGCAAATACGCCCAACTCATCCATTTCTGAAATATCCATTGCTGCCTGCTCACATAAAGGGGTCGAGGTTCAGGATTCGATGCAGCGGCTCAAGCGATCTTTTCTGCAGCCTGGGCCAGGCCCAGTTGCTGGTTCAGCGAGTTGAAAATGTCCCGCGAGCGCAGCGACAGCAGGCTGAAGGAGCCGGCATCGCCATAGCCGTGGGAGGATTCGCACAGACCATTGAGGTACAACGCGGGCAGATGGCTGCCCTTGGCTGCGGCCAGGCTGTAGTCGCGCCCGATGCGGATCACGCCCTGAGCGTCGCTCTCCAGGTGTTCGGCCAGGTCCTTGAGGATCGCCGGGTAGCGTTCTTCCTGGGGGCCGGTGCCGAGGTTGCGAAAACCCGTGGCCAGGACGATCGCGTCCAGCCCGCCCAGCTCCTCGGTGGCGTGGGTGCTGCTGTTGCGCAGCGACAGGCTGTAGCCCTCGCCGTCCGGCGTGCAGCCCTGGATCTCGCTGAGCCCCTTGATGATCACGCGCTCGCGGCCCTGCAGCTTGTCCTCATACATGCCCACGTAGAGTTCCTTGATTACGTCGGCATCGGCAGCGGAATAGTTGGTGTAGTGCAGGTGGCGGTTGATGTTCTTCTTCGCCTCGGCGGAGCTGTTGTAGTACTGGTCGACGAAGGACGGGAAGTACACGTGCTCGCTGAACTGGCTGGTGTCCTTGAGGCGGAAGCCGTAGCCGCGCTGCACGCTGACGATTTCCAGGTTCGGGTAGGTGTGGCGCAGGTGCAGGATGATTTCGATGGCGCTCTGGCTGCCGCCGACCACCGCCACGCGCTTGAGCTCACCCTTCTGCGCCAGGCTGGCCAGGCGCCCCAGGTACTGGGTCAGGTGGAACACCCGGTCCGCCGCGGCGTTGGCGAACACCTGCGGAATCACCGGGGTGCGGCCCGGGGCCAGGACCACGGAGCGCGCCTGGTACTGCACGCCGGCCTGGGTGGTGATGGTGTAGAGGTTGCTGGCCGGGTCGACCTGGATCTGGCTCACGCTCTGGTTGTAGGCCACGTCCCGGGCGAAAAAGCCGGCAACCCAGCGTACGTACTCGGCGAACTCGCTGCGCAGAGGGAACTCCAGGCCCAGGTTCAGGTGTTCGAACAGGCGGTCGTTCTCGAACAGGAAGTTGGTGAAGGTATAGCGGCTGCGCGGGTTGCGCGGCGTTACCAGGTCACGGCTCGGGTGGTTCTGGATATCGCTGCCGGAGAGCATCATCTCCGGCTGCCATTGAGTGCTCGCGTGACGCTCGAGAAACAGCCGGGTGCCGGCAAATTCCATCTCTTCCATGGCGATGGCCAGGGCGATGTTCGCCGGGCCAAAACCGATGCCGATCACGTCGTAAACTTGCCCTTCACGGCCAACATCCTTGGCAGTCACTTTATGAACACTCATAAATTCCCCTTCCTGCAACAAAAGTCAGACTCGAAAAAGCAGAAAAAACACCAGGGTCTTTTCTGCCTTCCGTCAAATAGCCATTAATTTTTAGTTAGCGTTATTCGTTATAAATAGTTCGGCTTTTTCAAACTTCTTCCGCAGCCAACTTCAGCCACTTTTGTACTGGCGGGTAGGCCAGAACTTGTTCGACATAAGCCTGAAGTTGTGCCGGCACCGCCACGCCATAACGACGGAAGCGGAACACCACCGGTACGAACATGGCATCGACGATGCCGAAGTCGCCGCACAGGAACTGCTTGGAGCCGCTGGCGTGGCGCAGGTTGGTCCAGATGTCGAAGATCCGCTGGATCTCTTCCTGGGTGTCGGCGGTCAGCGGCTCGGGGGTATCGCCGGTGTTCAGGCCGAAGGACATCTGGGTACGCAGGTTGACGAACCCGGAGTGCATTTCCGCCGCGGCAGCGCGGGCCTGGGCCTTGACCAGCGGGTCCTGGGGCCACAGATTGGCCGCCGGATAGGCACCGGCAACGTACTCGCAGATGGCCAGGCTGTCGTTGATCACCACCTTGTCCAGCAGCAGTGCCGGCACCTTGCCCGAGGGCGAATAGCGCAGGATCTGCTGGCGGGTGTCATCCTGTTCCAGCTTGACCTGAAGGGTCTCGAAGGAGACGTCTGCCGTTACAAGAACCAGCCATGCACGAAATGACCATGAAGACTTTTTGTAATCCCCAATAACTAGTTTTGTAGGCATCACTTCCCCTAGCTCGCATTGTGAAATGGGTGCTAAATTTAGCGGCCCTCTTTTCCAACGTATTGCACAAAACTGGACAAACTCATGGATGAGCACCAACCCGGCAAAGTCTTTAGGCCAGACAAGGATTTCGTGCAGTTTTGGCGAATACCAGAAGGCGACTGTGAGTTGTTATCGGCGCGTTACAGCACTCAGTCTTTTGGCAGGCATTCACATGATCGGTATGCAGTAGGCGTTATAAGCAGCGGGGTGGAAAAACTCTTCTATAGAGGCAGCTACTACTTGGGCAGCGCCGGCAGCGTGGTCACCATCACCCCGGGGGAAATTCATGACGGCCTCCCCGGGCATGACCAGGGCTGGATGTACCGCATGCTTTACCTCGACCCGGGCTGGGTCAACCGGGTGATTTTCCAGGGCCGCTTCGGCGCCGAGCACATCCATCTGTTCCAGAATGCCCTGAACCTGGACCCCAGCTTTGCCCTGACCTTCCTCCAGCAACACCAGATCATCGAAAATTCCCCACCCAGCCTGGAGCGCGAATCCATCCTCCTGGACCTGGTGACCCAACTCTTCGAACGCAGCGGCGCCCCCATTGCCGCCATCGCCAGCGCCGAGCGCAGCGCCGTCAAGTTCATCAAGAAGAAGCTCGAAGACGAATACGCCCGGCACATTCCCCTGGAAGAACTGGCGCAACTGGTGGACATGGACCCGCTGTACCTGATCCGCGTGTTCAAGAAGACCGTCGGCGTCTCGCCCCACAGCTACCAGATCCAGAAGCGCGTGGCCCAGGTGCAGAACCTGCTGCGCACCGGCGCCAGCCTGGCGGAAGCCTCGTTCAGCTGCGGCTTCTTCGATCAGAGCCACATGACCCGCGCCTTCAAGAAGGTGGTGGGCATTACCCCCGGCAGTTTCCGTAACAGCCGCGCCTGAGGCGCGGCCTTCTTTCCCTGTTGTTCCCGTTTGAGCAAGGACCCGCTGTATGCCCACGATCCAGACCCCGGAATGCACACAACTGCCGGCCGGCGCCGTCGCCTACCCCGATGCCCAGGAGGTGTTCGTCGCCGACCAGCAGGAACTGGCCGAGCACCTGCTGCCGCTGCTGTCCATCGACGCCAACCTGATCAACCCCGGCTGGTCCGGGCGCCTGCACCTGCTGAGCCCCATCGAACCCGATGAGGGGCTGGTAGGCGAATTGACGGCAGACTGCGGCTTTGGCAGCGAACTGCTGAAGACCAACTGGATCGGCTTCAAGATCGAGAACGGCCGCTACCGCCTGTGCGGCGACCCGCGCTACTTCTTCCTGCACCCGGGCAATGCCGATCTGCCCGAGCCCCGGCGCAACGTGCGGGCCAGCCTGCAACGCCATTACGCCCAAGAGCACGCCACCTACCAAGCCTCGCGCCAGCGCTACCAGGAACTCGGCCGCCTGACCTGGCCGGAGGACAGCGACTACCACATGACCTTCATCGACCAGATGGCCGGCATCGCCGAGGGCTATGGCAACTGGGTGGAAACCGTGGAATTTCCCATGGACATCATCGAAGCCAAGGATGACAGCGGCGACATCGACGTCTGGCCCTTGAGCCCCGCTGGCCGGCGCTTCGAGCACGCGCTCAGCGTACCGGCCAGCCACTACGGAATCAGCGGCGCCGACCTGATCGTGATGTTCTACGAACCGGTGGAAGGGCTGGTGCTGTTCTGCTTCGACTGGTCCTGAGTCCCACCCCGCCCCTTCAGAACAGCGCCAGCGGATACTGCACGCGAATCCGCAACTGGTCGATGGAACCATCGGCCTGGGCGCTGTTGCCTCGGTGCCAGATCTGCGTGGCCCGCAGGTGCAGGCCCTTCAGCGAACCGCTGCTGAAGGTGTAGCTCAAATCCAGGTCGGTTTCGTGATGACGGCCATCTTCGCCATACAGGCCACGGTAGATGCTGTTGGCCGGGGCATGACTGCCATCCACTCCCCAGCCCCGCTGATAACGCAGCCCCAGGTTCAAGTCCGGCAGCCCAAGCCAGGCCAGGCGCTGGTCGTAACGCAATTGCCAGGAGCGTTCCCGTGGCCCGTTGAAATCCGAGTAGGACGCGGAGTTGGCCAGGACGATGGATTGCCCGGTCTGGCCGTCTCCGAAACCTATGTAGTCGAACGGGGTATCCGAAAACGAGCGCTGGTAGGCCAGGGTCAAGCGATGGGCATCGAAACGGTACGCCAGGGCGTGGGAGGCGATCAGGTTGTCGATGGGGCCAAACAACGAGGCGCCGCTATCCCGGGTGCGATACAGGTTGAAGGTGTTGCTCAGGCTGCGCTCGCCAGCCAGTTCCAGGGTGTGGTCCAGGTTGAGGTAATGCTGGGTCCAGACGTCCTCCAGTTGCCCCAGGTAATAAGCCCCGCGCCACTGCTCGCCCTTGTAGTTCAGCCCCAGGTACTGGGCGCTGTCGATATTGATCCGCGCCCCGGACAAACGTCCGTATACCGTGGAAATCCCGCCTCTGGCCCTGCTTTCGGTGGGGCCGGACAAGGCACTCAGCCGCGCCGCTTCCAGGCTCAGCCCGTCCCAGTCGCGCTGCAACTGCCAGCCGTAGGCCATCCCGGGAATGATCCGGCTGTTGTTGGCCGCCAGTACCGGCGCCTGGGTGGTGAAATTGCCATAACGCAGCTGTGCCTCGGCCACCTTGAGCTTGAGGGCACCGCCAACCTTGCCATGGCTGTCCCGCGGATGCCCCTTGCCGTCCAACGCCAGGGTGCCGGTGCCGGTGCGCCCACCGCCACTGTCGAGCTTGAAGGCCTGCATGGCAAAGGCATCGAACCCCAGGCCCAGAAGCCCGGGGGTAAAACCGGAACGGTAATACAGCTGCACCGACTGGCCCCACTCCTGGCGATAACCATTGCGCTCACTACGCGGTTTGTAGCGGTTACGGCCACTGTTGTTGGGCCCGTTGCGGTAATCCCGGGCGAAGTACTGGTTATCGAAAAAAATCCGGGCCTCGCCCTCGGTGAACAGCTCCTCCCAGTCCTCATCTCCAGCCTGGCTGATACCGCCCGGGCCCAGCCACAACCCCAGCAGCACAATGCTTGTGCGATACACGAACATGGCACTGTTCCTTGTCAGTGAAGGAGCGCCGCCCGTAGCCGGCGCTAAGGGATAGGAGGTCAATCCAGGGCCAGGGTGGCGCGCAGTTCGCGCCGGGCCCGGTTGAAGTCGTCAAGGGCCTCAGGGTTGTGCAGCAGCTCGACGGCCAGGGCCACCGCCGAGATCCGCCCCCCCTCAAGGTCCGTGGGGTAATGCACCCCGGCCACCACTCGGCTTTGCCCCGCGGCAGCGGCCCGTGCAAACAGCTCGTCACGCTTTTCCGGGACCATCCGCGCCAGGAGAATGGCGCTCAGGTAGGCATCCATGGTGTGCCCGCTGGGGTAGGACTCGCCCATCGGCGGCGCCAGCACCGGCTTTACCTCGGCGCTCAGCTCATAAGGCCGGGGGCGGGCGAAATGGGCCTTGGCAGGCATCAGGGTCTGCACCAGGTCCTTGAGGGTGCGGCGGAAGAACTGCGCAGTCAGCGGGTGCCGGTCGAGAGTGAACTGCGGCCCGAAAATCTCCCCGGCAAAGGGAAATACCGCGTCGCTCAGATGATCGTCGCGTTTGGCCTGCGCCACCTGCTGCGGCGTGCGTTGGCCCTGGACCAGCAGTACGGCCTCCAGGTCCTGGCGGTCCTCGGAGCTGCCGGCAAGTGGTGGTGGAGGCAGGAAGGCCGCCAGATCCAGCGCCTGAGGCGCCAGGTAGGGCTGCACCGGCGGCTGCGCCGCATGAGTGCCAAGACTGACGATCAGCAAAATAGCGCCCAGCATGGCTAAAGGTTTACCAGTCATGAAGCAGATCCTTTCTTTGGGACGAGCAATAGCGGCCCGCGACAGAGGCCACAGACAGAGAAGTGCGATTGCAGGAAGGACAAACTCAGGGCGGCGCTTGAGGCCGTGATGTCTGGCACATGCCAGTGGACGAACAGCGGAAGACGTGATGTTCAGAACCTTGGCCCGGGGCCAGGTACTGCACAGGCGGATCGATCAATGTCCAGGCGGCAGGCGCGTTCCGGACGACCAGGGTTGCGTTCATGGTGCCCACCGTTCTTGTTGTTATCGGTTTCGGCGAGGGTGCGCCCAGGGGCGCGGTAGTGCCTGATCGAGTATCCCGGCGCACCAGGGCAGAAACCATCCTGCAAATGCAGGATGGCGCAAGTCACGCTACGGGCAGCTTGAAAAAAAGCCTAGCGGGCCAGGGCAGGAGGCAATGGAGCTCTGACGCAAACCCTCAACTGCGGCAGCGGCTACAGCGGCAACTCCACCCGCGCCTCCAGCCCACCGCCCTCACGATTGAACAGCCGCAACTCGCCGCCGTGTTCGCGGACAATGGCCCGTGCTGCCGACAGCCCCAGGCCCACGCCGCCGGTGCTCTTGTTGCGCGAGATCTCCAGCCGGAAGAATGGTGCAAACACCTGTTCCAGAGCCTCGGGTGGAATCCCCGGGCCACGATCGAGCACGCGTACCCGCACCTGATCCGCCCCCTGTTCCAGCACGATGGCTGGCTGCGCACCGTACTTGAGCGCGTTGTCCAGCAGGTTGGTCATCACCCGCTTGAGCCCCAGGGGCCGGCCGCAATACACCAGACGCGGCGGCCCGGTGAAGAGGATTTCCATGGACTGGTCGCGGTAGTCGTCCACCAGGGTCTGCAACAGTTCGGCCAGGTCGAAATGGGTGGCCTGCTCCAGCCGCGCATCGTCGCGGAAGAACTCCAGGGCCGAATTGATCATCGCCTGCATCTCGTCCACATCGCGGAACAGGCGCTGCTGCTGGTCGGCATCCTCGATGAACTCACCGCGCAGGCGCATGCGGGTCAGCGGTGTGCGCAGGTCATGGGAGATGGCCGCGAGCATCTGGGTGCGGTCCTTGATGAAGTGCTGCAACTGCGCCTGCATGGCGTTGAAGGCAAGAATCGCCTGACGGATCTCGTGGGGCCCCACCGGATCGATGGGCGGCGCGCGAAAGTCCACGGCAAAGCGCCGGGCGCCCTGGGCGAACTGCTGCAGCGGCTTGGCCAGCCGGCGAGTGGCAATCAAGGCCACCAGGCCGGTGGAAATCAGCACCAGGGCAATTACGATCAGGTTGCGCGTGCCCTCCTCCAGCCCCCAACTGCGTGACGCCGAAGAAAACATCAGCCAGCTTTGGTCGCTCAACTGCACCAGCAGCGCGTAGCGACCTTGGTCGCTTCGCCAGTCGCTGGGCTGATAGGCCTCGATATGCCGCTGCGGTGGGCCGAGCAAGGCGCGAAACGCCTCGGAGCCGTCGCGGTATTCGGAGTCTTCCAGCAGCGGCAGATCCAGGCCCTGCCGTGTCGCCTGCCAGACAATGCTCAGGTGATCGGTACTGACCGAAGCCGCCAACCGCGAGCGCTGGCCCGGCTCCGAGGCCTCGACCATGCGCACGATGGCCGCGGACTTCTCCAGCAACCCGGTTTCCGCCAGTGGCGGATAAGCCCAGACCCCGGCCAACTGCACGAACAGCGCATTGAACGCCAGGGCCGTGAGCATGGCCATGATGATGGTCAGGGCGATCCAGCGCGCCACGGTGTCGCGCAGGCGATAACGCCACAAGGGCTTGATCAGCTTCACTGACGGGTCACGCTGGGGGTGAACAGATAGCCGCCGTTGCGTACCGTGCGAATCATCGCCGGGCGCTTGGTGTCGAACTCCAGCTTGCGCCGCAGGCGGCTGACCTGGACATCGATGCTGCGATCGAAGGCGTCATGGGCCTGGCCCCGGGCCAGGTCCAGCAGCTGCTCGCGGGTGAGGATGCGCTGCGGGTGCTCGACAAACACCAGCAGCAGGTCGAACTCCCCCGCCGACAGCGGAATCATCACCTGGTCCGGCGAGCGCAGTTCGCGGCGAGTCAGGTCCAGCTGCCAGTCGGCGAACTTGATCAGCGGCCGCGGCACGTCCGCGCTCACCGGCCGGTTCTCCCCGGCCCGGCGCAGCACCGCCCGTACCCGGGCCAGCAGTTCGCGGGCATCGAAGGGCTTGCTCAGGTAATCGTCGGCGCCCATCTCCAGGCCCACCACCCGGTCGCTCAACTCGCCCATGGCGGTGAGCATGATCACCGGCGTGGCGTGCTGCTGGCGCAAGCGCTGGCACAGGGTCAGGCCGTTGTCGCCGGGGAGCATCAGGTCGAGGATGATCAGGTCCGGAACCTCCCGCTCCAGAGCCGCCCACAGCGACGCACCATCGGTGGCCACCACCACCTGGTAGCCCTGTTGGACAAAAAATTTCTTCAGCAGAGCGAGGACTTCAATGTCGTCGTCCACGATCAAAAGACGGCTCACCAGCAGGCATCACTCAAGGTCGGAAAGAGCCGTTATCTAAAACCATTCGGCGCGGCCCGTCATATATTTCAACGTGGTAACAAACCTTCAGCCACGCAATAAAGCAGACATCTTTGCGCAAGGTTCACCTGCCAGCATCGGCTTCCCCTTGCTGGAGAACCCTGACCATGCGCCTGCTCAAACCCGCCTCGGCCCCAGCCCCTCTTGCCGCAAAGGAGCTGCCCGTGCCCACCTGCGAACAACACGCCCTGATGCTGCTGCAACGCGTGACCAAGCTCGACAACGCCAGCCTGCATTGCCGCGAAGTCAGCCTGCGTATGTCTGAAGACCAGAATCACCTGGTGCTGACCCGCTACAGCGAGCACTACAGCCCCGAGGGCATGGAGTGGGTGGAGCGCAAGCATCGGGTGTCGGTGACCGACCTGCTGCGCTGGGTGATCGAGCAGGGCCAGCCGCAGAGCATTGAACGCGGAGAAGAACACAAGGCCTCGGCCTGAGGCCTGTAGGGGCGAGCTTGCTCGTGACGATCGCGCGCAAGCTCGCCCCTACAGAACTCCGCTAACTGATCTGACTGGCCGTGGCCACAGAGGCGCCCCTAAGTCTCTTCGGCAGACGCCTGTCTGCCCGCCTCCCCACGAACACCAACCTCTCGACACGCCAACGCACTCACCGCCAGACACCCCGCCGCCAGCGAATACACCCACACCGTGGACGCCACCGGCAGCAGCAAGCCGGCGATCAAGGGCCCGACCCCGGCGCCGATATCCCGCCACACCGCATTGGCCGCCAGGGCCCGCACCCTGCCCGTCCCCGGATGCCGCTGTGCAACCACCGTGACCACCAGCGGCAATTGCAGGGCCCGCAACACCAGCACCAGGGCGCCGCCGACAATCAGCCAATGGCAACCAAAGCCCACCAGGGCCACAGAGGTCAGCAGGGAGAAGACGATCAACATCCGCGTCGCGCCCCAGCGTTGTGCAGCGAGGCCGCCCAGGGGGCTCAGGAGCATTTCCGAAACGTAGCGCAGGGCCAGAAGCCCGCCCGCCACCAGCACCGCATTGCCCGCCATCAGCTGCTCGGCCTGCAGCGACAGGCCAATGATGAACAGACCATCCAGCACCAGCCCTTCGATAAAGGACCACAACGCCACGCTGTCGGGGCGCTGAAAACGGCGGCTGGAACTGGCCAGTGGATGGGGCTTGCTCGGCAGGCCGAAGGCCAGGAGCAGAGCGACCAGCGACGTCAGGGCCATAAGAAGGAAGATCACTCGCGGGCCATATTCGACGCTGACCAGCGCGCCCAGGGGCAAGGCCAGCATCGGCCCGGTGGCGATCAGCGCCCGGGAGCGGCCGGTGCGGCGGGCGGCGCCCGTGGGCTCGGCGGTGGCCATGACCTGGGTTGAAAGGTTGAGGGCCGCGTAGGTCAGGCCCCAGCCCAGGCGCAACAGCAGCAGCCACCAGAAGCCGGACAAGGTGGCGTAGCCCAGGGCACAGAGTGCGGCGGTGGCGGCGGCCAATACGCAAACCGGGCGATCACCGCGCCGGGCGTAGAAGCGCATCACATGGCTGTAGCCGAAGATCCGCACCAGGCGGTTGGCTGCCAGCAACAGGCCGGCTTCGGCCAGGGTCACGCCGAAGGCCTCGTGCTGCATGGGCAGCAACAGGTAGAGCAAGGTGTCGCCGGGCAGGCACAGGCCGAGGATCGAGGCGGCGCGGGCGGAAGCCTTATCGGTGGTGCGGACGTGGGTATCGGGCATGGCAGGCAAACCGGCAGGTCATGAACGGCGTTCAGCGTGACCTTCTGTTGCGACACTGACAAACGCTTTAATTGCGCCATACATGTGACTAAATTAGACACATGATCACTGACCTGCCGCCCCTGAACGCCGTCCGCGCCTTTGCCGCCGCTGCTCGCCACGAGAGTTTCAGCCGCGCCGCAGAAGAACTGCATGTGAGCCACAGCGCGGTGAGCCGCCATATCAAGTTGCTGGAAGAGCACCTGGGGGTGCTGCTGTTCGAGCGGCGCATCCGCCAGTCGGTGCTCACCCCTGCCGGGCAAGCCTTCCATGAGCAGGTCAGCGTGGCCCTGGCCCAGATCGCCAATGCCGCCGCCTCCCTGCGCTGCGGCGCGGCCCTGCGCAAGGTCACCGTCAATGTGCGACCGTCCTTCGCGGTGCGCTGGCTGATTCCCCGCTTGCCGCAGTTCATGGCGCTGTACCCGCAGATCCAGCCGGAGGTGGTGACCAGCACCCTGCTCCCCGATCCCGCCAAGGAAACCTTCGACCTGGTGATTCGCCGTGGCCGCTCCGGCTGGGCAACCACGCTGCAACCCCAACGCCTGCTGGAAGACGAAATCCTGGTGGTGGCAGCGCCGTCGCTGTTGCACAGCACAGCACTGAACAGCCCCGATGATCTGTCGCGACATACCTTGCTGGTCAGCCGCACCCGCGCCAGCGACTGGCAGAAGTGGCTGGAACACTGCGGCCTGAAACCGCTGCGCACCTCGCCGACCTTGCATTTCGACCATATGCACTTCGTGCTCCAGGCCTGCGTCGACGGGCTGGGCCTGGCGCTGTGCCCGGCCTCGTTGCTGGCCAAGGACCTGGCCAGCGGCCGCCTGATCTGCCCCTTGCCGGACCTGCGCCAGCCCCTGACCCGCTATTACTACGCGCTGGACAGTGATGCGGCCCCCGAAGCCCAGGTGTTTATCGATTGGATGCTGGCGCAGATTCGCCAGGACGCCTTGGATAATCAGGTACATCAGCTTGCGGGCAATGCGGGCCAACGCCCATAAATAATCGGATACAAAAGCCTTGCTCCAGCCCGCGCAACCGACGTTTCTTCGACATCGGCTGCGCTACCATTTGCCCCCTTTGCAACCGCTAGAGATCCCGCAGCAGATGCTCCCGACCACGCTACCCACTGCCCTGCCTCCTGTTCTCGCCGGCCCGTTGCTGCGCCGCCTGGAGCCGACGCGGCTGGTGCTGTGGCTGGTGAGTTCCAGGGCGTTGGCGCTGACCCTGCGCCTGCAGCCCGCTGGCAGCACGACCCTGGATCTGGCCCTCGACCCGCAGCAATGCCAGGTCATTCCCGTCGGTCGCCATGCCTTTATCCATCTGATCGATGTGGCACTGGACGATGCCCTGCCCCTGGACGTGACGATCGCCTATGACCTGCTGATCAACGATGCCGAGGACAGCGCCCGGGCTATTGCCGATTGGGCGCCGCACCTGCTGTATGGCGATGCCGGGACCCCGGAGTTCGTGCTCCACAGCCGCATCGACAACCTGCTCCACGGCTCCTGCCGCAAGCCCCATCACCCGTCCGCTGACGGCTTGCTCTGCGTCGACCGCCTGCTGGCGCAACAACCCGAGCCTGCACAACGCCCGGCCTTGTTGATGATGAGCGGCGACCAGGTGTACGCCGACGATGTGGCCGGGCCCATGCTGCGGGCCGTCCACGCCCTGATCGAGCGCCTCGAGCTGTTCGATGAAGAGTTGGACGGTGCCGTAGTGGCCGACAGTCAGGCGCTGTACCGCCATGGCGCCAGCTACTACCAGCGGGCCGAATTGCTCCCGGCGCTGAAGAGCAATGAAACCCTGCGCGAGCGGTTTTTCGGCGGGGTGAAAAAGCCGATCTTCACCAGCAGCAACGCTGACAACCACCTGGTGACTTTCGCCGAGGTGCTGGCCATGTATCTGCTGGTCTGGTCGCCGCTGCCCTGGACCCTGATCACGCCACAGCCGCCACGACTGACACCGGAACAACAGACGCGCTACACCCGGGAACAGCAGCGCATCGACGAGTTTGTCCAGGGCCTGAAGGGTGCCGCGCGGGTCTTTGCCCACCTGTCGTGCCTGATGATCTTCGACGACCACGACATCACCGACGACTGGAACCTCAGCGCCCAATGGGAAGAAACCGCCTACGGCCATCCCTTCTCCAAGCGCATCATCGGCAACGCGCTGCTGGCTTACATGCTGTGCCAGGGCTGGGGCAACAACCCGGATGCCTTCGCCCAACTGCTGGAACACACCCGGGCCTTGAGCGCCACGGCACAAACTCCGGAACGCATGCTGGAATGTCAGGCCCAAAACGACCTGATCGACCAGTTGCTGGGTTTCCAGCAGTGGCAATACGTATTGCCCAGCACCCCGGCCCTGGTGGTGCTGGACACCCGCACCCGGCGCTGGCGCAGCGAGTCCAACCTGGGCCAGCCTTCCGGCCTGCTGGACTGGGAAGCCCTGAGCGAACTGCAACATGAACTGCTGGATCACCCCTCGGCGATCATCGTTTCACCGGCGCCGATCTTCGGCGTCAAGCTGATCGAAACGGTGCAGAAGGTCTTCAGTTGGTGCGGCTACCCGCTGCTGGTGGACGCGGAGAACTGGATGGCCCATCGCGGTTCCGCCCAGGTGATCCTGAACATCTTCCGCCACTCGCGAACCCCGGGCAGCTACGTGATTCTCTCGGGGGATGTGCATTACTCCTTCGTCTACGAAGTGCTGATTCGCCACCGCCAGGGCGGCCCGCGGATCTGGCAGATCACCAGCAGCGGCATCAAGAACGAATTCCCCGCCGCCCTGCTGGAATGGTTCGACCGCCTCAACCGTTGGCTCTACTCGCCGCGCTCGCCGTTGAACTGGTTCACCAAGCGCCGGCGGATGAAGGTGATGCCCCATGTGCCCGAGCATGCCGAGGCCGGGGAGCGGCTGTGGAACTCGTCGGGGATCGGCCAGGTGTTTTTCAATGAGCAGGGGCAGCCCGTGGCGATCTATCAACACAATGCCAATGGCACGGCGCCGACACGGATGATTGCGCCGAGATAGAATCCGCTGTCGCCGGCCACCAGGAAGGACCCTCCCCAACATGCCTTCAAGCCCGATCACCCCGGTACAGCGAGATACCATCCGCTACCTGCTCTCGGACGCCTTTGTCGACAACGAGGTGGACTACGCCTACATCGCCCGGGAAACCCAGGCCTACGACCGTGCCGAGGTGGAGCGCATTCTCTACGAAGAGGTGGCGCCGGTGTGCTACATCAACCTGATGTCGGTGATCCCGGAGATCTGGATCGGCTTCGAGCGGGAGTCCTTGCTGGAGGAAATCGAGGATAGCCTGGCACTGCGGCGCAGCAGCCGCTGGCAGGCCTTTCGCGATCGCTTGTTCATCCGCTGGATCCGCTTTCGCGGCGCCTATATCTGGGAGGAAATCTGCAAGCACTATGGCCCCTAGGTTCTTGCCCTAGCGCGCATCGGCGCTGCAGTAATCGGTAGGCCGCAGCGCCACCCGCTCCGGCAGCATCTCGCCCTTGTCGTCGATCTTGCGCAGCATGGCGGTGCACATCTGATCCTGGAGAAACACCATCTGATAGGTGGCGCCGGCCTCGGGCACGAAGGTCACGCTTTGCTCGCAAACGGCGCGGTAGTCCTTATCCATCCCCGGTTCAGTGTTGTAGAACATGAAGGCGAACGGGCGATTGGCCGGGATCTTCAGTTCGTTGGCACCAAAGCCCTCCTGGCGGCGCATGCGGTCGGTAGCGGCCGTCATGGGAATGCCCAGGTTGCGGAAATTGGGATTGGCAATGCCGCGATGGGGGCGAACCATCAGCCCGGAGCTCGGTTTGCGCCAGTCGATGCAATCGCTGTAGGGCACACCCCGCACCAGCCCCTGGGCGACGATGCGGATCAGTGCGGTGTCACCGGCATCGGCCGGCACCCGGTAGCTGACGGTGGTCGCTTTGAGCGCGGAAACAAAGGCACAACCGCTGAGCCCCAGGGACAGGCTCAGCAACAGGATCGAGCGAAACCGCATGATTCATCCTTGAAGGACCGACAGCGAAGGCTGACGCAAAGGATGGCAATCCTACCTCGGCGCCAGGGCGCGCCGGCAGATTTTTCTGCGGGGGCCTGTAGCCGCAGCTCAAGGCGACTACAGGGTCAAGCCCTCAGTAACGGGCGTCCGCCGGGCGGCCGCCGTTGGGCCAGTCCTTGACCTTGTCCGGGAAGTCCGGGCGCGGCTGGTGGGAGAAGTATTCGGCCACGTCCAGGGCTTCCTGGTCCGAGAGGCCGCCCTGGCCCAGGGGGAACTTCTCGTGGAAGCCAATCGGCATGTTGCGTTTGACGAAGGCCGCCGCGGTGTAGGTGCGGGCCATGCCGGCACCGATGTTGAAGGATTGATCGCCCCACAGCGGCGGGAAGATCAGGCTGCCGTCGGCGCGTTTCAGGCCTTCGCCATCCGCGCCGTGGCACACCGCGCATTGCTTGGCGTACACCTGCTTGCCATTGTCAGCATTGGGCTTGAGGGCCGGGTCGATCTTGCCCACACCGCGCCCGGCCACCTTGTCTTCTGGGCGGGTGTTCATTTTCATCCACTCGAAGTAGGCCACCATGGCTTGCATGTCGGCGCCGTTCACCGGCAGCGGCTTGCCGTGCATGGAGCGGCGGAAGCAGCCGTTGATGCGCTCTTCCAGGGTGATGGTCTTGCCCGCCCGCGGCGCGTAGCCGGGGAAGAACGCCGAGACGCCGACAAAGGGTGAACCGTCGGCCACGGTGCCGGCGTTGAGGTGGCAACTGGTGCAGTTCAGCGAGTTGCCGACGTTGTCCGGCAGCAGGGCCTTGGTTTCCAGGTGCAGGCGCATGCCGCGCACCACTTGTTCGGCATTCGGCGCCGCCAGCAGGTTGGCCAGGCGCGGGGTTTCGAACAGAGTGCTTTCCACTTGCGGGCTCAGTTGCGCCCGCATCTTCTTCACTTGCTCGGCGCTGATGGCGGAGCCGTTGTTGCCCCAACTGCTGCGGACAAAACTGAGGATCTCGGCGATCTCGCCATCGGCCAGCTGGGCAAAGCCGGGCATGGTGTAAACCCGTGGATGGGCGGCGGTCTGGGCGGTCTTCCAGCCGGTCAGGGTGATGTGCAGCAAGGAAGTCGGGTTGGCCGAGGCGACGCTGGGGTTGCCGGCCAGGGACGGGAACATCTGCGGCACGCCGGCGCCATCCTGGCGGTGGCAGTCGGAACAAAACTGCGCGTAGCCCAGGCCGCCACGGGAGGTGAACAGGTTGTTTGGCGGGGCCGCCGGGGTCAGTGCCACCGAAGGCATGGGCAGGTCATCTTTGCCGGCCGGCAGGGACTTGAGGTACGCGGCGATGGCCGTCAGGTCGGCGTCGGTGAAATGCTGGGTGCTGTGGTGGATCACGTCGGCCATGTTGCCGGACACAGTGGCAAAGCGGTTCTGCCCGGTCTTGAGCAACTGCACCGTGTCCTCCACGGTCCACAGGTTGCGCAGGCTCAGGGCTCGCCACTCTTCCACCGTCTCGCCGGCCAGGTAGTGCTGGCCGCCGGATTCGCTGTCGCTCATGGCCTTCTCCTGGAAGGCGATGCCCCGCGGGGTATGGCAGGAACCGCAGTGGCCCAGGCCCTGGACCAGGTAGGCGCCGCGATTGAGCTGTTCGTCCTTGGCCGGGTCAGGCTTGAAGGGCTGCTTGTCGACGAACACCAGGTTCCAGAACCACAGGCCCCAGCGCTGGTTGAAGGGGAACCCCATGTCGGCTTCCAGGTTGCCCTGGGCTACGGGTTCCACCCCGTGCATCAGGTAGGCGTAGAGGGCGCGCATGTCCTCTTCGGTCATCTTGGCGTAGGACGGATAGGGCATGGCCGGGTACAAATGACTGCCGTCAGGGGTTACGCCTTCGCGCATGGCGCGGTCGAATGCCTCGAAGCTGTAGCTGCCGATACCGGTGTCTTTATCCGGGGTGATGTTGCTGGAGTAGATGGTGCCCATGGGCGTCTTCAGCTCCAGGCCACCGGCCATGGTGGCCCCGCCCTTGGCGGTGTGGCAGGCAATGCAGTCGCCGAGCTGGGCCACGTACTGGCCACGCTGGATCAACTCGGAATCTGGGGTGGAGGCCGCCGCTGCCGGGGTCGGCTCGCTGGCATGCAGTAGGGGTACGCAGAGCAACGCAGCGCCCAGAAGGCACAGGCGTGACAGAGAAAAAGCCATCAGGTTATTCCTTTAAAATCCGCCTGGGGTGGTCCCCTCGGCCGATATCCACAAAGGTTTTTATTGGTTGTCCCGGCCTTCACGGTACAGGCCCGGGGCTCGATACCTTGTGGGTCCGAGCCTGATGCCCTTGTAGCGGATTTTTCTGAAAACCCTGTTGATATGGATCATGGCCCTATAGGCAATGTCCTGTATGGCCGACTCTGCGACACTTTTACCGGGTGGTTTCCACCCCTAGGCCGGCGGCCTGCCAATCGACGAAACCGTCGTCCAGGCGCCGCACCCTGAAACCCTTGGCGCGAAGCAAGGCCGCGGCATTGTGTGACAGCACGCAGTAGGGCCCGCGGCAGTAAGCCACCAACTCCTGGCCCGCGGGCAACTCGGCCAGACGCTGCTCCAACTCTTCCACCGGGATATTGATTGCCCCCGGCAAATGCCCAAGGGCGAACTCCTGCGGCGAGCGCACGTCCAGCAGGGTCATGCCGCCCTCCTGCAGGCGTTGGCGCAGCTCTTCCCGGGAGATGCCCTCCAGGCGCCCCGGCTGCTGCTCGCTGTCGGCCAGCAGCTCACGGATCTGCCCGTGGTTGTAATCGACGTATTGGCGCAAGCCCCCCAGAAGTGCGGCCAACGGCCCCTGGCTGAGGCTGTAGAGCACTCGCTTGCCGTCGCGCCGGGTCTGCACGAAACCGCCCCGGCGCAGCTGTTGCAAATGTTGCGAGGTGTTGGCTACCGAGAGTCCCGAGGCTTCCACCAGGCGCTCCACCGGCTGCTCGCCACGAGCAATGTGCTCCAGCAGGATCAGGCGGTGGTGGTGGCCGAGAATACGTGCCAGCTCGGCCATGTCCGCCAGAGGCTGTTGAGGGGAAATCGAATCGGTCATTGACAGCTCCTGCTGCTTTATTGATCATTCAATCACTTTATTGAATGAAACATTATCACACCCATAGCCGAGGCTGAAGTGCAGCCATCCATACCCAGGAGTCTTTATGCATGAGTTCATGGCGTTGATTTTACCGGCACTGCTGATCGGTGTCGGCGCTACCTTGGTCCTTGATTTGTGGACGCTGTTTCTGGCGCGAGTGTTGAACATTCCTGGCCCCAACTGGGCCATGGTCGGACGCTGGATCGGGCATTTTCCTCGGGGCCAGTTCCTGCACCAGAGCATTGCCCAAGCCGGCCCGGTTCCGGGGGAACGGGCCCTGGGCTGGCTGGCCCACTATCTGATCGGCGTCCTGTTTGCCGCCCTGTTGCTGCTGGCCTGCGGCCTGCAATGGGCACAACAGCCAACCCTGGCACCGGCCTTGCTCATTGGCGTGCTGACGGTGGCTGCACCGTTCTTGCTGATGCAACCGGGCATGGGCGCGGGAGTGGCGGCGAGCAAGATGCCCAAACCGAATGTGGCCCGGCTGCGCAGCCTGATCGCGCATTCGGTGTTCGGGCTGGGGTTGTATGGCGCGGGGATGTTCTGGGCATGGCTGTTGGGGCAGACGGCGTGATCGGCGCCTCAAGCAGTGCCCACTAGACCCGATTCTCGACTCGCAAGCCGGGAACCCGTTCAAACTCCCGCAGATGCGCAGCCTGGACGTTACACCGCGGCGCAAGAAAAAAGGCACTCAAAGCCAGGATGACGACTCGAAGTCATGGCGGACTTCAAATACGGAACTGGATAACCATGCTCGAACACCTCGACCTTAACTCGCTGATCGCCGCCTACGGCTATTGGGTGATTTTCATCGGTTGCCTGCTGGAAGGTGAAACCGTACTGATCCTCGGCGGCATGGCCGCGCACCAGGGCACCTTGCAATGGTTGCAGGTGATCGGCTGGGCCACCCTGGGAGGCATCCTCGGCGATCAATTGCTGTTCTGGACCGGGCGCTATGGCGGGGCGCGCCTGCTGCCCAAGCTCAAGCGTCACCAGGCGGCCATCGAACGGGTCCAGGGCCTGATCCGGCGTTACCCCTCGACTTCGGTGTTCGCCGTGCGCTTTCTCTACGGCATGCGCCTGGTGGGCCCGATGGTGATCGGCGCCAGTGGCCTGGCACCCTGGCGTTTCGCCCTGCTCAATGTGCTGGGGGCTGCGGTATGGGCCATCTTGTTCGTCAGCGCCGGTTACTGGGCCGGCGAAGCCTTGCAGCATTTTCTTGGCGACCTGAAACCCTATCGCCTGCCGATCTTCCTCGGGGTGATAGCGCTGGTGGTTCTTGCGGCACTGGTGCGGCATTTGCGTAATGGGCACAAGGCCCAGCAGCACTGAGACAACCGCTTCGGCACATCGGGAATTTTCATACTGACCCGGCGACTTTATTTCGTTTGTCCAGGGCCCCCGGCCCCGGCTTAGATAACGGCTTGTTTCCGGCACCCAGAGCCCGCATCCATGAGCCACGAGAACATCAGCCGTTCGATCTCCACCGTCCACCCGATCCGCCTCAGCCACGGACGCAACGCCGAGGTCTGGGACATCGATGGCAAGCGCTACATCGACTTTGTCGGCGGTATCGGCGTGCTCAACCTCGGGCACTGCCACCCACGCATAGTCTCAGCCATCCAGCAGCAGGCCACCCGGCTCACCCACTACGCCTTCAATGCTGCGCCTCACGGGCCCTACATCGAGTTCATGCAGCGCCTGGCGAACTTCATCCCGGTGAGTTACCCGGTCAGCGGCATGCTCACCAACAGCGGCGCCGAGGCCGCGGAAAACGCCCTGAAGATCGTGCGGGGAGCTACCGGGCGCAGCGCGGTGATCGCCTTTGACGGAGGCTTCCATGGGCGCACTCTGGCCACCCTCAACCTCAACGGCAAGGTGGCGCCCTACAAGCAGAAGGTCGGTGTACTACCCGGGCCTGTGTACCACCTGCCCTACCCCAGCGCCGACAACGACGTCAGTTGCGAAGAAGCGCTGAAAGCATTGCGTCGGCTGTTCAGCGTGGAGATCGATGTACAGGAAGTGGCCTGCTTCATCCTTGAGCCGGTGCAAGGCGAAGGCGGCTTCCTGGCCCTGGACGCCACGTTCGCCCGAGCCTTGCGCAGCTTCTGCGATGAACATGGCATTTTGCTGATCGCCGACGAGATCCAGTCCGGCTTCGGCCGCACCGGGCAGCGTTTTGCCTTCTCCCGCCTGGGCATCGAGCCGGACCTGATCCTGCTGGGCAAGAGCATTGGCGGCGGGGTTCCACTGGGCGCCGTGGTGGGTCGCAAGGCATTGCTGGACGTGCTGCCCAAGGGCGGCCTGGGGGGCACATACTCGGGCAACCCGATCGCCTGCGCGGCGGCGCTCGCGACCCTGGATGAAATGACCGACGAGCACCTGCAAGCCTGGGGCGAGCGCCAGGAGCGGGCGATCGTGCAACGCTATGAGCATTGGAAAAGCAGTGGGCTCTGCCCCTTCCTGGGCCGCCTGACGGGGGTGGGAGCCATGCGCGGCATCGAGTTGGTCAATGCCCAGGGCGAACCGGCGCCAGAGCAACTGAGCACGCTGCTAGGCAGCGCCCGGAATGCAGGTCTGCTGCTGATGCCCAGCGGCAAGTCGCGGCACATCATTCGCCTGCTGGCGCCCTTGACCACCGAGCCTGAAATCTTCGAGGAGGGCCTGGATATTCTCCAGGAATGCCTGGCGCGCCTGTGATTCCCGGCGCGCCGGCTCCGTGGCTAGAACAGATAGCCCATGTAGATCGCCGCGCCACCACCTGCCTGTACGCCGGCGTTCATCCCCGCCATCACCAACGCGCCCTTGGCCGAGCGCATCAACTGTTCGTTGACCCGGGACGAAGCGATGATCGAGGTCACCGGGCTGGAGTTGAGGGCCACCGCCATAGCAAGCAGCTTGGGGTCCAAGCCGAACAGCAAGGCCGTGGCCGAACCACCCACCACCAGCCCTGCACCCACTTCGGTGTACATGCAAGGGCCGGTGATGTCGTCCTCCGTCAGGTCGCTGCTGCGCAGAGCATCGCTAACAAACACCTTACCGGTGCTGGGAAAAGCCTCCGCCGCGCCTGCGCCTCCAACGCTCTTGCCCTTGACCTGGATATTGACCTTGCCGAAACGCGGCAGGCGCGCACCAAAACCGGCGCCCACCCCCAGGCCGCCGTAGCGATAGCTGACATCCTTGCCCTGGGGTGAACGCAGGATGATCGAGCCGCCGCTACCCGCCACTAGGGCTACGGTCAGGCCGCCGCCGCTGGCGGTCTGGTACAGCCATTTACTTTCGTTGACCGGAATCGGAATGCTGAGGTTCATGGGGTCAAAGTCCTTTTGCTCGTTGGGTGGCTCGTCCGCGCTGGCTGATGACACCCACCAGGCCGGCCAGGGTAAATACCAGACCGATCAGGCCGAGCACACCCGGGGTGGCCCAGAGTGCTGCCGGGTCGTCGATGATTGCGCTGTTGGCCGGCCGCTCGGGCTGGTAATACACCCGCACCGGCTGGTCCTTCTGGTAGCCGAAGATAAAGCCACCCTGGGGGTAGGAAATCTTCTCACCAGTACTGCTGGTGAAGGCGATCTCGGGGTGCGACCCCCCGGCATTCAAATCGCTGACGATACCGTCGGCGGTCTGGGCACTGGCGAGGAACTCGCGGCGATCAAGAGTGAGATTGACGGCGATGACCAACAGGCCGATGCCGATCAGGGCGAACAGCAGACCCTGGAGGATCTTGCCGAAGCGTGACGGGGTGGAGTTAGCCATGGGCTGTCTCGATATTCGTCCGTGAAAGAGGGAGGCCACGATAACAAGAAACCTGCCTCCAGAAAAACCACTGCCGCGGCGCAAGCGCATTCCGGCAACGGCGTTCAGGCACCCCGGAAAGCGGCCTGAACGCCTATCACCAGCGCTTGCAAACCGAATTTCCGACGGGCATTGCCCTGGAGGAATTTGTCCGCAAATACCGGCGGAAGTTCCAGGCCCCGGACCTGCTCCCGGCGTTTTTTTTTCAACACAACAGGGGAAATTGCTGGCGAGCTGCGCCTTGTCCCGACATGAAGATTTGCGCGAAAAACAGGCGCTGAAAGACGTCATATCGGACTGTCCAACACCAGGAACAAGAAAAACCTTGTTCCCACCAACAGTGTCTTAGCCGCAGCCCACCTCAGGCTCCGGCTAAACCTGTTGAACTCAGTCTTTACGCCATACGGTACGGTTGATGTAGTCGGTGTAGCTCAGAACCACACGGACCACCTGCAGAGAAACAGGACCACCTTGATAGTCCTGTACCAGAGGAACGTTGCGCTGGTCACGAGAGTGCTGGCTGGTTACAACGCGTACAGCATCCATGACCGACTCTCGCTTGAGGCCGCTCATGACCAGTGTTCCTTCATCCATTCCTTCGGGACGCTCGTGAGCATTACGCAAGGTCACCGCCGGCAGATTCAGTAGCGACGCCTCTTCGGTAATGGTGCCGCTATCGGAAAGCACACAGAACGCCGACATCTGCAACTTGATGTAATCCAGCAGGCCGAAAGGCTTGACGAAGCGAATCAAAGGATGTTCAAGGCTCTCCCCCAACGCTTCAAGGCGCTTGCGGGTGCGCGGGTGAGTCGAAACGATCAGTGGGAACCCATAGTGATTGGCCAGAGCCCGCAAGGTATCCAGCAAGTCCCGAAGGTTGTCAGCGGTATCGACGTTCTCCTCACGATGCGCACTGACGACAAAGAACTTGTCCTGCTCCAGACCACTTCGGGCAAGCACCTGCGAGCTTTCAATCCCCGGCATGTAATAGTCGAGGACTTCTTGCATGTGCGAACCAGTCTTGATGATGGTTTCCGGACGAATCCCCTCAGCGATGAGGTACCGACGGGCATGTTCAGTCAATACCATGTTGATATCGCTGAGATGGTCTAGCACCTTGCGATTGAGCTCTTCTGGAACTCGTTGATCGAAGCAGCGGTTGCCTGCCTCCATATGGAACACTGGAATTTTGCGGCGCTTTGCAGCGATGACTGCCAGGCAGGTATTGGTATCGCCATAAAGGAGTAGCGCATCGGGCTTTTCCAACTCAAAGATCGCGTCAGATTTGGCGATGACTTCAGCGATAGTCTGAGCAGCGGTCTCCCCTGCTGCACCGAGAAAGTGATCCGGCTTGCGAATCTGCAGGTCATCGAAGAAAACCTGATTGAGCTCGTAATCGTAGTTCTGCCCCGAATGCACCAATATGTGGTTGACTTGGCGGTCCAACTCGGCGATCACCCGGCTCATCTTGATCAGTTCGGGGCGGGTACCGACCAGTGTCATGACCTTAAGCATCGAGTTGCTCCTTGATGTAGTCGAGCTTGAGCAGCAACTCCTTGATGCCTGGTACGTCGAGGCGCGAGGTATTGTGCGAGGTGTAGTCGTCGAGCTCGGAGATACGTTGCTCGCCTTCAACAAAATACTTCTTGTAGTTCAAGTCGCGGTTATCCGCAGGTATCCGGTAATAACGCCCCATGTCCTCGGCTTTAGCCATCTCTTCACGGGAGACTAGAGACTCATACAGTTTCTCACCGTGACGGGTACCAATAACCCTGACCTCATTGCTCTTGCCGAATAGCTGCTTGAGCGCCTCAGCCAGATCCCCCACGGTGGATGCCGGTGCCTTCTGGATAAACAGATCGCCCTGTTGTGCATGCTCGAAAGCATGCAAAACCAAATCGACCGAATCTTCCAAGGACATCAGAAAACGAGTCATTTCCGGATCGGTCACGGTCAAAGCTTCATCCGAACGCAACTGATCGACAAAAAGCGGAATCACCGAACCACGAGAGGCCATGACGTTACCGTAGCGGGTCGCACAGATGATAGGCCCCTTGGCCGGTATCATCCGCGACTTGGCAACCATCAGCTTCTCGGCCATCGCCTTGGAAATACCCATGGCATTGATCGGATAGACGGCTTTATCGGTACTTAGCACGACAACCCGCTGGACACCGGTAGCTATGGCGGCATTGAGGACATTCTCGGTCCCCAGTACGTTGGTACGTACAGCCTCCATCGGATAGAACTCACAGGACGGTACTTGCTTCAATGCCGCGGCATGAAAGATATAGTCGACGCCGACCATGGCCTGGGCCAGGCTGTCGTAGTTGCGAACATCACCTATATAGAATTTGACCTTGTCATTGGCCAGGGCAATTCGCATGTCTTCTTGCTTCTTCTCATCGCGACTGAAGATGCGAATTTCACGCACGGCGGTATTGAGAAAACGCTTGAGGACCGTATGACCGAAAGAACCGGTTCCACCGGTGATCATCAATACCTTGTCGTCGAACATGTACACCTTCCAATTTTTTTAGCGATTGGCATGCATCAGCTCAATGAGCTGAGGCCAGGATGGAGCCTTGTATCCAGTAGCATGAGTAAATCGCTCGCTATTGAGTGAACGATCGATCACTAGTTTGGCATCTGGATGTATATCAATTGTCTTCTCATATTGCCGGGCAATCAGCGCCAACAGATCGGACTTGGCAATGGGCTCTGCAGCAACATGATACAGCCCATTAAGTTGCGGATGCGGCAAGACGTAGTCTTTCATCACCCGGGCAAGCTCTACTGTAGGCAACCCGGAAAAAATGGCACGACTAAACCCTCGCACACTGCCTTGCTGACTCAGAAACCAATCCACAAGAGAATGATCGGAGCTCAATTCATGACCAATGATTGACGTTCTCAAGGTGATCGCATGGGGCTCTTCATGCAGTTCACCTATGTACTTGGACTTCCCGTACAGATCCTCAGCGTCGGAAACATCCGTTTCCAGATAGCCCCCCTTACGACCGGAGAACACGCAGTCGGTACTGACATGCAGCAGGCGTGCGCCACTTAGAGCACAAAGCTTCGCCAACCTGTGGGGCAGCATGGCATTGATTGGGAGCGCAGTTAGCGGATCCTTGGCATCGGCAAGTTGCTTGATCAGCCCTACACAGTTGATCACTACATCCGGGCGGACCCGAAGCATTGCAGCTGTCAATGCATCCTGATCCAGCACATCGACACCAGACAGGACGCGGGAAAGGTCGGCTACAGAAGAATGTCGCAGGGCGGACAGGCTGCGCACCGTGCCCCAGACTTCATGCTGTGGATCCTGACTGAACACCTTAAAGACAGTACTACCCAACATACCGGTAATACCTAACACCAATACCTTCATAAATATGACTCAGACCTTGAGTTTATCCCGACCGCACCAACAAGGGACCGAAAGGCCATCAGCCTCTCAAAATCGGCACATTGTCCAGCAACGGACAAAAAATAGCACTGCCTGGAAAAGCACAATGCCAGCCAGTGCCTATCAAGCCCCCAGCAGCTCGACCAGATACCGAACTTGCTGGCCCATTTCAAAATGGGCGGCAAAGTAGTCCCGTCCGCAACGCCCCATTTCCTCACGTTGAGCATCGCTCAAGCCATACATCTCACGTATGTTGGCGACCAGTGGAGCCACTTGCTCCGCTGGGCTGGTCAGCCCGGCCCGCGCCTCCTGGATTACCCGAGCACCTTCACCATCTAGACTGGCAATGATTGGTTTACCAGCCGCCAAATAGGATTGGACCTTGCTGGGGATAGTCTGGGCAAAAATGCTTTCATCGTTGAGTGACACCAGCAACGCGCCAGCCTGTGCAAAGACAGCCGGCATTGCCAAGGCAGGGAAACGTCCGGGAAGAATCAGATTGTCCATCACATGAAGCTGCTTCTGCTCCTTTAGCCATTCCAACCGACTGCCACTGCCTATCAACACCAGCCGAATGCCTGGCTCATCACGCAATTGCTTTGCTGCCTCCAGTAATGTCTCCAAGGCCTGAGCTGTTCCGAGATTACCAGCGAACACCACGCAAAAGTGGTCGTTAAGGACCCGCGTTAAAGACTCGTCAATTGCGACTTCCGCATTGAAGGCCTGGGCATCCACTGAGTTCGGGTAATAGGTAATCTTATTCCTGGGCGCATAGCTGGCAACCGAGTCGACAAAGGCATTGGATTGAACCAACAGTCGATCACAACCTGCATATATTCCGCGCACCATCCAGCCAACCATCTTCAACAGATAGGGGTTTTTCACAAATCCAGTGGCCGCAAGACTTTCTGGCCACAGATCCTGAATCCACAGGGCCAGCCGCGCGCCCTTCAACCACTTGATAGGAATCGCTGGAATCGCCTGGGTGATGGGGGAAGGAGCGAACACCAGAATCGCATCGAACTCACGCTTGCGTAACATCCATGGAAAAAATATCAAACCTGCAAATACGAACGACAGGTAGTTAAGTACCATGTTTTTCGCGCCCCCCTCTCCGCGGGGCCAAAGGGGAACGCGTAGCACATCAACAGATTCGAGATAACTTTCGCGCTGACAACCC
Source organism: Pseudomonas sp. NFPP12 (assembly GCF_900103205.1). Classification (NCBI taxonomy): domain Bacteria; kingdom Pseudomonadati; phylum Pseudomonadota; class Gammaproteobacteria; order Pseudomonadales; family Pseudomonadaceae; genus Pseudomonas; species Pseudomonas sp. NFPP12. The sequence goes on from NZ_FMWW01000002.1 coordinate 860,288, forward strand.
CACGCACGATATCCGGTAAATATTCGACCATCTGGATAATTAGGCTTCCCGGTAGCAACTACTACCTCGTGCCCCTGAGCAACTAGCGTCCGAACTATATCGTTGATGATGAAGTTCTCAGGACTAAAGTATTGAGAAAAAATTAATAACTTCAAAGAGTTCACTTTCTAATCTGTGAAAATAAATACCTTCCAACACGGCATGCCCGGCTACGTCCAAGGAAAGCATCGGGACGATGATTCAATTAGCCTATCGCCACTCATCGGAAGCTGCACTCATGAACGAGCCCAAAGGAAGAAGCATCAGTAACCTGTCGGCAACATGAACCCTTGCTGATTGCCCGCGATGGGACCACAGGCGCTTCCACAGCAGCAAGGAGATTTTACTTTCCTCGATTGACAGGAGCTAGCCAGCGGCACGGAGACTGGGAATGGAGTAAATGCTTACAACCTGTCGCTCGAGACGCCTTGCCAGTGTAGAATCGCGCCCAATTTAGCTGCATACACCACGAGCGACACCTCCGATTGCTTGGCTGTCGGACGATGGAGCATTCTGTTTCTTGCCAGCTTAAGCGCGGGTTAAATGAGTTGATCGCCTGTTCATCGCACGCTTTACAGGCCTGATGTCCATGAGTGTAAGGGAAAGAACTATTTAGCCCGCTTCCAGCAAAAAAAGTAACGGAACAGCTGCTGCATGCATCAACCCTGGTATTACATCGGAGCCCAAATGCCTGACCAAAAACAAACCAGCATCGCCAAGTTCAAGAACAAGGAAGCCTTGATTGGCATCGTAGGCCTAGGCTATGTAGGCTTGCCGCTGATGTTGCGTTACAACGCTATCGGCTTCCGGGTGCTGGGTATCGACATCGATGACTCCAAGGTAGCCAAGCTCAACGCTGGCAGTAGCTATATAGAACACATTGCCAGCGAACACATCAGCCACGCCAGAAGCTCAGGGTTTGAAGCGACTACCGACTTTCAGCGTGCCAGTGAGTGTGATGCTCTGATCCTTTGCGTGCCGACACCGCTGAACAAATATCGCGAGCCGGACATGAGCTTCGTGATCAACACAACCAATGCCCTCAAGCCATATCTGCGTGCAGGTCAAGTGGTCTCCTTGGAAAGCACTACCTATCCGGGAACCACGGAAGAGGAGTTACTGCCTCGCGTGCAAGAGAATGGTCTAGTCGTGGGTGAGAACATTTTCCTGGTGTATTCGCCTGAACGGGAAGATCCGGGCAACGCCAACTTTGAAACCCGTACTATTCCAAAGGTCATAGGCGGTCATACGCCTGGTTGCCTTGAAGTAGGCATAGCGCTGTATGAACAGGCAATCGACCAGGTCGTGCCTGTAAGCTCCACCAAAGCTGCGGAAATGACCAAGCTGCTTGAGAACATTCACCGCGCAGTCAATATCGGCCTGGTCAATGAAATGAAAGTCGTGGCCGATCGCATGGGCATCGACATCTTTGAAGTCGTCGATGCTGCAGCCACCAAACCCTTCGGTTTCACCGCCTATTACCCTGGCCCCGGCCTGGGCGGCCACTGCATTCCCATCGACCCCTTCTACCTGACCTGGAAGGCTCGCGAATATGGTCTGCATACGCGCTTTATCGAATTGTCCGGTGAAGTCAACAAGGCAATGCCCGAGTACGTTCTGAGCAAGCTGATGGACGGCCTGAACAACAGCGGCAAGGCACTCAAAGGTTGCAAGGTCCTGGTTCTGGGCATCGCCTACAAGAAGAACGTGGATGACATGCGTGAATCTCCATCCGTAGAGATCATGGAGCTGATCGAGGCCAAGGGCGGTATCGTGGCCTACAGCGACCCACATGTTCCGGTGTTCCCAAAAATGCGCGAACACCATTTTGAACTGAGCAGCGAACCGTTGACTGCTCAGAACCTGGCTGCATTCGACGCAGTGGTACTGGCGACAGATCATGACAAATTCGATTACGAATTGATCAAGGCTCATGCGCAATTGATCATCGATAGTCGCGGCAAATACCGTACCGCTGCGAGCAACGTCATCAAGGCTTGACCGAGTCACGACCCATTGCAGGGAAATGCGCGTAATAGGGGGGCAATGCCCGAGAAGCCCTGTTTCGCGCGTCCTGCCAAAGGTAGCTGAAACTCTTTTCCGAGGAACTCCATGAAACGCTTTGCCCTGATCGGCGCCGCCGGCTACATCGCCCCGCGCCATATGCGTGCCATCAAGGACACCGGCAATGAGCTGGTTTGTGCCTACGACATCAACGACTCCGTCGGCATCATCGATAGCCTTTCGCCTCAAAGCGAATTCTTCACTGAGTTCGAGCGTTTCTACGACCACGCCTGGCGTCTTAAACGAGATCCGGCAACCACCCTGGATATCGTTTCGATCTGCTCGCCCAACTACCTTCATCACTCCCATATCACCGCGGGCCTGCGCCTTGGATGCGACGTGATCTGCGAGAAGCCACTGGTACCCAGCGCAGCGCTGCTGGAAGACCTGAGCCTGACCGAGCGCGAAACCGGCAAGCGCCTTTGGAACATCCTGCAACTGCGTCACCATCAGGCGATCATCGACCTGAAGAACCGCGTGCAGTCGCAACCTAGTGCCCCTAAGCACGAAGTGGAACTGACCTACATCACCAGCCGCGGCCGCTGGTACATGGAAAGTTGGAAAGGCGACCCTCGAAAATCCTTTGGTGTCGCAACCAATATCGGCGTGCATTTCTATGACATGCTGCACTTCATCTTCGGCAAGCTGCAGCGCAACGTTGTGCATTTCAGCAATGCCGACAAGGCCTGCGGCTACCTGGAGTATGAGAACGCCCGGGTACGCTGGTTCCTTTCCATCGATGCCAACGACCTGCCTGAGTCGGTCAAGGGCAAGAAACCTACCTACCGTTCGATCACCGTCGACGGCGCGGAAATCGAGTTTTCCGAAGGCTTTACCGATCTCCATACCGTCAGCTACCAAGCCGTACTCGACGGCAAGGGCTACGGTATCGAAGATACCCGGCACTGCGTGGAAACCGTCGAGACTATTCGCACCATGAGCCCTGTCAGAGCTCAGGACAACGAAGGGCACCCCTTCCTGTCCCGCCTGGTCTGACCGTCATGAGCCATTACCAGCACCCAAGCGCTATCGTCGATGATGGCGCCCAGATCGGCGAAGGCTCACGAGTCTGGCATTTCGTGCATGTATGCCCAGGCGCCCAGATCGGCAAAGGGGTTTCCCTTGGCCAGAACGTCTTCGTCGGCAACAAAGTGCTCATCGGTGATCATTGCAAGATCCAGAACAATGTCTCGGTATATGACAACGTCACCCTGGAAGAGGGCGTGTTTTGTGGTCCAAGCATGGTGTTCACCAATGTCTACAACCCACGCTCATTAATCGAGCGCAAGGATCAATACCTCGACACCCTGGTGAAAAAGGGTGCCACGCTGGGGGCTAACTGCACCATCGTCTGCGGGGTCACCATCGGCGAATACGCCTTCGTCGGCGCGGGTGCGGTTATCAACAAGGATGTACCGGCCTACGCCCTGATGGTTGGGGTGCCTGCACGACAACTGGGCTGGATGAGCGAGTTTGGCGAACGCCTCGAACTGCCGGTCAAGGGAGAAGCCGAATGCCATTGCCCGCATACCGGCGCCCGCTATGTCTTGCGCGGCAACAACCTGAGCAAAATGGACGCACAGTAAATGATCGAATTCATCGACCTGAAGACCCAGCAAGCCCGCCTCAAAGACAAGATTGACGCGGGTATCGCTCGCGTTCTATCCCACGGCCAATACATCCTCGGCCCTGAAGTGGCTGAATTGGAAGAGCGCCTGGCCGCTTATTCAGGAGCAAAGTACTGCATCAGTTGCGCCAACGGCACCGATGCCCTGCAAATTGCGCTCATGGCTCTGGGCATAGGTCCAGGCGATGAAGTCATCACTCCCGGCTTCACCTATATAGCGACAGCGGAAACCGTCGCCTTGCTGGGTGCCAAGCCGGTCTATGTGGACATCGACCCGCAAACCTACAACCTGGACCCGGCCCTGCTGGAAGCGGCTATTACTTCCCGCACCAAAGCCATTATCCCAGTCTCCCTTTACGGGCAGTGCGCCGACTTTGATGCAATTAACGCCATCGCTGGCAGGCACTCTCTTCCCGTTATAGAAGATGCCGCCCAGAGCTTCGGAGCCAGCTACAAAAACAGAGCCTCCTGCAACCTGAGCACCATCGCCTGCGCCAGCTTTTTCCCCAGCAAACCCCTGGGTTGCTATGGTGATGGCGGTGCAATTTTCACCAATGACGAAGAGTTGGCGACAATCATTCGCCAAGTAGCGCGGCACGGTCAGGACCGCCGCTACCACCACATCCGCATCGGCGTAAACAGCCGCCTGGATACTCTGCAAGCCGCCATTCTTCTGCCCAAGCTGGAGATCCTTGAGGAAGAGATTCAATTACGCCAGCAAGTCGCGCAGAATTACGCACGACTCCTGGCACAGGCGGGTATCAGCGCACCTTATATTGAACCTCACAATATCAGCGCTTGGGCACAGTTCACCGTACAAGTGGACAATCGCGATGCTGTGCAGCAGCACCTCAAGCAATCCGGGGTCCCTACGGCCGTTCACTATCCTATTCCGCTAAATCTCCAGCCAGCGGTGAAAGACGAACACGCACAGCTTCCTGTGGGTGACGTTGTGGCAACACGGGTCATGAGTCTGCCGATGCACCCTTACCTGACGGCATCAGATCAGTCGCACATTGTTGAAGCACTGGTCACCGCTAGCAAAATTTGATTGGAGTACACGCATGAAAATCGAAGGTTCAAAAGTTCTGGTCATCGGCGGCGCCGGATTCATTGGTAGCTTTGTGATTTCGGAACTGCTCAAGGCCGGAGCGGCCGAAGTTGTGGTTTATGACAACTTTGCCCGTGGCAAGCTCAGCAACATCTCTGAGCAGCTCAAGGATCCGCGCTGCCGTCTATACGCCAATGGCGGTGACGTTCGCGAGATCGACTTGCTCAATGACGCCATGCAAGGCATGGACGGTGTCATTCACCTGGCTGCCATGTGGCTGCTGCATTGCAAGGACTTCCCACGCACGGCTTTCCACGTCAACGTCGAAGGTACGTTCAACGTCCTTGAAGCTTGTGTGAAGAACAACATCAAGCGTCTGGTCTACTCCTCGTCCGCCTCGGTATATGGCGACGCAGTGGAAGTACCGATGACCGAAGATCATCCGTTCAACAACCGCAACTTCTACGGTTCCACCAAGATTGCCGGTGAAGCCATGTGCCACGCCTTCCACGACCGATACGGCCTGAGCTACGTCGGCCTGCGCTATATGAACGTCTATGGCCCCCACCAGGACCAGACAGCCGCCTACACCGGCGTGATTCCGATCATGTTGAACAAGATCGATGCCAATGAAGGTCCGGTGATCAACGGCGACGGCAGCCAGGCTTACGACTTCATCTATGTCGAAGACGTTGCTCGCTGCAACGTCAAGGCGCTGGAAGCGGACGTCACCGACCAGTTCTATAACGTCGGCACTGGCGTACAGACCAGCATCAAGGAACTGTGCGACACCATTCTCGACATGAAAGAGTCTGACCTGGTTGTCCAGTACCGCCCCTACAGCGCTGACGATGCCCGTCGCATGGTACAGAACCGTATTGGCTGCCCGAAAAAGGCTGCTGAAGAACTAGGGTTCACCTACCAGTACGAACTGCGTGAAGGCCTGCAGAAACTCATCGATTGGCGCACCACGCACGGGGCGGAGTAAATACAATGGAAAAGCGCAACATTGCGATCTCGCTACCCAGCACCGGTGAAGAAGAATGGCAGGCAGCCCGTGAACCGCTGATGACCGGCTGGTTGACTCAAGGCCCCAAAGTGGCGGCCTTTGAAGAGGCCTTCGCCAAGCGCCATCAGGTTCCTCACGCCTTGGCAGTGACCTCTTGCACCACAGGCCTGCACCTGGCGCTCGCCGGCTTGGATATCGGTCCGGGCGATGAAGTCATCGTTCCGACCTTCACCTGGATCGCCACCGCCAACGTGGTGCTGTACTGCGGCGCCACTCCGGTATTCGTCGACATCGACCCGCTGACCTACAACCTGGATATCAGCCAGGTCGCCGCCAAGGTCACCGACAAGACTCGAGCCGTCATTGCCGTGCATCTGTTCGGCCGTTGCCTGGATATCGATGCGTTGCGAGAGGCGCTGCCTGCGCAGGTCGCCATTATCGAAGACGCCGCCTGTGCAGCAGGTGCAGACTGGAAAGGCCGCCCTGCCGGCAGCCTGGGAGATGCTGCGGCATTTTCCTTCCACCCCCGCAAATCGGTTACTACCGGCGAAGGCGGCATGGTCACCACCAGCAACCCTGAGCTGGCGGAACGCATGAGCCAATTGCGCAGCCACGGTGCCTCGCTCTCCGAAGAACAGCGCCATCTGGGCCCTCGCCCCTATCTGCTGCCGGAATTCAACCTGCTGGGCTTCAACTACCGAATGACCGACCTGCAAGGTGCGATCGGCTTGGTACAACTGGGCAAGCTGGACGGTTTTATCGACGAACGTGAGCACTGGGCTCAGTACTACTGCGAGCAACTGGCCGATATCGACTGGCTGCGACTCCCTACCACTCCGCAAGGCAGCCGCCACGGCTGGCAAGCATTCGTTACCTACATCGATCCGCAAAAAGCCCCGATGCCGCGTAACGACATGATGGAAATTCTCCAGGCCAAAGGGATCTCTACCCGCCCAGGCACCCATGCCGTGCACATGCTGGCTTATTACCGCGAACGTTTCGGCTTCAAGCCGGAAGACTTCCCGGGTGCCCGTGACTGTAACGATCACACCATGGCTATTCCACTGCACAACAGGATGAGCGAAGAAGACTACGCCTATGTAGTCGAGGCCATTCGCCAACTGCGCTGAGTAACAGCACCTGCATCCCGCTCATTCGAGCGGGATGACCTTTTCAGGCAACGGAACTACGCAGACCTGCGAATTCCCCACTGCACTCCCCTCGATTCAAAGGAGCATCAAAACGCATGTGCGGCATTACCGGCCTCATCCATCTCGATAACAACCCGGTATCGCCTGCAGTTCTGCAGCGCATGACGGATGCCATTGCCCATCGTGGACCCGATGGTGAGGGGCATTGGATTGAAGGCAACGTAGGCCTGGGTCATCGGCGTCTAGCAATCATCGATCTGTCTCCTGCCGGCCATCAGCCTGCCGCCTCCCTCTCCCAGCGTTATGTACTGGTCTACAACGGCGAGGTCTACAACTTCCGTGAACTGCGCACCGAACTGGAAACCCTGGGCTACCAGTTCCGTTCACGCACCGACACTGAAGTTGTGCTCAATGCATTGATCGCCTGGGGGGCACAAGCACTGGAGCGCTTCAACGGCATGTTCGGCCTGGCCTTGTGGGACCGTCAGGAACAAACGTTGTTGCTGGCCAGAGATCGCTACGGCATCAAACCGCTTTATTACGCACAACAAGGGCAGACCCTCGCCTTTGGCTCCGAACAGAAAGCCATCCTGGCCATGCCCGAGTTTCGGCGCAGCCTGGACAAGGAAGCCCTGCTGGAATATTTCACCTTTCAGAACATCTTTACCGACAAGACATTGCTCAATGATGTGAAGCTGTTACCAGCCGGCCACTATGCCGTGCTGGATATGAAGCGGCGCACCCCAGCTTTGCAACTCACCCAGTACTGGGATTACAACTTCCAGGAACCCAAGGTCAAAGCCAGCGACGAAGAGTACCGCGAAGAGCTGGACCGTTTGTTCCAACAGGCCGTCAACCGGCAACTGGTGACTGATGTTGAACTGGGCAGTTATCTGAGCGGGGGGATGGACTCCGGCTCGATCACAGCAATAGCGGCCAAGTCCTACCCCTACATGAAAACCTTTACCTGTGGTTTCGACCTCAACTCCGCCTCGGGTATCGAGATGGGGTTCGATGAGCGCAGTAAAGCCGAATACATGTCCTACCACTTCAAGACCGAACATTATCAAATGGTCCTGAAAGCCGGAGACATGGAAAGAGTCCTGCCCAAACTGGCCTGGCACCTGGAAGAACCCCGAGTGGGCCAGAGCTACCCGAACTACTACGCCGCACAACTGGCCTCCAAGTTCGTCAAGGTAGTCATGTCCGGCGCCGGCGGCGACGAATTGTTTGGCGGTTATCCATGGCGCTACTACCGTGCTGTGGTCAACGATGACTTCGAACACTACATCGACAAGTACTACGCATTCTGGCAGCGGCTGATTCCCAACAATGAGATCAAGCAGGTCTTTGCGCCGATCTGGAAAGATGTAAAACATGTGTGGACCCGGGACATCTTCCGCGATGTCTTCAAACACCACGCAGACAACCTGTACACCCCGGAAGACTACATCAACCACTCGCTGTATTTCGAAGCCAAGACCTTCCTTCATGGTTTGCTGGTAGTTGAAGACAAGCTCAGCATGGCCCATGGCCTAGAAAGCCGTGTGCCATTCCTGGACAACGATCTGGTTGATTTCGCCATGCGCTGCCCAGTGCACCTGAAGCTGAACAACCTGGCCGACGTCATAAGAATCAACGAGAACGATCAGGGCGACAAGGTCAGCAAATACTTTGAAAAGGCCCGAGACGGCAAGCAGATCTTCCGCGATGTCATGAAACGCTACATCCCAGACGACGTTGCCCGGGCTGAGAAGCAAGGCTTCTCCGCGCCAGACTCCAGCTGGTTCAAAGGCGAGAGCATGGAGTTTGTCAGAAGGAAGTTACTGAATAAAAACGCACATATCTATGACGTTTTTGACCAGTCCGCACTGACTTCACTTGTCGAGGAACATCTTTCAGGAAAACAGAACAGAAGGCTGTTGATCTGGTCCCTGTTGAATATGGAAGAGTATATGCAAGGCTGCTTTGCATGATTTTGTTGTAACAGCCTTGACCCCTCATATATAAAGCCGCCGTGTGAAACATCCCGATCAAGATCCGGCAATAGCAGCTCCGACCCAGCGCTGCTATTGCTGCAGAGTCAGCATGAAAGAAGTAATGCACAGGACGTAAAATGAAAATCATCTTCAAGATAGCCCAATCTGCATGCTTCTTTTTGTTCTCGTTTTTTTGCTTTGCCATATTCCTGCTGCCAGCCCTGGCCTTGAGAATCAAGCGCAGTTGCAGCAAACGACCGGCAAAACCTGAATATGTCTTTGTCGGCATACACGAAATTGCCAACAACATCAGCGAACTGTCTGCCGCATTGGCAAAGCAGTACATTACCGTGCGCAGTGCCCGCTCCCACGCTGGTGTCTTCTACGGAGAAACGGACACACAAAGCGCCTCTGCCCTGTCCCTGAAAATCCGCCTGTTCAGCGAACCACTCTGTCGCTCCCGACATTTACCCTGGATCCTCTTACGCGCCGATCAGGCCTGGTTCATCTGGTGCACCAGCCTGCTCGCGCTGAACCTCGACTACATTCTCTATCGCCTCGCCGGCGTGGATCTGGTTGTTCAGCACTGCGGAGATGATGTGCGTTGCCGCCACTTGCAGGACGCCTTGTTTGACAAGTACACGCCAGGTATCGCGATTGGCCCCTATCCCGCACTCCCCCTAGTGGACATGCTGAGAAAATACTATCGCCAGTTCATGGCCGAGCGCTTTGCCAAGACCCTTTCCTCAAGGAACCAGGCGACCTTTCAAACAGGGATGCTGGGGCACTTCACGTTCAGCCAGAGGTCGCTACTGACCAGCCCACGTCGTCCGGGAGAGATTCCGGTTATCGTGCACGCTCCCTCAAACCGGGCAGTAAAACGAACCGACCTGGTGCTTGAGGCGGTGGAAACGCTCCGACAAAAGGGCTACCAGTTCGAGTTTCACCTGCTGGAGCACATCCCCAATCACCAAGTGGTCGACATGTTGCTGGCAGCCGACATAGTGGTCGACCAGCCATCCACCTGGCCGGGTCGGTTCGGCATCGAGGGAGCTGCCGCATCCTGTGCAATCGTTTCAGGAAACCATGATGTTTTTACTGGCTTGCCGGCCTCCCCCATCATTCAGTTTCCTGTTGATGCGAACCTGCTGGCCTCGCGCCTGGAAAAACTGCTGGCCGAACGTGCTTATCTGGAAAGCGTCATGGCTGCTTGCTGGGGATTCTGGCAGGAAAAATACAGCGAAGACGCATTTATCAATAACTACTTCAAAATCTGGAACGACCAACACGATAAATTTCCACCACTGCCCGAGCAGAAGGCAATACTCCTGGCTGCCGCAAAAGGCAAACTTCAACGCCTGTTCATCAAGTACTTTTACTTTCCTTCACGCCAGGATAACCGCTAGGGCTTTGCCGACCTATGTTCAAGCTCTTTGTTCGAGACAGTGTCATTTACGCAATCCCCGCACTGCTTTCGAAGGGGCTCGCGCTATTTCTGGTGCCGCTGTACACCCGTGTGCTGAGCCCGGAAGATTATGGTTCTCTGGACTTGCTGCTGGTTTTCTCAGGCCTTATCGCACTGACCATTGCCCTGGAGGTGTCCCAGGGCATAGCACGCTTCTATTCAGCGGAAACAGACCCTGAACGCCGTTGCGCCTATGCATCGTCCGCCTTCTGGTTCACTGCGTTGTGTTATTCGCTATTCGCCGTAATCACACTGACCTACGCCGATGAGCTGTCCACCTGGATCATGGGGCGCGAAGGACTGACTGCTGCCTTCAGGGTGGGCATTGTCTATATTTTCTTCAATGGTCTGTTCAACCTTATCCAGAACCAGTTCCGCTGGGAATTGCGTAGCAAGCACTATGCACTCGTCAGCATCATTGTTTCCCTGGTCACTGCCGGAGCTGCAGTACTCCTCACCTATGGCGCAGGAATGGGCTTGCCGGGGCTGTTGTGGGGCATGAGCGCCGGAGTCATCATTGGCACTGTCTACGGGCTGTACCACCTGCGCCAGAGCTTTCGTTTTCGCTTTGATTGGGCCCGGCTCAAGGAAATGCTGGCGTTCTCCATCCCCTTGGTCCCTGCCAGTGTGACAGTGCTTGCCAGCATTTATATCGACCGTCTGCTGATCAACCACTTTGTGTCGATCGGAGAAGTCGGTCTGTATGGTGTCGCGGTCAGGTTGGCCAGTGTAGTCAGTCTAGTCATGGTCGGTTTCCAAGGGGCCTTGACACCGTTGATCTACACCTACTACCGCGAGGCCGATACTCCCAGGCAGTTGGCGCGCATATTCAGAGTGTTCTGCGGCTTTGCATTACTGACCTACTTGGCACTTGGGCTGTTTGCCCATGACGTCCTGGTGCTGATGACAACCGCAGACTACTACTCTGCCTCCAAGTTGATTGTCTTCCTGGTGCCGTCAATTCTCCTGGCCCAGATGTACATTTTTACCCCTGGCATCAGCATCGCCAAAAAAACCCACATGACCATCTGGATCAATCTTGCCGGCCTGATCGCCAACATTGCCCTGGGACTGATCTTGATTCCTCGTTTAGGAGGCAGCGGCGCCGCTATCGCCATGCTCCTGGGAAGTTCTCTGACGTTCGCTATCTATATGCTGTGCAGTCAGAGGCTGTATCCGGTGCCGCATAAGTGGTGGCCGCTCTGCGGCTCAATGACTGCAACGGTCGTGGCGCTATTTCTGGCGCTGCGACTGGGTTCAGAGCTGAACAGCTACTTGCGTTGGTTGGTCAACTTGATGTTTATCAGCGGCACGGCAGTGATTTTTTTAGCCTTGGGGCTTGTTCAGGTTTCAGAACTACGTAAAGCCGGACAGATGGTCCGTAGCCGCCTTAAACTTTTTTCGCAAAGAAGTAGCTAATTTATGTGTGGAATACTCGGTTTCTTCTCCGTCAGCGAAACCCACTCTTACTCCCAGAGTATCGACGCGGCCATTCAGACCTTGCGCCATCGTGGACCGAATGACTTCGGCTACGAAGAGATGCCGGTTGCCTCCAACAAACTAGTGCTGGGTCACACGCGCCTGTCCATTATTGACTTGTCCTTAGCCGGCCATCAGCCGATGCACTCCAAGGACCAGCTTTTTTCCATCGTCTTCAATGGCGAAATCTACAACTACCGCGAATTGCGTACTGAGTTGCAAGCCTTGGGGCACGTGTTCCAGTCGGACTCCGATACCGAAGTGCTACTAGCGGCCTGGATTCAATGGCGAGCCGACTGCCTTGCACGCTTACGCGGAATGTTTGCATTCGCGGTTTTTGACCGTGCGGCAAATAGGCTTTCCTGTATTCGCGACCCATTCGGGATCAAGCCGTTCTATTACACCCAGGAAGGCGATAACTTTCTTTTCGCCTCAGAAATGCCGGCATTGAAAGCGCTGAAGCAGAACAAGGTTCAGCTCAACTGGCAACGCGCCTACGACTATCTGGTGCATGGCGACTACGACTCACAAACCGCAACTTTCTTCGAAGATGTGCATCAGTTGATGCCTGGGCACTTGCTACACCTTGATCTATCCAATGGCCAGCTCACTGCACCACAACAGTGGTGGCGACCGCGAATAGAACAAACTTCGACCCTGAGCTTCTCTTCTGCTGCTGATGAGTTGCGCGAACGCTTCCTGCACAACATCAAGCTGCACCTACGCAGTGACGTTCCCCTGGGAGCGGCATTGTCCGGTGGACTGGATTCTTCGGCGGTGGTTTGCGCCATGCGCAAGATCGAACCGGATGCAGCTATCAATACATTCAGCTATATCGCCCGCGATAGCGCCGTATCAGAGGAGCCTTGGGTCGATCTGGTCAATGCTCAGGTAAACGCCAAGGCCCACAAGGTACTGGTCAGCCCTCAGGAACTGTCTACTGACCTGGATGACATGATTCACGCTCAAGGTGAGCCCTTTGGCAGCACCAGCATTTACGCCCAGTACCGGGTCTTCAAGCTGGCTAAAGACAACGCCATCACGGTAACCCTCGATGGCCAGGGAGCCGATGAGTTATTGGCCGGCTACCACGGCTACCCGGGGAAGCGCATCAAGAGCATGCTCGAACAGGGCCATTACCGGCAGGCACTGAACTTCGCAAGGCAGTGGTCAACATGGCCAGACAGAAGCTTGAAGCACTGCTTCAAGACGGTCGTTGCCGAGTGCGCCGAAGGCCCCTTGTACGACTTGCTCAGACGTGGAAATGGCATGCAGGCCAGTCCCTCGTGGATAGATACACAGATGCTGCGTGACGCCGGTGTGCACATAGGTTATCCACAACAGAAATCACCCTACGATCTGCCCGGACGCAAACTGGCCTCCGAGCTGGCATTCTCACTGACCCACCGCGGGCTACAGTCACTGTTGCGCCATGGCGATCGTAATTCGATGCGTTTCTCCATCGAGAGTCGAGTACCGTTCCTGACCTCCGACATGGCAGACTTCCTGCTTTCCTTGCCAGAAAACTATCTGATCTCGCAATCAGGAGAAACCAAGTCCGTGTTCCGTGCAGCGATGCGTGGAATAGTTCCTGATGCCATCTTGGACCGAAGGGACAAGGTCGGCTTCTCTACACCCGAACAGGTATGGCTGGTGCAACTGGCCGAACAGATCCGGGGCTGGCTGAAGATTGATCTCGGACTGCCATTCCTGAACCAGCCACAAATCCTTGAGGAATTCGAGAAAATCATCTCAGGAAAAGCTGCATTCTCTTGGCAAGTCTGGCGCTGGATCAACTTCACCCGGTGGTATCAACATAACTTTGAACTGCGCTGATTGAAGCACCCTGGCCAAAATCCGGTTAACCAACCGAAGAAGGCAGCCAAGTCTTGAGATTGAAAAAGTGAGACCTGTGATGACGATTAAAACTGATTCGCCTAAAGACCCGGGAGCTTCATCAAAGCCTGACGAAGCACTTTTGCAACAGCTAAAAAGAGTAATCAACCAATTACGCGCCGATATATTCTCCAAGTTCAAGAGACACGTCTCGATAAACGATCTGCTCTCGGATCGCTGGGAGACGGCCAGATTCTACGGATTTGGAGAAGGAACATCCTGCTACAACAACGTGCTGATCCTGGGTGATGTAAAGGTTGGAAAAAACACCTGGATTGGCCCCAATGTGGTGCTGGACGGCTCCGGCGGGTTGGAGATCGGAAGCTACGTGTCCGTCAGCTGTGGAGTGCAGATATACACTCACCACACCGTGGAGTGGAGTACATCCTTGGGGCAAGTTGAAGCCAGCCGAAAACCCACGAAAATAGGCGATGGTGTCTACATAGGCCCCAACTCGATCATTCAGATGGGCGTCAGCATTGGTGACGGCGCGATTATCGGCGCCATGAGCTTTGTAAATCGCGATGTTCCTGCGGGGGCTAAAGTTTATGGCACACCAGCCAGGCAACATTAGCGATAAGCCACCTTGCCGCGAAACGGGCCTGCAACTTCGGCTTGTATATTTAGAGAGTCTCATTAGAAACGAAACCCTGAGGTCATGGGTAAAACAAGCCGCCAAACAAACTTCGACAGGCATCCTTCGAATAAAAACTTTTCTATTACGGCCATATACTTTTGTACCAATGCCGTGAAACACTTCATTCCAAGCAACGTAAAAAACTCTTAAATGGTTGATACAATATGCTAAGTATTTTGATGCCTGCAAAAAATGAAGCACTGTTCATTGAGGCAGCGCTTCGCTCCATTGAAAAGATAAACAACCTTGAGTACGAGGTTATTGTTGTCGACGACGGCTCAGATGACGAAACCTGTAACATTGTAGAAGAGCTCGCCTTTAGCTTTGTAAAACTTATAAAAAGCGGGGGCGTTGGTAAAGCACAAGCATTCAACCTAGCCTTTGAGAATGCCTCTGGAGATGTTTTTATCCTGTTGGCTGCTGACGACTTACTGATTGCAGAAAGTATTCATGAACGGATCGCACCAATACAGGCAGTAGATAAACCCCAGATTTCATATTGCAAACTCAAGTCTTTCTCTGCCGACTCAAAATACAATGCAATGACACTACCAAAAAACCCTACACTCGGTCTTGAGTCAGGTGGCTGCATGGCATTTAATCGCTCGTTTGCTCAACTGGCTTTTCCGATTCCTAGTTTCTTACCAAATGAAGATGTATGGATGATGCTCCACGCACGCTACTCTTCTGTAGAAGCAACTCACACCCCAACAATTGGGATTTCGTATCGAATTCATGAAAACAATAGCTATAAGCGCGGGGTCAATTACTCACAAGTAAATGAGCAAATGTGGGTTAGACAGCGCGCAATATTTTATTTTTACGAAAACTACAAATTAAAGCTTCCACCACAAAAACAGAGAGCACTTCTTATTGCATTTCTCTTACAGCTTTTACGCTACCTTGGCTTTTCCAAGATAATTTGTTTCATCCCAGAAGCCCCCTTAAAGGAAAGAATCAAACTTCTGTTAAACTCCTCCGCACGGCTTTATGCCATTAGAGAGCGCTTCTATAGCTTTTTCTCCGGACGTTAAACCGCCGTCATCTGCCTTGGTTGCTCTTTATGATGCTCGGCGAAAAAATCGTTACGTAGGGTCCAGGGATAGGTGGGGCCAAATGTCCTGGGCCACCCACCGCCACTTAACCTCTGCCAGAGCTGCGTCGAGCCAGACTACGTGCCGGTTTTTCAGCAAAACAACCCCACAAGCATCATCCTGAAATGCCAGCGCCGTAGCACATAATCGCCCTCTGCCTCCAACTCATCTAAGGACTCCTCATGTCAGAACAGCACAACGCTACGGCCGACTGGCCTCCCGCCGGCTGCCCTCCCCTGGCCTGGCCGGACCTGCCCGATCAGGCTGCACGCTTGAGCTGGTACCTGGCGGTCATCGGTGCCTACGGTGCGCTGTGGGAAGGCCACGTCAACGAACCGGAATTGACGCCTGTCAGCGAGGACGCCCTGCAGGCGCTGGAGCAACGCCTGGGCTGCCCGTTGCCGCGGTCGCTGCGCGACTACCATCGGCAACTGGGGGTGCTGTCCCTGGCGGAAATCCTTTGCAGCGTCGGCCCCGGCCATACCCCGATCCAGCCACTGCTGGAAGCCTATCCCGGCATCGTGGACATCCCCGAGACCGATCTGGACCTGCCCCTGGCCCAACAGCTGATCGCCTTCGGCGACTACTTGGGCAACGGCAATATGTTCTGTTTTGAACGAAACAGCGGCGTGGTGTACTACTTCGATCACGACACAGGCATAGCGCTGACACGCTTCTTCGACTCCCCCGAGGAGTACCTGGATGCGCTGATGCTGTTCTGCCTGGCGGAGGTGTATGACGACGATGATGCTGCCGAAGCATTGATCAGCCAGCGCTACGGAGAGGACCTGGTACGCAAGTGGCGCTACTGAATAACAAGGACCTCGGTCTCTGCTGAGACTGATGCCCGTGCACAAACTGCGGTCCCTCCCCCCGAACAAGGATGCTCCATGTTTCAGCGTGCCCTGATCTGCACACTCCTGGTACTGATTGCCTTGCCCGCCAGCGCCGCGCAGGCCAAGGTCGAACGCCGTTGTGGCTGGTTCGAGAACCCGACCCCGGCCAATGCCACCCTCACCGACCGCGACGGCGTCTGGGAAATCGCCACCCAGGGCGGCTATCAGGCCGAGGGCGGGTGGCCCACCTTCAACGATCAGCAATGGGTGCGGACCAACAATCATTACGGCTACGGCTGTGCGTGTGTCAGCGCCAACGCTGATCCACAGACTCATCGCCTCGACCAATTGCACAAGGCCAAGGCCCGCCCGCTGTCCGCCTGTCGCAGCGATCCCAGCCTGTATGAACCCTTGAAGGAGGAAGCCGGAGAACCCGAATTGCCCAAGGGCTCTCCACGCTTTCAAGGCCAAGGTTTCAGCCTGCAGTATCCCAAAGGCTGGAAGCTCAGCCAGACGCAAAACTGCCTCACCCTGGATCACCCGAAAAAACGCCCGGGCGAGGAGTACACCCTGCAACTGTGCCTGCAGCAAGGCAGCCTGGAGCAGGCCGCCGAGGGCTTGTTCTTCTATCAGGAAAACGGCGTCTGGATGCGCAGCGCCGGCAGGGACGAGCCCAGCCCGGTACAGGAGATAAGTGGCCCCGGCTGGCAAGGCCTGCTGGCCTATCAGACCTGCGGCATCAGCGATGAGGAAACCGGCTTTCATGCCGTTGGCGGTACCTGCCTGATGGCGGTGATCGATAGCGGCCAGCGTCAGGTGGTGGCCGACAGCGTAGGGTTCTTCCAGGATTTCGCCACCCTGGGGGCCATCCTGCAGTCGATCCGCTTCGACCCGGCGCCATAGAGCCCCCGCTAGGGCACGGCCCGATACAAGGTTTGCAGGTGAGACAAGCGCAAGCCGCAGTGCTCCAGGTTGCGCCGGCTTTGCGAGTTCACCAGAGCGGTGGCTGCCACGCTCCGGGCCCCCAAAGCAGCAGCCTGCTGCAAGCGATGGGCGATCAGGGCCCGGTGATAACCCAGGCCCCGCGCGGCCCGGGTGGTAAAGGCGGTGCCCAGGTACGCCACGCCGTTGTCGGCGATGAACAGCGCCGCGCCGGCCACCGCAACGCCCTGCTCCCGCAACAGGTACAAATGCCCGCGCCCATCGTTGAGCAAGCCACCAAAGGCCGCCTGGGTGGCCGGCCGAGCGGCCGCAGGGGTATTGAAGCCTTCGCGGTGCAACATGCAGAACACTTCCAGCGTCGAGGCGGTCACCGGCTCGATATCCAGCACTGAAGGTGGCGCCACAATCTCGCCCACAGGCGCGAACAGCTGCCCATGAGTCCAGCCCTTCAGGCGCTGCAACGGCAGCCCTTGCAGCTCCAGAGTGGGCACAACCTTGGCTGACTCGGCGATCAAGGCGATCGCCGGGGCGTAAGCCACGCAGCTCTGCAGCAGATCGATCAGGCGCCGGGCATCCTGTGCCCTGTCGCCATGTACCCGGTTCATCATCGGGCTGGGGTTGCCGCCGACGACGAAGGCACCACAAACCGGCTCACCATACAGGCAGGCTCGATAAGGGTTGCCCGGCAGGCTCGCCAGCCCCTGGACCCGGGCCCGCAGGTATTGGGTTTCGGCATATTCAAGCGCCAGCGCGCGGCTCAGGTGCATATCAGCGGTTACCCACCGGGGTTTCACTGACCCAGGGCACCCGCACCTGCTCGGCGATGCTCGTGGCCTGCTGCTGCAACACCTCCAGTTGGGTCCGGCGGCCGAACAAGCCAGTGAAATGCAGCAGCAAGCGCCCGGCAAACCCCAGGCCATCGCCGCGTTTGCGCGGGATCAAGTGCAGGTGCGCATGAGGAATGTGCTGGTTGGTGGCGCGGCCGTCATTGACCAGCAGGTGGGTGCCTTCGACGCCGTAGCCGGCACGCCGTTGCGCCGCCAGCAGGCCATCGAAGACCTGGTACAGGTGCTGGCGGATGAAACCGGGCAATTGCTCGAGCTTCTCTACGTGCTGCTGGGGGATCAGCAGCAGGTGCCCTTCACCCAGCGGATGCACGTCCATGAAGGCCATGCAGTGCTCATCGCGGTACACCAGTGCGGCGGGCAAGGTGCCGGCGGCAATCTGGCAGAAAATGCAATTCATCCCTGAATCCTCAAGTGGCAAGGCGCGCCCGGTCGGGCGCCGCCAATGTAACCCACCTGCATCCTGTAAAGCGCGCTCCTTGTGCCCGGCTTGGGTTCAGTCCAGCGCCAGGTAGGCGCCGGCATCGACCTCAATCATCACCGGTTGGCGGGTGTCCTTGAGGGTGTGCAACAGGTCTTGCAGCTGCGCGGGGGAGTCGGCGCGGTGGTGCGCCACATGGAAGCTTCGGGCCATGGCCTGGAAGTCCGGGGTGAGGATGTCCACCCCCAGCGGCACGATATCCCGCGCCTGCATGTAGTCGCGGATCTCGCCGTAGCACTGGTTGTTCCACACCAGCAGGATCACGCCGATCTGTGCTTCCTTGGCCGCGATCAGCTCGCCGCTGGCGAACTGCAAGCCACCGTCCCCCACAAGCGCCACCACAGGCCGCTCGGGCCGCGCCAGCTTGGCGCCCATGGCCGCCGGCAAGCCGTAGCCCAGGGTGCCGTAACCACTGCCGGCGTTGAACCAGCTGGCCGGGGCCGGGGCCTGGTAGCCACAGGCGCCCTGGTACACCGGCTGGGTCGAGTCGCCCACCAGGATCGGGGCATCCAGATGGTCCCGCAGCAGGTCCAGCAGGCCCTGCAAGCCTTGCTGCTTGGGCGTCCAGCCGGCACGCTCGGTCTGGTTCACACGTTGCACGCTGTCCAGTGCCCAGCGCCCGCGGGAATTGGCAGGCGCCACCTTGCCCAGCAGTGCCTGCAAACCTTCCAGGGCATCCCCCACCAGGCCGACATGGGCCCGCTGCACGCCCATGACCTGCATCGGGTCGATGTCCAGGCGAATCAGCGAACCCTTGAAGCGCAGCGGCCCGAGGCCAAAGAAGTCGTAGTCGGTTTCCCCAAGCTCGGTGCCCACGGCGAGCACCACATCCGCTTCGTCGATCAATGCCCGGCCATGGGCCGAGGACTGCACGCCATCGAGCAACAGCGGGTGCCCGCAAGGCAGCAGGCCGCGGGCGTTGGTGGTCAGGGCCACCGGCGCCTGCAGGCGCTCGGCCAATTGCCGCAGGACCTCGGCGCAACCCCGGGCACCACCGCCGGCCAGGATCAACGGACGGTGGGCACTGTTGAGCAAGGCCAGCGCCGCCTCGATCGAAGCCCCGGCCGGCGCCGGCGCGCCAGGCAGGCTGCGGGGCATCAGGTTGAGGTTATCGGCGGGCATCTCCAGCACGTCCAGGGGAATCTCGATGTGCACCGGCCGCGGCCGTGCGCACTTGAATACGGCAAAGGCCCGCGCCAGCAGTTCCGGCAACTCCGAAGGCGCTTGCAGGGTGTGGCTGAAGGCGCAGACCCCGGCCACCATTGCTCGCTGGTCCGGCAGTTCGTGCAGGTGGCCGTGGCCCAGGCGCAGGTGCTCGCGACGGTTGACGGTAGAGATCACCAGCATCGGCACCGAATCGGCATAGGCCTGGCCCATGGCCGTGAGGATATTGGTCATGCCAGGGCCAGTGATGATGAAGCACACCCCAGGCTTGCCGCTGGCCCGGGCGTAGCCGTCGGCCATGAACCCGGCCCCCTGTTCATGCCGTGGGCTGACGTGGCGCAAGCGGCTGCCGTGCAGGCCGCGATAGAGCTCGACGGTGTGCACGCCGGGAATCCCGAATACCGTGTCCACGCCATAACCTTCCAGCAAACGAACCAGGGACTGCGCACAGGTGGTCATCGACTACTTCCTCTTGTTCTTATGTGCGGGCGACACCCTGCGCCCGGCTGATGTCGAGGGACATTAGTCGCTGCACCCAAGGGGCAACAATCGAAAAAAATCGCGGCGATTGCTCAATAAAATTCACGCTTTGCCGTTACGACGGGGTTCCGGGTGCAAGCGGGTGATGCCCTGCAGCTGGGACTTGACCCACTCGCTGAACGCCAGCACCACCGGCCGCTCGGATTTGAGCAGGTCGGCCACCAGGTAGTAGCCGCGATTGGACTCGATCTCGGTGCCGAAGGGCTGCACCAGTTGGCCCCGGGCCAGGGCTTCGCCGCTGATCAGGTTGTCGCCCATGGCAATGCCCTGGCCGGCGATGCAGGCCGACTGCACGAAGTGCGCGTCGGCAAACACGATGCCCCGGCGCACGTCGACATTCGGCGCCCCGGCGGCCGCCAGCCAGACCCGCCAGTCGGAGTAGTCGATCATGTGCAGGAGCAAGGCGTGATCCAGGCCATCAAGGGTTTTCAGGCCACCCATGGCATTCACCAGGCTCGGGCTGCACACCGGGAAATAGCGCAGGGAGACGATCTTCTGCACGTGCTGGTTGGGCCAGTCGCCCATGCCATAGGCCACGAACAGATCGACGCTGCTGTCGCTGGTGTCCCCCGGAGTGCGGGGCGACACCAACTGCAGTTCAACCTGGGGATACAGCGCCTGGAATTCGGCGATATGGGTGCACAGCCAATAGGTAGCGAACCCCGGCGGGCTGCTGATGCACAGCCGGCCGCTGACCTGCTGGCCATCGGAGCGCTGGCCGGCCTCGAGGATATTGGCCAGCAGCAGGTGGATGTCCCGGGCATAGCGCTCCCCCTGGTAGGTGATGCGAATGCTGCGGCCCTGGCGCTCGGTCAGGGCAAACCCCAGGGTCTGCTCCAGGCTCTTGATCTGGTGGCTGATGGCGCTGGGCGTCAGGTTCAGCTCATTGGCGGCCTCGGCGACACTGCCCAGGCGGGCCACCGCGTCCAGAGCGCGCAACGCGGTCATGGAGGGATAACGCATACCGATCATGCCTCGACTACAAAAAAACGAGTGGCAGCACCATAGCTGCAATCGGCGTCCGGCAATAGCCTTGCTCGTCGCCGAAAAAAAAGCCCATTACTGAAAAAAATTACCGTGTCCCACTAAAAATGCTCGATTGACCCGCCGCCGTCGATGGCTAATTCTCAAGCCCTACCCTGTGCCGGGTACTGCCCGGCCATCGCACAATAACAAGAGGGTCGACCCTTGCAATCGCAGCCCAACTCCGTCAATCCCGTGGTGGCGATCGATGATCTGCACAAGAGCTACGCCGATCACCACGTGCTCAAGGGCATCGCCCTGCGCGCCAATGAAGGCGAAGTGGTGTCGTTGATCGGTTCCAGCGGCTCGGGCAAAAGCACCCTGCTGCGCTGCATCAACCTGCTGGAGATTCCCTGCAGCGGCAGCCTGCGCATCAATGGCGAAGAAGTGCGCATCAGGACCGACCGTGCCGGCAACCCGCAGGTCGCCGACCCGGCCCAGGTGGCGCGCCTGCGCACCCAGTTGAGCATGGTGTTCCAGAGCTTCAACCTGTGGCCTCACCGCACCGTCCTGGAAAACGTCATCGAAGCGCCGGTGTATGTCCTCGGTGAAGACCGCAAGGACGCCATCGCCCATGCCGAGCACCTGCTGGAAAAGGTCGGCCTGGCCAACAAGCGCGACGCTTTCCCTTCCTTTCTCTCCGGCGGCCAGCAACAGCGGGTGGCCATCGCCCGGGCCCTGGCCATGCGCCCCCAGGTGCTGTTGATGGACGAACCGACCTCGGCCCTGGACCCGGAACTGGTGGGCGAAGTGCTCAAGGTCATCCAGGGCATCGCCGAGGAAGGCCGTACCATGATCCTGGTGACCCACGAAATGGCCTTTGCCCGGGATGTGTCGAGCAAGGTGATGTTCCTTCACCAGGGGCTGGTGGAAGAAGAAGGGCCCCCCCAGCAAGTGTTCCTCAACCCGGTCAGCGAGCGCTGCCGGCAATTCGTCATGGCTCAGGAAAACCGCGTCTGACGTTTCGCTTCAATCCTTGAAAACAACAACTTCGATAAAGGGTAAAGCCATGAAAAACCTGCTCAAGGTGCTCGCCACCGGTTGCCTGTTCAGTGCACTGGCCAGCCACGCCGTGGCCGCCGACAAGATCGTCTTCGGCATCGCCCTGGAACCCTACCCGCCGTTCTCGATGAAAAGCGGCAACGGCGACTGGAGCGGCTTCGAACCGGAGCTGATCAAGGCTCTGTGCGACCGCATGCAGGCCCAGTGCCCACTCAAGGAAGTGGCCTGGGACGGCCTGATCCCGGCCCTGCAATCGAGCCAGATCGACGCCATCCTCAACTCCCTGAGCATCACCGACGAACGGGAAAAGGTCATCGATTTCTCTGCGCCCTACTACCAGACCCCGGCCATGTGGGTCGCCGACCAGAGCCTGGAGCTGGTCACCACCCCCGAAGGCCTCAAGGGCAAGCTGATCGGCGTGCAGGGTTCGACCTCCAACGCGACCTTCGCCAAGACCTACTACGGCAAGACCTCGACCCTGCGCTACTACACCACCCAGGACGACATGATCGCCGACCTGCAGAGCGGGCGCATCGACGTGATGCTGGCCGACGCCCTGACCATCGAGCCGATCCTCAAGACCGCGGCCGGCGCCGGTCTGGCGGACAAGGGCCTGGCGCCCAAGGACCCGCTGTTCGGTTCCGGCATCGGGGTCGGCCTGCGCAAGGGTGACAGCGCCCTGCAGCAGCGGATCAACACCGCCCTGGCCTCGCTCAAGGCCGATGGCACCTACGACAAGATCCGCAGCCGCTACTTCAGCGTCGACATTTCTGCCAACTAAGCCGTCCGGCCGGCCCGTTTGCGCGGGCCGCCGGCGTTGACTGGATACGTCATGATTTCTCTGTCCGACCTTTCCCAACTGTTCGTCGCCGACGGCTGGCTCGGCGCCCTGGCCCAGGGCGCGCTGGTGTCCCTGCAGATTTCCGCCGGGGCCTTTGTGCTCGGCCTGGGCATCGGCCTGCTGGTGGCGATGATCAAGCTCAAGGGCCCGCGCTGGCTGGTGAAGCTGGCCAACGCCTACACCACCCTGTACCGGGCCATGCCCGAACTGCTGCTGATTCTGCTGCTCTACTACGCCGGCACCGACCTGCTGAACATGGCCATGGCCGCCATGGACCGGCCGAGTGTCACGGTCAACGGCTTCATTGCCGCGGTACTGGTGCTGGGCATCGTCCAGGGCGCCTATTCGGCGGAGATCATCCGTGGCGCGATCCAGGCCATCCCCCACGGTCAGATCGAAGCGGCCCGGGCCTACGGCATCGAGCGCTGGCTGCTGGTGCGGCGCATCCTGTTGCCGAGCATGCTGCCCTACGCCATGGCCGGGCTGTCGAACCTGTGGCTGGTGCTGGTCAAGGACAGCGCACTGATCAGCATCGTCGGCTACAGCGAGCTGCTCTCGGTGGGCAAACAGGCGGCCGGTTCCACCAAGCATTACCTGGTGTTCTACCTGGCGGTCGCGGCCTTCTATTTCGTCATCACCCTGGTGTCCGGCAGCGTGTTCCGCGTGCTCGAACGACGCACCAACCGCTGGCTGCCCCAGCACTAGGAGGCTCGGATGGACTTTTCCTGGATCAACGGTTTTTCCGCCGAGCTGCTGCGCGGCCTGGGCATCACCCTCAAGCTCCTGCTGCTGAGCGGAATCTGCGGCTTTGCCCTGGCAGTAGTGGTGGGCCTGGGCCGGGTGTCGCGCAACCCTCTGATTCGTGCGCCGATGCAGTTCTACATCAGTGTGTTTCGCGGCACCCCGCTGCTGGTGCAGATCTACATCCTCTATTACGGGGTCGGCAGCCTGTTCGCCGCCTACCCGCCGATCCGCGGCAGCTTTCTCTGGCCCTACCTGCGCGAAGGTTTCTGGTATGTGGCCTTGGCCCTGACCCTGAGTGTCGGCGCCTACGTCGGCGAAGTGCTGCGTGGCGGCCTGCGGGCCGTGCCACGAGGCGAGCTGGAAGCCGCCCGCGCCTATGGCATGGGCCACTGGCTGACCCTGCGCCGGGTGTGGCTGCCCCGGGCCCTGGAACTGGTGCGCCCGACCCTGGTGGGGGAATGTGTGCTGCTGCTCAAGGCCACTGCACTGGCGTCCACCGTGGCGGTCACCGACCTGCTGGGCGCGGCCAACCTGGTACGGGCACAGACCCTGAAAGTCTACGAGCCGCTGCTGGCCGTGGCACTGATCTACATCGTCCTGGCCTTTGTCATCGAACATCTGTGCGCACGCCTGGGCAAGGTCCCCCAGCGTCAGGCCTGAACCCATTCATTGCGCGGGCAGCGAGGCCCGTGAGGAGAACAACATGCGTTACTCACCTTTCGTACAGCGCATCAGCGGCGAATCCGTCAGCGCCTGGGACATCCACTACGCAGCCATCGAGGCCCGTGGTCGCGGCGAAGACGTGATCGTGCTCAGCGTCGGCGACCCGGACTTCGCCACCGACGAGCGCATCAGCGCCGCCGCCAGTGCCGCCCTGGAGCAAGGCGACACCCACTACACCCACGTCCTCGGCCGCCCGGCCCTGCGTGAGGCCATCGCCGCCAAGCAGCGCCGCCTGCTGGGCATCGAGGTCAGCGCCGACAACGTGGCGCTGGTGGCGGGTGCGCAGAACGGCTTGTTCGCCACATCGCTGTGCCTGTTCAGCAGCGGCGACGAAGTGCTGGTGCCAGAACCCATGTACCTGACCTACGAGGCCTGCATCCACGCCTCGGGGGCGCAGATCGCCTGCGTCCAGCAGCCGGCGGCCAATGGCTTTCGCCTGACCGCCGCGGCCCTGGAAGCGGCGCTCACCGACAAGACTCGCGGCATCGCCCTGGCCACCCCGTGCAACCCCACCGGCAACGTCTACAGCCGTGAGGAGCTGGAAGCCGTGGCCGAGGTGGCGCGCAAGCATGACCTGTGGGTGATCTCCGACGAGGTCTACGGGCAACTGACCTACGACCGCGAACACCTGAGCATCGCTTCACTGCCGGGCATGGCCGAGCGCACGGTGATCCTCAACAGCCTGTCGAAAACCCATGCCATGACCGGTTGGCGCGTGGGCTGGGTGATCGCCCCGCCGGCCCTGGTCGGGCATCTGGACAACCTCTTGCTGTGCATGCTCTACGGCCTGCCGGGGTTTATCCAGGAAGCCGCGCTCAAGGCCCTGGAGCTCGATGAAGAAGTGATCGGCAGCGCCCGCGAGGTCTATCGCCGGCGCCGCGACCTGGTGGTGGCGGGCCTCAAGCAGGTGCAACTGCTGGACTGCCGCGAGCCGGAAGCCGGGATGTTCATGCTGGTGGACGTACGCCGCACCGGCCTGTCGAGCATGGATTTCGCCTGGCAGCTGTTCCGCGCCACCGGGGTCTCGGTGCTCGACGCCCAGGCTTTCGGCGCCAGTGCCGAAGGCTTCGTGCGGATCTCCTTCACCGTCGCCGACGAGGTGCTCAAGGACGCCTGCCAGCGCATTGCCGGCTTTGTCGAAACCCTGGGCGCACAACGCTGAATGCATGACCCGGGCCGCCCAGCGGCCCTGGTACCTCCGACAAGAACACTGCTGCGCCTTACTTTTTTGCCCACCTTTGAAGGGCCCCCTGCTTGAGAGGTTGACCCCGTGACCGCTTCCGACCAATTCAACTCCACCCATAGCGCCGTCGATCAATACGCTGAACTGGTGCTGCACAACGGCCGGATGTACACCCTCGATCCGGCCCAGCCCTGGGCCGACGCCGTGGCCATCCGCCAGGGCAAGCTGATCGCGGTGGGCAGCCTCGCCTCCCTGGCTTCGCTGATCGGCCCCAACACCCGCCAGCACGATCTGGACGGGGCCTTCTGCATGCCCGGCCTGCATGACATGCACACCCACCCGGACCTGGCCCTGGCCCCGCGCTACGCCGACGACCTGGACGTGGGCATCGAAGACCCGACCCCGGAGCAACTGGCAGCCGCGATCCACGCCTATGCCGACAGCCATCCCGGCGACGGCTGGATCTACGGCCAGTACTGGGTGCGCTACACCTTCCGCGAAGCCGGGCTGACCCCGGGCCGCGAATGGCTCGACAGCGTCATGCCGGACCGCCCGGTGGCCCTGCTGGACCGCATGTGGGGGACCATGATGGTCAACTCCAAGGCCCTGGAACTGGCCGGCATCGACCGCCACACCAGCGACCCGCGCAACGGCTACCTGGAGCGCGACGAGCTGACCGGCGAACCCAACGGCTTGTTGATCGACGGGGCCTACGCCCTGATCCATGCCGCCATGCCGCCGACTCCGGTGTCGGTGCTGCGCCGTGCCTATCGCGATGGCGTGCACTTCCAGACCTCTCGCGGGGTCACCGCCACCAAGTACGTGCACGTCTGCGAAAACCGCCTGCAGGCCCTCAAGGAACTGGACGATGCCGGCGAGCTGACCCTGCGGGTGGAAGCCGCCATCAGTTGGCAGGACGACATCTTCCCGGTGCGCCGGCGCTGGGAACTGCTCAGTGGCGAGCGGCATTTCTATCGCAGCGCGCGCCTGAGTGCCAACGCGGTGAAGTTCCACTTCGATGGCACCGTGGAGCCCAAGTCCTCCTACCTGCTGACCCCCTGGCCGGAAGAGTCGAGCTGGCGCGGCAAGCTCAACCTGACCCCGGAACACATCACCGACATGGTGGTGGACATGGACAAGCGCGGCCTGCGGGTGATCGCCCACTGCACCGGCGACGGCGCCTCCGACGTGTTCCTCGATGCCGTGGCCGAGGCCCGGCGGCGCAACGGCAACAGCGGCATCCGTCACCAATGCGCCCACAGCACCCTGCTGCACCCGGGCAACCTCAAGCGCTTCCAGGCCCTGGACGTGATCGCCGAGTTCTCTCCGGCGGCCTGGTACCCGACGCCATTCGCCAGCGGCGCACGCTCCGGCTACGGCCAGGAACGCCTCAAGCGCATCTATGACTTCAAGGGCGTGCTGGCAGCCGGTGGCATCGCGGTGTTCGGCACCGACTGGCCGGTGGCGTCCATCGATCCATGGCTGGCCCTGGAAACCATGGTCACCCGGCAGAACCCGTGGAACCAGGAACCCGACACCTTCGGTGACCCCATCAGCCTGGAACAGGCCCTGCAAGTGGCGACCCTCAACGGCGCCCATGCCATGGGCCTGGAACACCTGACCGGCAGCCTGGAGGCCGGCAAGTCGGCGGACCTGATCGTCCTCGACCGCGACCTGTTTGCCCAGGGCGCACGCAACTACATCCACCACACCCAGGTGCAACTGACCTTCGTCGAGGGGCAACTGGTCTACGACCGCCAGGGCACCTTCAGCGACACCCCGCTGCAAGCGGTGTGGGAAGGCCTGCCACCGGTGATCGAGGGCAAGGAATAATGAACAGCACCCCGAGCATCCCGGTAACCGTGGTTGCAGGCTTTCTCGGCGCCGGCAAGACCACCCTGCTCAACCGCATGGTGCAACGCGCCGACAGCGGCCGGCTAGCGGTGATCGTCAACGATTTCGGCGAGCTGAACATCGATGCGGCGATCATCGCCGAGGTCACCGACGCGGTGTACAGCCTGCAGAACGGCTGCATCTGCTGCACCGTGCAGGAGGACCTGCTGGCGCAACTGGTGAGCCTGTCCAAGCTGCGCCCGGCCCTGGAGCGAATTGTCATCGAGTGCAGCGGCGTCTCCGACCCGCAGCGCATCGTGCAGACCATCGGCTACCCGCAACTGCGCAACCGCCTGCACCTGGACGCGGTGATCACCCTGGTGGACGCCAGCGGCTACCAGGGCCTGGAAGGGGAAATGGCCCGCCTGTCCCGAGCCCAGGTGGCCTGCGCGGACTGGGTGCTGCTGAACAAGGCCGATCTGGTGGATGCCGAGCAATTGCAGAGCATCCGCACCAGCCTCGGCAATCGCGCCCCGGTGTTCGACACGGTGCAGGCCGAGCTGCCCCCCGAGCTGCTGCTGGCGCCGCCGGTGCGCTCCACCGAAGTGCTATTCAAGGCCCTGCCCCAGGCCCACGACCAGTTGTTCGAAAGCTGGGTGTGGAAAAGCTCGCGACCGCTGCAACCCAAGGCTTTGCGGGACTGGCTGGCGCGCCTGCCCGCCGACCTGCTGCGCCTCAAGGGCCTGGTGCGCCTTGAAGGCAATGAACAACCTTATTGGTTGCAGCATGTGGGCAGCCGCAGCCAGTTCACCCTGGCCGCCGACCAGCCCACCGAGCATGCCGCGCAATTGGTATTCATCGCCCGCCGGGGCAGCGATCTGCGCCAGGAACTGGAGGCTGGGGTCAGCGATACACAAGTGCTTTGAACGACAGGGAATCTGTGGCGCGTAGGCCGGTCTGAGAGAGGCGCGGCTGCCGGGCCGTCGCTTGGTCCGTGACAATAGGGCCCGGGTCCAATAGATTAGGCGCCCCCGAAAATCCCCCTGGGCCTTTCGCGCCTCAAACCTGTTAAACCAAGTAGTGGATGTTCAATGCCTGATTCCAACACCGAAGAATCCGTAGTCGCCTTGTCCAACAAGGCCGAATACGAAAACGCCATTCATCTTTCACAACACGTGTCCCAGGCCAAGACCATCAGCGAGATGGTGCTCGACGCCTTCCACACCTCGAAAGAAAGTGACCAGATTCGCGAACTGCGCGCAGCGATTCGCCAGGCCCACGACCGCTTTGACGACGACACCGCCTATGAACTCATGGGCCAGCTCAAGCAGCTCAAAGACGCCGAGGCCGCCGACCTCGCCGCCCTGGAAGACCTGAGCAAGAAATTCCCCATCAGCCGGATTCTCTCCAGCTACAAGGAGGATCCGGATTTCCAGGAGCTGGTCTACGGCCTGGCCCTGAAGGTGCTGAACCAGACCCACCAGGCCATCAGCAACCCCAGCGGCGGCAAGAGCAAGGCGCGTCCGAAGAAGGAAATGGAAGTGTTCGCCATCAGCAAGGACGGCGTCAGCGTCACCCTGCCGATGCGCCCGCGCTCCAAGGCCAACGTCGACCGTGAAGCCTTCGAATTCCTCGGCTTCAGCTTTGTCGGCGAAGGCGACGAGGCGGAACTGGAAAGCGAGATGTTCCTCGACAAGGATGGCAACGAACAGCAGGCCACCCGCAAGAACATCGTTACCGCGATCCAGCAGCAGACTGCGTTCGAAGGCTACAGCGCGCAACAACAGCTGTAACCCGCCGCTGCAGGAGCGAGCTTGCTCGCGAAGCGCCAGCACAGCCTTCTGCAGACCTGAAAAGCCCCGTATTCCAGCGTGAAGACGGGGCTTTTTTTCTTCAGCGATCCCCGTACTCAAGGATGGGGTACATCGCACACAACGCCTCGGTCTCCAGCCGGAAGCGCTCCTGCTGCGCGGGCTCCAGAACGTATGGCTGCTCGCCCCGCGGCTGCAGCTGATCCAGTATCCGGCACACCAGGTCGACGATCTGCCGACAGCCCTGGGGGTCCACATAGCGCTGTGCGATGGAGCCCGTGCCGATACACAAGCCATTGGCGGCAAATGACGATCGAGTCTCCCCCGGTGCGCGTTTTTTGCTGACAATGATTCCGCACTTTTCCAATGCCGATTCGGCGAGGGAGCCGCTGATACCCTTAGGCAAGCGCAACAGGATCGTGTGGTTTTCCGTCCCGCCGCCCATTACCTCGTAGTCCCGCGCCATGAACGCGCAGGCCATTTCATCCGCCGTGGCGCGAATCCGCCCCATGTAGGCATCGAACTGTGCAGACATGGCATAGCCCAGCGCGGCCGCCTTGGCGGCGATCATGTTGACTGCAGGCGCCCCCTGCATCCCGGGGAAAACTGCCTGGTCGAGCACCCGACGAAAGCTCGACCTCAGGCCGGGCACCTTGGTGTCCGCGTCCCGCCCGGAAAGAATCAGGCCGCCGCGTGGCCCGGCGAGCTGTTTGTGGGTGCAAGTGGTGGTGACGTGCGCCACATCGATCGGGCTCGGATGACGCCCCGTGGCAACCAGGCCGGCGATATGGGAGATGTCGGCAAGGACGATGGCCCCGGCTTCATCGGCAATGTCGCGAAAACGCTGGAAGTCCACGACCCGCGAATAAGCCGTTGCCCCACAGATGATGATGCGCGGGCGGTGGGCCATCGCCAGCTGACGTACCTCCTGGTAGTCGATGGTGCCCTGGGCCGTGGTGCCGTAGCGGATCGCCTTGTAGTGGGCACCGGTAAAAGCGAGGGAGCTGCCGTGGGTCAGGTCGCCGCCATGATCCAGGGCCATCCCGAGCAGGGTGTCCCCCGGCTCAAGCAGCGCGGACAACACCTGGTAGTTGGCGTTCGAGGCCGAGTGCGATTGCACCGCGGCGTATTGCGCGGCAAACAGCTCCCGTGCCCTGCGGATCGCCAGGGATTCCACCAGATCGACGTTTTCGCACCCGGCGTGATGGCGTTTGCCCGCAACCCCCTGCGCCGTCACGTTGACCAGCGCCGAGGCCGAGGCGGCAAGGCTTCTGGGGGTGGCTGCACAGGAAGATGAAACCAGGGAAAGCGTGCGTTGTTGCCGGCTTACTTCAGCGTCCAGGATCCTGGCCAGCTCGGCGTCTTCTGTTCGCAGGTCCGCCAAGCCACATCGCAGCAAGTCGGCCTGGTTCCTCAGTGGTTCGGTATCGGCTGCCATAAATCTGTGCCCCTTCCTTGAGTGCTGCGCGCCACGAACGAGGGCGTGCTTCCTGGGTTTTACGTTCGTTGGTGTGAGTCGGGCTGATCCGGGCCCTGGGTCAAGACTGTATAAGGCGTAACAGAATTAATCAAAAAATTAAACATCCTCAAAGTTAAATGCTTCTTTTTTGAAGTAAAAAGACATCGGCGCAGCCTTGCCGGTGCAAGCCTCAGGGCGGGAGTGGTGATGCCCACCCCCTGGGGCTTTATTGTCATGGCTGACGCATGCAACACTTGTCCGTTGCGGCCCCGTGCAAACCGGCCCCTCTCAGCGACTTGATCGCCCACAGTCCCCGTAGCGAAGTATCCCAGGACGGATACAGGCTGGCTAAAGGAGCACTAGCGAATTACCAGACAACACAAAAGCAACTGACAGGCTTCTGCCACAATGATCCCGCTATTGGCGCCAGGCAATCGATGTCATGCGCGATGTGAACGCTAAAAAATTCGATGCATTACGACTATAAGGAAATGGTGAGGCATTTGATGCACAGAAGAGAAAGAACAGAGTATTTAAAAAGCAATATCAAATACCTGATTAAAAGTCGCGGAGAGACACAACTGTCTTTATGCAACGCCAGTGGCCTGACCAGAACAACCATATACAACATCCTGGAAGGCAAGGTCAGCAACGTCCAGCAGTCCACCATTCGAAAAATCTCCGACTTCTTCGGTATTTCCTATGAGGAAATAGAAACCGTCGACTTTGAAGAGAAGGAGATCATCGAAAGCAGCATTTCCCCGCAAGGGAACATGAACCCGGCTGCTGTTCCGATCCTCAAGGAAAGCCAGTTGATGGTCAACATGGATAAACGTATTGGCGAACTCGCCACTTGTTTCCCATTGACCTACTACTTCGGTACATCCTCTAACTTGATAGCCGTGCGCCTGGAAAACGATATCAAGGGCATGTATGAGGTCGGCGGCCTGTTGATCGTGCAAAAGGGGACGATCACCGATGAAAAGGAAAAACTGGCTTACGACAAACAGGCCAGGAAACTGCTGATCATGAACGAGGTCGTCTTCGACCCGGATCGTATATCTGTCGTCGGCGATATCATTGAGGAACGCTTCAATGACTGCCTATGAAGGTGATATCGAGAACAGCAAGTACAAGCTTCTGGGGTTTGAGAACAATAAAAACCTGGCCGTGATCATGATCATCGACACCGGCAAGGTCATAAAAATAAAGCTGAGCGAAGTAGTGAACAGCGAAATAATGGATAACTTGAACAAAATGGAAGTTAAAAACCTGTATAAAAAGTTCTACTCCCAAGGAGGAACACTTACTGCATACGACTTGAACGACCGCAATGAAAACTCATGGATGATCTACATCATCCTCAACCTGCTGCTCTTTACCTTTTATATTTTCACCAGCATCGCTGCAACAAAGCCGATCTACCTTGAGTCCCTCGACATCATTATTACCCCGGGCACCTTTCTGTACCCTCTGACATTCCTGATCGTTGACCTGCTGAACGAGAACTTCGGACTCAGGCTCGCCAGAAGAGCCATTCTGTTTGCATTTGCAAGCAACGCCATGATCATCATCCTGCTCTACGCGTCCACGTTTCTCCCCGGGCTTCCAGGCTGGAAACTCGATACACCTTATAACGACGTTATTATCCAGGTGTCGTCTGTACTGGTAGCGTCTTCCGTTTCCTTCCTTGTTTCTGAAAACATAAACTCATATTTGCTGTGCAAGATAAAGGAACTCACAAACTCCAGATTCCTATTTCTGCGGATATTCCTCAGCACCTTGTTTGCGGTCATCATCGACAGCTTCGTGTTTTGCTACATCGCATTCTATGGAGCCATGCAAAACAACGACATCCTGAACATGATTTATGTTCAGATCGCGATCAAGGTCTGTTTTGCATTCTTCAATATATTGCCCGCCTATGGCGCACGATCACTGTTCAAGAGATACATAACGGATAGCCAGGCAAAATGATCGATCGCTGTTTGTAGAGCAACGCCGGAGCTCAACACCTATCTGCCAGGCAGGTTCAGTGTTGGGCTCCAAGGGCAGCAAGCGGCTCAAATCCTCACTTCAGACCCATCTTGCTCTTCAGGCTATCCATGACTTGCGTCTTGTTCTCCAGATAAGCGTTCAAGCCTTTTGCCCGCAGATTGCAGGCGTCGCAGTTGGCGCAGCCACTGCCCATGATGCCGTTGTAGCAAGTCAGGGTTTGCTCGCGAACCAGCTCCAGTTGATTGTGGTAGTCCGCCAGGGCCCAGGTTTCTGCCTTGTTCAGCCACATCAGCGGAGTCTCGAGGCGCAACTTGTACTCCATGCCCAGTTCGAGGGCCTTGTTCAAGGCCTTTACAAATTCATCGCGGCAATCGGGGTAACCCGAGAAATCGGTCTCGCACACTCCGGTAATCACGGTCTCGGCTTTTACCTGATAGGCGTAGATAGAGGCCAGGGTAAGGAACAGGATATTTCTTCCGGGTACAAAGGTACTGGGCAAGCTCTCGCCTGAGCTGTTCACCGTGGGCACCGGAATGTTGTCCCGAGTGAGGCTGCTGATCGCCAGTTCGTTGAGCAACGAAGCGTCCAGCACTTTGTGCACGGTCGCCCCCAACTGCTTGGATAGCCGCTGCGCGGTCTCGATTTCCGCGTGGTGCCGCTGGCCATAGTCGAACGTAATGCAGTGCACTTCGTCATAGAACGGCAAGGCGTGGATCAGACAGGTTGTCGAGTCCTGTCCGCCGCTGAACACGATAACCGCTGTTTTCTTCATCATTCTGCTTCCTGCATGAGTTGGGTCATTTGAATAGTTGGGCAGCCCACGCAAGGGCTCTCAATAAAATACCCCGCGCGTCTCTCGAAGGCGGGGCTTTTCCGTGTTCGGGTGCGCGGCTCACGCCGAGTGTGCACTGCCGGCCATGCGCCGCAGAATATGCCCCTGGCCCTTGATGCAGTGCAGGACCAGCGCCGCCACATGGCCGACGATCAGCACCAGCAGGGTCCAGCCCAGGAGGCTGTGGAAATTGTTGCCCAGCTCGGTCATCCACTGGATCTTCGGCCCGTCGAAGCCGTTCATTACCGGCAGACCGAAGGCGGAAAAGGCACGGCCCGAACCGTACTGACGCAACAGGCCGAGAAACGGAATGGCAAACATCCCGGCATACAGCAGCCCATGCCCCAGGGTTGCTGCAAGGTTGAGGCTCGGCGGCCGGCGATGACGGTTCAACAGGCTCCAGACCACACGCACCAGCAGCAGGGCCATCAACAGCAGGCCGACTTGCTTGTGGGTCGGCCAGAGGAACTTGTCCAGGGCCGAATCGGCCAGCAGGTAATGCGCACTGGTGGTGCTGTAGATCCAGGCAAAGGCCAGGGCCATGGCCCAGTGCAGTCCGCGACTGATGACGCCATAGCGCGCCTTCGAGTCGTACAGTTCAATACGGTTTTCCATTGCATCCACTCAGGTTCTATCCACGAACGGCGCATTTTACCCGGCCAGGCCAGGCCTTCGGGCCGAAAAACTTTAAATGATGTGACCATCAACCCAGCGCAATGAAAAAAGCCCCGCGCTTCTTGCGAAGGCGGGGCTTTTCCTGTGGCCTGGACAGCTTAGTGTGCGTAGGTCAGCAGGAGCTCGGTCGGGGCCTTGAAATCCACCGACATCATCACGCTCAGCGCGGTGATGGTGAAGATCGAGAACACGAAGAGCTTGCGCGCCCACACGGTGTCATCCACTGCCTTGTAGCCGGTCCAGGCCATGTACAACCAGTACATGCCCATGGCCGCCGCTACCGCCAGGTAGCTCATGCCGGCGTAACCGCTGAAGGTCAGCATCAGGGTCGCCACCAGGAATGCCAGGATGTAGAGCAGGATGTGCTTCTTGGCCACGCGGATGCCACGCTTCACTGGCAGCACCGGAATCGATGCGGCCAGGTAATCGTTGAAGCGGAAGATCGCGATGGCGTAGGAATGCGGCATCTGC
The DNA here is from genome assembly GCF_900103205.1 of Pseudomonas sp. NFPP12. NCBI lineage: Bacteria > Pseudomonadati > Pseudomonadota > Gammaproteobacteria > Pseudomonadales > Pseudomonadaceae > Pseudomonas > Pseudomonas sp. NFPP12. The sequence continues at coordinate 895,182 of NZ_FMWW01000002.1, forward strand.
CACAGGCTGAACATCACCAGCAGGGTCAGCGCAGCCATGTCGAAGCTGTTGCTGACCGCGACATAGCCGATCACTGGCGGCATGGCTCCGGACAGGCTGCCCACCAGCGTGCCGTGAACCGACTTGCGCTTGAGGTACAGGCTGTAGAAGCCGACGTAGATGACAAAGCCGATTACCGCGAACAACGCGGCCAACGGGTTGGCCACGTAGTACAGCAGGGCGACGCCGGCGACACCGAGGATAGAGGCATAGACCAGTGCCACTTCCAGGGAAATCAGGCCCTGGACCAGCACGCGGTTCTTGGTGCGCTCCATCTTCAGGTCGATGTCACGGTCGATGCAGTTGTTGAACACGCAACCGGACGCTACCACCAGCGAGGTGCCGATCATGGCGGCCAGGAAAATGGCCAGATCGACATGCCCTTTCGAGGCCAGGAAGAACCCGCCTGCCACAGAAAGCACGTTACCGAAAATGATCCCCGGTTTGGTGATTTGGATAAAGTGCTTGAGCGACATCGGGTTTACCTCACTTCGCCATCATGACGGTGTGGATGCTGAACATGATCCACAACGACAGACCAACCAGCAGAACAATGACCAACGCGGCGAAGATGAACGCCACCACGTTGTTGCGCTGTGCTTCGGAACGGTCCAGGTGCAGGAAGTACACCAGGTGCACCAGCACCTGGATGACTGCGAACGCCAGGACGATCCACAGGGTCACGTCTTTGGGCAGCGATGGGTACATCACCAGACCGAACGGGATCAGTGTCAGGATGACCGACAGGATGAAGCCGATGGCGTAGGACTTGACGCTGCCGTGACCGGCTTCGTCGTGGGAGTGTGTGTTGGCCATTTACATAGTCCCCATCAGGTAAACAACGGTGAATACGCAGATCCACACCACGTCCAGGAAGTGCCAGAACAGGCTCAGGCAGCTCAGACGGGTCTTGTTGGTCGCCGTCAGGCCGTTTTTCTGCACCTGGTACATCATGATCGCCATCCAGATCAGACCGCTGGTCACGTGCAGACCGTGGGTACCGACCAGGGTGAAGAACCCGGACAGGAAGCCGGAACGGCTAGGGCCATAGCCTTCGGAGATCAGCAGATGGAACTCGTTGATCTCCATGCCGATGAAGCCCAGGCCGAACAGGAAGGTCATGGCCAACCAGCCCAGTACCTGCTTCTTGTTGCCCCGGAAGAACGCCAGCATGGCGAAGCCGTAGGTGATCGAACTGAACAGCAGCAGGGCGGTTTCACCCAGTACGTATGGCAGTTCGAAGATGTCGTGGCCCGACGGGCCACCCGCTACGTTGTTAACCAGTACCGCGTATACCGCGAAGATCGACGCAAACAGAATGCAGTCGGTCATCAGGTAGAGCCAGAAACCGAATACGGTCATCTCGCCCGAGTCGTGGTGATGGTCATCGTGCCCATGGTCATCGACATGGGCGTGTCCAGCATTGGTCACTAAGTTCGACATGGATTAAGCCTGTTCCAACGAGGTTTCAACACGGGTAGCCGGGATCTTGTTCTCCGATACCAGACGCTTGTGCTGTTCGGCTTCGATGCGCTCGATCGTTTCGACCGGCACCATGTAGCCTTGATCATCACGGGCAGCGTGGATCGCGAAATAGATCACGGTGCCGGCCAGGCTTGCGATGGCCAGCCACCAGATGTGCCAGATCATGGCGAAACCGAACACGGTCAGCAGAGCCCCCATGACCAGACCGGTAGCGGTGTTGTTGGGCATGTGGATCGGCTGGTAGCGGCCAGGCTGCGCGTAGGCAGTGCCGTTTTCCTTGGCTTCGGTGAACGGATCGATGCCTTCGGCTTTCGGCAGTACCGCGAAGTTGTAGAACGGAGGTGGCGACGAGGTCGACCATTCCAGGGTGTGAGCGTTCCAAGGGTCGCCGGATACACACATGTTCTGCTTGCGGTCACGCACGCTGACGTACAGCTGGATCAGCTGGCAGGCGATACCCACGGCGATCATCACCGCACCCACCATGGCGACGTACAGGTACGGCACCCACTCAGGGTTGGTGGTGGCGTTCAGACGACGGGTCATGCCCATGAAGCCCAGTGCATAGAGCGGCATGAACGCGACGAAGAAGCCGGAGATCCAGAACCAGAACGCAGCCTTGCCCCAACCTTCATGCAGCTTGAAGCCGAAGGCTTTCGGGAAGTAGAAGCTGAAGCCGGCGATGTAGCCGAATACCGCGCCGCCGATGATCACGTTGTGGAAGTGAGCGATCACGAACAGGCTGTTGTGCAGAACGAAGTCGGCACCCGGAATGGCCAGCAGTACGCCGGTCATGCCGCCGATGGCGAAGGTCACCATGAAGCCCAGGGTCCACAGAACCTGGCTGGTGATGCGCAGACGGCCGTGGTAGATGGTGAACAGCCAGTTGAACAGCTTCACCCCCGTCGGAATCGAGATCAGCATCGTCGCCAGGCCGAAGAAGGCGTTGACGCTGGCCCCCGAACCCATGGTGAAGAAGTGGTGCAGCCAGACCATGAAGCCCAGTACCGAGATCGCGCCGGAAGCGTAGATCATCGAATGGTGGCCGAACAGGCGCTTGCCGGAGAAGGTCGAGATCACTTCAGAGAAGATACCGAACGCCGGCAGGATCAGGATGTACACCTCGGGGTGACCCCAGGCCCAGAACAGGTTCACGTACATCATTGGATTGCCACCAAGTTCATTGGTGAAAATGTGGAAATCCATGTAACGGTCAAGCGTCAGCAGTGCCAGGGTAGCGGTGAGGATCGGGAATGAAGCCACGATCAGCACGTTGGCCCAGGTGCAGGTCCAGGTGAAGATCGGCATGTCCATCATCTTCATGCCCGGGGTACGCATTTTCAGCACGGTGGCCAGGAAGTTGACCCCCGTTAGCGTTGTCCCCAGCCCTGATAGCTGTAGCGCCCAGATGTAGTAGTCCACACCCACGCCCGGACTGTATTGCAAGCCCGACAGCGGCGGATAGGCAACCCAGCCGGTCTTGGCGAATTCGCCAACGCCCAGGGACAGGTTGATCAGCACCACGCCCGAAACCAGCAGCCAGAAGCTCAGGGAGTTGAGGAACGGATAGGCCACGTCACGCGCGCCGATCTGCAGCGGCACGACAAGGTTCATCAGGCCGGTGAAGAATGGCATCGCCATGAAGATGATCATGATCACACCGTGGGCGGTGAAGATCTGGTCATAGTGTTCAGGTGGCAGGTAGCCAGGCGAACCCTCGGTGGCCATGGCCAGCTGGGTACGCATCATGATGGCGTCGGCAAAACCACGCAGCAGCATGACCATGGCGACGATGATGTACATCACACCGATTTTCTTGTGGTCGACGGACGTCAGCCACTCGGTCCACAGATAGGTCCACTTCTTGAAGTAGGTGATTGCCGCGAACAGCGCCACGCCACCGAGCAGAATCATGGCAACGGTGACCATGACAATCGGCTCGTGGAACGGAATCGCTTCCAGACTTAATTTACCAAACATCGTTTACTCCTCTGCCCCGGCAGCTGAATGCGAACTCACGTCCATCCCTTCCGTTGCGGCCACTTCCTTTTCTTTCTTCTCGTGCTTGAGCGGCTTGCCCGGTTTCATGCCTTCATACTTGTCGATGACGGTCTGGAACAGGTTTGGCGCGTAGGCGGAGTAGAGCTCTACAGGATTGTTCTGGCTTGGCTTGGAAAGGGCTTCGTATTCAGCGGTGTCCAGCTGTTTAGGTGCCTTCTTGACTTCGTTTACCCAGGCGTCGAAATCTTCCTGACTGGTAGCGATCGCTTTGAACTTCATGCCGGTGAAACCCGCGCCGCTGTAGTTGGCGGAGATACCTTCAAGTTCGGTGTTCTGGTTGGCAATCAGGTGCAGCTTGGTGGTCATGCCCGCCATCGCGTAGATCTGGCCGCCCAGGCCCGGGATGAAGAACGAGTTCATCACGGTGTCGGAGGTCACGCGGAAGTTCACCGGGGTATGGGCCGGGAAAACGATCTTGTTGACGGTGGCGATCCCTTGGTCGGGATAGATGAACAGCCACTTCCAGTCCATGGCGACCACTTCGATGGTCACTGGCTTGACGTCGGAATCCAGCGGACGGTACGGGTCCAGGGCGTGGGTCGACTTGTAGGTGACATAACCCAGGGCAATGATGATGAGCACCGGAACCAGCCACACCGCGATCTCGATCTTGGTGGAGTGGGACCACTTCGGCGCGTAGGTCGCGTCCTTGTTGGAGGCGCGGTATTTCCAGGCGAAGGCGAAGGTCATGATGATGACCGGCACAACCACCAGCAGCATCAGGATGGTTGCCGTGATGATCAGGTTTCGTTCATCCAGACCGACCTGACCCTTGGGATCGAGCAAGGTCCACTTGCAGCCTCCCAGCATTAACATGCCGAGCAGCGGCAATAAGCCTAGTAATCTGGGGTACCTGTTTTTACTCATCTCACGACCTCTAAAGCAGCTTGCGCAATGCAGTTGGGTTTTGATCGCCAACACTTCACCCTGCCAAGGGTTGGCATTTTTCTTCAATTGAATAAGGGCCTGCCCGTTGCGTTAAGCGCTCAACGACACATCCCGGGCTAGCAGTGGTTCTTATTCGATCTCGTGGTCAAAGGCCTTGTTACAGACCAATTCCATTTGGTGCGGAAGTTTGGAAGGCGCCGACACCCGCAGTCGCATGGAGCGCTCTATCCGCCCCTCGACCGTCCTCGTGTGCTCAGGGTTGAGCAGCGTCGGAAATTCAGTGCGGGCGATTGTAGATATGTCGCGTTTTATAAACCATGTCTTATCCCGAAATAATTTTTATCCCATGGCGCAACAATCCCTCATGATTGTTGCGAAGGATCGCAATCATAGCGATTTTCATTTGCAACAAAAAGCCCCAAAAAGGACCTGAAACACCCCCCTTCCAGGACTCTCGATCCCCCCTGAGGGCCGCCTTCCATCAGGCTTCACCCCTTGTAAAACGGGCGCTGTGAAGATTTGTATCGATAGCAGGCTATGGTTCTCGGCCGACAGGCTCGCGTACACAAACTGACAGGCTCTCATTGAACCAGCGCGCCAGAATGCAGTCTGTTGCAGCGACTCAACCGCCCCTCTGCGACCGCGGCACTGTGACAACATGTCGCACTTTTGCCGCACCTGCGCTTGCCGCAAATCACGGACTTTTCAGGTGCCGAATGAACGGCACAAAAAAGCCCCGGCCCTCCCATGGGGAGCCGGGGCTTTTACGGGCGAATCAGTAGGTTTTCTTGCGATTGCGCACCACACCCAGAGGCACCAGGATCACCGTCAGCACGAACGCCACCAGCGCCCACTGGGCCAGGGACAGACCCAGGATCGGCGGGTACGGCGTGGAGCAGAAACCGTCCACCTGAAAGCCCAGGGGGAAGATCTTGGCCAATGGCAAGCTGTCGACAATCGGCTGCAGTACATCGATGCCACAGCTCACCGAGGGGTAGAACTGGGTGTACACATGGTGCCCGGCCACGCCCGCGCCGGCGAGGGCGCAGATGACCACCAGGGTTTCCATGACCGTGACCCCACGTCGCGAACTCATCGCCGCGCCGATGAAGGCAAACAGTGCAATCAGCAGCAAGGCATAACGCTGCAGGATGCACAGCGGGCACGGCGCCTCGCCCAGCACCACCTGCATGTACAGGGCTCCGCCGATCAGTGCCAGGCAAATAATCCCCAGCAGCACCAGGAAACGCCGCTCGCGTCCCAAACCCAGTCTGTCGTCACTCATCCCTATTCCTTTTTCTGTTGTGTTCAGCCTGCCCCCGAGACCCGAGGCGGCAGACCGAGATTGTCTTCGATGAACCCGTCGATCGCGTGCAGGCCAATGCTCGCAGAGGCACACCCGGCTGCCGGGAAGTCTACACGTTGAACATGACCTTTGAATGCAGGGACGTACAGCGCCACTGCAACGCGGCTTCGGGCGCTTTGCCAGTTGCGGACAATAGCGACAAGCAGGTTAAGAGTGGATTAACCGCCATACCAAATACGCCGAGAATAAAGGCGGTTTCGGGAAAATCAGCGAATGCCGGAGTCACATGAAACGAAGGGGAGAGAGAAAAGGCCGGCGCCCGTGGGGAGCCGGCCGGGGTGGTTATTCCAGGGCCGCTGCCGGACCGAAGAACTCATAGCGGCTCTGCTGCTCGGGAATGCCCAGGGCCTGAAGGTGGCGCTTGACCGCGGCCATGAAACCCTTGGGCCCGAGGAAGTAGGCGTCCAGGTCGCGTTGCTCCGGCAGCCACTCGGCCAGTTGCTCGCGGGTCAGCATGCCCAGCTTGTCCGCCGCCGGGCTGACACCGTCATCCTCGGCGTAGCAATAGAAGCGCTTGAGCTGTGGATACCGCTGGGCCAGTTCATCGACCCAGTTGCGAAAGGCATGCACCTGGCCGTTGCGGGCGCAGTGGATGAAATGCACCGGACGCTCGGTGGCCAGCGCCGCCTCCAGCATCGGCAGGGTTGGAGTGATGCCCACCCCGCCGCTGATCAGCACCAGCGGTTTGTCGCTGGCCGCCAGGGTGAACTCCCCCGCAGGAGGGAACAGCATGACGCTGCTGCCCACCGGGCATTGGTCATGCAGGTAGTTGGAGGCCACGCCGCCGGTTTCGCGCTTGACGCTGATGCGGTACTGGCCCTGGTTGGAAAGTGCCGAGAGGGAGTAGTTACGACGGATTTCCTCGCCCCCTATAAAGAGCTGCAAACCGATGTACTGCCCCGGTTCAGCGGCGAGGATCGGCCCCTGGTCCAGCGGTTCGAAATAAAAGGAGGTGATTTCCGCGCTTTCTTCCACCTTCTGCACCAGCCGGAACTCACGGGCACCGCGCCAGCCGCCGGGGGCCTGGGCTTTCTCGTCGTAGATCGCCGCCTCGGCGCCGATCAGGATATCCGCCAGCTGGTTATAGGCGGCGGCCCAGGCATCGATCACTTCCTGGGTGGCGATCTCGCTGCCCAGCACTTCGGAAATGGCCCGCAGCAGGCAACCGCCAACGATGGGGTAATGTTCCGGAAGGATCTGCAAGGCGACGTGCTTGTTGATGATCTTGGCCACCAGGTCCCCCAACTGGTCCAGTTGGTCGATGTGCCGTGCATACATCAGAACACCATTGGCCAAGGCCCTGGGCTGATCGCCGCTGGCCTGATGCGCCTGGTTGAACAGTGGCCGCACTTGCGGGTACTCGGAGAGCATCATCCGGTAGAAGTGGGTAATCAGGGCTTCGCCGCCGCTTTCGAGCAGGGGCACAGTGGCTTTGATAATGGCACGATCTTGAACGCTTAGCATAAGGACAACTCCTGGACTTTATGACTGCTTGCAGGTTTCCTATGCCCAATCAGTTTTCGTGCCAGAAATAAATACGTTAAATATCAACAAGTTAAAATAAATATAGTCATAAAGACACTCTGTCTTTTATAGTCATTAAGACACCACGGAGTCATTATGACTGCAAAATCCCTGCTCACCGCCCTGCTTCCCCTGGTCACCGACCTGTCCCGCGAACTGCCCGAAGGCGAGCGCTATCGCCGCCTGCTGGAAGCTCTGCGCGCCCTGCTGCCCTGCGATGCCACTGCACTGCTGCGCCTGGATGGCGAGTGGCTGGTGCCCCTGGCGGTCAATGGCTTGAGCACCGACACCCTGGGCCGCCGTTTCAAGGTCAGCGAGCATCCGCGCTTCGCCGCCCTGCTCGGCAGCCCGGGCCCGACCCGCTTTGCCAGCGACAGCGACTTGCCCGACCCCTACGACGGCCTGGTGGAAGGGCTCGATGATCACCTGGAAGTGCATGACTGCATGGGCTGCCCGCTGTTCGTCGACGAGCGCCCCTGGGGCCTGCTGACCCTCGATGCCCTGGACCCGCAGCGCTTCGAACCCATCGAGCTGGATGCCCTGCAAGCCTTCGCCAGCCTCGCCGCCGCAACGGTCAGCGCCGCCCAGCGCATCGAACGCCTGGCCCAGCGCGCCGAAAACGAGCACCAGCGGGCCGAGGTCTATCGCCAGGCCAGTGGGCAGAACCGCGAGATGATCGGCCAGAGCAAGGCCCACAAACGCTTGCTGGAGGAAATCAAGCTGGTGGGCGGCAGCGACCTGACGGTGCTGATCACCGGAGAAACCGGCGTCGGCAAGGAACTGGTCGCCCAGGCTATCCACGCGGCTTCGCCCCGGGCCGAGCAGCCGATCATCAGCCTCAACTGCGCGGCCCTGCCCGACACCCTGGTGGAGAGCGAGCTGTTCGGCCACGTGCGCGGCGCCTTCACCGGGGCCACCCAGGATCGCCGGGGAAAATTCGAACTGGCCAATGGCGGCACGCTGTTTCTCGATGAAGTGGGCGAGTTGTCGCTGACAGTGCAGGCCAAACTGCTGCGGGTGCTGCAAAGCGGCCAACTGCAACGCCTGGGGTCGGACCAGGAGCATCGGGTCGACGTGCGCCTGATTGCCGCCACCAACCGCGATCTGGCGGAAGAAGTGCGCAACGGCCGCTATCGTGCCGACTTCTACCACCGTCTCAGCGTCTACCCCCTACGGGTGCCGGCACTGCGCGAGCGCGGCCGCGATGTGCTGCTGCTCAGTGGCTACTTCCTGGAACAGAACCGCTCGCGCATGGGCCTGGGCAGCCTGCGCCTGAGCGCTGAGGCGCAACAGGCGCTGCTGGCCTACCACTGGCCGGGCAACGTTCGCGAGCTGGAGCACTTGATCGGGCGCAGCGCTCTGAAAGCGCTGGGCAACCACCCCGAGCGACCGAAGATCCTCAGCCTGGATGCCGGCGATCTGGACCTGCCCCGGGCCAGCGAAAGAACCAGCGCCCCCGTCGAGCCTGCTGGTGCAACCCAGGCCATGCCTGCCGTAGCCGGCGACCTGCGCCAGGCCACCGACCACTACCAGCGCCAACTGATCAGCAGTTGCCTGGAGCGGCACCAGCACAACTGGGCCAGCGCCGCCCGTGAGCTAGGCTTGGACAGGGCCAACCTGAGCCGCCTGGCCAAGCGCCTGGGCCTGCGGTAAACGCCAGCGCCGACAAAGCGCCCCGCCCCTCTGCAGGAGCCGGCTTGCCGGCCAGGGTCGCGCCGCCGACGGAAAGCGGGAACACCGCTAAAGCCAGCCCTGAACACGTCGATAACCCGTTATCAATGGTTGTCCGTGGCCCGTGCCACGAGCCAATTTTCTCCAGAGAAGGTTTTTATGTCCTCCAACAAAGCCCGCGCAGATTCGCTATCGCTTCTGCTGTTTACCTTGCGCAGCGGCAAGCTGATGGCAATCAACCTGCTTAAAGTCAGTGAGATCATTCCCTGCCCGCCGCTGACCAAGCTGCCCGAATCCCACCCCCACGTGAAAGGCATCGCCACCCTGCGGGGCAACTCGCTGTCGGTGATCGACCTCAGCCGGGCCATCGGCGAGCGGCCCCTGGCCGACCCCGACAGCGGCTGCCTGATCGTCACTGACGTCAGCCGCTCCAAACAGGGCCTGCACGTGCAGGCCGTGAGCAAGATCGTGCATTGCCTGACCACCGATATCCGTCCACCGCCCTTCGGTTCCGGCGGCCTCAAGTCCTACATCACCGGGGTGACCCAAGTGGACGGCACCCTGGTGCAGGTACTGGATATCGAGAAAGTGATCCATGGCATCGCCCCGGCCCAGATCGAGATGGCGCCCACCGAGCTGAGCATGGAAGACGCCGAAGCCCTGGGCAACGCGCGGATCCTGGTGGTGGACGACAGCCAGGTGGCACTGCAGCAATCGGTACACACCTTGCGCAACCTCGGCCTGCAATGCCATACCGCCCGCAGCGCCAAGGAAGCCATCGACTGCCTGCTGGAACTGCAAGGCACGGCCAACGAGATCAACCTGATTGTCTCGGACATCGAGATGTCGGAGATGGACGGCTACGCCCTGACCCGCACCCTGCGGGAAACCCCGGACTTCGCCCACCTCTACGTGCTGCTGCACACCTCCCTGGACAGCGCCATGAACAGCGAGAAAGCCCGTGTGGCCGGCGCCAACGCCGTGCTCACCAAGTTTTCCTCGCCAGAACTGACCCGCTGCCTGATCGACGCAGCCAAGACCATTGCCACCCAGGGCGCCTGAGGCATGAGCCAGATCCACTGTTTGTTGATGCGCCGCGATCTCACTGCCCCTTTGGCAGCGCCGCAGTGGCCTGCCGGCATCACTGTGCACAACTACAGCCCCGAGCATGCGCAGGCTGTGCATCAGTTGATGCATCTGGGCTACCAGGACGGTGGCGGCGACGTCCCGGTGCTGGACAGCTGGCGCCAGGCCTTCGAGAGCGATGCCGAATACGACCCCGAACTGTGCCTGGTGGCCCGGGATGCCGAAGGTGTGATCGGCGTCGCCCAGTGCTGGACCAGCGCCTACATCAAGGACCTGGTGGTACACCCCCGAGCGCGCGGCCAGGGCCTGGGGCGCGCCTTGCTGCAGCAAGCCTTCATCCTGTTCGCCGAACGCCGGGAAGGCTGCGTCGATCTGCGGGTACTGGAAGGCAACCTGGGGGCCCGGCGCCTCTACGAAAGCGTCGGCATGTACATCGTGCGTCACGAAACCCTCGACTGATCCGCCGGTCACTATCCTGTAGCCGCCGAAGGCTGCGAACGGCCGGATCAGCCCCGGCGATCCCAACGCCCCTGCGCCCCAAGGAGCCGCCCCCATGAACGCCAAGACTCTGTGCCTGCTCTGCCTGGCCACCCTCACCGGCCAGGCCAGCGCCTCCAGCGACGATGCCTGGGCCGCCCTGGAGCAGGCCATCCGAATCAGCTGTACCCAGGCCAGCGGCCTGCAAAACCCCAAACCCGTGGGAACCATCGCGCAATTTCCCGACCAGGTCGGCGTCAGCGCCCTGTTGCTGCAAGGCCGCTACCCGCAGAAACACATGCGCGGCCAATCGGGCATCGAACTGTGCCTGTACAACAGGCAGACCGGCCAGGCTGCGGTCAGCGAGTGGGACTCGATCCGGCCGGCCCTCAAGGCCCGGTGAATGGCGCATAACTTGCTTCGGCATAGCCCCGGGTAGCGTCCATGACGGTTTTCCCACTTGACTCCTGCTGATCCACAAGGCGCTTCGTGCAATGAACACTCAGTTTTCCTGCGTCGGCTGCGGCAAATGCTGCAACGATCACCACGTGCCCCTGACCCTGCTGGAAGCCCGTGACTGGGCGGCCGACGGCGGCCAGGTGATCATTCTGGTGGAAGCCTTCCTCGGCAATGGCCTGGGGCTGCCGATGCAGCAGCGCGAGCACGCCGAACGCCGTTCCTGCCGGGTCCGCAGTGGCGCCACCGAAGCCTATGTGGCGATCACCTTCGCCGCCTACAACGTCGGCCCCTGCCGGAATCTTGACGAAGACCAGCTGTGCCGCATCTACCAGCGCCGGCCACTGGTGTGCCGCATCTACCCCATGGAAATCAATCCGCACATTCCCCTCAACCCGCAGGCCAAGGAATGCCCGCCGGAATCCTGGGAACAGGGCCCGCAACTGATTCTGGGGAATGAACTGGTGGATCAGGAGCTGGCCGAGCTGATCCGCCGCTCGCGCCAGGCCGACCGTGACGACATCCACACCAAGGAAGCCATTTGCGCCTTGCTGGGCATTCGCACCACAGCGCTCAAGGGCGACGGTTTCACCGCTTACCTGCCGGACATGGGCGCCCTGGCTAACGCCATCGACCAGGTCCAGGCTGCACCACCCGGAGCACCGGGCCAGCCCTGGCGCTTTCACCTGTCCGGAGACGATATCGCCGGTCAGGTCCAGGCCGCCGGTGCCCAGGTGGTCAGTGAAACGCCTCTGGACTACGCCTTCATTTCCCTGCGCGCCGCCTGAGCCGCGGACAACGGCGGATCGGCGAACAGCCCTAGCCGCGCTTGTGCCAGAACTCCAGGGCCAGTTGCCGCAAGTCCCCCGCCAGCCCGGCCACGTCGCCTGAGTTGACGTGGCTGAGCTGGCCGGCACTGACGGTCGCCTCACAGGCATTGCGAATGCCGATGATGTTGCGGTTGATGTCCTCGCTGACTGCGCTCTGCTCTTCCACCGCTGCGGCGATCTGCAAGCTCATCTCGGTAATCTGGTTGACCCGCTGGCTGATGCCGTCCAGGGCCACCGCCGCGCGCTTGGCCTGGTCGACACTGCTCTCCAGGTGCTGGCTGCTGTGCTGCATGGCCTCCACCGCATTGCGCGCGCCCATTTGCAGGGTGCTGATCATGCGCTGGATCTCGTTGGTGGAATCCTGGGTGCGCTGGGCCAGCCCGCGCACTTCATCGGCGACCACGGCAAAACCCCGGCCCTGCTCCCCGGCCCGCGCCGCCTCGATTGCCGCATTCAGGGCCAGCAGGTTGGTCTGCTCGGCGATGCTGCGGATCACCTCCAGCACCCCGGAAATGTCGGTGCTATGGCTTTCCAGTTGATGGATGACCTCGGTGGCCCGCTCCAGCTCGCTGGCCAGGCGCAGCACCGCACTGCGGCTTTCGCCCACCAGCAGGTGGCCCTCACGGGTTTCGCTTTCCGCCTGGTCTGCCGCCACCGAGGCCTGCTGGGCATGGGTGGCAACCTCGGCGACGCTGGCCGCCATCTGGTGAATGGCCGCCGCCACCTGATCGGTTTCCGCCTGCTGTTCCAGGGTGCTGTTGTGGCTGCTGTGCAGATGCTCCACCAGTTCCGCGGCATGCCCCTCCAGGCGCTGGGACGCATCGCCGATGCGCCCCACTACCGCGCCCACCTGGGCTTCGAGCATCTGCAGGGCGAACTCAATGCGCCCGAACTCGTCGGTACGGCCGGTATAGATGCCCTGGCTCAAGGGGTTGTCACCGATCTGCCGGGCGCGCTCGGCCAATCGATCCAGTGGACGCGCTTGCACGCCGACCGCCGTCAGGCTCAGGCACCACCCCATGGCCATCACGGCCCCCTGGACCATCCAGGATTCGGGCAGCAGCCACACTGAAACGCCGTAGCTGCCGATGAAGCCGGCGCTGATGGAGGCCCAGAGACGCAACCGCAGGCTGATCACCGGCAACAGGCTCCACCACGAGGGGCCGGCACCGTTGAGCTGGGCATAGGCCCGCTCCGCCGCCTCGATCTGACGGACGCTGGGTTTGGTGCGCACCGACTGGTATTCCACCGCCTGGCCATCGCGGGTCACGGGCGTGACATAGGCACTGACCCAATAGTGATCGCCGTTCTTGCAACGGTTCTTCACCATGCCCATCCACGAACGGCCGCGCTTGAGGGTGCGCCACATGTGGGCGAAGGCCGCGGAGGGCATGTCCGGGTGGCGCAACAGGTTATGCGGCGAGCCCAGCAACTCCTCACGGCTGTAGCCACTGATCTTGATGAAATCAGGGTTGGCGTAGGTGATCGCGCTAGTCAGATCAGTGGTCGAAAGGATATTCGCATCAGGGGCAAAGTCCACGTTTCGCCCAGTAACCGGAAGGTTGATCTTCATGGATAGCGCGCTCGTATGTGTTGGGTGGAGTCGGCAGGGCTGCTGACTCTAAGCGCACTGATGCCACAAATACTGATCCAGCTCAGGTTTAAAGCAATTAGCCATCATTGCGATTAAAAAAGCGCAAATCGGGATTTTTTCTGCGAATGTCGGCGATATCAGCGTTTGCCCATGGAGCGACGAGTGCCGGGAGGCGCTGCGCCGGGGGTCTTGGTGTGTCCGTTGCTGGCACCATTTTTGTACCAGGGCTGCTGGGCATTCTTGGCAGGAGCAAACTCGGAAGGCTTGAAGGGAAACTTGAACGCCGGGATCGCCGCCGTGCTCGGGGTGTCGGTAGCGGTTGCGTCGGCGGCCGGGTCGACGTTCAGGGCGTCATCCGCAGCGGGTTGTGCAGGGGAAGTCATGGAAACTCCAGGAGAGAAAGGAAATCCGCGCCGGGGTGCAGGCCGCAGTGGGCGCCAGTATACCTGTGCGCCAACCATCTTTGATCGGGGCCCACCGGGAGTTTTCTGACAGCGCTGACAGCTGGCCGTCACGGTGCTGACCGGGTTGTCGGGCTATAACTGTGCCCAGATCATGGCCATCCTTCCGACATCATTGCCCGGCGCTCTCTCCCCATGCCCATTGCCAAGAAAACAGTCGTGACCGCAGCGGTACTCGTGGTGCTCATCGCCGGTGTCGCGTGGTTCCTGAACAAGCCCGCCACCGCCAGGCTGGCCGCGCCCACGGCAATTCCGGTACGGGTGGTCAGCGTGCACCAGCAGGATGTGCCGCGTTACGCCAGCGGCATCGGCACGGTACTGTCGCTGCACAGCGTGGTGATTCGCCCACAGGTGGATGGCATCCTGACCCGGCTGCTGGTCAAGGAGGGGCAACTGGTCAAGACCGGCGACCTGCTGGCGACCATCGATGATCGTTCGATACGCGCCAACCTCGATCAGGCCCGGGCCCAGCTGGCGCAGAACCAGGCCCAGTTGCAGGTGGCCCAGATCAACCTCAAGCGCTACAAGCTACTGTCGGTGGATGACGGCATCTCGAAGCAGACCTATGACCAGCAAGTGGCCCTGGTCAATCAGCTCAACGCCACGGCCCAGGGTAACCAGGCTGCCATTGATGCCGCTCAGGTACAGCTTTCCTACACTCAGATCCGCTCTCCCGTCAGCGGCCGGGTGGGGATTCGTACCGTTGATGAAGGCAACTTCCTGCGCATGAGCGATACCCAGGGCCTGTTCTCGGTGACCCAGATCGACCCGATTGCCGTGGAGTTTTCCCTGCCCCAGCAAATGCTGCCAACCCTGCAGCAACTGATCCGCGCCCAGGACCCGGCGGCGGTCAAGGCCTTCCTCGGCGCTGACAGCAACAGCGCCGGGGCCCTGCTGGGCAACGGGCACCTGACCCTGATCGACAACCAGATCAACGCCGGGACCGGCACCATCCGCGCCAAGGCGGAGTTCAGCAACGCCCAGCAGCAGCTGTGGCCCGGGCAACTGGTGACGGTGAAAATCCAGACCGCCCTGGACCAGAACGCCCTCACCGTACCGCCGACCGTGGTCCAGCGCGGCCTGGACCAGCACTTCGTGTACCGGGTCAAGGGCCAGCAGGTGGAAGTCGTGCCGGTGCAGGTGGTGTATCAGGACAGCGGGTTGAACATCATCTCCGGGGTTCAGGCTGGCGATGTGCTGGTCAGTGACGGCCAGTCGCGGCTCAAGCCCGGCTCCCAGGTCCAGGTATTGAGCGATCCACCTCAGGTGGTACAGGCGACGGAGCCCCAGCCATGAAGGGCCATGGCTCGGTGTCCGCCTGGTGCGTCGACCATCCGGTCGCCACCGTCCTGCTGACCTTCGCCCTGGTACTGTTGGGCGCCATTGCCTTCCCGCGCCTGCCGGTGGCTCCGCTGCCAGAGGCCGAGTTCCCGACCATCCAGGTGTCCGCCGCCCTGCCCGGTGCCAGCCCGGACACCATGGCCTCTTCCGTGGCCACGCCCCTGGAGGTGCAATTCAGCGCCATTCCCGGCATGACCCAGATGACCTCCAGCAGCGCCCTGGGCTCGTCCTTGCTGACCCTGCAGTTCACCTTGAACAAGAGCATCGACACCGCCGCCCAGGAAGTGCAGGCGGCGATCAACACCGCCGCTGGCAAGTTGCCCAAGGACATGCCCACCCTGCCCACCTGGAAGAAGGTCAACCCGGCGGACAGCCCGGTGCTGATCCTCAGCATCAGTTCGACGCAGATGCCCGGCACCGAGCTCAGTGACTACGCGGAAACCCTGCTGGCCCGACAGATCAGCCAGATCGACGGGGTCGGCCAGATCAACATCACCGGCCAGCAGCGCCCGGCGATCCGGGTCCAGGCTTCGGCGGACAAACTGGCGGCCATTGGCCTGACCCTGGCCGACATCCGCCTGGCGATCCAGCAGACCAGCCTCAACCTGGCCAAGGGTGCACTGTACGGCGAGTCGAGCATCTCCACCCTGTCCACCAACGACCAGTTGTTCCATCCCGAGGAATACGGCCAGTTGATCGTTTCCTACAAGGACGGTGCCCCCGTGCACCTGCAGGATGTGGCGCGGGTAGTCAACGGTTCGGAAGATGCCTACGTCCAGGCCTGGTCCGGCGACCAACCGGGGGTCAACCTGGTGATCTCGCGCCAGCCCGGGGCCAATATCGTCGAGACCGTGGACCGCATCCAGGCTGCCCTGCCAGGCCTGGAGGCCATGCTCCCGGCCTCGGTGCAGGTCAAGGTGCTGGTGGACCGGACCCAGACCATCCGCGCCTCATTGCACGAAGTGGAGATCACCCTGCTGATCGCCGTGCTGCTGGTGGTGGCGGTGATGGCGCTGTTCCTGCGCCAGTGGTCGGCGACCCTGATCGTCTCCGCGGTGCTGGGCGTGTCCCTGACCGCCAGTTTCGCCTTGATGTACGTGCTGGGCTTCAGCCTGAACAACCTGACCCTGGTGGCCATTGTCGTGGCCGTGGGCTTTGTGGTGGATGACGCCATCGTCGTGGTGGAGAACATCCACCGCCACCTGGAAGCCGGCGACGGCATGCGCGAGGCGGCAATCAAGGGCGCCGGCGAGATCGGCTTCACCGTGGTCTCCATCAGCTTCTCCCTGGTGGCGGCGTTCATTCCCCTGCTGTTCATGGGCGGCGTGGTGGGCCGGCTGTTCAAGGAGTTCGCCCTGACCGCCACTTCCACCATCATGATTTCGGTGGTGGTCTCGCTGACCCTGGCCCCCACCCTGGCGGCCCTGTTCATGCGCGCGCCGGTGCACCCGGCCCATGCCAAGCCGGGCTTCGGCGAGCGCCTGCTGGCGGTCTACGAGCGCGGCCTGCGCAAGGCCCTGGCCCATCAGAAACTGATGCTGGGAATCTTCGGCCTGACCCTGAGCATGGCCATTGCCGGTTATATCCTGATCCCCAAGGGCTTCTTCCCCGTGCAGGACACCGGCTTCGTGCTCGGTACTACCGAGGCTGCGGCGGACATTTCCTACCCGGACATGGTGAAAAAGCACCAGGCGCTGGCCGAGATCGTCGCCGCCGACCCGGCAGTGCAGGCCTTCTCCCACTCGGTGGGGGTCTCGGGCAGCAACCAGACCATCGCCAACGGCCGTTTCTGGATTTCCCTCAAGAACCGTGGCGACCGGGACGTGTCTGCCAGTGCCTTCATCGACCGCATCCGCCCGCAACTGATGAAGGTGCCCGGCATTGTCCTGTACCTGCGGGCCGGCCAGGACATCAACCTCAGCTCTGGTCCCAGCCGCGCCCAGTACCAGTACGTACTGAAAAGCAACGACGGCCCGACCCTGAGCACCTGGACCCAGCGCCTGACGGAAAAGCTGCGCAGCAACCCGGCCTTCCGTGACATCTCCAACGACCTGCAACTGGGCGGCAGCATCACCCACATCCATATCGATCGCACGGCTGCCGCGCGTTTCGGCCTTACCGCCAGCGATGTCGACGAGGCACTGTACGACGCCTTCGGCCAGCGCCAGATCAACGAGTTCCAGACCGAGATCAACCAGTACAACGTGATCCTTGAACTCGACACCCAGCAACGGGGCAAGGCCGAGAGCCTCAACTACTTCTACCTGCGCTCGCCGCTGACCGGAGAAATGGTCCCGCTCTCTGCCCTGGCGCGCTTCGATGCGCCCACCATCGGCCCGCTGTCGATTGCCCACGACGGCATGTTCCCGGCGGCCAACCTGTCCTTCAACCTGGCCCCCGGCGTGGCCCTGGGCGATGCGGTCATCCTGCTCAACCAGGCCAAGAGCGAGATCGGCATGCCAACGGCCATCAGCGGCAATTTCCAGGGCGCGGCCCAGGCCTTCCAGAGCTCGCTGGCCAGCCAGCCGTACCTGATCCTGGCGGCGCTGGTGGCGGTGTACATCATTCTCGGGGTGCTGTACGAAAGCTTCGTGCATCCCTTGACCATCATTTCCACCCTGCCCTCGGCCGGGCTGGGCGCCTTGCTGATGCTCTGGCTGTGCGGCCAGGACTTTTCCATCATGGCGCTGATCGGCCTGGTGCTGCTGATCGGCATCGTCAAGAAGAACGGCATCCTGATGATCGACTTTGCCCTGGAAGCCCAGCGCCACGGCGGCCTGCCTCCCGAGGAGGCGATCTACCAAGCCTGCATCACCCGCTTCCGGCCGATCATCATGACCACCCTGGCCGCCCTGCTCGGTGCCCTGCCGCTGATGCTCGGCTACGGCGCCGGCGCCGAACTGCGCCAGCCCCTAGGGATTGCCGTGGTGGGCGGCCTGCTGGTCAGCCAGGCCCTGACGCTGTTCACCACGCCGGTCATATACTTGTGGCTTGAGCGGCTGTTCCACCGGCCCCAGCCGGCCCTGTTGCCGGCCACCACTACCTGAGGCGGGTCATGCGCGTTCTGATTATCGAAGACGAAGAAAAAACGGCCGATTACCTGCACCGCGGGTTGACCGAGCAAGGCTACACCGTCGACCTGGCCCGGGACGGCGTCGAAGGCCTGCACATGGCTCTGGAGGGCGACTATGCCGTGATAGTGCTGGATGTGATGCTGCCCGGCCTGGATGGCTTTGGCGTATTGCGAGCACTGCGTGCGCGCAAGCAGACCCCAGTGATCATGCTCACCGCCCGCGAACGCGTGGAGGACCGCATCAAGGGCCTGCGCGATGGCGCCGACGACTACCTGGGCAAGCCCTTCTCCTTCCTTGAGCTGGTGGCGCGCCTGCAAGCCCTGACCCGTCGCAGCGGTGGGCATGAGCCGGTGCAGATCAGCATCGCCGACCTGTGGATCGACCTGATCAGCCGCAAGGCCAGCCGTGCCGGCAGCCGCCTGGACCTGACCGCCAAGGAGTTTTCCCTGCTCAGCGTGCTGGCCCGGCGCCAGGGCGAGATCCTGTCCAAGACCGCCATCGCGGAAATGGTCTGGGACATCAATTTCGACAGCGACGCGAATGTCGTCGAAGTGGCGATCAAGCGCCTGCGGGCCAAGCTCGACGGCCCCTTCGAACAGAAACTGCTGCACACCATCCGTGGCATGGGCTATGTGCTGGAGAGCCGCGGTGCCGAGTAACTCCATCGCCCTGCGCCTGAGCGGGCTGTTCACTCTGGTGGCGCTGCTGATCTTCCTGCTGATTGGCGGGGCCCTCTACCAGCAGGTGGACAAGGGCCTGGGGCTGCTCCCGGAAGCCGAACTGGATGCGCGCTACAGCGTGCTGGAGTCGGCCCTGACCCGCTACGGCAACCCCGAGCACTGGGCCAAGATCAACGCCAAGCTCAAGCTGCTGAGCGAGGAAGACAAGCGCATCCGCTTCTGGGCCATCAGCGGCGACCCCGGCTATGAATACGGCAACCCCGACGCGCAGATCCGCGAATTCGCCCAAGGCCCCCTGGGCATGCGTGACCTGAACCTGAGCGATCACCCCTATCCGCTGAAAGTCCTGGTCAGCCAGTTGCCGGCCAAGGAACAGCGCCCGGCCCTGCGCTTTCTGATCGCCATCGACACCGACACCTTCCACCAGACCCAGCATCAGTTGCTGATGGCCCTGATCGGCCTGGCCATTGTCGGCGTGCTGCTGGCCTCGGCCCTGGGCTACTGGGTGGCGCGGATCGGCCTCAAGCCGCTGATCAAGCTCTCCCAGGAAGCCCAGCGCCTGGCACCGCCACGGCTGTCCGGGCGCCTGCAATTGTCGCCACTGCCGCCGGAGCTGAAGCAGTTCGTCAACTCCTTCAACTCCACGTTGGAACGGGTCGAACACGCCTACTCGCGCCTGGAGTCGTTCAACGCCGATGTGGCCCACGAACTGCGCTCGCCCCTGACCAACCTGATCGGCCAGACCCAGGTCGCCCTGACCCGGGGGCGCTCGGCGGAGCATTACTTCGAGGTACTGCAATCGAACCTCGAAGAGCTGGAGCGGCTGCGTTCGATCATCAACGACATGCTGTTCCTGGCCAGTGCCGACCAGGGCAGCAAGGCCACCAAGCTCACCACCAGTTCCCTGGCGGCGGAAGTGGCAACGACCCTGGACTACCTGGACTTCATCCTCGAAGACGCCCAGGTCAGGGTCGAGGTCCAGGGCGATGCCCAGGTGCGGATCGAGGTTGCCCACCTGCGCCGGGCCCTGATCAACCTGCTGAGCAACGCGGTGCAGCACACCGCAGCCGGGGAAGTGATCCAGGTGCGGATCGAGGTCCAGGAACACCAGGTGGCGATCGCCGTCAGCAACCCGGGGCAGGACATTGCCAGTGAACACCTGCCACGGCTGTTCGAGCGTTTCTACCGGGTGGATGCCTCGCGCAGCAACAGCGGTGCCAATCACGGCCTGGGGCTGGCCATCGTCAAGGCCATCGCCCTGATGCATGGCGGCGATGTGTTCGTGCGCAGTGACCGGGGCATCAATACTTTCGGCCTGTACCTGCCTCTCTGACTCGGGATTCTCGGATTCTCGGATTCTGTAGGAGCCGGCTTGCCGGCGAAGGCGTCAACACATCCGGCGCAAGGCGATAGGGCGCGTTCGCTGGCAAGCCAGCTCCTACTATTGTTTTTTTTGTAACAGTCCTTATCCTGTTCGGCTCTTTTTCCAGCAGCCACGTGGTTATATTTTTGTCGCACCGAATTGAACTTGCTCTGCAAGAAGGTCTTCAGAAATGTCCAACAGTATGGGTATCGCCAGCGCGTTCGTTTTGTCTTCCCTGTTCGTGGCACCAATGGCCATGGCCGAAGAATCCCAGGGATTCGTGGCAAGAAATGCCGCACGCGCCGCCGCTTTCGAACAAGCCCAGATCGCCCAGGCAGCCCAGCAGCAAAACACTCAGAAAGCCCAGAAGATCACTGCCGAGCAAAGCAAGAGCGACACTCAGAAAGACAGTTGATCCACGCTTCCGACTTGTTTCCCTCGACAACTTCTCTGCTTTCAACCCGGGAGTAAGTTGTCTTAAAGCCGCTGAGTTCAGCGGCTTTTTTTTGCCGTATGGAAACCCTCGGCACACTCGTCATACCCAGAACAAGAAACACCCGAATTCACAATAAGAAGCCATTGTCGTTCACCAAAGGAGCTAAACGTTGTTCAAGACCTCACTGAAGATCAGCCCCCTGTTCATTGCAATCGCCGCAACGATCCCGACACTCGGGCAAGCGGCCGAAGAAACCAAGGCCGAGGGTTTTGTCGAGGGTTCGAGCCTCAAGCTCAACGCCCGCAACTACTACATGAACCGCAACCGCCTGCAGCAGAGCAAGGACAACATCGAATGGGGCCAGGGTTTTCTCGGCGTCTTCGAGTCGGGCTACACCCAGGGCACCGTGGGTTTCGGCCTTGATGCCAACGCCATGCTCGGCCTCAAGCTGGACGGTGGCGGCGGCACCACCAAGTCGAGCATCCTGCCTATCAGCGACGATGGCCGGCACAAGGCACCCGGCTCGTTTTCCACCGCCGGCGCCACCTTGAAAATGCGGGCCTTCGATACCGAGCTCAAGGCTGGCGACCTGTTCCTCAACAACCCGGTGATCGCCGGCGGCATGAGCCGCATGCTGCCCCAGACCTTCCGCGGCGTGAGCCTGACCAACCACAGCTTCGACGGCTGGTTGATCGAGGGCGGCCAGGCCAGCTTCACCAAGCCGTACAACCAGAGCGGACACAAGCGCATCGGTACTTCCTACGGCAGCCTGCGCGAGGGCGACGAGAGCCTGCACCTGAACTGGGCCGGCGTGGCCTGGAGCGGCGTGCCAGGGCTGACCAGCAGCCTCTACGCGTCCGAACTCAAGGACATCTGGAACCAGTACTACTACGACCTGGACTACACCTACGCGGTCAACGAACTGGTCAGCCTCAACCCGGGCCTGCACTTCTATCACACCCAGGACACCGGCCAGGCGCTGCTGGGCAACATCGACAACAACACCTACAGCCTGCACTTCACCGTCGGCGTGGGTAACCACAGCGTCACCGCGGCCTATCAGCGGGTCAACGGCAACACACCGTTCGACTACATCGCCCAGGGCGACAGCATCTACCTGGACAACTCCCAGCAGTATTCGGACTTCAACGGCCCCAACGAGCGTTCGTGGAAGCTCAAGTACGCCTATGACTTTGCCGGTCTCGGCCTGCCGGGCCTGACTTCGGCGCTGTCCTACTCGCGCGGCGAGCTGGACCTGACCAAGGTCGATCCGGCC
Source organism: Pseudomonas sp. NFPP12 (assembly GCF_900103205.1). Taxonomy (NCBI): domain Bacteria; kingdom Pseudomonadati; phylum Pseudomonadota; class Gammaproteobacteria; order Pseudomonadales; family Pseudomonadaceae; genus Pseudomonas; species Pseudomonas sp. NFPP12. The sequence goes on from NZ_FMWW01000002.1 coordinate 917,290, forward strand.
AGCCGCGGCTATGCCAGTTGGTACAGCGCCGACGGCAAGAACGCCAAGCACTGGGAGCGCGACCTGGACCTCAAGTACGTGGTGCAGGGCGGCAGCGCCAAGGACCTCGCCGTACGCCTGCAGTGGGCCACCAACCGTGGCGGCAACGGCTACGGCGCGCTGGACAACGACACCGACGAATACCGGGTGATCGTCGACTACCCGATCAACGTCTTCTAAGCTACTCAAACAAAAAGACCAGCATGTTTTGCTGGTCTTTTTTTTATCGGAGATTTATACAAGCGCGCAGGCGTGACCGATTTCTGTAGCCCACGTCCACACTAGACTCAAAACTGTCGACGCAGCAGAAATCAAAATCATGAACGTGAGTAGTGCGACACCCCGCACAGGGAAGATCGCGTCAAATACCGAGCGCCTGCTGATCCTCTCCAGCTCGCTGATCGTTGTAGCCATTCTCGGCATCGTCACCTACCTGTTGATCCGCGAACACGCCGCTGCCGAACAGGCTGCCACACGTGCCGCCAACAACATCGTGCAACTGATCGACGCCGATGTATTGCGCAACGTCGAGCTCTACGACCTGTCTCTCAAGGGACTGATCAGTGCCGCGCAACGCGACGATCTGAAGGATGTTTCGGCGGCCATACGTCACCTGGCGCTGTTCGACCGGGCCACCGCAGCGCCCTACAAGGGCGACATCCTGCTGCTGGACAGGCACGGCGACGTGCTGGCCGACTCGGCCTCGGTCGTGCCGCGCACGGGCAACTACGCCGATCGCGAGTACTTTCGATCGCACATCGACAATCCGGACCCGAGGATGATGATCAGCCCGCCGTTCCGCGCGCGCACCGCCGATCACGACTGGCGGATCAGCTTCAGCCGCCGGCTCAGCGACGAGCATGGCCAGTTCATCGGGGTGGCCGAAGCGGCCATGCGCCTGAGCTACTTCAACGAGCTGTTCAGAAATCTGGATATCGGTCGCAACGGTACGATCAACCTGGTGAGCCGCGACGGCGTTCTGCTGGCCCAGCAACCGCCGCTGGCAGACGACCTGATAGGCAAGAACTTCAGCAGCCGCCCCAACTTCGTCCGCATTCTGCGCGAAGGCAACGGCAGCTTCAGCAGCGTCTCCAGCGTTGATCAGAAGCAGCGGCTGTACACCTTTTCCCAGGTCGGCGATCTGCCCCTGATCGTGATTGTCGCGCTGTCCATCGACGAGGTCTTCGGAGCCTGGCAACGCACCGCGGTGCTGATCAGCGGCGCCACTGGCGCCCTTTGCATCGCCCTGTTCTGGCTGACCTGGCAGTTGTGCCGCGAACTGCGGCGCCGGCAGAGCGCCGAGCAGGAACTGGCGCGCCTGGCAGCCGTCGATGCCCTCACCGGCCTGGCCAATCGCCGTACCCTGGACCAGGTGCTGGGCAACGAATGGTCGCGGGCCCGGCGCGCCAACCTGCCGTTGTCGCTATTGATGGTCGATGTCGATCACTTCAAATCCTTCAACGACCGCTTCGGCCATCCGCTGGGGGACCAGGCCTTGCGTGCGGTGGCACAGAGCATTGGCGCCTGCGTCGGGCGCCCATCGGACCTGGCGGCGCGCTATGGCGGCGAGGAGTTTGCGGTCATCCTGCCAGGTACCGACAGTGCCGGCGCCGCCGTACTCGCCGAGAAGATCCGCACCAGCATCGCCGCCTTGCCGGCCATCAGCGAACACGCCGCGCCGCTGACCGTGAGCATTGGCATCAACACCTGGTCGGGTAACCCCGATATCGGTCTTGAACAATGGGTGAGCGACGCCGACAAGGCGCTGTATCAGGCCAAGTACAGCGGGCGCAACCGGGTTGTTTCCAACATGTCCCAGGGCGGCTCCAAGCGCGGCGCTTGAAACCGCAGGCATAAAAAAAGGCCATCCGGGGGGATGGCCTTCAAAAACAAAAGGAAAGAGAGAGTGACTTACACGGCCGCAACCGGACGCATGTAAGAGATCGGTGCAGTGCTGGCATCTTCGAAGGTCACGACTTCCCAGGCATCTTTCTGCTCAATCAACTTGCGCAGTAGCTGGTTGTTCAGTGCATGGCCCGACTTGAAGCCTTTGAACTCACCTATCAGGCTGTTGCCCAGCAGGTAGAGGTCGCCAATTGCATCCAGGATCTTGTGCTTGACGAATTCGTCTTCGTAGCGAAGACCGTCTTCATTCAGTACGCCATCCGAATCGACCACAATTGCGTTTTCCACGCTGCCGCCGAGTGCGAGGTTGTGCTTGCGCAGGTACTCGATATCACTCATGAAACCAAAGGTACGGGCGCGGCTGACTTCTTTTACAAACGAAGTACTGGAGAAGTCCACGCTTGCACTCTGGGTGCGGTCACGGAAAACCGGGTGATCGAAATCGATCTCGAAGCTCACTTTAAAACCATCGAAAGGCACGAAAGTGGCGCGCTTGTCGCCGTCTTCCACGGTCACTTCACGAAGGATGCGGATGAACTTTTTAGCTGCGTCCTGTTCTTCGAGGCCAGCAGATTGAATCAGGAATACGAAGGGTCCGGCACTGCCATCCATGATCGGGACTTCAGACGCGGAGAGCTCGACGTAGGCGTTATCGATGCCCAGGCCAGCCATGGCCGAGAGCAAGTGCTCCACCGTGTCCACTTTGACGTCACCGTTGACCAGAGTGGTCGACATCGTGGTTTCGCCAACATTTTCCGCGCGAGCAGGAATCTGCACCACAGGGTCCAGGTCGGCACGACAAAACACAATGCCGGTGTCGACAGGCGCAGGCTTGAGGGTCAGGTATACCTTCTCCCCGGAATGCAGGCCTACACCTGTGGCACGGATAATATTCTTCAGGGTGCGTTGTTTAATCATGGCTTGGGCCGCTTCAGCGCAAATTGCGAACTGGTATCAACAAAGGCTGGCGATAATAGCAGACCATGCCTTTGCTGAACACCAATCACCCTAATACCCCTGATGCATTCCATCAATCGGCCTGACGACGCAGGAATGCCGGGATGTCCAGGTAGTCCAGATCATCTTGCGGATTCAGCTTCGCCGCGGTCGCCGCGTTCGACTGCGCCTGATTGCGCATGACGGTCGGACGGTCCAGGTCACGGTAGTTCACCGACGGCAGTTCCTGGCGAGCAGGGGCTGGCGCTTGCGACTGGGCGGACATGGAAGTCTGGACGGTGTTGTCGATGACCTTCACAGGCTTCTCGATTTTTGCGCCCAGGCCGGTGGCCACTACGGTTACATGCAGCTCGTCACGCATGTCCGGATCGATAACGGTACCGACCTTGACCATGGCGTGTTCGGAAGCGAAGGCCTCGATGATGCTACCCACGTCGGAGTACTCGCCCAGGGACAAGTCCGGACCGGCGGTGATGTTCACCAGGATGCCGCGTGCGCCTTCCAGGTTCACGTCTTCCAGCAGCGGGTTGCGGATCGCCGCTTCAGTGGCTTCACGTGCACGGTTCGGACCGCTGGCGCAGCCAGTGCCCATCATCGCCATGCCCATTTCGCTCATCACGGTACGTACGTCGGCGAAGTCGACGTTGATCATGCCCGGACGCTTGATGATGTCGGAAATACCGCGAACGGCACCGGCCAACACGTCGTCCGCCTTGGCGAAAGCCGACAGCAGGCTGGCGTCCTTGCCGAGGATGGTCAGCAGTTTCTCGTTGGGGATGGTGATCAACGAGTCGACGCTTTCGCTCAGCGCGCGGATGCCCTCATCGGCGATCTGCATGCGCTTGCGGCCTTCGAACGGGAACGGACGGGTCACCACCGCAACGGTGAGGATGCCCATTTCCTTGGCCACTTCAGCAATGATCGGCGCCGCACCGGTACCGGTACCGCCGCCCATGCCGGTGGTGATGAACACCATGTTGGTGCCCGCCAGTACTTCAGCGATACGCTCGCGGTCTTCCAGGGCGGCTTGACGGCCGACTTCCGGATTGGCACCCGCACCCAGGCCCTTGGTCACGCCGGTACCCAGTTGCAGGATGGTCCGCGCGCCGATGTTTTTCAGCGCTTGAGCATCGGTGTTGGCGCAGATGAACTCGACGCCTTCGATGTTGCTCTTGACCATGTGATTGACCGCGTTGCCGCCGCCACCGCCAACACCGATAACCTTGATTACCGGACTTTGCGGGATGTTGTCTACGAGTTCGAACATTTTCCCTCTCCTTTCATTTCTCTAGTTTTTCGCCTACTGCCTACTGCTTTGAAACGGTGTTGCGGTAAATCTTTAGAAGTTGCCCTGCACCCAGCTCTTGATGCGATCGAGCAGTGCCGCCTTGGGCTCGTCGCTGCTGTAGCTGTCGCGGCTGCCGATGCCGGAGAACGAGATGCCGTCGGACTGTTTCTGCAGCCCGTACAGCAGCAAGCCGACACCGGTGGAATAGATCGGGTTGCGCACCACGTCGGACAGGCCCTTGACACTGTGGGGCACGCCCAGGCGAACCGGCATGTGGAAAATTTCCTCGGCCAGTTCCACCGCGCCTTCCATCTTCGAAGTGCCGCCAGTGAGCACGATGCCCGCCGGGATCAGGTCTTCGTAGCCACTGCGGCGCAGTTCGGCCTGGATCAGGGTGAACAGTTCGTCGTAACGCGGTTCGACCACCTCGGCCAGGGCCTGGCGCGAGAGTTCGCGCGGTGGGCGGTCGCCAACGCTTGGCACCTTGATCGTTTCGCCGGCACCGGCCAGCTTGGCCAGGGCGCAGGCGTAACGGATCTTGATTTCCTCGGCGTACTGGGTCGGGGTACGCAGGGCCATGGCGATGTCGTTGGTCACCTGGTCGCCGGCAATCGGAATCACCGCAGTGTGGCGGATCGCGCCTTCGGTGAAGATCGCCATGTCGGTGGTGCCGCCGCCGATATCCACCAGGCACACGCCCAGCTCTTTCTCGTCGTCGGTGAGCACCGAGTAGGCCGAAGCCAGTTGCTCGAGGATGATGTCGTCGATTTCCAGGCCGCAACGGCGCACGCATTTTTCGATATTCTGCGCGGCATTCACTGCACAGGTGACCACGTGCACCTTGGCCTCCAGGCGTACGCCGGACATGCCCAGGGGTTCACGCACGCCTTCCTGGTTGTCGATCACGTAATCCTGCGGCAGGGTGTGCAGAACCCGCTGGTCAGCCGGGATCGCCACGGCCTGGGCAGCGTCGAGGACCCGCTCCAGGTCCGCCGAACTGACTTCACGGTCGCGAATCGCCACGATGCCGTGGGAGTTCAGGCTGCGGATGTGATTGCCCGCCACACCGACGAACGCCGAGTGGATACGGCAGCCCGCCATCAGTTGCGCCTCTTCCACCGCACGCTGGATCGACTGCACGGTGGATTCGATATTCACCACCACGCCCTTCTTCAGGCCACGGGAGGGATGGGTGCCGATGCCGACGATTTCCAGCGAGCCATCGGCCGCGACTTCGCCCACCAGCGCCACAACCTTGGAGGTACCGATATCCAGGCCGACGATCATTTTGCCGCTTTGCACATTTGCCATGGTCCTGCCTCTTCTTAATTCTTCGCGACGGCAGGTTGCGCCGTCGTGGGTGCCGCCGGATCGCGCCAGCCGACGGCCAGGCCGTTGGCGTAGCGCAGATCGATGCGCGCGATGTTCGTGATCTGTTCTTTCAGCGTTTTTTCATAAATGGCAATGAAGCGGCGCATCTTCTCCACCAGATGATCGCGGCCCAGGAGCAGTTCGATACCCGGGCCGGCACTGCCGGCGCCGGTGGTCAGGAACCAGCTGCCGCGCTCGCGCAGCTCCAGACGGGCGATCGAAAAGCCCAGCGGCCGCAGCATCTGGCTCAACACCTGATACTGCTGCATCACTTGCTGCTGGGCCCGCTGCGGCCCGAACAACTGCGGCAAGTGCTCATAGTTCGCCAGTTCACGCGGGGTGAAGGCCTGGCCCTGGTTGTTCAACAGCGCCTCGTCGCCCCAGCGGGCCACCGGCAGTTGTTCTTCCAGGCGAATCACCACTTGGTCCGGCCACACCCGACGTACCTCGGCGTGGGCGATCCAGGGCATCTGCTCCAGTTCGGTGCGCATGCTCGCCAGGTCGATGGTGAAGAAGCTCGCCGCGACATAAGGCGCGATCCGCTGCTGCACCGCCTGCTGGCTGATGTAGCTCAAGTCCCCCTGCACCGCGATCTTGGTGATCGGGCGGTCGGCGTACGGCAGCAGGCGCTGGGCCCCTTCATAGGTGCCAAACCCCAGAGCCACCAGCAGCACCGGCCAGAACAGGCTTTTCAGAAAGCCGAAGTTGGCTTTCGGCAGGCGCGCCGACATCGGCTCTTTGGCCACCATTCGGCTGGCACCCCGCGGCACCGGCTTGCGGCCGGGTGCGGGTTGCTGATGACGAAGCGACGCGCCTTGCATGGACTTAACCTCTCGCCTCAAGACTGGCTGCCAGGATGGCCAATACCAGTTGCTGGAAATCCAGGCCGGCCGCGCGGGCCGCCATCGGAACCAGACTGTGATCGGTCATGCCCGGAGCGGTATTCACTTCCAGGAACCAGAACTGCCCCTGGGCGTCCTGCATCACGTCGGCACGTGCCCAACCGGCGATACCGAGCGCCTCACAGGCTTTCGCCGTGAGTTCCATGAGTTCCTGTTCCTTGGAGCTGTCGAGCCCGCACGGGATCCGGTACTGGGTATCGGAAGCCAGGTACTTGGCGTCGTAGTCGTAAAATGTGTGGGGAGTGCCCAGGGCGATGGGTGGTAGCACCTGGTCACGCAGGGTCGCGATGGTGAACTCCGGACCCTGGATCCATTGCTCGACCAACACTTGCGAATCGTAGGTACTGGCCGCCTTCCATGCGTCGATCAATTCGGACGCGGAAGTCACCTTGGCCATACCGATACTGGAGCCTTCATGAGCCGGTTTGACGATCAAAGGCAGGCCCAGTTCCGCCACCGCGGAAATACAATCGGCCTCGGAGCTCAATACGGCGTGGCGCGGCGTCGGAATGCCCAGGCTGTGCCAGACCTGCTTGGTACGCAGTTTGTCCATGGCCAGGGCCGAAGCGAGGATGCCGCTGCCAGTGTAAGGAATCCCCAGGCACTCCAGCAGCCCTTGCATACTGCCGTCTTCACCGCCACGACCGTGGAGAATGATGAAGGCACGGTCGATCTTCTCGCTCAAGAGACGTTGCAGCAGATCATCGCCGACGTCGATGCCGAAGGCGTTCACACCGCCGCTCTGCAGCGCTTCAAGCACGGCCTTGCCGGACTTGAGCGACACTTCGCGTTCGGCGCTCTTGCCACCGTAAAGAACGGCGACGCGACCGAAATCGCTCGGTTTCACGGTAGAGAACAGGTTGGCGTAGGCAGCGGTCATTTCGCCCCCTTGCCAGCGGCTACAGCACCGGCGAACAGCGGGCTGCCGAGCAGTTTTGGCGCCAGGCCACCAATGTCACCGGCACCCTGACACAGCAGGATGTCACCGGCGCGCAGCAACGGCTTGACCAGCGGTGCCAGGTCGACCCCACGCTCGATGTAGATCGGGTCCAGTTGGCCACGCTGACGGATGCTGTGGCACAACTGACGGCTGTCGGCGCCCGGGATCGGCTCTTCGCCGGCCGGGTAGACCTCCATCAGCAGCAATACGTTGGCATCGGCCAGTACCTGCACGAAGTCGTCGTACAGGTCGCGGGTACGGCTGAAACGGTGCGGCTGGTAGACCATCACCAGGCGGCGTTCCGGCCAGCCACCGCGCACGGCCTTGATCACCGCAGCGACTTCGGTCGGGTGGTGACCGTAGTCGTCCACCAGCATCACGTTGCCCCCTTCCACCGGCAGTTCGCCGTAGACCTGGAAGCGTCGGCCCACACCCTGGAAGCCCGACAGGCCCTGGACAATGGCTTCATCGCTGATGCCTTCGTCGGTGGCGATACAGATGGTCGCCAGGGAGTTCAGCACGTTGTGGTTGCCCGGCATGTTCACCGACACGTCCAGCGGCTCGCGGTCGCGACGCAGTACGGTGAAGAAGGTCTGCATGCCTTGCTGGCGTACATTGATGGCGCGCACGTCGGCTTCTTCGCTGAAGCCGTAGGTCACGGTCGGACGCTTGACCTGCGGCAGGATCTCGCGCACTACCGGATCGTCCAGGCACATCACTGCCAGCCCGTAGAACGGCAGGTTGTGCAGGAAGTCGACAAAGGTTTTCTTCAGTTTGTTGAAGTCACCGTCGTAGGTCGCCATATGGTCGGCGTCGATGTTGGTGACCACAGCCACCAGCGGTTGCAGGTGCAGGAAGCTGGCATCGCTTTCGTCGGCTTCGGCAATCAGGTAACGGCTGGTGCCCAGTTGTGCATTGGTGCCCGCTGCATTCAGCCGCCCGCCGATGACGAACGTCGGGTCCAGGCCGCCAGCGGCGAATACCGAGGCCAGCAGGCTGGTGGTGGTGGTCTTGCCGTGGGTGCCGGCCACGGCCACGCCGTGACGGTAGCGCATCAGTTCGGCGAGCATTTCCGCCCGTGGCACCACTGGAATACGCCGTTCCAGAGCGGTGGCGACTTCCGGGTTGGAGGTGTTCACGGCGCTGGAAACCACCAGCACATCGGCATTGGCAGCGTTCTCGGCGCGGTGGCCGATGAAAATCTGTGCGCCAAAGGACTCCAGGCGCTCGGTAACCGGCGATGCCTTGAGGTCGGAACCGGATACCTGGTAGCCCAGGTTCAGCAGCACTTCAGCAATCCCGCACATGCCCACGCCGCCGATACCGACGAAGTGGATGCGGCGGATGCGGCGCATTTCCGGCTGCGGCATGGCTTTCTGATTCTCAACCATGGGCCACCTCCAGGCAGATATTCACTACGTCGTGGGTGGCGCCGGGCTTGGCCAGGCGGCGGGCGGCCTGGGCCATGTTGTCGAGTCGTTCTGGTTGCATCAAAACCTCTGTCAGGCGAGCGGCAAGGTCCGCAGCACCAGTCGTTCTTTGCGGCATCAGGAAGGCAGCACCTTCACGAGCCAAATATTCGGCATTGCGGGTCTGGTGGTCGTCGATCGCGTGGGGCAAAGGCACCAGCATCGAGGGCAGACCGGCGGCAGCCAGTTCGCTGACGGTCAACGCGCCTGCGCGACAGACCACCAGGTCGGCCCAGCCATAGGCTTGGGCCATGTCTTTGATAAAGGGCTGCACCTGCGCCTCGACGCCGGCGGCGCGATAGCGCTCTGCAGTGACTTCATCGTGGTTTTTGCCGGCCTGGTGGAACACCTCCGGGCGCAGCTCGGGGGCGACCTGTGCCAAGGCTTCCGGCAACAGCTTGTTCAACGGCTCTGCGCCCAGGCTTCCGCCCAGGATCAGCAAACGCGCCTTGCGTCCGGCCAGAGCCTCGCGCGGTGTTTCGAGGAACAGTTCGGTGCGTACCGGGTTGCCCGTGGTGCGCCGGCTTTGCGAGGCACCGAAGGTGTCCGGGAAAGCTTCGCAGACTCGGGCAGCCAACGGCACCAGCAGCCGATTGGCGGTACCGGCCACGGCGTTCTGTTCGTGAACGATGACCGGCACCCCGGACAACTTCGCGGCAACTCCACCAGGGCCGGTCACATAACCGCCAAAACCCAGGACACAGACCGGCTTCAACTGGCGAATGACCCGCCGCGCCTGGAGCACGGCCTTGATCAACACGAACGGCGCCTTGAGCAGGGACAGCTTGCCCTTGCCCCGCAAACCGCTGACGTTGATCAGGTGCAACGGCAGCCCGGCCGCAGGCACCAGATCGTTTTCGATGCCACGCGGGGTGCCCAGCCAATGCACGGTGTAGCCACGGGCCTGGAACTCGCGGGCGCAGGCCAGTGCCGGGAACACGTGGCCTCCGGTGCCGCCGGCCATGATCAGGACATTAGCGCCCATGGCTCGGCTCCTCGGCAAAGTCACTTTCACTGAACTCCATCTCTTCACTGCCCAGGTGGGTCCTGCTCTCCCATTCGATACGCAGCAACAACCCCAGACAGGCGCAGCAGATCACCAGCGAGCTGCCGCCATAACTGAGAAAAGGCAAGGTCAGGCCCTTGGTCGGCAACAGGCCGACATTCACCCCGATGTTGATCAGGAATTGACCAATCCACAGAAACGACAGGCCGTAGGCGACATAGGCGGCAAAGAACTGCTTGGCCTTTTCCGCCCACAGGCCGATGTACATGCCGCGGATACAGACAAAGACGAACAGCGCTACCGTGCACAGCGAACCGACGGCGCCCAGCTCTTCAGCCAGTACCGAGAACACGAAGTCTGTATGAGCCTCCGGCAGGTAGAACTGTTTCTGCACGCTGTTGCCCAGGCCGACGCCCAGCCACTCGCCGCGACCAAAGGCGATCAACGCCTGGGACAGCTGGTAGCCGGCACCGAACTGGTCGGCCCAGGGGTCGGCGAAGTTGGTCAGACGTGCCATACGATAGGGTTGCATCTGGATCAGCAGCACCACCGCTGCAACCGCCAGCACCACCATCAGGGAAAACCGGAACAGCCCGACCCCTCCCAGGAACAGCATGGCCGCAGCGGCGCCCATCATTACGACAGTGGCGCCGAAGTCCGGCTCCATCAGCAGCAGGCCAGCCATGGGCAGCAGCACGATGAACGGCTTGAAGAAGCCCATCCAGCTCTCGCGCACTTCTTTCTGGCGCCGCACCAGGTAACCGGCGAGGTAGATCACCACGAACACCTTGGCGATCTCGGAAGGCTGGACGTTGAAAAAGCTGAAGCCGATCCAGCGCATCGAACCGTTCACTTCCCGGCCGATCCCCGGAATGATCACCATCACCAGCAGGCCGAAGGCACCGATCAGCATCAACCAGCCCAGGCGCTGCCAGGTGGCGATCGGGATCATCATGGTGACGATGCAGGCCCCCAGGCCCAGCAGGATGTAGATCAGGTGGCGAATCATGTAGTACAGGGCGCTGCCCGACTGCGCCGCCGCCACTTCAGTGGAGGCCGAGGCAATCATGACCAGGCCCAGGCCGAGCAGGGTCAGGCAACCGGCGAGCATCGGGAAATCGAGGTCGATGCCCCGACCGGTGATGATCGGCGATGGATAGGGCTTGATGATGTTTCTCAGGTTCATGCCAGCTCCTCCACAACGCGGACGAACTGGTGGCCACGGTCTTCGTAGTTCTTGAACATGTCGAAACTGGCGCAGGCCGGCGACAGCAGCACCACATCACCGGGCTGGGCAGTGGCGCGGCATTGCTCCACGGCTTCCTGCAGCGAGCCGACACGAATCAGCGGCACGGCGTCACCGATGGCTTCGCCGATCTGATCGGAGTCGCGCCCCATCAGGATCACCGCGCGGCAGTTGGCCGCCACCGGGCCGCGCAGATCCTTGAAGTCGGCGCCCTTGCCGTCACCACCGGCGATCAGCACGATCTTGCCTTCGATGTCGGCGCCAAGGCCTTCGATGGCCGCCAGGGCGGCGCCCACGTTGGTGGCCTTGGAGTCGTTGTAGTACGCCACGCCATCCAGATCGCGGACCCATTGGCAGCGATGCTCGAGGCCGGCGAAAGTGCGCAGCGCCGCGAGCATGGCGTCGAACGGCAAGCCCACTGCATGACCCAGGGCCAAGGCTGCCAGGGCGTTGGACTGGTTATGGGCGCCGCGGATCTTCAGCTCGCGCACGGGCATCAGGTTCTGGAACTCGAAGGCCAGGTACTTCTCGCCATCCTCTTCGCGCAGGCCGAAGGCCTTGAAATCAGGCTTGCTCAGGCCGAAGGTCCAGCATGGCAGGCCTTCACCGATCAATGGCCGGGTCAGAGCGTCCTGGCGGTTGAACACCACCTGCCGGGCGCCACGGAAGATCCGGTGCTTGGCCAGGTGGTAGGCCGGCAGGCCGCTGTAACGGTCCATGTGGTCTTCGCTGATGTTGAGCACGGTGGCCACTTCGGCGCCCAACTGGTCGGTGGTCTCCAGCTGGAAGCTGGACAGCTCCATCACGTACAGCTCGACGTCATCGCTGAGCAGGTCCAGGGCCGGGGTCCCGAGGTTGCCGCCGACCGCCACGCGCTTGCCCGCCGCCGCTGCCATCTCGCCCACCAGGGTGGTCACGGTGCTCTTGGCGTTGGAACCACTGATTGCCACGATCGGTGCCTTTGCGTTACGCGCGAACAGCTCGATATCACCGGACAATTTCACCCCACGGGCAGCAGCAGCCTGCAGGGCCGGGGTCGCCAGGGCCAGGCCGGGGCTCACGTAGAGTTCGTCGGCACGGCACAGGAAGTCCACGTCCAGCTCGCCACAACGCACCTCCACCTGCGGGTAGTCACGCCGCAGCGTGGCCAGCTCAGGTGGATTTTCCCGCGTATCGGCCACCGCAAAGGCAACGCCCCGGCTCGCCAGGAAGCGAACCAGGGACATGCCGCTCTTGCCGAGGCCGACAACGATGCGGAAGTGGTCAGAAGCGATCAGAGACACTCGTTCTACCTCAGCTTCAGGGTGGCAAGGCCGATCAGCACCAGAATCACGGTGATGATCCAGAAACGGACGATCACGCGCGGCTCGGGCCAGCCCTTGAGTTCAAAATGGTGGTGAATCGGCGCCATGCGAAACACACGGCGGCCGGTCAACTTGAAGGAGGCAACCTGGATCACCACGGACAGGGTTTCCATCACGAACACGCCGCCCATGATGAACAGAACGATTTCCTGACGGACGATGACCGCGATAGTGCCCAGGGCCGCGCCCAGCGCCAGGGCGCCAACATCACCCATGAACACCTGCGCCGGGTAAGTGTTGAACCACAAGAAGCCCAGGCCCGCGCCAATCAGCGCACCACAGAAGACAATCAGCTCTCCCGCCCCGGGGACATAGGGAATCAGCAGGTATTCGGCGAACTTCACGTTACCCGACAGGTAGCAGAAGATCCCCAGCGCACCGCCCACCATCACCGTAGGCATGATCGCCAGGCCATCGAGGCCATCGGTCAGGTTGACCGCGTTGCTCGAACCGACGATGACGAAATAGGTCAGGACCACGAAGCCGATGCCAAGGGGAATGCTCACGTCCTTGAGCATCGGGATCAGCAGAGTGGTTTCCACCGGACTCTGGGCAGTCATATAAAGGAAGATCGCCGCGCCCAGGCCGAACACCGATTGCCAGAAATACTTCCAGCGGCTGGGCAGGCCACGGGAATTCTTCTCGATCACCTTGCGATAGTCGTCGACCCAGCCGATGGCGCCAAAGGCCAGGGTCACCAGCAGCACGACCCACACATAGTGGTTGCGCAGGTCGGCCCACAACAGGGTGCTGATACCGATGGCCGAGAGAATCAGCGCGCCGCCCATGGTCGGTGTGCCCGATTTGGACAGGTGAGATTGCGGACCATCGTTACGCACGGACTGGCCGATCTGGCGGTTCTGCAGAGTACGGATCATCCACGGACCCAGGCACAGCGCCAAAGACAGCGCGGTCAGTACCCCGAGGATCCCGCGCAGGGTCAGGTACTGAAAGACCGCGAAGCCTTTGTAGAACTGTTGCAGGTACTCCGCTAGCAGCAGCAGCATCAATGTTTCTCCGTACTGGAGCCGCACAAAGCCGCGACGATGTTTTCCATCACCGCGCTGCGCGATCCTTTGATCAAAATGGTGGTATTTGGGTCTTGCTCGACGCCCAGGGCGGCAATCAGGTCAGCCTGGCTGGCGAAGTGGCGCGCGTGCTCGCCGAAGGCGGCAACGGCATGAGCCATCATCGGGCCTACGGCGTAGAGGGCCGAAACCTTGCCAGCGGCATATGCACCTACTTCGCGGTGCCCCTGCTCCGCCCACTCGCCCAACTCGCCGATGTCTCCGAGCACCAGGACGGTGCGGCCGGAAAAGCCGGCGAGTATATCAACGGCGGCGCACATTGAGGTGGGGTTTGCGTTGTAAGTGTCATCAATGACCCGCATGCCGTTCTTGGCCAGTTGGGCGACGGTACGCCCCTTGACCGGCTGCACCGCATTCAGGCCGGTGACGATGCCGAACAGCGAGATGCCCATGGCGTGGGCCGCGGCTGCCGCAGCCAGGGCATTGGCAACGTTATGGGTGCCCAGCAGGTTCAATTGCACCGCCTCCACACCCTTGGGGCTGTGCAACTTGAAGGATGGGCAGCCACGGGCATCGCGACCGATATCGGAGGCAAAGAAATCGGCAGAGCTGTCAGTCAGGGCGAAGCTCAGTACCTGACGGCCGGCAGCACGGGCCTTCCAGATAGGGAAAGCCTTGTCGTCCAGGTTGAGCACGGCGATCCCGGCGCTATCGAGGCCTTCCAGGATTTCCCCCTTGGCCTCGACAATCTTCTCCGGCCCGCCAAACTCACCGACATGAGCGGTGCCGGCGTTGTTGATGATCGCTACGTGGGGGCGAGTCATGGCCACGGTGTAGGCAATCTCGCCGACGCGCGAAGCGCCCAGCTCTATCACTGCGGCTGTGTGTTCCGGGGCCAGTTCCAGCAGGGTCAGGGGCGCACCCAGGTCATTGTTCAGGTTGCCCCGAGTAGCGTGTACCGGACCACGGGTGCGCAGGATGCTGGCAAGCATTTCCTTGACCGTGGTCTTGCCGCTGGAGCCGGTTACCGCAGCGACCGGGCGGCTGAACGCGGCGCGATTGAGCGCACCCAACTGCCCCAGCGCCAGGCGAGTGTCCTTGACCAGCAGTTGCGGCAGCGTGCTGTCGGGAACCTCACGTTCAACCAACGCCGCCACGGCGCCCTTGGCCGCCACTTCATTCAAGTAATCGTGGCCGTCAAAGCGTGGGCCGGTAAGAGCAATAAACAGTTGGCCGGCCTGAATCGCCCGGCTATCGATACTGACGCCGCTAAAACGAGCATCGCCCGCGATCAGGCGGGCGTCCAATGGAGCCGAGACTTCACTGAGTTGCAGGGCTTTAAGCATGGCCCACCTCCCACGCGGTCAAGGCTTTGTCCGCCTCGGCGAGATCAGAAAAATCATGTCGCTGGCCGTTTATTTCCTGGTAATCCTCATGGCCTTTACCGGCTAGCACCACCACGTCATCCGCCGACGCGGAAGCGATCAGGCGAGCAATGGCCAACCCGCGACCGGCTACGAATTCCACCTTTTCTGCCGCGCTGAAGCCGGCACGAATATCGTCGAAGATTTGGGCCGGGTCTTCGCTGCGTGGGTTGTCATCAGTCACCAGCACACCGTCGGCCAGACGCTCGACCACCTCAGCCATCAACGGACGCTTGCCGCGGTCCCGGTCACCGCCACAACCGAACAGGCACAGCAGGCGGCCCTTGGCGTGCGGACGCAGGGCCAGCAAGACTTTTTCCAGGGCATCCGGGGTGTGGGCGTAATCCACCACCACCAGCGGCTGAGTACCGCCACCCAGGCGCTGCATTCGTCCGGCGGGGCCTTCAAGCTTGGGCAGGACCGCAAGAATTTCGTCCAGCGCGTACTCAAGACCCAGCAACGCACCTACCGCAGCCAGCACGTTGCTCAGGTTGAAACGCCCGAGCAGGCAACTGCGCAGGTGGTGCTCACCCTGCGGGGTCACCAGGGTCGCGCGCACGCCATCATCGTCAAAACGCGCTTCGCGGCAGTACAGATAGGCAGCGGCGTCTTCCAGGCTGTAAGTGATCAGTCGCGACTCGTGTTTGTCCGCCGCCAGTTGCCGGCCAAAATCGTCGTCGAGGTTGATCACCCGGCAACGCAGGTCGTTCCAGGCAAAGAGCTTGGCCTTGGCTGCGCCATAGGCTTCCATGGTCCCGTGGTAATCCAGATGGTCACGGGACAGGTTGGTCAGCACCGCCACATCGAAAGCCAGTGCCGCCACGCGCCCCTGATCCAGGCCATGGGACGAGACCTCCATGGCCACCGCCTTGGCTCCTGCGTTCTTCAGGTCCGCCAGGGTGGCCTGCACGGCAATCGGGTTCGGCGTGGTGTGCATGCCGCTTTGCAGCGCGCCATGAAACCCGGTCCCCAGGGTACCTACCAGGCCACAACGCTGGCCCAGCAGGTCCAGGGCCTGAGCCACCAGTTGGGTAACGCTGGTCTTGCCGTTGGTGCCGGTCACGCCCACCAGGTTCAACTGGCGGCTCGGGTCACCATAGAAGCGCCCGGCTATGTCCGACAGCTGCGCCGCCAGGCCCTTGACCGGAATCAGCGGTACATCGGTCAGCGGCAACACAGTTGCCCCTTCCACTTCATAAGCCACCGCTGCAGCGCCGCGCTGCAGGGCATCGGCAATGTGCGCACGCCCATCGAACTTGGCGCCGGGCACCGCAAGAAACAGGTCCCCGGCCCGCACGTTACGGCTGTCCAGGGTCAACTCACGAATCAGCAGGTCGCGACCGGCGTGGGCGAAAATCTTGTTCAGGCTAAGAGACATCAGCCGCGCCCTCCATTGGCTCGTACAGGGGTGCCGGATGCGGCGTTGGCCTGCTGCGTGGTCGGCAGGTTGTCCGGGGTGATGTTCATCAAGCGCAGGGTGCCGGACATCACTTTGCTGAACACCGGCGCCGATACCAGGCCACCGAAGTAACCGGCTTTGCTCGGTTCGTCGATCACCACCACGATGGCGTAGCGTGGATCACTCATCGGACCGAAGCCGGCGAACAGCGAGCGGTAGGAGTTCTCGGCGTAGCCCTTGGTACCCACCGAAGTCTTGCGCGCAGTACCACTCTTGCCAGCCACGTGATAGGCCGGAACCTGTGCACGGAATACTCCGCGCGGGGCCTCGATCACTTGCTGCAGCATGCCCTGCATGGTCTTGGCGACATTTTCCGGAATCACCTGGGTGGTCTGCGGAGTCTTGTCGGACTTGATCAGTGTCAGCGGCGCAATACGGCCGTTGTTGGCCAATGCGGAAAAGGCGTGCACCAGCTGGATCGCGGTCACCGACAGGCCGTAGCCATAGGACAGGGTCGCGGTTTCCGCCTTGCGCCATTCACGGTAATTCGGCAGGTTGCCGACCCGTTCACCTGGGAAGCCGAGCCCCGTGTCCTGGCCAAGACCGATTTTCTGTGCCAGGCGGAAAATGGTTTCGCCGCCGATATCGAAGGCCACCTTACTCATGCCGACGTTACTGGAGTTGATCAGGATGCCGGTCAGGTCGAGTACCGGACCTTCGGTCTTGGAAACGTCACGGATGGTGTATTTGCCCAACTGCAGGGTGCCCGGGTAGACCTCGACGGTATCGCTGGGCTTCCAGCGTCCGGTTTCCAGCGCGGCGCTCATGGAGATCGCTTTCATGGTCGAGCCAGGCTCGAATACGTCGATCATCGCCCGGTTGCGCATCATCGCCGGCTGCAGGTTGCGCCGGTTGTTAGGGTTGTAGGTCGGCTGGTTGACCATGGCCAGGATCTCGCCGGTCTTCACATCCATGATCACCAGGCTGCCAGCCTTGGCACCGTTCTCGACGATGGCGTTGCGCAGCTCGCGATTGGCCAGGTATTGCAGGCGCAGGTCAATCGACAACGCCAAGGGCTTGCCGGCCTTGGCGTTCTTGGTGACCTGGACGTCCTTGATCAGCCTGCCGCGCCGGTCCTTGATCACCTGGCGCTTGCCCGGAACCCCTGCGAGCCATTCGTCGTAGGCCAGTTCCACCCCTTCGCGACCGCGGTCGTCGATATCGGTGAAACCCACCATGTGCGCGGTTACTTCGCCGGCTGGATAGAAGCGTCGGAACTCCTCGATGCCATAGACACCGGGGACCTTAAGATCCAATACGGACTGGCCCTGTTCAGGCGTCAGGCCTCGGACCAGATAGATGAATTCTTTACTGGCCTGGGCTTCAAGCCGCTCGGCCAGGGCTTTCGGGTCTTGGCCAAGTGCCATGGCCAGCGCCGGCCAGCGGTCCTTGGCCAGCTGCATTTCCTTGGCATTGGCCCACAGGGTGGTCACGGGCGTACTGACGGCCAGAGGCTCGCCATTGCGATCGGTAATCAGACCGCGGTGCGCGGGAATCGGAATGTGCCGGACACTGCGTGCATCGCCCTGCCCCTTGAGGAAGTCACGGTCGACCACTTGCAGGTCGATGATGCGCCAGGCAATCGCCGACACCATGACCGCCAGCAAACCCAGCACTACACGGAAACGCCATGGATAGAGCGCGCCTTCGAGCTTCATGGCGCCACCATGCGAACTTCGGCCGCGCCGGGAATGTGCATTTTCAATTGTTCGGTGGCCAGCACTTCAATGCGGCTGTGAGCAGTCCAGGTGCTTTGCTCAAGAATAAGACGGCCCCATTCGGCCTGGGCTTTGTCACGCACGCTCAACTCGCCGTACAGCGTATTGAGCAACTGACGGTTCCAGTGGGCGCTGTAGGACACCGCAATCGCGGAAACCAGAACGCCGACGAATAGCAGGAACATGAAAAAGCTTCCGCCCGGAAGTGGCTTGGCGAAAAGCTTGCTCACCGAAGCTTCTCCGCGACGCGCATGACGGCACTGCGGGCACGCGGGTTGGCCTTGAGCTCTGCCTCGGAGGCGAACTGCGCTTTGCCATGGATCTTGATTTTCGGCACAAAGGCTTCGAAACGTACCGGCAGATTGCGCGGCAGGTTGTCCGATTCGCCCTTGACCAGACGACGCATGAACAATTTGACGATGCGGTCTTCCAGGGAGTGGAAGCTGATCACCACCAGGCGACCACCCACTTCCAGGGACTCCAGTGCAGCTTCAAGGCCAGCCTCGAGATCACCCAGTTCATTGTTGACGTGAATGCGCAGCCCCTGGAAAGCACGGGTAGCCGGGTTCTTGCCCTTCTCCCAAGCCGGGTTGGCGACTTTCAACACTTCAGCCAGATCGGCGGTACGCTCGAACGGCTGGATCTCGCGGCGCTCGACCACGGCTCGCGCCATGCGACCGGAGAAACGCTCTTCGCCGTACTCCTTGAATACCCGGGCAATTTCCTCTACCGGAGCGGTGGCGATGAACTGCGCAGCACTGATGCCGCGAGTCGGGTCCATGCGCATATCCAGCGGGCCGTCATTGAGAAAACTGAAGCCGCGCTCAGGGTCGTCCAGCTGCGGCGAAGACACCCCCAGATCCAGCAGGACACCGCTGACCTTGCCCGCCAGGCCGCGTTCGGCAACTTCCGAACCGAGCTCGGCGAAACTGCGCTGTACAACGACAAAGCGGCCGTCTTCGGCCGCTAGCGCTTGCCCGGTGGCAATCGCCTGGGGATCCTTGTCGAATCCGAGGAGGCGCCCCTGGGGCCCGAGCTTGCTGAGAATCAGCCGACTATGCCCGCCACGCCCGAAGGTGCCATCCAGATAGCAGCCATCAGGACGTACGGCGAGAGCCTCGACGGCTTCGTCAAGCAGTACGGTGATGTGGTTAAAGCCGCTATCAATAGTCACAGGATCAAATCACGCAGTTCATCAGGCATGGCGCCCGGTTGTTGAATAGCTGCCAGGTCCGCTGCGGAAACAGCATTCCAAGCATCCTCGTCCCACAATTGGAACTTGTTCAGTTGGCCCACCAGCATTGCGCGCTTATCCAACTTGGCATATTCACGCAGGCGCGGCGGCACCAGAAAACGACCACTGCCATCGAGTTCAAGATCGACGGCGTTACCAATCAGCAAACGCTGCAAACGACGGTTCTCTTCGCGAAGAGAAGGCAGTGCGCGCAGCTTGGTTTCAATCAGTTCCCACTCATCGAGGGGGTAAACACACAAACAGGGATCAACGGCATCGATGGTGACGATTAACTGCCCGGAACTTCGCGAAACGAGCTCGTCACGATACCGGCTCGGCATGGCGAGACGGCCTTTTGCATCGAGACTGATAGCGTTAGCTCCGCGAAACACGTCAGCGTTTCTCCAAATTTTAGCGTTTTGCGCTCAAAAAACCCACTTCATGCCACTTTCCGCCACTTGCGCACACTATAGGAATGCGCCCACACCACCGTCAAGGCGCGCGGCGACGGAAAAGCCTTATAGAACGGAGATTTAGGAGACTTAAAGGAGAGGTAACGAGAATTCGAAGGGTGTTTCAGAGCATCAACTTCCGACAGCTCAATAAGCTGCAGCGCGAAGTTAAAGTAATTTATTAAGAGTAAGATTTTTTCGGTATTACAAAAACGCTTCTGCTATTGATTCAAGCAGGGAGGGAAAAGGTGGAGAGTCGATCTGTAAGCCGGGTTCTGTCGAGGACAGTCATTCCTCTACGATGGCCATCACTGGACATCTTTAGCAACCTACCCGGTTCCAGCGCGGGCCACGCCTTGGAACCCTATTTGGTCTTGCTCCGAGTGGGGTTTACCTAGCCACGAACTGTTACCAGACGTGCGGTGCGCTCTTACCGCACCTTTTCACCCTTACCGGCACCGAAGTGCTTAGGCGGTTATTTTCTGTGGCACTTTCCGTAGGCTCACGCCCCCCAGGCATTACCTGGCACTCCGCCCTATGGAGCCCGGACTTTCCTCCCCCCTCTAATTTTCATAGAGGGCAGCGACTGTCCAATCGACTCTCCGCCGCGCAGGTTAACGGCAGAGCGAACGAAGAACAAGCGCTAAAAGCCTTTGGCCACCCTGCTACGCAATTTATTGTTCTTTCTGTTTATCCAGGGCCACCTGATACAACACATTCTTGCGCTCGCCAGTGATTTCCGCAGCCAAAGCAGCAGCCCGCTTCAGCGGCATTTCCTTGAGCAACAGGTCGAGGATACGCATCGACTCACTACTGATCACCTCATCACTTTCCGGTGCTGTCCATCCCGCGACCAGCACCACGCACTCCCCACGCTGCTGATTGCTGTCGGACTCGACGAATTGGCGCAGCTCGGAAAGTGGCAGCCCCTTCAGGGTCTCGAAGGTCTTGGTCAATTCACGCGCCAGCAATGCCGGCCGCTCACCACCCAATACCGACTCCATATCCTGCAGGCATTCAAGTATGCGATGCGGCGCCTCATAGAAAATCAGCGTACGTGGCTCTTCCTTGACCGCTTCCAGGCGCGCCCTGCGCCCGACCGCCTTGGCCGGCAGAAAGCCTTCGAAGATGAACCGGTCTGAAGGCAAGCCCGCCGCCGACAACGCCGCGATCAGAGCACAGGCCCCCGGTACTGGAACCACGTTGATACCCGCCGCCCGCGCCTGGCGCACCAGGTGGTAGCCGGGATCGGAAATCAGCGGTGTGCCCGCATCGGAGATCAAGGCGACATTATCCCCAGCCAGCAGACGAGTAATGAAGCGACTGCCCTCATCACGCTCGTTGTGCTCATGGCAGGCAGCCAGGGGCGTGGAAATACCAAAATGCTGCATCAGGCGCTGGGAATGCCGGGTATCTTCGGCAGCGATCAGCGACACCTCGCGCAACAGCTTCAAGGCCCGGGCGCTGATATCGTCCAGGTTGCCGATGGGCGTCGCCACCACATAAAGCGAGCCAGCAGCGGAATTCAAAGGACCTGGAGCAGTCAAAGCGCACACCTCTTGATCGGCAAAAGCGCCATTGTAGCGCGTTGAAGCATTCTCAATACGCCTTGCGATCAGCCGGTATGGCGCTGCGCTGCGACCTTTCAGGCAGCCACGCAACATTTGCTTGAGCTAAATCGACGGTTTATCGCCAGTAACATCGCACCCCAGCCAGCGCTTGGGTACAATTCCACGCTCATTTGATCGAGTATCAGGAACACTTACATGATCGCTTGCCTGCGGCTGTTTCTTGCCCTCTGCCTGGCTACCCTTCTGGTGGCTTGCGCCAGCTCGCCCTCTTCCAGCCTTGGCGAACTTCCACGGACACCGGATGCCAGTATCGAGCAACTGCTCGAACAGGCCGCCACCAGCAAAACTCCGGAAAAAGCAGCCCTGCTGCGCCTGAGCGCCGCCGACCTGGCGTATCGTCAAGGCAATGCCGGACGCGCCGGACAAATCCTGCAGCAAGTGCCGCTGGATCAACTCAAGCCTGCCCAGCAAATCTTCGCCAGCACCCTGTCCGCAGAGCTGGCCCTGGTGCGCAACCAGCCAAAGGCTGCCCTCACCGCACTGAGCCATCCAAGCCTGCAACACCTGAGCGAACTGCCGGCAGCTCAACAGATTCGCACCGGCAGCGTTCATGCTCGCGCACTGGAAGCCGACGGCCAGACATTGGCCGCCGCCAAAGAGCGCATCGTTATCGCGCCCTTGCTCAAGGATGATGCAGCAGCCAAAAACCACGAAGCCATCTGGGCACTGATTGCCGCCCTGCCGACCGATCAGTTGCAGCCTGCCGGCAATGACGACCTGGCCGGCTGGATGAGCCTGGCCCTGGCAGTCAAGAGCGCCGGCACCCTGGAACAGCAGCAGGCAGCCATCGATACCTGGCGCGCCCAGAATCCAAAGCACCCGGCTGCCATTCAACTGCCTCAACCCCTGATCAAGCTCAAGGAACTGGCCAGTCAGCCGGTATCGAAAATTGCCTTGCTGCTGCCACAGGACGGCCCCCTCGCATCGGTTTCCAAAGCACTGCGCGAAGGTTTCATGGCTGCTCACTACCAGGCTCAGCAAGCCGGACAGAATCCACCCAGCATCGAGTTCTATGACAGCTCGCGCCTAAGCTCGCTGGATGACTTCTACCGCAAGGCTCAGGCCGCTGGCGTGCAACTGGTCGTCGGCCCACTGGAAAAGCCCCTGGTCAAACAACTTGCCGCTCGCCCGCAACTGCCGATCACCACCCTGGCCCTGAATTACAGCGAAGGTGAACAAGGCCCGGCGCAGTTGTTCCAGTTCGGCCTGGCAGCCGAAGACGAAGCCCGCGAGGTTTCCCGTCGCGCCCGCGCCGATGGCCTGCACCGCGCCGCCGCTCTGGTTCCGAAAGGCGAATGGGGCGATCGCGTGCTCAAGGCATTCCGTCAGGATTGGGAAGCCAACGGTGGTAGCGTAATCGGTATCGAACGCGTCGATCAGCCCGTCGCCCTGGCACAGCAGATTGCCGACCTGTTCCAGCTGCGCCAGAGTGAAGGCCGCGCCAAGAGCCTGCAGAGCACCGTAGGCACCCAGGTAGCCGCACAGCCATCACGTCGCCAGGATATCGAGTTCATTTTCCTCGCCGCCACTCCGCAACAGGCTCAGCAGATCAAGCCGACCTTGAACTTCCAATACGCTGGTGATGTACCGGTCTACGCCACCTCCAATGTGTTCAGCGCCAGCGGCGACCAGAACCAGTACAACGACATGAACGGCGTGATGTTCTGCGAAACGCCATGGCTGCTGGATGCCAACGGCCCGCTGCGCCGCCAGGTCACCGCACAATGGCCGCAAGCCGGCGGCAGCCTAGGGCGCCTGTATGCCATGGGCGTCGACGCCTACCGATTGGCGCCACGCCTGGGCCAACTCAAGGCCCTGCCAGACAGCCGGATAGAAGGTGAATCCGGCAGCCTGGGCATGGCTGCCGGGCAACGCATCGAGCGTCAGTTGCCATGGGCCAAGTTCGTCGGGGGCCAGGTGACCCGCCTGCCCGACACGCCGCGCTAATGCTCCAAGGATCAAGCCAGCACAGCGGACGAGATGCCGAAAGCCAAGCGCTTCGGCATCTCCAACAGCAAGGACTGCGCCTGCTGGCGCAGAACTGGTTGTGTAAACGCGGCGAGCTTGATCTGGTCATGCTTGACGGCGATACAGTAGTATTCGTCGAAGTCCGCTACAGAAAACACACGCAATGGGGTGGCGCACTGGGCAGTATCGATGGGCGCAAGCGTCAAAAACTGATCCTTGCCGCGCAGCTTTTCCTGCAAAGCGAATCACGCTGGTCCAGCCATCCTTGCCGTTTCGACGTGGTCGCCATTGACGGCGCCTCGGGTGCAGAAGCCCGCTTGAACTGGCTACGCAATGCCTTCGACAGCTGAAAGAAGCCCTCAGGCCGCACCCATTTTCACTCAACTTTTTTGCTCTTTGCTTTGCGGGCTGCACATTTACGTGCCACCAAGCCGCGCCACTTAAGGTCACACAGATGGACATGCAATCCCGAATTCGCCAGCTTTTTCAGGCCAGTATCGACACCAAGCAACAGGCGATGGACGTACTTGCACCGCACATCGAGCAAGCCAGCCAGGTCATGGTCAACGCCCTGCTGAACGAGGGCAAGATGCTCTCTTGCGGCAACGGTGGCTCCGCCGGCGATGCCCAGCATTTCTCCTCCGAACTGCTCAACCGCTTCGAGCGCGAACGCCCGAGCCTGCCGGCCATTGCCCTGACTACCGACAGCTCTACCATTACCTCGATCGCCAACGACTACAGCTACAACGAAGTCTTCTCCAAGCAGATCCGCGCCCTGGGCCAGCCCGGCGACGTATTGCTGGCGATTTCCACCAGCGGCAACTCCGCAAACATTATTCAGGCGATCCAGGCCGCACATGATCGCGAAATGATTGTCGTAGCATTGACCGGTCGTGACGGCGGCGGCATGGCTTCCCTGCTGCTGCCTGAAGATGTCGAGATCCGCGTACCGGCCACCGTCACTGCACGCATTCAAGAAGTCCACCTGCTGGCGATCCATTGCCTCTGCGATCTGATCGACAGCCAATTGTTCGGGAGTGAAGAATGACCCCTAATCGCCTTGGCCTCCTGGCCTTGACCTTGTGCCTGAGCATCACTGGTTGCAGCTCGGTGATTACCGCCACCCGCGACAAACCCATCGATGATGACCGCGGCACCCGTACCTTTGGCAGCAAGATCGACGACTCGCTGATCGAGACCAAAGTCGCCGTCAACGTCGCCAAAGCCAGCCCAGACCTGGAAAACAACTCGCACATCGTTGTCACCAGCTTCAACGGCATCGTCCTGCTGGCCGGACAAACACCCCGCCCGGACCTCAAGGCCATGGCCGAACAGGCCGCCAGTGAAGTGCAGCGCGTCAAGAAGGTGCACAACGAACTGCAGGTACTGCCACCTTCCGGCTTCCTGGCCCGCCAGAACGATGGCTGGCTGACCACCAAGATCAAGACCCAGATGCTCACCGACGCCAGCGTGCCCGCCTCGCGAATCAAGGTGGTGACCGAGAACGGCATCGTCTACCTGCTGGGCTTGCTGACCCAACAGGAGGCCACCCAGGCCACCAACCTGGTTCAAGGCGTGTCCGGTGTGCAGAAGATCGTCAAACTGTTCGAATACATCGACTGATACACAACCGCGAGATACAAAAAAGGCGATCCGGATGGATCGCCTTTTTTATTACTTGACCACTTTCAAGCTGGGCCGGCCACTGGGGCGCGGCGGCTCACTGTCCGGTGGCGGCAGGTCGTCATCCGGCTCGAGATCATCCTCTTCATCCAGAGGCGACTCCAGATCGAAGACCATGCCCTGGCCATTCTCACGGGCATAGATCCCCAGGATCGCCGCAACCGGCACATGCAGGCTGTGCGGCACACCACCGAAGCGCCCTTCGAAGGTCACTACGTCGTTATCCATATGCAGATGACGCACGGCACTGGGAGAAATGTTCAGGACGATCTGCCCATCACTGGCAAAGCCCTGGGGCACCTGCACTGCCGGATAGTCGGAATTGACCAGCATGTGCGGGGTGCAATCGTTGTCCACAATCCACTCATAGAGCGCGCGGACCAGATAAGGTCGACTGGAGTTCATAGCGGCTCCTTAAGCCTCAGCGCATATCGCGTTCGACACCAGACAGACTCGCCTGGAAAGCCTCACGCGCAAATTGGCGTTCCATATAATCAAGCAACGGCTTGGCCTGCCGCGGCAGTTCGATACCCAGGACCGGCAATCTCCAGAGTATGGGCAGTAGGCAGCAGTCCACCAGACTTTGTTCCTCACTGAGGAAAAATGGCTTGTCGGCAAACAAAGGAGAAACACCCGTCAGGCTTTCACGCAATTCCTTGCGCGCCTGCACTCGAGCAGCCTCCTTGGTCCGCGGATCAAGAATCAGATCCACTTGCCCGCACCAGTCACGCTGGATCCGGTGTATCAGCAGACGGCTGTTGGCTCGCGCCACAGGATAAACCGGCAGCAGTGGCGGATGCGGATAACGCTCATCCAGGTACTCCATCACCACTGTCGACTCCCACAACGCCAGGTCGCGGTCGACCAGCGTTGGCAAGCTCCCATAAGGGTTCACTTCGATCAGCTTCGGCGGCTGACGCCCCGCCTCCACACTGATGATCTCGGCGCTGACACCCTTCTCTGCGAGCACAATGCGCACCCGGTGGGAATAGTGGTCGGCGGGGTCGGAGTAACAGGCCAACCGATTGGTCACGCCCATGGCGATCCTCCTCGCTTGTTGAAATTATCGGAAGCAGAAAAAACGAGCGCGCCCTCAGGGCGCCTCTGGTAACCCCCGAATGATACAGGGTTGTTACAGTTTCAGAGACGCCCTTGGGCGCGCACGTTCAACAACTGATGCTTAAAACGCTATCAATGCACATCCTTCCAGTATTCGCGCTTGAGCAGATAGGCGAACACGAAGAAGAAGGCCAGGTACAGCAGTACGTAGGTACCGATGCGCTGGTGCTGCAGCTTGACCGGGTTGGCCGAGTAAGCCAGGAAGGTCACCAGGTTCTTGACCTTCTCGTCGAACTGAGCCTCGTTGAGAGTCCCGGTGTTCTCCTTGATGGTCAGCTGGTCACAGGCTTCATGAGTCAGCGGCGTGCCGGTCAGCGGATCGTATTGCTTCTTGCCGTCTTCGACGATCTGCACCTGCTTGCAACCGATCACCTGGCGACCCTGCAGGCCAACCAGAACGTTAGGCATGCCCACGTTCGGGAAAACCTTGTTATTCACACCCCAAGGGCGCGCCGGGTCCTCATAGAAGGACTTGAGGTAGCCATAGAGCCAGTCGGTACCCCGCACACGGGCCACCAGGGTCAGATCCGGTGGCGCAGCGCCGAACCAAGTCTTGGCATCTGCCGGCTGCATGCCGATGTTCATGTGGTCACCGATCTTGGCGCCGGTGAAGACCAGCTTGCTCAACATCAGATCGTGAGGAATGCCCAGATCGTCGGCAACCCGCTCATAACGCTGGAACTTGGCGCTGTGGCAGCCCATGCAGTAGTTGGCGAAGGTACGCGCGCCGTCTTGCAGGGCTGCTTTGTCGGCCAGGTCGATATCGACCTTCTCCAACTCAGGTCCGCCGTGCTCGGCCGCGAAAGACAATACAGGCATAGCAGCAAGAATCAGTACAGCAAATAGCTTTTTCATCAGCCAGTCACCCTTTCCGGAACCGGTTTGGTCTTCTCGAGCCTGGTGTAGAACGGCATCAGAATGAAGTAGGCGAAGTACAGGAAGGTACATACCTGCGACAGCAGCGTACGGCCCGGAGTCGGTGCCAATACACCCAGCACACCCAGGATCACGAACGAGATGCAGAACACCAGCAGCCAGATCTTGCTCAGCCAGCCTTTGTAGCGCATGGACTTGACCGGGCTACGGTCCAGCCAAGGCAGCACGAACAGCACGGCAATGGCAGCCCCCATGGCAATGACGCCCATGAGCTTGTCCGGCACCGCACGCAGGATCGCGTAGAACGGGGTGAAGTACCAAACCGGAGCAATGTGCTCAGGCGTCTTGAACGGGTTGGCCTGTTCGAAGTTCGGCTTCTCGAGGAAGTAGCCACCCATTTCCGGGAAGAAGAACACGATCGAGCAGAAGATGAAGAGGAACACCACTACGCCGACGATATCCTTCACGGTGTAGTAAGGGTGGAAAGGAATACCATCCAGCGGGATGCCGTTCTCATCCTTGTTCTTCTTGATGTCGACGCCATCCGGGTTGTTCGAACCCACTTCGTGCAGTGCCAGGATGTGCAGCACCACCAGACCGAGGATCACGATCGGCAGGGCAACAACGTGCAAGGCGAAGAAGCGGTTCAGGGTGATACCGGAAATCAGGTAGTCACCGCGGATCCACTGAGTCAGGTCGTCGCCGATGACCGGGATCGCACCGAACAGCGAGATGATCACCTGGGCGCCCCAGTAGGACATCTGGCCCCACGGCAGCAGGTAGCCCATGAAGGCCTCGGCCATCAGTGCCAGGTAGATCAGCATGCCGAACAGCCACACCAGCTCACGGGGCTTCTGGTAGGAACCGTAGAGCAGGCCACGGAACATGTGCAGATAGACCACGATGAAGAACGCCGAAGCGCCGGTGGAGTGGAGCAGACGCAGGATCGCGCCGTACTCGACGTCGCGCATGATGTATTCAACGGAAGCGAAGGCCTCTTCCGCCGAAGGGGTGTAGCTCATGGTCAGCCAGACACCGGTTACGATCTGGTTGACCAGAACCAGCAGCGCCAGGGAGCCAAAGAAATAGAAGAAGTTGAAGTTCTTCGGAGCGTAATACTTGCTGAGATGGTCTTCCCACATCTTGGTCGCGGGGAAGCGCGCATCAACCCAATCCATGAACTTGCTCATCACGCTTTCTCCGTGTCGACGCCAATGACGATGATGTCATCCGACTCATAGGAATGCGGGGGTACTGGCAGGTTCAAAGGCGCAGGTTGCGACTTGTAGACGCGACCAGCCAGATCGTAGTGGGAACCGTGGCAAGGGCAGAAATAGCCACCTACCCAGTCCTTGCCCAGATCCGCGGGCGCCACTTCAGGACGGAAGGTCGGAGAACAGCCCAGGTGGGTGCAGATACCGATCAGCAGCAGAATCTCTGGCTTGATCGAACGCACTTCCGGGTCGACGTAGGTTGGTTGTACTGAGTTCTTGGAGTCAGGGTCAGACAACTGGCCCTCGATCTTTTTAAGATTCCCCAGGATTTCCTCGGTACGGCGGACGATGAATACCGGCTGACCACGCCATTCAGCAATCATCTGCTGACCTGGGTCGATCTTGCTGATATTCACCTTCACCGGTGCACCTGCGGCTTTCGCCTTGGCACTGGGAAACCATGACCCCACGAACGGGACCGCAGCCCCCACCGCTCCAGCAGCACCCACCACGGATGTGGCTGCTACTAGGAAGCGACGCCGGCCTGCATTCACGCCGTCATTGCTCATTCAGTCCTCTCCCATCAGCTTTGTGGCCTGTTAAATCAGGCATCTACTAAGTAAAAATCTGAACTTATAAAAATTTTGCCGAATGGTAATGAAAAGCCCCTATTCTGACAAGGTAATTACCAAGCCGAGCCGGCCCGAAGCCTTGCAGTATAGGGCCTCCGCGGATGTGGCAAGTTGTCACAGAGCAAATTCTAGACAATAAAAAACGCCCAGCTCCGCGAGGAGACTGGGCGTTTTTGAACGCAGTAGCGAATTAACGCTTGGAGTATTGCGGACGCTTACGCGCTTTACGCAGACCCACTTTCTTACGTTCAACTTCACGTGCGTCACGGGTTACGAAACCAGCTTTACGCAGCGCGCTGCGCAGAGTTTCGTCGTAATCCATCAGAGCGCGAGTGATACCGTGGCGGATTGCGCCAGCTTGACCACTTACACCGCCGCCGATAACGGTGACATAGATATCGAACTTCTCAACGGTCTCGGTCAGCTCCAGCGGTTGACGAACTACCATGCGGGCAGTTTCGCGACCGAAGAAGTTATCCAGGGAACGGTTGTTGATCGAGATGTTGCCAGTGCCCGGACGCAGGAAAACGCGTGCGGTTGCAGTCTTGCGACGGCCAGTGCCGTAATTTTGAGTCGCCGACATAATGAACTATTCCGTTAAATCTTCAGTTCTTGGGGCTGCTGAGCAGTATGAGGGTGTGCAGCGCCCGCATAGACTTTCAGCTTACGGTACATGTCGCGACCCAGCGGGTTCTTAGGCAGCATGCCTTTTACCGCGGTCTCGATCACGCGCTCAGGGGCTTTGGCGATCAGCTTTTCGAAGTTGATCGACTTGATGCCGCCCGGGAAACCGGAGTGGGAGTAGTACATTTTGTCAGTGGTTTTAGCGCCAGTAACACGTACCTGCTCGGCATTGATCACAACGATGTAGTCGCCGGTGTCAACGTGAGGAGTGTACTCAGGCTTGTGCTTGCCACGCAGACGGCTCGCGATTTCGGTGGCCAGACGACCCAGGGTCTGACCAGCAGCGTCGACGACGAACCAGTCGCGCTTTACTGTTTCCGGTTTAGCAGTAAAAGTTTTCATTCTTTATAGCCTCAGGGGCCGCCCAGCAAAATAGACGGCGGATCTTACTGAATAGTGCTTACTTTGACAAGGTCAAAGGCAGCCGGACACAGACGCTATCGGGGGCTCGGGTCAGCGCGTCTGATATACGGCAAGATTCTTCGGCAGGCGGCGCATCACTTCCACTGCAGAAAGAGCTGCCGAATTATGCAGATTGCGAAAAAAATTTCAACCTGCTTTTATGATTGTTTTGCCAAGGGAGCACCCGATGGACTACCGCCAGCTGGGCCGAACCGATCTGAATGTGAGTGCAATTTGCCTGGGCACCATGACCTGGGGCGAGCAGAACACCGAGGCTGAAGCCTTCGCTCAGATCGAGCGGGCCAAGAACGCCGGAATCAACTTCATCGACACTGCCGAGATGTACCCGGTGCCGCCAAAGGCCGAAACCTACGCCACCACCGAGCGCTATATCGGCAACTGGTTCAAGCAGCGCGGCGACCGCGCCGACTGGGTCCTGGCCAGCAAGATCGCAGGTCCGGGCAACACCATCGACTACATTCGCGACAAACAGCTCAAGCACAACCGCAAGCATATAGTCGAAGCCGTGGATGCCAGCCTCAAGCGCCTGCAGACCGACTGGATCGACCTGTACCAACTGCACTGGCCCGAGCGCAGCACCAACTTCTTCGGCCAACTGGGCTACAAGCACCAGGCCGATGAAGACTTCACTCCGCTGGAAGAAACCCTCGAAGCTCTGGACGAGCAGGTCAAGGCCGGCAAGATCCGCCATATCGGCCTGTCCAACGAAACGCCATGGGGCACCATGAAGTTCCTTGCCCTGGCCGAGAGCCGTGGCTGGCCGCGGGCGGTTTCGATCCAGAACCCCTACAACCTGCTCAACCGCAGCTTCGAAGTAGGCCTGGCGGAAATAGCCATTCGTGAACAATGCGGCCTGCTGGCCTACTCTCCCCTGGCCTTTGGCTACCTGTCCGGCAAGTACGAAGGCGGCGCGCGGCCAGCCAAGGCACGGCTGAGCCTCTACAGCCGCTTCAGCCGCTACTTCAACCCTCAGTCGGAAGCGGCCTGCAGCCGCTATGTGGCGCTGGCCCGCGAGCACGGCCTGGATCCGGCACAAATGGCCCTGGCCTTCGTCACTCAACAGCCGTTCGTGACCAGCAACATCATCGGCGCCACCACTCTGGAACAGCTGGACAGCAACATCGCCAGCGCCGCCTTGAAGTTGTCGGATGAGGTCCTCGCCGGGATCGAGGCAATCCACAAGGATCACCCCAACCCCGCGCCTTAATCGGCCCACAGTTGCTGGCCTGCCAGCGAATGGATACGTCGCAAACCCGCTTCGCACCCTTCGCCGGCGGCCCGCTTCCTATAGTGAGCGGGCAATGATCTCCTTCATGATCTCGTTGGTCCCGGCATAAATGCGCTGCACCCGGGCATCGGCCCAGGCCCGGGCCACCGGGTACTCCCACATGAAGCCGTAGCCGCCGTGCAACTGCACGCATTCATCAAGCACCTTGCACTGCAGGTCAGTCCCCCAGTACTTGGCCATGGCCGCCGTCGGCACATCGAGCTTGCCCTGCAAGTGCAGCTCCAGGCAGCGATCGACAAATACCCGGCCGATCTGAATTTCCGTGGCCATTTCCGCCAGCTTGAAACGGCTGTTCTGGAAATCGGCAATTGCCTTGCCAAAGGCTTTGCGTTCGCGGGTGTATTCCAGGGTCCACTGCAATGCAGCCTCGGCACTGGCCAGGCCGCCAATGGCCACGGTCAGGCGCTCCTGGGGCAACTCCTGCATCAAATAGGCAAAACCTGCCCCAGCCTGCCCCAGCAGATTCTCCTTGGGTACTCGCACATCCTGGAAGAACAGCTCGGAGGTGTCCTGAGCCTTCATTCCCACCTTTTCCAGGCGCTTGCCCTTGGAGAACCCGGGAGTATCGGCCTCAACCAGAAACAGGCTGGTGCCCTTGGCTCCGGCCTTGGGATCGGTCTTGGCCACGACTATCACCAGGTCCGCCAGGTAGCCGTTGGTAATAAAGGTCTTGGAACCATTGATCACGTATTCGTCGCCGTCGAGCACTGCCGTGGTCTTCACCCCTTGCAGGTCGGAGCCCGCCCCCGGCTCGGTCATGGCAATGGCCGTGACCATTTCCCCCGAGACCAGCCGGGGCAGGTACTTGTGCTTCAGCGACTCACTGCCGTAATGCAGGATGTAGGGCGCGACAATGTCCGAATGCAGGGAAAAACCAATGCCCGTCAGCCCCAGCCGGCCAATCTCCTCGATCACCACCGCGCTGTAGAGAAAGTCCGCCCCCAGGCCGCCGTATTCCTCGGGAATGTGCGAACACAGCATTCCGGCCTCCCCCGCCTTGCTCCACAACTGACGGTCGATATAGCCCTGTTTTTCCCATTCTCCATGGAAGGGCACTGCCTCTTTCTCAAGGAATGTACGCACGCTGTCACGGAAGAGTTCGTGCTCGGAGCTGAACAAGGTTCTAGGGATCATGCAGGCACCTGTGATGGTTATTGATCATGGGTTGGCTGCCAGAGCCTAAGGCTAGCCACCTGCACGGGACACTGGACACATCCGACAAAAAATAAGACGATCCAGCCGTCTGGTGACCACTTTCCCCTATAAGAACAATTGAATTATGTCTAACCAAACCTCCACGCCCTTGCGGCGCGTCAGCATCCTGGCTATCGACCGGGTTTTCGCTTCCACCCTCATGCAAGCCAAGGATTTCTTCCATCTGGCCAGCCTGCGCTACGGCAAACAACTGGGCCAAGGCCTGACCCCGGCGTTCGAAACCCGCCTGGTCAGCCCCGACGGTCAACCCGTATGCAGTTTCAGCGACGTGATCATGCCAGTGGACGGCCCGCTGGAAGACACCGATATCATCATCCTCCCGGCGTTCTGGGACGACTTCGACACCCTGTGCCAGCGTTACCCGCAGATCCTGCCCTGGCTGCGCGCCCAGCACGCTCGCGGCGCGGTGCTCTGCGGCGAAGCCACCGGGGTATTCTGGCTGGCGGAAGCCGGCTTGCTCGATGGCAAGGAAGCCACTACCTACTGGCGCTTCTTCAGCGCCTTCAATGAGCGCTTCCCCAAGGTCCAGCTCAATCAGGACAAGCACCTGACCGACGCCGACAACCTCTACTGCGCGGGCGGTACCACCTCGGCCTGCGATCTGTACATCTACCTGATCGAACGCTTCTGCGGTGCCAACGTGGCCCAGGCCGTGGCTCGGGACATTCTCTATGAAGTACAGCGCAGCTACGCCCCAGGGCGCATCGGCTTCGGCGGCCAGAAGCTGCATCAGGACGTGATCATCCTGCAGATCCAGCACTGGCTCGAAGAGCACTTCGCCGACAAGTTCCGCTTCGAGGACGTGGCCCGCGAGCACGGCATGAGCATTCGCAACTTCATGCGCCGTTTCCAGACCGCCACCGGCGACAAGCCCCTGCATTACCTGCAGCGCCTGCGCATCGAAACCGCCAAGGGCCTGCTCTCGGGAACGCGCAAGAGCATCAAGACCATCAGCTACGAAGTCGGCTACGACGATGCCAGTTTCTTCGCCCGACTGTTCCGCCAGCACACCGAACTTTCACCCAACCAGTACCGCCAACAGTTCCAGCAACAGGCGGCATAAAAAAAGGGCCTGCAATGCAGGCCCTTTTTCATCTGGCAATGCTTATGGCTTGTGCGCCCGCGACAGGAACTCGTGGGACTGCATCTCCAGCAGGCGGCTAAGGGTGCGCTGGAACTCGAACGTCAGGCGGCCACCGGTGTAGAGGTCCTTGAGTTCGACCTCGGCAGAAATGATCAGCTTGACGTTGCGGTCGTAGAACTCGTCGACCATGTTGATAAAGCGCCGGGCGATGTCGTCGGTGGTGACGCTCATCTGCTCCACGCCACTGAGCAACACGGCATGGAAGATCTTGCCCAGCTCGATGTAGTCGTTCTGGCTGCGCGGGCCGTCGCACAGTTCCCGGAAGTCGAACCAGGCCACATCATCGCAGGTACGCAATGCGCGGATCTCGCGGTTCTCGATGATCAACACATCGTTTTCCACCGCCTGGGTGCACTCCGGCGTCAACGCCCGGAAGCTCTTGCGCAAGCTTTCCTGTGCTTCTTCGTTCAATGGATAGTGGAACAGCTCCGCCTGCTCCAGATGACGCAGGCGGTAGTCGACACCGCTGTCGACGTTGACGATCTCGGTGTTCTGCTTGATCAGGGCAATCGCCGGCAGGAAGCGCGCGCGCTGCAAGCCATCCTTGTACAAGCCGTCGGGGACGATGTTCGAGGTGGCGACCAGGGTCACGCCATTCTTGAACAGCTCCTCCATGAGGGTGCCAAGAATCATCGCGTCAGTAATGTCAGACACGAAGAATTCGTCGAAGCAGATCACCCGCGCCTCTTGCGAGAAACGCTTGGCGATGATGGTCAACGGGTTCTTCTCACCGCCCAGGGTCTTCATTTCTTCGTGTACGCGCTTCATGAAACGGTGAAAGTGCGTGCGTACCTTTTCCTTGAACGGCAAGGCTTCGAAGAAGGTGTCCACCAGATAGGTCTTACCGCGCCCCACTCCACCCCAGAAATACAGACCCTTGACCGGCGTCTGGTCCTTCTTGCCAAAGAGCTTGCCGAGCAGGCCCGGCTTGTTTTGCTCGGCCGCGATCAGATCGTCATACAGGCGCTGCAGATGACGCACAGCCGTTTCCTGTGCCGCATCATGAAAGAAATCCGGGCGTTTCAGATCTGCTTGGTATCGTTCTAGGGGCGTCATAATTCGTTAGCAAGGCAACAAAAACGGGCCGTCACTTTAGCGACGGCCCTGGGGAATGGCAATCAGCCCTTGGTCGGGAAGATGCCGATTAGTCCTGCGCCGGGGTCAGAGCAATGCGCAGTGCATCTACAGCCGCATCACGGGCGCTGGCATCGGCAAAGTCCGGGCTGTCCGCCACACAGGCGCCGTCCAGCCAGATACCGAATGCATTGCCCTCGGTCCGCAGATCCAGCTCCTGGCCCGATTGCAGTTGCTTGGTGACAGCACCTGCAGCCTTGCCATCAGCGAAATTGCGCGACAGCAGCAGTTGCTCGCCATCGGCCGACAGCAAACGGAAACGGAAGCTGCCGTCATCCTCGCGAAAGCTAATGAAACGCGCGGCCTTGGCGGCTTTTTTCTTGGTGGTGGCTGCCACCTGTACCTGGGCGGCGAAAGAGCGCAGGCCCACGGCTTCGCGCAGTTCGTTGAGGAACGGCGTGGCCACGGCACGGGCCTTGACGGCACCGGCACGCAAGATGTCTTCCAGGTCCGAAGGACGTGCGATCAGTTGGTGATAACGCTCGCGGGCTTCGCCCAGTTCGGCATCCAGCAATTGGAACAGGCGGTTCTTGGCTTCGCCCCAACCCAGGCCCTGAAGCAGCTCGCTGCGGAACTCGGCGGCTTGCGCAGGGGTGGAGAACGCCTGGTACAGGGTGAACAAATGAGAGTTGTCCGGATCCTTGGCCTCGCCTGGCGCCTTGGAGTCGGTGACGATCCGCGAGATCGCGTCCTTCATGTCCTTGGCGCTGGTGAACAGCGGGATGGTGTTGTCGTAACTCTTGGACATCTTGCGGCCATCGAGGCCTGGCAAGGTGGCAACACTTTCCTCGATCAGCGCCTCGGGCATGGTGAAGAACTCCTTGCCCTGGCCGAACAGGTGGTTGAAACGCTGGCCAATGTCCCGGGCCATTTCCACGTGCTGGATCTGGTCGCGGCCCACCGGCACCTTGTGCGCGTTGAACATCAGGATGTCCGCCGCCATCAGTACCGGGTAGCTGTACAAGCCCATGGTGATGCCGGCGTCCGGGTCTTCACCGGCCTCGACATTCTTGTCCACCGAAGCCTTATAGGCATGGGCACGGTTGAGCAGCCCCTTGGCCGCCACGCAGGTCAACAGCCAGGTCAGCTCCGGGATCTCAGGGATGTCCGACTGGCGATAGAAAGTCACGCGTTCCACATCCAGGCCACCGGCCAACCAGGTGGCGGCGATTTCCTGGCGCGAACGCTGGATACGCAGCGGGTCATCGCACTTGATCAGTGCGTGGTAGTCGGCCAGAAAGTAGAAGGAGTCGGCATTGCTGTCGCGGCTGGCGACGATCGCCGGGTGGATCGCACCGGCATAGTTGCCCAGGTGCGGGGTGCCGGTGGTGGTGATGCCGGTGAGGATACGCGTACGAGTAGTCATGGGTAATCGCTTATCAGACTGCTATCAATTCGAAAGTCGCGGCAGCACCAGATCTTTCAGATCGGTGAGCTTGCCATGAAAAAAGTGCCCGCATTCTGCCACTTTCAGCAGCTCATGGGGGCGGACAAGCGCGTCGGACCAGTCGTAGACCGCCTGAGGGTCGATGACCTCATCGGTTTCCGGCTGGATCAGGGTCAACGGGCAGTTCTGCGGCAGCAGGTCGCTATCACGCAGGCGGGTGACTGCCGGCGCCACCATGAACAAGTGCTTGAGCTGCGTGCCCTGGCCTTCCAGACGCCCGCCAAGGCTGGCCGCGACAAAACCGCCAAAGGAGAACCCGAACAGGGTCAAGGGCAGTTGCGGATGCTGGGCCTGCAACCACTGGGCAGCCGCCTGGGCATCGTCGACTTCACCGCTGCCCATGTCGTGGCTGCCTTCACTGGCGCCCACGCCACGGTAGTTGAAGCGCAGGGTGGTCAGGCCGGCATCCCGCGCAGTGCGCTGCAGGGTGGATACCACCTTATTGAGCATGGTGCCGCCCTGCACCGGATTGGGGTGGCAGATCAGCGCCATCCCACGTGCATCGGGCACCTGCAGATACAGGGCTTCCAGTTGGCCCACCGGGCCGGCAATCACTACAGGGGTTTCACGCATAAGCAAGGAAGGAACTCCGTGACCTCGAAGGGGGTCGACTCGTCTAGCAAATGGTCTGTGCCAATCTATTGCGAGTGAATCGCGGTATACAGCGCAGGTTCGAGCCGTTAACGTAAAGCAAAGCCGTTTATAGAGGAAGGACTCGTGGAACACTCGCTCTTAGTTTGGTTGTTGCCGACTCTTGCCCTGGTCGCGGGTGTCGCCATTGGATTCCTGGTCGCTCGCCTGCTGCCCAATGCCGCGCCTAACCGCACGCAGCGTCAGTTGGATGATATTCAGGAACGTTTCGACAATTATCAGAATGAAGTGGTCACTCACTTCAACAGCACCGCAACCCTGGTCAAGAAACTGACCCAGAGTTACCAGGAAGTGCAGGATCACCTCGCCGAGGGCGCCAATCGCCTGGCCTTGGACGAACTGACCCGCCAGCGCCTGCTGGCCGCCTTGCACTCGGAGTCGGTGCAGGCTCCACGTGAGCGCCTGACCCCTCCACGGGACCAGGAACCACCACGGGACTACGCGCCGAAGACGCCGAATGCCCCAGGCATGCTCGACGAACAATATGGCCTGAAGAAGTAATACGCCTCAGCCATTAAAAAAGCCCGCCCGATCTGCATCGGGCGGGCTTTTTTATGCCTGGGGTTCAGCCAGTCCGGTCAGGGATACTGCTGGTATTGCTGACCTTGCTGCTGATAGGGCTGCTGGTACTGCTGGTTCGGTTGCTGGTATTGCTGGCCCGGAATCGCCTTGAGGTTGACCTCGACCCGACGGTTCTGCGCACGGCCGTTGACATCGGCGTTGCTGGCGATCGGGTTGTCCGGACCGGCGCCACGAGCGGACAGGTTGGAACCGCTGACCCCCTGGGACGTCAGGTAGGTCGCTACGCTCTGGGCGCGACGCTGGGACAGATCCATGTTGTGCTGACGGCTGCCGGTGCTGTCGGTATAGCCAACAATCTCGATCTGGTTCTGGTTGAACTCACGCAGGGAGTTGGCCAGGTTGTTCAGGGGCTGGTAGAAGCTGGGCGCGATATTCGCCGAGTCAGTGGCGAAGGTGATGTTGCCCGGCATGATCAGCTTGATCTGATCGCCCTGGCGCTGCACCTCGACCCCGGTGTTAGCCATGCTGGCGCGCAGTTTTTTCTCCTGCTGGTCAGCGTAGTAGCCATAACCTGCAGCGGAAGCACCGACCACTGCTGCACCGATCAGGGCCCCCTTGCCACGGTTGTTGTGGTCGATGGCAGCACCAGCCAACGCACCGGCCAAGGCTCCCAGCCCACCGTACTTGGCGGTTTTACTCATGCCAGACGAGCCGCCGTCGGCCTGCCCCTGGTTGTCATAGGGGTTAGGCGAAGCGCAGCCGGACAACAAGGCCACAGCAGTAGCGACAACAATCAAACGACGTGAGGTGAACATGGAAAGCTCCTACATTTTGCATTCTGTGGTGCAGCGGACGTTGGCAATAGACCTTTGCCGGCGTTGGAACACGCAGAACGGCAAAAATTCCGTGAACCAACGGGCAAATAGTCAGGCTCGCACGAACGGGTTCTGACGCATCTCATCTCCCAGCCGGGTGTCTGGGCCGTGCCCGGCAACCACTGTGGCGTCTTCGTCGAGGGTATAGAGACGCTGCTTGATCGAACGCACCAGCGTGGCCTGGTCGCCACCCCACAAATCCGTGCGCCCGACCCCGCGTTTGAACAGCGTGTCGCCGGCTATCAAAAGCTTAGCCTCGGAAAACCAAAAGCTCATGGAACCTGGGGTATGCCCTGGAGTGTGCAAGGCCACGCCGCAACCGCAGGCCAACTCTTCGTCATCACCCAGCCAGCGATCCGGGGACGGCACAGGGGTGTAGGGCACGCCGAACATGCTGCACTGCATCTCAAGGTTGTCCCAGAGAAACTGGTCGTCCTTGTGCAAGTGCAGGGTGGCGCCGGTCTTTTCCTTCATCTGCCCGGAGGCCAGGAAGTGATCCAGATGGGCATGGGTATGGATGATGCTCACCACCTTCAGGCCCAGTGCGTCCAGGCGCGCCATGATCAGGTCGGGGTTGCCGCCCGGATCGACGACTATGGCTTTCTTGGTCAGCGGGTCGCCAATGATGGTGCAGTTGCACTGCAGCGGGCCGACGGGGAAGGTTTCGCGGATGAGGCTGGGCTTGGCGGCGTCCATGGGAAGGCTCCAGAAAAATCGATGGGCCATTCTGTCACAGCTCGCCGCCACTGCTTACTCAGAACGCCAGCTGCAACGTCTCCTCGCCTTCCAGTGCCAACAGGAACTGCTTGGCCTCAAGACCGCCGGCGAAACCGGTGAGGCTGCCCGAGGCGCCGATCACCCGGTGGCAGGGGGCGACGATCGAGATCGGATTACGCCCATTGGCCGCCCCTACCGCACGCACTGCAGTGGGATTGCCGATCTGTCGGGCGATCTGGCTGTAACTGCGGGTCTCGCCGAAAGGAATGGTCAGCAGGGCTTGCCAGACCTGGCGCTGGAACTCGGTGCCGACAAAGTCCAGCTCAAGCTCGAAACGCTCGCGGGTACCGGCAAAGTATTCGCGCAACTGGCGCTCGGTCTCCAGCAACAGTGGATGCTCCGCGGCTTCCTGCAGTGGGCCCAGGCGCACTCGGTTCTGCCGCTCGTGCTCCCACAGAATCGCCGCCAGCTTCGCTCCCCGGGCGACCAGGGTCAGTTGGCCAACCGGGGACGCCATTTTCTTGAATACGCAGGACATCGCAGTTCTCCTTCAATCCGCCAGGGAAATCAGGCCGGCAACCCTGGGGTTCGCCGCCTTTATCTCAGTACGCCTGCACTGTAGAACGAGATTTCAGCGCAAGAACCTCGTTTCTTGCGCTGGAACTCGAAGGCGGATCATTCTGGGCGCTGCCAGGCGGCGAGGCTAGTCGTCTTCGTCCACCAGGTAGCAATTGTCGCTGCTGCTAAGCCGGCCATGGGGGTCGACGATAAAGGCCCCTCGCCCCTGACCACACTCCAGCAAGTGCACCGGCGACAGCTCGCGCTGGCGGTCGATCTGCGCGTTGAAACGCACGATATAGGCACCCAGGGAAATCGATACACACAGGATCAGCATCAGACACAGCACCAGCTGGTCGGTGTAGCCGGCGCCGCTATCGTCAGACGATGCCCGCGACATGCTCGGCCTCCGCCTGTTGCAGGTCATGCCCCAGCAGGAACAAGCTCAAGGGGCCGCCGTCCCCAAGGCGCACCATGGGTGCCCCGGACGGCAGGACGCAAGCCATCAGGCCGAGAAGAATCAACACCAGCAGGATGCCTTTGAGCACTGAAGACAGGTTCATGGCTGTGCCGCGCTCTGCAGTTAAGAAGAGCCTGAGCTTAGAGAGCGCCGGGTTAACAGCGGGTAAACATCAATGGAAAGGCCTCGGCTTCCGCTATCCTTCGGCCCATCGAGTGCCAAGGGTCCAAGGGGACGTTTCCGTGCATATTCACCTGCTGCTGGTCGAGGACAACCTCGACCTGGCCAATACCGTCATCGAGTACCTGGAAATCGGCGGCATCGTCTGCGACCACGCCAGCAACGGCCAGACCGGCCTTAACCTGGCCCTGAGCCAGCATTACGACGTGATCCTCCTGGACATCATGCTGCCGCGGCTGGACGGCCAGCAGCTGTGCGAACAACTGCGCCAGCACGGCAGCCAGACCCCCATCCTCATGCTCACCTCGCTGGATGCCCTGTCGGACAAGCTCGCCAGCTTTGCCGCCGGTGCCGACGATTATCTGGTCAAGCCCTTCGAACTGGCCGAGCTGGTGGCCAGGATCCGCGCCCTGAGCCTGCGCCGCAGCGGCCAGGCCAGCCGCCTGCAGGTGGCCGACCTGGTGATGGAGCTGACCACCCGCAAGGTCAGCCGCGCCGGCCAGGAACTGCACCTGTCGCCCATCTGCTGGACCCTGCTGGAATGCCTGATGCGCGCCAGCCCCGAGCCTGTCACCCGGGAACGCCTGGAGGCGACGATCTGGGGCGACGAGCCGCCCGACAGCAACACCCTCAAGGTGCATATGCATCGGCTGCGCAAGACTGTGGACAAGTCCTTCGACCAGCCCCTGATCCACACCCTTCCCGGTATTGGCATACAGCTGAGGTCACATGCGTAACGGCCTGAGTTTGAAATGGGTGATCAGCGGCAGCTTCCTGCTGCTGATTGCCGTGGTACTGCTGATCTACAGTCTGCTGCTGCCGGAATACAGCGTCCGCGGCCTGCTCTACACCGCCAGCGCGATGATGGAGGAAGAAGCCCAGTACTTCGCCAGGCACTACAACAAGGACCCCACGACCCCGCCGCCGCACAACTATTTCTATACCAGCGTCATCGGCAAGGAGGCGCTGCCCGAGAAGGTCCGCCAATTGCTGGACACGCCCCCGAGCCTGTCCTTCGGTGCAGTCCAGGTCTTTGGCGACCTGGATTCCGATGACGACGATGAAGGCCGGGCGATCCTTGCCCAACCCCTGGCGGACGGCAAGACCCTGTACATGTACGACGTCGACCATGACCAGGAAGAAGGCGGCGAAGTCGAGACGCCACTGTCCGATGCCTACCTGGACCGTGAACTGCACGGGGTGATTTTCATCAGCCTGGCGGTGTTCATACCGGCGCTGATCATCATTGCCCTGCTGGTCTGGTGGCTGGTGCGGCCCCTGGGCCGCCTGTCCCAGTGGTCCAGTACCCTCAAGGACCCCGACACGGTGGCCGGCGAACGGCCCAATTTCAGCTTCAAGGAATTCAATATGCTGGCCGACGCCCTGGCCCAGAGCATCCAACAGGTCCAGGCAGCCAGCCTGCGTGAAGGTCGGCTGCTACGCTACACCAGCCATGAACTGCGTACCCCGCTGGCAGTGCTCAAGGCCAATATCGAGCTGCTGACCCTGCAATCCGGCGGCGCCCTGCCGCCGCCCCTGCAACGTATCGAACGCTCGGTGCTGAACATGCAGCGCATCGCCGAGACCTTGCTGTGGATGAGCCGCGAGCTGCCCGAAGCCCTGCCCGAGGAGCCCATCGACATGAGCGGGCTGGTCAACGAGCTGATCCAGGAGCAGCGCTACCTGATCGGGACACGGGATATCGAACTGACCCTGGACATCAGCACCACGCCCTGCCGCCTGCCCCTGACCGCCTGCCGAATCGTGGTCGGCAACTTCCTGCGCAATGCCCTGCAATATGCCGATGACGGCACCATCGAGATCCACTTCGACTACCCGCGCCTGCGCATTCTCAACCGCATCCGCGAAGCCAAGCAGATCGAGCCTTCCAGCGACTACGGCTACGGCCTGGGCCTGGAACTGATGCGCCAGTTGTGTGCCCGCCTGGGCTGGCGCATCGATGTGCTGGTGGAGGAGCAACGCTTCAGCGTCACCCTGGACTTCGACGCCACCCCGACCGAGGAAGCCCCGCCCGCCGATCCCGGCGAGGAGAGTGCCTGAAGCCAAGCGAGGAAAAATGTGCTCGCAAGCGATGAAAAAACTGCCTTGGTCATGCCCTCCCTCCCGGCACTTGTGAGTATTGTTGCGGGACAAAAAAACACGCCGGGGGAGCCTTGCCGGTGCGTAACTTGCTTGCATCAAGCGCACTGCATGCGCGGTGATGCATGCAAGTCCCGGGTCACCCTGACCCGGCCGCCCTTCCCCCGTGCCCGGGCAAAGAACGAGGTTCGCTGTGGCTGCCTACAATCTGCGTCAACTGAAGTACTTCATCACCACCGTCGAGTGCGGCAGCGTCGCCGAGGCATCACGCAAGCTGTACATCGCCCAGCCGTCGATCTCCACAGCCATCAAGGGCCTGGAGGACAGCTTCGGCGTGCAATTGCTGATTCG
Organism: Pseudomonas sp. NFPP12; assembly: GCF_900103205.1. NCBI lineage: Bacteria > Pseudomonadati > Pseudomonadota > Gammaproteobacteria > Pseudomonadales > Pseudomonadaceae > Pseudomonas > Pseudomonas sp. NFPP12. The sequence continues at coordinate 959,964 of NZ_FMWW01000002.1, forward strand.
TCACCATGCTCTCGGCGTCTCCCTGACCCCCAGCGGGGCACGTTTCTACCGCAAGGCCCAGGAGCTGCTGCGCATGGCCAAGGAGTTCGAGCAGAACGCCCTGGCAGACAACGACGTGGTCGCCGGGCAGATCGACATCGGCTGCTTCGAAACCGTGGCACCGTTGTACCTGCCACAACTGATCGCCGGCTTCAGCGCGCTCTATCCCGGGGTGGAAATCCGCATCCGTGATGGCGAGCAGCAGGAACTGGTACAGGGCCTGACCGGTGGCGCGTTCGATCTGGCGATCCTCTATGAGCATGACCTGGACGGCACCATCGAAACCGAGCCACTGATGCCGCCGCAACGGCCTTACGCCTTGCTGCCGGCCGGCCATCGCTACGCCAAGCAGCCCCAGGTATCGCTGCGCGACCTGTGCCTGGAGCCGATGATCCTGCTGGACGTGCAACCGAGCCGCACCTATTTCGTCAGCCTGTTCGAAGAACTGGGGCTGACGCCGCAGATTGCCTTCAGCTCACCGTCCATCGAGATGGTGCGCGGGATGGTCGGCCAGGGCTTCGGTTTCTCGATCCTGGTCACCCGCCCCCACTCGCCTTTTTCCTACGATGGCAAGCCGGTGGTGTGTGTCGACATTGTCGAGGACGTCACAGGTTCAGGCCTGGTGGCCGCCTGGCTCAAACGTGGCCAATTGACCAAGCCGGCGCGGTTGTTCGCCGACTACTGCAAGGAGCACCTGGCCCGCTAGCCCCGGCAGCCAGTGGCGCAGCGCCTACCCCAGCAACCCCAGCTCCTGGGCCCGGGCCACGGCCTGGGTCCGGCGCTCTACCCCCAGCTTGCTGTTGATATGGCTGGCATGGGTCTTCACCGTATGCAACGAGATGAACAGGCGCTCGCTGATTTCCTGGTTGGAGCAGCCCTGGGCGATCAACTGCAACACTGAAAGCTCTCGGGAGCTCAAGGACTCGTTATGGGCTGCGATCTCCTGAGGCTCACGCGATGCTGCCGGCAACCGCTCCAGCAATGCCTGGGTCAGCGCTGTCGATACGCCCTGCTGCAACTGCTCACGCATCCAACCGGGATGGCCATGGAGCAATGCCATGAACGGCTGCATCGCGCCTCCAACCCCGGCCTCCAGAGCCTGGGCCAGGTCCTGGCGGGCCTGCGGACCGCGACCGGCCGCCAGCAACAGTGCGGCTTTCTGGGTCAGGGCCATCACGCTCAGCAACTGCCGGCCGCTTTGCTGGCCATGTTCGACCAACCGATTCAAGCGCTGCTCCGCCCGGCCCAGATCGCCCTTGATGCTTTCAAGCTGGGCTTGCTGCAATTCGATGTGCAACGGCAGTTGCGGGTGGAATTCCGGTGGCGCCGCCGCCTGTTCGCCGGTGTAGGTCTGGCCCAGGCGGGCCAGCCAGGCTTCGGCCAGATCGGTACGCCCCTGGGCCAGCCACAGCTCGCATTTCACCAGGGTGATCATTGCCAGGTAATAGATCGGTGGCACGTCCCAGATGTGCATCAAGCGCTCGGCTTCCGCCAGCTCGGCGAAGGCTCGGGAGAACTCGCCACCCAGGCCTTCCTGCTTGGCGATCACGCAGTGACCGATCAGCACGCTGATATCGCGACAGGCCCGGGCCTCCACCAGGCCGGCCTGCAAGCGCAACAGGCCGGCCTCGGGCTGGGCACGCAGGGTCAGCAGATAACCGTCATACAGGGTCAGCCGGGCCCGCACCGCATACAACCGTTGGGCCGACAGGCCCTGCAAGCGCCGCAGTCCCTGGTGTACCTCCTCCTGCGCCCGCAGCACTTCGCCGCGGGCCTGCAGGACCCGGGCACGGTCGTAGTGGGCCAGGGCTTCGAACAACGGATTGCCGACCCGTTGCGCCAGCTCCAGGGATTCGCGATTGAGGCTGCGGGCCCGCCACAGATCGGCATCGGTAATGGCCAGGTTGGACAAGGTCGACAGGCACATCAGGCGCTGCCCATAACGTTTGGGCGGCAGGCTTTCCAGGGCCTCGCTGCAATAGGCCAGGGTGTTTTCCCGCTGGCCGCGGCCACGGGCGATGATCCCGCTCAGGGCCAGCCATTGCGCCAACATCGACTTCTGCGCCGTGGCCGAAGGGGCCGGCAGGAAACGACTCAGGTGATTGGCCAGTTCCTCCGCCGCATCCAGCTGACAGGCCAGGCCCAGGGCCCAGCTGTAGAGCACGATCAGCCGCGGCGTGCTGATCAGCAGGCTGTCGGGCAGGTCCATCTTCCAGCGCAGCAGCATGCCGACGTTCTGTTCCGCCAGTAGTTGCTCTTCGGACAGGTTCTGCACCAGGTTGGCCGCCACGTCCAGGTGCCCGGCGCGCAGCGCCTGCTCCACCGCTTCGTCGAGCAGCCCCTGGGCGTTGAACCAGCGACAGGCGCGCAGGTGCAGGCTGGCCGCTGGCACCAGGGCATTGGCCGTGGGCCGGCTGCGCAGCAGGTCGGAAAACAGGTGGTGATAACGATACCAATGGCCGTGCTCATCCAGGGGCACCAGGAATACCTGGTGGGCCTGGAGGAAACCCAGGATCTCGGCGCTGTCATGGGCTTCGCGCAGGGCATCGCACAGCTCGGCGCAAAACCGCTCCTGGGGCGCCGTGTCATACAGGAATGACTGCACTTCGGCGGGCAGGCAGTCGATGACCTCTTCCAGCAGGTAGTCGCGGATCAGTCCTTCCCCGCCATGCAGGCCCTGGGGTAGCGCGCCCCCGGCTCCCGCCTCGGACGCCGCCAGCAGCCAGAAACGCAGCCCGGCCACCCAGCCTTCGCTGCGCTGAATCAGGTTTTCCAGGGCTTCGCCGCGCAGCGAACTGCTGTGCCGGTCGAGCAGGCTCAGGGACTCGTCGTGGGTCAGGCGCAAATCCTGCTCGTGCAGCTCCAGCAGTTGCCGGGACAACCGCAGCCGCGCCAGGTGCCAGTCCGGACGTTGGCGGCTGGTGACCAGCACCAGCAAACCATCGGGCAGGTGATTGAGAAAAAACTGCAGGCAACGATCGAGGACCGGCCCCTGGGCCAGGTGATAGTCGTCCAGCACCAGCAATAACGGACTGGCACCGGTCAATTGCACCGCCAGCTCATCCAGCAGGCCGTCCAGCCACTCTTCAAAGGCGAAGGGCTGGTGACGCTGACGCATTTTCAACAGGCCCAGGGACTGCCGTCCCAATTGGGGAAAGTACTGCTGCAGACCGGCCAACAGACGCTCGAGGAAACGCCCGGGATCGCTGTCCCGGCGGCTCAACCCCAGCCACAGGCTCTGCCAGTTATCCGGCAGGCCCTGGCAAAACTCCACGGCCAGCGAGCTCTTGCCAAACCCGGCAGGCGCACAGACCAGCAGCAATCGCCCCTTCAACCCGGCGCCCAGGCGCTCGCAAAGACGCGGCCGCTGCACGTATCCATCGGGCAGGGGGGGTCGATAAAAACGCCCCTCCAGAGCGGGGATCACCGCGCTGGCAGGCCGTTGCAGGGGGGACAGGTCAGTCATGGCCAACTCTTATTGATGTACGGTTGTCGGCGTAGCAGATGTCCGCAGACTAGCGGTAAAAGGACACCTGTTGAAGATTTTTGCGACCATTCGGGCGAAAAAGACTATGAGCAAATTGGTCAGATAACTCCGAATGATTGAAGGATATTTCGTTTATTTATTGATTAAGTGGCTAATTAGCTTAGAGAAAACCGTCTGTACCCCGATGGATTCCAAGGCCGGGCCTCAGGCAAAAAAAAGCCCCGAACCAGGTCGGGGCTTTTTCCGAGGATGCGGCCTCTATTTGCAGCGGCTCAGCGAACCCCGTCCTGACGCAGGGCGGCTGGGGTGAAATCGCTGGTGGTGGCGGTGAAACCGAAGTCGTAGGCCTGTTTCTCTTCGTTCTTCATGCCCAGGGCCAGGTAACGGCCGGACTGCAGGTCGTAGAGGGTTTCCAGGGCGTACCACGGCACTTGCTTGTCGTAGTAGTTCTCGGCGTGAGCCTCGGCCACGCGCCACAGCTGGCCACGACCGTCGTAGTGGTCGATCACCGCGGCCTGCCAGGTGTCTTCGTCGATGTAGAAGTCACGCTTGGCGTAGATGTGGCGCTGGCCTTCCTTCAAGGTTGCCACCACATGCCAGACCCGGCGCAGTTCATAGCGAGCCAGGTCCTGGTTGATGTGGCCGGCCTTGATGATGTCGGCGTACTTCAGGGTCGGCGAGTCGAGCTTGTAGCTGTCGGAAGCGATGTACATCTCCTTCTTGCCTTCCAGCTTCCAGTCGTAGCGATCCGGCGCACCGTTGTACATGTCCAGGTTGTCGGAAGTACGCAGGCCGTCGGCAGCGGTACCCGGGCCGTCATAGGACACTTGCGGGGCGCGGCGTACGCGGCGCTGACCCGCGTTGTAGACCCAGGCCGAACGCGGCTCCTTCACTTGGTCGAGGGTTTCGTGCACCAGCAGCACGCCACCGGCCAGGCGCGCTGGCGCGGTCACTTTCTGCTTGAAGTAGAACAGGATGTTGCCCGGGTTTTTCGGATCGTAGTCCTTCATCTTGTCGCGGAACACGAACTGGTCCTGGAAGTACACCAGGCTGTAGGAGCCGTTGGCCTGTGGCGTAGCCTGGGTCACTAGGCGGGTCACACTGCCACCGCGATAGCGGGTGATGTGGTTCCAGATGACTTCCACGCCGCTTTTCGGGATCGGGAACGGAATCGCGGTTTCGAAGTTCTCCAGGCCGTTGCCGCCGGACACCAGGTTGGTGCTGGTAGCGTTGCGCTTGATCGCGGCGAACACGTCAGCCGGCACGGTGGCCCCGCGATGGGACGGGTAGACCGGCATCTTGAAGGTTTCCGGGTAGCGCTTGAACATCGCATACTGCCCCGGCGCCAGCTTGTCCTTGTACTGCTCGACGTTCTGCGCGGTGATGGTGAACAGCGGCTGCTCGCTGCCGTAGGGGTTGGACAGGAAACCCTTGCTATCCACGGTGCCAGCATTGGTCGCCAGTGGCTTCCAGGCCGGAATGGTGCCGGCGGCATTGCCGGCCATTTCCGCGCCCATCGGCGTCAGGCTGGTACCCAGCTTGGCGGCTTCATCGGCCGAGACCGCGGCCATGACCCCGGTGGCCAGCAGTGACAGTCCCAGCACACCGACGTGCAACAGACTCTTGGTGATTTTCATATTGTTGTTCTTCCTGAAAATGCAGTGTGCTTAGAAGTTCACGCCAACGCTCAAGGCGAGGAAGTCCCGGTCATCCACGGTGCTGTAGTCGCCACCGAAGAAGTTGGTGTAGGCCAGGCTCGCGGTGTAGGTGTTCTGGTACTCGGCATCCAGCCCCAGGCTGATGGCCTTGCGGCCTTCTTCGAAGTTGCCGCCAGGACCTGGCGAGTAACCCTTGACGTCATGGGACCAAGCCACGTTCGGCTTGAGGTTCACACCAGCGAACACATCCGGGTACTCCCAGATGGCACGGCCGCGGTAGCCCCAGGAGGTGGCGGTGGTGAAGCCATCGTTGTTGCAGTTGGCGCTGACATTGCTGGCATCTGCACCAGGACCCGCACCGGCGATGGTGGTGGAGTTAAGCGCACGACAGGTGTTTTGCCCGCCGGTGGCTGGCAAGGCGCCAGGACCAAACACCGGATCACGTCCATAGCGGACATCCGACTTGCTCTCAAGGCCACCGACGTGGGTAACCCCCACCTCCCCTACCAGCGTCAGACGGCTGGCGCCCATGACCTGATCGAAGAAGTGCGTGAAGGTAGTCTGGAACTGAGTGATTTCCTTGCGGCGATAGCCATTGAGGTCCTGCCCCGCTACACCTTCAAGCAGAGAGGCGTTGGTGTATGCCCCCTTCAGAGGTCGAACGGCGGAATAGAGAATATCGGTAGAGTTGAGTTGCACAGGCGCATTCGGCCGGTAGCTGATTTCACCACTCCATGCGGTCCCCGTAGGCAGGGTGGTGGAGAAGCTCAAGCCGTACAGGCGAATGTCTTCTGGATACTCAACGAAGTACTTCGAATTACCGGCGATCCATACCGGCGCCAGGGTGCCGAATCCTGCTGCGATGTCGTAAGCCGACTGTGGAGCTGCCGTGGCACTGAAAATCGGCGCCCGGCTGTGATAGTTCATGAAGTAGGCACCGAACTCGGTGTCCAGCGGCTCGAAGTTGTAGTGGAACGCCGCGCCGAACTGGCCGCTGTCACGGGCATCGCGGTCGCCACTGCGGCGCACCAGCGTGCCTTCTTCGTTGACATCGACGCCACGAGCCTGCATCGCGGCCAGGGCCGCGCGCCCCGGCGCCGTGGCGGTGATGGTCGAACGCTTGGCCAGCAGGCGCAGGTTGTCGTCACAGCCATCGGAAATGTTGTCCGGCTGCGAGAAGAAGGTGCCGCAGTTATCGGTAACGGTCTGGTCCCATTCCAGCTGGTAGAAGGCTTCGGCTGACAGGTTCTCGGTCAGGTTCTGGGAGATGTAGAACATGTTGACCGGGATCAGGCCTTCCTTGATCTCGGCGCCAGGACGGCGGAACGCCGACACATCGATGGGGTTGATCGAGTTGATACCGCCACCGATGAAGGTACTTTCGCCCCAGCTCACCACCTGCTTACCGAAGCGCACCGAACCTGGCTCATCGGCAATGGAGTAGTTGTGATAGACGAAGGCATCGAGGATCTGACCGCCGGAAGACTTGGCGCCTTCCTTGCGGTTGTTGTCGCTGATGTTCTTGAAGTCCATGTCTTCGTCTTTGAGCTTGAAGTCATACCAGTACTTGCCACGGACAAACACACCGGTATCGCCGTACTTCAATTCCAGGTCATGGATACCCTTGAAGATCTTCGAGAAGGTCTGGCCCTTGTTGAAGTTCAAGTGGCCGTCATCGGTGGTCTGGGACAGGCCCTTGCCGCCGTTGTTGACCCCGATCAGGTCCTTGTTGCGCCCGGCGGTCGACCAGCTGGCCCCCACCGACAGGGACGAATCGAAGCTGCCTTCGATTTCACCGATGTTGAAGCTGACGCCGAATGCCGGCCCGGCGAGCGTGGAGGCGAGACCGACGGCCAGGGGCAGTTTCGCCCGGCGCCAGAACTGGTTTGCTGATGTCATCGACGCTACTCCATGTGCATTATTGTTATGGCAGTACGCTTTTCTGAAAACGCTTCGAATACCGGTTGAATGAACACTTGTCCCGGCTCCGAAGTTGCGTGGCGCGAGCACCCCACAATGCTCCGTTGTTCAGAAAAATCCGTGAACGGACTATATCCAGCAGGGATTACTGCTTGATCCCTCTAAAGTGTGATTTGCAGCCACCCACCGCACTGGAACAGCCCTTTGCCATAACCTTTGAAAAACGGCGCGGCAAGAATGACTGAAAAATCCGTGAGCACAAGGCAAAGGCTTGCCGGGTGGGCGTGCCGTGCCCGAGCGGGCACGGCCGGGGACGCTCAGAGCGTGGAGAGGAAGGTGCTGTTGCTGGCTTGCCACTCGCTGATGTCGACGCGGATGCGCTTCTTGTCGAGCTTGCCAACGCTGGTCTTGGGAATTTCAGTAACAAGGGCGATCTGACTGGGAATCGCCCACTTGCTCAGGTGGCCCAGCTCGACGAAGGGCTTGAGGTGTTCCTTGAGCTCGCGGGCGCCAATCTCATGGCCCTCGCGGATGACCAGCAGGGCGAATGGGCGTTCGCCCCACTGCGGATCGGCGATGCCCACCACTGCTACTTCACGTACCGCCACGTGGCGGCTGATGAGGTCCTCCAGGTCCAGGGAGGAGATCCACTCGCCACCGGTCTTGATCACGTCCTTGATCCGGTCGCGGATGTCGATCACCCCCATGCTGTCCAGGGTCGCCACGTCACCGGTATGCAGCCAGCCGCCTTCCCAGAGCTCGGCGCCTTTTTGCGGCTCGTTGAAATAACCTTCGCTCAGCCAGGGCGCCCGCAGCACCAGCTCGCCCTGGGCCTCGCCGTCCGCCGGGAGGAAGTTGCCTTCGGCATCGATGATCGCCGCCTCCACCAGCGGCCCCGGTACTCCGGCCTTGATGCGGTAGGTGGTGCGCTCGTCCTCGCTGCCCGCCATCAGTTCATCGTTCAGGTGTGCACAGGACACCAGCGGTCCGGTTTCCGACATGCCGTAGGCAGCCGTCAGCTGGATGCCCTTGGCCTTGGCCGCCTCGTACAGCGCGCGGTTCAGCGCACTGCCGCCGATGACGATCTTCCAGCCGCCGAAATCCGTACCCTGGGCCCCCTTGGCATTGAGCACCATCTGCAGGATGGTCGGCACGCAGTGAGAGAAGGTGACCTTCTCCCGGCGCCACAGCTCCACCAGGTACTCCGGGTCGTAGCGCCCGGGATAGACCTGCTTGAGCCCGAGCATGGTGGCCACGTACGGCAAGCCCCAGGCGTGCACGTGGAACATCGGGGTGATGGGCATGTACACATCGTTGGTGCCCAGCAGGCGCACGCTGTCGATGGCCCCCATGATGGTGGACACCCCCAGGGTGTGCAGCACCAGCTGGCGGTGGGTGAAGTACACGCCCTTGGGGTTGCCGGTGGTGCCGGTGGTGTAGAAGGTGGTGGCCACCGAGTTCTCGTCGAAATCCTCGAACGCGTACTGGGGGCTGGCCGCGGCGAGCAAGGTCTCGTACTCGCCCACCAGGTTCGGCAACTCGGCGGTTTTCTCCGGGGCATCGGTGAGCAGCAGGGTTTTCTCCACCGTGGTCAGGTGCCCGGCAATCGCCTGGTACAGGCCGACGAACTCGCTGTTGACCAACACGAAGCGGTCCTCGGCATGGTTCATGGTGTAGAGAATCTGCTCCGGCGACAGACGCACGTTGATGGTGTGGATCACCGCACCGATCATCGGGATGGCAAACATGCACTCCAGGTAGCGATGGCTGTCCCAGTCCATGACCGCCACGGTGTCCCCCGCCTTGACCCCGGCCGCGGTCAGCACATTGGCCAGGCGCGCCACCCGCTCGATCAGGGTCGGATAGGTGTAGCGCAACTGGTCACGGTAGATGATCTCGCGGGTTTTTTCGTAGCGGGTGCCGGACATCAGCAAGCGCTTGATCAGAAGTGGGTATTGGTAGGCGCCTTCGGCGGGAGGAATAACGCGAGTCTGCAACATAAGAATCCCTTTTCTGACGGCTCGGTCGTGACTGGAGGATAACCACTCTAGAGCTCCTGCGCGCCCGCTAAATCAGCCAAAGGAATGATTTGCAGGGCCGCACAAATACTAGCTTCAGGCCAGTATTGTTACGGCCCTGCACGACCTCAGGCGCTTTGCCCCACTGCCGCTTCCGCGGGGGTGCGGGGAAAGGCCAGCGCCGCGGCAAACGTCAGCGCCGCGACACCCGCCAGAACCAGGTACAGGCCGCTCAGGCCCTGACGCGGTTCCACCAGAGCAATCAATGGAATCGCCGTGGCACTGGCACCGAACGACAAGCAGTAACGCAAGGCGAAGACTCGCGACTGCCACTGGGGCGCAACGAAGTTGGCGACCATGGCATCGTTCACCGTGACCTGGCCGAACACCACGAACATGAAGGCCGCACCCAGGACGATCACGCCCCAACCCTGGCTGTCGGCCATCGCCAGCAGCAACGGGGCCTGGAGCAGGGTCAAAATGATGAACGGCCACTTCAGGCTGAAGCGGTGCAATACCCGGCCGATCAACAACTGCGCCACTGCGCCGAAGGCATAGGCCAGGCTGACCACCACCCCCAGGGTCTGCGGCGAGGTGAACAGTTCATGCAGGCGTTCCTGGAACAGCTTCGGGTAAGTCATGGTGGTGGCGTTGAAGACCACCCCGCCAGTGGCTGTGGCCAGGGCCAGCACGCCGAACACCAGGAGCATGGAGATCTGCTGCCCGCCCTTGCCCTTGAGCGGCACATGGGCGCGTGCGGGGGCAGGCTCGTCACGCACCTGCCAGGCAAAGCCGACACCCAGAAGGATGGCCACGCTCCCCGGCAGGATGAACGCCGAGCGCCAGCCGAACCGCGTCACCAGCAAGCCGGTAATCAAGGCCGAGAAGGCCACGCCGAGGTTGCCCCACATACCGTTGATGCCGATCTCGCGCCCGCGATTCTGCGCATAGGCCACCAGCATCGCGGTGCCGACCGGATGATAGATAGCGGCGAATATTCCCATCAGGGTCAGCCCGATCACCAGCATGCTCGGGCTATTACTGAGCCCGGTGAGGATCGAGGCGCCACCGATACCGAAGAAGAACAGCAGCATCATCTGCCGCCGACTCCAGTGATCCCCCAGCCAACCGGCCGGTAGCGAACAGGCGCCAAAGGCGATGAAACCGCCCAGGGACAGACCGATCAGCCCGGCATAGTCCAGGCCAAAGGCCTGGGTCATGCCCAGCACGGCAGCGGGAAAGATCAGCATGAACATGTGATCGATGACATGGGCGGCGTTGACGTAGCGGATGACGTTTCGGGCTTGATTCATGGCGACACACCGGGGTTGGTTGTTGTACCGCCTATGCTAATTTGGCAATCCACCGCATTTCTGACAACAAAGTCATTGGACCGGACATGTTAATCGACCACTTCCACCATGGGCCGGTCAGCGCCTATCCCCGGGACTACCCCGACGCCGCGCACCAACCGTTGCACCGCCATCGCGAGGCGCAGTTTCTCTACGCCGCCTGCGGCACCATGCGCCTGGTCACCGCCCAGGGCGCCTGGGTGATCCCACCGAGCCGGGCGGTGTGGATCCCGCCACTGGTGGAGCATGAAATCTTCATGGTCGGCGAGGTGCGCATGCGCTCTGTGTTCATCGACCCGGAGCTGTCAGCGCCCGCATTGCGCCAATGCTGCGTCCTGGCGGTCACACCGCTGCTGCGGGAGTTGATCCTGCGTGCCGTGCAAGGTCCGGAACAAGCGGAAAACCCCTTGATCCAGCAATTGATGCTGGAAGAAATCGCCGCCCTGGAAAACCTTCCGCTGCACATTCCCATGCCCCAGGACCGGCGCTTGCAAGCCATCTGCCGGACCTTGATACAGACCCCGGATCACCCCCACACCCTGGAAGACTGGGCGCAGCAGGTCGGCGCCAGTTCACGAACCCTGGCGCGGCTGTTCCAGCAGCAGGTGCAGATGAATTTCAATGCCTGGCGCCAGCAGGTGCGCCTGATGGAAGCTCTGCCACGCCTGCTCGCCGGGGAAAGCGTGCACAGCGTGGCCGACTCGCTGGGATACGGCAGCGCCCGGGCCTTCAGCGCGATGTTCTGCCGTTTGCTCGGGGATACGCCACGGCATTACGTGGCGGCCCTGAATCAGCTCAGCGCAATCAATGCATCTCGGTGAAGGCCAGCTTCACGCCGATGGCGATCAGTACTGCGCCCATGGTGCGGTCGAACCAGTGGCCCATGCGGGCAAAGCCGGCACGAACCCGCTGCTGGCTGAAGAGCATGGCCACCAGACAGAACCACACAGCGGTGGCCACCGCCAGATACACGCCATACCCGGCCTGGATCGCCAGCGGCGTATGCGGGTTGATCACCACGGTGAACAGCGAGAGAAAGAACAGCGTCGCCTTGGGGTTCAGGCCATTGGTGACAAAGCCTGAAGTGAAGGCCCCACGCGCGGTGCGGACCCCGGCCTCCTTGTGCAAGTCGTCGGCCGCCGGTTTGGCCGGCTGGGCACGCAGGGCCTTGTAGCCGATGTACAGCAGGTAGGCCGCTGCCAGCCACTTCAGTGCGTTGAACAGGACGATGGACTGGGAAACGATCAGGCCGATCCCCAGCAGCGAGTAACCCACGTGCAGGAAGATTGCGCAGCCCACGCCCAGCGCGGTCCAGGTGCCGGCTCGACGGCCGTGGGTCACGCTTTCACGCACCACCACGGCGAAGTCCGGGCCGGGGCTGGCCACTGCCAGAAGATGGATGAGGGCAACGGTCAAGAACTCGGTGAAGTACATGCAGGCTCCTGTGTATGTCTAATTATTTCATCTGTTAGGCTCGGCAGATTACGCCTTAGAACCCTCGTGCAAAAGGTACAGTTCATGACTAACAATCGCCGCGCCGTCTTCCTCGATCACAGCTCACTGGACCTCGGTGACCTGGACCTGGGTGCGCTGCATGACAGTTTCAGCTCTCTGCAAGTACATGCCCACACAGCGCCGGAACAGGTCGCCGAACGCCTGCAGGGCGCCCAGGTGGCCATCAGCAACAAGGTGGCACTGACAGCCGAAACCCTGGCCGCCTGCCCCGACCTGCAACTGATCCTGGTGGCCGCCACCGGCACCAACAATGTCGACCTGGCCGCAGCCCGCAAGCAGGGGATCACCGTCAGCAACTGCCAGGGCTACGGCACTCCCTCGGTGGCCCAGCACACCCTGATGCTGCTGCTCAACCTGGCCACCCGGGTCGCCGATTACCAACAGGCCGTGGCCGCCGGGCGCTGGCAACAGGCCAGTCAGTTCTGCCTGCTGGACTACCCGATCATCGAACTGGCGGGCAAGACCCTGGGCCTGCTGGGCAATGGCGAACTGGGCAGCGCGGTGGCCCGCCTGGCCGAAGCCTTTGGCATGCGTGTGCTGCTGGGGCAGATTCCAGGCCGCCCGACCCGCCCGGACCGCCTGCCGCTGAAGGAACTGCTGCCGCAAGTGGACGCCCTGACCCTGCACTGCCCCCTCAACGAGCACACCCGCCACTTTATCGGTGCCCCGGAGCTGGCCCTGCTCAAGCCCGGAGCCCTGGTGGTCAACACCGCCCGCGGCGGGCTGATCGATGAACAGGCCCTGGCCGATGCATTGCGCAATGGTCACCTGGGTGGTGCGGCCACCGATGTGCTCAGCGTCGAACCCCCGGTGGCTGGCAACCCCCTGCTGGCCGGCGACATTCCGCGCCTGATCGTCACTCCACACAACGCCTGGGGCAGCCGCGAGGCCCGCCAGCGAATCGTCGGTCAATTGACGCAAAACGCCCACGCCTTCTTCAGCGGCGCCCCGCTGCGGGTCGTGAGTTGATAAACTTCGCCACTTTTTTCGGGGGCGGATCATGGACACACGCAGTGAAGTACTGTTGCGTCAGGCTGAATTGTTTCAAGGCTCACTGCTGCTGGCCGGCCTGGCCGCCGACGATCTGCTGGGCCGCCTGCCCAATGCCCGGGGCTGGAGCTGGCACGCCGGCGACCAGGCAGCCCTGGAGGCGCGCTTTCCCGGCCGCAGTCACTTTGGCGTAGACGCACCGGCCCAATCCTTCGACAGCGCCGTGCTGTTCCTGCCCAAATCCAAGGACCTGACCGACTACCTGCTCAACGCCCTGGCCTCGCGCCTGGCCGGGCGTGAACTGTACCTGGTGGGCGAGAAGCGCAGCGGCGTGGAGAGTGCGGCCAAGCAACTCAACCCCTTCGGCAAGCCGCGCAAGCTCGATAGCGCCCGGCACTGCCAGCTGTGGCAGGTCACGGTGGCCAATGCTCCCGAACCGCTCACCCTGCAGAGCCTGGCCCAGGAGTACGAACTGCCGCTGGCCGAAGGCCCGCTGAAAGTCATCAGCCTGCCGGGGGTGTTCAGCCATGGCCGGCTGGATCGCGGCACCGCGCTGCTGCTGGAGCACCTGGACCACCTGCCCGCCGGCCACCTGCTGGACTTCGGCTGCGGTGCCGGAGTGCTAGGGGCCACAGTGAAACGCCGCTACCCGGACAGCCGCGTGACCCTGCTGGATGTGGACGCCTTCGCCGCCGCCAGCAGCCGCCTGACCCTGGCGGCCAACGGCCTGGAAGCCGAGGTGCTGACCGGTGACGGAATCGACGCCGCGCCCATGGGGCTGAACGGCATCCTGACCAATCCGCCCTTCCACACCGGGGTCCATACCGACTACCAGGCAACGGAAAACCTGCTGCGAAAAGCAGCCAAACATCTGCAAAAAGGTGGAGAACTGCGAGTAGTTGCCAACAGCTTCCTGCGCTACCAGCCGCTGATCGAAGAGCACCTGGGGCCCTGTGCGATCAAGGCCGAAGGCCAGGGCTTTCGCATTTATCGGGCCAAGCGCGGCTGAAATCCTTTTTCGCAAACAAGGCTTGCCGAAAGGGTTTTGCCTAGGCAGAATCCGCTCCGTCCTAGGGGAGTAGTCTCCCACGAGCGCCACGCTCGTCCGGCATGCGTCAACATACTTGGTCAACAGACCATGGCGCATGCGACCCAAGAGTCCGCACAGACGGACCGCAGGGTTTGACAAGACCTATGACACGCACACCTTACCCGGGGCGGGAAGGCTGTACGTGTCATAGCCGTGTCGACCCGCCCCTTAGGAAAACCCTGATGATGCTGGACTCCCTGCTCGTTCCCACCGCAATCGTTGCCTTGGCCGAAATCGGCGACAAGACGCAACTGCTTGCCCTGATTCTCGCCGCACGTTTTCGCAAACCCTGGCCGATCATCGCCGGCATCGTTGCCGCGACCCTGGCCAACCATGCGGCGGCCGGTGCGGTAGGCGCCTGGTTCGGCAGCTTCTTCTCGGACTCGACCCTGCACTGGATCCTCGCCGCCAGCTTCACCGCCACCGCGCTGTGGACCCTGGTACCGGACAAGATGGACGACGACGAAGCCAATACCGCACGCAAGTTCGGCCCTTTCCTGACCACCCTGATCGCCTTCTTCCTGGCAGAAATCGGTGACAAGACCCAGGTCGCCACCGTCATGCTGGCGGCGCAGTACCCGGACCTGTGGCTGGTGATCATCGGTACCACCCTGGGCATGCTGATTGCCAACGTACCGGTGGTCCTGGCAGGCAACTTCGCCGCAGACAAGCTGCCCCTGACCCTGATCCGTCGCCTGGCGGCGTCGGCCTTCTTCATCCTCGCCGTGGTGGCGGTGTACAAGGCCATGCAGATCAGCGGCTGGGTATAAAAGAAATCGCCGGCAAGCTGGCCCCTACGCAACCCGTAGGAGCCGGCTTGCCGGCGACAGCGTCATCGACAATGACGCGAAGGGATCAGGACTTCTTGGCGGCCTGATACAGCGGCATCACCTTGGGAATCGCCGCCTGCAAGGAAGCGATACGGCTGGTGGAAGCCGGGTGAGTGCTCATGAACTCGGGCGGCGCGGAGCCACCGGCAGCCTGGCCCATCTTGTTCCACAGGCTGATGGCCGCATTCGGGTTGTAACCGGCACGGGCGGCCAGTTCCAGGCCGATCAGGTCCGCTTCGTTTTCATTCTCGCGGCTGTTGGGCAGGGTCATCAGCAGGTTCACCCCGTTGTCACCCAGGGCTACGGTTTCCTGCGGAACGCCGAACAAGGTGGCGATCTGCTTGCCGGCACCGACCGCGTACTGCTTGGACATGGCTTCGCGACCGTGCTCGCGCAGGGCGTGGGCAATTTCATGGCCCATGACCGCGGCGATTTCATCGTCGGTGAGTTTGAGCTTCTCGATCAGCCCGGAGTAGAAAATGATCTTGCCGCCAGGACCGCAGTTGGCGTTGAGCTCGTCGCTCTTGATCAGGTTGACTTCCCATTTCCACTGCGCGCAGTCGGGGCGGAAAGTCGGCGCCTGGGCAATCAGGCGGTTGGCAATGACCTGCAGGCGCTTGGCGTTGGCGCTGGTCTTGTCCAGTACGCCCTGGCTGCTGGCTTCACCCAGAGTCTGCTGATAGGACTGGGCATAGGACTGGTTCACTTCAGCGCTGGAAACCATGCTGAACATGGATTGCTTGCGATCCACACCGACCACGCCACCGCTGGTGGTATTGACCGTTTCACAACCGCTGAGCAGTACTGCGGCACTCAATGCACATACGACCAATGACTTCTTCATCATGAAACCTCCCTGAAAACGTGGCGCGTATCCTAAGGGCGGAAATGTATCCGCGCCAGATGTAAAAACAGCAATCGGTCGCATTTCAGATACATATTTGCCTTGCAGGAGAAAATTCATTCCTCCCGCAAATCCCGCCCGGGTTACCCCCACAGCTCGCCAAGAACGACATCAAGCTCCCTGAAACAGTCATTTTTCCGTGTAAGGCTAATGGCCAGCGCTGCAGCGGCCGATACAGCTCGGCAGACCTAAATTCCTGCGCCCGGAGCCTCTATGAAGTTCAAGTCGATCCAGTTTTCCGTCGCCGCCCTGGCCGGCGCCATCGTTCTCAGCGTGGTTGCAGCCCTGGTGCTGTACGCCCTGTTCTCCGGGGCCAGGACCCAGCAGATGGTGCAAGACCGTACCCAGGCCCAGTTCGAACAGGTCATCGAACAACGCCTGAGCGGCCTGGCGCAGACCCAGGTCAGCCAGATCCAGCGCGAACTGGAAGCGCCCCTGCTGATCGCCGGCGGCCTGGTGCGGGTCAATGCGCTGATGGGCACCCAGGACTCGCAAGGCCATGCCGGGCTGAGCATGAGCCGTGAACAGCTGATTGCCCTGATCAAGGAAAACGTCACCCAGAACCCGAAGATCCTGGGTGCGTACATTGGCTGGGAACCCGGCGCCATCGACCATGACGACGCTGCCTACGTAGGCACCTCGGTGGTGGGTATCGATGCAGCAAACGGCCGCTTCCTGCCCTGGTGGTTCCGCAATGAAGACGGCAGCCTGGGCCTGGACAAACTGGCCGACGTCAATGATCGGACCCTGCTTTCCACCGGCGTGCGCGCCAGCGAGTACTACCTCTGCTCCCAGGACAGCCTAAAGCCTTGCGCCATCGACCCCGCACCCTACAAGGTCGGCGACAAGGTGGTGATGCTGGCCTCCTTTATTCAGCCGATCCTGCTCAACGGCAAGTTCCAGGGCATCGTGGGTGCCGACCTGTCAGTGAACTTCATCCAGGACATGCTGGTGGGCGCCAACCAGAAGCTCTACGGTGGCGCCGGGCACATGGCCCTGATCGGCGGTAACGGTCGCCTGGTCGCCTAT
Source organism: Pseudomonas sp. NFPP12 (assembly GCF_900103205.1). Taxonomy (NCBI): domain Bacteria; kingdom Pseudomonadati; phylum Pseudomonadota; class Gammaproteobacteria; order Pseudomonadales; family Pseudomonadaceae; genus Pseudomonas; species Pseudomonas sp. NFPP12. The sequence continues at coordinate 976,796 of NZ_FMWW01000002.1, forward strand.
ACCAAGGACTCGAGCAAGTTCGGTGAAAAAGTCAGCGACGTGCTCAGCAGTGACGCACTGACCAAGCTGTCCAGCCTCAAGCGCGGCGAAGTGACCTACGACGTCGACCAGGCCAACGGCACCATCAGCCTGTACCTGCCCTTCGGCATCGGCCAGACCGATGCGCACTGGACCCTGATGCTGCAACTGCCGCTGAGCGCGGTGATGGCCGACCTCGACAAACTGCAAGGTGACCTGGCCGAACAACGCAAGGCCGACACCTTCGGCATGGCCATGGTCGGGCTGGTGATTGCCGGCCTCGGCTTGCTGGTGATCTGGCTGGTGGGCCACGGCATTGCCCGGCCGCTGCGGCAGATGGTGGCAATGCTCGACGACATCGCTCAGGGCGAAGGCGACCTGACCCGACGCCTGACCAGCGATCGCGCTGACGAGCTGGGCTCCATCGCCAAAGGCTTCAACACCTTTTTGGCCAAGCTGCAGGCGATGATCAGCCAAGTGGTGACCTCGGTTCAGAGCGTCAGCGATTCTTCGGAACACACCGCAGACATCGCCATTCGCACCAACCAGGGCGTGCACAAGCAAATGGTTGAAATCGATCAGGTAGCCACCGCGGTGCACGAAATGACCGCCACCGCCCAGGACGTCGCGCGCAATGCCACCCAGGCCGCGCAAGCCGCCAGCCACGCCGACCAGGCCGCCAGCCAGGGCATGCAGATCGTGCGCGACACCTCCAGCGCCATAGGCGCCCTGGCCGAGGAAATCGGCCGTGCGGTGGGCGTGGTGCAGACCCTGGCCAAGGACAGCGAGAACATCAACGCCATCCTCATCGCCATTCGCGGGATTGCCGAGCAGACCAACCTGCTGGCGCTTAACGCGGCAATCGAGGCGGCGCGGGCCGGCGAGCAAGGCAGGGGCTTTGCGGTGGTTGCCGACGAGGTGCGCAACCTGGCGCAGAAAACCCAACAGGCCACCGAAGAAATCCAGTCGATGATCCAGCAACTGCAGCAGGGCACCCGGGAAGTGGTGCGGGTAATGGAGGACAGCCAGCACAAGACCGACCAGAGCGTGGAACACGCGGCCAAGGCGGCCCAGGCCCTGGAAACCATCACCCAGGCGGTGTCGGTGATCAACGACATGAACACCCAGATCGCCAGCGCCGCCGAGGAGCAGAGCGCGGTGGCCGAGGACATCAACCGCAATGTGATCAATATCGGCCAGGTGGCCAATGAAGTGGCGGGCGGTGCCGATGAGTCCAGTGCGGCCAGCGCCGGGCTGACCAAGCTCGCCGAACAGCAACGACGCCTGATCAACCAGTTCAAAGTCTAATCACGGACCTGCAGGAGCCGGCTTGCCGGCGAAAGCGATCCTGGCTTGGACAGCAAACCAGGGGCCTCTTCGCTGGCAAGCCAGCTCCTGCAGCCAGCTCCTGCAGTTGATGCTTCAGGCGGGGGTCAGGCACTCGGGGCCGTTGAGCTTGGGGTCATTGACCAGGTTGGCCAGGACCCGCTCGCGCAGGGCTGCCGGCGGGCTGGCCAGCAAGGCTTGCAGGGCATGCAAGGGGGTTTCTGGATCGAGCCAGGCTTGCTGGCCGGCGGCATCGAGGATCAGCGGGCGACGCAGATTGGAAGCCGCCTGGGTTACCACTGCAGTGCTCAGCCAGACCTGCTCCTGCACCGGGTAGGCCTCCCATATCGCGGCAAAAAAGATCGACGAACCTTCCCCCGGCGTCAGCCAGTAGGGGCGCTTGCGGGTGCCGCCGCGCCATTCGTAGAAACCATTGGCCGGCAGCAGGCAGCGCCGCTCGCGAAAGGCCTGGCGAAACATCGGCTGCTCCGCCAGGGTTTCCGCCCGGGCATGGGCGGGCGTCCGGGAAAGGTCCGTGAGCCACGGCGGTGTCAGCCCCCAGCGGGCCCGGGCCAGGGTGCGCTGGCCGTTTTCCGCGCGCTGGATCAGCACCGAATCATTGGGCGAGATGTTCCACTGCGCCTTCTGGTCGGCGGGAAATCCCGGCAAGGCGGCAAACGCGGGGTTCCAGCGAAACAGGGCATAACGTCCACACATGGGGCAATACAACTCTCGGCAAATCGGCGCTCAGCCTAACAGACCAGCACCCCGGCAAAATTGTCCGGTTCATCAAAGGGCAACGGCAGGGCCGCATTGTACGCAGCGATCAGCTCTCGCGCCTGTTGCGCCTGGTGGTTTTCCACCGACAGCCCCAGCAGCCCGAACAGCGGCAGCTCCCCTGCCCCGCCCAACAGATCGCGCCCCTGCAGATGGGCCTCGATCCCCTCGCTGGCCAGCATGCACTGGAGCAACTCGCCTTCCAGCAGGTTTTCCGGCTCGTAGATGCGCTGCATAAGGGCCACTCCCCATTCAGTCGTTTTCACTGTGAACGTCGAGCATCCATTCCCGACCGTCGGTTTGCAGGGTGAATACAATGGGCCGGCAGCACACCGGGCAGTCTTCGATATAGGTCTGGTCGCCGCCAGACAGGTCCAGCACCGCCTCTGCCTGTTCGCCACAGTAAGGGCACTGATAATGGTCGGTTTCCAGCATCGCCGTCTCCAGAGTGACTTATGCGTATAATCGCCGGTCTATTTGCAGGGCTTTTTTTGTTTGAGCTGAATTTTCAGACCGTGCCCGGCTTTTTTTCGATCCGAACCTTTTCTTACCCTAGCCGTTTCTAACAAGAGAGCATGATGGGCGAATTCGATGCCATCCGACCTTACCACGACAGCGAAGTACCAGCGGTGCTGGCCCGGCTGCTCGGTGACAAGGCGTTTCTAGATATCCTCACCCACTTTCGCTTCCCGCGTTTTGCCAAGACTTTCGGCTGGCTGCTCAAACCCCTGATCGCTCACCGCCTGCGCCGTGAGTTTGCCGGGGTCACTTCGGTGGCCACCCTGCAGGACAAGGTCGAATTCTACGTCGACCACACCATCGAGCGGGCCACCGACGGCGTGACCTACACCGGCGTCGAGCAGTTCAAGTCGGGCACCGCCTATGTGTTCCTGGCCAACCACCGCGACATCGTCATGGACCCGGCCTTCGTCAACTACGCGGTGTACCACGCCGGCCTGCCGACGCCACGCATCGCCATTGGCGACAACCTGCTGCAGAAGCCGTTTGTCAGCGACCTGATGCGCCTGAACAAGAGTTTCATCGTGCACCGTTCCATCAGCGGTCGCCGGGAAAAGCTCGCGGCCTACCAGCTGCTGTCGGCCTATATCAACCATTCGATCCGCAACGACGGCCAGTCGATCTGGATCGCCCAGGCCGAGGGCCGGGCCAAGGATGGCGACGATCGCACCGAGTCGGCGATCCTCAAGATGTTCCACATGAGCCGCAAGGACGAGCCGTTCGGCGAGGTCATCCAGTCGTTGAACCTGACACCGGTGTCCATCAGCTACGAATACGACCCCTGCGACCAGGCCAAGGCCCGCGAGCTGTACATCCGCGCCACCACCGGCACCTATACCAAGGCACCAGGCGAGGATGACGTGAGCATCGCCAAGGGCATCACCGGCTATAAAGGCCGGGTCCACGTGAACTTCGCCGCGCCCATCAGCGAATCCTTCGAGGACACCAAGCAACTGGCCATGGAAATGGACCGGCAGATCCTCGGCGGCTACCGCCTGTTCCCGGTGCACTACCTGGCCTATGCCCAGTGGAGCGATGCCGATCCACAACTGCAGGTGCCAACGGCCGCCGAGGTCTTCCCGGCCCAGGAGCTGGCCAAGGCCGAACAGGAATGGCAGCGCCGGCTGGATGCCTGCCCGGCAGAACACCGGCCGTACCTGGTACTGCAATACGCCAATCCGGTGCGCAACCAGTATCGGGTCAAGGCCGGTCTGGCGCTGTAACGGCCGGACTGGAAAGCACAACGGCGCCTGCGGGCGCCGTTGTCGTTTCTGCAACCTGGGGGTTGATCAGAACCGGGTGCTGATCCAGGACACCAGCAACGCCAAGCCAAGGCAGGCGAAGCCGAAGCGGTAGAAAAATCTATTGATGCGCAAGGTTGCGGGATCCAGCATCAGCAGCGGCTGATCCACCGCCCGTCCCTCGCTCTGCACGGCCAGATTGGCCAGGGCCCGCAGTTCACGACGGCGGGTGGCGTGCAGCAGCCAGCTGCCTGGGCAGGCGAACAGCAGGGCAAGCAGGTTGATCAGTTTGGCGGGATGGGCGTTGAACATCGACCAGATCAGTTGCAGCGACATCATGAACCTCGGAGGAAAGCCGTATACGGGCCGTCGAGTGCACCCGCGGCGCGGATTCTACTCAATCCCCGACAAAACGCGGGGGGCTTTCCGACCAGTAACGAGACGCCGGTCCATTAATTTAAAGCGTCATCTTTTCGTCATCTAAACAAGCCAGTCTGTCGCCCCTCGAAACCCACGGAGCTTGTCATGCTGCACGCCGAAAACCAGGACCGCCTTTACCTGATCGCCCCCAGTGAAGAACAGCAGGCGCTGGTGGGCGCCCTGGCGTTCAACGTGCAGGACCGGCACTGGCTGGTGTATTGCGCCCTGGGCGGGCACCAGCACGCGGACCTGCCGGAAACAGACCTGCTGACGGGCGTCAGCATGCTGGACTTCTACGTCGAGGCGGCCTGATCCGCGCCCATAAAAAAGCCCGGCGCGCTATCAGGCAGCCGGGCTTTTTCGTTGCTTGGCCAGGGCTCAAACCCCGGCCAGGCGCGGGTTACTCGCCGAGGATCTGGCCCACGGTCGGATCCTTGAACAGACGGGTCAAGGCATCGCTGAGCACATCACCCACCAGCTTGGTGTTGGTGTCCTGGTTCGGCGCCATGCCGAAACGCTGGTCCAGGGAAGCACCGTAACGGCCGCTGTAACGACGGTTGGCGTTCTGCACATCCGAGCGGAAGGTGGCACCGATGGTGGCTTCGGTCACGTACAGGCCTTCTTTAGGCGACTGGTACTTGAGCTCGGCCAGGGTCACGGTCAACTGAGGGGCGTTGGTACCACCGGCGGTCGGGGTAAAGCCCAGCAGGCGCACTGCCGCTTCGGCCTGGGCCTGCAGCTTGGGCAGGATCTGCGCGCTCTGCACGGTGATGGCACTGGTTTCCGGGTACAGGCCACCACGGGTGCCCAGGGTCGGCGAAGGACGTCCATCAACCACTTTCACCACCACCGGCTGGCCATGGCCGACAGGCGCCAGCTGGGCAGTGAGCTTGGGCTCCGGGCTGAGTTGTTGCGGGCTGTGGGCGCAACCCACCAGCGACAGGCTGGTCACAGTGATCAAACCGAACAACAGGCGTTGCAACATGCTCATCTCTCCAGGAATCAGGCACAAACAGGCCCGCAGTATAGCGGTGCACAAGGACGGCAAACCAGCGCCAGGCATGACTTAGTCAAGACTCAGACAGGTCCCGTACAACCGGGTTCCTGTAACCTGCCGTTCACTGGCAATACATCATGATGTAACGGCTCAAGGGCATTCTTATCGTCAATGACACATTCAGGTACCTGGTCATGAACTTCCTCCGTTCCCTGTTCGCCCCCCGTCAACAGTTTCGCAGCTTCGCCCTGCTGGACAACCAGGGACGTTGCCAGGCCTTCAAGCACTGCCTGCTGGCCCCGGTAGGCGATGGCTGGGTGGAAATCCAGGAAATTCGCCTGAACTGGTTGCACCAGGCTCTGCCCGCCAGCGCCCGGGTCAGCCCGCGCTGCGCTCGCTCCCGGGTGCAACCGATACTGGCCACCTGACCAAAAGCCTAATAAAAGTCGCGAAACAGGATCATTTCTGCGCATTTCTTCGTTACAATCTCCCCCCGATTATAAGGACGTCTCCTGATCGGGCCTCGCAGTACCGCCAACGCCACTGCTTTGGCACCCCGCACCGCCCACAGAGAGCCGCCCACACAGTTCGAGTGAAGCTGGCGTGCTTGCTGTTCACCTTGCAAACCTCCACTTTTCGCGAAACTGCAGAGCTGCCGTTGCTCGGCCACTTAAAGCTGTTTGCCCGTCGTGCCCGCATCCTTTGCCGGCATCACCGCGCGGGCCAGGTGCCAGGCTGAGGCAGCCCTTTTTTGAGGTTCACGTCTTCAAAAGAGCGTGAAAAAACGGGTTTTCACAACTTCACAAGAGTGTGGCGAGCAAATGAATAGTTTTGCGTCTGAACTGGCACCATTGGCCTCTACAACAGCCCGATTACACAGGACCGAGCACTCCTCAAGAACTGGTGCTTGAAGCCTGTCCGCTGACGGATTTGGTTGCACGAGCGGATGTATCGACCATAAGTCGAATTGCCCGAGGCTCCCCGAGATGCGTTCATACGCACCTTGAGGCCCGGTTGGCAGCGTCCGTGGTAGTTGCAAAAAATTGCGAAGATTCGGACATGGCGATCCTGGCCATGGGTAACCTGGGGCATTACGTGAACCGCCCCGTCACTCCTGGCAGCCATGCCGTCAATTTGGTGCTGCAGATTTTGGAGACGCGTTAATGGCGCATAACGAAGCAGTAGACGTCGTATTGGTCGGGGCCGGCATCATGAGTGCCACCCTTGCTGTACTGCTCAAAGAGCTCGACCCCGCGATCAAGCTGGAAGTCGTCGAGCTGATGGATTCGGGTGCCGCGGAAAGTTCCAACCCGTGGAACAACGCCGGTACCGGCCACGCCGGCCTCTGTGAGCTGAACTACACGCCACAGGCCGCCGATGGCAGCATCGACATCAAGAAAGCCGTGCACATCAACACCCAGTTCGAGGTGTCGAAGCAGTTCTGGTCCTACCTGACCAAGAAAGGCACCTTCGGCTCGTCCAAGTCCTTCATCAGCCCCGTGCCGCACCTGAGCTTCGTACAGGGCGAAAAAGGCGTTTCCTTCCTCAAGAAACGCTTTGAAGTACTGAGCCAGCACCATGCCTTCGCGGACATGGAATACACCGAAGACAAGGCCAAGATGGCCGAGTGGATGCCGCTGATGATGCCGGGCCGCCCAGCGGACGAAACCATCGCCGCCACTCGCGTGCTCAACGGTACCGACGTCAACTTCGGCGCCCTGACCAACCAGTTGCTCAAGCACCTGACCAGCGCTCCCGATGCCCAGGTCAAGTACTGCAAGCGTGTCACTGGCCTCAAGCGCAACAAGGCCAACGGCTGGACCGTGAGCATCAAGGACGTCAACAGCGGCAGTACCCGCGAAGTCGACGCCAAGTTCGTGTTCCTCGGCGCCGGTGGCGCGGCCCTGCCCCTGCTGCAGGCCTCGGGCATCGAGGAGAGCAAGGGCTTCGGCGGTTTCCCGGTGAGCGGCCAGTGGCTGCGTTGCGACAACCCGGAAGTGGTCAAGCAGCACCAGGCCAAGGTCTACAGCCAGGCGGCCGTGGGCTCGCCACCGATGTCCGTGCCGCACCTGGACACCCGCGTGGTCGAAGGCAAGAAGTCCCTGCTGTTCGGGCCTTATGCCGGCTTTACCACCAAGTTCCTCAAGCACGGCTCGTTCCTCGACCTGCCGATGTCGGTACGCGCCGGCAACATCGGCCCGATGCTGGCCGTGGCCCGGGACAACATGGACCTGACCAAGTACCTGGTCAGCGAAGTCATGCAGTCCATGGAGCAGCGCCTGGAATCCCTGCGCCGCTTCTACCCCGAGGCCAAGGCCGAGGACTGGCGCCTGGAAGTGGCCGGCCAGCGGGTGCAGATCATCAAGAAGGATCCGAAGAAAGGCGGCATCCTGCAGTTCGGTACCGAACTGGTGGCAGCCAAGGACGGCTCTCTGGCCGCCCTGCTCGGCGCCTCGCCAGGTGCCTCGGTAACCGTTTCGATCATGCTGGAGCTGATCGAGCGATGCTTCCCGGCCAAGGCCAGCGGCGAATGGGCTGCCAAGCTCAAGGAAATCTTCCCGGCACGAGAAAAGGTCCTGGAAACCGACGCAACGCTGTACCACCAGATCAACAGCGAAAACAACCTGAGCCTGGAGCTGGTCGAGCCAAGCAAGGAAACCGAAAGCTGCGCCTGATCCGCGCTGAATGAAAAACGCCCCGTCCTTCGCAGGACGGGGCGTTTTTTTATGCCTGGCGAGAAGATCAGCCGCGGGCGTTGTCCATCAGCTCGATGTAGTCGGCGGCGTTGCGCTGATCGCGGATCAGGTCGACGAAGCTCTGGCCGTGCTCATCCTTGCCATCCAGGTCGAAACCGGCTTCGACGAAGAAGGTCAGGAAGCGTTCGAAATCATCGATGCGCAGGCCACGATAGGCCTTGATCAGCTTGTGCAGGGACGGCGAAGTTGCATCGACCGGCTCGAAATCGAGGAACAACTTGATCTGCTCGTCGCTGATCTCGTCACCAATCACTTGTTTCTTATCTTTACGCATTGCCGACTCCAGCTCGCAGACATTTCACGGGGCGGGCAGTTTACCCCCAGCCCGCATATGGCCTCAACGCGAACGCACGCTGCCGGTATGCAGGTCAGCCCAGATGTGCCCGTTGGCATAGCTGAGGAACTGGCAATACACCGTGTCGTTGCGCAACAGGTCCATCACCGCACGGTACTGGGCCAGCGGGTAATACAGGGTCAGGGTCCGGCTCTTGGCATCGAACTGCGGCTTTTTCAGGCTTTTGCTTTCACCGTCGAAGTTCACCAGCACCTGGCTGATGGTGGCGCCCTTGTTCAACGGCTTGCCCTTGAGCCGCACCCACACTGGCGAAGTCACGGGAATCGGTTGCTGGTTCGATTGGCGCTGGCTGCCGATCACCACCGAATACTCGGTGACCTGCAACAACTGCTGCTGTTGCGGGACGCTGTCGCGCAGGGTCAGATCATCGGGAGGCAGGAACTGCCCGTGCAAGGGGGCCGGGGCGGCTGCCAGGGGCAGGCTCAAGCACAGAAGAAGGGCCGCGCTACTGCGAATCAACAGGCTCATGACAGGCTCCAGACAAGGGCCGAGCACTCTAGCACGGGTTTTTACCGCAAATCTTGCACCGTTATCGACGGTAGGCCGCTGTCACGGGCGCGGGCCTGTTCAGTCGAACTGGGCGCGCATCCAGGCCTGGTATTCGGCCACGCCGGGCTCGCCTTCACGGGGCGCCCAACTGGCCTGCTCACCCTCGCCCACTGGGCGATAAGGGCCGGCCTTGCATTCGAACATCAGGCTGTCGGGCTCCAGCACCACCAGGCCGTGGAAAACCCCGGCCGGCAAGTCCACACCGACGCAGTCGCCGCCGGCCTGCAGCACCCGCTTGCCCTGGACCTGGCCCGCTTCATCGAAAATCAGCACGCCCAGGCGCCCCTTGAGCACCAGCAGGGTCTCGGCCTTGTCAGCACTCAGGTGGCGATGCGGCGGAACATAAGTGGAGGGTTGCAGCCCCACCGCCATGCGGTGGCAAGGCTCTTCCATGGCATGGAAGTTGTGGTGCTGACGACCGCGGGGGTTGGCCGCGGCTTTCTCAGCCAGGTCGCTGAACAACGCTTGATCGAGAAAGCTCGGCCCGGTCATCGCTTACATGCCCTTCACGGCATAAATGCCGGCAGCGTTACGCCAGTAGCCCTTGTAGTCCATGCCGTAGCCGAACACGTAGCGGTCCACGCAAGGCAGGCCCATGTAGTCGGCCTTGAGGTCCGGACGGGCCTTGCGGTCGTGGTCCTTGTCGATCAGCACGGCCGTGTGCACGGCGCGGGCGCCGGCGTGTTTGCAGAAGTCGATGATCGCACCCAGGGTGTGACCTTCATCGAGGATGTCGTCGATGATCAGCACGTCGCGGTCGATAAAGGAGACTTCCGGCTTGGACTTCCAGAACAGCTCACCGCCGCTGGTTTCGTTGCGGTAGCGGGTAGCGTGCAGGTAGGAGGCTTCCAGGGGAAAGCGCAGGTGGGTCAGCAGCTTGCCCGCGAAGATCAGGCCACCGTTCATGACGCAGAATACCACCGGATTGCGCTCAGCCAGTTCTTCAGTGATTTGTGCACCGACCCGGGCGATGGCCGCCTCGACTTCAGCTTCGGTGTACAGGCAGTCAGCCTCGCGCATGATTTGACGGATATGCTCGAGATCAGCGGACATGGCGCTCTCCAAGGGGTGGCAGTTTCGGAAAAGCGGGCAAAGGTACGCATCCGGCCCGGTCAGATCAAGCGTTTCTGGACTAACGTACTTTATGTCTATAGGACAACAACCCCGGATAGATTAATCTAGGCCGTTTTTTTTGCCCGCCGCCGGAGCCTTTCCCTATGCCCATCCGTGAGATCCGCCATCCGCTGATCCGACACAAACTTGGCCTTATGCGCCGCGCAGACATTAGCACGAAGAACTTTCGCGAGCTCGCTCAGGAAGTCGGTGCCCTGCTGACGTACGAAGCCACCAAAGACCTGCCCCTGGAAAGCTACGAGATTCCAGGCTGGTGCGGCCCTGTCCAGGTCGAGAAGATCGCCGGCAAGAAGATTACCGTGGTACCGATCCTGCGTGCCGGCATCGGCATGCTCGAAGGCGTGCTGAGCCTGATCCCGGGCGCCAAGGTCAGCGCCGTAGGCGTGGCCCGCAATGAGGAAACCCTGCAAGCCCACACCTACCTGGAAAAACTGGTACCGGAAATCGACGAGCGCCTGGCGATGATCATCGACCCGATGCTGGCCACCGGCAGTTCCATGGTCGCCACCATCGACCTGTTGAAAAAGGCCGGCTGCCGTGACATCCGCGCCATGGTCCTGGTGGCCGCCCCCGAGGGCATCGCCGCCGTCGAGCAGGCGCACCCGGACGTGACCATCTACACCGCTTCCATCGATCAGAAGCTCAACGAGCATGGCTACATCATTCCTGGCCTGGGTGATGCCGGTGACAAGATCTTCGGCACCAAGCAGAAGGATTCCTGATCATGCAGGATGAGTTCAACGATCCGCTCTGGCGCCAGGTACTGTCTGGCGCGCAGATGCTCTTCGTGGCCTTCGGTGCCCTGGTGTTGATGCCGCTGATCACCGGTCTCGACCCGAACGTGGCGCTGTTCACGGCGGGTCTCGGGACTCTGTTGTTCCAGGTGGTGACCGGGCGCCAGGTGCCGGTCTTCCTGGCGTCGAGCTTTGCCTTCATCACCCCGATCATTCTCGCCAAGGGCCAGTTCGGCCTCGCCGCGACCATGGGCGGGGTAATGGCGGCGGGCTTCGTCTACACCTTTCTCGGCCTGGCCGTGAAGATCAAGGGCACCGGTTTCATCGATCGCCTGCTGCCGCCGGTGGTCATTGGCCCGGTGATCATTTCCATCGGCCTGGCCATGGCCCCCATCGCCGCCAACATGGCCATGGGCAAGGCCGGTGACGGCAACGAGCTGATTCATTACCAGACGGCGATGATGATCTCGATGCCGGCGCTGCTCACCACCCTGATCGTCGCGGTGTTCGGCAAAGGCATCTTTCGCCTGGTGCCGATCATTTCCGGCGTGCTGGTGGGGTTTGCCCTGTCGTTCTACTTCGGCGTGGTGGACACCGCGAAGATCGCCGCCGCCCCCTGGCTGGCGCTGCCGCACTTCACCGCACCGGAGTTCAACTGGCAGGCGATCCTGTTCATCGTCCCGGTCGCTCTGGCACCGGCCATCGAGCACATCGGTGGCGTGATTGCGGTCGGCAGCGTCACCGGCCGCGACTACCTGAAGAAGCCCGGCCTGCACCGCACCCTGTTCGGTGACGGCATCGCCACCACCGCTGCCGGCCTGTTCGGCGGGCCGCCCAACACCACCTACGCCGAAGTCACTGGCGCGGTGATGCTGACTAAGAACTACAACCCGAAAATCATGACCTGGGCGGCGGTCTTCGCCATCACCCTGGCCTTTATCGGCAAGTTCGGCGCGCTGCTGCAAAGCATCCCGGTGCCAGTGATGGGCGGGATTCTCTGCCTGCTGTTCGGCTCGATCGCCGCAGTGGGGATGAACACCCTGATCCGCCACAAGATCGACCTGGGCGAAGCCCGCAACCTGGTGATCGTCTCGGTGACCCTGGTGTTCGGCATTGGCGGCGTGCTGGTGGGAACCGGTACCGGTCCGGATGACTTCGGCCTCAAGGGCATCGCCCTGTGCGCCGTTGTCGCCATCGTGCTGAACCTGGTGCTGCCGGGGAACGACGGCTGGAAGAACAAGAAGGCCGATGAGCCGTTGATCTAGAGAACCCTTCGCCGGCAAGCTGTCTCCCACGCAGGAGCCGGCTTGCCGGCGAAGCTATTTACAACGCCAGCGGCGCTCGCTCGCACAAGGCGTTCAAGGCCTTGGCCCATTGTGGGTCGTCATTCAGGCAAGGGATCAACACCAGGTCCTCCCCTCCCGCCTCGCGAAACTGCTCGCGACCGCGATCACCGATCTCCTCCAGGGTTTCGATGCAGTCGGCGACAAATGCCGGGCACATCACCAGCAGCTTCTTCACCCCTTGTTTACCCAGTTCATCAAGGCGTGCCTCGGTGTAGGGCTCGATCCATTTCGCTCGCCCCAACCGTGACTGGAAGGAAACCGACCATTGCCCGTCGGCCAGGCCCATCTGCTGGGCAAAGGCCCTGGCGGTACGGAAACACTGGCCGCGATAACAGTTGGCAAGCACCTGGGGCGATGACTCTGCGCAGCAGTCCCCGGCACCATCGAGGGAGTGCCCCGGGTTGAGCTTGTTCAAGTGCCGCTCGGGCAGGCCGTGGAAACTCAGCAGCAGATGATCGAAAGGCTGTTGCAGGTGCGGCCGGGTGCTGGCCACCAACGCCTCGATGTACTCGGGTTGATCGTAGAAGGGTTGCAGCACGCTGAATTGCACGTCCAGCTTATGCTCGCGTACCACACGCCTGGCCTCCTCGACCACGGTGGTGACCGTGCTGTCGGCAAACTGTGGATACAGCGGGGCCAGGGTGATCTTGCGTTGCCCCTGGGCCACCAGCTTGAGCAGCACGGACTCGATCGAAGGCTCGCCGTAGCGCATGGCCAACTCTACCGGGCCCTGCTTCCACTGCTCGCTCATTACCTTCTGCAGACGCCGGCTGAGCACCACCAGCGGCGAACCCTCTTCCCACCAGATCGACGCGTAGGCGTGGGCCGATTGCTCTGGCCGCTTGATCAGGATCAGCGACACCAGCAAACGTCGGACCGGCCAGGGCAGGTCGATCACATAAGGGTCCATGAGGAATTGGTTGAGGTAGCTGCGCACGTCCGCCACCGAAGTGGAAGCCGGCGAACCCAGGTTGACCAGGAGCAACGCGTGATCGGTCATGCAACGTCCTATTTCAGAGGCGGCTGGACACAGGCGTCCAGGGCCGCAGGCAAATCAGTGAACTGGAAAGTGAAACCCGCTTCCAGCAACCGCGCGGGAACGGCACGCTGGCCTCCCAGCAACAGCAACGACAATTCACCCAAGGCCAGGCGCAGGAAAAACGCCGGCAGCGGTATCAGTGCAGGCCGGTGCAGCACCCGCCCCAAGGTCTTGGCGAACTCGCGGTTGCGCACCGGTTTTGGCGCGCAGGCATTATAAGGACCCTGCGCCCCAGGCTGATGCACAAGAAAATCAATCAGGGCGATTTGATCGTCGATATGAATCCACGGCATCCATTGCCGGCCGTTGCCGATCGGCCCGCCCAGCCCCAGCTTGAAGGGCAGCAGCAGGCGCGACAAAAAGCCGCCCTCGGGCGACAGCACCAAACCGGTGCGCACCAGCACCACACGCACGCCCATGGCTTCGGCGCGCTGGGCAGTTTCTTCCCAGGCAATGCACAACTGGCTGGCAAAGTCCTCGTTGACCGGGGGCGAATCCTCGCTCAGTTCCCGTTCGCCACCGTCGCCGTACCAGCCCACCGCCGAGCCCGACACCAGCACACCGGGTTTGTGTTCGCGGCTTTCGAGCCAGGCCAACAGGGTTTCGGTCAGGGCGATGCGGCTGTGCCAAAGCAGCGCCTTGCGCTTGTGGCTCCAGGGCCGATCGGCGATCGGCGCCCCGGCCAGGTTGATCACCGCGTCCACCGGGATCTGGTCCAGCTCTTGCAGCGTCTTGACAGCCCGAACCTGGGGACCGCACAGGGCGGCAACCTTATCGGGTTGGCGAGTCCATACACTCAACTGGTGACCCTGGGCCTGCCAGTGACGACACAGGGCACGCCCGATCAAACCAGTACCGCCGGTCAGCAATATATGCATGACATCTTCCTCGCGTGGCGTTTTACCCGAATCACTAGTCTATTTTTATAAGCAGGGATCTTTTCAATCGGACAGGCTGTGTTTTAACGATAGACAACCTGAACAACCGATGACGCCGAAAGCTATACCAAAAAACAATATTGTACAGGTTTTGGCGGCGGCGTAATCTGTACAGAAAGGTAAACGAGGCCCCTATGACAGTACCCATCGCAATCATTGGTACCGGCATCGCCGGACTCTCCGCCGCCCAGGCGCTACGAGATGCCGGGCATACCGTCCACCTTTTCGACAAAAGCCGCGGCAGCGGCGGGCGCATGTCGAGCAAACGCAGCGATGCCGGCAGCCTGGACCTGGGAGCCCAGTACTTTACCGCCCGTGACCGTCGTTTCGTCACCGAAGTCCAGCGCTGGCAAGCCAAGGGCTGGGTCGCCGAATGGACGCCACAACTCTACAACTCCCACGGCGGCCAGCTCAGCCCCTCGCCGGATGAACAGACCCGTTGGGTCGGCACTCCCCGCATGAGCGCCATCACCCGCGCGCTGATCGGCGACCTCGAGGCCCACTTCGCCTGCCGCATCACCGAAGTCTTCCGCGGCGAACAGCATTGGCATCTGCAGGACGCCGAAGGTTTCACCCACGGCCCTTTCAGCCACGTCGTGATTGCCACGCCAGCGCCACAGGCCACCGCCCTGCTGGCCGCCGCACCGAAGCTTGCGGGCGTCGCCGCCGGGGTGAAAATGGACCCGACCTGGGCCGTCGCCCTGGCCTTCGATACCCCTCTGGAAACCCCCATGGAAGGCTGCTTCGTGCAGGACAGCCCGCTGGACTGGCTGGCCCGCAACCGCAGCAAGCCCGGGCGCGACAGCCACCTCGACACCTGGGTCCTGCATGCCACCAGCGCCTGGAGCCGGCAGCACATCGACCTCTCGAAAGAAGCCGTGACCGAACAACTGCACGGTGCCTTCGCCGAGCTGCTGCACAGCGTCATGCCCGCCCCCACCTTCAGCCTGGCCCACCGCTGGCTCTACGCCCGCCCGGCCACCAGCCATGAATGGGGCGCCCTGGCCGACGCCGATCTGGGCCTGTACGTTTGCGGCGACTGGTGCCTGTCCGGCCGCGTCGAAGGCGCCTGGCTGAGCGGGCAGGAGGCCGCGCGCCGGCTCCACGAGAGCCTGCAGTGAATCGCCTCAACCCGCGCAAACTGCTGCTGTCGAAGTGGACAGCAGCCCACCCGCAACACCGTGAGAAACACTTCCTGGTTACCGAGCTGTTCTGCGATGAACAAGGCACCGTGCTGGACATCGAATTGCAGGCGGTGCTCACCCGACGCAGCCAGCGCCTGAGCTGGCAGACCCTGCAGAACGAGCGCGACTGGCACATGGGCTGGCAATAACCTGGCGCATCCGCGCCGGCGGATACCTATACAAATAATTTGACTTGTACAACTTTAATTCTATGATGGATAAAAGTTGTACAAGCCACCGTTCTTGTACAGGTATACCCGGAGGTTGAACCATGTCTGCCAAGCCGAAAATCGCCATCAGCGCCTGCCTGATGGGCGTCGAGGTCCGCTACAACGGCGGGCACAAGGAATCTCGCTTGTGCAGCCGGGTGCTGTGCGACTACTTCGATTTCGTGCCCCTGTGCCCGGAAGTCGCCATCGGCCTGGGCACGCCCCGGGAGCCGATTCGCCTGGTAGGCACCCCCGAACAGCCACGGGCCACAGGCACACGGGACAGCAGCCTGGACGTCACCCAGCCCCTGGCCGACTACGCCGAACACATGGCGGGCCAGTTGGGAGATATCTGCGGCTACATCTTCATGCAGAGCTCCCCTTCTTGCGGCCTGGAGCGAGTCAAGGTGTACCAGGCCAACGGCATTCCCCATCGCAGCGGCGGGCGCGGCATCTACGCCCAGGCCTTCTGCGCCCGGCACCCGGACCTGCCCGTGGAGGAAGCCGGACGCCTGAATGACCCGGTGCTGCGGGAGAACTTCCTGACCCGGGTGTTCGTCTATCGCGACTGGCAGGCCCTGGTTCAGCAAGGGCTCAGCCGCCGTGCCCTCACCGACTTCCACTCACGCTGCAAATACCTGCTGATGGCCCATCACCCCGAACAGTACAAGGCCCTGGGCAATCTGTTAGGCAGCATGGGCAAGGGCGATGCGACGCTGATCGGCCCACGCTACTTCAGCCAGTTGATGGAAGCGCTGAGCCGCTGCGCCACCCGTGGCACCCACAGCAATGTGCTGCAGCACATCAGTGGCTACTTCAAGCGGGCCATCAGCAGCGAGGACAAGCAGGAAATGCAACGCCTCATCAGCCAGTACCGCCAGGGCATCGTGCCGCTGGTGGTGCCCCTGACCCTGCTCAAGCACCACTTGCGCCAGAACCCCGATCCCTACATTGCCCAGCAACTGTACCTGCAGCCGCACCCCGAAGACCTCAGCCTGCGCAACGCGATCTGAGCCATGAAACTCTTCCCCCCAGCGGTCGACGAAGACACCGCCCCGGATACCGACTGCCAGGAACAGGGCTGGCTGCCGATCCGCGAGGTGGCGCGCCAGACCGGTGTCAACGCAGTCACCTTGCGGGCCTGGGAGCGCCGCTACGGGCTGATCGTGCCCCGGCGCACGCCCAAGGGCCACCGGCTGTATTCCAGCGAGCAGGTGCAGCAGATCCTGACCATCCTCACCTGGCTCAATCGAGGGGTTGCGGTGAGCCAGGTCAAGCCCTTGCTGGACAGCGACACCAGCTCCAGCCCCCAGGTGGAGAATGACTGGCTGCACCTGCGCGCCGCCCTCGCCCGGGCCATCAGCCAGTTGGCCGAGCGCAAGGTCGACGACACCTTCAATCAGGCCATGGCGCTGTACCCGCCACGGACCCTGTGCGAGCACCTGTTGATGCCGCTGCTGGCGGAACTGCAACAGCGCTGGCAAGGCCAGTTCGGCAGCCAGATGGAACAGGTGTTCTTCTACTCCTGGCTGCGCAGCAAGCTCGGCGCCCGGATCTATCACAACAACCGCCAAGTGCAGGGCGCCCCGCTGTTGCTGGTCAACCAGTCGGACCTGCCACTGGAGCCGCACCTGTGGCTCACCGCCTGGCTGGCCAGTAACGCCGACTGCCCGGTGGAGGTCTTCGACTGGCCGCTGCCCGGCGGCGAACTGGCCCTGGCCACCGAACGCCTGCAGGCCCGGGGCCTGCTGCTGTATTCCGGCAAGGCACTCAACCCCGCCCAGTTGCCCAGGCTGCTCAGCGGCGTGGCCTGCAAAAAATTCATCGTCGGACCCGCGGTGTGCATCCACCCCGCCCAGTGGTCCGTATGTACCACTGAAATCGCCGATCTGTACCTGGCCCAGGACCCGATAGCGGCCTGCCAGCTACTGCTCGAGCGAGGACTTTTCTGATCCGGGAACCGACATGCAATTGATCTGGCTGCGCAGCGATCTGCGCCTACATGACAACACCGCCCTGAGCGCCGCTGCCCAGCGGGGCGTGGCCGTAGCGGTGTATCTGCTGAGCCCGGAGCAGTGGCTGGCCCATGACGATGCACCCTGCAAGATCGATTTCTGGCTGCGTAACCTGCAGTCGCTGAGCACCGCCCTGGGCCGCCTGAATATCCCGCTGCTGATCCGCAGCGCCGCCACCTGGGAGCAGGCGCCTCAGGTCCTGCTGGAGCTGTGCCGGCAATTGCAGGTGCAGATGCTGCACTTCAACCAGGAATACGGCATCCACGAAAGCCGCCGCGATGCGGCCGTGACCCGGGCCCTGCAACACGCCGGAATCAGCGTCCAGGGTCATCTCGACCAATTGCTGTTCCAGCCCGGCAGCGTACTGACCAAGAGCGGCGGCTACTTCCAGGTCTTCAGCCAGTTTCGCAAGGTCTGCTACAGCCGCCTGCAGACCGCACTGCCGGCCCTGGTGAAGGCACCCGGGGCTCAGTTGCCGCTGTCGATCAACGCCGATCCGCTCCCGCAGCAGGTCGAAGGCTTTCCCAGCCCCACCCAAGCCCTGCGCGAGCTGTGGCCCGCCGGCGAGGACGAGGCGCAAAGGCGCCTGGAGCAGTTCAGCGATGAACAGATCCACTACTACCAGAGCGAACGCGACTTCCCGGCCAAACCCGGCACCAGCCAGCTTTCGCCCTACCTCGCCGCCGGCGTGATCTCGCCCCGCCAGTGCCTGCACGCCGCCTTGCGCGGCAACCAGGGCGAGTTTGAAAGCGGCAGCCCCGGGGCCGTCACCTGGATCAACGAACTGCTCTGGCGCGAGTTCTACAAACACATCCTGGTGGGCTACCCACGGGTGTCCCGGAACCGGGCCTTTCGCCCGGAAACCGAGGCGGTGAAATGGCGCCATGCCCCCGAGGAACTGGTGGCCTGGCAGGAGGCCCGCACCGGCCTGCCGATCATCGATGCTGCCATGCGCCAGCTGCTGGAGACCGGCTGGATGCATAACCGCCTGCGCATGGTGGTGGCGATGTTCCTGACCAAGAACCTGCTGATCGACTGGCGCGAGGGCGAGCGTTTCTTCATGCGCCACCTGATCGACGGCGACCTGGCGGCCAACAACGGCGGCTGGCAGTGGAGCTCGTCCACCGGCACCGATTCGGCGCCCTACTTCCGCATCTTCAACCCCATCAGCCAGTCGCAGAAGTTCGACAGTGAGGGGCGCTTCATCAAGCACTGGCTGCCGCAACTGGCGGGGCTGAACAAAAAAGATATCCACAACCCGGCGGCCATGGGCGGCCTGTTCGGCGTGCCTGGCTACCCGGCGCCAATCGTCGATCTTTCACGCTCCCGGGAGCGGGCCCTGGCGGCGTTCAAGGCGCTGCCCGCGCGAATGGATGCAGGGGTGAGCCATGAGTGACTTTCTCGACAACTTCGCCCGGGAGTTCGCCGCCCTCGACCGGCACAATCTCGACCGGCTGGAGCAGCTCTACAGCGATGACATCCAGTTCACCGATCCTCTGCACGAGGTCCAGGGGCTGGCTCAGTTGCGCGGCTACTTCGCCGAGCTCTACGCCAACGTCCGTGAGCTGCGCTTTGACTTCCACGGCAGCGACCTGTGCGCCGAGGGCCAGGGCTACCTGCGCTGGACCATGAGCTACCGCCACCCGCGCCTCAACGGCGGCGGCCTGATCCAGGTGGCGGGCTGCTCGTACCTGCAATGGCGCGACGCCAGGGTCTACCGCCACCGCGACTATTTCGACGCCGGTGCCCTGCTCTATGAACACTTGCCGCTACTCGGGGCGATGATCGCCTGGCTGAAACGGAGGCTCGGATGAAGCCTGCCATGCCACGAAGGGTCTGGCTCACCGGTGCCAGCAGCGGCATCGGCGCAGCCCTGGCCGAAGAACTGCTCAAGGCCGGGGTCCAGCTGGCGCTCAGCGCCCGTTCCCGCGAGCCCCTGGAGGCCCTGGCCAAGCGCTATCCGGGCCGAGTGCTGGTGGTGCCCGGCGACCTCACCGATGCCTTGCAGGTACGCGAGATCGGCAAGCGCATCGCCCAGGCCTGGGGCGCCCTGGACACGGTGATCCTGAATGCCGGGACCTGCGAATACATCGAGGTACAGCAGTTCGACGCAGCGCTGATCGAACGGGTGCTGAACACCAACCTGCTGGCCGCCAGCTACTGCATCGAGGCCGCACTACCGCTGTTGCGCGCAGGCAATCGCCCGTACCTGGTGGGCGTGGCCAGTTCGGTGACCTGTTTGCCACTGCCCCGGGCCGGTGCCTATGGCGCCTCCAAGGCGGCGCTGCGCTATCTGCTGCAGTCCCTGCGTATCGATCTTGCTGCCGAAGGCATCGACGTGACCCTGGTCAGCCCGGGTTTTGTCGACACGCCACTGACCGCACGCAACGATTTCCCGATGCCCATGCGCTGGACCGCCGAACAGGCCGCCCGGCATATCCACCGGCATCTGGGCAGGCGCCCCCTGGAGATCGCCTTCCCAGGTCTGTTCATCTTCGGCCTCAAGCTCTTGGCCTGGCTGCCCGGCCGCCTGCAACTGGGCATTGCCAGGCGCCTGGCCCGTAGCGGGGAAACATCGTGAAAATCGCCATCATCGGCAGCGGCATCGCTGGCCTGACCTGCGCCTATGTGCTCAACCGCCGGCATGACATCCGGGTCTACGAGGCCGGCAGCTGGATCGGCGGCCATACCCACACCGTGAACGTCAGCCTCAATGGCGAGACCCAGGCCGTGGACACCGGCTTCATCGTCTTCAACGACTGGACCTACCCCAACTTCATTCGCCTGCTGAAGCAGCTCGGGGTGCGCTACAAAGCCACCGAGATGAGCTTTTCGGTGTGCGACCCAGCCTCCGGGCTGGAGTACAACGGCAACAACCTCAACAGCCTCTTCGCCCAGCGGCGCAACCTCCTGTCACCGGGGTTCTGGGGCATGCTGCGGGACATCCTGCGCTTCAACCGGGCCTCCCAGCAGGACCTGCTGCAACAACGCATCGCCGCCGACACCACCCTGGGCCAGTACCTGCAAAGCCAGGGCTACGGCGAGCGTTTTATCCGTCACTACATCGTGCCCATGGGCGCAGCGATCTGGTCGATGTCGCCGGGGCAGATGCTCGGTTTCCCTTTGCAATTCTTCGTGCGCTTCTTCAAGAACCACGGCTTGCTCTCGGTGAGCAACCGCCCGCAATGGTGCGTGATCGAAGGCGGCTCCAGCCGTTACATCGAGCCGCTGACCGCAAGCTTTCGCCAGCACATCCGTCTCGACTGCCCGGTGCGGCGGGTCGAACGCGATGAGCAGGGCGTACTTATCCACAGCGACGCCGGCAGCGAGCGCTTCGACAAGGTGGTGTTCGCCTGCCACAGCGACCAGGCCCTGCAACTGCTGTCCAGCCCGAGCCTCGCTGAACAGGAAATCCTCCAGGCCCTGCCCTACGCCGACAACGACGTGGTGCTGCACACCGACACCCGCCTGCTGCCACGCCGGCGCCTGGCCTGGGCCAGCTGGAACTACCGCCTCGACGCCAGCGCCGAAAAGGCCGCAGCCGTGACCTACGACATGAACATTCTCCAGGGCCTGCAAAGCAGCAGTACCTTCTGCGTCAGCCTCAACCAGAGCGCCGCCATCGACCCTTCGAAGATTCTTGCCCGCTACACCTACGCCCACCCGCAATACAGTCTCGGCGCGCTGGCCGCACAAGCGCGCTGGGGCGAACTGCAGGGCGCGCACCACAGCTTCTATTGCGGAGCCTACTGGGCCAACGGCTTCCATGAAGACGGCGTGGTCAGCGCCTTGCGCGTGGCCCAGGCCTTTGGAGAGCAACTGTGAACAGCGCCCTGTACAACGGCTGGATCAGCCACCGGCGCTTCGCCCCCAAGGACCATGCCTTCCGCTACCGGATCGGCCTGCTGTACCTGGACCTGGACGAGCAGGAAGCGGTACTGGGGCTCTCGCCCCTGGCAGGCCGCAGCCGTTTCGCGCCCTTCGCCTTCCGTGAAAGCGACTACCTGCCGACCTTCACCGGGCAGGGCATGCGCCTGATCGACGCGGTACGCCAACAGGTGGCCGCGGCCATCGGCCATGCCCCCAGCGGCGCAATACGCCTGCTGACCCAGGTGCGCAGCTGGGGGCTGGCGTTCAATCCGGTGAGCTTCTTCTATTGCTTCGAGGCCAACGGGCAACTGGCGGCGATTCTCTGCGAAGTCACCAACACCCCCTGGCGCGAGCGCTATCACTATGTACTGCCGGCCCGCCCGGGCACTGCCACAACGCCCGAGCACCAGCACTTCGCCGTGGCCAAGGCCTTCCACGTATCGCCATTCCTGCCCCGGGATCTGGAGTACCGCATGAGCTTCAGCCCGCCGGCCGAGCGGCTGGGCGTGCACATGGCCGACTGGCAGGGCGAGCTCAAGGTGTTCGACGCCACCCTCAACCTGCAACGCCAGCCCCTGGATCGACGCAGCCTGCACCAGTACCTGCGACATTTTCCATGGATGACCGCCAAGACCTGCCTGGCGATCTACTGGCAGGCCCTGCGCCTGGCCGCCAAGGGCATGCGCTTTTTCCCCCATCGGGCCGCCGTTGGCGCCTATCGCACAGCCGCCGTACAACCCAAGGATCGCCGCCATGAAATCCTCTAGCATCTCGGCCAGAACCCCCTTGCTCAGCACCCACAGCCTCACCGCCAGCCTGCTGCGCCGTGGCGTGCTTCGGCAACTGGCGCAGCTCAGGCACGGCCAACTGGTGGTCTGCGAAGAGGGCGAACGCCTGGTGTTCGGCAGCAGTGGTGCCGCCCTGCTGGGGGAAATCCACATCCACGACTCCAGCGCCTGGGGCCTGGTGGCCAGCAGCGGTTCGATCGGCGCCGGCGAGGCATTCATCCACGGCTACTGGAGCACCCCGGACCTGACCGCGGTGATCCGCGTGTTCGTCAGCAACCTGGACGTGCTGGACGCCATGGAAGGCGGCCTGGCGAAACTGGGCCGGCCGCTGATCCGCGGCCTGCACTGGCTCAACCGCAATACCCGCAAGGGCTCGCAGAAAAACATCGCGGCCCACTACGACCTGGGCAACGAGCTGTTCGAGCAGTTCCTCGACCCCACCATGATGTATTCCGCCGCGCAGTTTCGCAGCGCCGAAGACAGCCTGGAGCAGGCCCAGCTGAACAAGCTGCAACGCATCTGCCAGAAGCTGGCGCTCAAGCCCGAGGACCACCTGCTGGAGATCGGCACCGGCTGGGGCAGCATGGCCCTGTATGCCGCGCAACACTACGGCTGCCGGGTGACCACCACGACCCTGTCCAGGGAGCAGTTCGCCTATACCCGGCAGCGGATAGAGGCCGCCGGCCTGCAGGACCGGGTAACCCTGCTGCTGGAGGATTACCGCGACCTGCGCGGCCAGTACGACAAGCTGGTGTCGATCGAGATGATCGAAGCCGTGGGCCACCGCTTCCTGCCCACCTACTTCAAGCAATGCGCGCACCTGCTCAAGAGCAACGGCCTGATGCTGCTACAGGCCATCACCATTCGCGACCAGCGCTATGAGCAGGCGAAAAATGGCGTGGATTTCATCCAGCGCTACATCTTTCCCGGTGGCGCCCTGCCCTGCGTACAGAAGATGCTCGAAGTGGTCAGCCGCGACACCGACATGAACCTGCTGCACATGGAGGACTTCGGCCTGCATTACGCCCGCACCCTGCGCCTGTGGCACGAGAACTTTCGCCGCGCCCATGGCCGTCTCGGCGAACTGGGCTACGACGAATACTTCCTGCGGCTCTGGGAGTTCTACCTGTGCTATTGCGAAGGCGGCTTCCTGGAACGCAGCATTGGCACCGCCCAACTGCTGCTGGCCAAACCTGCGGCCGCGCCACAACCAGTGCTCGGGCGCCTCGATGCCTAGGCAACTGGTCAATGCCCTGCTGTTCCAGCTGGGCTGGTTCATCTGCGTGCTCAGCGGCGACAGCCTCTGGCTGCTGCTGGGGGTGGCGATCCTGCTGGCGCATCTGCACTGGATCGGCCGCTGGGCCGACGAAGGCCCGATGATCGTCGGCATTGCCCTGATCGGCATCGCCCTGGACAGCTTCCTCAGTTGGCTCGGGGTGTTTCAGTTCCAGCAAGTCAGCCTGCTGGTGCCCTTGTCGCTGATGCTGCTCTGGGCCCTGCTGGCCACCACACTGCGCCATGGCCTGGCCTGGAGCGCCCGGCCCTGGTGGCTGGGGTGTGTGCTGGGGGCATTGGGCGGGCCGCTTTCCTACTACGCCGGGGGGCGCCTGGCGGGAGTGACCTTTCCCTACGGCACCGGCCCCACCCTGCTCGGCCTGGGGCTGCTCTGGGCGCTGCTATTGCCGCTGCTGCACGTGCTCGCGCGGCCGGCACCGCAAGAGCCGCCACTGGTCACCGGAGACTGAGCATCCGTCCGGGCTTTAACACAGCCCGGGCTCACTGCCTTACACTGCGCGCCTATGACCACCATCCCCGTTACCTCCATCGCCGCCGAACCCGCCGTCAGTTGCTCCACCTGCGCCGCCTGCTGCTGCCAGCTGGAGGTCATGCTGATCACCGACACCGGGGTGCCCGAGCGCTTTATCGATACCGACGATTGGGGAGGGGAAGTCATGCGCCGCCTGGATGACGGCTGGTGCGCGGCGCTGGACCGCGACAGCATGCGTTGCAGCATCTATGAGCTGCGACCGCTGATCTGTCGCGAGTTCGAGCTGGGCGAGGCCGATTGCTTGAGCGAACGCCGGGGAATTGCCACGGCGTATCGCTGATAGCGGCCTTAGAGCGGCATCGTGTAATGCAGCGCGTAGCTTTCGATACCGTCGTTGGGGGTCTTGATGCCGGCGTTGGAGTAGTGCGTGGCGCGGATACCGACTTCATGGCCACCGGCGAAGCGCAGGCCGAAACCGATGCGGTCTTCGAACTGGAAGGATGACCCCAGCTTGTTGTCCTCGACCTGGGTATGGGCAAAGGCCGCTACCCCGATGCCGGCCTCGATGTAGGGCTTGACGCTGGCCCCGGCGAATTCGTAGACCAGCACCGGGGAGAACGACAGGCTGTGGTTGCTGGAGGTCTTGTCGCCATCCCAATAGGTGTAGGCGCCGCTCCAGTAACCCGTGAGACGGCCGACGTCACTTTGCAGCCAGCTCTTGTCCCAATCCCATTGCATACCCAGCCGATAGGCCTGGGTCGAATCGCCGGTTTGCCCCACGGAGAACTCGACTCCGGCCGCCTGCGCGGAAAAACTGTGCCCCAACAACCCGGCCGCAAGTGCAGCCAAACACAACAGTCGCTTCATCAGGAACATCCTTTTCGAACGGTTTTATATGGTGTTGTACAACCCTGTGGATAGGCTATAGAAGCCAGCGCGCATTCAGAAGTTCAGCGCCAGCGAAGGGATTTTTCACGATTTTTTCACAACTGCAAAGGCAGGACTTCAGCAGATTCTTTCCACAACAGAGGCAGCACCCGGGCAAAGTGCGGGACATCGCCACTGGTCCAGAAACAGGTTTTCCGGGCTGGCCCCTGGGCACGCAGATCGCCTTCGTCGAGCAGCCGCTGCAATTGCCGGGCAACCGCGGCGCCGGTATCGATCAGGCTGATAGGCCCGGGCAGCATCTGCGCCAGCAGCGGCTTGAGAAACGGATAATGGGTGCAGCCCAGGATAATGGTGTCGCAGCCGGCAGCCAGCAGAGGCTCGAGGTAGCCGTGCAACAGTTGGCGCAGAGCGGCACTGTGCAAGTCGCCATTCTCGATCATCTCCACCAGCCCCGGGCAGGGCTGCGTGACGACCTTCACATCAGTGGCGAAACGGTCGAGCAAGGCGGCGAACTTGGCACTCTGCAAGGTGCCGGTGGTGGCCAGCACACCGACCACGCCGCTGCGGGTCGCGGCCGCCGCCGGCTTGACCGCAGGCTCCATGCCAACGATGGGCCAGTCCGGATAATCGCGGCGCAGGTCGGCCACTCCGGCCACGGTAGCAGTGTTGCAGGCCAGCACCAGGGCCTTGGCGCCCTGTTCACGAAAGAACCGGGCCATCAGGCTGCAACGCTGGCGAATGAACTCCGGGGTCTTTTCGCCATAGGGAATATGCCCGCAGTCGCCGAAGTACAGCAGCGACTCGTGGGGCAGCAACTGTTGTATTTCCGCCAGCACCGAGAGGCCGCCGACGCCGGAGTCGAACACCCCGATCGGCGCTTCACTCACGATGGGTACCACAGACGCTGCACCCCGGATCGCGCTTGACCCGCAACTCGCGAAAGCGCGTGCCCAGGGCATCGATCAACAACAACCGGCCCACCAGCGGCTCGCCAAACCCGGCCAGCAGTTTCAGGGCTTCCAGGGCCTGCAGGCTGCCCACGGTGCCCACCAGCGGGCCGAGCACCCCGGCTTCGCTGCAGGTCAGTTCGGCTTCGCTGCCATGCCCGTATAGACAGTGGTAGCAAGGGCTTTCCGGGCGCCGCGGGTCAAAGACCGACAATTGCCCTTCCAGGCGGATCGCCGCACCGCTGACCAGGGGCTTGCCGGCCACCACGCAAGCGGCGTTCACCGCCTCGCGGGTACTGAAGTTGTCGGAGCAATCGAGTACCAGGTCCACCGCCGCCACGGCAGCGGCCAGGGTATCGACATCCAGCGCCTGGCGATGGGGCACCAGGCGGACCTCCGGGTTGAGGGCAGACAGGCGACTGATGGCCGAGTCCACCTTGCTGACCCCGACGCTGTGGCTGTCGTGGATGATCTGGCGTTGCAGGTTGGTCAGGTCCACGCTGTCGAAGTCGGCCAGGTGCAGCTCACCAACCCCCGCCGCCGCCAGGTACAAGGCTGCGGGAGCACCGAGACCGCCGAGGCCGACGATCAGCACGCGGCTTTCCTTGAGGCGCAGCTGGCCGTCGATATCGACATGCTGCAACAGAATCTGTCGGCTATAGCGCAACAGCTCCTGGTCGGTCAGCACGGCCGGCACCCCAGGCTGATGCGCTCATGCCCACCGAGGTCGACCCGGCTGTGGACTTCGATGAACCCCTGGGCAGCCAGCAACTCGCGGACCGCCGCGGCCTGATCGTAACCGTGCTCCAGCATCAGCCAGCCACCGGCCTCCAGGTGCTGCGGAGCCTGGGCGACGATCAGGCGCAGGTCGTCCAGGCCATCCTTGCCCGCCACCAGGGCGCTTTCCGGCTCGAAACGCACGTCGCCGGCCACCAGATGGGGGTCGGCTTCGGCAATGTAGGGCGGGTTGCTGATGATCAGATCAAAGCGCCGGGACTCAATGGAGCTGAACCAGTGGC
The DNA here is from genome assembly GCF_900103205.1 of Pseudomonas sp. NFPP12. NCBI lineage: Bacteria > Pseudomonadati > Pseudomonadota > Gammaproteobacteria > Pseudomonadales > Pseudomonadaceae > Pseudomonas > Pseudomonas sp. NFPP12. The sequence continues at coordinate 1,003,633 of NZ_FMWW01000002.1, forward strand.
TGCTGAGCACGCTGACGTTGTCCAGTTGCAGGCGCTGGCGGTTGCGTTCGGCCAGGGCCACGGCTTCCAGTACCCGGTCCACCGCCGTGACCTGCCAGGCCGGGCGCTCGCTGGCCAGGGCCAGGGCGATGGCACCACTGCCGGTGCCCAGGTCAAGGACCGTGGCTGGGGTCGCGGGCAACAGTTCCAGCGCCGCTTCCACCAGTAGTTCGGTGTCGGGGCGCGGGATCAGGGTGTGGGGCGCCACCTCCAGGTCGAGCTTCCAGAAGCCCTGCTGGCCAAGGATATAGGCCACCGGCTCGCCGGAGCGGCGTCGCTGCAGGTAGTCGGTGAACACCAGGGCCGCCTCGCTGGGCACGATGCGCTCCGGCCAGGTGTGGAGAAAGCTGCGGGGCTTTCCCAGGGCCGCGGCCAGGAGCAGCTCGGCATCCAGGCGCGGGGTCGGCGAGTCGGGCAGTTGGGCTGCGCGCAGCAGGCTGGCGATGATGGTCATTTACTCACCCAATGCCGCAAGTTGATCGGCCTGATATTCAGCCAGCAACGGCTCGATGACGGCTTCCACGCCCCCGGCGAGGATTTCGTCCAGGGAATACAGGGTCAGGTTGATGCGGTGATCGGTGACCCGGCCCTGGGGGAAGTTGTAAGTGCGGATGCGCTCGGAACGGTCCCCCGAGCCCACCAGCAACTTGCGCTCGCTGGCAATGGCATTGGCCGCGGCACTGGTCTGCTGGTCGTTGAGCTTGGCCGACAGCCAGGACATGGCCCGCGCCCGATTCTTGTGCTGGGAACGCTCTTCCTGGCACTCCACCACGATCCCCGAAGGGATGTGGGTGATGCGGATCGCCGAGTCGGTCTTGTTCACGTGCTGGCCACCGGCACCCGAGGAGCGATAGGTGTCGATGCGCAGGTCCGCCGGGTTGATCTCGATGGCTTCCTGTTCATCCGGCTCGGGCAGTACTGCCACGGTGCAGGCCGAAGTGTGGATGCGGCCCTGGGACTCGGTGGCCGGCACTCGCTGCACGCGATGCGCGCCGGATTCGAACTTCAGCTTGCCGTAGACGCTCTCGCCTTCGACCCGGGCAATGACTTCCTTATAGCCGCCGTGCTCACCCTCGTTTTCCGAGAGGATCTCCAGCCGCCAGCCGCGCCGCTCGGCGTAACGGGAATACATGCGGAACAGGTCGCCGGAGAAGATCGCCGCCTCGTCGCCGCCGGTGCCGGCACGGATTTCCAGGAACACATTGCGCCCGTCGTTGGGGTCCTTGGGCAGCAGCATGCGCTGCAGGCTGCTTTCCAGGTCGGCCAGTTGTTCCTTGGCCTCGCGCACTTCCTCGGCGGCCATTTCCCGCAGGTCCGGGTCGTTGTCCTTGAGCAGCGCCTGGGCGCCTTCAAGGTCCGCCTGGACCTTGAGCACCTGTTTATAAGTAGCCACGATCGGCTCGACTTCCGCGTATTCCTTGGAATAGGCGCGGAACTTGGCCTGATCGGAAATGACCTCAGCATCGCCGAGCAAGGCGGTCAGTTCCTCGAAACGATCCTGGAGAATGTCCAGCTTACTGAGCAGTGACGCTTTCATTACGGGGTTTTATCCGATGAGCCCTCACCGAGGGCAAAGAGTTCTTGGGCCATGGCCAGCGCATCGAGGCGGCCTTCGGCGGAGAGCTTTTTCAACTGCACGCTCGGCGCGTGCAACAGTTTATTGGTCAGGCCGCGGGCCAACTGGGCCAGCACGTCCTCGGCGCCGCTGCCGTTGGCCAGCATGCGCAGGGCTTTCTGCAGTTCTTCATCGCGCAGGCGTTCGCTCTGCTGACGATAGGCCTTGAGCACATCCACCGCCGCCAGTTCCCGCAGGCGCACCATGAAATCCTCGGCGCCGATGTTCACCAGTTCCTCGGCGGCCTGGGCCGCGCCCTGGCGGCTCTTGAGGTTTTCCGCCACCACTTCGTGCAAGTCGTCGACGGTATAGAGGTAAACGTCGTCCAACTCGCCGACTTCTGGCTCGATATCCCGGGGAACGGCGATGTCCACCATGAAAATCGGCTTGTGCTTGCGCAGCTTCAAGGCACTTTCCACTGCGCCCTTGCCGAGGATCGGCAACTGGCTGGCGGTGGAACTGATGACGATATCGCTGTGCACCAGTTCCTGGGGAATATCCGAGAGCAGCACGGCGTGGGCACCGAATTGCTCCGCCAGGAGGCTGGCGCGCTCCAGGGTACGGTTGGCCACCACGATACGCTTGACTCCCAGGTCGTGCAGGTGCCGGGCCACCAGGGTGATGGTCTCCCCGGCGCCGATCAGCAGTGCCTGGCTGCGTTGCAGGTCGCTGAAAATCTGTTTTGCCAGGCTCACCGCGGCGAAAGCCACGGACACCGGGTTCTCACCGATGGCGGTGTCGGTGCGCACCTGCTTGGCGGCGCTGAATGTGGCCTGGAACAGCCGGCCCAGCAGCGGCCCGACGGTGCCGGCCTCGCGGGCCACGGCGTAGGCGGACTTCATCTGCCCGAGAATCTGTGGCTCGCCCAGCACCAGCGAATCCAGCCCCGACGCCACCCGCATCATGTGACGAACTGCCGCATCGTCCTCATGCACGTAGGCACTGGCGCGCAGCTCGTCTAGGCTCAAATGGTGATATTCCGCCAGCCAGCGCAGCACCACATCCGCAGAAAGATGATCCTGTTCTATATAGAGCTCACTGCGATTGCAGGTGGAGAGGATCGCAGCTTCGCGGCTGTCGGTGAGTCGGCAGAGCTGCTGCAAGGCCTCAACCAACTGCTCAGGGGTAAAGGCCACGCGCTCGCGGACGTCTACAGAAGCAGTCTTGTGGTTAATACCGAGTGCAAGGAAGGCCATTCAAGGTCGCTGATGATGTCGAGAAGCCGGCAATTGTCCTACTTCGTCCGACTCAGAACAACTACCGCCGACTATTGTCCTAGTTTTGTGCCAAAACTCGCCGAGCGAAGATCAGGCAAGGCGAAAACAGGCGAGGACGCGGAGTTTAGGGGCCTAAATGAGCATTTCGAGCCTGTTTCTGCGTAGCGCCAAGGCCGCCCAGCGCGCAGCATGGTCGAAGCGCAGGCAGTTTTCGCGCAGAAACTAATAGACTGCCTCTGTTCTGGCATCCCGTTGAGTCTCGGTTATGTTTGGCCGAAGGCTTGTGTCATGATGATCCGACCGCAGGTTAGTCGCCCTCTTCCTATATGAATAGATCTTCCGCGTTGCTCCTCGCCTTTGTCTTCCTCAGCGGTTGCCAATCTCTGGCACCCGTTTCATCGGACGCTACGTCGCCGGTGGAAGACAGCACCTCCGCCCCTGAAAAGCCCAAGGTCTATTCCTCGTTCAGCGAAGACACCGTCTTCAGCCTGCTGAGCGCTGAACTCGCGGGCCAGCGCAATCGTTTCGACATTGCCCTGGACAACTACGTGACCCAGGCCATCAACACCCAGGATCCGGGCATCTCCGAGCGGGCCTTTCGCATCGCCGAGTACCTGGGCGCCGACCAGGCTGCCCTGGACACGTCGCTGATCTGGGCGAAAAACGCCCCCGACGACCTGGAAGCGCAGCGAGCCGCCGCGATCCAGCTGGCCCGGGCCGGGCGCTATGACGACTCGATGGTCTATATGGAGAAGGTCCTGCAAGGCAAGGGCGATACCCACTTCGACTTTCTTGCCCTGTCCGCAGCCGATACCGACCAGGACACGCGCAACGGCCTGATGAAAAGCTTCGACCGCCTGCTGCAGAAACACCCGCACAACAGCCAGTTGATTTTCGGCAAGGCCTTGCTCATGCAACAGGACGGCGACGCCAAGGAAGCCCTGGCCCTGCTGGAACAGAACCCACCGGAAGACGGCGAAGTTGCGCCATTGCTGCTGCGCGCCCGCCTGCTGCAAAGCCTGAACCGCGGTAAAGAAGCCCTGCCGCTGCTGGAAAAAAGCATCCGCAAGTACCCGGACGACAAGCGCCTGCGCCTGACCTACGCCCGCATGCTGGTGGAACAGGACCGCATGGAGGATGCCAAGACCCAGTTCTCCAGTCTGGTCCAGCAATATCCGGAAGATGACGAACTGCGCTATTCCCTGGCACTCGTCTGCCTGGAGGCCAAGGCCTGGGAAGAAGCCAAGGGCTACCTGGAAGACCTGATTGCCCGTGAAAGCCACGAAGATTCCGCGCACCTGAACCTGGGCCGGATCGCCGAAGAGCTCAACGACCCGCAAGGGGCCTTGATCGAATACGGCCAGGTCGGCCCGGGCAATGACTACCTGCCCGCACAGTTGCGCCAGGCCGATATCCTGATGAACAACGGCCGCACCGACGAGGCGCAAAAACGCCTGGTGGCGGCCCGCGACGCCCAACCCGACTACGCCATCCAGCTGTACCTGATCGAAGTCGAGACCCTGTCGGCGAACAACCAGGGCGAGCGCGCCTGGAAAGTTATCCAGCAGGCCCTGCAGCAATACCCCGACGACATGAACCTGCTGTACACCCGCGCCATGCAGGCGGAAAAACGCAATGACCTGGCGCAGATGGAAAAGGATCTGCGCCTGATCATCCAGCGCGAACCGGACAATGCCATGGCATTGAACGCCCTGGGCTACACCTTGTCTGACCGCACTACACGCTATGCCGAAGCCAAGACCCTGATCGAGCAAGCCCACCAGCTGACTCCGGAAGACCCGGCCGTCCTCGACAGCCTGGGCTGGGTGAATTTCCGCCTGGGCAACCTGGACGAAGCCGAACGCCTGCTGCGCCAGGCCCTGGAACGCTTCCCCGATCAGGAAGTGGCGGCGCACCTGGGTGAAGTGCTGTGGAACAACGGCAAGCAGCGCGAGGCCAAGCAGATCTGGAGCAAGTTCCTCAAGGATCAGCCCGACAGCCCCGTGCTACGCGGCACCATCAAACGCCTGACCGGATCAGAGACTCTTTAAGACCATGTTTTTGCGCCACTTTATTGTTTTCAGCTTTATCGCCCTGCTGGCCGGCTGCGCCGGCTTCGGTGCCCGCGAGTCCGTCCAGGGCCAGGGCAACCCTGCGCAATGGCGCTTGCACAAGGATCAACTGACCGGCCTCGACGGCTGGCAGATCAACGGCAAGATCGGCATTCGTGCCCCCAAGGATTCCGGCAGCGGCACGCTGTTCTGGCTGCAACGCCAGGACTACTACGACATCCGCCTGTCAGGCCCGCTGGGCCGTGGCGCCGCACGACTCACCGGTCGTCCCGGCCAGGTCAGCCTGGAAGTGGCCAACCAGGGTCGCTATGAATCCGCAAGCCCGGAAACCCTGCTGGAAGAACAGCTGGGCTGGAAGCTGCCGGTCTCGCACCTGGCCTGGTGGGTTCGCGGCCTGCCCGCGCCCGACAGCAAAAGCCGCCTGACCCTGGACGGCGACAGCCATCTGGCGAGCCTGGAGCAAGATGGCTGGCAGGTGGAATACAGCAGCTACTCGCAGCAGAACGGCTATTGGCTGCCCGAGCGGATCAAACTGCACGGCAGCGACCTTGACGTCACCCTGGTGATCAAGGAATGGCTGCCGCGCAAGCTGGGGCAATGAAATGTCCGTGGAAAAACTGACCCTGCCCTCCCCGGCCAAACTCAATCTGATGCTGCACATCCTCGGTCGCCGTGAAGATGGCTATCACGAGCTGCAGACCCTGTTCCAGTTTCTCGACTACGGCGATGAAATCACTTTCGCCCTGCGCGATGACGGCGTGATTCGCCTGCACACCGCGTTCGAAGGCGTGCCCCACGACAGCAACCTGATCGTCAAGGCGGCGAAGAAACTCCAGGAACAATCGGGTTGCACCCAGGGCATCGACATCTGGATCGACAAGATCCTGCCCATGGGCGGCGGCATCGGCGGCGGCAGTTCGAATGCCGCCACCACCCTGCTGGGCCTCAATCACTTGTGGCAACTGGGCTGGGACGAAGACCGACTGGCCGCACTGGGGCTGACCCTGGGCGCCGATGTTCCGGTTTTCGTCCGCGGGCATGCTGCCTTCGCCGAAGGTGTGGGGGAAAAACTGACCCCTGAATATCCCGAAGAACCCTGGTATCTGGTACTGGTCCCGCAAGTGTCTGTTAGTACAGCAGAAATTTTTTCAGATCCTTTGTTGACACGGAACACCGCGCCCATTAAAGTGCGCCCCGTTCCCAAGGGAAACAGCAGAAACGACTGCCTTCCGGTAGTCGCAAGGCGTTATCCAGAAGTACGTAACGCATTGAATTTGCTAGGTAAATTTACCGAAGCAAAACTGACTGGAACTGGAAGTTGTGTGTTTGGGGGCTTCCCAAGCAAAGCTGAAGCTGATAAAGTCTCGGCCCTTCTTACAGAGACCCTTACAGGGTTTGTAGCCAAAGGAAGCAACGTTTCGATGTTGCATCGCAAGCTGCAAAGTCTGCTCTAAAGGAACCGAGTGCCAGGCATTCGAAGCAACAGATACAGGGGCGTCGCCAAGCGGTAAGGCAGCAGGTTTTGATCCTGCCATGCGTTGGTTCGAATCCAGCCGCCCCTGCCATTTTCCTATACTCATCCAGGTATACCCTCAGCCTTCAGGTACTGCGCGTGTCCAAGATGATGGTCTTTACGGGGAACGCTAACCCCGATCTGGCTCGGCGTGTCGTACGTCAGCTGCATATCCCTCTCGGTGACATCTCTGTTGGAAAATTTTCCGACGGCGAAATTACTGCCGAGATCAATGAAAATGTCCGCGGTAAAGACGTCTTCATTATTCAGCCGACTTGCGCTCCGACCAACGATAACCTGATGGAACTCGTGGTGATGGCCGACGCCTTCCGCCGTTCCTCAGCTACTCGTATCACTGCTGTTATTCCTTATTTTGGTTATGCCCGTCAGGATCGCCGTCCGCGTTCCGCACGTGTGGCTATCAGCGCGAAAGTCGTCGCTGACATGCTCACCGTAGTCGGCATCGACCGTGTTCTCACGGTTGATCTGCATGCTGACCAGATTCAGGGCTTCTTCGATATTCCGGTAGATAACATCTACGGCTCCCCGGTTCTGGTGGATGACATCGAAGATCAGCGTTTCGAGAACCTGATGATCGTGTCCCCGGACATTGGCGGCGTCGTACGTGCACGTGCCGTGGCCAAGTCCCTGGGCGTTGATCTCGGGATCATCGACAAGCGTCGTGAGAAAGCCAATCACTCCGAAGTGATGCATATCATCGGCGACGTCGAAGGACGCACCTGCATTCTGGTCGATGACATGGTCGATACCGCCGGCACCCTGTGCCACGCGGCCAAGGCCCTGAAAGAGCATGGCGCAGCCAAGGTCTTTGCCTACTGCACACACCCTGTGCTGTCGGGTCGGGCCATCGAGAACATTGAAAATTCCGTGCTGGACGAGCTGGTGGTGACCAACACCATCCCGCTGTCCGCTGCAGCACAAGCCTGTGCGCGTATCCGTCAACTGGATATCGCACCGGTAGTTGCCGAGGCGGTTCGCCGTATCAGCAACGAAGAATCGATCAGCGCGATGTTCCGCTAGGGCCCGTCCCTGGCAGAACATCCCGATGACGAAAAGCGCCCCGTCCCAACCTGTGTTGGGACGGGGCTTTTTTGCCCATATCGCCTTTAGCGCTGGTCGCAAACGCTGGGGCGAGTGTGGTTATTTTGGAGATACAACATGAACGATTTTACTCTGAATGCTGAAGTGCGTTCCGACCTGGGGAAAGGTGCGAGCCGCCGCCTGCGTCGTCTCGCAAGCCTGGTTCCAGCTGTAGTTTACGGTGGCGACAAAGCCCCTGAATCCATCAGCATGCTGGCCAAAGAAGTTGCCAAGCTGCTGGAAAACGAAGCTGCCTACAGCCACATCATCGAACTGAACGTTGGTGGCACCAAGCAGAACGTCGTGATCAAGGCCCTGCAACGTCACCCGGCCAAAGGCCACGTGATGCACGCTGACTTCGTTCGCGTGGTTGCTGGTCAGAAACTGACCGCCATCGTTCCAGTGCACTTCATCAACGAAGCTGCTCCGGTCAAGAAAGGCGGCGAGATCTCGCACGTAATCGCGGAAATCGAAGTTTCCTGCCTGCCCAAAGACCTGCCTGAGTTCATCGAAGTCGACCTGGCTGACGCTGAAATCGGCACCATTGTTCACCTGTCCGACATCAAGGCCCCTAAAGGCGTTGAATTCGTGGCCCTGGCACACGGCAACGACCTGGCAGTAGCCAACGTCCACGCTCCACGTGTTGCTCCAGAAGCTGCAGAAGGCGCTGCAGAGTAATTCACTCTGACGCGGGAGTTAAGCGGAGTACATCGCGGACTGGAACGTAGCGAGAAAGCGGGCGAGAACGCGAAGTTTGCCGCAAGGCAACCCAGCTCTTGTCGTCCACTTTCGCCGTAGCACCGGTTGCGGCGATGTCATCCACCACTCCAAAGAAGGGCCCCTATCGTGACTGCCATCAAACTGATCGTTGGCCTGGGTAATCCAGGCACCGAATACGAACAGACCCGGCATAACGCAGGGGCCCTTTTTGTTGAGCGCATCGCCGAAAAACAAGGGATCAACCTTGTCGCCGATCGCAAATATTTCGGCCTGACCGGGCGCTTCAGTCACCAGGGTCAGGACATTCGTCTGTTGATTCCCACCACCTACATGAACCGCAGCGGCCAGGCCGTGGCGGCGCTTGCCGGCTTCTTCCGCATCAAGCCGGAAGAGATCCTGGTGGCCCACGACGAACTCGACTTGCCGCCAGGCGTCGCCAAGCTCAAGACCGGCGGCGGCCATGGCGGGCACAACGGACTGCGGGACATCATCGCGCAGCTCGGTAATCAGAATACCTTTCACCGCCTGCGGCTCGGCATCGGCCATCCGGGCGTTGCCAGTATGGTTTCAAACTTTGTCCTGGGTCGTGCGCCACGCGCCGAACAGGAAAAACTCGATGCCAGCATCGATTTTGCCCTCGGCGTGCTGCCGGATATCTTCGCCGGTGAATGGAACCGCGCGATGAAAAACCTGCACAGCCAGAAGGCCTGACTCTACTCCTCGGGGAATACACCATGGGATTCAATTGCGGCATCGTCGGCCTGCCTAACGTCGGCAAGTCCACCCTGTTCAACGCCCTGACCAAATCCGGGATCGCGGCCGAGAACTTCCCCTTCTGCACCATCGAGCCCAACAGCGGTATCGTGCCGATGCCCGACCCGCGCCTGGACGCCCTGGCCGCCATCGTCGTGCCCGAGCGCGTGCTGCCCACCACCATGGAGTTCGTCGACATCGCCGGCCTGGTGGCCGGTGCTTCGAAAGGTGAAGGCCTGGGCAACAAGTTCCTGGCCAACATCCGCGAAACCGACGCCATCGCCCATGTGGTCCGCTGCTTCGAAGACGACAACGTGATCCACGTGTCCAACAGCGTCGATCCCAAGCGCGACATCGAAATCATCGACCTGGAACTGATCTTTGCCGACCTCGACAGCTGCGAGAAGCAACTGCAGAAAGTCGCCCGCAACGCCAAGGGCGGTGACAAGGATGCCGTGGCCCAGAAAGCCCTGCTGGAACAGCTGATCGCCCACTTCACCGAAGGCAAGCCGGCCCGCAGCCTGATGAAGGACATGAGCGCCGACGAGAAGCTGATCATCCGCGGCTTCCACCTGCTGACCACCAAGCCGGTGATGTACATCGCCAACGTTGCCGAAGACGGCTTCGAGAACAACCCGCTGCTGGACGTGGTCAAGGCCATCGCCGAAGAAGAAGGCGCCATGGTGGTGCCGGTGTGCAACAAGATCGAAGCGGAAATCGCCGAACTTGAAGACGGCGAAGAAAAGGACATGTTCCTCGAGGCCCTGGGCCTGGAAGAGCCCGGCCTGAACCGGGTGATCCGCGCTGGCTACGAAATGCTCAACCTGCAGACCTACTTCACCGCAGGTGTGAAGGAAGTCCGCGCCTGGACCGTGCGTGTCGGCGCCACCGCGCCACAAGCCGCCGCCGTGATCCACACCGACTTCGAAAAAGGCTTCATCCGCGCCGAAGTCATCGCCTACAACGACTTCATCCAGTTCAAGGGTGAAGCCGGAGCCAAGGAAGCCGGTAAATGGCGCCTGGAAGGCAAGGAATACATCGTCAAGGACGGCGACGTGATGCACTTCCGCTTCAACGTGTGATCCCCTTCAGCCCCATTGCCTGGCAATGGGGCTGATTTCCCCGCTACATCCAGCGGCCTCAGAAGTAAGTGGTCGCCCCTGCGAAGAATGCCCGTCCGGGCACATAGAAGTTGGTCGATCCGTCCCGCAGGTCCTTGTCCATCAAGTTCTGCACCCCGCCGTTCAAGGTCAGCCACTTGGTCAACGCCAGGTTCGCCGTCAGGTCGTAAGTGGTATAGGACTGCACGAAATCATTGCCCAGGCCCCGCTGCTTGCCGACGTGCTGAGCCGAAAGCTCGGTGCTCAAACGGTCGGTGACCTGCCAGTCCAGCGCACTGAATGCCGACAGTTTGGGTGAACTGATCAGGTCTTCACCGGTGGACAGGTTCTTGCTTTCCAGCATGTAGGTGGCGTTGGTGCGCCAGTTCACGGAGTCGCCCAGCGGAACCCGGGCGGTGCCTTCCCAGCCACGGGTACGGGCCTTGTCGACGTTTTCCAGCATGGTCCACCAGCGGCCCTGGTACTGGCCCAACGGGCCGTATTCGATCTTGTCGGTGAAATCGGTGTGGAAGTAGGTCAGGCCCGCTTCCCAGCCATCGTGGTCGAACGAAAGGCCGATTTCCTTGTTGGTGCTGGTTTCCGGTGTCAGGTTCGGATTGCCCGCCATCCAGCAACTACCAGTGACATAGCCCAACGGCCGTAACGAACCACAGCCCCGACCTGCGGATTCGGTAGCCGCCCCCGCACTGCCCTCCTTCAGGCTTGGCGCACGAAAACCCTTGGAAACACCGCCACGCACGGTCCAGTCCGGGTGCGGGTGATAGACCACATACGCCCGCGGGCTGTTGTGGTTACCGTACTTGTCGCTGTGGTCGAAGCGGTTGCCCAGGGTCAGGGACAGGTTGTCCAGCAGGAACAATTCATCCTCGATAAAGGCCGCCGAGTAATCGCCCTTCAAGGTCGAGCCACTGACCGGCGCGCCCTGATAATCCACGGGTACCGTGCCCAGGGTATCGGTGTTGGTCAGCTCTTCACGCTTCCATTGCCCGCCCACCGTCAGGCGCTGGTCCAACAGCAATTGGAAGGGAATATTCAGGCTGCCCTCGACGATCTTCTCTTCCGAGTTGGCTTTGCCCAGGTCAAGGTCGTTGCGGTACTTGTTCAGGTAGGCATCGAGCTTCGAGGTGCCAAAGCTCCAGTCGCCGGTATGGGACAGAATGTAGCTGTCGCGGGTCAGGCGGCTGGGGCCGAAGGCGCCACCAACGGTCTCGTTCCAGTCACCAAAGGTCTTCTTTGATGCCCAGGAATGCTCAACGCCATGCACCGCCTCGAAGGACAGGCTCTGCTCCTGATTGATCTGCCAGTCCAGCAGTGCATTCACGCTCTGATCCTTGGAGCCGCCCGCGCCATCGTCGTACATGAAATCGCCCTGGGCATCGCGCCGCGCCTCTACCTCATCCGCAGCCCGACGCGTGACGTTGGCCCCCAGGCGCAGCCCCAGGGATTCTGTCAGCGGACCTGCCGCATTCACGCTGTACTGAGTGGTCTGGCCGCGGTCGGAATCCTTGGGCACGGTGATATTGGTGCTGGCCGAGCCGGTCCAGGTCCGCGAGACCTTGCGGGTGATGATATTGATCACCCCGCCCATGGCGTCCGAACCATACAGCGACGACATAGGCCCGCGGACGATCTCGATGCGCTCGATCATGTTCGGCGAGATCCAGTTCAGGTCCTGGCGCGCCAGGTCGCGGCGATAACTCAGGTCCGCGGAACTGCCGACCCGCTTGCCATCCACCAGGATCAGCGTGTACTTGTCGTCCAGCCCCCGCAGCTTGATCTTCGACTGCTCGCCCACCGGGCCGAAACCACCGGTCACCCCCGGCACCCGGCGCAGCAGGGTATTGAGGTCATAGACCGGCTGGCGCTCGATTTCCTCGCGGGTGATGACGCTGACACTGGCCGGGGCATCCTTGAGATCCGTGGCGCCGCCAGTAGCCGTGACAAAGGCGGTATCCAGTTCCAACGATGCAGGCTTGGCCTCTTCAACCGCATCGCCGGCCTGCGCCAGCGGGGCCAGCAGGCCGACACCGGCGCTGAGCAGAAGCGAATTGAACAGGCAGGAGCTGACTTTCATTACAAACGATCCTTGTCGATTCAATGCACCCGGATGGTGCATCAAGGGAGAGAGGGATCGGAGTGTAATGCTAATGAATATCATTTATAAATAGGAATGTTTCCGCACTGTTACATTACGGCTTGCCGCCCGTTGCAGGCAGCGCCCTGAAACGGCCCACTGCATGCGGGTCGCTTCAGGGTCGTGGGCTCAGCAGATTTCTTCGTAAGGCAGGCCCACATAGTTCTCGGCAATGTTCACCAGGCCAGCGTGGGAATTGAGGAAATATTCGCGATCGGCCTGCTGCATCTTGTGGTCCCAGGCATCCTGCCGGTCGCCGAAATCGTGCAGCAGATTGGTCATGAACCAGCTGAAGCGTTCGCCCTTCCACACCCGGCGCAAGGCCAGTTCGGAATACTTTTCCAGCAGCTCGGTACGCCCTTCGCGGTAGACCTTGACCAGGATCCGGTACAGGTAGCACACATCGGAGGCCGCCAGGTTCAGGCCCTTGGCACCGGTAGGCGGAACGATATGGGCCGCGTCCCCCACCAGGAACAGCTTGCCGTACTGCATGGGCTCCACCACATAGCTGCGCAGCGGCGCGATGCTTTTCTCCAGCGCTGGCCCGGTCACCAGGTCAGCCGCCACCTCTTCTGGCAGACGGGCCTTGAGCTCGTTCCAGAAGCGCTCGTCGGACCAGTCCTCGACCTTGTCGCTCAGCGGCACTTGCAGGTAGTAGCGGCTGCGGGTCAGGGAGCGCTGGCTGCACAGCACGAAACCACGTTCATGCTGCCCATAGATCAGTTCGTGATTGACCGGTGGGGTATCGGACAGCAGCCCCAGCCAGCCGAAGGGGTATTCGCGCTCGTAGTGGCTCAGCACGTCTTCGGGGATGCTCTTGCGTGCCACGCCATGAAAACCGTCGCAGCCGGCGATGTAATCGCAGTCGATGCGCTGTAGCTGGCCGTCTTTTTCATAGGTGATATAGGGCTGCGCGCCCTTCATGTCATGGGGCTGCACCTTGTCCGCCGAATAGATGATCGGCGCTGCGCAGGCAGCGCGGGCCTCCATCAGGTCGCGGGTGACTTCGGTCTGGCCATAGACCATCACCGTCTTGCCGCCGGTCAGGGCCTTGAGGTCGATGCGCACGCGCTTGCCGCCCATCAGCAGCTCCACCCCTTCATGGACCAGGCCTTCAGCGTCCATGCGGCGGGCCACACCGGCCTCGCGCAGCATGTCCACGGTGCCCTGCTCCAGCACACCGGCACGGATGCGGCCCAGCACGTAGTCCGGGGTCTGGCGCTCGACAATCACGGTGTCGATGCCGGCCTTGTGCAGCAGTTGGCCCAGCAGAAGGCCGGAAGGTCCGGCGCCGATAATCGCAACCTGAGTTTTCATTGTTGTCGTCTCATAAGGGCATTCCAGTCACCGTGCAGGCGAAATCCGGAATTTATGGTTATTGTTGTACCCCTGCATTTTTGCCGACAAAAATCGCAAAAAATGGTGATTAACCACCGTAAAAATGCACTTTTGAAAACAGCGTTCGATTATCGAGCATTCCAACCCCTCACCCCCAGGGCCGCGCCCGATGAAAGCCAGTCGCTCCAGCATCCCCGTATTCAAGCTCTACGGCGAAAACCAGGCCTGGCCGACTCCGGACCTGTTGCACTGCGAATCCATCCCCAAGCGCAGCAGCCTGCACCACTGGGAGATCAAGCCACACCGCCACGCCGACCTGTATCAACTGCTCTATGTGCAAAGCGGACAGGCCCTGGTGGAAGTCGAAGGGCGCCGCGAGGACGTGCGCGAAGCAACCATCCAGGTGGTGCCGCCGCTGATGGTCCACGGCTTTCAGTTTTCCGAGAACATCGAGGGCTACGTGCTGACCCTGGGTGCGCCGCTGGTGGCCCAGCTGGAAAGCCAGCTGGGGGCGCCGCTGGCGGTCCTGGCCGCGGCCGGGCGCTACCCGGTGGGCCGTGACCGGCAGCGCCTCAACAGCCTGTTCAAGACCTTGCTGGAGGAGTACGAAGGCAGCGCCTCAGCGCGGGACCTGCTGCTGCATTCGCTGGTCAACGTACTGCTGGTGTGGATCAGCCGCCGACGCCAGCAGAACGTGACGCCCAGCAACCGCAGCGAGCGCAACCAGCAACTGCTGGGGCACTTCATCAAGCTGGTGGAGCAGCATTACCAGGAGCACCCGACGGTGGAAGCCCTGGCCCATCGCATCGGCCTGTCCAGCGTGCACCTCAATACCCTGTGCCGGGAACTGGCCGGGCAGACCGCGCTGCAGATCATCCACCAGCGCCTGATGCTGGAGGCCAAGCGCAACCTGATCTACACCAACATCAGCATCAGCCAGCTCTCGGACAACCTGGGCTTCAGCGACCCCACCTACTTTTCCCGCTTCTTCAAGCGCCTCGGCGGCCAGACACCCAACGCCTTTCGCCAAGGCACCGGGCACACCCGCCAGGGCGGCTGAAGCCCAGGCAAAAAAAAGCCCGGGGCCAGAACCCCGGGCGTTCTATCGCCAGCACGCCTCAAGCCATCAGGCTTTGCGGGTACGCGGCAGGAAGATCGCCAGCACCCCGAACAGCGGCAGGAACGAGCACAGGTAGTACACATACTCGATGCCATGGATGTCCGCCAGGTGCCCCAGCAGCGCCGCACCGATCCCGCCAAAACCGAACATCAGGCCGAAGAACACCCCGGCGATCATGCCAACGTTGCCCGGCACCAGTTCCTGGGCGTACACCACGATGGCGGAGAATGCCGAGGCCAGGATAAAACCGATCACCACGCTCAGGACGCTGGTCCAGAACAGGTCGACATGGGGCAGCAACAGAGTGAACGGCGCCACCCCGAGGATCGAGAACCAGATCACTGCCTTGCGCCCGATCTTGTCGCCGATCGGGCCGCCGAAGAAGGTTCCCGCCGCCACGGCTCCCAGGAACAGGAACAGATGCAGTTGCGAGCTGGCCACCGACAGGTCGAATTTCTCGATCAGGTAGAAGGTGAAGTAGCTGGTGAAGCTGGCCATGTAGAAATACTTGGAAAACACCAGCAGCCCGAGGACCACCAGGGCGCTGATCACCCGGTTCCTGGACAGGCCGTGAGTCGCCGCCTGGCCCTGCTTGAGCTTGTACAGGCGCAGGTGGTTGGCATACCAGCGGCTGATGGCGTACAGCACCACCAGGGCAAACAGCGCGAACAGGCCGAACCAGGCCACATTGCCCTGGCCGTAGGGAATGATGATGGCCGCAGCCAGCAAGGGGCCGAAGGCGGTGCCGGCATTGCCGCCGACCTGAAAGCTCGACTGGGCCAGGCCATAGCGCCCGCCCGAGGCCAGCCGCGCGACCCGCGAAGCCTCCGGATGGAAGGTCGAGGAGCCAATGCCGATCAATGCTGCTGCCAGCAGGATCAAGGGAAAGCTGCCGACCTGGGACATCATCAGGATGCCGATCAGGGTGCAGATCATTCCCGCCGGCAGCAGGAAAGGTTGAGGCCGGCGGTCGGTGTAGTAGCCGACCCAGGGCTGCAACAGCGACGCGGTCAGCTGGAAGGTCAGGGTAATCAGGCCGACCTGGGTGAAGGTCAGGCCGTAGCTGTCCTTGAGCATCGGGTAGATCGCCGGCAGCACTGCCTGGATCAAGTCGTTGATCAGGTGCGCCAGGGCCACCGCACCAATGATGCGCAGGACCAGGGGACTGCTTTGCGAAGCCGGGGAAGCCGTCGCGGCGACGCTCGGGGAGTTGCTGCTAGCCATAGGATTTTCCGTACAACGGGTGGGTGCACAGGGGCAGGTGCGTCAATGTGCCATTTTTCGGTGCAGTCGCGCCATCCCATTAGCTTGCTAACGAACCCCGATTCGCGCCTCGGGGAAATCCGCTTCCAGCTCGGCCTTGAGCCACTGGATAAACCATTCAACGTCCTCCGACCACTCGCTGGCCGGGGTCAGCACCCGGTAGCTTTCCAGCTGCACCTGGTCTTCCAGCACCCGCACCAGGGTGCCGGCCTTGAGCTCCTCGCGCACCAGCACTTCGTTGGCCAGGGCAATACCACCGCCGCTTTCCGCCACCGACAGCGCATGGTCGTTGTTCACGTAGATCAGGTCGGACGTGAGCTGGATATCCAGGCCATTGGCGGCGAACCACATGTTCCACCACTCGCCGTCATCGAAGTGGATCAACTCATGGCGGGCCAGGTCCGCCGGCTCGCGAATCGCCTCGATACTGGCCAGGTAGGCCGGGGTGCAGATGGGAAACACCCGGGGGCAGATCAGGCTGACCCGGGACTCGGCGTATTGCCCGTCCAGGCCGTAGGCGATCCCCAGGTCGCTGCTCTTGGCATCCACTTCGCTAAAGGTCGAGTTCGGCTCGATGGCGAACTTCAGGCCCGGGCGCACGTGGCGCAGCGCCTCCAGGCGCGGGGTCAGCCAGCGCTTGGCAAACCCCGGCACGACCATGATCCGCAGCCAGCGCTCGGCAGCCCTGGGCTGTACCTCGCGCCCGGCCTCGATGATCAGTTGCAGGGCGGCGGCGATCTTGCGGTGGTACTTCTCCCCCGCCGGGGTCAGGTTCACCCCGCGGGACGTGCGCTCGAACAGCTGCACCCCGAGCCAGTCCTCCAGCAGCTTCACGTGGCGGCCGATGGCCGGCTGGGTCACATGCAAGGCCCTGGAGGCTTCGACATAGCTGCCAAGACGGGCGGCGGCATCAAAAGCACGCACTGCATTCAACGGTGGCAAACGCTGCTCGACCATGATTTCGCCCGCCTCTTGCTATTAAATTTTTTAACAGCCGGTATGTTAAAATTGATGTTTCGCCCCCGCAACCCCTCACTGATAATCAGCCCCAGCAGAACCCGGTAAAACCCGCGCAAAGCCTGCAAAGACAAGCTTTCCACGCACCCGACACATTTCGATCCTGCCCAAGAAAAACAAGATCCATGGCCTGCACGACAGCTCATGGGGGAATCGGAGGTAAGGCATGAATGCCCTGCATGCGCTGCAAACGCTGGCGGTGTCCATCCGTTCAGTGCGCAAGGTCTACGGCGATCCACACAGCGGCCCGGTGGCCCTGAAGAACATCGACCTGGATATCCGCGACAACGAATTCTTCACCCTTCTCGGCCCCTCGGGCTGTGGCAAGACCACCCTCTTGCGGATGATCGCCGGGTTCGAGTTCCCGACCCAGGGCGAGATCCTTCTCTATGGCGAGAACATCGCCGACCGGCCGCCCTTCGAGCGCCCGGTGAACACGGTGTTCCAGCATTACGCACTGTTCCCCCACATGACCCTGGCCGAGAACCTGGCCTTCGGCCTGGAATCGCGCCCTATGGGCCAGGTATTGAGCAAGGCGCAGATCGCCGAGCGGGTGCGCGAAATGCTGGCCCTGGTGCAGATGGAGCGCTTTGCGGCGCGCAAGCCCAACCAGCTGTCCGGCGGCCAGCAGCAACGCATCGCCCTGGCCCGGGCCCTGGCCCCCCACCCCAAGGTACTGCTGCTGGACGAGCCGCTGTCGGCCCTGGACCTCAAGCTGCGCCAGGCCATGCGCGAAGAACTCAAGGCCATCCAGGCCAAGACCGGTATCACCTTCATCTTCGTCACCCACGACCAGGAAGAAGCCCTGACCCTGTCCGACCGCATCGCCGTGCTCTCCGAAGGCGAAGTGCAACAGGTGGGTCGCCCGGAAGAAATCTACGAGCAGCCGCGCAATCGCTTCGTCGCCGACTTCATCGGTGAAACCAACTTCATCCCGGCCACGGTCAGCCGTGTCGAAGCGGGCCTGGCCTGGTTCAGCGGGCCCGCCGGGCAGGCGCTGCCGGCGCAACCCTGCACCACCGCCAAGGTCGGCCAGCAGGTCACCCTGTCGGTGCGCCCCGAGCGCTTGCACCTGCGTGGTGATGCCTCGCAAGGCGCCCTGGCGTGCCGCATCGAAGCACTGATCTACCTGGGCACCGACCTGCAATACCAGGTCAGCCTCGGCGACGGCACACGCCTCACCGTGCGCACGCCCAACAGCCTCGAACACCACCCGCGCCTGAGCGTAGGCAGCAGCGCCGGGCTGCTGTTCGAACGCGGCAGCGCCAGCGTCCTGCTGGATTGACCACGAGGATTCGCCATGCACGCTTCTTCGATTTCCCAGCACCTGGAACGGCGCAAGGCCCTGCGCAGCTTTCTCGGGGTCAGCCCGGCCCTGGTGGCCATCGGCCTGTTCCTGATCGTGCCGATCCTTATCGTCATCGGCTATTCATTGATGGAAGCCAACCCCTACGGCGGGGTGAACAAGGTCTTCAGCAGCGACGCCTACACCTCACTGCTGTTCGAACGGCAACTGGACGACAGCCTGGCCTTCGCCGACTCCTACCTGCTGATCGCCCTGCGCTCGATCGGCATCGCCGGGCTGACCACGGTGATCACCCTGCTGATCGGTTTTCCGGTAGCGGTGTGGCTGGCCATGCAGCCAGTGCAGCGCCGCGGCCTGCTGATCTTCCTGATCACCGTGCCGTTCTGGGCCAACCTGCTGATCCGCACCTACGCCTGGATCCTGCTGCTGCGCAACACCGGGGTGATCAACAACAGCCTGATGGGGCTGGGGGTCATCCACGAGCCGTTGCAGTTGCTGTACACCGACGGTGCGGTGCTGCTGGGGCTGGTCTACACCTACGCGCCCTTCGTGGTGCTGCCGATCTACGCCACCCTGGAAAAGATGGACACCCGCCTGCTGGAAGCGGCCCAGGACCTCTACGCCGGGCGCATTCGGACCCTGCGCAAGGTGGTGCTGCCCATTGCCAAGCCGGGAATTTTCGCCGGGGCGATCCTGACTTTCGTGCCCTGCCTGGGGGCGATGATCGCCCCGGAACTGCTGGGGGGCGGCACCCGGATGATGCTTGGCAACCTGATCTTCCGGCAGTTCAGCGATGCCCGTAACTGGCCCTTCGGCGCCGCCCTGTCGCTGGTGCTGATGGCCGCGGTGATGCTGGTACTGACCGTCTACGCCCTGCGCGCCCAGCGCCAGAAAACCCTTCAGGAGGGTGCATGATGATCCGCCTGTTCAAGCGCAACGGCCTCGGTGTCCAGGACTTTCCCGGCTTCGGCGGTTTCAGCTTCCTGTTCTACCTGTACCTCTACGCGCCGATCCTGGTGCTGGTGGTGTTCTCCTTCAACGCCAACCAGTCGGCCACGGTGTGGAGCGGCTTCAGCCTCGACTGGTACCGCGCGGCGTTCGCCAACCAGGCCCTGCGCCAGGCGGCAGGCAACAGCCTGCTGATCGCCGTGTGCGCCAGCATGGCGGCCACCGCCATCGCCACCCTGGCGGCCCTGGGCACCTCACGCGGGGCGAAGTTCAAGGGCCTGCAACTGTCCATGGGCGCCATCATGCTGCCCCTGGTGCTGCCGGAAATCGTCGTCGGCGTGGCCACCCTGGCGCTGTTCTCCACCCTGGGGCTGTCCCTGGGCTACGGCAACCTGATCATCGCCCACACGGTGTTCTGCATCCCCTTCGCCTATTTGCCGATCCGCGCCCGCCTCAACGACATGGACCTGTCCCTGGAGCATGCGGCGGCAGACCTGTACGCCGGCCCCTGGCGCACCTTCCGCAAGGTGACTCTGCCGCTGCTGATGCCGGGGATCGTCTCCGGGCTGATGCTGGCCTTCATTGTCTCCCTGGATAACTTCGTGATCTCGATGATGGTGTCCCAGGCCGGCACCACCACCCTGCCGATCTTCATCTTCGGCCTGTTGCGCATGGGCGTGACACCCGACGTCAATGCCGTGTCGACGCTGATCCTCGGCGTCTCGGTGCTGTTCGTCAGCCTCTCTTATCTGCTGAGCAAGAAACACGCTTGAACCTTCCACTGACCTTGGGGAAATGACATGAGCAAGTTGATCGCAAGCCTGGGTACCTCGTTGTTGCTGAGCCTGCCACTGGCGGTGCAGGCCGCCGAGAAACTCAACGTCGTGAGCTGGAGCGGCTACTTTTCGCCGGAAATTCTCGCCAAGTTCCAGAAGCAGACCGGTATCGAGGTCACGGTGGACTCCTACGACTCCAACGAAACCCTGCTGGCCAAGCTGAAACAGGGCGGCACCGGTTATGACGTGGCGATCCCGTCCCACCAGTTCATCCCGATCCTGATCAAGGAGCAGTTGCTGGAGCGCTTCGACCCGGCCAAGCAGCCCTATTACGCCAGCGTGGTCGACAACCTGAAGAACCCGACCTGGGACCCGGAAGGCGCCTACTCGGTGCCCTTCATCTGGGGCACCACCAGCGTGGTGCTCAACGGCGAACGCTACAAAGGCCCGAGCGACAGCTACAAGGTGCTCTACGAGCCGCCAGCGGAGCTGCAGGGGCGGATCAACATGTTCGACTCGGTGAGCGAAGTGATCGACATGGCCAGCCTGTACCTGAACATTCCACTGTGCAGCGAAGACCCCAAGCAGATGCAGCAGATCCTTGGCCTGCTCAAGACGCAGAAGCCCTTCGTCAAGACCTACAGCTCCAAGGCCGGGGCGATCCGCGAGAACCTGGCGGCCGGGGAAATCGACATGTCGATGTTCTGGGGCGGCTCGTCGATGCGCGCCCGGGAGATGAAGCCCGGCCTGAAATATCTCTACCCGAAAGAAGGCGTGCTGGCCTGGGTGGACAACATGGTCATCCCCAAGGGCAGCAAGAACCCGGCGAACGCCAAGGCCTTCATCGCCTTCCTCAGCCAGCCTGATAACGCCGCCATGACCCAGAACTTCCTCAAGCACCAGAGCCCGATCAAGGGCGTCGAACCCTTCCTCGACGCCGGGTTGAAGGATGCTCCCGAGCTGCACATTCCCGAGGGTACCAAGGTGGTCTTCAGCCAGACCTGCGGCGAAGGCGCAATCCGCCTTGCCGACCGCCTGTGGACCAACCTGATGCGCTGAGCAGCGTTGACTTGCCGCCCCGGCCTGGATGCCGGGGCGTTTCTAAAGCCGTTTGAAAGGCCCTCCTGCCATGATCGCCAAGCCCCCCAGCGAACTGGTCCTGCTTCAGGCCCATGAACTCGCCGAGCGTATCCGCCTGCGTCAGGTTTCCTGCCGGGAAGTGATGCAGACCTACCTTGCCCACATCGAGCACTACAACCCCCTGGTCAATGCCCTGGTCAGCCTGCAACCGGCCGAAGCCCTGCTGGCCGAGGCCGACCGGCGCGACGCCGAACTGGCCCGTGGCGAATATCGCGGCTGGATGCACGGCCTGCCCCACGCGATCAAGGACCTGTCCCTGACCCGGGGCATCCGCACCACCCTGGGTTCGCCGCTGTACCGGGATTTCATCCCAGAGCGCGACGGCATCATGGTGGAACGGATCAAGGCCGCCGGGGCGATCCTGATCGGCAAGAGCAACACCCCGGAATTCGGCCTCGGCTCCCAGACCTACAACCCGCTGTTCGGCGCCACCGGCTGTGCCTATGACCCGAGCAAGACCGCCGGCGGCAGCAGTGGCGGCGCCGCCGCAGCCCTGGCCCTGCACCTGGTACCGGTGGCCGACGGCAGCGACATGATGGGTTCGCTGCGCAACCCGGCGGCTTTCAACAACATCTTCGGCTTCCGCCCGTCCCAGGGCCGGGTGCCCTTCGACGACAGCAGCGACCTGTTCATCGACCAGCTCGGCTACGAAGGCCCCATGGCCCGCAGCGTGCGCGACGCGGCCCTGCTGCTGTCGGTGCAGGCCGGGGGCGATGCGCGGGCGCCGCTGTCCATCGCCGAGTCCGGCCAGGGCTTCGCCGCCCCGCTGGAGCGCGACTTCAAGGGTGCGCGCCTGGGTTGGCTGGGGGACTTCAACGGCTACCTGCCAATGGAAAAGGGCCTGCTGGAGCTCTGCGAAAAGGCCTTGGGCGATTTCCGCAGCCTGGGCTGCAGCGTAGAACCCGCCAGCCCCGACTTCGCCCCCGAGCGCCTGTGGAGCAGCTGGCGCACCCTGCGCCACTGGATGGTCGCCGGGTCCCTGGGCGGCGCCTATGCCGACCCGCATAAGCGCTCACAACTCAAGACGGAAGCCATCTGGGAAGTGGAGAACGGCCTCAAGCTCTGCGCCAGCCAGGTGTTCGAAGCCTCGGTGATCCGCAGCGACTGGTACCGCGCCATTTCAAAACTGTTCGAACGCTTCGACTACCTGCTGCTGCCCAGCGCCCAGGTCTTCCCCTTCGACAAGAACATACCCTGGCCGCGCAACATCGAAGGCGTGGCCATGGACACCTACCACCGCTGGATGGAGGTGGTGATTCCCGGCACCTTGTCCGGCTGCCCGGTGGCCAGCGTGCAGGCCGGCTTCAATGCCAACGGCCTGCCCATGGGCTTGCAGATCATCGGCCGACACCAGGCCGACTTCGCCGTCCTGCAACTGGCCCACGCCTACGAACAGGCCAGCCGCTGGTTCCAGCGCTGCCCATCGCCACTGATTTTCGGGGGGAAGGGATAAACGGTTGATAGCGTAGATAATTTTTTTATAAAAACGCTTGACGCATTGTCGTTCCGAGCGAATAATGCGCGCCACTTGGCTACATAGCTCAGTTGGTTAGAGCATAGCATTCATAATGCTGGGGTCCGGGGTTCAAGTCCCTGTGTAGCCACCAAGTACTAAAAACGGCTTACCGCAAGGTAGGCCGTTTTTTTATGCCCGCGAAAAAGTACCGGGGATTACGCCGCATTGATCCACAAACGCGACACCCGCATTGAGCACCGCCACTGGCTGGGATAGAACACTCCGGCAGTGTTTGTGAGAGCTGCGCAATCCTCACTTCAAGGGCTCGAAAATGAAAACAAAAATCACCCGAACCGCGGTCGCTCCCTGGCTGTTCTCGCTCCTGGCAATCACCTGTACCCCGACCTTCGCCGAGCAGGCTCCTACCCCGCCCTCCAACCTGCTGACCGCCGCCGTGGCCTGGAAGCAAACCGCCGCCGAATTCGAGGCGCTGTACTACCAGGGCTTCAACATCGCCCGCCTGCAACTGGACCGCGCCCTGCAGGAACACAAGGCCGGCGAGCGGCCACTGGCGATCATCAGCGACGTTGACGACACCGTGCTCAGCAGCAACAGCTACTGGGGCTACATGATCAATTCGGGCAAGGAGTTCTTCGACGACGAGGCCTGGGACAAATGGGTCGCCGACAATGGCCCGGTGGCCACCCCGGGCGCCGTGGAGTTCCTCAAGTACGCCCAGTCCAAGGGTGTCGAAGTGTTCTACGTCACCAGCCGCGACCAGGGCGAAAAGACCTACGAATACGCCCTGGCCAACCTGCGCAAGAACCAGCTGCCCTATGCCGATGAGCAGCACCTGACGGTGTACCGCGACAGCTCCAACAAGGAGCCGCGGCAGCAGGAGATCGCCAAGGACCACAACGTGGTGCTGATGCTGGGCGACAACCTCAACGACTTCAAACGCAAGTACTACGTGGCCGACGTCAAGCAGCGCAGCAGCCTGATGACCGAGGACAAGGAGCAGTTCGGCCGCAAGTTCATCCTCTTCCCCAACCCCACCGATGGCCATTGGCTGAAGGCGATCTTCGGCGACTCCGAACCGCCGGCGACTCCGGAAAATCGGGCCAAGTTCAAGGCCGCGGCCAGCTCGACGGCCTGGCAGATGAAGCCCTGAGAGGGCGCCGCAACATCAGCGCAACGCTGGCCCGCCATGGCCAGTGTTGCGCCAAGCCCCCAGGGATGTCATAAACGCCAGCCCCTGCATTCAGGCAGGAACAAGGAGTCGTTTTCTCATGTGGGCAAGGAAGCTGCTGTTACTGATCTCGTGCGGGGTACTTGGGGCCTGCAGCGCTCCCGAGCCGATCCAGTACCTGCCCGGCCGGGTCATCTACCGCATCGATTCATCACGCTTTTTCGAGATCGACCGGACCACCTTCAAGCTCTGCAACGGTTCCTCGCCGGTCATCGCCAGCAGTGGCGACATGGTGCACTACACCGACACCCGGCTCGGCATCCACACCCCGGTTGCACCCTTTGGCTCATTCAACGGCATCACCGTGCATGGCCGTGGTTCGCACTTGATGATCGATGCTGCCAACTCCAATTACCTGGTGATTCCGATTGCCCAAGGACCGGGCTTCAGCAAGGGCGGGGCCGGCTTGCCGCGCCTGTACTTTTCCCAGGATGCCGGGCGTACCTGGCTGCGCATCACCGCGCCCAGGTACCTGGAAAGCCCTGAGCGAACCTGGCTGACCGGCTCCGTCCTTTCGATCGAAGGCCCCCTCCTGCACGGCGCCGCACAGATCGACCTGTCCTTGAACTACGAGACGCTCAAGGACCACTCGCCCTACTCGATGCTGTCTTACCCACAACGCTGGCAACGCACCGATAGCACTCGTACACCTGGCTACTTCGAACCCGCTCGCCAAGCACCCATCGATGACCGGTTCAATTGTGCCACTGGGGCCAAGCAGGGCTGACCCAGCACGTGGGGCTTGAAAAACCGCAGCAGGCTGCGGTTTTTTTTGCTCAGTTGAACGGCTGCGGATGCGGTGTCTGCGCCGAGGACGGCGGCAGGATCGGCAGCTTGAAGTCCGGCTGGTCACCGGTCAGGGTTTCAAGGAAGGCCACGATCTGGCTGACCTCCTCGGTACCCAGCTTGCGTCCCAGTTGCAGACGGGCCATCACGTCCACCGCCTCTTCCAGCTTCCAGTAGGCGCCGTCGTGGAAGTAGGGATAGGTCAGCGCCACGTTGCGCAGGGTCGGCACCTTGAACAGCATGCGGTCGGCATCCTTGCCGGTCAGCCCGGCCACGCCCTGGGCCGGGTTCTGGGTGACATAGGGCTCGATCATGCCCATCTTCTGGAATGAGCCACCGCCCACCGCCTCGCCGTTGTGGCAAGCCACGCAGCCGATGGACTTGAACAGTTGATAGCCCTTGAGCGCGGAGGGGCTGATGGCCGCCTTGTCGCCCTTGAGCCAGCGGTCGAACGGCGCATTGGGGGTAACCAGGGTTTCTTCGAACGCAGCGATGGCGTTGGTCACGTCGTCAAACTTGATGCCGTCGTCGCCGTAGACCTGCTTGAAGGAGGCCCGGTACTGGGGAATGGAACGCAGCACGTCCACCGCCAGGTCATGGGTGAAGCCCATCTCCCCCGGGTTGGCGATGGGGCCACCGGCCTGTTCCTGAAGCGTGGCCGCGCGGCCGTCCCAGAACTGCGCGACGCTCATGCCGGAGTTGAGCACCGTGGGCGAGTTGATCGGCCCCTGGTGCCAGTTGTGGCCAATGGAGGTGGGCAGGTTGTCGCTGCCGCCCATGCTCAGGTTGTGGCAGGAGTTGCAGGATATGAAACCGGACTTGGACAGGCGCGGGTCGAAGAACAACTGCTTGCCCAGCTCCACCTTGGCCACATCGGTGATCTTCACCGGCTGTACCGGCTGGATCGGTTCGCTTGGCGTTTCCCCCCTGACCTCCCCCCCCAACAGCAATCCGAAAACAAGTAACCACTTACAACGGTGCATGACGTCCCCTCATCAGGCTTATAGTTTGTTTCACCCTGTACCCAACGCCCCCCTCCCGCCCTGACTCAGATCAATCGACGGCCGGGTGAAAGACTGCCTGCGACCCCATGTACAGGGGAGATGGCCCCCTCCAGCCTCGTGCCCAGGGCTACATCCGGGTCCAACTGCCGGCGCCACTGCTGTACATTCCCCCGCACGGACGACCCCTCATTTCCCTGTGAACGGAGCTCAACGCGTGTTCTCGAACTTCCCTCCCCGTCACCGCCAACTGCTCGGCCTCAGCCTGCTGGCTGCCGCCCTCAGCCTTGGCGCCTGCCACAACCCGCCTTCTTCCAACGCTCTGCCTGCCGCCCCGGAAATCGCCTCGGGCTACCGCACCGACATGCAGACTCGCCATGCCGACAAGCACATGGCCGCCGCTGCCAACCCGCTGGCCGCCGAGGCCGGGCGCGAAATGCTGCGCAAGGGCGGCTCGGCCATCGACGCGGCGATTGCCATGCAGGCCGTGCTGACCCTGGTGGAACCGCAGTCCTCGGGGATTGGCGGCGGCGCGATGATCGTGCTCTGGGACGGCAAGGCCGTGCGCACCTATGACGGGCGGGAAACCGCGCCGGCCGGCGCCACCGAGAAGCTCTTCCTGCAGGCGGACGGCAAGCCCATGGCCTTCCCCCAGGCGCAGATCGGTGGACGCTCGGTCGGCACCCCGGGCGTGCTGCGGGCCCTGGAAATGGCCCACCAGAAACACGGGCGCCTGCCCTGGGCGCAATTGTTCGAACCGGCGATCCGCCTGGCCGAGCAAGGCTTCGCCATCTCGCCACGGCTGCACAGCATGATCAGCGCCGATCCTTTCCTGGCACGCTCGCCGGACATGGCCGCGTACTTCCTGAATGCCGACGGCACGCCGAAAGCCGTGGGCACCTTGCTGAAAAACCCACCACTGGCCGCGGTGCTCAAACGCATCGCCGAGGAAGGCCCGGATGCCCTGTACAAGGGCCCGGTGGCCGCGGAAATCGTCGCCAAGGTCCAGGGCCACGCCAACCCCGGCAGCCTGTCGCTCAACGACCTGCAAGGCTACCGCGCCAAGGAACGCGCGCCGCTGTGCAGCGACTACAAGCGCTGGCAGGTGTGCGGCATGCCGCCGCCCTCCTCCGGCGGCGTGGCGGTGGCGCAGATACTCGGCACCCTGCAGGCCCTGGAACAGCGCGACCCGCGCTACACCCTGGCCAACCTCAAGCCGCAGAAAACCAACCTGCCCGCCGGCCTGGAGCCAGCGCCACAAGCGGTGCACCTGATTGCCGAAGCCGAGCGCCTGGCCTATGCCGACCGTGGCCTGTACGTGGCCGACAGCGACTTTGTGCCCGTGCCGGTGGCCGGCCTGATCGCCCCGGACTACCTGGCCAAGCGTGCCGCACTGATTGGCGAGCGCAGCATGGGCAAGGCCGAACCGGGCAAGCCCCAGGGCATCCAGGTGGCCTATGCACCGGACCGTTCGCCAATGCGCATCTCCACCTCGCAAGTGGTGGCAGTGGATGACCTGGGCGGCGCCGTATCGATGACCACCACGGTGGAAGCGGCCTTCGGCTCGCACCTGATGGTCCAGGGCTTCATGCTCAACAACCAGATGACCGACTTCTCGTTCATTCCCGAGGAAAACGGCCAGCCGGTGGCCAACCGCGTCCAACCGGGCAAGCGTCCGCGCTCGTCCATGGCGCCAACCCTGGTCTTCGACCGCGCCAGCGGCGAACTGCTGGCCAGCGTCGGCTCCCCCGGCGGCTCGCAGATCATCGAGTACGTGGCCAAGTCGGTGGTCGGCATGCTCGACTGGAACCTCGACCCGCAAGCCGCCGTCGGCCTGCCCAACTTCGGCAGCCGCAACGGGCCGACCGAACTGGAGAAGGGCCAGTTCAGCCCGGCCCTGAAACAGGCACTGCAAGCTCAGGGACATGAGGTAAACGAGATCGACATGACCAGCGGTACCCAGGCCATCGTTCGCGTGCGTGATGCACAGGGCAAGGCCTCCTGGGCCGGCGGCGCCGACCCGCGGCGCGAAGGGGAAGCGCTGGGGGATTGAGAGTAATCGGATGAACCCAGGGGCTGGCCGTGAGGCTGGCCCTTTTTTGTGGGCGGTGAACGAGGGCTCTGTATGCAAGATTTTGCGGCGGTCTGTGTCTGATCCGACCTTTGGATCTGCCCTAGCATCGTCCCTGTCCACCGAGGAACCGACGATGAACAAGATTGCAGCCGACCTTGATATTCCGGGCCTGAGCCCACGCCGCCTGACGCCCCAGGACCTTGAACTGATCTGCCGCCATCGCCAGGCGATGTTTCTCGATGCGGGTAAGGACCTCTCCACCTTGCAGGTGATGACCGAGCACTTTCGGCCCTGGTTGCGTGAACGCCTGGAGGACGGTCGCTACTACGGCTTCGCCTTGATGGACGCCGAGCAGAGCGTGGCCAGCATCGGCCTGATGAGCATCGACTGGCCGCCCCACCCTTCCCATCCAACCCAGGATCAGCGCGGCTACGTACTCAACGTCTACGTCGAACCGGCCTACCGGCGCCGCGGCCTGGCTTCGGCGCTGATGAAACTGGCGGAGGCCGAGTTCAGCCAGCGCGGGCTGGGCTTTGCCGTGCTGCATGCGACCGAGGCTGGCAAGCCGCTGTATCAGGGGCTGGGTTGGGCGGCGACCAGTGAGATGGCGAAACAGGGCTTTCTGTAGCCGCTGCCGCAGGCTGCGACAAGGACCGAAGGGCCTTCGGCGCCTGGGAGATCGCTGCGACCGTTCCGGTCGTTCGCAGCCTGCGGCAGCGGCTACAGGGTTGGTTCACAAAATGTCGCAGTAATGCCGTTGCGACGCCCCCTACTCCAACCTATGGTTCGACCGTCGCTGCAAAATCAGCGAACAGGCTTGGCGGCCTGATAGAATCGAGGCGCAACAGCGCCCCACCCACATGCAGGCGCTTTTTTTGCGCCCGCATACCTGCGTTATGGCGGGTTGCGTGGGAGAACCTTCGGGTTCGCCGGTTCCTTGATTCCCGGTCCGCCAATCCTGCGCAATCCGCCACCCTGATCTGCTTGGCGGCAGACGGTGACGGTCCTTCGAATCAAGGGGTCGTGACCATAAACTGCTTCTGCAATCTGTTTCTCCAACACCTCCCGCAACACAAAACCGGAGGTGCCCGATGACCACTCAATCGCCCCTGACCACCCTCGGTGAAATCCGCTTTTCCCAGTGCGGCGAGCACCTGCATCCGCTGTTTCGGGTGAATGCCGACGTGCCGATCAACGACGCCCTGGAACACGCCTCGACCCTGTTGCATCTGGCAAAGCAATTCACCCTGGAGGCCGCCATGGAGCCGCGGTGCGACCGCTATGCTTGGGCGGCACACTACCTGGCAGAGATGGGCAAGGCACTGATGGACGACGTGCACGCCACGCTCTCTGCATGACCTGATCGTCCCTGAACCAACGTCGCCTGCGCGGGCAGATCCAGCGATCTGTCCGTACATCGCTTGACGCACTCAGCGACTTGTTTAAGTCCCAGGACGGGACTAGGATCACGCCATGAGAATTATTGCAGTCAGTCAGTTGAAGGCCTTCTGGGAGAAGTACCCGGACGCAGAACAGCCCTTGCTGGCCTGGGTCGATGAAGCAAGGAAAGCCGAGTGGTCCAACCCTGCGCAGATCAAGGACCAGTATCGCAACGCGAGCATTCTCAAAAGCCGCAGGGTGGTCTTCAACATCAAGGGGAATGAGTATCGACTGATCGTTGCCGTGGCCTATCGCTTCGGCGCGCTGTACATCAAGTTCGTAGGTACCCACCAGCAGTACGATGCCATTGACGCCGACAGCGTAGACATGGAGCAACCCGCATGAACATCCGCCCCATCCACACCGACCAGGACTACCGCGCCGCACTGAAAAGCGTCTCGCCCCTGTTCGACAACGAACCGCAGCCCGGGACACCTGAAGGCGATTACTTCGATGTGATGATCACCCTGATCCAGGCATACGAGGCCAGGCAGTTTCCCCTGGACCTGCCCAACCCGATCGAGGCGATCAAGTTCCGCATGGAGCAATCCGGCTTGTCCGCCGCCGACCTGGCGCCGGCCATCGGCCGCACCAACCGCGTCTATGAAGTGCTCAACGGCAAGCGCGCGCTGACCCTGCCCATGATCTGGAAACTGCACCAGCTGTTCGGCATTCCCGCCGAGAGCCTGATCAAGCCGATCAAATCGTCCTGAGCCGTGCTGCCGGACTTGAGCTTGCCCTTGGGTAAAGGCTCAACCTGCCTGGCAGCCCAACAACACCAAGGACGCTCCATGCTCACCATCGGACAAATGGCCCGCTGCCACGGCCTTATCACCAAGACCCTGCGCCATTACGACAGCATCGGCCTGTTCACCCCGGCCCTCACCGGCCGGGACAACGGCTACCGCTATTACAGCCCGGAACAGATCGTGACCCTGGGGCGCATCGTCTGGCTGCGGCAGTTGGGCATGTCCCTGGAAGACATCCGCACTCTGGCGGACCAGGGCGGCCTGGACAGCGTGCTGCACATGCAGCAGTCACTGCAGGCGCATGCCCGGCAGTTGCAAAGCGAGATCGCCCGCAGCCAGAAAGTACTGGGCCATCTGCAGCGCTACCTGGCCCAGCCGCAGCGCCAACTCCCAGCCGCGCAGACACCACAGAAGGTATTCCTGGCGCCGCAGCGGATCATCGGCATGGCCTGGCAGCAGGACGACCCGGGCACCATCGCCGAGCTCTGGCAACGTTTCGAACCTCGGGAACAGGAGATCCAGCGCCTGGCCGAGCCGGTGGGCACCTATGGCATCTGCCAGCCCCTGGAAGACGGCCAGTGGCGTTATGTGGCCGGCCTGCCGGTCGCCGCCGACGCGCCCCTGGTGCCCGGCATGGTGGAGCTGGAAATCCCTGCCCGCCATTACGCGCGAGTCGAGCATCACGGCAGCGTGGCCACCCTGCCGGAAACCTTTCGCGCCGCCTACAGCGAGTGGTTGCCCGCCGCCGGGCTGATGCCCCTCGACGCGGTGGAGTTCGAGTACACCGGCGAGCGCTTTCTGGGGCCCATGCACCCGGACAGCGTGGTGGAACTGTATATCCCGCTGAGCGCCTGAAACGCCCGGTGAAGGGGCAGACCAGCAGGCTACCGCTGGTCTGCCCCGGCCTATCCAGCGTTGTCTGTCAGCAAAAGTACCTCGGATACCGCTATGCTCTGCAGCCATTCCCAGGTTACCGAGCGAAGGCCCGATGAGTTTCCAGGCAGGTGTGTTGAACCAGATATCCGGCATCCGTCATGGGTTTTCGACCCTCGGCGCCGCCCTGCCGGCCAACCTGTTCTTCTGCTCGCAGATCCACAGCGGCGAGGTGGTGCAAGCCAGTACCACGCTACCCAGCGGAATCATCCGCGGCGATGCGGTACTCACCCATTCCAGCCGGCCCATCGCAGTGGTCACCGCCGATTGCCTGCCGTTGCTGATCAGCAGCGAGGACGGTTCCTGGGTCGCGGCAGTGCACGGCGGCTGGAAAGGCCTGCATGGCGGGATCATCGCCAATGTGCTGCAACACTTCGCCAGCAAGGGCATCACCCCACAGCAATTGCGGGTGGCCATCGGCCCATCGATCAAACCCTGCTGCTATGAAGTCAGCGCCGATTTCATCGACACCCTGTCCGCCACTCAGGACCCGCTGTGGCCGGCCGCACAGGCCCCCTGGAGCCGTGAGCAACCGGCCCCGCTGCTGCCGCCGCAGATTCCGCCACCGCAACCGACCCAGGCCGATTCCCTGTGGTTCGACCTGAGCCGCTATGCCGTGCACTTGCTGCACGCCGCTGGAATCAGTGATGAACAGATCGAAATCAGCGAGCTGTGCACCTACTGCTCGACCCCGGCCCTGGCCAGCTATCGTCGACGCGGGCACCGGGGTGAAGCCAAGGCCTTCCAGTACTCGTGGATCGGCCGGACATGAACCTCGAGAGTGCACTACTCCCAACCTCCCTGAGCGACCTGGAAACCCTGGTCCAGATGCGCATCGCGGCGATGCGCGAAAGCCTTGAGCGCCTGGGGCGCTTCGATCCGCAGCGGGCCCGGGAGCGTTTTGCCGCAAGCTTCGCGGCCGAACGCTGCCACTTCATCCTCAGTGACGGACAGCCCGCAGGCTTTATCCAGAGCCAATCACACGGTGATCATCTGCGCCTGCAGCACCTGTACGTCTTACCGCAATTCCAAGGGCGGGGCCTCGGCGCCAAGGCCCTGGAGCAGCTTTTGGAACGCTCCGCCAAAGAGCAGCTACCCATCCACCTGGATGCGTTGCGCGGCAGTGACTCGAATCGTTTTTATCGACGCCTGGGTTTTGTTCAGGTGGGTGAAAGTGAATGGGATATTCACTACGTTCGGCCGGCGGATCCACCTCGGGCCTGAACCCGGTTCCGCTCGGCCACCGAGCCCCTGCTGGTTCTTGGCCAGCAACCTGAGCTAACGTTGCCTCCCCTCTCAGGCCCAACCCAAGGAGTGCCCGTGTCTGACAACCTCTATGCCCCGCCCCAGGCGGATCTGGTCGCCCCCTCGCCCGAAGCGGCGCAACAGCCGTTCTACGTGGTGTCCAAGGCCAAGTTCCTGACCCTGTACATCCTCACCTTCGGCATCTACCAGGTGTACTGGGCCTACAAGAACTGGCATCAGTTCAGGCACGCCAGCGGCCAGGAGCTGTGGCCGGTGGCCCGGGCCTTCTTCGCGATCTTCTTCACCCATGCGCTGTACCGCGAAGCCGATGCGACGCTCAAGCGCGACGGCCGCAGCCATGACTGGCGGCCCGGTGAACTGGCAACCCTGTTTGTGGTGGGGGTGATCATCAACAACGTGGTGGACGCGCTGTCGCGCAAGAATATCGGCTACCCGGTGACCGACATTGCCAGCCTGGCGCTGCTGCCGGTACTGGCGTGGATCACCTGGCTCGGCCAGCGCGGCCTGAATGCCGCCGCGAAAGATCCCGAAGGCCGCAGCAACGCCCGTTTCACGCCGCTGAACTATGTGTTCATCGTGCTCGGGGCGGTGCTGCTGGCCCTGGCGTGCATCGGGGTGATGCTGCCGCCGGAGTGAGCCGAAGACTCAGGCGCTGACGTAGACCCAGGCCTGGATGCCCGAGGCCAGGGTCACGCTGACCCGCTTGTAGTCCGAGACTTCATAGCTGTCGGCCGCTGCCAGCTCCTCGGGGGTGATGCAGAACACGGTGCCGGGAATCGGCGCGCTGTCCGCCGCCCCCGGGCGCAGGATCGGATGATGGGTCTTGCCGCTGGCCGCCAGCACCTCGGGGTCGGTGATTTCCACCCAGCTCTGTTCGTAGCCAAGCATGGCATCCGCGCTGCCACTCAACTCACGGCCAAAGTTGGCGATCTGCACCGCCTTGTCTTGCAGGGTGCCGTAGGAAAAAAGATAAACCGATGCATCTGTTGCCGAACTCATTCGTCACGTCCTTAACCACGATGATCCGCTTCAGCGGTTGATTTTCAGCCCTTGCCGTTCAGCGTGACGCTCCAGCGCCAGCTCGATCAGGCGGCTCACCAGCTCGCTGTAGCTCATGCCGGTGGCCTGCCAAAGTTTGGGGTACATGCTGATCCGGGTGAAGCCCGGCAGCGAGTTGATTTCGTTGATCAGCACCTCCCCCTCATCGGTGAGAAACACATCGACCCGAGCCAGCCCGGAGCAGCCCAGCACCTGGAATGCCTCGACGGCCAGGGCCCGAATGCGCTCGCTGTGCTCAATGCTGATGTCCGCCGGCACCAGCACCTGGGCCGCCTCCCCGTCGATGTACTTGCTGTCGTAGGAATAGAAACCGTTGCTGACCACGATCTCGCCGCAACCACTGGCAATGGGCTGGTCGTTGCCCAGCACCGCGCATTCGATTTCCCGCCCACGCACTGCCGACTCCACCAGCACCTTGTGATCGAAGCCCAGGGCCAGTTCCACCGCGGCCTCGTATTCGGCCTCGTTGTCGACCTTGCTCACCCCCACCGATGAACCCTGGTTGGCCGGCTTGACGAACAGCGGCAGGCCGAGTGTTTCCCGGGCCAAGGCAAAACCGTAGCGAGCACGGGTGGCCCGGGTCAGGGTGATGAACGGGGTCACCGCCAGCCCGGCGTCGCGCAGCAGGCGCTTGCTGATGTCCTTGTCCATGCACACCGCCGAGCCCAGCACATCGGAGCCGACAAAGGGCAGGTCGGCCATGCGCAGCAGGCCCTGCAGGCAACCGTCTTCGCCCAGGGTGCCGTGGACGATGGGGAAGATCACATCGACATGCCCCAGCAGTTCCTGGCTGGAGGTTTCCACCAGTTGCTGGCTGGCCTTGCCCGGCACCACCGCCAGTTCGCGATTGGACTGGTTGAGGGCGATCAGCGCCGGGTTTTCCTGGTTGATCAGGAAGTTCGAGGTGTCGTTGAGGTGCCAGTGCCCCTGTTTGTCGATGCCGATCAGCACCGGCTCGAAACGCGTGCGATCCAGGGCATCGACGATATTGCGCGCCGACTGCAGCGACACTTCGTGTTCGGCCGAACGGCCACCAAAAATAATCCCGACCCGCAACTTGCTCATGACTGCTTCCCGTTGAAAAAATGATTGCTGACGGTTCTTCAATTCAGCTGGGGGCTGTAGCGCAAATGGATCAGCGCCACTCGCTCCTGCTCCTTGTTCTTGCGCTCTTCGATGGCGAACGGCACAAAGCCCAGCTTCGGATAGAGCAGCAACCCCGCCACGTTGCTGTTGAAGCACGACAGCGTCACCTCGCTGGCCTGGTGCTTGCTGTGGGCGATGTGGATCATCTGCCCGATCAATTGCGCCGCCAGGCCCGCGCCGCGCACCTCTGGGTCGACGATGACATTGCCGATGGTACAGGTGCCGCCCTTGGCCCAGCGGTAGAAGTTGGCAAAGCCCACTACCTGCCCGTCACGCTCGATCACCGTCGAGTCGCTGCGCTGGGCGATGGAGTCGCGCAACTGCTCGTGGGTCAGCGGCCAGGTGGCGGCGGGAAAGAAGAAATACAGCTCCTGGGGATTGCCCACGAAACTGCAGATCCGCGGAATGTCCGCCTCTGCCACCGGGCGAAAAACAACAGCCATGTTCAGTCTCCTGATACGGGGACGGGTCGTCCTTTTTGGGGGGCGGATACTGGCCGGCGCAAGGCACCGGCCGTTCAGCGATTGGCCAGCAGATGCCCGCCGAACAGCACATAGCAACCACCGGCCAGGCGGTCCAGCCAGCGCCGGGCCCGGGCATAGAACCCGGCCACCCGGCTGCTGGCGAAAAACAGCGCCACGCAGCAGTACCAGGACAGCGACAGGCCGGCCATGGTCAGCACCGCCAGCCCCAGTAGCAGAGGTGGCGGGGAGGCCGGCATCGACGTGGCAAAAATGGTGGCCACGAACAGCGCCGACTTGGGGTTGGTCATGTTGCCGAGAAAGCCCAGCCGGTAGGCCGAGAACAGGCTGCGCGCAGCATGGCTCGCGCCATCGGTGGTCGGGGTCTCCAGGGCCGGCTTGCGCTTGAACTGCTTGAGCCCCAGGTAGATCAGGTAACAGCCACCGGCAACCTTGAACAACACGAACAGCGCCGGCACCGCGCTGAACAGCGATTTGATGCCCAAGCCTCCCGCCAGCCCCCAGAGCACGGTGCCGCTGGCCACCCCCAGGGCGGCGAACAGGCCATGGCGCCGCGAACAGCCCGCCGCCAGTTGTGCAGTGGTGAAAAAGTTCGGCCCGGGGGTGATCACCGCCACGCTCCAGAGCAGGGCCAGCGACAACAACGGGGCGAGGTAAACCAGGTGTGAGGCGTACATGGGAACAGATGGCCATGAAGAGGGTCCGGGGGAACGACGCTACTCCACTCGCGCCTGCCCAGGCAACCGCCGATTGGCCTCGCAACCCGGCTCAGGCAACAAGCCATCGTGCAGCGCCGGAACCCTCCTGCAAGCCGCCCTTCTTCCGGCAGAACCGCTACGGCGTAGAACCGAGGGGCAAGACAGCCAGCGCGCCCCTGAGTTAACGTACGGCCCTTGGTTTCATCCATCAGGACCGTTCCATGGCCAAACCCGCAGCTGTCACCGACTGGGTTCACCGCGCGCCGCCCGCCCGGGGCCTGGAGCGCATCGAGGCGTATTTCGCCGGCCATGGCTATGACATGCACCGCCATGACACCTACGCCATCGGCCGCACCCTGCACGGGGTGCAGAGCTTCCAGTACCGCGGCGGCTGGCGCCACAGCCTGCCCGGCGCCACCATGGTCCTGCACCCCGACGAAGCCCACGACGGCGAGGCCGGCACCCACGACGGCTTTCACTACCGCATGCTGTATGTCGAGCCGGCGCTGATCCAGCAGATCCTCGGCGGCCAGCCACTGCCCTTCATTACCGGCGGCCTGTCCAACGACCCGCGGCTGTTTGCCGCCACCGAGGCCCTGCTGCGGGGGGTCGACAGCCCCCTGGACCCGCTGGAACAGGAAGACGCCCTGTTCGATCTGGCCCATGCCCTGAACAGCGTCTCCGGGGTCGCCCAATCACGGCAACGTTTCGACTATGTGGCGGCCGAGCGGGCCCGGGAATACATCCACAGCACCCTGGACCGCACCCTGACCCTGGAGGAACTGGCGGCCCACAGTGGGCGCGACCGCTGGAGCCTGTCCCGGGATTTTCGCCTGCTGTTCGGCACCAGCCCCTACCGATACCTGAGCATGCGCCGCCTGGACCTGGTCCGCGCGCTGCTGGTGCAGGGCCAGACCCTGGCCAACGCCGCACTGATCGCCGGCTTCACCGACCAGAGCCACATGACCCGGCAGTTTCGCCAGACCTACGGCCTGCCACCGGCGCGCTGGCTGAAGATGCTCGGCCGCTGAGGCCACACACGATCATTCAAGAAGCCCTAGCCCCTGGCTGTTTACCCTCAGCGCTCATTCATCACTGAGGTGGACCACACCATGCAAAACCCTGCCCCGCAAGACGCCTACCAGAGCATCAACTTCGCCAGCAAACTCGGCCTGTTCAGCGAACACTGGACCCCCAAGGTGATCGCCGAGATGAACGACTACCAGTTCAAGATCTCCAAGTTGCAGGGCGAATTCGTCTGGCACTCCCACGCCGACACCGATGAAACCTTCATCGTGCTCGACGGCCAGTTGTACATCGACTTCCGTGACGGCCGGGTGGCCATCGGCAGTGGCGAGATGTTCGTGGTGCCCAAGGGCGTCGAGCACAAACCCTGGGCCGAGCAGGAGGTCAAACTGCTGCTGATCGAACCCAAGGGCGTGCTCAACACCGGCGACCAAGGTGGCGAACGCACCGCCCAGAACGACGTCTGGATCTGATCCTCACCGCTGAACCTGCGAGACGGAAAAAGGAATTTCTGCCTCTTGAACACAGTCAGACACAGCAACACGTCATCGATCGACTACCCTTGGCCGACCAATGGTGCGTCAAAAACTGTACGTCAGTGCAAAAAGCACAGGTAGAGTGACGCTCTTATTTTTCTGTGCGATGGCTCTAGTGCAGGGACTACAGCCTGGTCCCAGCTTTCGATGACGCCCATGGCGCGTCCATTACCTGTTGCGACCCCTGACCCCTGAATGCCCAAACCGCACCAAGACACCACCGCCCCCACCCTGCTTCAAGACCTGCGCGCCGGCACCGCGACCTTGCACGTGGCCCTGGAAAAGCGCCTGCCGTTCTTCTCCGAGCACCTCGATGCGGCCTGGTACCAGCGCCTGATCCAGGCCTATTTCGGCTTCTATCAGCCCCTGGAGGCGGCCCTGCATGACAGCGGCCTGATCCCTGCCGGCTACGACCCGGAGCAGCGCCGCAAGACCCCGGCCCTGGCCGGCGACCTGCAGGCCCTGGGCCTGGCCCCGGAGCGCATCGACGCCCTGCCCCGCTGCGACCATCTGCCCGCACTGGCCAGCCCCGGCGCGTGCCTGGGCGCCCTCTATGTACTGGAGGGCGCGACCCTGGGCGGGCAGATCCTGCGCCGGGAAATGGCCCAGCGCCTGGACCTGCACGGGGATAACGGCGGGGCTTTCCTCGACGTGTATGGCGCCGCCACCGGGCGGCGCTGGAAAGACTTTCTCGACTACCTGGGGCGCATGCCCGAGGACGCGAGCGCACGACAACAAGTGGTCCGCGCCGCGCAATCCACATTTGCCTGTTTCGAGCACTGGCTCGACAGCCGCGAGGTGCTGCTATGACCCCACAAGACGCCCAAGCCTTCGAACAACTGCTGGCCAACTGCGCCGATGAGCCAATCCGCTCCCCCGGGGCGATCCAGCCCCATGGCGTGCTGCTGACGCTGTCGGAGCCGGAGCTGCGCATCCAGCAGATCAGCGCCAACGTCGAGGCCCTGCTGGGCCAGCCTGCCGCGCAGGTCCTCGGCCAGCCCCTGGAGCAACTGCTGGGAGACACCGACGGCCAGCGCATCCGCGAGGTGCTGCAACTGCCGCGCTTGTCCGATGCGCCACCGCTGCACCTGGCCGTCAATGGCGCGCGCTTCGAAGGCTTGCTGCATCGCCACCAGGGAGTGCTGATGCTGGAGCTGGAAATCCAGCTCGAACACCTGCAGCCCCAGCACCTGAAAGAGCAGACCGAGAACCTGGGGCGCCTGCTGCGGCGCTTGCAGACGGCCAAGACCCTGAATGAGCTGTACGCCATCAGCGTCAGCGAAATCCAGGCGATGACCGGCTACGACCGGGTGCTGATCTACCGCTTCGAAGAGGAAGGCCACGGCCAGGTGATCGCCGAAGCCACCCGCCCCACCATGGAAGTGTTCAATGGCCTGTTCTTCCCGGCCTCGGACATTCCCCAGCAAGCCCGCGAGCTGTACCGCAGCAACTGGCTGCGGATCATCCCCAACGCCGATTACCAGCCGGTACCCCTGCTGCCGGCACTGCGCCCGGACACTCAGCAGGCTCTGGACCTGAGCTTCGCCACCCTGCGCAGCGTGTCGCCGATCCACTGCCAGTACATGAAGAACATGGGCGTGCTGTCCTCCATGAGCATTTCCCTGCTCAAGGGCGACCAGCTCTGGGGCCTGATCAGTTGCGGCAACCGCCAGCCGCTGCTGGTGCCCCACGAGCTGCGCATTGCCTGCCAGACCATCGGCCAGGTGCTGTCGTTGCAGATCAGCGCCATGGAAGCCCTGGATATCAGCCGCCAGCGGGAAGAGAAAGTCACCGCCCTGGCCAGCCTCGACCAGGCCATGCGCGACACCCCCGACAGCGTCTTCGACGGCCTGACCCAGGTGCCGCAACTGCTGCTGGACCTGACCCAGGCCGGTGGCGTGGCAATCATCGAAGACAAGCAACTGCACTGCTTCGGTAACTGCCCGCCCCAGGACGAAATCCGCGCCCTGCACCGCTGGCTGCAAGGCACCGGGCAGGCGGTGTTCGCCAGCCATCACCTGGCCAGCGTCTACCCGCCGGCGGCGAGTTATCAACAGGTGGCCAGCGGGGTCCTGGCCATGACCCTGCCCAAGCCTGTGGATAACGGCGTGCTGTGGTTCCGCCCGGAAGTGAAGGAAAACATCAACTGGAGCGGCAACCCGCAAAAGCCCCTGGACCTGGAAAACTCCGACGCCGGCCTGCGCCTGCGGCCGCGCACCTCGTTCGAGATCTGGAAAGTGGAGATGGCCGGGATCTCCACCAAGTGGAGCCACGGCGACCGCTTCGCCGCCAATGACCTGCGTCGCTCGGCCCTGGAGCACGACCTGGCGCGCCAGGTGCTGCGCGAGCAACAGGCCGTGCGCGCCCGGGACGAACTGGTGGCGGTGGTGTCCCACGACCTGCGCAATCCGATGACCGTGATCTCCATGCTCTGCGGCATGATGCAGAAGGCCTTCAGTTCCGATGGCCCGCATACCTCACGGCGCATTTCCTCGGCCATCGACACCATGCAGCAGGCCGCCAGCCGCATGAACAACCTGTTGGAAGACCTGCTGGACACCTCCAAGATCGAGGCCGGGCGCTACAGCATCGCCCCGCAGCCGCTGGACGTCAGCCAGATGTTCGAAGAGGCCTATTCATTGCTGGCGCCACTGGCTCTGGACAAGGCCATCGACATCAGCTTCCACGCCGAACCGGACCTCAGGATCAACGCCGACCCCGAGCGCCTGTTCCAGGTGCTGTCGAACCTGGTGGGCAACGCCATCAAGTTCACCCCCAAACAGGGCAAGGTCGGGGTGGTGGCGATGTCCGACGGCGAGCAGATCGTGTTCAGCGTGCGCGACTCCGGGGAGGGCATTCCCACCGACCAGTTGCCATTCATTTTCGACCGCTACTGGACCATGAAGGAAGGCAACCCCAACGGCACCGGCCTGGGGCTGTACATCACCCAGGGCATCATCCACGCCCACGGCGGCAAGATCGAAGCCCACAGCGAAGTGGGCAAGGGCAGCGAGTTCCGCTTCAGCGTGCCGCGCGCCAGCCTCTGACCCATAGCCCGGGGCTGGCCATTGAGCCCCGGGCGCTCATTCAGCCGCCTGGGCCACCAGCCAGTCGCGAAACAACTGGCCGCTGGCGGACAGGCGCTTGTGCCGCGGATGCACCAGAAAATCCGCCTGCCCGGTGCGGAACGCCCACTCGCCAACCCGCAGCAACTCGCCCTGGGCCACCAACTGGCTGGCCATGAAATCCCAGCCCAGCCCCACGCCCATGCCCTGCTGCACCGCGCTGAACATCAGGGTCAGCTGGTTGAACCCCAGGGCCCCCGGTGGCGCGCTGTAGTCCAGCCCGAAATGATGGAACCAGTCCCGCCAGTCGATGCAGTTCCACTCCGAGGCGTCCAGCTGGATCAACGGCAGTTCGGCCAGTTGCGCCAGCTCCT
Organism: Pseudomonas sp. NFPP12; assembly: GCF_900103205.1. Classification (NCBI taxonomy): domain Bacteria; kingdom Pseudomonadati; phylum Pseudomonadota; class Gammaproteobacteria; order Pseudomonadales; family Pseudomonadaceae; genus Pseudomonas; species Pseudomonas sp. NFPP12. Next base: position 1,044,166 of record NZ_FMWW01000002.1, read on the forward strand.
TGACCACAGGCAGCTCCAGGCGCCGGCTGACGATCGGGTAGACCATCTCGGCGAACAGCGATACCGCCGCCAGGGACGACCAGTGCCCCGCACCATAGAGAATGCCGAAGTCATGCTCGGCCACGCTGGACTCGTCCATGTCGTTGTTGGCATGGATGCTCACGGTGATGTCCGGGTGCTGCTTGTTGAATGCCAGCAGGCGCGGGAACAGCCAGAACTGCGCCACCGCGTGGGTGCATTGCACGGTGATGGTATTGGCGTCGCGCCCGGCCCGCAGGCGGCTGACGCTGCGCAGCAAGGCTTCGAGCTGGGTGCTGACCTCGACGAACAGCGAGGCGCCGCTGGCGGTGAGCTTCACCCCCCGGGCCTGGCGCTCGAACAGTTCGGTCTTGAGCGACAGCTCCAGGGCGCGGATCTGCTTGCTCACCGCGCTCTGGGTCAGGCACAGCTCGGTGGCCGCACGGGTGAAGCTGGCGTTGCGGCCCACCGCCTCGAAGGTGACCAGGGTTTCCAGCGGCGGCAGATGACGGGCGAAGCGGCTCACAAGGCATTCCCCAGGAGAATAGGTAGGTGCCTATATATCCTTTGTCCATCCGGTCAGCAATGACTAGCCTGCGCAACTTGATGAATAGGTACGAGTGTTTGCATGAAACGTGGAGTTGCTTATGCCGCCCTGGCCGGTGCGGTCTGGGGCCTGGCGATTGTGGTGCCCAGCCTGCTGCCTGAGTTCAGCCCGTTGCTGCTCAGTTGTGCGCGCTTCAGCCTCTACGGTGCATTCTCCCTGCTCCTGGCTGCGCCCCAGGCCCGGGAGCTGCTGCAACGCCTGACCTGGGGCGATGCCGTGCTGTTGGTGAAGCTGGCGCTGACCGGCAACCTGATCTATTTCATGCTCCTGGCCAGCGCCATCCAGTGGGCCGGCGTAGCCAGCACCGCACTGATCGTCGGCTTGCTGCCGCTGACCATCACCCTGGCTGGCCGCGGTGATGCCGATGCTGTGCCCCTGCGCCGGCTGCGCTGGCCCTTGCTGCTGGTGTTCGCCGGCATCTGCTGCATCAACCTCGACACCTTGCTCACCGCCCACAGCGATTCGGTGGAACTGGGCCAGCGCGCCCTGGGCCTGCTCTGCGCCTTCGGCGCCTTGCTGTGCTGGACCTGGTTTGCCACCGACAACGCCCGCTACCTCAAAGGCAGCCGTTTCAACAGCAGCCAGTGGTCGACCCTGTGGGGCATTACCACTGGGCTGATGAGCGCCTTGGTCTGGCTGCTGGCGGACGGGTTCTCATTGCCCGGCACCCGGGCCGAGGCCAGCGAGCAGCGCTGGATGCTGTTCTGGGGCCTGAGCCTGTCCAGCGCGGTGCTCGGCTCCTGGTTCGGCAATCGCATGTGGAATGCCTCGACCCGGCGCCTGCCGTTGACCCTGAGCGGCCAATTGATCGTGTTCGAGACCCTGTTCGCCCTGCTCTATGGCTTCATCTGCCTGCAGCACCTGCCCAGCCTGCTGCAAAGCAGCGCCGCCCTGTTGCTCCTGGCCGGGGTGCTGTGGGCGGTGCGCCGCCACCTGCCACAGGCCCATGGCTGACGCCCTCAGCCCTGGGCCACGGAACAGGCCGGCAAGGCCACTCCAGCCCGGGGCAGGCGCAGCGCCAGCAAGGCCCCGAACAGCGCCAGCAGGGCGCTGGCGGCGGTAGCCATCTCGATGCCATAGGCCTGATTGCCGCCGGCGCTCAAGGTGTTGGCCAGGGACACCAGCAGCGCCAGCCCCAGGGCGCCGCCGATCTGCTGGCTGGTGGAGGCCACGCCCGCAGCCACCCCTTGCTCGGACGCCGCGATACCCTGCCCGGCCGAGACCCACATCGAGGTCCAGGTCATGCCCTGGCCGATGCTCATGATCACGATCCCCGGCAGCAGGCCGACAAAGCCGCTACTGCCCGGCAGGGCCAGGTACATCAGGCTGATGCCCAGCGCCCCGAGCAGCAAGCCGCTGACCAGGGTCGCCCGCAAGCCTACGCGCAGCAGGGCCCGCTCCGCGACCCAGATCCCGGCGGTGCACAGCAGGGTCGAGGGCAGGAACGCCAGTCCGCTCTGCAACACACTGAACTGATAGACCTGCTGGAAATACAGGCTGAGGAAGTAGTACTGCACGCCGAAGCTGCTCATGAACAGCGCGGTAATCACCATGGCCATGCGCAGTTGTGGATAACCCAGCAGGCGCAGGGGCATCAGCGGGTCGGCGCTACGCTGTTCAAGGCGCACGAACAACCCGAGCAGGGCCAGGGACAACGCCAGGCAGCCCAGGGTCGCCGGGGCGCTCCAGCCCCACTCCGGGCCCTGGACGATGGAAAACACCAGCAGGGTGCCACCCAGGGTCACGGTCAGCGCGCCGCGCAAGTCGAACTGACGGCCGCGCTGGCGCGCAGGGTCGGCGGGTATCCAGCGCCGGGCCAGCAACGCACAGGCCCCAGCCAGGGGCACGTTGACCAGGAACACCGCCTCCCAGCCCCAGTACTGGGTCAGCACCCCGCCCAGCAGCGCCCCCAGGGCCAGCCCCGCCGCCGAGGCCGCGCTCCACACCGCAAAGGCCCGGTTGCGCGCCGGCCCCTCGGCGTACCAGGTGTTGATCAGGGCCAGGGTCGCGGGGAACAGCATTGCCCCGCCCACGCCCTGCACCGCCCGGGCCAGCACCAGCAGCAGCGCGCTGCCGCCCAGGCCGCCGGCCAGCGAGGCCAGGGCATACAAGGACTGGCCGACGATGTAGAAACGCCGCTTGCCCAGGAGGTCCGCCGCCCGTCCGCCCAGCAACAGGAAACCACCGAAAGCCACGCTGTAGGCACTGACCACCCATTGCAACTGCTGGGCGGAAAAGCCCAGGTGGCTGCCGATTTCCGGCAGGGCGACAAACACGATGGTGGCGTCCAGGGCGATGATCAATTGCGCGGTGGCCAGCAGTAACAGCATCCAGCCCGACGGGTTGGCTAACGGGGTCGCGGACATCGCGAAGATCCTTGTGTGGAAATAACCGACGGCCAGTGTCATCGATGCCGTTTAAATGATAAACAAGCCATTCTCTCTTTCAGTAATGACTTTAATCATGGATCTGAACGCCCTTCGCCTGCTGGTCCGGGTTGCCGAAACCCGCAGTTTCACCCGTGCCGCCGGTGACCTGGGGCTGACCCAGTCCGGCCTGTCCCGAGCCATTTCCCGCCTGGAACAGCAGCTCGGGGTCCGCCTGCTGCAACGCAACACCCGCAGTGTCAGCCTGACCCCGGACGGCCAGGTGCTGGTCGAGCGCGCCGCGCCCCTGCTGGCGGAACTGGCCCACGCCGAACACCTGCTGCTGGACCGCCGCGAATCCCCCAGTGGAATGTTGAAGATCAGTACCCCGTCACTGTTCGGGCGCAAGGTGGTGATGCCGGTGATCGGCGAACTGACGGCCCAGCACCCGGCGCTGAGCATCGAAGCGGTGATGACCGACCGGGTGGTGGACATCATCGATGAAGGTTTCGACGCGGTGGTGCGCACCGGGGTGATCCAGGACCAGCGCCTCATTGCCCGGCCCCTGGCTCCCCTGCGCTGGGTCACGGTGGCGGCGCCAGGCTACCTGGAACGCCATGGCACGCCCCGGCACCTGGCCGACCTGCAGCAGCACAACTGCCTGGCCGTGCGTAACCTGCGCAGCGGTCGGCTGGTGGACTGGCAGTTCATGGACCAGGGCAAGCCCCTGGACCTGGCCGTCCAGGGCCGGCTGATTTTCGATATCGGCGATGCCCTGGTGGACGCGGTGCTCGGCGGCTTCGGCATTGCCCAGTTGATGGAGTTCGCGGTACGCGAAGCCCTGGACACCGGCCAGCTGGTGCCGGTTCTGCAGGAGCATGCCGGGCGCAGCCGCGAGCTGTCGCTGGTGTATCCGCCCTCGCGCCAATGCTCGCCGAAGCTCACCGCCTTTGCCGAGGCCCTGGCTCGGTTGAGCTGGTAGCCGCCTTCAACCGGGCTGGGCGCTGTCGCTCTCCAGGTCCCGGGTCACGCTCAGCAGCAGCGGCTGGGCGACCCTCAGGTAGTCCTGGGTATCGAGCACCATGGAGGCATCCAGGCGCCCGGCGTTGAAGGCGATCTCGCTGTAGCGGGAGGTCAGTTGCGGGTCGACGATCAGCCGGATGCGCGGATCGAAACTCAGCGGAGCAATGGCGCCGATCACGCAACCAGTCAGTTCCCTGGCCAGCTCCGGCGATACCAGTTGCGCCTTCTTGCCCCCCAGGGCCGCGCCGACCTTTTTCATGTCCAGCTTCTGGTCGCCGCTGAGAATCACCAGCCCATACACCTCGTCTGTGCCCTTGAGGCTGCAGAGCATGGCCTTGGCTCCCTGCCCAGGTTCAGTGCCGCGGATCTCGGCAACCCGCGCCGACTGCCCTTCGGCCGGGTGAAAAATCACCCGATAGCGCGCCTGGTGGCTGTCCAGCAGGCTCACTAGACGCTGAAAGACTTCGTGCATGTTCACTCCTTGAAAAAAAGTGCATCGGGGGTCGGCTCAAGCTTCTCCGACCTGGGGCAGTTGCCGACCGTCAACAGCGTCACCGATGGTCAGGAAATGCCCACCCGCAACATGGTGCAGGGTACGCAGCCGGTCGTGCCCGTCGAAGTGCCAGCGCCCTTCGCTGAACACCCGGGCATCGGCCTGGGCGGCAATCACTTCGCCAAGGAACAGGTCGTACTGCTGGTGGTTGTGGGGCTCGGGCAGCAGCCGGCATTCCAGCCAGGCCACGCAACCTTCCAGCAGCGGCGCCGCCAGTTGCTCGCCGGCAAAGGCCTGCAGATCGTAGGCGGCGAACTTGTCGCTACCGCCCTGGCTCAGCTCAAGCCCGGAGCTGTTGCCCAGGCTCTGCACGATATCCACCTGGGCCACGCAAGGCACATTGAGCACGAAGGTGCCCGAGGCCTCCAGCAGTTGTCGGGTCCAGGTGGACTTGTCGAGCACCACGGCGACTTTCGGCGGCTCGAAATCCAGGGGCATGGCCCAGGCCGCGGCCATGATGTTGCGCTGCCCGCCATGGGCTGCGCTGACCAGCACCGTTGGGCCGTGGTTGAGCAAGCGGTACGCCTTGTCCAGCGGTACCGGGCGACGAAGATCGGACATGACTGGCTCCTGAAAAAAACTGCGATTGTAGCCCCATCGCGGCCGCCGGCAGGCAAGGTCATTGGCCGGATTTTCTGGATAATCCGTCCAGCCGCCGACGGCTTATCAACAGCGGTGCAGACACTAGACTCAGCCTTCACCCCAATTGTTGAAGGACCCGCGCCATGACCGATCACTCCCTGAACAACAAAGTCGTGCTGATCGCCGGTGGCGTGAAGAACCTCGGCGGCCTGATTGCCCGCGACCTGGCCAGCCACGGTGCGCGGGCGGTGGCCGTGCACTACAACAGCAACGCCAGCGGGGCCGACGCCGAGGCCACGGTGGCGGCACTCAAGGCCCTGGGTGTGGAGGCCCAGGCGTGGCAGGCCGACCTCACCCGCGCCAGTAACGTGGAGCAACTGTTCAACGAGGCCAAGGCGCGCTTCGGCAAGATCGACATCGCCATCAACACCGTGGGCAAGGTGCTGAAGAAACCCATCATTGAAATCAGCGAGGACGAATACGACCAGATGTTCGCGGTCAATGCCAAGAGCGCCTTCTTCTTTATCAAGGAAGCCGGCAAGCACCTGGAGGACAACGGCAAACTGGTGACCCTGGTGACTTCGCTGCTGGGGGCCTTCACTCCGTTCTATGCCGCCTATGGCGGCTCCAAGGCGCCGGTGGAACACTTCACCCGGGCCGCGGCCAAGGAGTTCGGTGCCCGCGGCATTTCAGTGACTGCCGTCGGCCCCGGGCCCATGGATACCCCATTCTTCTACCCGGCCGAAGGCGCCGACGCCGTGGCGTACCACAAGAGCGCCGCAGCCCTGTCGCCTTCGAGCAAGACCGGGCTCACCGATATCGAGGACGTGGTGCCCTTCATTCGCCACCTGGTCACCGAAGGCTGGTGGATCACTGGCCAGACCTTACTGATCAACGGCGGCTACACCACCAAGTAATCCTGGCGCCCAAGGGGTAAATTGGCCTGCCGAGCCGCAGCATCGATCGCCTCGGCCGATGCTGCGATCCACTGCCGTCAGGCGCCCCCGAACCAGGATCGTTCAAACGATGGATAAGCTTGAGCAATACCGCGTGTTCATCCAGGTGGCCGACATGGGTAGCTTCATCAAGGCTGCCCATGCCCTGGAACTGCCACGGGCCACCGTCTCTTCCGCCGTGCAGCAACTGGAAACCGGCCTCGGCACCCGACTGCTGCACCGCACCACCCGCCACGTGCAGTTGACCGCCGACGGCGCCATTCTGCTGGAACGGGCGCGGCGCCTGCTGGCAGACGCCGCCGAACTCAACCAGTTGTTCCACCACCGCCAGATAGACGTCAGCGGGCGCTTGAACATCGATGTGCCCAGCCGCATCGCCCGGCGCCTGATCGTCCCCGCCCTGCCCCGATGGCTGGCGCAATACCCCGGCCTGCAACTGGCCCTGGGCGCCAGCGATCGCAGCATCGACCTGGTCCAGGAAGGCATCGACTGCGCGATCCGCGTCGGCAGCCTGGCCGACAGCAGCCTGGTCGCCCGCCCACTGGGGCAACTGGCGCTGATCAACTGCGCCAGCCCCGCCTACCTGGCCGAACAGGGGGAGCCACACACCCCCCAGGACCTGCAGAACGGCCAGTGGATGGTCGGTTATGCCTCCCCGGACACCGGCCGCGAGCAGCCCTGGGAATACCTGCTGGAAGGTCGCGAGCACCTGCTGGGGCTGCCCAGCCGGGTGATCGTCAACAACGTCGAGAACTACATCGCCTGCTGCCGTCAGGGGCTGGGGCTGATCCAGGTGCCACGCTTCGACGTGCAGCACCTGCTGGACCGTGGCGAGCTGGTGCAGGTACTCCGTGAACTGCCGGTGGCGCCCATGGATATCTGCGCGCTATACCCCGACCGGCGCCATCGCTCGCGCCGCCTCAACGTGTTCATCGAATGGTTCGCCGAACTGATCAAACCGCACCTGGAGGCTTGCTGAACACCCGCGGATCGTGAGAAGAAAGCGCCTTCACGGATTGAGGCACTGGCACCATGACCCACCTGCACATCAGCGCTCCCCACCTCGACGACCTGGATGACCTGCTGGCCTTCGAAGGGGAAAACCGAGCGTTCTTCGAAGCCTCGATCAACGCCCGGCCTGCCACCTACTACTCCCGCGAAGGGGTCGCCGAAGCCATAAACCAGGCGTGCGAGGATGCCGAGGCAGACCGCGGCTATCAGTTCCTGATCCGCGACAACGCAGTGCTGGTGGGGCGCGTCAACCTGCATCGGGTGCAGCGCCCCTACTTCAATTGCGCGGAACTGGGCTACCGGGTCGGCGCCCGCTTCAACGGCCGCGGCATTGCCCGCACTGCGGTGCAGCTGGTGCTGCTGCGTGCCTTCGACGAACTGCAACTGAGCCGCATCGAAGCCAATGCGCGGCCGCAGAACACCGGTTCGGTGCGGGTGCTGGAAGCCTGCGGCTTCTCTTGCTACGGCCATTCGCGGCGCAGCTTCCTGTTGCACGGCGAGTGGTTCGACCGCTTGCACTACGAGTGCCATGGGCCTGCGCAACGCTAGCAACCCGGGCGTGCGCCCCCAAGGCGCACGCCCACGCCCTCAGGCCGACAGCTGGTTGGCGAACTGGCCGACCGCACTGACCACTTTCTGCGCACCGTCCTGAATCTCGACGATGACCGTGCCGGCCTCCGCTGCCAGGGTCAGGCCCTGCTCCGCCTGCTGCCGGCCCTCGGCCATCAATTCCACCGCCGAGCGGGCCATGTCCTGGTTCTGGCGCACCACGCCGACGATCTCGTCGGTGGCGTTGCTGGTGCGCGAGGCCAGTTGCCGGACCTCATCGGCGACCACCGCAAAACCCCGTCCCTGTTCACCGGCCCGGGCCGCTTCGATGGCCGCATTGAGGGCCAGCAGGTTGGTCTGTTCGGCAATCCCGCTGATGGTCTTGACGATGCTCGCTATCACCAGGGACTGATCGTTCAGGGCTTCGATGCCGTCCCCGGCCTGCTGCATGCAGGTAGCCAGGTCACGCATCACGTCCAGGGTCTCGGTGACCACCGCCGAGCCGCGCTGGGCGCTGGTGTCGGTCTGTCGGGAGATGCTGTAGGCGATGTCCGCCGCCTCGGCTACCCGTTGCTCCTGGTTCACCTGATCGGTGATCAGGATGGCGAACTTCACCACTTTGTAGAGCTGGCCACTGGCGTCCACCACCGGGTTGTAGGAAGCGTCGAGCCACACCACCCGCCCCTGGCTGTCGATGCGCTTGAACCGCTGGGCGATGTATTCGCCGGCGTTCAACCGTGCCCAGAACTCCTGGTAGCCGGGCCCTTCGTATTCCTGCGGCTCACAGAACAGGCGGTGGTTCTGGCCCTGGACCTCATCCAGCCGGTAGCCCATGCAGGCAAGAAACCGCGAGTTGGCCGTCAGCACCCGGCCTTGCAGGTCGAACTCGATCACCGCAGAGGAGCGCAGCAGCGCCGCCATCAGGTTTTCATGCTCGCAGGCACTTTCCACCGAAGCGCTCTGGTCGGTGCAGATCAGGTTGTAATGATCGAGCCGCCCGGCGCCATCGCGGATCGGCTGCACGCAGACCTGCAGCCAGGCCTCGCGGCCGCCTCCGCGTTGCAGGCGCAATTGGCCGGTGTAGCTTTCGTTGCGCCCCAGGGCCGCCTTGAATTCGCGATACAACGGCACAGCCTGAGGGTGGCGCGAGATGATGCTCTCCAGGGCCACGCCGGCCAGTGGCTGGCCATCGAGTTCCAGGGCCTGGATGAAGTTCTGGTTGGCCCGGCGGATGGCTCCCTCGCCATCGAGTTCGAGATTGAGCACCTGGCTTTCCAGGCAGGCCTTGAATTGCTGCAGAGCGTTCAGCTCATCGCTCAGGGTGGCAAGTTGCTGCTTCAAACGTTTGTTGAACATGGATACACCGACAGACTAGGAGTGGATACAACAACCCCTAGCCATCGGCGCAGTTTGGGCTTTCTCCAAGCCTCGCGGCGCTTTCCAGACACTTCCTACAAGCCTCTAGGAAATTTCTTGGTTTTTCTTGGGCGCAGCCGTCGCCCGGGGCCCTATCGGTCATGCCCGAGTGTTTCAGCGTGGGAAATGAATGGCGCCAAGGGCGCCGGGGCTGGTCGATGCCGCCCTGAAACCCACAGTGCCCCGTGGCGGGAGCACTGTGCTGGGGAGCAATCAGGAGGACAGTTGGTTGGCGAACTGGCCGACCGCGCTGACCACCTTCTGCGCGCCGTCCTGGATCTCGACGATCACGGTGCCGGCTTCCGCCGCCAGGGCTAGCCCCTGCTCGGCCTGCAGCTTGCCTTCGGCCATCAGTTCCACGGCTTCGCGGGCCATGTCCTGGTTCTGGCGCACCACGCCGACGATTTCCTCGGTGGCCTTGCTGGTGCGCGAGGCCAGTTGCCGGACTTCATCGGCCACCACGGCGAAACCACGTCCCTGCTCACCGGCCCGGGCCGCCTCGATGGCCGCGTTGAGCGCCAGCAGGTTGGTCTGTTCGGCAATCCCGCTGATGGTCTTGACGATGCTGCCGATCACCAGGGATTGCTCGTTGAGGGCGCCAATGCCTTCGCCGGCCTCCTGCATGTGCTTGGCCAGATCGCGCATCACGTTCACCGCCTCGGTAACCACCGTGGTACCGCGCTGGGCGCTATTGTCGGTCTGCAACGAGGTGTTGTAGGCAATGCTCGCCGCCTCGGCCACGGCCAGTTCCTGGTTCACCTGGTCGGTGATCACGGTGGCGAACTTCACCACTTTGTAGAGTTTGTTGTTGGCGTCCATGACCGGGTTGTAGGAAGCCTCCAGCCAGACCACCCGGCCATGAGCGTCGATGCGCTTGAAGCGCTCGGCGATGAACTCCCCGGCGTTCAGGCGTTTCCAGAAGGCCTGGTAGGCCTGGCTGTTGTACTCCTCCGGCTCGCAGAAGATGCGGTGATGCTTGCCCTGAATCTGCGCCAGGCTGTAGCCCATGCTGGAAAGGAAGCGGTCATTGGCCGTCAGCACGTTGCCGTTGAGGTCGAACTCGATCAGCGCGGTGGAACGCATCAGCGCGCCAATCAGGTTCTCGTGCTCCCGAGAGGCCTCGATGGTGCGGGTCAGGTCGCTGGAGAAGATCGCGAAATACTTGATCCGCCCCTCGGAGTCGCGAACCGGCTGGGAGATGGAACGCAGCCAGGCTTCCTGGCCATTGCCGCGCAGCAGCCGCACCGCCCCGGCAAAGTGTTCGCCCCGGGTCAGGGTCGCCTTGAACCGCAGGTGAAACTCATCATGCTTGACGTGTTCCGGGACGATGTCCTCCAGGGCCCGGCCCACCAGATCGCCAGTCTTGTAGAGCATTTCCTGGGCGAAATTGTGATTGACCGACTGAATCCGTCCATCGGCGCTCAGGTTGATGACGAGCATCTCGCTTTCAAGGCTCTCCTTCACTTGCTGAAGGCTCGAAAGTTCTTCGCGTAGAGTCGACAACTCCTGCTTCAAGCGTTTATTGAACATGAGGATGTACCGGGGGGGCTGAAAAAGTGGACTGCTTTGGGCCTAACATCGGCCCTGAAAGATTTTTCTTAATAGCCATTAAGGCTTGTCTGACAAAAATAATTCCGCGGCCAGCAAGGCCGCGGAATTCGGGCCCGCAGCCGGGGATTTCGCGCAACCAAGGAGCGCGTATAGTCGGCGACGGGAAATTCCAGGGCGATCGACGGAGTTGGACTATGAATGCATCACGCAAGGCACTTTTCCAGCAGGCCGCAGCACAGGTCGGACACAGTTTCGAAGGCGAGATGCGCATTGGCGGCAATTACGTGCCGGCGGTGCGCAATGGCGATGAGGTGTATGTCAGCGGGCAGATCCCGCGTATCGACAATACCGTGATGGTGGTTGGCCGGGTCGGTGCCGAAACCTCCCTGGAGCAGGCCCGGCACGGGGCGCAGATCTGCACCCTGCGGGCCCTGGCGATCCTCGAGCAGATGCTCGGCGACCTGCAGCGGATCAAGCGCATCCTGCGGATAAACGTCTATGTCCAGAGTGCGGCGGACTTCACCCAGCAGAGCGAAGTGGCGGACGGCGCCTCCGCAGTCCTCTATTCGATCTTTGCCGACGCCGGCGTACACACCCGGACCTCGGTGGGGGTCTATCAATTGCCCAAGAATGCCTCGGTGGAAGTGGACATGATCGTCGCCCTGCACCCCGGCTCCGGCAACGACTGAGTGCAGCCACGCTGGCCGGCCCCACCCCTGCGGGCCCGGCACAGCAGCGCCGGCGGCCCATCAACTGCCGTTTTTGCGGCACTGGCCCATGACCTGGTACTCGATGGTCTTGAGCTGGCCGGCAGAATCCTCATACGTCATGCGCGAAGGCACCACCTCGCAGGACTTGATCGGCGGGGTCACGTTGACCACCTTGGCGACATCCAGCTTCATGCCGTAGCGGTACGCCTGCACCACTGGCGCCGGCTTGCCCTGGTTCGCCGCATAGCGCTCCATGGCCTTCTGGTTTTCCACCATGGCCCGGGCGAACGTACGGTCGCCTCCCCCTTCGGCCTGCACCAGGGAAGCCAGGCTCAACAGCAGCGCGGCGAGACTCAGGTTGATTGCTTTCATCACAGTTTCCTCGTCCAGTTGACGCCAGCGAGGATAAGCAACCGACCCTGTCAGGATGATCGCGGGCAGATTACTTATCTGTAATGGGCGCTGCCGACAGCCCGCCCTACCCGGGATAACCCCCGGCCCGTCGGGGTTTTGGCCCGGGCCCTGGACGGCTTTCTTGCACAATTGTAATGACCGGGTCACCCCGCCGTTATCTGCCGTTTGCAACTATCGACAGCGACTGGGCAGGCGTTGCGACGCCTGCCGGTCGAGCCCAATAAGAACGCCTCTGGCGATATAAAAGTTGATAGCTGCCAACACTCAGGAGCGACCCCCATGCGTATCAATCCCCCCTTGTCCCTGTCCGTGCTCGCTGCGGTGCTGGGGCTCAGCCCTATGGCGGCAGTGGCCGCCGAGGAACGGCCCGAAGGCTTTGTCGAAGGCAGCCGCCTCGACCTGCTGCTGCGCAACTTCTACTTCAACCGCGACGACCGCAAGGGCCAGTCCAGCCCCACCGGCAACGGCTATTCCGAAGCCTGGGCCCAGGGCCTGATCGGCCAGTTCGAATCCGGCTTCACCCAGGGCACGGTGGGCTTTGGCCTCGATGCCTTTGCCATGTACGGCCTCAAGCTCGACTCGGGCACCGGCCGCAGCGGCGGCGGTGGCTCCTTCGGCATGCTGCCGCTGAACCACGACAACCGGCCCGCCGACAGCTACGGCAAGGCTGGGGGGGCGGTGAAAATGCGAGCCCTGGATACCGTGGTGAAAGTCGGCGATGTGTTTCCCAAGACCCCCGTGGTGCACTACGGCGACTCCCGCCTGCTGCCGGAAAGCTTTCGCGGGGTGACCCTGGAGAACACCAGCATCGACGGCCTCAACCTGCAGGGCGGGCGCCTGCATGCCATGAGCCAGCCCGACAGCAGTGGCATGCGCGATGGCTTCGCCACCTTCTACGCCGGCAAGGTGGACTCGCCCTGGGTCGGCTACTTCGGCGGCGACTACCGGCTCAATTCCAATCTCAACTTCAGCCTCTACAGCAGCCGCCTGAAGGACGCCTGGGACCAGTACTACTTCGGCGTCGCGGGCAACTACCCGCTGTCCGACCAGCTGAGCCTGTTCAGCGGCTTCAACTATTACAAGGCCGTCGATGAGGGCAAGAAACTCCTGGGCGAGTTCGACAACAACATCTGGAGCGCCAAGGTCGGCGCCACCTACGGCGCCCATACCCTGGCCCTGTCGCATCAGCGCAACAACGGCAACGACGACTTCGACTACCTGCGCCAATCGGACTCGATCTTCCTCGACAACTCGATCCAGTACAGCGACTTCAACTCGCCCAAGGAACGCTCGTGGATGGTCCGCTACGACCTCGACATGCAGCCCCTGGGCATTCCCGGCCTGTCGTTCATGACCCGTTACGCCCGCGGCAGCGGCGCCGACTACAGCCACGCCAACTCGGTGTACATGCGCCGCGATGCGGCGGGTGACCCACTGACCGACCAGCGCCGCTGGGAGCGGGATATCGAAGCCAAGTACGTGTTCCAGGGCGGCAGCCTCAAAGATCTGTCCCTGCGCATCCGCCAGGCGACCATTCGTTCGAGCCAGTTCGAATCCGATCTGGAAGAGTTCCGCCTGATCGTCGAGTACCCCCTGGCCCTGCTCTAGAGAACGGCTCCGGGCAGGCACCAGGCCTGCCCGGTGTTAAAACTTCTTCACAGACTCATGCCTTTCAGAACTGTAATATCGGCCTCACCTTCTCGTTAGGTTGGCCTTCATATACTCCCGGACACACTGGCAGCCACCGTGTTTTTCACGGCCGCCCAACGTGTCAGGAGAAGCCCATGCGCCCAACCCAACTGTTATTGATCGGCCTACTGGCCACAACCAGCTCCGCCACCTGGGCCGCTGATGGCAGCGAACGCCCACAGCAGGTCCGCGAAGCTTTCCTGGCCAGCCAGGAACAGATCCACGGCGACGCCAACCAGGAAACAGCCGCCACCAGCAGCACCGGCAAAGCCCCTCGCGATGCCTCTGCGCCTACCACGGCCGAAGAAGATATCTGACAGCGATTGCCTACCGAGCACATTCATCTCTTGAAGCGTTTTTTCTGATGCTCCTTTGGAAAGAGATGAATTTTTAGCGCCCCCTTGGGGCGCTTTTTTTTGCCCGACAATTGCCGCAGGACTGACACCTGTAGCCGCTGCCGCAGGCTGCGAACGACCGCGAAGCGGGTGCTGCTTCTGAGGATCGCTGAAGGTCCTGCGGACCTTTTCGCAGCCTCGCAGGCTCGGCAGCGGCTACAGGGACATATGTGCTAATGGGATACATCTGTTAACAGGCAAGGCCGGAGCTAGGTTGAAATGGATCAATCACGCGAAGGGAAAGCAAGGCCATGCAGGTCCTATCCAATGGTTACCGCCTGTTCAAGGGGCGGCGCTCGGAGATCGGCAGGATCTACAGCGTGACCGCCGTGACCGAACAACGGTGCCGGGTGTTCAGCGACTTTCACCTGGGGCGGCTGGTGGTCGACCAACTGAGGGAACAGCACGAAGCGGGCCTCACCCACTCACTGGCCTGGGTGGTAATGCCGGATCACATTCACTGACTGTTCCAGCTGCAGAAATGCTCGTTGGAAGAGGCCCTGTGCCGGCTCAAATCCCGTAGCGGGCGCACCATCAATCAATGCCTTAACCGACGCGGTCGGCTGTGGCAAAAGGGTTATCACGAACGCGCCATACGCCGAGAGGAAGACCTCAAGGTGATAGCGCGTTACATCATCTACAACCCGGTTCGCGCAGGGTTGGTCGAGCGCGTAGGCGACTACCCCCTGTGGGACGCCACCTGGCTTTAACCACAACGATCCATGTAGCCGCTGCCGAGCCTGCGAGGCTGCGAAAAGGTCCGCAGGACCTTCAGCGCCCCCAAGAGCGACGCCTCCTGCGCTGCCGTTCGCAGCCTGCGGCAGCGGCTACAAGAAGCGGCGCGCGATCAGTCTTCTTCCCTGCGATGCGCCCATTGGTACAGGGCAGGCAGCACCAGCAAGGTGAGGATGGTGGAGGACAGGATGCCGCCAATCACTACCGTGGCCAGGGGCCGTTGCACTTCGGCGCCGGTGCCGGTGGCCAGGGCCATGGGGATGAAGCCCAGGGAGGCCACCAGGGCGGTCATCAGTACCGGGCGCAGTCGGGTCAGGGCGCCTTCATGAATCGCCAGGGACAACGAGCGCCCTTCCTCTCGCAGGTTGCGGATAAAGGCAATCATCACCAGGCCGTTGAGCACGGCGACCCCGGACAAGGCAATGAAGCCCACCCCCGCCGAGATCGACAGCGGTATGTCCCGCAGCCACAGGGCCATGATCCCGCCGGTCAGGGCGAAGGGAATCCCGGTGAACACCAGCAGGCCATCCTTGAGGTTGTTGAACATCATGAACAGCAGCCCGAACACCAGCAGCAAGGCCACCGGCACCACCACCTGCAGGCGCTGGGAGGCTTCCTGCAATTGTTCGAACTGACCGCCCCAGGTGGTCCAGTAGCCGGCCGGGACTTTGACCTTCTCGGCAATCAGGCCCGTTGCCTCTTCGACGAAGGAGCCGATATCCCGCCCGCGCACGTTGGCGCTGACGATCACCAGGCGCTTGCCGTTTTCCCGGCTGACCTGATTGGGGCCCAGCACCAGATCGAGGCTGGCCACTTCCGACAGGGCGATGAAGCCGATCTGCCCGTTGGCCGTGCCCGCCGTCGCCGGTATGGGAATCAGCAGCCGGGACAGGCCGTCGATATCGGTGCGCAGTTGATCGGACAGGCGTACCACCATGTCGAAGCGCCGGTCGCCTTCGTACAGGGTGCCGGCCTGGCGCCCGCCCACCGCAACGGCGATGGTGTCTTGCACGTCCCCCACGTTGAGGCCGAAACGCGCGGCCTTGTCGCGGTCGATATTGATGGTCAGCACCGGCAGCCCCGAGGTCTGCTCGACCTTGACTTCCGAGGCGCCAGGCAAGCTCTGCAAGGCCGTGGCAATTTGCGTGGCGGTCTTGTTCAGCACCGCCATGTCATCGCCAAACACCTTCACCGCAACATCGCTGCGCACCCCGGAAATCAGCTCGTTGAAGCGCAGCTGGATCGGCTGCGACAGCTCGTAGGCGCTGCCCGGCACCAGGGCACTGGCACGCTGGATATCAGCGATCAGCGCCTCTCGCGACTTGTTCGGGTCCGGCCACTGGGCCTTGGGCTTGAGCATCAGGTAGCTGTCGGAAATATTCGGCGGCATCGGGTCCGAGGCGATCTCCGCGGTGCCGGTGCGGGCGAAAACCCGCTCGATCTCCGGCACTTGCGCCAGCAGGGTTTTCTCCAGGCGCTGCTGCATGTCCACCGACTGAGTGAGGCTGGTGCCGGGCACCCGCAGGGCCTGCTGGGCAAAGTCGCCTTCGCTGAGGCTGGGGATGAATTCACTGCCCATACGGCTGGCCAGCAGCGCACTGCCGGCGAGGATCAAGCCGGCCAGGGCGAAGGTCAGGCCACGCCGGGCCATCACCCAGTCCAGCACCGGGGCGTAGCCGCGCTTGGCGCTGCGCATCAGCAGGTTTTCCTCTTCCTTGACCTTGCCGGTGACGAACAGAGCGATGGCCGCCGGAACGAAGGTCACCGAGAGAATCATCGCCCCCAGCAACGCCATGACCACAGTGAAGGCCATGGGGTGGAACATTTTCCCGGCCACCCCGGTAAGGGCAAAGATCGGCAGGTACACCACCATGATGATCAACTGGCCGAAGATCAGCGCGCGCCGGGCTTCCTTGGCCGCGGCAAAGACTTCATGCAGGCGTTCGGAGCGGGTCAGCATGCGCCCGTGGTGCTGCTGGGCATGGGCCAGGCGGCGGATGGCATTCTCGACGATGACCACCGCGCCGTCGACGATGATGCCGAAGTCCAGGGCACCGAGGCTCATCAGGTTGGCGCTGACCTTGTTGCTGAACATGCCGGTGAAGGTGAACAGCATGGACAGCGGGATCACCAGGGCGGTGATCAGCGCCGCGCGGATATTGCCCAGGAACAGGAACAGAATCACGATCACCAGCAGCGCGCCCTCGAAGAGGTTCTTCTTCACCGTGGCGATAGCCTTTTCCACCAGGTTGGTGCGGTCGTACACCGTGACCGCCACCACGCCTTCGGGCAGCGAGCGGTTGATCTCCTCAAGTTTTTTCGCCACCGCCTGGGACACAGTACGGCTGTTCTCGCCGATCAGCATGAACACGGTGCCCAGCACCACTTCCCGGCCATTCTCGGTGGCCGCGCCGGTGCGCAACTCGCGGCCGATCTGCACGTCGGCCACGTTGCGCACGCGGATCGGCGTGCCGTCGCTGCTGCTGATGACGATGTTGGCGATGTCCTCGATGGACGCCAGTTGCCCCGGCGCGCGGATCAGCAACTGCTCGCCGCTGCGCTCGATGTAGCCGGCGCCGACGTTGGCGTTGTTGCGCTCCAGGGCCGTCACCAGGTCGCTCAGGGTCAGCTTGTAGGCCGCCAGGCGCTTGGGATCCGGGGCAATCTGGTACTCCTTGGCAAAGCCGCCGATGGTGTTGATCTCGGCCACGCCCTGCACGTTGCGCAGTTGCGGCTTGATGATCCAGTCCTGGATCACCCGCAGGTCGGTGGGGGTGTAGGGCGTGCCATCCTCCTTGCGGGCGCCCTCCTCGGCCTCCACGGTCCACAGGAAGATCTCCCCGAGCCCGGTGGAAATCGGCCCCATCACCGCCTCCACACCATCGGGCAATTGCTCGCGAGCCACTTGCAGGCGCTCGTTGACCAGTTGGCGGGCGAAGAACAGGTCGGTGCCGTCCTTGAAGATCACGGTTACCTGGGACAACCCCGAGCGCGACAGCGACCGGCTCTGCTGCAACCCCGGCAGGCCGGCCATGGCCGTCTCGATGGGAAAGGTGATGCGCTGTTCGGTTTCCAGGGGCGAGAACCCCGGCGCCGCGGAGTTGATCTGCACCTGGACGTTGGTGATGTCCGGCACCGCGTCGATCGGCAACTTCTGGTAGCTGGCGATGCCGACGCCGGCCATCAGCAGCACCGCCAGCAGGACGATGATGCGCTGCTCGATGGCGAATTGAATGATGCGTTCAAACATGGGAAGTCACTCTCTGATGAGGCCGATCAATGGCCGTGGTCGGCCGCGCCCTTGCCCAGTTCGGACTTGAGGGTAAAGCTGCCGCGGGCGGCTACCTGGGCCCCGGCTTCGAGGCCCTCACGGATCTCGACAAAACCGTCCTGGCTGGCCCCGGTGACCACAGGCGTGGCCTGGAACCCCTCGGCCACGCGGACGAACACCGAGGGCCGGTCTTCCACGGTCTGGATCGCCGTCTGCGGCACGCTGACCGGTGCGTCGAAGGCTTCGGTGGCCACCTGTACCGAGACGAACAGCCCCGGGCGCCAGGCGTCATTGGGGTTGGCCAGGGTCACCCGCACCGTGGCGGTGCGGGTCTGTTCCCCCAGCAGGCTGCCGACGTAGGCCACCTGGCCCTGGACCTGGGTCCCCAGCTCACTGGAGCTGACCTGCACCGGCTGGCCGACCCGGACCTTGTCCAGGTCCTTGGGAAACACACCGAAGGTGGCCCAGACCCGGGACAGGTCCGAGAGGGTGAACGCGGCGCTGGTTTCGCCCACCACTTCGCCCACGCTCAGGTGTTTTTCCACCACCACACCGTCGAACGGCGCGCGCATTTCATAGCGGTTGCCACCCACCAACTGGGCGCTGCCGCTCAGGGCATTCATCTTCTGCCGGGCATTGTTGAGGGCGATTTCCGCCTCTTGCAGGGCCTGGCGTGCCAGCAGGTAATCCTGCTCGGCGGAGATCTGGTCGACCCACAACTGGCGCTCGCGCTGGAAGGTGGTACGGGCCAGTTCCACCCGCCGCCCGGCGGCGGCCAGCTCGCTGCGCTGATCGGAGATCTGCTGGCTGGCGATCACCGCCAGCAGTTCGCCGCGCTTGACCGCCTGGCCGAGGTTGACCTGTACCGACTCCACCACACCGGCGGCCCGGGGCACGATGTGCGAGGTACGGTCCTCGTCGAAGCGGATCTCTCCCGGCAGGCTGAGTACCCGGTTGAGGCGCCGCGGACCGGCTGCGGCCAGCTCGATGCCGGCGGCCTGGATCTGTTCCGGGCTGAGTTCCAGATGGCCCTCGGGCTCCTGGGCGCCGTGCCCGGCCTCCTCGGCCTGGGGCACCGTTGCCGGGCTGGCGAACAGGCCCGGCAGCAGCAAGGCCGCCAGCCCGAGGCCGACCACTGCCGTGCTGGCCAGAACAAGGCTGCGTTTTTTATCCATGGGGACTCCTGAATCGATCGAGGGTCGGTAGCGCCAGGCGCTGCCTTACGGGGTAGAGGGAAACAGCCATTGACCAATGGCCCGATGCAGCTCATGCACGCACCAATGCGCGGGTGGGTCTTCGGGGGCTGTCGGGGGTGCGCCACTGCAGTCGCTCACCAGC
Organism: Pseudomonas sp. NFPP12; assembly: GCF_900103205.1. Lineage (NCBI taxonomy): Bacteria > Pseudomonadati > Pseudomonadota > Gammaproteobacteria > Pseudomonadales > Pseudomonadaceae > Pseudomonas > Pseudomonas sp. NFPP12. The sequence goes on from NZ_FMWW01000002.1 coordinate 1,063,350, forward strand.
AACGCGGCAAGGCACGCCAGGCCCATCAGCCAGGGTTTCACCAACGGCTGAGGTCGCCGTAGATGCGCTCGATCCGTACCCAGGCATCGGTGGTTTGCGCCACCGCGGCGAGGTACTGGGTGCGCGCGCCGATCAGGGTGCGTTGAGCATCGAGAACGTCGAGAAAGCTGAACTTGCCCATCTCGAAGCCCTGGGTGGCGCTGTCCACCGCACGCTGGGCGGCGGGCAGGATGGTCTGGTTGAAGGACTGCACCTCGCCCCGGGCGGTGTTCCACTGTTCCAGGGCCTGGCGGGTTTCGGTACGCAAGCGCAATTCGGTGGCGTTGCGCAGGTCCCGGGCCTGGTCGGCGCGGCGGGCGGCGGACAGCACGTTGCCCTGGTTGCGATTGAACAGCGGCAAAGGCATCGACAGCCCTACCAGGTTGACCCGCTCCCGGGCGCTGGCGTCGTACTGGCTGCCCACGCTGACGTCCAGGTCGGGAATGCGCTGGGCCTTCTCCAGCCCCAGGGACGCCTCGCGCTGCACCACTTCCTGCTCCGCCAGGCGCAGTTCGGTGGTTTCCGGCAGGCGGCCAAGCAACTGTGCCGGGGCCGGCAGCGCCGCCAGTGCCAGGGGCTGCTCCTGCACCCCGGCAAAGTCGCTGGTGGCCGCGCCAGTGACCATGGCCAGGCGTCGGTAGGCATTGTCCTGCTCCATCTGCCCCCGGTTCAGTTCCAGGCGCACCTCGGCCAGTTGCACCTGGGCACGGGTGGCTTCCACCGGCGAGGCCTTGCCGGCGTTGACCCGGCCCTGGGCTACCGCCACGCCCCGTTCGGCCAGGGCCAGGGAGCGCCCGGCCAGTTGGGTGCGTTCCTGGGCCCGCAGCGCCGCGTAATAGGCATCCAGAACATCCGCACGCAACTGGTTGCGACGCCGCTCCAGCTCCAGGGCCGCCAGCTCCTGACCGCGACTGGCCACGTCGATCCGTGCTCCGCGCTTGCCCCCCAGCTCCAGGGCCTGGCTGAGCTTGACCGAAGTGGTGCGCGAATCCCGGCGGGTGTCCTCGGCGTCCACCGACAGCACCGGGTTGGGGATGAGCCCGGCCTGCTGGCGGGCGCCCTGGGCGATGTCGATCTCCCAGCGTGCGGCGGCCAGTTCAGGGTTGTTGGCAAAGGCTCGGGCCAGGGCGCTGTCCAGGCTCAACAGCGGTTGCTCGACGGCGCTTGCAGATTGGCTCGCCAGGGCCAGCAACAGGGTCAGGACGCAGGTGCGTGCTGCCCGGGCAGATATTCTCGGGAAAGTCGGCATAACAAGTTCCGGCCCCTATGGAGGCAAAGTGTCTGCGAAGTTGCAGCGCACCATATCGACGCTTATCCACGGGAGTTCCGGCCGATATGAAACTGCAGCAGTTCGCCCATTGACAGGGAGAGTTTCAAGTTCGGCCAACTGTAACTTTCAGTGCTTATCAGCAGGGTGGCGCAAAGATTACAAATCCGTTAGCAAAGGCTCTGGCTCAAGGTTCTGTATTAACATCCGGCTATTCGAAGTGAACATCAAGAGCACTTTTCAAGTGCCAGCAAGCGAACTTTAAAGAACACGAATACGGCACGGGGCCGCACAACTTTCGAGCATTGGCCCGCTGATTATTCGCGTCTTTTCGTTACTGTCTCCCATCTGCCGAGAACCTCATTTTCATGCGTATTCTGGTCATCGAAGACGAACCCAAGACCGCTGACTACCTGCATCAGGGGCTGACTGAAAGTGGCTACGTGGTGGATTGCGCCAACAACGGCGCGGATGGCCTGCACCTGACTCGCCAGCATGCGTACGACCTGGTGATCCTCGACATCAACCTGCCGCACATCGACGGCTGGGGCGTGCTCGGGCAGATCCGCCAGGACAGCAGCACCCGGGTGATGATGCTCACCGCCCAGGGCCGGCTGGCGGACAAGATCCGTGGCCTGGACCTGGGCGCCGACGATTACCTGGTCAAGCCGTTCCAGTTTCCGGAGTTGCTGGCCCGGGTCCGCACCCTGATGCGCCGCAGCGAACAGGCGCCGGTGCCGGATGTGCTGCGGGTCGCCGACCTGGAGCTGGACCAGGGCCGGCACCGGGCCTTTCGCGGCAAGCAGCGCATCGACCTGACCACCAAGGAGTTCGCCCTGCTGCACCTGCTGATGCGCCAGAGCGGCGTGGTGCTGTCGCGGACCCAGATCATTTCCTTTGTCTGGGACATGAATTTCGACTGTGACACCAATGTGGTGGAAGTCTCGATCCGCCGCCTGCGGGCGAAGATCGACGACCCTTTCGAACGCAAACTGATCCACACCCTGCGCGGTGTGGGTTATGTCCTTGAAGAACGCGACTGAGGCACGGCCGTGTTCGCCGGCAAGCCGGCTCCTGCACAAGACGCAAGCACTGCTGCCTCAATGTTCATGCACCTGCTCATGAAACCCTGCCTGCTCCACCTGCAAGGTGACGTGGGCAATGTCGAAGCGCTCCTGCAGCAGCTCGGTGACCTCGGCCAGGATCGCCTGTTCATCCCGCCCTTGCAGGTGCGCCACCAGATGCGCGCTAAGCACGTTCTTGCCGCTGGTCAGGGCCCAGATATGCAGGTCGTGCACCTCGCTGATCCCCGGCACCTGGCGTATGGCCTGCTCCACCTGGTCGATGTCGACCCCGTCCGGCACCCCTTGCAGCAGCACGTTCATGCTCTCCTTGAGCAGGGTCCAGGTCCGTGGCAACACCCACAGGCCGATGGCCGCGGCCACCAGGGAATCGACCCAGCCCCAACCGGTAAACATGATCACCAACGCGGCGATGATCACCCCCAGTGAACCGAGCATGTCGCTCCACACCTCCAGGTATGCACCCTTGACGTTGAGGCTCTGGCTGCTGCCGGAGGCCAGCAGGCCCATGGAGATCAGGTTGACGATCAGCCCCAGCACCGCGATCACCAGCATTGCCGTGGACTGGATCTCGGCCGGTGCCTGCAGGCGTTGCCAGGCCTCGAACAGAATGTAGAACGCCACCACGAACAGCAGCAGGGCGTTGAACGCCGCGGCGAGGATCTCGAAGCGCGCATAACCGAAAGTACGCTTGCGGTCCGCCGGGCGCTTGGCGACCTGGATCGCCACCAGGGAGATGGCCAGCGCCAGGGTATCGGTGAGCATGTGCGCGGCATCCGACAGCAGCGCCAGGCTGCCGGTGACAAAGGCCCCGATGACCTCGGCGAGCATGAAGCTGCCGGTCAGCCCCAGGGCCATCCACAACTTGCGTTCATGCCCGGCCCGTACCTGGCCGTGACTGTGTCCTGCGCCCATGAAAGATCCTCGGTTGGCTGGTAAAGCGTGGCTCTGATGATAGTTCGATTGGCCAGGTGCCCAGGGCTGGATAAGCGAATTGTCATCTGCCGGTTATCTGCCGGTTATCCAGGTCAGGCCCATAGTTAGCCGGCTAACGAATGCACCAAAAGTGCGCATAAGCCCTCTGCGGCGGGCGCCTCGGGTATGCTCCCGAAAAAGTGAAACAAAACGTAACAGATAAAAATAGCCGATTGAGGAGTCCCGCCTTGGATGTATCGACTGCCGCCTGGATGGTCCACGACACCCGCCTGATCATCTGCTGCCTGGTGGCCATCGCCAGCATCATTGTGCTGATCAGCGCCACCAAACTGCCGCCGTTCCTGTCGATCCTGATCGGTACCTTCATTGCCGGGGTGGGCGCAGGCCTGCCGCCGGAGGAAGTGGCCAAGGCCTTCAGCAAGGGCGCCGGGGCGATTCTCGGCGAGGCCGGGATCATCATTGCCCTGGGCTCGATGCTCGGCGCATTGATGGCCGAGTCCGGCGCCGCCGACCGCATCGCCTCGACCTTGCTGGGCCTGGGCAAGGGCAAGTCGCTGCCCTGGGTCATGGCCCTGGTGGCGATGGTCATCGGCCTGCCGCTGTTCTTTGAAGTGGGGCTGGTGATGATGGTGCCGATCATTTTCGTCATGGCCCGCCGCTCGGGCCTGCCGCTGCTGAAAATCGCCATTCCGGCCCTGGCCGGGATGACCACCCTGCACGCGCTGATGCCCCCGCACCCGGGCCCGCTGATCGCCGTCAGCGCCCTGCACGCCGACCTCGGCCTGACCATGCTGCTGGGCTTGTGCCTGGCCGTGCCGGCGGTGATCCTGGCCGGCCCGCTGTATGGCAACTGGTTGTCCAAGCGCCTGCAGGTCAGCGAACCGGCGGAGCTCGGCGCGCTGTTCAGTGCTGCGCCCAAGGCCCCGCTCCAGCCGGGCTTCGGCGTGTCGCTGCTGATCATTGTGCTGCCGGTGCTGCTGATGCTCGGCAGCACCCTGGCCAAGGTCGCCATGAGCCCGGAGAACACCCTGGCCCTGACCCTGAAGTTTCTCGGCGAACCCCTGATCGCCCTGGGCCTGGCGGTGATCGCCGCGGTGATCTGCCTGGGCTGGGCCAACGGCATGGCCCGGGACCAGGTGGGCAACACCCTGCGCAAAAGCCTGGCACCGATTGCCGTGCTGCTGCTGACCATTGGCGCCGGCGGCGGGCTCAAACAGACGCTGCTGGATGCCGGGGTCAGCCAGACCATCAGCAAGGTGGCCGAAGGCGCGCACCTGCCCTATATCCTCCTGGCCTGGCTGATCGCCGTGGCCCTGCGCCAGGCCACCGGCTCGGCTACCGTGGCCACCACCACGACCGCCGGCATCCTGGCGCCGATGATGGCCGGTCTGACCGCCACCCAAAGCTCCCTGGTGGCGCTGGCCATCGGCGCCGGCTCGGTGTTCTTCTGCCACGTGAACGACGCCGGGTTCTGGATGGTGCGCGAGTATTTCGGCCTGCAACTCAAGCAGACACTCTGGGTCTGGTCGGTGCTGCAGACCATTGTTTCCGTGGTCGGGCTGGTGGGGACGCTGCTGCTCTGGCACTGGTTGCAATAACCGCTGGCCGTGGTGGGCAGGCCTGCCCTTCTGCATTGGGAATAGCGCTGTAGAATGCCCGCTTCATTCTCAGCGCAAGGGACCGACATGCCTTATCAGCCCTGGATCTTTGGCCTCGTCATCGCCGTGCTTGCAGGCGCCGCTGGTTGGCCGCCTGCCCAGGCCGCAGCGCTGGATTGCGAGCACATCAGCGTCAGCGAACAGGTCGACCGCTGCGCCCAGCAGGACAAGGAGCGGGCCGACGCCGCACTCAACCAGAGCTATCAGGCGCTGCTGGTCCGGGTGCACAACCTGTACCCCAGCAGCCTGCTGCAAGAACAGGAATACCTCGGCAAATTGAAGAACGCCCAACGCGCCTGGATCAAATACCGCGACAGCACCTGCGTGCTGGAGGCCTTCGAAGTGGAACCGGGCAAGCCGGCCCATGTGACCCTGATCAACCTCTGCGTGACCCGCCTGAGCACCGAACGCACCCGCTATCTGGAACAACTGCTGCCCGAATGACAGCAGGCCCGGGGGGCTCTTCGCCGGCAAGCCGGAGCACCTGCAGGAACGGGCTTGCCCGCGAAAGCGGCCTCAGGAGCCCGCTCGCTGCCAGAACGGTCGATGCCCCAAGCCATGCAGCAGCCCGCAGATCAGGCTGACGAGCCAGGCAAAGCCCAGCAGGCCAACACACGAGTCGCCCTGGCGCAGGCGCTGCTGGCACTCTGCCGCGCTGGAACACAGGGCGCTGCACCCGGGTTGATCGTCGCGACTACAACTGAGCAGGTACCCCCGCAGGTGGCGGAGACCCAGGGTCTGCCCCGGCAGTTGAGCGAGTGGCAGTTGGAGCCGGGTCAGTTCACGGTTCAGGCGCAAGCGCTGGCGCTCCCCGGTGTCGAGTTCCTCCACCAGCAGCGCTCCTGCCTCCACTGCGATCACCCGGGCGCGCAAGCTGTCGGGGCTGGCGCCCTCCAGGCCGTAGTCCAGTTGAGTGCAGGTCCAGGCCTGGATCAGGGCAAACACCAACCCCAGCACGAAGCTCATCAGTGCCACTTGTAACAGTGGCGCCAAGGCGGAGAAATTTCGCAAGGAACACAGCGTCGAACGAATCAAGACAGCTCCCGGAAACCCAAGCGCAGGCCGCGCGTTCCGGGAGATTAGCGGGAAAAAACCGGGGGCTGAAAGCCCTTTTTCAGCCCGGTTTCACGCGGGATCAAGAGGCGTTGTGGTGAAGGCTCTAGCTCGCCGCTTCGCTGAATCACAGCAGGCCGAAGAAAAGTCCTAGCGTTGGTCAGCCATGCAGCTTTCTCTCGCCGCCGCTGGCCCTTCCTCACCCACACGGCCGCCGAAGTAACCGGCGCTGACGACTCCCACCGCTCCCATCACTGCGCAGTAGATCACGCAGATCCAGGGGCTCCAGGGCATCAGGGCGATCAGCAGCAACGGCGTGGTACTGGCCCAGAGGGCATAGGCGATGTTGTAGGTGAAGGAGATCCCCGACACGCGAATCCGCGCCGGAAACAGGCCCACCATCACCGACGGCACCGCCCCCACCACGCCGCAGCCCAGGCCGGCGATGGCATAGGCCAGGCCGATCCAGACGCCGCCGCTGATCAGGCAGCCATAGAGCACGGCGATGCCCAGTGGCAGCAGCAGGCTATAGAGCATCACCGTGCGCCAGGCGCCGAGGCGGTCGACGATCAGCCCCGCCAGCACGCAACCGATGTTGAGAAAGACAATCCCTAGGCTGCTCAGGGCAAAAGTGTGGCTGGCGCTCATGCCGAAGCTTTTTTGCATCATGGTCGGGGTGATGACCACGAACACCACCACCGCCGAGGTCAGCACGCAGGTGAGGATCAGCGCCGGCAGGATCGCCAGCCGGTGTTCCCGTAACACGGTGCGCAGGGGCAGTTCGGCGGCGGCATCGCGCTGGTGCTGCAGCGCCACGAACACCGGGGTTTCGCTCAACCAGCGGCGCAGCCAGACGCCGATCACGCCGAACACGCCGCCCAGCAGGAAGGGATAGCGCCAGGCGTGGTCGAGGATTTCCTCGGGGCTGAAGACCCGCGCCAGCAAGGTCGCGGTCAGGGCGCCCAGCAGGTAGCCGAAGGTCAGCCCGGCCTGGAGAAAGCCCAGGGCATAACCGCGATGGGCCCGCGGCGCGTGCTCGGCGACGAACACCCAGGCGCTGGGCACTTCGCCGCCCACGGCGGCACCTTGCAGCACCCGCAGCGCCAGCAGCAGCAAGGGCGCGAAATAACCGATCTGGGCATAGGTCGGCATGATGCCGATCAGCAGGCAGGGCAGCGCCATCATCAGGATGCTCAGGCTGAAGACCTTCTTGCGCCCCAGGCGGTCGGCGAAATGGGCCATGAGGATGCCGCCCAGGGGCCGGGCCAGGTAGCCGGTGACGAAGATCCCGAAGCTCTGCAGCAGGCGCAGCCACTCGGGCATTTCCGGGGGAAAGAACAGCTGGCTCAGGGTCAGGGCGAAAAATACGAAGATGATGAAGTCGTAGATTTCCAGGGCACCGCCCAGGGCGGCCAGGCCCAGGGTCTTGTAGTCGGAGCGGGAAAAGCGCGCCGGCGACGACTCAGTGGAAGGGGTCATAAAGCAACTCGATGGCAGCACAAAGCAAAGGCGCTCATGGTCTACGCAAAAGATCCGGGGAACAACCCGTTCCCGGCCCTGGGTTGGTTTTCCGGGGTTTTCTGTACCTTGAACGGCCGCGCTCCAGGCCAATAATCGGGCACTTTCCCACCCAAGCAGAATCAGGAAAGTCGTCATGAGCAGCCATACCCGCACCCAGCGCCTGAGCGTCCCGCAACTGGTGGCCATGAAAGGCCGGCAGAAGATCGTTTCCCTCACCGCCTATACCAGCCACATGGCGCGGCTGATGGACCCCTTCGTGGATTTCATCCTGATCGGTGATTCCACCGCCATGGTCGGTTACGGGCGCACCTCGACCCTGGACATGAGCCTGGCGGAAATCATCGCCCACACCCGCGCGGTGGTGGCCGGCAGCCGCCTGGCCTGCGTGATTGCCGACATGCCCTTCGGCAGCTACCAGGAATCCCCGCAACAGGCCTACCGCAATTGCGCCGAGGTGATGGCCCGCACCGGTTGCGCCGCCCTCAAGCTGGAGGGCGGCCGGGCCCTGGCGCCCACCGTGGAGTTCCTGGTGCAGCGGGGCATTCCGGTGATGGCGCATATCGGCCTGATGCCGCAGTTCGTCAACCAGATGGGCGGGTTCAAGGCCCAGGGGCTCGACAGCGAGGCGGCCCGCAAGATCGAGGAAGATGCCCGGGCCCACCTCGAGGCCGGCGCCTTCAGCCTGTTGCTGGAAGGGGTTGCGGAGCCCCTGGCGCGGCGCATCAGCGACTTCTCGCCGATGCCGACCATTGGCATCGGCGCCTCCCCGGCCTGCGACGGCCAGGTACTGGTGACCGAAGACCTGCTGGGGCTGGGCGGGCCCCAGGTGCCGCGTTTCGTCAAGCAATACGCCGATGCCGGCGCCCTGATCAGCCAGGCCTGCGAACGCTTCGCCGCAGAGGTTCGGGAGCAGGCCTTTCCGCAGTTGCAGCATTGTTATGGGGTGGTTCAGGAGGCCTGACTCACCGCCCGCGCCAACTGCCCGAGGGCGCCCTGGATATCCTTGCTCCAGTCCAGGGTGAAGCTCAGGCGCAGGTGCTGCTGCCACAAGCCCTGCTGGCTGAAGATCGCCCCCGGGGCGATGACGATGCCGTCGGCCAGCAGGCGCTCGTAGACCCGGGTCATCGGCACCGGGCGCCTGGCTTCGACCCACAAGGTCGCGCCGCCGGCGGCAAGCGGCGCATGCAACAGCCCGCCGGCCTGCTCGTCCAGCAGTTGCTGCAACTGCTTCATCCGCTGTTGCAGCATGCCCCGCAGTTTCAGCACGTGCTGGTCTACGCGACCGGAACTCAAGAGCCGGGCCACGGCCTTCTGGCGGATCGGCGACAGGCGAAAGCGCCGCTCCAGGCACTGGCGCTGCAAGGCCGGGCCCAGGCTGCGGCTCAGCACGTAGCTCAAGGGCGCCTCGGCGCCGATGGCCTTGTCCAGGCTGGCGAACACCAGCAGGCGCTCGGGATCGGCGAAATCCCGATAGCGAGCAGCGCCGGGCACGAAGCTGAATGCTCCGTAGCTGTCGTTCTCCAGCAGCCAGATCCCCCGCTCGGCGAACCAGCGGCACAGCTGCTGCTTGTCGGCGGCGGGCATCAGGCTGCCGTGGGGGATGTTCACCGTCGAGGAGAACACCGCCAGGCGCACCGGCTCGCGCTGAAGCAGCGCTTGCACCTGCTGCAGATCGAAGCGCCCGCCGGCATCCAGGGGCAGCTCGATAATCCGCAGGCGCGCCGCCCGCAACTGGCGCAGGATCGCCCAGGAACACGGGGACTCCACCAGCACCACGCCGCCGTCCAGGTCCAGCGCCCGCAACGCCAACTCCACCACGCTGTGCAGATCGGCCCCCAGGAACACCTGGTCGGCCTGCCAGTAGTCGCGGCTGGAGCAGGTGTAGCGCCGGGCCAGTTCGCTGCGCAGCTCCTGCTCGCCCAGGGGCTGGTACAGCGGTGCCTGGTTGCGCGGGTACTGGCGGGCCAGTTCGCGCTCGGTCATCAGCAAGGGTTGCTCCAGCGACAGCAGCATCGCCGGCGCATCGCTGCACAGCGCCAGGCGCCCCGGCAGGCGGGCCTGGGCATAGAGGTTGTCGAGCAGATCCTCACCGGTCTCGGGCACGGTCGCGGCGGCCAGGGCCCGGGTGAAATAGCCCTGGCGCGGCCGCGAACAGATGCGCCCCTCGTCTTCCAGCAGGGCGTAGGCGTACTTGATGGTGGACAGGGAAACCTTCAGCCGCTGCGCCAGTTCGCGCAATGACGGCAGGCGTTGCTCCTGATCGCTGGCGGCGTTGTCGATCCACCGCGACAGGTAGCGGTAGACCGCCTGATAGGCGAAAGACGGGTGGCGCTGCACCGCTTCAGTTGCCTTTGGCCATGGCGATCGCCGCCTGGATCGCCGCGCGGGCCTGGGGGCTGTTCTTCCAGCAACTGGAACCCACCAGGGCCGAAGCCTGGGTGACGATGTGCAGGGCATCGGCGGCGGCCAGCTGGGCCAGGGAAGTGATGCCCAGTTGTTCCAGGCGAGCGACCACGGTAGAACCGACACCCTTGACCTTGAGCAGTGCGGCGCGTTCTTCGGGGGAGAATGACATGGGCGTTGAGATCCTTTGCAGTCCGTGGCAATTGCCGCATTCTTGCACAGTTCTCGGCCGCCTCTGCCTGGGGCGGCCGACCTCCTTATAAACATAAGAAATCCGAGGTACTCACGTGGCCGCTGATATTCAAGATAGCCGCTCCGCCCGCTTTGCCCTGCGCTGCTCGAACTGGGCCGAACGCTGGTTTCCCGACTCCTGGGTGTTCGCTGCGCTGGCGGTGATCATCGTTGCCCTGGCCACACTGGCCATGGGCGCCAAGCCCACCGATGCCGCCATGGCGTTTGGCGACGGCTTCTGGAGCCTGATCCCCTTCACCATGCAGATGGCCTTCGTGGTCATTGGCGGCTATGTGGTAGCCAGCTCGCCGCCGGCGGTGAAGCTGATCGACAAGCTGGCGCGCATTCCCAGGAACGGCCGCTCGGCGGTGGCCTGGGTGGCGCTGATTTCCATGGTCGCCTCCCTGCTCAACTGGGGCCTGTCCCTGGTGTTCGGTGGCCTGCTGGTGCGGGCCCTGGCCCGGCGTACCGAACTGCGCATGGACTACCGCGCCGCCGGCGCTGCCGCCTACCTGGGCCTGGGCGCGGTCTGGGCCCTGGGGCTGTCGTCTTCGGCGGCGCAGTTGCAGGCCAACCCCGGCAGCCTGCCACCGTCGATCCTGGCCATCACCGGGGTCATTCCCTTCACCCAGACCATCTTTCTCTGGCAATCCGGCGTCCTGCTGCTGGCCCTGGTGGTGGTCTCGCTGATCGTCGCCTACGCCACGGCGCCCGGCCCCGGCAGCGCCCGGGATGCCCAGGCCTGCGGGGTCGACCCGAGTTTCAGCATGCCCAAGCCGCAACCCCGGACCCGCCCTGGCGAATGGCTGGAATACAGCCCGCTGCTGACCCTTCTCCTGGCGCTGCTGGCGGCCGGCTGGCTGTATCACGAGTTCGCCACCAAACCGGCGATCACCGCGATCTCCGGGCTCAACACCTACAACTTCCTGTTCCTGATGGCCGGCGCCCTGCTGCACTGGCGCCCGCGCAGCTTCCTCGATGCCGTGGCCCGGGCAGTGCCCACCACCACCGGGGTGCTGATCCAGTTCCCGCTATACGGTTCGATCGCCGCGCTGATGACCGTGGTCAAGGGCGTGGATGGCCAGACCCTGGCCCACCACATCTCGACCTTCTTCGTGCAGATCGCTTCCCACGACACCTACGCGCTGCTGATGGGGCTGTACTCGGCGGTGCTGGGCTTCTTCATTCCTTCGGGCGGCGGCAAGTGGATCATCGAGGCGCCCTACGTGATGCAGGTGGCCAATGACCTGCAGTACCACCTGGGCTGGGCGGTACAGATCTACAACGCCGCCGAGGCCCTGCCGAACCTGATCAACCCCTTCTACATGCTGCCGCTGCTGGGGGTGCTGGGCTTGAAGGCCCGGGACCTGATCGGCTTCTCCTTTGTCCAGTTGCTGGTGCATGCGCCCCTGGTGCTGGTGCTGCTCTGGGCCCTGGGGACCACCCTGTCCTACCTGCCGCCGGTCATTCCCTGACAGAGCCACAGGCCCGCTGCACAGCGGGCCTGTGGATAACGGCCCGTCGGCCCAATCGCAGATTTATCCAGGGCCCAGACAGCCAGGCCGTGCCGCATTCCTGTAGCCTTTGCGTCATATTCGGTTGTTAACGTGCGACCGAAATACTTTGTAACGAATCCTCAGAGAGCCGAGCAAGGAGCCGACATGAGCGACGATACCGACCTGCGCGACACCCCCGAATCCGCCACCGACCAGCCTGCCGATACCAGCCGCCGCCGCTTCCTAGGCGGCGTTGCGGTTCTGGGGGTCGGCGCCACCCTGAGCGCCTGCGGCCAGCCCGGCGAGCCAGGAGGCAAACCGCCGGTGGAACGCCCCTTGTCCCCGGCCGAACTGGACAAGGCGCTGCAGGCGCAGGTGAAGAACGTAGTGGTACTGTTCGCCGAGAACCGCAGCTTCAACAACCTGTTCGCCAACTTTCCCGGGGTGGAGAAACCGCTCTCGGCCCTCAAGCCCGAAGACTTCCAGCAGCGCGACCGCGACGGCAACCTGTTGCAGAAACTGCCGCCGATCTGGGGCGGCATTCTCCAGGTGGGCCCGCAGACCCTGGACGGCATCACCTACCCGGTGGAAACCCAGTTCCAGGAAAACCTGCCCAATGCCCCCTTTGCCCTCAAGGGGCCCAGTGGCGAGGACCTGCCCCTGGGCCTGGTGACCCGCGACCTGTGGCACGTGTTCTACCAGAACCAGATGCAGATCAACGGCGGCAAGAACGACAGCTTCGTGGCCTGGGCCGACTCCGGCGCCCTGACCATGGGCCACTACGCCCAGACCCGCTACTCCCTGCGCCTGTGGGACGTGGCTCGGGAGTTCGTGCTCTGCGACAACTTCTTCCAGGGGGCATTCGGTGGCTCGTTCCTCAACCACCAGTACCTGATCAGCGCCAAGGTGCCGTTCTACCCCGATGCCGCCAACTCGGTGGCCAAGTCGCAGATCGCCACCCTGCAGGGCGACGACCCCAAGGGCACCCGCCTCAAGCCCCTGGACAAGTCCCCGGCCAGTGCCATGGACGGCGCTCCGCAGTTCGGTCCCAGCGCCCTGACCCCGGACGGTTACGCGGTCAATACCATGGCCCCGCCCTACTGGCCGACCTGGATCCGCGACCCGGAGCGCCCGGACTACGCCAAGCCGGACCTGCCCAGCGTACTGGTGCCTCAAACCCACGAACACATCGGCGACAAGCTGTCGAAAAAGAACGTCGACTGGGCCTGGTACGGCGGCGCCTGGCAGGCGACCCTGGAGCAGTTCAAGGACTCCGGCGGGATTCCCAAGATCCCCAACTTCCAGTACCACCACCAACCCTTCAACTACTTCGTGCGCCAGGGCCCGGAAAACCCCGCCGAACGGGCCAGGCGCCTGCGCGACGGCGGCCTGGGCGATGAGTCGAGCACCAACAAGTTCTTCGCCGATGCCGAGGCCGGCAAGCTGCCGGCGGTGACCTTCTACAAGCCCCAGGGCAACCTCAACCTGCACGCCGGCTATGCCGATGTGGCCGCCGGCGACCGGCATATCGACCGGGCATTGAAAGTGCTGCGGGAAAGCCCGCAGTGGAAAAACATGGTGGTGATCGTCACCGTTGACGAAAACGGCGGCTGGTGGGACCACGTGGCGCCGCCCCAGGGCGACCGCTGGGGCCCAGGCACGCGGATTCCGGCGCTGGTGGTATCGCCGTTCGCCCGCAAGGGCACGGTGGACCACACGGTGTACGACACCGCCTCGATCCTGCGGCTGATCACCCGGGTGTTCCAGTTGGAAACCCTGGACGGCATCAAGGAACGTGACCAGGCCATGATCGCCCGGGGCCAGAAGCCCATGGGCGACCTGACCAACGCCCTGCACTTCACGGCCTGACCCCGGCCGGGCCCGCAACGGGCCCACCTGCCACCGCAGAACCGAAACCCAAGCCCGGCTTCGGTTCTGCGGCACCGGCACAAATGATAGCCATATAACATCACCCACTTTACCCATCCACCCGGCGGGTAATATCCTGCGCGCCACCTATTTGTTTCATCTGTTTTCCGATTGGAAAGGGAGTTCGTCGTCATGATCGTAGGTATCGACCTGGGGACCACCAACAGCCTGGTCGCGGTCTGGCGCGAAACCGCCAGCGAGCTGGTGCCCAATGCCCTGGGCGAACTGCTGACCCCCAGCGTGGTGGGCCTGGACGACGAAGGTCGGATCCTGGTGGGGCAAGCCGCCAGGGAGCGCCTGCACACGCACCCGCAGCTCACCACGGCGCTGTTCAAGCGCTACATGGGCAGCGCCACCGAAGTGCGCCTGGGGGAACGTACCTACCGCCCCGAAGAACTCTCGGCCCTGGTGCTCAAGAGCCTCAAGGAAGACGTTGAGCGGGCCTATGGCGAACCGGTGGAGGAAGCGGTGATCAGCGTGCCAGCCTACTTCAGCGATGCCCAGCGCAAGGCCACGCGGATTGCCGGCGAACTGGCCGGGCTCAAGGTGGAAAAACTGATCAACGAACCCACCGCCGCAGCCCTGGCCTACGGCCTGCACCAGCGTGACCGGGAAACCTCGTTCCTGGTCTTCGACCTCGGTGGCGGCACCTTCGACGTGTCGATCCTGGAGCTGTTCGACGGGGTCATGGAAGTTCGAGCCAGCGCCGGCGACAACTTCCTCGGCGGCGAGGACTTCGACAACCTGCTGCTGGAACACTTCCTCGAACAGCAGGCCCAGGCCGCGGGCTTTCCCGAACGCCAGAGCGTGCTCCAGGCACTGCGCCGGGAAGCCGAGCGCGTGCGCCGCGCCCTCGGCCAGGAGCCCAGTGCCGAATTCAGCCTGCGGGTCGATGGCCGGCAATGGACCCAGACCATCACCCAGGCGCAACTGGCCAGCCTCTATGCGCCGCTGCTGGAACGCCTGCGGGCGCCCATCGAACGCGCCCTGCGCGATGCACGGATCCGCGTCAGCGACCTGGATGAAATCCTCCTGGTGGGCGGCGCCACCCGCATGCCCCTGGTGCGCAAGCTGGCGGCCGGGCTGTTCGGGCGTTTTCCCTCCATCAGCCTCGATCCCGACCAGGTGGTGGCCCAGGGCGCGGCGGTCCAGGCGGCCCTCAAGGCACGCTCGGCGGCCCTGGAAGAAGTAGTGCTGACCGACGTCTGCTCCTACACCCTGGGGATCGAGACCTCCCAGCAATACGGCAACCAGATCGAGAGCGGGCACTACCTGCCGATCATCGAGCGCAACAGCGTGGTGCCGGTAAGCCGGGTCAAGACCGTGCAGACCCTGCATGACAACCAGGAGCAGGTGCTGCTGAAGATCTTCCAGGGCGAAAGCCGCCTGGTGCGCGACAACGTCGCTCTGGGCCAGCTGGAAATGCGCGTGCCCAAGCGCCCCGCCGGCGAAGTCTCGTTGGACGTGCGCTTCACCTACGACATCAACGGCCTGCTGGAAGCTCAGGTGAGCATCCCGCTGACCGGGGAAAGCCATTCCCTGGTGATCGAAAACAACCCCGGCGTGCTGACTCCGGAAGAAATCCAGGAGCGCCTCAAGGCCCTGGCGCAATTGAAGATTCACCCCCGCGACCAGCAGGTCAACACGCTGCTCAGCGCCCGACTGGAACGCCTGTATCAGGAGAGCCTGGGGGAGTTGCGCGAACAGATCGGCTATTGGGCCGGGCAATTCCAGCAAGTGCTGGAAACCCAGGACGAGCGCAAGATCCGCGAAGTGCGCAGCCAGCTCAGTGAACAACTGCAACACCTGGAAAACGGCCACTGGCACTGAGGAGCGGCAACATGGATTGCTGGTCCCTGCTGGAGTTGCCCGAGGACGCCGACGAACGCAGCATCAAGCGCAGCTATGCCCGGCAGTTGAAGATCACCCGTCCGGACGAGGATGCCGAAGGCTTCCAGCGCCTGCGTGAAGCCTATGAGCGGGCGCTGCAACTGGCCCGCTGGCGGGAAGAGATCGCGGATGAAGTCGCGGTGATCCAGGCCGCCTCCACTAAGGCACCGCCCCCGGACAACCTGCAGGCCTGGTCGGGCCTGATAGAGATGGACGCGGCCGCCCCGCGGCCAACGCCGAGGGGCCCTTCCCAGGCCCAGCAATGGGCCAGCCTGCTTGAAGACGTCCCGCTGTCCGTCGAACCGCTGGCGGACTGGGTCCCGCCCGCCCCGCAGGATCCCCCCCCCCTACCCGCTCCAGCCACTAGCGCATTGCCGCTGCTCAAGGGGCTGAGCGTCGAGAACCTGCCAGAGCGCTGGCAACAGGCTCGGCAGCAGGGCTGCGAGGACGATTTCCTGCAGCGCCTGCTGGTGGCGTGCTGCGCCCACCCCGAGCAATATGCCGCGATCATCGGCTGGGCCGCCGAGCATCTGGACTGGCTGACACCCTGGCAACAACCGCCCATGGAGGCCTGGCAAGAGGCATTCCTGGTCAAGACGCTGTTGCAGGAATACCGCCGGACGCTGGAAGCGTTGCTGCAAGCCGGCCAGGAGCGGGCCTTCCTCGAACGCCTGACGAGCTACTGCGCACAACCCTGGCTGCGGATCTTCGATCATCGCCAGAACTGGCAGCATGAAATGCTGCAGTTGCTGCAGCAGCAAGCCTGGCAGGTACCCTTGTTCGATCGGGTATGCCAGGTGTTCGGCTGGGACGAAAGCCGTGGCAACACCCCTGAACCGGCGTGGCTCTGGCAGTCGCTGATCGAGCGCTGCCAGCAGGAGGCCTTCTATCAGGAGCTGCTGGCCAACGCCGGGGAACCCGGCGAAGCGACGCCGGACGTTGCCGCGGCTCGCCTGCTGCTGAACCCCATGCCCCGACGTCGCCAGGTCGCCCTGACCCGGCACTTCGAAGACGAACATTGGCAGGCCTGCATGGAACTGTCGCAGACCCTGGCCTCGCGTTTCCCGGCGCTGCTGGAGCGGCTGCCTCGCAGCGATGTGTTTTTCTGGCAGAACCTGATGCCGCGTCCGCAGGGCGTGGACAGCTGGATCAGGTCAGGGGTCGCCATGGGGTTGGCCCTGAGCCTGTACTTCATGGACAAGCCCCAACACAGCAAAGAACTTGCAGTGATGATGGGGCTGTTCTGTGGGGGTGTCCTGGCGATTTTCGGGCTGATCCTGCTCAACACCTGGGCCCCTGCGATCGCCCGCCTGCTGGCCATCGACCTGTGGTTGAGCGAGCGCCTGGTGCCCAAGCGCCTGAATCCGCACCAGCACTGGCTGGTGCTGCGCCACGGGGTGCCGCAAGCGGTCATGCTGGGCCTGTTCGGCTATTGGCTGGGGGCCCTGGGGATACTGGCCTACCTGGGCTTTGTGCTGATCGGCCTGCTGCATTCGCGGCGCATCGGCCAGCCGGACCCGGATTTCTGTGCCCGCAGCCCCTGGCTGGGCGCCTTGCACTGGAATCACTTCAGCCCCTGGCAGCCGATCTATCTGGTCGTCATGATCGTGGTCATCCGGGTCTGTCAGCTCCATGCCCCGGGGTTTCCCTGGACGCGCCTCATGCCTGGTTGAACCCTGCGCAGCCGGGGCAATGGATATTTTTTCACTCCCGGCTGTTTCTCCGCTCGGTGCTGTTTCAGTATGTCCTGCCCCCCCTTCGAAGGGGTTCACGCTGAAAAGGATCTGAGCATGTTCAAATTCGCAGGAATGACCCTGGCGCTGACCGCTGCTGCCCTGAGCGCGACGGCACAGGCCGATGTCGAAGTCGATCTGGGCAGCCCCCAGCGCGTCACCCAACTCTTCGCCTACCCCAACAACTGCAACGTGATCTGCTATCGCAACTGGACCCTGGAGGAGACGGTGGCTCACTACCTGACCCAGAGCGTGCAGCGTGACGGCTACAGCGCTGCAAAAGTCAGTGTCAAGACCACCGGCGACAAGGTCCTGGCCTCCATCAGCGGTGTGCCGGACGGCTACGACAAGCCCCTGAGTGCCCTGCTGGATGCCGGCGACCTGGCCTACAAGGGCGCCAGCCAGCTCAATGCCGATGGCAAATGGGCCTACAGCTGGTACCTGTTCCTGCCCCTGGGCATGGCCCTGGAAAACCGCAAGAGCGTCGAGCTGCTGCACTTCCCGCCGGACTATTCATTGACCCAGGCCCAGGACTATCTGGAGTCGGCCACCACCGACCGCTGGGCAACCCTGTTGACGGCCAACGGCATCGCCGCCGAGCAGACCCCGGCCTACCAGACCATCGTCGACATCGCGCCGATTGCCGCGCCATCGAGTGCCGGCAAGGACCTGGAGGGGGTCTACAGCTACTTCAACAGCTACCAGACCAGCATGGTCAAGCAGGTCAGCCAGAGCACCAGCGGCGCGGCCCTGCCGATGGTGGCCTTCGGCGCACCGGTGCGCAATTGGCTCAAACAGCAGTACGGGGTCACGGTGAATGTGCTGGGCCTGGCACAGATCAGCCCCAGCGAGGGGGTCAAGGTGCCGGTGCTGGGCTCCAACCACCCGAGCTATATCTGGTACGCGGCAGACCCGGCGAACTACGACGATGACCAGGCCAAGGCCGATGCCGCGGGGTTGAAAGTGATGGGCCAGGACCTGAGCGCGGCCTGCTGGCAGGCCGGCATGGGCAGCAAGCCGGGGACGGACCCGAGCACCCTGCTCGGCAGTTGCACCCAGACCTGGCAGGTGACGCAGAAAGTGCAGACCTGCGAGCTGTTCTACACCTCGGTGCGCAAGCTGAGCGAGCAGCAAGCCGCGGCCAAATGCACCAGTGCACCGGTCAAGACCCAGCTCAACCAGCTCAAGGCCCCGGCACCGGCGCCAAGCACCGAGGTACCGCACCTCTGAGCCGGCCGCTCAACCTGTAGCCGCTGCCGCAGGCTGCGATCGACCCGCAGGGTCGCGGTGCTCTGACAGAGCCCGCAAGCCTGCGCCCTATCGCCGCCTGCGGCCAGCGACGATCAGACCGCGCCTACCGGACGCAGCCGATACTGCGGCGGCAACTGCTCGAAGCCGCTGATGGTGGCGTTCAGGCTCTTCCAGCGACCGTCCTTGATGCCGTAGATGCAACCGTGGATCGACAGGCTCTGCCCGCGATGCCAGGCGTTCTGCACGATGCTGGTATGGCCGACGTTGGCCACCTGCTGGATCACGTTCAGTTCGCACAGACGGTCGACCCGCTCTTCTTCCGTGGGCAACTGCCCCAGCGCTTCACGGTGCTCGTAGTACAGGTCGCGGATCGAACGCAGCCAGCCGTCGATCAGGCCCAGCTGGCGATCCTGCATAGAGGCGCGCACGCCGCCACAGCCGTAGTGGCCGGTAACCAGGATGTGCTTGACCTTGAGTACATCCACCGCGTACTGGATCACCGACAGGCAATTGAGGTCGGTGTGCAGTACCACGTTGGCCACGTTGCGGTGCACGAACAGATCGCCCGGCAGCATGCCGACGATCTCGTTGGCCGGCACCCGCGCGTCCGAACAGCCGATCCACAGGTATTCCGGGGTCTGCTGGCGAGCCAGTTTGGAGAAGAAGTCCGGATCTTCCTGCTTGATCGCTTCGGCCCAACGCTCGTTGTTATCAATCAGATCTTGTAGTTCGTTCATGCTGTGAAGCCTCAAGAATGATGCGCTGCTTTGACAGACGGCCGCCCGTCGAGGTCACGCCTATTGCTACAGATACCGGCCATCCCTTGCGGGGGAATCTTCAGGGGCGTGCAAGGGTCCACCCTTTATCCAGTCCCGAAGTATGAGTAATCGCCATGAACGAATCACGACGCCCCTACAACGCCCCCCAGCCCGAACCCATCGACGACGATCAGGACCGCATGGGCTCCATGGAGGAGCTGCATTTCGATGACGACGAACCCGCCGCCCGCGCCAGCAACCGCGTCACGGACGACGGTGCAAGCGATGATGACCTGAGCCCGGAAACCCTGATCCGCGCAGACGGCGCCCGCTCCGCCCATGAGGCCGGTGCCGACAAACCGGCCGACTGGGACCTGAGTATTGTCGAAGAAGAGAACATTGGTGGCGGCAATGGCCTGGATGAAGCCGAACTGGCCCGCCGCGACCCGCTGGACGGCAAGCCCTGAGCCCTGCACCGCATTCAATGACGCGCTCTCCCGCAGGAGCCGGCTTGCCGGCGAAGAGGCCCTCAAGCCGTGCATCGCCCCGAATGGCGCCTTCGCTGGCAAGCCAGCGCCTACATTGGCCCGCGTGCGGTTAAAGGCTCAGTCGACCAGCGTGCAGGCCATGACCAGGGCGTCTTCGCGACCGCCTACCGCCGGGTAGTAGTCGCGGCGGCGCCCCACTTCATTGAAGCCATAACGCTCGTATAACCGATAGGCGGTCTGGTTGCTGGAGCGCACTTCCAGGAAACACTCCCGGGCGTCCTTCTGGTAGGCGCGCTTCATCAGCTCTTCCAGCAACCGCAGGCCCAGGCCGCGGCCCTGGCTTTCCGGCTTGACGGTGATGTTCAGCAGATGCGCTTCGTCGATGATCACCTGGATCACCCCGTGGCCCACTTGCTGGCTGCCTTCGAACATCAGCCAGACCTCGTAGGACTTGAAGGCATCCATGAAAATGCCCCGGGTCCAGGGGTGGCTGAACGCCGCATATTCGATTTTCAGGATGCTATCCAGGTCCGCTTCGGTGGCCAGGCGGAAGGTCAACGCGTCACTCATTGGTCATTTTGCTCATCAGTGCTTTTCCAGCGCGTCATCAAGCGACGCATGGCTTGCCAGACATCAGCCTTACGCTGTGGCTCTTCCATCAATAGTTCCAGGCCAGGCAGGGCCCAGGCCGAACCCAGGCCTTCGACCTGGAGTTCGCGGTTGTAGGATTCGGCATTCGCCTCGCCGGCAAATCGCACCGCCGGCAGGCCGATCAGCCACAGGCAGACACAGGGTTCCTGCTCGATCCGCACGCCGACAAAGGCCTGGACGAAATCCCGCGCAGCCTCGGGGCCCTGGTCCAGGTTGCCCCGGGTCAGCATCGGCCAGCGCACCGGCTCGGCGAGGATCTGCGGGCTGTCCGGCAGGCCGGCGGCGCGCAGCATGTCCTTGAGCAACAGGTAGGCCGGGTCGCGGCTCTGGAAGGCTTCGCCTGTGGGTAACTCCACCAGCAGCAGGCAACGGCCGGCCCGCAGCAACTGCAGGGCAAAACGTGGCGGCGGTACCACCGGGGCCTTGACCACCGGGGCCGGGGCCTCTTCGCCCTCGGTCGGCGCCTTGCTGGCTGGGCGCGCAGGGGCGGTGGAGGGGCGCGGCACCTCGATCTTCGGCCGTTCGACGTTCCTTGCCGCCGGCGCCGCGGGGGCCTTGGCCTCGACCACAGGGGCAGGCGGCGCCTCCACCTCCGGTTCCGGCAGGGCCAGCAACTCGGGGCGCGAAGGGGCGGCAAAGGGCAATTCGCTGCGCGGCAGCCAACTGACCACCTGCATGGCGGACAGATAAGCGCGACGACGGGACTCGATAAGCAAAGGTCGGCCACTTGTGGATAACTGAGGTGGGGGATTCTACCGTCCTTCGCCGAAGATCGCCCGCAGTTGATTGCGCACAAAAGCGACTGTCCGTCTCATACCTGGACCTGGGGGTGAATCGTCAGCCCCCTGATGCAGTACAATCGCCGCTTTTCATTGCCAACCAGCCGGCCATTCCGATGATCGAACCCAAGCGCGTCTTGCGCGCCCTCGCCGAACACTGGGCACTTCTGGAGCCGCTGTGCGAGCACTTCGACCAAGGCACCCTGAGTCTTGCCGAACTGCGTTCACAGCTGTCTGCCCAACAACTGGACAGCACGCCCCAGGACATCACCCACCTGCTGGACGTATGGATACGCCTGGACATCCTGGTCCCGGTGGCGAAAAGCCCGAACCGTTTCGAGCTCAATGCGCAGATCCACGACTTCCTCGCCTACCTGCGCCGTGAACACCGCCTGGGCCTGTGCCTGGAGATCGAAGCCTACCTGCGCCACCTCGAGCGCCTGGCCGGTTACATCCAGGACGCCTTCGACGTGCGCGACGGCAACGACCTGGCGCGCCAGCTGCGGTTGCTGGACATGCGCGTGCGCGATGTCCTGAAGAAGCTCGCCAACGACGAACAGGCCCTGGTGGCCGTTGCCGAGCGGGCCAAGACCAGCGACCGGCAGATCCCCCTGCGCCAGCGCTATGCCGAGGTGCTGGCCACCTGGGACGAATACGTCGAACCGATGATCCAACTGGTGAACGCCGACGGCGCCTTCGAACAGGGCGTGCGCAAGGTGGAGAACGTCCTGCTGCGCATGCTCACCGAACAGCAGCGCCTGGGCCACCTGGTGGACGACGACATGCTGTTGCGCACCCACGCGCGGATCCTGGAAATGCAGACCAGCGCCCAGCTGACCCTGCGCCATGCCCGGGAACTGCTGCTGCCGCTGCGTGAGGAGGCGCGCCGTCATAACGCCGTGACCCGCGGCGCGGCCCTGGCCCTGTCGGCCATCCGCCGCAAGGGCATCGACGCCGTGCCCCAGGCCGCCATGCCGATGTTCACCCGTCCGCAAAGCACCTTCCTCGGCAGCTCCGGCCAGGTGGAAGCCTATGTCTACGCCCTGGCCCGCTTCGAACCCAAGCCCGCGCGCTTCCCCAAGGCCCACAAGACCCACAAGGGCGTGGCCCCCAAGGCACCGCGCACGGTCCGGGAAATGCTCGAGCGCTGCGAAGATGCCCTGCCGATGCCGGACCTGATGAGCTGGCTGCTGGACCAGGAGCCCGATGGCGCCACCGACGAACTGCTGTACTGGTTCTCGCGCCTGTCCCGGGAAAAACGCTTCAAGCGCGAGCGCCTCGAACGCCGCGACTACCACACCCAGGAGCACCAGGTCAGCCTGCGCTCCTTCGCCCTGCTCTCGGCCCGCGATGACGCCGCCGAGCATTCTGCGAGCAACGCCAATGCATCTTGATCTTTCCGAACTGTCCCAGCTGGCGCCGATCTTCCGCGAGCTGTTCAAGGGTTACCACGTCAGCCGCCGCGACCCGGAGCTGTACGCCCAACTGTCGAACTTCCAGGACCAGTACCGCACCCTGTTCAAGGCCCTGGGCTTCGAGCTGGTGTGCGATACCCGCGGCTTCTACTACTTCGTGCCGGACAACGCCGCCGCCCAGGTGAACAAGACCGCCCAGCGCCTGGCGCTGTTCACCTTCATCCTGGTGGAGCACCTGGCCGACCAGGGCCGCGACCCGATCTCCGTGCTCGACGGCGGCAGCCTGGGCCGCGACGAACTGCCGTCGCTGCTGGAAAAATACCGCGACCTGTTCATCCAGGCCGAAGTGCAGACCCAGGAAGAGCTGGAAGAGAAAATCATGCGCCGCATGACCCAGCTGGGTTTTGCCGCCGAGGAGCCGGGGATCTATCGCTTCCTGCCGCCGATGCACCGCTTCCTCGATGTCTGCCTGTCGGTCCAGCAGGACCGCGACCTGGCCGCCAGCCTGCACAGCGTGCTGCCGCTGCCGACCCCGGTGCTGGTGGACGACGACAGCGACGAAAAACTGCTGCAGACCGATGACCCGCTGGACCTGAGCGAATTCGACGAGTCCGAAGAAAGTGAAGAAGACGCGCTGGCCCGAGCCATCGCCGAAGAACAGGAGCTCGACGCATGAGCAAGGAACGCTACGGCATCCGCCGCTTTGCCCTACTGAACACCGCCGGCTACAGCCTCGGCCTGTTCCCCCTGGAAGAGCCGCTGTCGGTGTACGGGGCCAACAACCTGGGCAAGTCGGCATCCATCAACGCCCTGCAATTCCCGATCCTGGCACGCATGTCGGACATGAGCTTCGGCAAGTACAGCCTGGAACAATCCCGGCGCTTCTACTTCGCTTCCGACACCAGCTACATCCTGGTGGAAGTCTCGCTGCCCCACGGCCCCCATGTGATCGGCGTGGTCGGGCGCGGCCCGGGCGGCGGTTTCGGCCACCAGTTCTTCGCCTACGCCGGGCAGCTGGACCTGGCGCACTACCAGAAGGACGACACCTGCCTGCGGCAGAAAGAGCTGTTCACCAACCTGGAGCGCCAGGGCCTCAAGGCCTATGAGCTCAAGCCCGATGAACTGCGGCGCCTGCTGGTGGGCGGCCACACCTCGATCCCCCTGGACCTGACCCTGATCCCGCTGCGCTCCACCAGCGAGCAAAGCCTGAAGACCTTCCGCGCGTTGTTCATCAACCTGCTGCACATGCGCGAAATCACCGCGGCCAAGCTCAAGCAGCTGTTCCTCGACGCCTTCGAGCACAGCCTGCGCTCCGGCAGCGTCGACTACATCGCCGCGTGCGACGAAGCTTTCCGCGACGTACGACGCATGGAGCAGGACTACAACTCCCTGGTGGCCGCCGGCCCCCTGGTGGAGGCCCTGGCCAACGGCGTGAAGCAGCGGGACATTCTGCGGGGCAAACTGCATCGCCTGTCGCCACTTCTGGATTCGCTGCTGGGCACTTGGTCGGACTACGCCGGCGCCCGCAAGGAAGAGCTGACCATCCAGGCCGAGCATTACCGCAACGAGCAGGACGCGCTGCAGAACGACCAGCGCAGCAGCACCCAGGAAATGATGCGCCTGGAGCGGGAAATCACCGGCACCCAGCGCTGGCTGGGTGAGCTGTCGGTGCTCAAGCACCGCTTCGCCCTGGTGGATGACGTCAAGGTCCTGGAACAGCAACTGCTGGCGGCCAAGGATGCTCACGACGAACTGGCCGGCGCCCTGGCCCAGTCCCGGCAATTCTCCGCCGAAGACCTGGAGGAGCGCCTGCGGGACCTGGAAAAACGCCTGAAGTCGGTGAAGCAGCAGCTCGATCATGCCGACAACAACAGCTACGCCCGCCTGCGGGAAGAGTTCTCCCAGCAGGACGTGGAGCGCCTGATGCGCCTGTTCAACAGCGCGCTGTTCAGCCTGCCCCTGGGCGAACACGGCATTGCCCTGGACGACAACGGCGAGTGGGTGAAGTCGGTGGAGCTGATCCTCGACGGCTTCAAGGGCGAGCGCTTCGAAGTGCCGGGGCTGTCGATCGACATCTCCCACATCGAACCGCCAGCCTTGCAGGCCCTGGCCGACCGCGCCGCCCTGCGGGATCAGAAAGAACGCCTGGAAAAAGAGCTCAAGCAGCTCAAGACCCAGGCCGCCGTGGCCGCCGACCGCGCCGCCAGCAAGACCCAGACCGAAGCCCTGTACCAACAGGTACTGGATGCCCAGAAGGCCCTGGAAGACTTCCGCCGCGCTCAGACTCTGAGCGCCGAGGAAGGCGAGAAGCTGGAGCAGCTGGCACAGATGGAGGCCGCCCAGGACGAACTCAAGCGCTCCAGCGACGCCTTCACCGAGCGCGTCCAGCAGTTGTCTGCGAAGCTGCAACTGGTGGGCCGGCAGATCGCCGACATGGAAGCCAAGCAGCGCACCCTGGACGACGCTCTGCGTCGCCGTCAGCTGCTGCCGGCAGACCTGCCCTTCGGCACGCCGTTCATGGACCCGGTGGACGATTCCATGGACAACCTGCTGCCATTGCTCAACGACTACCAGGACAGCTGGCAGGGCTTGCAGCGGGTCGACGGGCAGATCGAGGCACTGTATGCCCAGGTGCGCCTCAAGGGCGTGGCCAAGTTCGACAGCGAGGATGACGTAGAGCGGCGCCTGCAGCTGCTGATCAACGCCTATGCCCACCGCACCGACGAAGCCCTGACCCTGGGCAAGGCGCGCCGCGCCGCGGTCACCGATATCGCCCGGACCCTGCGCAATATCCGCAGCGACTACGACAGCCTGGAACACCAGCTGGCGCTGTTCAACCGCGAGATCAACAAGCGCCAGGTGTCCAACCTGCAGAGCTTCCGTATCGTCCTGGCGCCGAACAAGGAAGCCCTCAAGCACATCGACCAGATCATCCACAGCGCCGGGCAATACGAAGAAGGCGAGACCCTGTCGGTGTTCGACCTGAGCCAGAGCGCCGAGCAGGACAACAAGAACGAAGAAGCCAAGGAGTACCTGGCGCGGCTGGTGGCGGCCAACCACAACCAGCTGGGCCTCAAGGACCTGTTCGAACTGGCGTTCGAGATCACCAAGGTCAACGGCCAGCCGGTCATCCACACCGACATCGATGGCGCGGCGTCCAACGGCACCACCATGACCATCAAGGCGCTGACCAACATGTACCTGTTGCTGCACTTGATGGACCGCGACCAGGCCGGGCGCATCCGCCTGCCTTACTACCTCGACGAGGCGGCGGACATCGACGAGCGCAACCAGGCGGCGCTGCTGGAAACCAGCCTGCAACTGGGCTTCGTGCCAATCCTGGCCAGTGTGAAGCCCCAGGTTTCCGCCCAAGTGGCCATCGACCTGGAAGGTGGCAGCGGACCGAACGGCATCTACATCGACGAGGCCGATTGGAAGTTCATCCGTCGTCACGATCAGGTCAAGGCCGTGCTGAACGCAGAGCCGGAAGCAGAAGCGGAGCTGGACGAAGTCTGATTTCGTAACGCTGCAACGAAAAAGGCCGCGCTCTTCCGAGCGCGGCCTTTTTTATGGGAAAGCTGTTGTAGGAGCTGGCTTGCCAGCGAAGGCGTCCTCTGGCGCGACGCAGGGCTGAGGGCCTCTTCGCCGGCAAGCCGGCTCCTACAGGAAGGTTATTTGCCCAGGGGGATCTTCGGTGCCCAGGTCAGCCATTCCTCTTCGAACTTGTCGAACAGCGGGAAGGTCTGCTGAGGCCGCGCCGGGTTGCCCATGCGCTCGCCATCCGGCGTCGCGAAGGCAACCCCCCCCTGGATCAGGGTCTCCAGGGATTCGGTACGCACCGTCGCCCCTTTGAACAGGCCGAAGTCGACACCAAATCCACTGCTGTTCCAGAAGCGCGTACCACTGCGAATCAGCGGTGCGTACTTGGGTTCGATGAGGATGTGGATCAGTACCCGATCGGCCGTCTGGCCCAGCTCGTAACCGGTCACCTTGCCCACCGCCACTTCGCGGTAGGTTACCGGCACTCCGACTTTCAGCGAGCCACGCCGAGCAGCGCTCAACACCAGGCTCAGGCCGGCTTCCTGAACGCTGGCTTCCGGCGGTTGCGGCAAGGCGACAAAACTGGTCTGCACGCCCTGGCTCTTCGTCGCAGGCTGGACCTCGATGTATTGGCCGGTGACCAGGGTTTCCAGGTTCGAGGTCTTCATCAGGCCCAACTCCGGCTTGACCACCCAGAACTGGCTGCCGACCCGGGCGATGCGCTCGGGCACTTCGGTGATCCGCGCCTTGAGCATGACCGATTGCATGTCGGCGCTGAGGGTCACTTCTTCCAGCTTGCCCACGTCCAGGCCCTTGAAGCGTACAGGCGTGCCGGCCCGCAAGCCGTCGGCGCGATCAACCTTGATGCTCACCAGGGTGCCGCGCTGCGCCGCCTCCTCCTGGTTGGCGAACAGGCGGAAACGTGGAATGCGCTTTTTCAGCGGCACGTTGGGCAGCGGGGTCTCGAAGGCGATGCCACCCGCCATCAGGCTTTGCAGCGACTCGCTCTTGATCTGGATACCACCGGTCAGGCCCCCGGTCAGGGTGATGCCACTGACGTTCCAGAAGCGCGTCGAACCGTTGACCAGGCCTTCATATTCCTTCTCGATGTGGACGCCGATCACCAGTTGCTTGCGGGTGTGGGAGAACTGGTAGCTCTGCACCGACCCGACCTTGACCTGTTTATAGAGAATCGGGCTGCCGACATCCAGCGACCCCAGGTTGTCGGTGAACAGCACCATGTGCAGGCCGGGGGCACGCAGGTCCAGCGGCGGGGCCTTGGCCCGGGCCTCGAACTCGCGCTGGGGCGCGGCGCCCTTGTCGCCGGGACGGATAGCGATGTAGTTACCCTTGACCAGGGCCTCAAGACCGGTGATGCCGGCCAGGGAGATCGAAGGCTTGACGGTCCAGAACTGGGTGCCCTGGACCAGGTAATCCTCGGCCAGGGGATCGAGAGTCAGCTCGGCGGTGGCGCTGCTCAGGTCGGAGTCGACCTTCAGGGCTTTCAGGCTGCCCACCTGGATGCCCTTGTACATCACCGGGGTGCGCCCGGCCTGCAGGCCTTCGAAATCGGTGAGCTTGACCTTGACCCGGATCCCGGCCTGGGCGGCGTCGAAGTCCTCATACAGACGGAACGGCAGGCTTGGGTCGGTGGGCGGGCTGTCCTTGCGATTCTCCGGCGTGGCAAAGGCGATCCCCCCGGCGACGATGCTGGACAGGGACTCGCTGCGTACTTTTACCCCGGACAGGTTGGCGTCGATGCTGATGCCGCTGGCGTTCCAGAAACGTGTGTGCTTGCGCACCAGATTGGCATAGGTGGGCTCGATATAGACCTTGAGCTCTACCGTGTTCTGGTCTTCGGAGAGCAGGAAGCTCTTGATCTGGCCAACCTGGATCTGCTTGTAGAACACTGGGCTGCCACGGTTCAGCGACCCCAGGCGCTCGGCCTTGATGGTCAGGTGCAGGCCCGGCTTGGCATCAGATAAAGGAGGCTCTTCGGCCAGGGCCTTGAACTTGCGGCTCGGCTCGCCATCCCCGGGGCTGACGGCGATGTAGTTGCCCGAGACCAGGGTTTCCAGGCCAGTGATCCCGGCCAGGCTGACACTGGGTTTGACCAGCCAGAAGCGGGTGTTGGTCTTCAGGTACTGTTCGACGTCCTTGTTCATCTCGACTGTGGCAATCACTCCCTTGGAGTTGCCCTCATCGTCCAGAGCCAGGGTTTTGACCTTACCTACGGGCATGCCCTTGTAGACCACTTCAGTCTTGTTGGCCTGGATCCCCTCGCCGCTTTCAAAGCGCAACTGGATCTCGATACCGGTCTGGCTGTAGGCACGCCAGCCCAGCCAGCCGCCGATGATCAGGGCAATCAGTGGCAATACCCAGATAGCCGACCAGTTGGAGGCCGGGCGGGTTTTGGCGGTAGGCAAATCACTCATGGTCGTCGTCCGACTCCGTGTTATCCCAGATCAGTCGGGGATCGAAAGTTACTGCAGCCAGCATGGTCAGAATCACCACGCTGGCAAAGGCAACCGCACCGAGATTGGCCTCGATGCTGGCCAGCCGGCCAAAGTTGACCACCGCCACCAGGATGGCGATGACAAAGATATCCAGCATCGACCAGCGGCCGATGAACTCGATAAAGCGGTACATGATGATCCGCTGTCGGGCCGAGAGCGGCTGGTGACGTTGCACCGAAAACAACAACAGGGCAATGCCCACCAGCTTGAAGGTGGGCACCAGGATACTGGCGACGAACACCACCGCAGCGATGGGAAACATGCCGTGCTGCACCAGCTGGATGACCCCCGACATGATGGTGCTGGGGTCACCCTGGCCCAGGGAACTGACGGTCATGATCGGCAGCACGTTGGCCGGGATGTAGAGGATCGCGGCGGTGAGCAGCAACGCCCAGGTGCGCAGTATGCTATTGGGGCGACGAGGATGAACCATGGCCCCGCAGCGAGTGCAGGTCTGCTCTTCGCTGTCAGCCTCCTGCCGATTCAACTCGTGGCATTCAGTACAGATCAGAATGCCTGCCTCAATCGCCCGCATGTATGTCCTCTCCCGATAACGCTTGCCAGATCTGGTGAGGCGACATCACCACCTCCAGCCAGACCTGCACCAACAACAGACTGATAAAACACACCAGGCCCAGGCCCACGGTAATGGATGCCATGTCGGCCAACTTGACGATGGCCACCAGCACCCCCATCAGGTAGACCTCGAGCATGCCCCAGTCGCGCAGATGATGATAAATGCGATAGAGCAGCAGGCCGTAACTGCGGCCGATGTCCCAACGAATACTCAGCAGGACTAAAAGCTGACAAATCAACTTGAGCAGGGGAATGCCCATGCTGCACAGGAACACCACCACCGCCACGCCTTCCATCCCGGTGTCGAACAGCCCCTGCACACCGCTCCAGACCGTGTCCTCAGAAGACTGTCCCAGTAGATTGAGCTGCATGATGGGTAGAAAGTTCGCCGGCACATAGAGCAACAAGGCCGCGATCACCAGGGCCAGGCTGCGTTCGACCACATTGTGCCGGTGCGCGTAGAGCTCATAGCCACAACGAGGGCACTGGGCTTTCTCACCGAGGGCGAGCTTGGGCTTGCGCATCAGCAAGTCGCATTCATGGCAGGCAACCAGGTCGTCCAGTGGTAATTCTGACAACCCGGGGGCGTCAACCGGATCTGGCATAGAAGGCTCTGGGAGTGGAGAAAGTAACGGTTATTCTAGTGTTCCAATCCGAAAATAACTGTGCAAATTTGTTTGCGAATAAGAGCAAATTTTCCACGCGCAAAACAAAACCCCAACTGCATATGCAGTTGGGGTTTCGGAATTTAATCTTGACGATGACCTACTCTCACATGGGGAAACCCCACACTACCATCGGCGATGCATCGTTTCACTTCTGAGTTCGGGATGGGATCAGGTGGTTCCAACGCTCTATGGTCGTCAAGAAATTCGGTAGCCAGTCCGTTGCTTGTGCAACGTGCCAGCGAATGGGTATGTAATAGGTTTGTGTGTTCGCAAACTTTCGGTTTGTATCGTCTTCACACACCGCAACTCGCTTCTTAAGCAAATTGCTTGGGTGTTATATGGTCAAGCCTCACGGGCAATTAGTATTGGTTAGCTCAACGCCTCACAGCGCTT